>NZ_CP071851.1:0-2001067 GCF_023716585.1 Vibrio sp. SCSIO 43140
TTTGATACTTAAATCCGCATTGATCCCAGTGTTCGTGGGACTTGAGCCGTAATTTAGCTAGATATTTACATGCTTCCGGAAGGTTTTGTCTCTTGATCATTGTTCCGAGAGTTTTGATCTGAAGTGCACTCAAGTTTAGCTTGCCGGTTAATAGCTATGAACCTTGATCATGCTTTCACAATCACCGTTGGTCCCGAAACAATGATCATGGTGTTTCCTTGATCATTGTTCCTGACTAGGCGAATTGATTGCAAAGTGGAAAGTTGAATCCAAGGTGGCCGCGTTTAAATAGAGATATATCGGTCATTAGGATGAATCAAAGTCACACTCTCCGTAATTTATCCGTCTTTCAGTATCGTTCCGGGAATAGTTTACTTTACACTGTAAATGAGTGACGCGGTAACACTTTTAAAGTAGTAGAGTTTGAGGCGAGTTATAAGCATAGAAATTGGTGCTTTTTGAAAACACTTTGCGCAAATATTCATCATAGAGCTAGATATTGGTCAAATTAATGCAAATAATCTCAGTAGATGTATGGACAGCTTTTTTGTGAGAATGTACGATATTGCTGTACATAAATAAATAGGTTACTTGGTTGGAACTAGGTATGAAAAGAGAACAAACAATAGATAATCTCTACCAGCTTGCTGAGCAAACTCAGCAAGTTCAAGCTGATCGTATTGAAATCGTATTGGAAGAACGTAGTGATGACCACTTCCCTGCGATGTCAAAAGCCATGATGGAAACACGATCAGGACTTACTCGCCGAAAATTGGATGATGCAATCAGTAAAATGGAAGAGGGGGGGCATCAGTTTACTAAAAACAATGCCAACCATTATTCTATTTCTCTTCAAGAAGCGCACATGCTCATGGACGCTGCAGGCGTGCCTAAGTTTCATGAACGCAAGCAGAGCGTTAACAATAAGCCGTGGATTATAAACGTGCAAAACCAGAAAGGTGGTACAGGTAAGTCAATGAGTGCGGTACATCTTGCAGCTTGTTTGGCTCTCAATCTAGATAAACGCTACCGCATTTGTCTTATCGATCTAGATCCTCAAGGGTCACTTCGTTTGTTCTTAAACCCACAAATCAGTGTCGCGGATCACGAGAACATTTATTCTGCGGTTGATGTTATGCTAGAAAACGTTCCTGAAGGGACCGATATCGACATCGATTTCTTACGTCATAACGTCCTACTACCAACCCAGTACCCGAATTTGAAGACGATCTCTGCATTCCCTGAAGATGCGATGTTCAACGCTGAAGCGTGGCAAAACCTATCTAAAAACCAATCTCTAGATATTGTTAAGCTATTAAAAGAAAAGCTAATCGACAAAATTGCTGATGACTTTGACGTCATCATGATAGATACAGGTCCTCACGTTGACCCATTGGTTTGGAATGCAATGTACGCTTCAAATGCGCTACTTATTCCTTGTGCAGCAAAGCGTCTTGACTGGGCTTCAACAGTTAACTTCTTCCAACATTTGCCGACTGTTTATGAGATGTTCCCTGAAGATTGGAAAGGACTCGAGTTTGTTCGACTGATGCCAACGATGTTTGAAGACGACAACAAAAAGCAAGTCTCTGTATTAACGGAAATGAACTACCTCCTTGGTGATCAGGTGATGATGGCGACGATTCCACGAAGCCGTGCTTTCGAAACCTGTGCTGATACCTACAGTACTGTTTTCGATTTAACCGCATCTGATTTCGAAGGTGGTAAGAAAACTTTGGCCGTTGCTCAAGACGCTGTTCAAAAAAGTGCACTAGAGTTAGAACGAGTACTGCACAGCAACTGGTCTTCACTGAATCAAGGGTAACGTGACAAATGGCAATTAAAACTTCAGAACTAAATGCAAAACTGTTTGGCAAAGCCAACAAACGACGAGCAACCACACCTCAAGAAGCGCAGACTGCAGCGAAAGAACAGGCGCAAGTTATTGAACTTTCTGTAGCGGGCGAAGAGCTTGTGTCGTTTGAACTGGTCCGTATTCCTGCTGACCAGGTTGAATCTAAGACGTTTGTTTTTCAAGAGAATGCGCGTGAGCAATCTTTTTTGAATGAGCACGCTCTGTCGGATGTTTTGGCGACGCTTCGTGAAAAGGGACAACAATACCCTGCAGTTGGTCGTCGTCAGGCTGATGGTACTATCGAGGTTCTTGATGGTAGTCGTCGTCGTATGTCGTGTATCCTGGCGCAAAAAGAGTTTTTGATTTACGTTGCGGAAAACATCAACTCAGAACATGCCAAGTTCTTGTCTGACGTAGCAAATGCGCATAAGCCACTGTCTCTTTACGAGAAAGGCAAAGAGATGCTGGCTAAATTAGAAAGTGGTGAAGCCGAAGACCAAAAGGCGTTAGCTAAGATGTTCCAGTGTAGTGAAGCGTTAGTCAGTGGCGCTTTGAAAGCGGCAGATCTGCCGTTACCACTATTACAAGCTTACCCAAACGTGAGTGACTTAGGGCGTCCAACCATTGTTCGTCTTCACAAGCAGTTCTGTGAGCTAGACAAGGATAACCAAGTAAAACTCATTGAACGTTGCCAGGATTCAGAAGGCTACGTTTGGCAGAATAGCCAAGCGCAAGGTGTCGCTCGCATTACTAAGGAAGTCTCTGAAACTCTTGAGGCTTGGATGCATGAACTCGCACCACCTAAGCGCGCAAAAGTTAGCAAGATTGACTTGGTGAAAGGGCGCGCTAGCTACACGAGAAAAGGTCCAAATCTAGCGATCAATCTTAAAAAGGTTGATGACAAGACGATGGAAGAAATTCTCGAGTTCTTAAAGGAAAAAATGCAATAAACTTCGCGCGTTTCGCATAGCAAATACCTCGCATCAGCGGGGTATTTTTTTATGTTAATATTGGTATAAGTCTTCCACTATGATGCGTTTATGCTAAACCAATCGAATACATCTTTGCTAGAGTCGCAGTCGAACGCGATCGTTAGCCAACTTGATATTGCCAACTCTCTTAATCACCGTGCGACTGTTGTCTTGAGGGGAGAGGGGAGTTGGCAAAATAGCTTAGTGTCCACTTTAGTCAGTAAAACTAATCTTGAATCAGAGTCCTGCTTCTACATAGGAAAGCACTCAATTGATGGTTTCACGTGTCTTCCAGCGAATCAAGGCAAGCGTATCCTTGGCCGAGATTCCAAGTTACTCATTGTCGAGTGTGGTAGTGACTTCGATGCGAACAGCTTTAATGCCGCGGTTGGGACGCTGGTCGGCGGTGGTTTGCTAATCATCTTAGTAAGCGGCAATTTATCAGCGAACACTTGGTTGCAATCAGGATTAGAAAAACTGCCTGTTATCGAGCAAGACAGTGATGATTTGAAGAATAGCTCAGAATATTGGAGTACCGAAGAAGCTGAGTCCGGCACTAAAACCAATCCTTACATCGAGCAAGAACTCGCAATTGACCACATTCAACAAGTCCTAACAGGACATCGTAAACGTCCATTTGTCATGACTGCCGATAGAGGCCGAGGTAAAAGCAGTGCGTTGGGTATCGCTGCAGCGAGACTTGCATTGATAAGACCACTAGACGTAATTATTACCGCGCCAAACAAAGCGGCTGTAGCTTCCGCCATTTTTCATTTTGAATCTGAGTTAGAAAAGTCCGATGTCGATAGCTCGACAGTATCGCTTAACTTTATTGCACCTGATGAGTTGCTAAACACGCAGCCGAGTTGTGATTTGTTGTTTGTGGATGAAGCGGCGGCCATTCCCATTCCTATACTTAAACAGATTGTCGACAGCTATCACCGTCTAGTGATAAGTACCACCATTTATGGTTATGAAGGTTGTGGTCGTGGGTTCAGTCTTAAGTTTCTACCTTGGCTATTGGAGACCAGAAAGGGTTCTCGTACTTTCCATTTGAGTCAACCTATTCGCTGGAATGTCGATGACCCATTAGAACATTGGTCAAAAGATACGTTTTTGCTGAATGCAGAGTTGAGTGAATTGCCGGATGCATTGTCTGGGGAAAGTATTCATGAGACAGAATTTCACTGGGAGCTACTGAATAAAGACAAGGTAATGCAAGAGGTAGCCACATTGTCGAGTGCATTTGCTTTGTTGGTGAATGCTCATTACCAAACCTCTCCAAATGACTTAATGCTGTTGCTCAATAACCCCAACATGAGTTTGTACACTATTAAACATCGAGATTTGGTGGTTGGTAGCGTGCTTGTAAATAGAGAAGGGCAGTTGGAAGGTGAGCTCATTGAACGTATCTATCTAGGAAAGTCTCGCCCCGCGGGTCACCTCGTACCGGTAGAGTTGTGCAACCATTTGGCGTTGGAAGTCCCTGCACTACAAAGCTGTGCTCGAGTGATGCGAATAGCGGTGCACCCACTTATACAAGGACGTGGTATTGGCAGCTCAATGTTGACCCGATTACGCGAAAGCCTATGTAGAGATGTTGATTACTTAGCAACAACATTTGGTGCGACGAATGAGCTTGTTCAGTTCTGGAGTCAAAACCATTTTTCTGCTGTTCGTTTAGGTAGCTCACGAGATAAAGCAAGCGGTACCTATAGCGCCACATTTGTTTCTCCAATTTCTGAACAAAGCCATGAATGGTATCAACAGGCTTTTGACCTATATCGTCAGTCTTTGCCTTTCTGGCTTCGTTCATCGGCAAAAGCGCTTTCTCCAGAGTTGGCGGGTTTGTTGCTTTCACAGTCTATCAGTCATGTAGAGGCTGCTAGTATCCATCCTCTCGTCATTAACTATGCAGAGGGAGGTAATGCCTTCAACACAGTTAGCCCGTTTCTGTTGCCACTGCTTCAATGCAATGAGCAAGAGATAAATGAGCAGCTTCCTTTGCTATTAGTGGCCGTCATAGCTCAAGAATGGGAGTGGGAGCAGACTGCAAAGCACTTTGGCTTTACTGGAAGAAAACAAACAGAGCAGGCTTTTCGGCAACAACTAAAGCAGCTCATTGAACGTTTACAGTGTAAATAGTCTCTTTCCCTGATTTACACTGTAAAGCTGACTATGCTTTTACAGTGTAAATTGCCTCTCTATTTTTACAGTGTAAATCGACGAGACCTTGTTGATGACTGCTGGACATACCGAACAATGTTTCTCCTACGACATTCAAACTATTGAACTAATTACCGTGAGCGCCCCCGTAGTTTTAGAAAACTCATGTAGTCTCAGTAGTGAGACTTCACTAATATAATTGATAGTTATTGAAGCATGATCACATTCGCATTCTGTATGCGAGCGTGAAATCGCATAAGGAAATGATCGTCAATCATGTGGAAAAGTGTACTCAGCCTTTCATCAGATCAAAAACAAGTCTTTGCTCAGTTACCAAAAGAGTATGAGCAGGGGTTGGCTTTGGAAGTCGCATTGCTAGGAAATGCATTAAAAGAGTTAAATGCAGAAGCATTCTTTGTCGATGAGACTTCGGTCATTCAATTTATCAAATCTGCCCAAGCCGCTAAAGGCGACGCTTTTTCAGGGCTAACACTTGCTCAAGTGAAAAATGCAACGGCTGAGGTCATACTCAGTGAGCAAGATATGTTGGCAAGTATCAAGGTTGAAGGTGCTTATGGTGGTGATGCTTTGACGCCAACGGATATCATTTCTGCGCTAACTCAGGCTCGCGTCGTAAAAGGCATTAATAAGAAAGCACTGAAGAAGGTGCTGCTGTTGAGTCAGCAACTTAAAAGTGGCGAAAGCTACACGCAGCCTGTAGCAATAGGCAAGCGACCAAAAGAGGGTAAAGATGCTCAGTTTATTCCGTTGGTTGCCGACCCTAAAGATAGGGTATTGAAGCCTCAAGCTTCAGGACCAAATGGCAAGGTAGATATGCGAGATCTCGGGGCTGTAGTCACTGTTGGTGAGAACGAACAAGTGATGCGCCGCATTCCAGCTAAACCAGGTGAGAATGGATACACCGTCACGGGGGCTATTATTCCACCTCGTCCAGTGAAAGATTTGCCATTAAAGCCGGGTGCCGGAACCCGCTTTTCGCCAGACAATCCTAATACGTTACTCTCTACCATGTCAGGAATGCCTGTTATTAAAGCATCAGGCGTTGAAATTGATGAAGCGCTTTGTTTGAGTAAGGTTGATATTTCCACTGGACACATCAAGTTCAAAGGTAGTGTTGTTATATCTGGAAACGTTGAACCTAATATGGAAGTGACCGCGACGGGGGCGATCACTGTCGGCGGTTTCGTCGAATCTGCTTCTCTTAAAGCGAAGGGCGATATAGCCATTGCAAAAGGCATCATCGGGCATAATGTAGATGATGGCGAACCCAAGTCTTGCCACATAGAGTCTGGTGGTGATGTTGTTGCAAACTACGCGCAGTTTGCCACCATCAAGGCGCGTGGGGACGTTCAGTTTACTGTACACAGTTTGAATAACGACATCGCTTGTAGCGGTGATCTGTTGGTCACCGGTGGAAACAAGAAACAAGGTACGCTTAGCGGTGGTGAAGCTAAGGTCGGTGGCAAAGTTATCTGTAACCAACTTGGTGTTGAGGGTGATACGGCCACTTATATTGAGGCGTTCGCAAACTACAAACACTATGCTGAAAAGTTTGAGGAGCTACAATCTCGATATACGGCTCTTCAAGAACAAAAAATGGTGTCGATTCGTCGTGAGATTGAGTTGAAGAAGATTCCGAAGTCATCACGCACAGAAGAGCAGAACGCTGAACTTGCAGCATTAAACAGTGCTGACACTGAAGCGATAGATAAACTTAATGAAGAGAAAGAGCGTATCGAACTCGAACTGTACGCCAAGCTAGAACTTAATACGGTCGAGTCTTTAGTTCAAACGCATACTAGGGTCACAGTTCAGTTTGATGACGAAAAAGTCACGACTAAGTCCACACACGGGCCTGCGACCTTCAGTTACAACAAACAAATTATTACGTTCGCGCCTAAACTCAAAGAAGAGGACATTTTAGTTTAAGTCGTTTTAAATGGGACTCGTACAGCGTCTATTCAGATTTCCATAAGGTCGCGCCATTTCCGAGTGTGTCTGCAAGCGTGTCTTGTGGATTACGTAAACGACAGCGCGACATCGACAAACAGCCGCAGCCAATGCATTCTCCTAGCTCATCTCTGAGTTTGGTCATTAGCCAAATTTTGTGATCCAGAATCTCTTTCCAGTTTTTACCCATTTGTTCCCACTCTTCTTGCGAAGGCGCTCGATTGAGAGGCAAACTAGATAGGGCGTGTTTGATCTCTTCTAAACTCAGTCCTAGTTGTTGTCCAGTTTTGATAACAGCGACTCGTCGTAACACAGAACTGTCATAGCGACGCTGATTGCCGTGATTACGCCAACTGGTAATCATCCCCTTTTGCTCATAGAAATGCAGTGCGGAGACCGCAACCTCTGCACGTTTGGCGACCTGGCCAACTGAAAGTTCCATAACTTCTCCTTATTTTTCTTCTAATTATAGCTTGACCTCAAGTTAAGTTGAGCTTTTATCCTTGATTTCAGTCACAGGAACAGGGAGAAGCGACAATGCACAACAGAAGGTTACATTTATCAGGATTGATGTTTGATGGAATTGCATCGGGAATGATGCTCATGGCATTGCCTTGGTCCATATTAAGTGAAGGGAATAACGGCACATTTCTCGCCGTCGTGACTTTAGTCTGTACGCTGCTCTCTTTTATGTTTACTCCGTTCTTCGCAACCGCAATTGATCGTTACTCTCGTAAACATATTTTGGCTGTTTCTCAGCTAATCCAAATGCTATCAGCCATCAGCGTTGTCGTAGTTAGTTGGTTTGTTGGAGTAAATATCTGGATCCTCGCTTCGTGTTTGTTGGTATTTTGGCTAGCTAGTGATTTAGCGTGGTCAACTAACGGGGCATTTACTCAGGAGCTATACAAGGCGAGTGAATATGGTCGAGTATCGAGCCAGCAAGAAATTGTCATGCAGATCACCACTTTGAGTGCCGGTGGTATGGGCGTGTGGTTGTTGGAAGTCTGGACAATTGATCGCTTCGCAATGCTCACAAGTGCACTCACAGCTTTAGCCCTACTGTGTTTTATGGCGATTCAGCATCAGACCTCGAGAAAAACGGCGAACGTTGTTCGTTTCCATCAGCAATTGGGAGAGTCGAAGCGAATATTCAGTCAATCACCACTGTTCTTTTTGTTTATTGCCTTATCGTGCGTGAGTTACCCAATGATGACGTACTTGTCGAAGTTAGTGCCCATTTATCTATCAGAGAACTTGGTATCGGGCGAGTGGTTTGCCTGGTGGCAGATAAACTATGGTATCGGTGCGATGCTATGTGGCTTAGCGATTGTTAAAGTGATGACGCGTGTGAGACACGAAAAATTGATGGTGGCGAGTATGGTGATGATGTGTTTGCTGCTCGCCATAATGGCAATGACGCTCTCTCCCTTATCCATCGTTGTTATTGCACTGTTTATGGGATTGTTTAACGCGACGAACCGAATTGCGAGGGTAAACAAGCTACATCATGACGTCGATAACTCAGTCAGGGGACGAGTGGACGGCGGTATGAAACTATTTACAACAGCGGCACAGAGCGGTAGCTACATATTGATTGCCTACCTAGCACACTACCAGCTCATAGAAGTAGGATTTGCCGTTGCTGCCTTGGTCATGATAGTGGCGACAATTGCGATGTGGATGCTGAAGCGAGCTAACGTGCTGGCTTATCACCCTATTGAGGCTGAACTACAGGGTGAGGGAGCGGTTTAGCGGGAAGTGGAGTCGGCACCGGCTCCTCTGTTTTTTCTGGACGCGTAATGGTAATGTTTTTGATGAAACGGCTGAAGTAGAGCTCTTTGACTAGGTCGTCACAACGATCATGAGTAAGACTGCGCTTAGATTGCTCGCTGCTGACTGCTACCATGGTTTGATTAGTCGGACGATACCCATTTGCGACCTCACAAAGTTCGATAGTGTTCATGTAGTTTGGGTATACATTAACAGGAGACGAACGAAATCCTAACTGGTTCATTTGATAAGAGGAACAACCAGAAAGAGACAGTGCCAGAATAGTGAGTAGTGCTTTATTTCGCATGTTGGGTAGCGTGAATCATTTGTTTTTTGCAAGAGCGCTAATACTAACCGCTATTTATGACAGATAAAGGGAAGTTTGAAACCTAGGTCACTTACCGACAAAAATTAACACTGCTCAGACATTTACCCAGTCTATACTGGGGCTCGCTTTGCAAAATACTCGCAAATCCAACCAGATATAGAAGGAGAGATAGCATGACGGATTCTATCAACGTAGATGTTGCCGTACTCGGTGGTGGACCCGGCGGTTATACCGCAGCTTTTCGAGCAGCCGACTTAGGGCTCTCGGTATGCATTGTTGAGAGCAGAGAGACCTTAGGTGGTGTCTGCGTCAACGTTGGCTGTATCCCATCAAAAGCCTTGCTTCATGCTACGTCGTTGATTGAGCAAGCAAGACGCGGTCAATCCATGGGTATTGCTTTCAGTGAGCCGACGGTGGATATAAACGCGCTACGTGAGTACAAGCAGTCGACGATAGCTGACCTTACCAAAGGTATTGCGAATCTTGCCAAGGCGAGAAAAGTCATCCGTGTTCATGGAGTAGGGCAGTTTATTTCTCCCACCAGCCTGGTTGTGAATGGGGAAAGTGAACAAAAAATTGAGTTTAAACAAGCGATCGTCGCTACTGGCTCGCACTCTATCCCTCTGCCTATTGCACCCGATGACCCCCGTATTTGGGATTCGACGGACGCACTTGAGGTGTCGACGATCCCTGAGAACCTTCTTATCGTGGGGGGTGGCATTATCGGGCTCGAAATGGCTCAGGTCTATGCAGCGCTTGGATCTAAGATCACCATAGTGGAGGCGCTAGATCATATCATTCCGAGTGCAGATAGAGACATTATCCAGCCGCTACAAAAGGCGACCAAGAAAGCCTACCAAATCTTAACCAAAACGTTAGTCACACAGATGAGCGCTGAAGCTGAGGGTATTTTAGTTAGCTTCGAAGGGAAGAAGGCGCCACAGCCAACGTTATTTGATGCCGTGCTTGTCGCCGTAGGTCGAGCGCCAAACACATCGAATCTCGGTCTTGAAGCCATAGGTGTTACCACAGATGCGAAGGGACTTATCGAGGTGAACGAAAAGATGCAGTCTAATGTGCCAAGCATCTTCGCGATTGGTGACATAGTCAAAGGCCCTATGCTTGCGCACAAAGCCACGCACGAAGGTAAAGTGGCAACTGAGGTGATAGCGGGTTTAGATTCCACCTTCACTCCAGCTGCGATTCCTTCAGTGGCTTATACCCACCCTGAAGTTGCATGGGTAGGGATAACAGAGAAAGAAGCGAAAGAGCAAGAGCTGGAATACAGTGTTGGTAAAGTGCCTTGGTTAGTAAGTGGACGTGCGCAAAGTGTTAATGCCACCAACGGGGTAACGAAAGCGCTGTTCGACAAACACACAGGCACACTTATTGGTGCTGGTATCTGCGGAGAAAATGCCGGAGAGTTGATTCATGAAGCTGCAGCTGTGCTTGAACTAGGTGGCCGAGCGAAGGATATTGCTCATACGGTTCATGCACACCCGACACTCGCGGAGACGTTCGCGTTTGCCGCTGAAGTCGTAGAAGGCTCTATGACGGATATGCTGCCAGCGAGAAGAAAATAATCAAAGAAAAGAGGGCGCCTAAGCGCCCTCGAGAGTTTCAGTATGAATGCGTCATCTCTACCGTGCTAGTTCGCACTCACATTCAGAACAATCTTACCAATGTGGTTTTTCTCAACAAACTCGATTTGAGCCTGTTTAATCTCGGCAAGTTCAAATGTCTTGCCCACCAGCGGTTTGATCTGCTCAGCTTCAATTCTACTGATGAGGTTCGGGAACACTTCGTCTTCCAGTCCGGTACAACCGAAGAAAGAAAGATCCTTGAGATACAAGGTACGAACATCCAGCTCAACCATAGGTCCACCGATCGCACCAGAAACCGCATATCGTCCTTTTGATGCCATCACGTCTAGCAGTTCCGGCCACTGAGGTCCCGCAACAAGGTCAATGACGACGTTCACGCTGTTTTGTCCCAGCGCTTCTACTAAGTTTTGACCACGCGAGACGGTTTTGTCAGCACCGATCTCAAGTAAGGTGGCAGCCTTAGATTCGCTGGTGACGGCAATTACTGTTGCTCCGCGAGCTTTGGCTAGCTGAATCGCTGCAGAGCCGACGCCACCAGAAGCACCGGTCACCAACACGACATCGCCAGCGGCAACCTTAGCGCGCGTTAACATGTTCTCTGCGGTCGAATAAGAACACGGAAATGACGCAAGCTCAGTGTCGGTGTAGCTAGAATTTACACTGTAAGCTTGACGAGCGTCTACAGTCGTATATTCCGCGAATCCGCCATCACACTCAGAGCCAAAGTACCAAAAATGCTCAAGTTTCTGACCGTCGACGTAACGCAAACATGGATCAATCAGTACGCGTTCGCCGATGCGACTCGCGTCTACATTCGAACCTACCGCAACAATATGACCACACACATCCGCGCCTTGAATACGAGGTAGTTTTAGCGCATTTCCAGCCCAACCTGCATCTTCACTGTCGTTGTCGCCTTTTGAGTACCAACCAATACGTGTATTGATGTCGGTGTTATTGACGCCAGCCGCGCTGACTTTTATCAGAACTTCATCGGCTTTAGGCGCTGGTACGGGAATATCGTTTCGAATGTCTAGCTGGTCTAGCTCGCCATGACCAATCAGCTGTACGCCAGTCATTACCGTGCTCATAGGTGGATTCCTTCTTAGTAGCTTGTTGAATTAGTGGTAAACAAAGTAGTGATGGCTACTTTGGCAGCGGTAATCGCCGATTCACCTAAAATGGGATAAGCGGTTGTCGTTCCCTCATGCAATACAAAAAGAGCATGAGAGAGATCATCTCGTCCACTTAATTTGGCGAGTAAATCGATAACCTGTTGTTTGTGCTTTTCAACTGTCGAATTTATGTCCGAGTTGTCAGGAAAGGCGGCCAGAGCATTGACTGAAAGGCAGCCTTTCGGGGCGTGTTCTTTCATCCAATTACCGAGAACATCAAACGCTGCAAGTGTAGCGTCTAGGCCACTGTGCTGTGCGCACTGCTCTAGTAGCGCGAGATAGCGTTGGTGACGATAGTCCAATGCGCCAACGACCATACTCTCTTTGGAGGGGAAGTATTTGTATAGAGTGCGCATGCTTACGCCAGACAGCGCTTTTAGCTCAGCGACACTCGGCTCAGCGAAGCCTTTTTGTGAAAAAGCACGTTCTAGGTTCTCTGCAATTTGTTGTTGCGACATAGAAAACACCACAAGGTAGAATGATTATACTACCCATAGTGTAGAATAATCATTCTACAGTCGTCAATGGTGATCGAAACCCTACAGCCAACGCTTGGCCAGTGCCCATCCCACAGAGCCTGCACCAAACAAGACGCACAGAGCGGTAACCACCCAAAATGCAAAAGGATTTTCTGTGCCTGGCATACCACCCACGTTGATGCCTAGCAAGCCTGTGAAAAAACCCAGGGGCAGAAATAACCCAGCGATGATTGTGAATACGTAGGTACGTCGGTTAAGCGTCTCCGCGTCGATAGCGTTTAGCTCATCCATCATCAAAATGGAATGCTCTCGTAGCATTTCGATATTCTCAAGGCAGCGCAGCTGTCTATCGAGCAGCGCTTTGATCTTGAGACTGTCGAGCTCGTTGAGCCACTCTAAGTTAGAGGTTGCGAGCTGATTCAACGTCTCTTTTTGGGGAGATAGATGTCTGCGAAGTTTGATACAGACCTTACGCAATTGGCTGACTTGCTCTCGATAATCGTTGTTGCTCGAGGTAAAGTCCGCTTCTTCGAGCTCAAGTGCATGATCTTCTAGCCGGCTAAGACTGCTTTCTTGTTTCGCGGTAATGGCGTCAAGCCAGTTGATGAGCAGCTCTGGAACTGTTTGAGGACCTTCACCACGTTCCAGCGACTCGAGTACTTCTTTGGTGGATATTAGCGGACGACGTCGCGTGCTGAGTATCCGAGTTCCATCAGTCCAAATCCTTAGTGAGACCATGTCTTCAGGATCGGACTCTGGATTGAGATTGATAGCCCTAAAGTTGGCAAGCACATTGTTTTTTCTTTTCAGAATGTGCGGGCGACTGCTTTCGCTGGTCAAGCCATCAATAGCAATCTCGTTGAGACCACTATGCGCTGTGATCCAGTCAACCGTCGTGGCGACACTGTAGTCGAAATGCAGCCAAACAAGCTTCTCTCGCTCTTGCCAGATCTTATTGATCCCTTTATTACATGGGATTAGTCCGCCCTGCCCATCAAGTTGGATTGCGTGAATTAAACCAGTTGGGTAGGCGCTATCAGCTTTTAGAACCATAGAGACTCTTTGGTTAATGATTTGTTTGGGTTAATAATAAAATGTTAATGCAATATGTGTGTGAAGTGTAACAAAATTAGGTTACGCCTCTTGCAGCAACCCATCCGACCAGTTATTGTTAAGTAACAAGGCGTTAACATAAGGTGGTAGGGATGCACTTCGACGAATTAATAGCAAAAGCCAAGCTCTGCGCGCAAACTGGTGAGCATATGTCGATCCCTACGTCATGGGGGCAAGGGCGTACGGTTTTTGGAGGATTATCCGCATCATTGCTGTATACCGTGATGCAGTCTCATCTGAGTGGGGAGCGCGTTTTACGGTCTCTCAACACAAATTTTGTCGGACCCTTACTCGTAGATGTGCCGTTTACCTTCGAAGTAGAAGTGCTTCGTGAAGGAAAAAGTGTCTCTCAACTGAGTGCGCGACTGATTCAAAATGGAAAGGTTGCGGTGTTCCAACAAGGTTGCTTTGGCGCAGATCGTGACTCTAGCATTGTCGTTAAAAATAACGATAATCACATTATGCCAGTGCCCGATGATCTTCCTAGGTTTCCAACCATAGAACAGGGGGCACCAAACTACACCTCTCATATTGATTTAGCATTAGCTCGCGGACATCTGCCTTTCACTGGGAGTAAAGACTCCCACACATGGGGTTGGATGCGCTTTAAAGTGGCACCAAAACTCATCTCTGATGCCCATCTTATTTGTTTAGTCGATGCAT
This sequence comes from Vibrio sp. SCSIO 43140, assembly GCF_023716585.1. NCBI lineage: Bacteria > Pseudomonadati > Pseudomonadota > Gammaproteobacteria > Vibrionales > Vibrionaceae > Vibrio > Vibrio sp. SCSIO 43140. The sequence continues at coordinate 14,099 of NZ_CP071851.1, forward strand.
GGCCTCCAGGCGTATTGCAAATGATGGACACGCCAGCGCCGGCGAGCTCTATGATGTGGAACTTAGAGTTTATTCATCCTCATCGTCCCGTTCAGCCTGAAGATTGGTTTGCTTATCAGTCTCACACACGACAGGCTGCTGAAGGCTACGCCCACGCGCAGGCGAACATTTGGAATAATCGGGGAGAATTAGTGGCGGTGAGTAGGCAGAGCATCGCTATTTTCGACTAAATCTCGCTTTACAGTGTAAACAAACATCATGGGGTGCAGCGACGTTTTGCAGCCCTTTTTGCATTTGACCCATCTACCAGTGACGGGTTTACGTTACGCCACTTGAACTTCATTTTCAGGCTGCTATCCTTTGCCGCCCTTTTTCACGTGTTGAGGTAATTTCTATGGCTATCGGTTTTGATTACGGAACCGCAAACTGCTCCGTTGCACACCTAAATAATGGCAACGTAGAGCAAATCCCACTGGTAGGGGATAACTGCTACATTGCATCAACACTGTGCGCGCCGACTGCCGAAACGGTCTCAGAGTATCTGTTTCGCTGTCTGGACATACGTCCGTCTAACGACATTGGTGAGGCTGTGTTGAGGCGCGCCGTTAAGCTGAACCGTGAAGAAGGTATAGAGGTGATTCCGAGTGATGTCTTGTTTGGCGAGCAAGCGCTTAATCTTTACTTAGAAGATCCGAAAGACGTGTATTACATCAAGTCACCAAAGTCCTTCCTAGGTGCCATGGGGCTGCGTGATATGCAGCTTTCCTTCTTCGAAGATCTGGTTTGCGCCATGATGAGTAACGTAAAGCGCAGCGCTGAAGCAAATCTCGACCGCGCGATAGAGCAGACGGTCATTGGTAGACCTGTTAACTTTCTTGGACGTGGTGGCGATGCATCTAACCAGCAAGCTGAAGGGATATTGCTGCGTGCGGCAAATCGTGCTGGTTTTAAAGACGTCGAGTTTCAGTACGAGCCTGTGGCAGCCGGGCTAGAGTTTGAGTCTACCTTAACCGAAAACAAGAACGTACTTGTTGTCGATATCGGCGGTGGTACCACAGACTGCTCCTATATTCAGATGGGGCCGTCTTGGGTTGGAAAAAACGACCGACAACAATCCCTTATCGCGCATACCGGACAGCTGGTGGGCGGTAATGATCTGGATATCTATATTGCGTTTCGCCGCTTCATGCATGCGTTTGGTATGGGCACCAAGCGCCACTCTGGCTTAGATATTCCCGTGACACAGTTCTGGAATCCTATTGCTATTAACGATGTGCAAGCTCAGCGAAAATTTTACGCTCACGATAACTTAAAAGAGCTGAGATTATTGGCAAAAGAAGCCCTTGAGCCAGAAAAAGTCAATCGCCTTGTCGCTTTGCATCAAGAAACGCTTGGTTATGCGGTGATTCGTGAAGCAGAAAAAGCCAAGATTGCGCTAGAGGAAAGCGCTGATTACCAAGCCATGCTCGATCTGTATTCTGAGCATGTGGGTATCGAGATAACTCAATCAGACATGGCGGTGGCGATCGATAATCCAACGAAGAAAATTCAAGCGCTGGTGAAAGAAGCGGCGCAGCAAGCGGGCACCTTACCTGATGTGATTTACATGACAGGCGGTTCTGCGCGCTCTTCTGTTTTGCGTACTGCGGTTCAGGATGTATTGCCGAATATCCCAGTTGTGTCGGGGAATTATTTTGGCTCAGTGACGGCCGGGTTGGCGAGATGGGCGGATGTCTGTTTTAAGTAAAATAATTGGCTTATATTAAAATGACTAAGCCCAGAGCGTGTGCTCTGGGCTTCTTATGGTGTGAGTGTTGTTTGAGCCGATGCTCAGTGGAAAGCCTATTTAGTCGGCATTGGCAGAATTTCAAACATGCCGTCAAACTCATCAAGCGACGCGGCTAGCTGTCCTATAAGCTCAGCATTGCCCTTGATTCCCGCTTGCCCCGATTTTAGTAGCTCATCAAGCGTAGTCTGCCCAAGCGCTACTTGAGTAAGGTCGGCTTTATTGATTACCAGCTCGACGTTGGTCAGAGGCAATGTCTCCACTTCGATGTTACTCATGTTTGCGTTTGATACTTCGCCATAGTAACGCTCTTCCACATCTGGGTGATACAGCCCAAAGGTAAAGTCTAGACCCGCTTGTTCTGCTTTTTCTGCATTGAGGCGCACGGCGATGAAGTCTAAGAACATGCCTGTTGGCGTGTTGGCAATCACGTCAGCAGATGCCAGTTTGATCGATGGTTTGATTTCACCGGTTCTAAGCTCAACCGCACCTTGAAGGTAGGAGTTACGCCATGCCATGGTTTCTGACTGATACCCTTGCTGCTCAAAACTGTCTGCTAGGGCATAACGATATTTCACGTTATTCGGGTCGCATTGCACTAGGTCGTTAAACAGCTGTGATGCCTCTTGATACGCACCTTGATTGAAGTGTTCCATACCTGCGCCATACAACACCTCCGCACCCGCCGCTTCCACGTAAACGCACGATTTCTCTTTAGTTTGTAGAGGGTTGGTGTTAACCGGATTCATATCGTGATAACCCAAGTATAGGTTGACCACTGCGCGCGCATTGTGGCTGTATGAGCCATGATAACCATTGGTATGCCATGTCTGCTTTTGAGACTCAGGCACTAGCTTTTCAATCTCACGACCAACATCGTGAATCGTCACACCGTGGTTAGCAAGTCGCATTGCTTGGTTGTGAATGAAACCGTAGTTGTCGCGTTGTAGCGTCATGTACTCAGAGATTTCGTTGATTTTTGTCTCTGGATCGTCCCAAACTGGCGCCGAGTGAGCTGCGTGAATGTTGTCGACTAACCCTGAGTCTACATAACGCATCTTCAGCTCAGTGAGGTACTTGGTCCACACAAGCGCGTCACGAACTTTTGCGCCACGGAAAGTGTAGATGTTGTGCATACCGTCATAAGTCAGCTCTGCGGTGTTCAGTGAGCGATACTGAGGCACATACAGCACGATTTCAGCTGGGGCTTCAGCGCCTGGCATATTGATCGCGTGGAAATCGAGGCCATCAATGGTAATGACTTTTTCACGTTCTTGGATTTCTGTAGTTGGCGCAACTAAGGTCACTTCACCACGAGAGGTGCCTAGCCCTAGAGCGTTATCGACAATGCCTTTCTCATCGTTATCCAGCGTTGTGCCATATTGATAGTTCGCGCGGCGACCCATGGCGGTACCTGCGATGACGTTTTCATCCGCCAACTCTTTGATGAAATCTTTTGGTGCGTAGATAGGTGCGCCTTCACTAAAGTCGCCAGACTCGTAGATGCCACGAGATCCACCAAAGTGGTCTGCGTGCATGTGTGAGTAAATCATCCCCGTGATTTTATGCTCGCCATTGATCTTTGGTAGATGCTGCTTAGCAAAATCCCATGACGCCGCTGCCGCTTCGCGTGACAGCAGTGGATCGTGAATCACGTAGCCATTATCGGTGCGATAGATGGTCATATTAGAAAGATCGGCGCCTCGGATTTGATAAACGCCATCCGTTACTTCATACAGACCACCAGCCGCGTAGTTGAGCATACCTTGGCGCCAGATAGAAGGGTTGACCGTAGGCGGGATCGCATCCACAGACAGCTCAGCCATAAACTCAAAGCGATTCTTTAGCTCGCCCGCTTCATGAGTGCCAAACTCGGCGATAAGACCGCGCTTGGTGCGATCAAAGGCAGAGGTATCTTCCCACGGAAGTGTGGCAGCAAGCGCTTGGTTAGCCTCAAGAGTATGGGCACTGGCTGGTTTGCCTTGGTAGTCTTCAAGACCAGCGTAGTCAGCGTGGGCCGCAAAAGATGCCATAACAGCGATAGCGAGAGTCGAAGGAGTTAGAGCTCGAAGCATAAATAACCTCATCACAGAATTAACAGGAAACGAGATCACTATACCCACTTGACTCATAAGCAAACATGCAATGTAATTTAGTTAATACATAACAGCTGGCTATGAATTATGACGCTTTCCGATTTCGACCTTAATTTAATGCGGGTGTTTTTAACCGTTTACCGCTGCCAATCCATCACGGTGGCTGCAGAGGTGTTAAATCTCACTCAACCGGGTGTTAGTGGCGCACTAAAGCGACTGCAAAACCAGCTTGGGCAGAAGTTGTTTGTGAGAGACGGTCGAGGCATTGCTCCAACACATTTAGCGCATGAAATGGCACGTCAGATAGAGCCTGCATTAGAGGCGATTGAGAACACGCTGACTGATGCGCAGGAGTTCACCGTTGAGGGTAAGCGCCGATTTGTTGTCTACACCACAGAGCCGGTCATGCTCAAACTGGTACCGAAAATTGAAGCAGATAAGAGTTTGGGCAACTGTGAGGTCGTCTTGTGTCCGACGACAGTCAGTGAGGCAGAGCTGCTTGAAAAGCTCAATCTAAGACAAGCCGATTTGGCGATAGAGTTTTCTGAGTCCTCGACGTCGAGCCACTTTACTCAGCCGTTTTTCTCCGATCAAATATGCGTCATAGCCAGCAAAAACCATCCACGAATCCAAGGCAACATCAGTACTCAAGATTACTATCAAGAAAAGCACATTACCTTGAAGCTGCGCCGTGAAGAGATATTTCTAGTCGATTATTTTACCGAGGAGCATATTCAGCCACGCAAGGTTGCTGCAGAGTGTGAGTCCTTACTTGCTTTGATGGCCTTAGTGGCAAGTAGTGAAAGTATTGGCATGACAAGTGTCAGTATGGCAACGCAGTTTGCGGAGCAGTTTGGCTTGCAGATCCTTGAGGCTCCGTTTAACTCTCTGTCGGTTGATTATGTACTGATGGGACACAAAAGAGAGCAGAATAGCAAAGCCAATATCTGGCTGCGCGAGAAGCTGCTCTCTTATGTCTTAGATTAAGCGCCTTTGCACAACCCTTAAGCCTCGGCTAGGGTCAGTTTCTGTCTTCTCATAAAGGCAAATAGGAGTACTAGGCTTATTAACGCGGTGGCGCCTTCGGCAAACAAGATACTTGCCCAGATGCCATTGGTTGGGAATACGCCTGGTAATAAGATGACACCCAGCGCGACGAACACAAAACCACGAGCCAGTGAAATAACGGTTGCTTGGTTCGGTTTAGCTATCGCTTGAAACAGATTCGCTACCACCAGATTCAATCCCATCAATGGTGTGGCGTAGAAGAAAAACAGCAGTGCAGTGGCCGAAAGCTCTAGCAGCTCACTGTCGGCACCTAAGTAAAAACGCGCTACGTCTTCTGCAGTAAACCAAATGACCGACAAGAACAGAAAGCCACTGCCAATAGAGGTCACGAGTCCAAGTTTGAGCGTACTGTTTACGCGATCGGTTTTACTGGCGCCATAGTTAAAGCTAATAATTGGCTGACACGCTTGGTTAATGCCAACAATCACAAACAAAGCAAACACACCCACGTTGGCTGTTAAGCCGTAAGCGATGATATGTCCCTCTCCAAATTGGCTGAGCAACACATAGTTAAACAACAAGATGGTCAGCGCTGAGGTGATCTCAATAAAAAATGTCGGTACACCAATTTTCAAAATTTGACCGATTCTATCGAGCCCTAGACCTTCCAGACTAAAACGTAATTGTCCTTTTTGCTGCCAAAAATGAGTCAGTAGAATCGTTGCAATGACGCCCTGTGAAATAGCGGTTGCGTAGGCGGCGCCTTTCATACCCCAACCAAACTCGAGTACGAATAGGTAATCAAGGGCAAGGTTTGTCACTGCGCCAAATGACATGGCATACATGGCAAGTTTCGGGTTGGTATCGTTGCGCACAAAGCAAGACATGACCCAAGCTAATGCGTAGAGCACGAAGAACTTGAGCATAATGTCTAAGTAGTCGTGCGCGAGCTGTGCCATGTAGCCGCTGGCTCCCATTAGAGCAATGATCTCATCAAGCCAAATTAAAGCAGACACGACAGTAATCGTTGTGATAATCGCAGTTGCTAGCATCGATTGGCTAAACAAGGTTTGACCGATCTTGAGGTTGCCTTTACCAAACTCAATCGACATCAACGCAGCACCACCAATACCTATCATCATGGCGATAGCAGAAAACAGCGAGTACGCGGGAATCGTGAGGGCAATAGCACCTAGACCTTCGGCACCGACACCTTTGCCTACAAACCACGCATCTCCCATGATGAAGATGGACTTGATGACCATGCCCGATAAAGCGGGCAATAAATACTGAATAAACGATTTCTGAATCGGATCAGATTTTAGATTTATGCTCATTGATAACCAAAATACGTTGAAAGTAATACGAACTCTATTACTGGTATTATCGTTACCAAAACTGGGCTAAGAAAGGGAGATTGTGACCATTATCTGGCACTATTCGGACGTTCGTTTTCGAAATTCAGCGGGAGACTCACCCATTTGACCTCGATAAAAGCGTCCAAAATAAGAAGGATCATCAAAGCCCAAGTCTAAAGCGATGGTTTTTACGGTTTTGGTGGAAAACAGTAAGTCTCGGTTGGCTTCCAAGAGGATTCGGTCATGCAAAAGGCGAGTAATGGTTTTGCCTACATGCTTCTTGGTGAGTTCGTTGAGGCGTTTACTGGTGATGGATAGGGCATCGGCATAAAACTGAACGTGGCGCTGCGAGCGATAGTGGCGTTCAATTAACTCTAGGACCTTGGTCATGCGGGCATCTTTGACCACCTGTTTGTCTTCTGTGTCGATGGAAAATCTCAGTAGGTAGCGCAAAAAACTGGTTAGCAGTGACTCAATCAGATCCCAATCGGTTTGTGGCTGGTGGAATTCATCCAATAACAGAGCAAATAGAGGCTCGAAATAGTCTAGCCCATCATTAGAGGTATCAAAGTAGGGCTGTTGGTCATCGTGGGCGCGAAACACGGCATTGAACATACGTTGATGGCGCGGACGATTCTCCAGAAAGTCGGTTGAGAAAATCATCATTCGATAATTGTCAGTGAGCTCGGCGGTCTCGTGTACTTGTCCCGGTGCGATGGTGAAAAAGCGTCCTTTTTTACTCGGGTATTCGACAAAATCGATGCTCTGTTTGCCGACATCATCCAGACACCAAATGATCTCAAAGTAATCATGTCGATGAGCACCAATAATCCCGCCCTCATCATCGATGGCACTGTCGATGATCTGACAGGGGTTTCCCTTCGGGAGGGTGATGACGTTTATCTTATTGCTCATGTTGACCATACCAAATACACCATCTCTCAATTATGACACTCAAAATTGTCGATTGCGACCAAACGTCTGGTGTCAGAGTGTGTAAAAATTAACTAAAATACAAGCAGTAACATGGGGAGGATGGATGCAGATACCCACCATAGGCTTTGACCATAAGAAAACCAATCAAGCGGAGTTAGAGATCTTCGATCTGGAATCTCTGTACCAACGAGAATACAAAGATCACTCGCCGCAGCGCCCTCATCGCATCACCTTTTTCATGATGGTGTACATCGAACGCGGGTCGGGTACTCATATGGTCGATTTCAAGAACTACCCATTTGAATCAGGAAGCATAGTCTTTGTGCGCCGTGAACAGGTTCACTGCTTCGATTTTGCCTCTCAACCAGTCGGCAAGGTGGTGATATTTACCCAGGAATTTCTCGACCAAGTCCACGCTAATATGCGTCTTCCTAACTACACGCCAACGCACCTGAATCAATCTCGCTCGCCTGTATTGGCTTTAGATAGTGATACTTGCCTTAGTGCCAAACGAATCATTGATGAGGTGTTAAAAGAGATATCCCATGACAAGACAGATCCGTTAGTGGTGATGTATCTGTTTTCTGCCTTCGCGTTGATGCTGCACAGGCTAAGGCCTGAAGAGCGTCACGATAAGCTGTCGCAGGAGCAAAGTGTCAAGTTAGCGCGGTTTTTCGATCTTCTACAAAGTCACTATGAGCGCACACGCGACGCCAACTGGTATGCCTCACAGATCGGTACGACCTATAAAACACTCAATCAGATCTGCAAGCTGGCAACGGATCTCACCGCAAAGCAGATGATCGATGCGTTTGTGACGATCGAAATGAAGCGTCGTTTGGTAGTGAGTAGCGTGACAACTCAGCAACTCGCCTATGATTTTGGCTTTGAAGATGCCAGTAACTTTGTAAAGTACTTTAAAAACCAAACAGATATGACGCCAAGTCAGTTCCAAAAGCAGTACGCCGACCCTCATATTTAGCCGAAAACCTGTGTCTTGGGTTCGATATTGACCATTTTCCGACTCACTTCTACACGGAATTCCATCGAGCTTGTTCCTATTATTGTTTGCGAGCCAACAAGAGGAAAACAATATGAACAAGCTTACTCGTCTATTCGCTACGACAGCTGTAGCCGCTTCAGCCCTATCTGTTACTGCGATTGCAAGCGCAGAAGAAATGACCAATCGCGAAAAGGCCGTTGCCGTCATTTCTAGCATTGAGACTGGCGATCAAAGTGCCATCGGCTTTATCAATCCCGAAAATTACACGCAACATAACTTGGGTGTGGCTGATGGACTAGCAGGCTTTGGCGAGGTGTTACAGCAGCTTCCCGAAGGCAGCGCGAAAGCGAATGTGATTCGCACTATTCAAGACGGTGATTATGTAGCGCTGCACACGGAATACAATTTCTTTGGCCCTAAAGCTGGCTTTGACATCTTCCGCTTTGAAGATGGTCTAATCGTTGAGCACTGGGATAACCTGCAAGAGGTGGCCGAGCCCAATCCAAGTGGTCGAACCCAGTTTGATGGTGCAACAGAAATCATAGACCTAGATAAAACCGACGCCAACAAAGCCTTAGTCACGGACTTTGTGAAAACGATTCTTATGGGAGGAGACATGTCGAAGATTGGCATGTTCATCGGTGACAAAGATTCTGATTACATTCAACACAACACGGGCGTTGCCGACGGTTTAAGTGGGTTAGGCGTTGCGATGAAGGCGCTGGCTGAAGCGGGTATGCCGATGGTTTACGACGCGAACCACTTAATTATTGGTGAGGGCAACTTTGTGCTTTCCGTCAGTGAAGGCAAGTTCATGAATCAACACGTGGCATTTTACGACTTGTTCCGCGTCGACAATGGCAAAATTGTTGAGCATTGGGACACCATTGAAGTGATTCCGCCAAAATCTGAATGGAAAAACGACAACGGTAAGTTTGGTTTTCAGTAAATACACCGAGTCGTTCCAAGGAGGGTCACTATCACAGTGACCCTTTTTATTTCTTAAAACTCAGTTGGAGCCGTGATGAAAACGATAAATATAGAAGACTACGCATCGGCTATCGAGCTAAATACGCCTTATCAAGTAATGCCTGTGGCGCTTGAGGTGAACGAGGCATTAGAAATGCTTTGGCGCGAGCTTGAGCCTACGTTGGCAGCCATGAGTGCACCGGAACGTGCTGATTGTGATGCCAATCGGCAGCGACAATGGATTGATGCTGCAATCACCCTATTGCCGCCGAACGCACTGAGCCCTAAAGGTGAAGCGGCACTTGATGCTTTGCTTATGGCCGAAAAACAGCAGCGAGAGATGACGTCAATCGAGTCACTGTTGGCCATGCCGTTCTTGACGATTGGCAGTACCAAGATTGTTTTATGGAAGGGCGATATTACGACGTTGGAAGTGGATGCCATAGTGAATGCAGCCAATCATCAGATGCTTGGGTGCTTTCAGCCGGGACATAAATGTATTGATAACGCGATCCATAACCGAGCCGGTGTTCAGTTGCGAAGAGATTGCAACACCATTATGGAGATCCAAGGGCACGATGAAGCCGCCGGACAGGCGAAGATCACCCGTGGTTATCATCTGCCAGCGCGCTACGTGATACATACAGTAGGCCCAGTGGTTTCTGGGATAGTGCAAGAAGCCGACCGAGCGACGCTTGCCTCCTCTTATCGCTCTGTATTGGATATCTCGCAAAAGGTGTCAGGTATTGATTCTCTTGCGCTGTGCTCAATTTCAACCGGTGTGTATGGCTATCCCATTGAGCAGGCCACACCAATTGCGATTCAAGAGACGGTGGAATGGATAAAAGCCAATCCCAACAAGCTTAATAGCGTGGTGTTTAATGTGTTCAGCGACCGAGATTACGTGGTTTACCAAAGTCTTTTGGAGGAGTTTGTATGTCAGCAATAGAGAAAACCTCTGTTGCTGTTTACGTCTTGTTATCGGTTTACACCTACAAGCCTCTGATTAAATTTGATTTGTTTATCATTACTGCATAAATCATTTGCTTAAACTACGTAAATGCTCCATTATTGCGTAAATGTTTACGTAGTTTGAGGGTGTGACCGTGCAGGTTCAACAAGATGAAGAGAAACTCAAGAAGGCAACGATCCATGAAGCAGCTAGAATTGCCGGTGTGTCGATAGCCTCCGTGAGTCGTGCGCTCAATAACAAGCCTGGAATTTCTGAAAAGACTCGAGAGAAAATCTTAGAAGCGTGTAAGCAGTTGGGTTATGTACCCAGCAGCTCCGCCCGTGAATTAACAGGCAGTCGAAAGAACACCATTGCCATCTCTTTGGGCCCGCATGATGCCTACGCGTCGCGCTATATTGGTATGCTTTGGCCCTCGCTCTCTGGTGCGTTGCGTAAATCAGGCTTAAACCTTTTACCTTCGAGCTTTGCTGAGCTGGAGATCTCACAAGTTGGTGGCGCCGTCTTGCTAGGCATCACGGCGAATGACCCTAGGATAGAGTACTGCCAGCAGCACAACATTCCATACGTATGTATTGGTATGGCGGAGGGCTCTTTTTGGGTCGCTCCTGATGACTTTAATGGTGGCCGAATGGCTGCTCAGCATCTGGTAGATAACGGTCTGACGGGGATAGGCTTTGTAACGCCTACTACCTATGGCGATGGCTATCAATTTAGACACCAAGGCTACTTATCTGTGATGGCAAGTAACGCTTTACCAGTGCGAGAGTTAAGAACGGGTGCTGATCCGCTTGGTGAAATTGCGGCTTACCGACATTTTATGAACATGGATAAGAAGCAGCTTGAGTCCTATCAAGGCTTCGTGTGTGAATGCGATGAGACAGCGCTGGGCGTCATCGCCGCCTTAAAAGACCGTGGCTACCAGCTACCACAAGATTTCTCTATTGTTGGTTACGATGGGTTGCCTGGTATTGCTGCTGGGCTTACCACCATTGTCCAAGATACCGATGCAATCTCCGACAAAGTCGCGCAAATGTTGGAAAGTGCCATGCTAGGTGAAGAGCCGGTGGGCTCTGTTGTCTCAGTTACGCTCAGGAAAGGGGAAAGTAGCTAGACTGCTTTTTACTTATTTAAAAACCGCACCTCGTCGTGCGGTTTTTTTTACTTAAAATTTACGTATCTGACATTTGGCTTTCAAAGAAACACCTGTTTTCCCACCTATCTAGCACGCTAATAACATACATTTCATCAATATGTATGCAATGAAATAGCTAAAATTATAGAAAACATGATCTTCATTGCATAAATAAGAACCTCGCCATCCATCATAAAGTAAAATGTGATCGATGCAACGTAAGCGCTTACGTGACTCATGCATAATCCACGTATACAATTTAACGTGAACAGGAAGCATGATGAAAAAGACACTGACAGCGACTGCGATTATCGCGGCTAGTTTTGGTTTGCATGCAGCAGAAAAGACAGAAGTCACTATTGCTGGATGGGGAGGGAACGATGTCGTGGTTCTCAATAAACTGGTAAACGATGTGCTTGCTGATGACTTTGACAAGGCAGGCATCGAAGTTAAGTACCAAGCGGTAGAGGGGGATTTCTCACAATTTATCACTAACTCCCTTTCTGCAGGTACTGCGCCAGACGCATTCTACATTGATGTCGTTTTCGCAAACACCATGGTGCAATCGGGAAAAGTGGCTGCTAACAGCGCAGAACTAAATTCTGTCGCTAAGCATATGATTCCAAGCTTAAACGCGTCTTTTACTCTTCAAGGTGACCAATACGGTGTCGCCAAAGACTTCAATACCATCGCCTTACAATACAACAAAGACATTTTCGATGATGCTGGTGTTGATTATCCGACGAGCGAAGACTCTTGGGATCAGCTTCGCGACAAGCTAGTGGCGGTAAAGCAAGAACTGGGCGACGAAGTCTCGGGTGTGTGTGTGATGCCTGATTACGCTCGATTTGCACCATTTGCGTTAGCGACAGGCTGGAAGCCGTTTAATGAGAAAGGCCAAACGGTTCTTGATGAGAACTTTGAACGTGCATTTAACTTTTATACCGGTCTGGTGACTGAAGATGAGGTAGGCATTCTTGCCACTGACCTCGGTCAAGGCTGGGGTGGTGGCTGTTTTGGTACGGAAGAAACTGCCATTGCTTTAGAGGGTAACTGGATCAGTGGCTACCTGCGTGATAAAGCACCAAACCTACCGTACGGCACGACGATGATGCCAAAAGACCCAGTTTCTGGTGAGCGAGGTAACTTACTGTTTACCGTAGCCTGGGGCATCAACGCCGACGGTAAGAATATCGCAGCGGCGCAAAAAGCGGTTGAAATTCTAACCAGTCAAGAAGCGCAAGAGTGGGTATTGGACTCCGGGCTTGCTCTTCCAAGCCGAGAATCTCTGGGTAAATCCGAGTTCTTCTCGCAAAACACAGCCGAAAGCAACCTAGCCCAGCAGGTATTTAAAGGTGCATTAGAAGGCAACGTTGAGCCGTTTGCATTCGGACAGCATGGAACAGCGTGGATGACACCAATCAACGAAGCGCTTAACTCCGTTCTACTTGGTCAAATGTCGCAAAAACAAGCGATCAAGATAGCTCAAGACAAATACAACGCAATGACGGCAAAGTAGGTGAGTTGAGCGATGAATTCTCTACGTTTACGTCAACAAGTCTATGGATGGCTCCTCGCTGGGCCATTTGTACTGACTCTTGTGGTGTTCTTCCTTTACGCGTTGGTTCGCACGGTTTACTTCAGTTTTACTGATTATGACCTGTTTAGCGATGCGGTATGGGTCGGACTGAAAAACTTTACCGCCTTATTGAGCGATGACCTGTTTCTATTGTCATTGGCAAACACCGTTTGGTTCTCACTGATTGTCACGTGTGTGCAGACGGTGCTTGCGCTGGGTTTGGCTATCTTGGTGAATTCTAAGATTCGCGCCAAGAGTTTCTTTAGAACGGCTTTCTATCTGCCAAGTATTCTGTCGAGTGCGGCGGTGACGCTTATCTTCATTTGGTTCTACCAAAAAAATGGTTACCTCAATGGGTTTGTGACTGACCTTGTTAACCACTTCCCGCACATCAGCTGCTTTGCTTTGGTGGCGATAGCAACTCAGTTTGTGTTGGTGTCCAAAGACCGCCTGAAAGGGCTACCTGTGGGATGGTTTGATCCTGCGTGGGCCATCATGTCATTCATGGTGGCAGGTGTTGCCACTCTCGTTGCTAGTTTAATGGGCTGGGTTGAAGTGAATCAACAAGTGGTCGAGGTGAACTGGCTTAACACTCGTGACCATGTTGGTCCTATGCCACTGACGCTTTGGGCAATTGTAATTCAGAACATCTACACCACGATCCCAACCTTTATGTTGCTGTTCCTGGCCGGTCTTCAAGGCATACCGGGTGAGCTGTATGAAGCGGCACACATCGATGGGGCGAACAAATGGCAGCAGCATTGGAACATCACGATTCCTCAGTTGGCCCCTGTGACGTTTGTCGTCGTGACATTCTCAATCATAGGTACGCTGCAAATGTTTGACCAGGTGGCACTGCTTGGCTCGGCTGCACCATTGGAGTCTCGAATCACGCTTGCTTACTACGTATACCACAACGCATTCCCACCGGGTGGCACGCCACAAATCGGTATGGCAAGTGCAGCGGCACTAGTACTGGCATTTATTACATTGGCAGTGGTTTATCTGCAGAAAATCTTTGGTGTTAAGGAGAAAGCAGATGGCTAATTCACTCACCGCGAGCAATACAGATAGCTCGCCTATCCAGCCAACGATGGAGCAGATTGCCAAGTTTCAGGCGCGTCGCCGCTGGGCAAAGGTGGCCTGGGTTTACAGCTCATTGCTGCTGGTCGCGACCGTGATGCTAGGCACCTTTGTGGTGGCATTTTTAGCAAGTCTGAAAGATGACCCACTCGAGCAGCCTTTTAAGTTTAGCTTTGCTCAGGTTCAGCCAAGTAACTGGAGCGCAGCCTATGATCTCGGCAAGCAAGGTAATAATGCCCCGATGTTCGGCGGTTTTGCGCCGGGCGCAGACATTAATTTCACCGTGACGTATGCCGTGGAAGCGGGCGAAGAGCTGGTAACACCGAAAATCGAAGTGCCTCGCCGCCGTCCGGGCACGGGCATGGCAGCAGCGATTGTGACTGACTTTGCTGCTGACTACGCGCTGGTAAGTGAGCCAGTCCTGGTGAGCACCAATCAAGACGTGACCTATATCGAAAAGCGCGGCCGCCGCGAAGTTGAGAAGCAGGGTCACAGCCAGACATGGTCATTCTCGATTCGTTATGACGGTGCAGGTCCTGAAATCGCTACGCTACCACTTACTGTCGAAGCGCCACGTGGGCAGGTACTGATCGATAGCACGCTGGCGCCAAGCAAGATGGAGCGTCGTGGCCGCGTGGCGGCATGGGATAACGCGGCACCTGGCTTTATTGGTTACGTGTTTAAGTCCTACGTTCGCGTATACACCGAGTCTGTGAGTTTGGATACCGGCAAGAGCCTGTTCATGAGCTGGACCATCAACTCGTTCTTTATCGCGATTGGTAAGGTGCTGCTGACGCTGTTCTTTGCTTGTACTGCGGGTTATGCCCTTGCACGACTGAAGTTTACTGGAGCGCGCGCTGTTTTTGCTTTCATGTTGTTCAGCATGATGATTCCGGGGCAGGTGACGTTTATTTCGAACTACCTGATCTACAAAGACATTGGTCTTCTGAACACGCCTTGGGCGGTGATCACCGCGGTCGTGGCATCCGGTCAGGTTCTTATTATGAAGCAGTTCTTCGAGAACATTCCGAAAGAACTGGAAGAGGCGGCGATTGTCGATGGCGCGAGCCCAGCTGTGATTCTGTGGAAGGTGTTTATGCCTCTCGCCAAGCCGGCCATCTTGTCGGTAACCATCTTGGGTTTCCAAGGTGCATGGAACGATTTCTTCTGGCCATTAGTGGTGATCAACAGCCCAGCTGATGCCTTCACCTTGCCCGTTGGTCTATTGAGTTTACGTAACGCCTATGGCGTAGCAGGTGACTGGAACCTGATCTTGGCAGGCGCTTTCCTGTCGACAATCCCAGTACTTATTGTGTTTATGGTTTTCCAACGCTACTTCGTCGGAAACGATATTTCTTCCGCTGTTAAAGGTTAATTTTCGGGGATATTTTAAGATGTTTATGAATTACAACGCTGGTCAAGGCGAACTAAAAAACTGGATCGTTGAAGAGACGGCGTTCGACTCTGCTTTCCAAGGTAAATGTGAAGTCGTAATGAGCCAAGGTAACGGCTACATGGGTGCTCGCAGTGCAACAGAAGAGAAATACGTTGGTCAGGTTCGCAACTTGTTTGTCGCGGGTACTTACAACAAGTTCGATGCTGATGAAGTGACAGAGCTACCGAATGCAGCCGACATGAGTGCTATCGAGATCTTTATCGATGGTCGCCGCTTCCACCTTGAGTCGGGTGAAGTGAGTAACTACTCACGCCGCCTTAATGTTAAAAACGGTGAGCTGACGCGTGAATTTACTTGGACGAACAACGAAGGCAACAGCTTCGAAATGCGCTTCCGTCGTTTCTTCTCGCAAGCAAACCTGCACTTGATGGCATTTGATGTTGAAGTGAAAGCGCTAAATAGCGATGCAAAGATTGAGATCCGCTCAGGTGTCGATGCTCAGCTGTCTAACTCAGGCGCTCAACACTTCCACGAAGGTGAGAAGCGTATCTACGACAAGCGCTTTATTGAGCTTCTACAACACACAACAGAAAGTAAGGTCGATTTTGTTTTCCTAACGTCTCATCGTTACTTCGTAAACGGCCAAGAGGCGGAAATCGATCCAGGCCTACAGATGGACCGCCGCAAAGTATGGCTGAACATCAACCAAGAGCTTAAGGCAGGTGACACCTTCCGTACTGAAAAAGTGGGTGTCGTACACACATCTCGCGACAAGCAGTTTGATGTTGAAGGCTACGAGCTTCAAGCACTGCGTGACCACGCTCTGACAAACCTTAAGACCAATGCAGATCGCAGCTTTGATGAGCTACTTGAAGAAAGTGCTGCTGAGTGGGATAAGCGCTGGGCAGGCATGAGCATCCAAATTGGTGGTAGCGATTTTGACCAGCTGGCGATTCGCTTTGCGCAGTATCAGCTCAATATCTTTACGCCAATGCACGATTCTCGCTTTGGTATTGGTGCGAAGGGGCTATCGGGCGAAGGCTATAAGGGTCACTCTTTCTGGGATACCGAAGTCTTCATGCTGCCGTTCTTCATCTACACGATGCCAGAGGTGGCTCGCAGCCTACTTGAGTACCGCTTCAAAACACTGGGCGGTGCGCGCAAGAAAGCAAAAGACAATGGCTACATCGGTGCACAGTTCCCTTGGGAATCAGCACTAACAGGCGAAGAAGTGACGCCAGTATGGGGCGCAGTAGACATCATCACAGGTAAGTCGACTAAGATCTGGTCTGGCTTTATCGAGCAGCACATCACGTGTGATATCACATACGCGCTATGGCAGTACTACCAAATCACCGGTGACCAGAAGTTCATGGACGACATGGGCTACGAGATCATGTTCGATACGGCAACTTTCTGGACTAGCCGCCTAGACTGGCTCGAAGATCGCAACATGTGGGGTATCTGCAACGTTATCGGTCCTGATGAGTACAAAGAGCACATCGATAACAACGCCTTCACTAACTACATGGCAGTTGAGAACATCAAACTAGCGATTCGTTACTACGAAGACCTAGAGGCCTCCAACCCAGAGCTGCTTGCTAAGCTATCTGACAAGCTAAACCTGGTTGAAGCTCGTCAAATGTGGCTTGATCGCGTAGACAACATCTACCTGCCGCAACCTCGCGCAGAAGATAAGGTGATTCCACAAGATGATACGTACCTGCAAAAAGAGATCATCGACCTGACTAAGTACAAAGAGCAGCCATTTGTTGGTGGCCTGTTCCAAGACTACAACCTAGAACAAGTTAACGAGATGCAGGTCTCTAAGCAGGCAGACATCATGGTGTTGTTCCTGCAGCAAGAAGACAAGTTCGACCTAGAAACTAAGCTAGCAAACTGGAACTACTACGAGCCTAAGACACTGCACGACTCATCTCTGAGCCTGTCTACACACTCAGTACTTGCGTCAGATGTAGGTAACCCAGAGCTGTCTTACGACCTATTCCAACAAGCGGCATCTATCGATATCGGTCAAAACATGAAGAGTTCTGACCACGGTATCCACGCAGCCTCCATCGGTGGTATGTGGCAGTGTGTCGTGTACGGTTTCGGTGGTGTTCGCATGCTAGGTGGCAAGCTTCGCATCAACCCTAATCTGCCAGAGCAATGGGATTGCCTAAACTTCCCTATCTACTGGAAAGGTGAGCGTTTGGAAATCACCGTAGACCAAGATCAGGTGCGTGTATCTCGCCCTGAGTTCAATGGTCAAGCACTAGCTATCGAGGTGGCAAATGAGCCACGTGTTATCGAATCAACAGAGGCTGTTTTCAATGTGTAAGGCGTTTATTTTTGACCTAGATGGTGTGATTACCGACACCGCAGAGCTTCACTACCAAGCGTGGCAACGCATGGCGAACGAAGAAGGCTTCTACTTCGATCGTGAAATCAATGAGCAACTGCGTGGCGTGTCACGCCGTGCATCTCTTGAGATCATTCTTGATGGACGTGAGCTTAGTGAAGAGAAAATTGCAGAGCTTATGCAGCGTAAGAACGACTACTACGTGGATTTACTCAACACCATCTCAGCAAAAGACGTGCTGCCAGGTGTTGAGCAGTTCCTACTAGAGCTTAATGCTCGCGGTATCAAAGTTGCGTTGGCATCGGCGAGTAAAAACGCGCGCCCAATTCTGCATAGGCTAGGTCTGACACCACTGTTCGATGCAATCGGTGATGGTTGGTCAGTGTCTCGTTCAAAACCTGCCCCTGACGTGTTTATTCACGCTGCGGGTCAGGTTGGCGTCAATGCTGATGAGTGCATTGTGGTTGAAGATGCGGAAGCTGGAGTGGATGCAGCGAAAGAAGCCGGCATGAAAGTGGTTGGTATTGGCCCAGGTGAACGTGTTGGTCACGCGACTTGGCGATTCGACGATACCAACGGGCTGAAGCTAGCCAATATCGTTAGTTAACCTTAGCTGCATTATCGAGGTGGGGCATCACGCCCCACCTATTAAAGACATTACTAGGAATTACTCATGGCGCGTTTAGAACTGAAAAATCTCAATAAAATCTATCCTGACGGAGCACACATCATCAAGGATGCCAACCTTACGATCGAAGATGGTGAGTTCACCGTTTTCGTTGGACCGTCAGGTTGCGGTAAATCAACCATGCTAAGAATGGTCGCAGGTCTTGAAGAGATTTCCTCAGGCGAAATGTGTCTAGACAACGAAGTTGTCAATAACCTATCACCAACCGATCGCGGCATTGGCATGGTGTTCCAATCTTACGCTCTGTATCCACACATGACGGTGTACGAGAACATCGCATTCGGTTTAAAGCTTGCTAAAAAGTCCAAACAACAAATCGATGATGCCGTTCGACAAGTTGCTGAAATGCTTGAACTGACTAAGCTGCTTGAGCAGCGGCCAAGCCAGCTCTCTGGTGGTCAGCGTCAGCGCGTTGCGATTGGCCGCGCTATCGTACGCAATCCAAAACTGTTTCTATTGGATGAGCCGCTGTCAAACCTAGATGCTTCTCTGCGTGTTCGTATGCGTCTGCAGCTTGCGGATTACCACAAAAAGCTCAAGTCGACCGTGATTTACGTAACGCACGATCAAGTAGAAGCGATGACACTTGCCGACAAAATTGTCGTCCTTCGTGCAGGCGTGATAGAGCAAGTTGGCTCGCCGTTAGAGCTGTACTACTTCCCTAAAACGCTGTTTGTCGCCGGCTTCATTGGTTCGCCAAAGATGAACTTGCTTCCGGCTACTTTGCTTGAAGCGAATGATGAGCACGCCAAAGTTGAGGTGGGCGACCACACCTTCCAAGCCGATGTAGACGCAAAAGGAGCAACACAAGGCGCCTTGATGACGCTTGGTATTCGACCAGAGGACATTCATTTGGATGCGCACGGTGTCGGTGTGATAGTCGAAGGACTAGAGCGTTTAGGCACTGAGTCTTTGCTTTACACCACGCTGGTTAAGGGCGGTCAAGAGGTCTTAGTACGCGTTCCTGGAACCGTACACGTTGAGGTTGGACAAAGACTGAATATTCGTATTCCTGCTGAAAAGTGCCATCTATTCGACAATCAAGGTCATGCATTGCCAAGACAAATGACGATGGAGCAGTTGGTGTCATTTCCACCTGAAGTGCCAGTCAATGAGCTAAAAGCGATCAGCTAACTTTAGCGAAAACAACGAGCAAAACATTATAAGAATAATTTAAAAATCCCCCCATGAGCTTTGCAGAGCTAGGGGGGATAGGGTTCGCTTTGCCTAAAAACGGCAGAGCATTGTCAAACTGTCGTTTCGATTGCAGTCGACGACAGTCTCAAGCCTTTGTGACAAGGCGTGATAAACATAAGGTAAATCACATGAAAAATAAAGCAGTGGTCAGCACTCTAATATGTTGCACTCTATTTCCGACCGTCGTACTAGCAGAAGAGTCTGCCACCGATGAGACACTACAAGCCGGAAGCATTTCGGGTGAAGAGTCTCCTAACGACGAAGCGTTAAAAGATGGCAGCATTCAGGGTATTGAGCAGGGACTCTCAAAAGCAGAGCTGCTTACTGCGGTTAATGTGCCGAAAGAAGAAGGACGTTTCCATGGCACGCTCGGTACAAACCTAGAAGTAGAGCAAGTGCGTCGAGATGATGGCATTAATGAAGGCAAAGTAAAGTACACCTTCGCTCAAGGTAGTTTTCGACATGACGACTTACCTGGCTGGGACTTTGGTTTCTACTCCGGTCGTGAATACTTATACAGCGGTGATCTTTTTAGTGCGAGCTATGATCGCGGCACCAATGCAATCCAAGAGGTGTTCGTTAACAGAAACTACGGTTTCGAGAAGGGTAACATCGGTTGGGGCGTTGCGTTAAAGAGTGAAAGTATTGACGAGCGAACCACTCCAGAAGGCAAGGTTTTCGGCTCTTACCAAATTACTGACCGCTTAGATATTCATGGCTACGCTATGTATCACGTCGAAATTAAACAGAACCGCGGAAACTTCAATTACTGGGAACTTGAGCCTGGTTTTGGCTACAAGATCGCAGATAACTCTGGTGCCTGGCTGAACTTCCGCTTGCAGCAAGGTGAGTGGGTACCCAAGCAGGGCGCTAAGGAGCTTGAAACCGAATGGATCATCAAACCTGGCGTTTGGTACAGCTGGGGCAAGCTATCGGCTTCACTGTGGGGAGAATTCGGTAAATTTGAGAAAGAAGCCTCTGCAACCGGCGCTCATCTTTGGACTGAGACCTACTCTAAAGTCGGTATTTCTGCCAACTACCCAATTGCTAAAAACTGGCGTGTGTTCGGCGAAACGAGCTACAAATGGCAAGACTTCAAAGATGGCAACGATGAAGAGTTTGGCGGCTACATTCCCGTCTTTATCGCAGGCATTAACTACAGCTTCTAACCTTCACATTTAATGGATTATTACCCCAATTATCCATGCTTGGCCCTAGGTACTGTCGCCTAGGGTCTTTTTTCTATGAGAACTCGACCATGACTGAAAAATATCGCCCAACGCTTCACATGACGCCAAATCAAGGCTGGATGAATGACCCCAATGGTTTGGTCTATTTCAATGAACAATACCACCAATTTTATCAGTATTACCCACATGATACCGTTTGGGGACCGATGCACTGGGGGCATAAAGTCAGTCGCGATCTGATTCACTGGCAAGAGCTGGCCCCTGCATTGTGCCCAGATGAATCGGGTATGTGCTTTTCAGGCAGTGCAATCGTCGATTGGAATAATGTGTCTGGTTTGTTTGCGGATGGGCGTCCGGGTCTACTCGCGTTTTACACCTCTTTCTTACAACCATCGGTTATCTTAGATAATGGCGAGTCGATTGAAAATCCGATCCAACAGCAATCACTCGCGTATAGCCAAGATGGCAACACCTGGACCAAGTATAAGTCAGGTGTGCCAATCATCCCTGCGCGTGGCAATCCAGACTTTCGTGACCCTAAAGTCTTCTGGCATCAAGAGAGCGAGGCTTGGGTTATGGTGGTCTCGTGTGGTCAGCATATCGAATTCTACCGCTCGCGTGACTTGCTCGAATGGCGTCTAGTCAGCGAGTTTGGTTATCGCCAAGGTGCACACAGCAAAGGTCCTTGGGAGTGCCCTGATCTCTTTGAGTTGTCACTGGAAGGGACGAATAAGCGCTATTGGGTGCTGGTGGTCGGTATTGGAGAAGGTGCCCATTGCGATGGTGCCGGCACGCAGTATTTTGTGGGCAATTTTGATGGTGAAACCTTTACCAACCTCAATCATCCAGACAAGGTTTTGTGGCTAGATTTCGGTCGTGATTACTATGCGACACAATCATTTTCTGATGTTCCCGAACAAGATGGTCGCCGTATTGTCAGCACATGGATGAATAATCATCAATACTCTTTGGAGCTTCCCTCTGAACGTTTTAGAGGAACCATGGCGATGCCTCGTGAGCTTTATCTTTTTGAGAGTGGTGACGGTATCCGGGTGGGACAGCGCTTTACCAAAGAGCTAGGTGCAGCCTTTCAAGTCGACTCACAGCAGCTAGAGCCAGAAAGCGAGCAAGCTCTGACCCTCTACCACCAAGACGCTGTGATGCATTTCCAATGCGATGCTACCTTAGATGATGAGCAGACGCTGCACTTAGGCTTGTACCAAGATAATGCTGCCTTTTACGAGTTTAGAAAAATCACTACAGGCTCGGGAGAAACGAGTCTGGAAGTGCGCTCTGTCAGAAGAGGTCAGTTTGGCTCAAAGCGCATTGATGAGCATTTTCCTCATGATTATCGAACAGTATTGCCAACAAATGGCGCGTTTCGATTAGAGGTACTTTTTGACAAGGGCTCGGTCGAGCTTCTCATTAACGGAGGAGAGTACAGTTTTACTAACCTTATCTATCCAAATAATACTCAAGCCAGTGCGTCGCTGAGCGTTGATAGCGGCACCTTGCATCTGAGTAACCTAACCACGAAAAGCCTAATGGGAGAGGGCACATGCTAACGGAATCAAAAGCGCGTAAGGCACTGCGTCAGATACTAGATTCGGTCGAGTTACCAAGACTCACTAAAAAAGATGAGAAAGTGTTCTTAGCGCGACTAGAACGTCACTTTCCTAATCTATTGAGCAAACTTCATGATCTTTATGGCGGTCATTACGACTTCTTTTTTCATGCGCAGAAGTTGGTGGTGTTATTAGCAACTAATTTCGCAAGCCGTAAGCGTAAATGGAAAAATCTAGACGAAAAGCGTCTCGCAAACCCACAATGGTATCGAAGCGAGAAGATGCTTGGAATGGCGGTGTATGTTGATCTCTTCGCGGGTGATCTCAATGCGTTGCATGCCAAGATCCCATACCTTAAATCGCTAGGTATCAACTATTTGCATCTAATGCCTCTCTACAAATCACCTGAGGGTGACAGTGATGGCGGTTACGCAGTATCAGACTATCGCAAAGTGGATCAAAGACTGGGCAATGAGAAAGACTTGGTACGGCTTGCCGATGCGTTGAGCTCCGAAGGGATAAGCCTAGTGCTCGATTTTGTGTTTAACCATACCTCAGACGAGCATTACTGGGCTATCGAGGCGCGCAAAGGTAACCCAGAGTTTGAGGACTTCTATTACTTCTTCACCGATGAGAAAGAGGTACAGGAGTACAATCAAACCTGCCGTGAAATCTTTCCAACGGTAAGACGAGGCAGCTTTAGCTACCTTGAGGATGTCGAAAAGTGGGTGTGGACGACGTTTAACAGTTTTCAGTGGGATCTTAACTATTCCAACCCAGCTGTTTTCAATGCGATAACCGACGAGATGCTGTTCTTGGCAAACATCGGCTGTGAAGGGCTGCGCCTTGACGCGTTGGCGTTCATTTGGAAAGAGAAGTGGACGCAGTGTGAGAGCTTGCCTAAAGCGCATACCCTGATCCAGTGCTTCAATGCCTGCTTGCAAATTGTTGCTCCGGCCGTGCTGTTTAAGTCAGAAGCGATAGTGCACCCTGATGAAGTTGTTGAGTATATCAGTGACGAGGAATGCCAGCTCTCCTATAACCCGCTTATGATGGCGTTAATGTGGGAGAGTCTAGCGACGCGAGACACTAAGCTACTTACTGCGTCACTGAAGAAGAGCTTTACTATCGCGCCAGAGGCGAGCTGGGTGAACTATATCCGTTGCCACGACGATATCGGCTGGACGTTTGATGACGCCGTAGCGAGTGATCTTGGTATCGATGGCTTCGAGCATCGCCGTTTTCTAAATCAGTTTTACACGGGCAAGTTTGACGGTTCGTTTTCTCAAGGTGTGCCATTTCAGGAAAACCCAAGCACAGGCGACTGCCGAGTCTGCGGCTCACTGGCTTCTCTCGCAGGTCTTGAGAAAGCCATTGAACTTGATGATGCCGAGCAAATTGAACACGCATTAAAGCGCGTTCGTTTGCTGAATAGTGTTGTGCTGAGTATTGGCGGCATACCGCTAATCTACCAAGGTGACGAACTGGGAATATTGAATGACCATAGCTATTTGAGCGATGAGTTCAAACGCGATGACTCGCGCTGGGTAAATCGTCCGGCGATTACAGAAGATGCGATGACGCGTGCATTAGAGGGGAATGGTTACCCAAACCGTATACACACTGATCTTAAGCAGATGATTGCCTTAAGACAGGCTGATACCGTTTTTGGTGCCGCGCAAACGGAAATCTTAGAAACCTATCGCCCTCATCTGTTCGCTTACGTGCGTAAACATGACAATGGTGACAGATTACTGGCTATCTGTAACTTTAGTGAGCACCCTGAAACTCTACCGACATCGATCTGTGACTGCCTCGATGGTGACCAAGTGGTGGATCTATTGTCGGATGCGCATGTTGATGGCACGGAGCTTAAGCTCAATGCTTATGATGTGATGTGGTTGAAAGTAAAACAAGCAAACTGATAGAGACTGATCTTGTGAAGGATGGGGCTAACTCTTCATCCTTTAGCCGTCTAGACTATATTTGGAAAGGATAATAAAGAGAGCACTATGAGTTAGACAGCTACGTAAAAAATAAGTGTTTTACGTAGAGTGAGAATAGTATATATGTTTTGCAACAATTAATAGATGGCGTATTATTAATTTTCTTGAGAATATAATAAAGCAGTCTATTATTAATATTGTCTAACTGAGGAGGTAGTATGAATAAATTTTTAGCCCTTGTCATGATGGTAATATTGTCGCCGCTTTCAATGGCGAGTGAAAGCCGTATGCCAAGCTCTCAGCCTTATCAAATGTGTACCCTTGATGGTAAAGTCATCATGGTGCAAGCCAATATGTGCTATGCCATGGGCGGACGCCTAGGTGGGCAAGTCGAGAAGTAGTCCGCTATTTTAACCCCTGTTGTCACAAAGCAACGTGAAAAAGTAAGAGCTTCGGCTCTTATTTTTTTTACGTATAAATTTTTAGAAAGAAAAAGCCTTTCTATTTTTACGTTAATATTTAAGTGGTAAATAATATGTGCTTATATTTTTCGCTTTTGTTTTGTTTTACCGTAAATAAAAACCCGAACTAATATTAGTTCGGGTTTTCGTTATTTACGGGATAAAAAGTGACTACATCACCAACGAAGAAATAACCCCAATCACACCACCAAACACGCCGCCCCAGACGACGAGCCAACCCAGGTGCTCCTTAATCATCTTTTGAACGATCTCTTTCACCAGCTTTGGCGTTAGCTCACTCAAGCGTTGGTCGATAATCGCTTCCACGTTGCTTTTCACCTCATCAAGCATGGCTGGGGATTCAAGCTGCTCAATCAGCGCTTGTTTGACCGAGTCGCTCTGGCTAATGTCGATAACAGCTTGCTGCATTTTCTCGACGAATGGCTGCTTCATCGGCTGAAGTGCCTCTGAGCCACCAAGCATGGCGAGCATACCGCCAAATTGAGAGTTCTCGATGACCTCAACCAGAGAGTCAAAAGCTGGGTTAAAGTCTACTTTCTCTAGCACTGGCTCTAGATCGATGTTGATACCTGAGCTCATTTCCTTGTTAAGAAAACGGTCGATGTTCTCGCTGGTAAAAAACTGCTCCATCATGAGGTTCTTGATAGCCAGTTTGAAATCTTCAAAGCGAGCTGGGATGACGCCGGAGCCATATAGTCCTGGCACCTTCTCAAACAGCATGTGGATTGCGAGCCAGTTAGTAACGGCGCCGGAGAACGCGAAAAGACCCGCGTATAGCAGTAGGCTATTGTCCAGTTGATAACCTGCGCCTAGTAGCGCAAGTGCGATGAAATTGGTAATGAAGCTTTTGTTCATAGTTCGATCTTGATAGAAAACGTTGCGCTGATTTTAGAGAAAAAATCAGCGCATAAAAAGCCTCACGTTGAATCAGTGAGTTAGATAAGGTTGGAAAACTATTCTGGTAGCTCTCGAATGGTTTTGATTTTCTCGAGTAGCACGGACTTGTTGAAGGGCTTAGAGACGTAGTCGTCCATCCCACTATCGGTACAGCGCTGGATGTCGTCATCGAGCACACTAGCCGTAAGGGCGATAATTGGCGTACGTGCCTTGTTGTATTGCTCTTCATACAGTCGAAACTCTTCTGACGCGGTAAAACCGTCCTTCACTGGCATCATGCAATCCATCAGCACCACGTGATAGTAATTACTGTCATCGCAAAGGAAGTTCAACGCTTCTTGTCCATTGTTGGCAATGTCTACGTGGTAACCAGACTTTTTGAGTAGTAACGAGGCCACCTTCTGGTTAACCAGATTATCTTCTACCAGCAAGATGGATTGGTTATCGGGACTTTTTGCCATCTCTTGTAATGTCGGTTGTGTCGACTTGACCCTGATATGGTCTGCGGGATCGCCGCTACCGACCACTTCAAGTTTCGGCTCCCTCGTTTTACCCAGCGCTTGGTGTTGTTTTGGCGCATTAGTGAGAGCATCAATTAATCGAGCACCGAGAAGCGGATAGGTGACCAATCCCGCAATCAGCCCCTGATAGTCACCAGCAGCTGCATTTTGAGCTTGAACTAGAACAATAGGAGTTGAAGACCAAGTAACGCCAAGCTTCATCAACTCTGTACGAGCACTTTGGCTATCACTCATGCAATAGATGATGATGCTGTTGCCAGTAACATCCGTTATTTCACTAATCTGTGTGTGTATCACTTGATGCTGTAGTCCGAAGTGGGTGAGCTCATCGGTTACCAATTGCGCGAACCCTTGTTGATTGGTAATGACTACAAATTGCGTTTGATTCAACAGTGGTGACGTTGGGGCTTTCTCTTGAGCAATCCCTGACTCTATAGTGAAGAAGAAGCGGCTGCCTTTGCTTTTTTCTGAATCGATCTCTATGTGTCCTCCCATAAGCTCAACCAGTTGAGAGGAAATCGCCAACCCTAAACCGGTTCCTCCAAATTGACGGGTAACAGAGCTGTCTTCTTGAGTAAAAGGCTTAAAGATCGAGTCTTGTTTTTCTTTATCGATGCCAATCCCCGTGTCCTCGATAGTTATCGTTAGCGCACATCGCTCCCCGCCAATATGCTCAACATCAATGCTGATGCCCACATGACCCTCGCTCGTAAACTTGACGGCATTAGACATGAGGTTCATTAAGATCTGGCGTAGACGGTGATCATCGATTATGAGCATATGTGGCATACCACGCGTGAAGCGCACTTGAAGATCGAGATCTTTTTCTTTGGCTTTCGACATCACGATGGCGATTGTGTCATAGGCTATCTCACGTAAATTTGAGCTATGCAGTGAAATAAGTAAATTGCCAGACTCGATCTTGGAGATGTCTAAGATATCGTTGATCAAGATCAGCAGCGTCTGTGATGAGGTTTCTATGGTGTTGAGGTAGTCGCGTTGTACGGGATCGAGTTGGGAATCCGATAAGATCCCAGACATACCTATGATGCCGTTTAAAGGGGTGCGTATTTCGTGGGACATGTTAGCTAGGAAGGAGCTTTTCGCGACATTGGCCCGTTCCGCTTCATCCTTGGCCGCCACCATTCGACGTTCGTTCTCACGTCGCTCTTCAATTAGGCGATTCATTTGCCCGCCGAAACGGCTAAACTCGTCGTGCCCTTCGGTAGAAGCCAGTACGTTATCACCATCATGCTTCTCAATCTTCTCAAATGTCTCTAGGGTATTGTTGAGGAAAAAGATGATGCGACGAGCGATATTAAAGCTGAGAATGAGCAACGCTAGCATTACGGACAAGGTAATACCTATGGTGAGCCATAACCGAGTTTCTAGAGCACGGATGCCTATGCTCATTTCATTAGAAAGCTGCTTGTTGATTTGTTCTGTCGCTTGTTGAATCAACTCTAAGCGACGATCTAAAGCTTCGACACCGGCAACAATTTCAGGCAGTTTGGGCTTCGCCCCCTCGTCATTCAATACTCGATCTCGAAATTGAATACTCTTAATAAAAGACTCATCAGAGAAGGTTTTGAGCAGTAAACTTACCTGAGAGGCATCGGCGTTGATATTCAAAAATCGGTCGATGAGGTACTGCTGCCTTTCAAATAGAGTCCCTAGTGCTTCGTGGCTTTCCTTATGGTGTTCATGGTGTACTCCGTGCCCTTCATAGATGTCTATATGAATGAGCCAGTTTTCTTCCGTTGCCCAGAAGCGTATCCACTCTAACGTAAATAATGCACTCAAATGAGACTCAATGGAGCGAGCACCAGTATCAACTTTGACGCTTTCAAGTTTGGCAATAAGAACCGTAATCAATTCTTCGACCCAAGAGCTCCACTCTTCGAGCTCCTCGATATCTTCAACAAACTCTATTTCCGCTTGTGCTTCTCGAAGTTCATCGAGTGTATTTTGGACGCTATCTACATCTGTCAGGTAATAGGCTTTGCCGAGCACAAGCTGTAATTTATCGAGACATTCATCTAATTTGGGGAATATGACAGTTTTGTTACTGTTAAATGTTCGTTGGAGTTTTTCTAAGCGCGCCTGGTGTAGGATCGCGCTGTACTTTTCTAGATAGCTAAGTGCCTGTGATTGATGAGAAAGTACTGACATCTGTTGCAGGTTTCTCTGCGTTCGGAACGCTTCCCAAGCGGAAAAGACTAAAATCACTATTAAGGGCAAAATAGCCATTAAAATGATTCGAGTTTTGATCGACATCTTGTTTAACACATCCATATAGCCCATTCCTGACAAATATTCTTGAACATCACTGCTTGTAAACTAATCTATCGGTAGTTTAGGAAAGGAATCCTCTAGAGTGTAATAATAATGACTAAAACGCGCAGTCGGTTAGAATGCAGAAAATCGGTGAATATCATTAGCTTGATTGCGGTCAGCCTGATATTCACTTACGCATTGCTTTTTGCACAGGTCGCGAAGGCTGCAGATGATTACGCTATCTTTTCGATGAACGAAAGTTTTAAAGAGCTGAGCCGAAGTAAAGCGAGAATGCTTTATCGCGGCAAAACCAAGTCCCTACAAGGAAAGCGCGTCGAACTCTCTGATTGGCCTGAAAATTCGGCTGAGCGAGCGACGTTTTATCAGTCTCTGCTCGGTAAAGACGTCGCTCAAATGAATGCCTATTGGGCAAGTCTCTCTTTTTCAGGCAAAGCTCGTCCCCCTAAAGAAATCCGTTCTGCAAGTATTGATGACCTCATTCAGTGGTTAAGCCAGAAGCCTGAACGAATCGGGTATGCCCCTTTGAGCGTTCTGCCGGATGACGCCAATGTTTTATATGTGGTTGAGGGAGGTAAATAATGATGAAGAAGCTTCCAATTATCCTAACAGCCACTTTACTGAGTTCGCCTGTACACGCCGTCATTGAGTTGACTGATACGCTGTCGTTTAGTGGCTTTGGTTCTACTTCTTGGGCTCGTTCAGACAATGACACCCCGCTATTCATCAATCGGTTCATCAAAGACGAGAACTGCTTTGATTGCGATACGACATTTGGTTTGCAATTAGATTATTACAACAACGGATTCAAAGCGTCAGTTCAAGGCGTGAAGCGCCCCCAAGACCATTGGAGCAACCCTTCGTTGGAATGGGCTTACGTTGGTTATGAGTTCGAGAATTTTGATATCAGAGTGGGACGCCAGAGATTGCCGCTCTATTTAGCGTCAGAGTACTTTTATGTCGGACAGGCTTACACGCTGGCACGACTTCCTACGGAAGTGTATGGCGCTTTTCTTGGTATCACGGGATACAACGGAATAGCGGCAACGTGGAACACGTATATTGGCGATGAACTCCAGTTAACGGTAACGCCTTATGTTGGCTTTGACGATAAGAACAGCGTGACGTTTAGTCCCACTTTTGAGCTGGAATTTGAGACGCAAAGACTTTACGGCATCAATGCTCAGCTACTTGGCGATTTTTATCGCTGGAACTTCTCTGTAATGGACGGAAAATTCGATGTTACATCTAGGGGTACAGGCTTTGCTGATATTCCTTTCCCTCCATATGAGATATCTTTCCCAATAGACTCAACGGATGAGAATACCGTCAAAATTTATTCAATAGGCACTGAGTATGAATTTGACATGCTTAAAGCAACATTCGAGTTTCAAAAGACGGAATCTCGACGTATGGATTGGTACAGCATGCTGAGTTATCGATTAGCGCCATTCACGCCTTATGTCGCTTACGGTCAGCTTTATCAGGAGGATAAGCGCTCTAACATGACAACTACGTTGGGTGCTCGATATGACGTTTTGAACAACGTTTCCATTAACGCAGAGTATCAATATGTCAAAGTGCTCAACGATGGCTCGGGAGCATTTGCGCCGGAGAGAACAATCTCATCGGATAACTTAGAGGACAACACTGCCAATCTGTTCACGATAATGGTTAATTTCGTTTTCTAACGTGCAATAAAGTAGAAACTCACATCCCCAGTACTAAATTATCTCTTATTAAAAAGGATTTTGAATGAAGAGGTTACGATGTTGAAATTCAAAGCTGTATGGCTTACTCGACCTTGCCGCACGTTGTCTATTTTGACCGTGTTATTGATAGGCCTCGTTGTGATTCCTCCCGATAGTAGAGCTTTTGCGGCAACTGAATATGCAGTATTCACCCTGAACCAAGATTTTGATGAGCTGACGCGCAGTAAAGCGCGCATGTTGTATCGTGGTAAAGCCAAGTCGCTTCAAGGTAAACGAATCGAGCTATCCGATTGGCCCGAAACTTCGACAGAACGTTCAGAATTCTATCAATCACTTCTCGGTAAAGACGTGGCACAAATGAATGCCTATTGGGCGAGCTTGTCCTTCTCTGGGAAAGCTCGACCACCAAAAGAAATAGGGAATGCCAATGTGAATACGCTCATTGCTTGGTTAATTGAGAAACCAAACAGGATAGGTTACGCGCCTCTAAATGAAGTGCCAAGTGAAGCTAAAGTCCTGTACGTAGTGAGTAAGGAGAAATAACAATGAAAAAACAACTTCTTGCAATGAGCTTAGCAGTGGCATCAACATCAGTAACGGCAGCAATAGATATCACCGACAACTTCTCTATCAGCGGCTTTGGTTCGACGTCTTGGGCTCGTAGCGACAATGAAACCCCGCTGCTCGTAAATCGAAACATTAGAGATGAAGACTGTTTTGACTGTGACACCACGTTTGGGGTGCAGCTAGACTATTTCTATGAGGCTTTTAAAGCTTCGGTACAGATTGTCAAACGACCACAAGATCATTGGAGCGAGCCACAACTTGAGTGGGCTTATTTGGGGTACTCCATCGGTGACTTTGAGGTGCGAGCTGGGCGACTTCGCCTTCCTGTTTTCTTGGCATCTGAGTACTACTATGTTGGGCATGCTTATACTACCGCAAGACCCAATGAAGAGGTCTACAACAGTATTTTGGGTGTAACCGCATACAACGGCGCTAGCATCATTTGGAACTATAGCCTGACTGACGAGCTGCAATTGTCGCTCACCCCATTTGTAGGCTTCAAAGACAACAATGAAGTGGATTTTAATCCTAACCTAACATTGGAGTTTGAAACTAAAAATATGTGGGGTCTGAATGCGCAGTTGATAGGCGATAACTTCCGTGTCAATTTTGCATTCCTCGACTCGAATTTTGATCAGACCAACAAGATACGTAATCTTGATGTTGAAGTTGCTCCTGGTTTTTTCATGACCATCCCTTACTTAGAGCAGCCGCTAAAAGATCAGAACATCAAACTCTATTCATTAGGCGCGGAATATGATTTTGATGCATTGAAGCTAATGGCTGAGGGGCAAAAGAACGATTTGTCATCATCGTGGTACGCAAGTGCTGCCTACCGAATTAGCCAATTTACACCGTATTTGGTCTATGGCGAAACTTATAGTGAAGGTAGTGATAACAACCCTTACGAAGGTAAGACCGGCGATAGTTGGACATTGGGACTACGGTACGATCTACTTTACAACGTCTCATTGAATGCCGAATGGCAGCGCTTTAATGCTGTGAATGGTCAGAGTGGTCCATTTATTCAGTCACCAGAGCAAGACACCGACGCCAACATGTACACCATCATGGTTAACTTCGTGTTCTAAGCATCGCTTAAAACTAAAAAAGGCTCACTTAGTGAGCCTTTTCTTTTGAGCTAGTAAGATTATTTCTCACCTTTCTCCGCAACTTTTTCTAGCGCCAGCACCAGACCAATTGCCGCCAACATCAGAACAACTGCGATAACGAGTTGTGAAGGTTGGCCAGTCACAGACTCAAAGTTGAATGGCGATAGGTTTTCTTGGATAAGAGGAACCTGTTCACCTTTTGAGTTGGTGCGCCATGAGATGGTCTCTTTCCATGGCCATAGCTTTGGAAGCGTACCTAGCATCAGACCTGTCAAGAACACCAATGCGAAATCGCGGAAGCGCTTTAGCAGCCATGAAAGTACGTGCGAGAATGACAGCAAGCCAACCAAGCAGCCTGTCGCAAACAGAGCCATGACATCAATTTGTAGACCTTTCACTGCGCCCAAAACCGGTGTGTACATACCTAGAAGAAGCAGAATGAAGCTACCTGAAATACCAGGAAGAATCATTGCACAGATAGCGATACAACCAGCAAAGAAGATGTTTAGGCTGGTTGGGTCCATCTGAAGAGGCTTGAGTACCGTGATGCTGTAAGCAAACACCGCACCGATCAGCAGCACGATAAAGCGAGAAAGTGTCTTTTGCTCAACCTGTTTAATCATGTGATAAACAGACACCATGATCAGACCAAAGAAGAACGACCATACCGGTACTGGGTGGGTTTCTAGCGCCCAAGATATGAACTTCGCAAGTGACAGAATCGACGTCAGGATGCCACCAAACAGCGCAATAAGGAAAAAGCCATTGATATGGGCAAACGCCGCTTTGAAGCCTTCACGTTTCCAAATACCGAACAGGCTAGGGTTAACGCGTCGGATACTTTCTAGCAAGGTATCGTAAATACCAGTAATAAAGGCGATCGTACCTCCCGATACGCCAGGTACAACGTCGGCTGCACCCATCGCCATTCCTT
This sequence comes from Vibrio sp. SCSIO 43140, assembly GCF_023716585.1. Lineage (NCBI taxonomy): Bacteria > Pseudomonadati > Pseudomonadota > Gammaproteobacteria > Vibrionales > Vibrionaceae > Vibrio > Vibrio sp. SCSIO 43140. Next base: position 46,886 of record NZ_CP071851.1, read on the forward strand.
TTAAGAATGTAGTCAGATAGTTCTTCATGGTTTCTTCTTGGTTTAAAAAGTTGGAGCAGAGTATATATGCATGCGTAATTTAGTGCACTAGAGAAATTGCCATGGCAAGTACCGTTAAGTGCGTCAAATTAATATGAATTCCCAATCTATATAAGTCCATACTCTTCTTCCCATAACACCCCGAAAGCCCAATCAAATCAACGCCTGCAGCTTGTCTAGATAAGTGGAGGTCGATACCACTATGTTGCAAATCTGCAAAGGAACGGACACGAAACCTTCATACAAGCTCGTCAAAGTATCTCTACATCAATAAGGCACCAAGACGACGAGTGCAGTGAGCTAGATTCATTTTCTATTTCGCCAAACTTGTCTAGACAACTCACAAATGGAAGGAGTGGATATGCCAGTTTACCTAGATATCGCATCGGTCTTAGACCAAGAAGTTCGAGAGCAATATACGCCGGGAGAGTACCTACCGTCGGAAGGTCAACTCGCGCAGCGTTTTGAGGTCAACCGTCATACGCTGCGCCGTGCTATCGATGAGCTAGTGAATACCGGGATGGTTCAAAGACATCAAGGCAAGGGCAACATGGTGGTGAGACAGCCAAGTGATTATCGCATTCACTCTGGCGCTCACTTTACCAAGAACCTGATAGAGCAAGGTGCCAGACCGCGATGTGAAGTGATTCAGAGTCGTGTTGTTGCCGCACCGATGAAGATTGCCGAGTACTTAGGTATTGAGGAAGGCGTCAAAATCATCCATATCCGTACTCTTCGACGCACAGAAGAGTGCCCGCGTACCATCATCGACCACTACCTTCCTGATCTGAGCTGGTGGCGAGTATTGAAGAATTTTCACAATGGGTCTCTGCACGGGTTTATCAAACGTGGTCTCGATATCGAGCTTGAGCGCAAGGAGACGCGAGTCGGTGCCAAAGTCCCTACCAACGAAGAATGTCGTTTGCTGCAAATTACGCAGAGTACGCCAATTCTTAAAGTCAAAACCAAAAACGTTATCAAAGGAACCAACATTGTGGCTGAGTTTTCTAGCTCCAATAGCCGTTCCGACGCAACCGAAATAGTAATGGAGCATTAAATGACGGCTGTGACTGAAAGACAAAGCTGGATGTCAGTGTTGGCACAAAGCCAACACAACGAGCTAGAGCGCTTATGGAGCGCCACCAACCTAGAAGCGGACTACCAAATGGTTCGCCAACCAGAAATCGGGCTTGCTCAAGTTCGTGCTCGCATGGGTGGCACAGGGCGTGAGTTCAACATGGGTGACGCAACGATTACTCGTGCTGTCGTTAAGCTCGCAAGCGGAGAGATGGGCTACAGCTATCTGCGCGGAAGAAACAAAGCGCAAGCTGAGCTCGCGGCGGTGATCGACGGTCTTCTGCAAACCTCAACTCACAATGAGTTGCTGATGAATGCCGTGATAGAGCCGCTAGCAGCAATCAAACAAGAGCAGCAGCAACAGCGCGCCAAAGAAGTCGCAACCAGCAAGGTGGACTTTTTCACTATGGTCCGTGGTGAAGATTAGGTTCGCGGAGAAGACTAGGTCAGCATTGAGACCAATTAAAGGCTAACACCTTAGCCCAACTTTCCGTCATTCCTGCGCAGGCAGGAATCTACCCCAAGCGCACGCCCAAGGTAGATTCCCCAACTCGCAGGTGACAAACAAGAATGAAGCGTTGGCGTGCAGCCAACACAAATAGGCAGAACACCATGACAACCATCACCACTGCATTCCAAGACGCAGTTCATGACAGCCAGCACTGCTTTCGATTGCTGTTAAAAGCAATGTCGGAGCCGAGCGAGATTGTTACGCTCACTAAAAGCGAAGGCTTTGGCGCTATGCACAAAGCATCGACACAAACGCTACTGAGCCTTGCTGATAACGCGACGCCAATCTGGCTATCACCATCGCATCATGATGATGCCGCGATTCGTGAGAACATCCGCTTTCACTGCGGTAGCCCAATGACAGAAGAGCAACACGATGCCTCATTTGCCGTGATTGCTGAGCACGATCTTGCTTCCTTTGATTGGAACAACGCGGCTTTTAATCTTGGTTGTGAAGAGTATCCAGATCAATCGACCACTGTGATTGTGGAACTAGGCACGCTTAGCAGCAGTGCAAACCAAAACCTAGCGCAAGACGGCGTATCACTGACGCTTGCTGGTCCAGGTATTAAATCAACCACCACGCTTAACATCGGCGATGTACCTGTGGGTTTTCAACATTTCTTGCTTGAGCGCCAACAACGTTTTGCCTTCCCGCTTGGCATTGACTTGGTATTGGTTAGTGATGATGCCATCGCTTGTCTCCCACGCACCACTCATATCGAGGTGAACTAATGTACGTTGCAGTAAAAGGTGGCGAGAAAGCCATTAACAACGCTCATCAACTCCAAGCTCAAAAACGCCGCGGTAATCCAGAACTTGCTGAGCTTACTGTTGCACAAATTAGTGAGCAGCTATCTGGCAGTGTTGACCGTGTAATGACCGAAGGCGGCATCTATGACCGTGAGCTAGCCGCACTTGCAGTGAAGCAAGCAAACGGCGATTTAGTAGAAGCGATTTTCTTACTAAGAGCCTATCGAACGACCCTTCCTCGCTTGTCGGTATCTGAAGCCGTGAATACCAGCGAAATGCGTATTGAGCGCCGTATTTCGGCAACCTACAAAGATCTTCCGGGCGGTCAGGTTCTTGGTCCGACTTACGATTACACGCACCGTTTGCTCGATTTTAGCTTGCTTGCTGCGGGGGAAAATCCACAGGTTGATACGTCGGAATCGACAGCAATGGAAGCGTGCCCTCAGGTGATGGGAATTCTGGAAAAACTAGATCTGATGACGGCTGAGCAAGACAATCAACAGGTTCCTGAAGACATTACGATGAATCCGGTGAACTATCCATGTGATCGCAGCGCGCGCCTGCAGAATCTCGTGCGTGGTGATGAAGGCTTTTTATTGGCGCTAGGTTATTCAACCCAGCGTGGCTACGGACGCAATCACCCGTTTGCGGGGGAGATTCGCATCGGTTTTTGCGACCTATCCCTGGTGCCAGAAGAGTTAGGGTTTGCTATCGATATTGGCGAGATTGAGCTAACGGAATGTCAGATGGTCAATGGCTTTGTGGGCAGCAAGACTGAGAAAGCCAAGCTGACTCGTGGCTATGGTCTTACATTTGGTTCTACTGAGCGTAAGGCAATGTCGATGGCTTTGGTCGACCGCTCGCTGCAAGCCGCTGAATACGATGAAGCGGTAGATGGTCCGGCTCAAGATGAGGAGTTTGTACTGTCTCACTCTGACAACGTAGAAGCAGCAGGCTTTGTTTCCCACCTGAAACTGCCTCACTACGTTGATTTCCAAGCAGAGCTTGAACTGCTTCGCAAGATGCACAAAGAGCATGAAGAACTTACTCAAACTCAAGGCGAGCAGCAGGAGAGCCAGTCATGAGCCAAACACAAACTAATACCCATGCACAAGGTGTGACCGGTTATAACTACGGTTACCTTGATGAGCAAACCAAACGGATGATTCGCCGTGCGCTACTTAAAGCCGTTTCGATTCCGGGCTATCAAGTCCCGTTTGGTGGTCGTGAGATGCCAATGCCTTATGGCTGGGGGACTGGCGGCGTGCAAATTACCGCAGCGATCATTGGTGAAGCCGACACACTAAAGGTGATTGACCAGGGTGCGGATGACACGACCAATGCTGTCTCTATTCGAGAGTTCTTCAAGTCGGTGGCCAGTGCGAAAACTACCGAAAAAACGGTCGATGCGTCGATTATTCAGACCCGTCACCGCATTCCAGAGATCGCGCTTTCGAAGGATCAAATTCTGGTTTACCAAGTGCCAATCCCTGAACCGCTGCGTTTTATTGAGCCTCGTGAGACCGAGACTCGCAAAATGCATGCCCTTGAAGAGTACGGAATCATGCACGTTAAGTTGTATGAAGACATTGCTCGTTTTGGTCACATTGCGACAGCGTACGCGTATCCCGTTCGTGTTAATGACCGCTACATCATGGACCCATCGCCAATTCCCAAGTTCGATAACCCGAAAATGGACAACATGGCGGCACTACAGCTATTTGGTGCAGGTCGTGAAAAGCGTATTTACGCCGTTCCTCCATACACCAAGGTGCAAAGCCTAGATTTTGAAGACCATCCGTTTGAGATTCAAAAGTGGGATGAGCCGTGTGCTATCTGTGGCGCGACGGACACTTTCCTAGATGAAGTCGTGATGGACGATGAAGGCAACCACATGTTTGTCTGCTCCGATACGGACTATTGCAGCGAACAAGTGGAAAAACAGCAAGCTGAGAAGATGGAGAATTACGCATGAGCACGTCAGCGCTAGTCAATCAAACCAAACATAGCAATGAGCATACTGATAGTGAGCAGCCACTTCTATCAGTTCGTAATCTCACTAAGCTTTATGCGCCGGGCAAGGGCTTTACTAACGTGTCGTTTGATCTGTTTCCAGGCGAAGTGCTCGGCATTGTCGGCGAATCTGGCTCAGGTAAAAGTACCTTGCTGAAATCGCTATCTGGGCGTCAAACTCCAGACAGTGGCGACGTGCTTTATATTCGCGGTCGTGGCGAGGACCAAATTACTCAGCTTGAAGACTTGTATGAAATGGCAGAAAGCCAGCGTCGTCAGCTATTGCGCACTGAATGGGGCGTGGTTCATCAGCACCCTATGGACGGGTTGCGTGGTCGTGTTTCCGCGGGCGGTAACATCGGCGAGCGTTTGATGGCGGTTGGCAAGCGCCATTACGGTGATATCCGTGAGGAGTCAACAAAATGGCTAACGGATGTTGAGATCCCACAGGATCGCATCGATGACATGCCAACGACCTTCTCTGGCGGTATGCAGCAGCGTCTGCAAATTGCCCGTAACTTGGTGACACATCCAAAGCTTATCTTTATGGATGAGCCAACTGGCGGATTGGACGTGTCGGTACAGGCGAAACTACTCGACCTACTGCGTCGCCTTGTCACAGAACTGGAACTTGCTGTTGTTATCGTAACCCACGATTTAGCCGTGGCTCGCCTGCTTGCTCATCGCTTGATGGTGATGCGTCGCAGTGAAGTCGTTGAGACTGGACTAACGGATCAGGTTCTCGACGATCCTCAACACCCATACACCCAGCTACTAGTTTCTTCTGTCTTGCAGAACTGATCGCCGAACTAAGGATTTTCAATCATGACAACTCAGACCAAAATCAAAGTTTCAAACGTGAGCAAAACCTTTGTTCTGCATAATCAAAATGGCATCGAGCTCGACGTACTACAAGGCGCGGACTTCAATGTAGCGAGTGGCGAGTGTGTAGTACTGAACGGTCGCTCTGGCTCAGGTAAATCAACGCTACTTCGCGCCTTGTACGCCAATTATCTGGTCGACACCGGTGATATTGAGGTTGAGCACCAAGGTCGCTGGGTCAATATCGCAACAGCGCAGCCACGTGAAATCATTAATGTTCGCAAACACACCATCGGTTGGGTCAGCCAGTTTCTGCGCGTGATTCCACGCATTAGTGCGCTTGAAGTCGTTATGCAGCCGATGCTTGAAATGGGCGGATGCCGCACTCTCGCTGAGCAAAAAGCGAAAACCCTGCTTACTCGTCTAAATGTACCAGAGCACCTATGGAATCTAGCACCTGCGACGTTCTCAGGTGGTGAGCAGCAGCGCGTCAACATCGCGCGTGGCTTTATCGTTGATTATCCAATTCTTCTGCTCGATGAGCCTACGGCTTCATTAGATGCTACCAACAGCGCTGTTGTCGTTAGCTTGATTCATGAAGCCAAGCAGCGTGGCGCAGCCATTGTCGGCATCTTCCACGATGCAGCGACACGCGATCAAGTAGCAGACCGACTTTATGACGTGAAAAAGCAGATTGAGCAGGAGAATGCTCAGTCGAATCCAATCTCAGCATGCGCATAACGGGAGAACGCAGCATGATTATCACCAATGTAAATTTGGTTCTTGAGAACGAAGTAGTAAAAGGCTCAATCGAAATGCGTGATGGCAAGATTGTCAGCATGTCGGATTCACAAAGTCAGGTTGCTGGTGCGTACGATGGCGAAGGTGACTACTTGATGCCGGGCTTTATCGAGCTGCACACCGATAATCTAGAGCAATATTTTACCCCTCGCCCTAAAGTCGATTGGCCGCCATTCTCCGCGATGAGTGCGCATGACACCCAGTTGATTGGATCGGGTATCACTACTGTGCTTGATGCTGTTGCGCTCGGTGATTTTCGAGATGAAAAGCGCCAAACTAACCTAGATCTATTTATCAGCACGGTCGTCGACAGCCAAAAACGCAACCTGACACGCGCAGAACACAGGCTACACCTGCGCTGTGAAGTGCCGCATGAGACGACCGTTGGCATGTTTGAAAAGTATGCCAATTTGCCAGAGGTGCAGTTGGTATCGCTAATGGATCATGCGCCGGGTCAGCGTCAGTTTGTTGATGTAGAGAAATATCGTACCTACTACCAAGGTAAGCATAACTTGTCAGACAGCGAGATGGCGGAATTTGAGAGAAAGCAGGTTGAGCTCTCTAACCGCTGGTCAACGCAAAACCGCAATGAGATCTGTCGTCAGTGTCGTGAGCTTGGTATCCCGATGGCAAGTCACGATGATGCGACTATCGCTCACGTTCAAGAATCAAAAGATCTTGATATGGTGATTGCTGAGTTCCCAACGACGGTAGAAGCCGCTAAAAAGTCTCATGAGCTAGGTTTGAAGGTACTGATGGGCGCGCCTAACGTTGTTCGTGGTGGCTCTCATTCTGGTAACGTGGCAGCGCATGAACTGGCGTCTCATGGCGTTCTGGATATCTTGTCTTCAGACTACTATCCAATGAGTTTGCTTGAAGGTATCTACAAGCTCTCTTGGGATGAGCGTAACAGCCTAACCTTGCCAAAAGCAGTACAGCTAGTGACCAAGAACCCTGCTGAGGCCTTGAGTCTTAATGACCGAGGTGTTATTGCGGAAGGCAAGCGCGCAGACTTGGTGTTAGCCAAGCAAGTTGATGGTCATCCATTGGTGGCGCGCGTGTGGCGTGAAGGCAAGAAGGTATTCTAGCCGATGATAGACGTACTTAATTTAGAAGCATCCTCGGATGCTTCTTTTTCATCAACGGCATCCTCGATGTCTGGGGCGACTAATACCAAGGGGAAGATCTACTATATCATTGGTCCCTCTGGCGCTGGCAAAGATACCCTAATTGATGCGATTCGCGCAGAATTTCCCGAAGACATTATTGTTGCCCATCGTTATATCACTCGCCCGTTTGGCGCTGGTGGAGAAAACCATATCGCTATCAGCGAAACCGAGTACTTCTCTAGACAGACCAAAGGGTTGTTTGCGATGAGTTGGCAAGCTCACGGTCTTTGCTATGGCGTTGGTGTGGAAGTGAAGTCTTGGTTAAACAGTGGACTTTCGGTTGTTCTCAATGGCTCGCGAGCGGAGCTTGACCAAGCAAAGCAGACTTTTAGTGATGGTCTAGTGCCCGTTGTTGTGAATGTAAACCTAGAAGTGCTTCGTGAACGTCTAGAGTCTCGTGGTCGTGAATCAGCGCAAGAGATTGAGCGCAGGCTCAAGCGAGCAACGGACTTTGCCATTGCTAGTCAGCAAGGCTGTCATCATATCGATAACAGCGGTGACATCGCCCACAGTGTCGACCAATTTCGTCAGGTACGAGACAGACTTGAGGAAGTGCAGTAATGAAATTGGTGATGCTCGGCACTGGCGACAGTGCCATGGTGCCTGTATGGGGTTGTGACTGTGAGATATGCTCCGCAGCGAGGCTTGATAAGACACTGCGCCGAGAAAAAAGCTCCGCGTATCTCGAGCTCCAAGGTCGCAAACTGCTTTTGGATGCCAATGCCTCCGATCTTCTCGATCGTTTCCCCTCAGGTACGATCGATAAAATATTGTTAACACACTATCACATGGACCATGTCCATAGCTTGTTCGATTTGCGCTGGGGGAAAGGGGCGTCGATTCCGGTTCACTCACCAGACGATGCTAAGGGCTGTGATGATCTCTACAAACACCCTGGCGTACTCGACTTTTCTTTCCGTGCTTATCCTTTCGAATCCTTCGAGTGGCAGGGTATCACGGTCACGCCGCTTCCTCTTATCCACTCCAAGCTGACTCTAGGTTACGCCTTTGAATTTGAGGGGCAGAGTATTGCCTATCTCACGGACACCAACGGTTTACCAAGTGAAACGACTCAGTGGCTTAAAGAGCGAAGCCTTGATTGGATCATCATTGATTGTAATTACCCCCCCATCGAATGCGAGCAAACGAGGGTTAGCAACAATCACAACGATCTCTACCAAGTGGAGAAAATAGCAAAAGATACCCAAGCGAAACACATCGGCATCATGCATGTGGGACATGAGCTGCTACTTTGGGCAAAACACAACCCACAACGCTTTTCAGACCATTTTCAAATTCTCAATGACGGACAGGAGATCCTATTATGAGTCAGCCGCTATCACCAACGCTATCCGCAGCACCAAGCGTCACACCTTGCAGCAGATTACATCGCACAGAATTGGGTCGCTGGACCGAAATTGCAGAGCGCTGCGTGCTCAACAATGTAACCGTGGATGACTACAGTTATATCCAAAACGATAGCAACCTAATGTTCACCAGCGTTGGCAAATTCACCTCTATCGCTGCCGCAGTGCGAATCAACCCAAGCAACCACCCATGGTGGCGTCCAACATTGCATCACTTTACCTATCGTCCGGGAAAGTATGGACTAGGCGAGAACCCATCCACACTGGATGACGAAGTGTTTAGCTGGCGCGAGGAAGATAAGGTCGTGATTGGTCATGATGTCTGGATTGGACACGGCGCGATTATTCTTCCAGGTGTTACAGTCGGCAACGGCTCTATCGTGGGGGCTGGCAGCGTCGTCACCAAAGATGTTCCTCCATATTCCATTGTGGTCGGCAATCCAGCTCGCGTACTGCGCCCACGTTTTGAAGATAAGACCTTTGGACTTAGGCTAGAGGCGTTGGCATGGTGGAACTGGAGCGATGAACAAATCGCAATGGCACTGCCGCTGTTTCAGAAAGACACAGCGGAGTTTTTGGCGCATTTTGAGAATGTGCAGTAGTAGGCATTTATAGATTTGAGTAACATACTTTCTTAGAATACACCTCATTGATATCGCTTTGCCCAAGCGTCTATCGATCTCAATGGGGTGAAATCGTCATTTCCTGACATAAACATCAACAATTTTAGCTCGGACATATCGTATTTTTTAATACGTCCCCACCCCCCTAGATACTCAAATCTCTTTTTCCCCAGCGTCATAATCCGCTCCAAGTTTTACGTGAATTGGAAAGCGAACTTATGAACAAACTTACTCTAGCTACACTGGTTGCTCTTTCTGCAATGAGCACTTCTACAATGGCCGCTGACGAGGCTGAAGTGAATGACCCAGCAGATGTTACGCGCCCACAAACCTTCTTAAAAATCGATTCTGGTGCAAAAGGCAAAGATGGCCTAACTCGTCTGCAACTTAACATGGCGGGTGCTTGGACCGAGAACATCGGTTACCTCGGTTTGGTTGAAGGTGACCTACAAACCAACCTTGATGCGGGTGAAGGTCAGAAGAAAGACTTTGGTCTATCGCGCATTCGTGCACGTTATTTCCAAGTACACAACACAGGCTTAGACCTAATGCCTGAAGTGGGTTTCTCTCTTGATTACATCGGTTATGACAAAAACTGGGTGGCGAAAAATTCAGGTGTGAAAACAACAGTAGCAGTGGGTGCAGTAGCGAAAGTTCTGACACCTTGGGACAACTGGGTGTCTTACCCGAACGTGACGGTTATGCGCAATGAGTATGACAACGGCAAATCTGGCGATGGTTTCCAAGCGAACTGGTTTAACTCTCTTTATCTCACAGAGAAAGGCAGCTACCTACAAGTGAACCCACAGTACTCAAACTATGCGGACGAAACAGGTAAGAATGCGCAAGCGTTAGAAATGCACTTTGAAGGTGGTATTCCACTGTCTCAAGATGGCGCGGTATGGGGACACGTGACTTACTCGGAGCACTTCTTTAAGGGCGGCAACGATTCTCGCATGAAACACCTCGACGGCAACCGTGAAGTACGTGTTGGTGCGACTTGGTTCTTCTAATTTAGCGTCAAAGCTATCGGTCTGCTGAAGCACTTTTGATTCAGTAGACACTACAGGGCAGACCTCGGTAGCCACTAGATGATTGTTTGTACAAGTTCAGGGTGTACAGGGAGGGACAGTCATCTAGTCGGCTACCGTTTTTTTACCTCCTTACTTTTTACCTCATTACCGATAGAGGCATCACTATGTTTAAGAAACTTGGCTTAGAGGGCTGGTTTTCAGCGCACTTTGCATATGGCTTAGTGCAAATCGTATTTATTCCCGTCACCATACCTGCGTTTATTCTGGCTCGCACTGGCTCTGCAACTCAAGCGGGCATGGCCATGGGGCTGTTTGGCTTGGCGGGATTGTTCGCGCCTTTGATCGGTATGCTTGCCGATAAGTTTCAAGCTTACCGCTCCTCACAAGCGCTTGGCTTAATTACCTACCTTTTAGCAGGACTCTGCTTCGTCGCTTCCGGAGAGGATTTCACCTTGATGGCTGTTGGCTCTGTCCTATTTGGTACAGGCTCGGCGATCTTGCTGATGCTCAACCCTGTGTTTATTACCTTTGCCGGTTATGATGATAAGACTGAAGCCACCAAGCTTGGTCGAATGGCGCAAATCCTTATCCTTGGTTCTCTCATTGCGGGGGTTGGCTTCGCATTTGTGACGGATCTTGGTTGGAGCTACGAAGCGCGCTTTATGTTGATGATGGCAGTTGTGGCTTTGCTGCTCGTTGTCACTATGGCAACCAACAAGCAAGCGGCGCAGCGTATTTTGGAAAATGCGGAAGCACGCAAGAAACAAGCCGCATTGGAAGCCGACGCACCCAAGGTCAATATCTTGAAGATCGTGTTCTCAAACTTTGGTTTGTTTATGCTAGCGGTGCTATTGCTATGTGCGGGTCAAGGTGCATTTCAAGCGCAGTTTCCTAACCTGATGGAGAACGCCTACGGCATATCCCAGTCGATGTCGACAGCAACACTATCCGTCACCTCTGTAGTGGGTATTTTCTTGCTGTTCGCGACGGAAAAGTACATTGCAGCGCGTGGCCCAATTAGCCTCTTTAAACTGTGTGCCATCATTTCGATTGTGGTCATCGGCGGTTTGTTTGTTATCGCAAGCGGCAACATGCAACTTCACTACCTAATCGTTCTAACGTTGGTCATGGTTTATCTACAAGGCATTACGGTCACCGATATGGTGTGTCCGGCAATCGCCTCTCGATTGACGCCTGTCGGCGGTGGCTACACTCAAGGTTTGATGATGTTCTACATCTCACTTGGCTTTGGTTTTGGTGGCGTAGTGAGCGGTATTGCAGTAGACAGTTTCGGCTGGGCCTCTTTACCACTCGCGATCGGAGGTTTGTCAGCGCTGTCTTTGGTGTGCATTCTAATTGTTGGCGCCAAAGCGGTAATGGCGCGCAGCAAAGCCTAACGGCGTAAAAGCTCAACGTTTTATCGAAATTCAATGGCTGTGCCTGCTTTGGGTAGAGCCATTTTCTTTTGGCGGAGGAAATATGAAACCATCAAAACTTTGGTATCTTGCCCAAGGCAGTGTCGGCGTCGTGCAATGGGTATCGGTCTCCTTGTTGCTCGCTCCCATTATTATTCAAAACACCGGCAGTGGCGGTTTAATGGGGATGGTCATTGCGATTATTGGCGGCTTTGGGATTAGCGCCCCTTTCATTGGTAAATTGGCTGACATTTACGCTTTGCATCGATCCTTGCAGAAAATCGCCCTTTTGGCCCACTTGCTAGCGTTGGTGCTACTTTATTTCTCGGGCAATGGCGCATTTCTTTATTACGTGATTGGTGGATTAATTGGGTTTGGTACCGTCACCTTGATGCTCCTCAATCCAACCTTTGTGCTATCTAGCAGCCACAATCAGCAGCAAGAAGGTAAGGGTTTGGCAAGGCTGTATCAATCGCAGTTTGTGGGTGTCATTTTAGCTGCGTTGTTAGTGGCAGGACTCCAGTCGCTTGGTTTCACGGTACACACTCAGCTTCTCGCGTTGATGTCGCTTACTGGGGGCATCTTAGTTATTTTGATTGTGTTTCCTCCAGAGCCTGTGACGCAGATGGAGTCAGAACAAGCAAAAGTCGCAACTCAAGCTCCTACGAACGCGCCTTGGTGGCTGTTCTTACTAGCCGTGTTCTTCTCTATGTTTCTCTCGGCGAATCTACTGGAAATGGGCCCGGTACTACTCGAAAAGCTGTTTGCGGTTCAGACATCTAGCAGTGCGATTGGCATGGCGGGTTCGGCACTGCTCTCCATTGTCTTGCTTGAACCGGCGGGAAGATGGATCCAGCGTTCTGGGCCATTCAAAGTCTGGTCCTGTGCGTTGGCCGCTTATATGGTGGTTGGTGTGGCTTTGTATTTGATGATAGGCCACAAAGTGCAATCCTTTCTGCCAGTTCTGTTTATGGTTCTGCTGATGCAGGCGTGTTCTTGGTCAGATATGTCAGTTCCAGCGATAGCGGCTAGGCTCTCACCGTTAACGCCAGCGCTGACACAAGGAACCTTAATGTTTGCGATTGCTGGGGGATTTGCAGCGGGCACCATGATGGCGGGGGTCTCTATTGACCAGTTTGGCTTTGGTTCTGTGATTACTTTCTCAACCGTGTCTATGTTCGTGTCTTTGATATTCGCGGGGTTACTGGCAATTAGGCTCGCAAGGCGTTAGCTATTACCTTGCTTAAGAGGCTCCTAGGCAGGAGCCTCTTTTTTTAGGTGTGCTAGTTGTGTTTAGGTGAATAATTGTGCTGGATGAGGCTGATTGCACTCATCATCTTATTCTTCATGTCGCCATCACTCACAAACCTATCTATGCAGCGCTCAGCGTCGGTCGCAAACAGTGGTTCTATTTCCAATAGACGCTGGTAGCTTGTGATGGCTTCTGTCTGATTGCGGCGATAGCTACAAATGACGGCTCGGAGTAGGTGCGTCCAATAGTGCTGCTCTAGGTTGATCTGTGCCAGTAGACTGTCTGCACGCTGGTAATCACTTTCCATAAGCCAGAATACGCACTCTGCGATAGAAAACCATATGGGAAAGTAGGGGTTCAGCTTTCTAGCATGTTCAATTGTCTTCAATCCTTTTGTGAACTGCCCCGTCATGCACATCTCCCATCCACAAAGGCCGATCAAATAGGACGAGTTAGGGTTTAGGGTCACGATTTGATCGAGATACTGCTCTAGATCCGTCACTTCGCCTAAAGCGCGATTGAGCTGGTAGTCGGCAATCATCGAAAACTGGCTTCTAGGAGCAAACTCCAGTGCTAGTTTGACGTAATGGCTGCCTTTCTCTACCGCATTGTCATAATCAGTGACGCCAAGTAATTCTGTATCAAGATACAAGCAGGCCAACATGCCATAGAGCGATCCATTGCGAAGCTCTCCTTTGGCATCCAGTGCAAGTAAGGCGGTGATGGCGCATTGGTGTCTTTCTTTGGATAGCGTCATTAAATAATGGCGATAGAGAAGGGCAGCCTCATACTCTGGAGTCACGACAATAGTTTGCTGACAGTATCTTTGATAAAGCTCTCGGTGAATCACTCCAAAGGTGGAACCAATGGTGGCAGAAATGAGGCTAACGAGTTCGTCTTGCGACTCAAAAACATTGCCTGTATCTAGGTTGAGTGTATAGCGCTCTGCCCAGACTTGTTCCCCTGTTGCGGTTAGATGCAGTTTGGCATGAACCCGAACCCCATCATCGAGTGGTTGTATGGAGCCTGACAGGAGGAAAGTGGTTTGAGCGGCCGTTGTGAGGGCAGAAATAATATCTAGATGCGTACTATCTGGCTTCGGATGCGTGAAGGTTTGAATGACGGTGATCATGTCAAATTTCGCGAGCTCCGTCGTCAGGTTGTCGTGCGTACCACTGAGTAGCTCAATAACACCATGTTGTTCGCAGATTGGGGTAAAAGGAACCACCGCCAATGAAGGGGCAAGATGAGGTTTGTTTAGCGCCTCTACATCACTATTCCCAGCAGCGTTTGATGTGTTCATCGCGACTTGAATGAGCTCTGGGCGATAGCTGCCACGAGGAACAGAGATGTGGATAGGATCACTTTGTCCGGTACGTTTATAGTACTGTTCTAGCATCGCTCTAAGCTGCCTAGCATGGCTACGCACAATGGTGTCGTTTTTAGCATCGAAGCTGCTTGGGCGATTAAACACCTCAATCGCGATGGTTGATTGCTTTAAGGCGTGACCATGTTGGAATAGCTCTTGATGAACGATATAGCTCAACAGCTTTTTATGCTTGGGTTTGCTGTGGAATTCGGGACTGTCGAAGATGCGGGTGAGCTGCTCGACGACGAGATCGTGTGGGATAAGTTGGTGGCGATGTTTAAAAGTCATGGCGGCTCCAAACACTAAAGGCTAGCAATAATGCTAGCCTTGATTGAGATGATTAGAATTACTTAGATAGCTTTTTAGGTAGCATTTCCAAGACTTGACTTACCCACTTCGGTGTATAGCCGTCACCTTGCCCTCCTGAGTAGGCGAGCGAGCCTTCTTGGTCTGACTCGCCTGATTTCACCTCTTCCGCAACCTCATAGAAATCGCCGATCATGCGTTCTACCTCTTCGTCAGAGATTGGGTCGATGGCAAGATGAATCGCCGGAGGTGTTGAGTTACCCAATAAGCTCCAACCGCGTTGTGACATACCACCCACGACTTTGGTGATATCCAGCGTAGGGGAGTCAATGATCAGCAGCGACAGATCTGTTTTAGCGGTGCGAAGATCAGCGGATTCCGCTAGGCCATCAATGATCATTTGTTTGATGGTCATGATGCGTTTTGCGTTCTCGACGTAACCTTCTTCACCAAGGTAATTCATTACCGCCCATGCACCCGCAGTTGAAGCAAAGGTACGGCTACCTCCCAGTGACTGGGTAAAGTATGCGCCACATGGCCAGTCGTCAACAACGGTGTAGTGGTGGAACTGCTCGTCACCGCCACGGTACATCACAGTCGACATCGGCTTAGGAGCATAGCCATACTTGTGCATGTCAGCGGAAATAGAGCGCACGCCCGGTACAGTGAAGTCCCAGTTCGGAAGCTCGTAGCCCGCTTTCTTAACGAAAGGTGCAAGGTAGCCACCGACACATGCATCAACGTGAAGCCACAGACCTTTTTCTGTTGCCAGATCAGACAGCTCTTCAATGCGATCGTAAACACCGAATGGCCAGCATGGCGCAGAGCCAATAAGACCGATGGTGTTTTCGTTGATGGCGGCTTTGGTCGCTTCGATATCCACGCGGTTATCTGCGGCAACTGGCGTTCGAACGATGTTGATGCCGAAGTACTTGCCACCGCGAGAAAACGCAGAGTGCGCTGAGTACGGAAGAATGATCTCAGGTTCTTTAATGTGCGGCATCGTTTCGCGTGCCCAATCTCGCATTGCCTTCATTGCACAGTAGATGGACTCAGACCCACCGGTTGTGAAGTTAGCGCGCATGTCATCGCTACCGTGGAAGATTTCGCGGATCATCTCGATGAGCTCATCTTCTATTTGGCCCGCTGGCTTGTTCATAAACGTAAACAGCGCGTTGAACGAGAAGAACTTAAGTGCCGCTTGTTCTACGATGTTTTGAATGTCTTCGCTGCCTTTTAGCGAGTACATGCCAAAACGGCCGCCTTCAACAGGTACCATTTCCTGTTTAAGTTCGTCTAGTTTTCCTAGAACTTCGTCTTTGCCGTATCCGCTTTTTGGGAAATACGTTTTACTCTCTTGCATGATTGGCATAGTCAGTACCTATTGATTTAAAAAGTGGCTGCGATAGCCCATCATTAGGGCTGTCAATTTGGATGCGGTCAGCGCAGTAATGTGGTTAACATCATGAGCAGGGCAAAGCTCAACGATATCAAAGCCACAGATATTGCCTTTGGCTGCTCTGTTGAGCTCAAACAGCATATCTTTTTGCTGTTTGAAGGTGACGCCACCCGATTCTGGGTGAGTCGTCCCCGGTACATAAATCGCATCCATGCAATCAATATCGAGTGATGTGTAAGTTGGGGTATTAGGGTCAATCACTTCTTGCATGATGGCTTCTGCACCACGCTCATCTAATTCGTGTACAGGAACAATGCGAATGCCTGCTTCTCTTGCACGCTTAAATTCTTCGGCTGTCGAGTTGCGAGCGCCTACTACCGTGATGTTGCGTACGAAAGGTAACTTACGAATGTGCGTAGTTTGTGTGCCGTGATTGAACTCAGACTCCAGCGGCATATCGGCAAAGTCGAGGTGTGCATCGAAGTAAATAAAATCAATCTGATGCCCCCAATCCTCAAAACCACGAATGAGTGGGAATGTGATAGAGTGATCGCCACCCACAGTCACTGGTACCGCCCCAGCGTTCAGAATCGCTCTGACACTATCGGTGATGCGTCTGCGGTTGAGTTCGCCTTCTTGTGGGCTGATGATGACATCACCAATGTCACCAATTTTCACCCCTTCAAGTAGGGTGAGGTCGGTATCAACGTCGTATAAGCCTACGTCGCCAATATCGAAAAATACGGTCACAGGGTTGTCGCGTAGCGCGTTAGGCATATCTGCCTGACCTGCTTGAATATAGGGGGCAAATGTCCCTTCCGCGAAGGGTACGCCTAGCATGGCGTAGTCTAACTTTTGTGCCGAAAGATCGGTAATGCGCTCTGCACCCATGAAGGTGCGAGGCGGTGCATAGAAATTAGGAATCGTCTCAGACATAGTTATACCTATTGTGTTGTCGAGCTTACTGACGTTAGGCAGCAGCGGTGGACGGTTGAAGTGCTTTGGTAAGTAGAAGCTCTACCTCAGTCCAAGCAACGTCGCCTTCTGCGATGCCTTCTAAGCGGCTTTCAGTCCAGCCTGCACTTTGCTCACTCGGGATCAAATTAAAACTCTGTACGTTTGAGGTGCTGTTGATAAAGCACCAACCTTGATCGGTTTTTAGGATCCCTTTCACCCTTTGGAACTCATTGTTTTCAAAGAGCTTGGTAAGTTCGCTGTAGTTGAACTCACTCTCAGGAGCAAAGCGCCACAGGGCGGTGGTCATGTGTTCATAGTATTGGTCGATACGTGACCAATGCGGGTTGAACAGTTCCATGCGCCCTGTGCGCTTTAAGTGTGCTTTATTCACTTCCGGTTTGGGTATCGACAAGCCAAACTCGCCACCAATAGACACACTCTTTGTCCAATGCTGAGAAGTACTCAGAGCAAGGCTATCAAGGGTTAATTCTGATGTTTTGCACACTATCGCTTTTTGAGGAGATAGCTGTTGCATCGCGTTAGTCCAACCTGACAGTTCATTCGGCTCGGCAATATCGCTGTGAGAAAGTGCAATAATGTCTGCGCATGCGATAGCACGACTTGTCGTGTTATCTTTGAGCGCTTCAATGATCGGCGTCTGGGCATTGATCACTGTGACAATTCGTTCGAGTTTGAGTCGACCGATGAAGTGCTTGTCTCCAAGCAATCCAATTAAGTTCAGCGGATCAGAAACCCCAGAGGCTTCAATCACCAAGCGTTCAAAAGGGCCAGCAACATCTTCCATCAATGCTTCGATTGCCGAGACAGACTCTACCTTGCCAGAGCAACATAAACAGTTGCCCTCAATGGCTTGAAAACCATTGGCTAAAGGAGATAACACTCGACCATCCACTTGAGCTTCGCCGATATCATTGACGAGAACCGCCCATGATTGTTGTTCGGGCTTGGCTTCTAGTAGCTGTTGCAAGAAAGTGGTTTTTCCTACACCTAGTGCCCCAATCACTAGCGTGACAGGAACGGCTTTAGATGTTGCTGGCGTACTCATGGCTTACTCCCCCGGAATCAGGTGAACTTTACCGACAAACTCTTCAACGCCGTTACGGTCGTTGAGCATCTCAAACGCTTCTGCCGCTTTTGACATTGGGAACGTGTGCGTGACTAGCTTGTCGACTTTCTCTTGCATCCACGGGTCGCACAGTGTTTCTAGGATTTCACGGCGGTGGCGGAAGTCCACATCGAATGAAGCTGTGATGGTTTTCTTAGGCCAGCAAACACCGTATTCAGTGTTGAGATCCCATTTCAGATCTGTACCTTGGTCAGCGGCGTAACCAAGTTGAATCATGGTGCCGTAGTGACGTAGAGAGTCTAGACACTTCTGCTGGTAGTATGGGTAGCCAGAACATTCGAACGAGAAGTCAGCGCCACGATTGTCGATCGTGTGAGCTTGGATTTGCTCTAGCCAATCTTCATCTTCAGAGTTGATGATAACGTCTGCACCCAGTTCCGCTGCACGAGCCATACGCTTAGTATCACGACCGATAGCAATCACTTTTGCGCCGCGATATTTTAGGTTGACGATAGTTGCAAGGCCGATAAAGCCGACACCACCCACCACACAAACGTGCTCTTGAGTGATGTGGTGCTCACGTACCGGCGTGTAAGTACAACCGATCAGGCAGTTAGCCGCAGAAGCATACTTGTCAGATAGGCCTTCGGGGATCTTAGAAAGCATGTTGTTCGGGACGAGGCGATATTCACAGAAACCTGCGCCGCCAGATTCAGAGCTGTTCGCTTCTTCGATCTCTTGTGGACCTTTGATGTTGATACAGTGAGTAGCACCTAGGCCGTTTTCACACACCCAGCAATCGCCACACGCCCAGCCTTGGAAGATCACCACACGGTCACCTACTTTGTAGCGGGTTTCACCCGGACCTACAGCCTCAACAACGCCAACACCTTCATGACCAAGTGAAGTATGTGTTTCATGCCACTCGATAAAACCCGTTTTGAAAACGCGGTGTTCAATACAGTTTGGTGCAATCGTTTGACGCACGCGCACAAACCCAGCGGCAGGTTCAGCAACTGGCATTTCCAGCACTTTTGCGCTGCCTTTTTTAATTTCGAGTACTTTGTTGATTTTCATCTTTCATTAACCTTATTGGAAAAGATGAGCTCATAGTGACAGCTGAATCTCGAAAAAAATTGACAAAATCATCTATAATTGACATTTTTGACAATCGTGTCTGCAATATGCTTATAACACTGGATTTTTATGAACCTAAGAGACGAAAAACATCACTTTGCTGCCACCTTGGTGATGAGATTAATGGAAGTGCTAGAGAGTGAGCGACCTTCTATGGCTGCATCACTAAAGCGTCAGTTGAATGAGATGGTATCGAGTGAATCCAAAATCGATTTGGAGCGCGCTGAGCAGCTCGTCAATCATTACAATAAGCACATTAACGGTCTTTATCTTAAGATTTATGCGCGTGTCACATTGGGGGATTTCGGTCTGTATGGCTATGCGATCGCATCCAGTTCAACCGTGCGTAGTGGGCTCACGCTGTCTCAGCAATTCTTGTCGATGACGACAACGTATTACGAAGAGTCGCTACTAGAAGATAGTGATTACCTAACCATTGTGCCGAATATTGACCATCAGCATCACTCTGCGCAAATTTTGAGTGAAGACTTCACGGCTGGATACTGGGCGCTGCTCAAACAAATCATAGTGGGGCATCGTGGTGATATGGATGGCCTCATCCTTGAGTTTTGTTACCCCGCACCTTTTTACTCTGATCTTTATGAATCGCTGTTTTCTGGCTGTACGCTAAGGTTCAATCAACCCATTACCCGAATTAAGTTACCTGCAAGTTGGTTGAGTGAATCGATCTCGCTTGAACGCTCTAAAATAGACCTATTGCTGTCAAAGCAACTGATCGTGGAGTTTGAGGAAGGCACCCACAAGCTCAATGCCGTCGAGCGAAAGATCTCGGAAGTCGTCATTGGTTCACACTTTGTCAAAAGCAATATGTCTGACATTGCTGAGGAGTTTTCAATGTCACCAAGACAGCTCCGCTATTACTTGCAGCGCTCGAATGTGAGCCTCAGAGATGTTGTACTGCGAGCGAGAATGAACGTCGCCTCAAAGCTACTTATCGACACCGAACTCGACATCGGTACCATTGCCGAAACCCTCAATTATAGTGAAGCGAGCGCTTTTGTTCGCAGTTTCAAATCTTTTTATGCCATTTCACCTTTGCAATACCGATTAAGTCAACATGACCCTTTCGTTGGTTAATCATAAACATTTTCCGTTCTAGGTTTTTTGCCAAAAAACTGAGATCTCCGTAGGCACTTTATGGATATAAATGTCAATTTATGTCTTAAATGTCAATTTCTAGCCGTAATTTCTCTGCATAGTGGGCGCATCTAGTAACCACATGGTAGAAGTTATGATTATTGGTGTACCTAAAGAGATTCTCGCAGGAGAAACTCGAGTGGCCGCTACCCCTAAATCAGTAGAAATGCTGACAAAACAGGGGTTTGAGGTTGTGATTGAGCAAGGCGCTGGTGCGTTGGCAAGCTTTGACAACGAAGCTTACGAGGCTGCAGGTGCCTATGTTGGTTTGGCGGATGAAGTTTGGGAAAGCGACCTTATTTTGAAGGTCAACGCTCCGACGTTTGAAGAGATTGAGCTCTTTAAAGAAGGCGCAAACTTAATCAGCTTTATTTGGCCTGCTCAAAATGAAGAGCTCATGCAAAAGCTAACACAGAAGTCTATCAACGTGATGGCGATGGATTGCGTGCCACGTATTTCTCGTGCACAAGCTTTAGATGCGCTGAGTTCAATGGCAAACATCGCGGGTTATCGTGCTGTTGTTGAAGCGGCACATGAATTTGGTCGTTTCTTTACTGGTCAAATAACCGCTGCGGGTAAAGTTCCACCTGCAAAGGTATTCGTTGCAGGGGCAGGTGTTGCCGGTCTTGCGGCTATCGGTGCTGCGGGTAGCCTTGGCGCTATCGTACGTGCGTTTGACGTTCGTCCTGAGGTAAAAGAGCAGGTTGAGTCAATGGGCGCGCAGTTCCTCGAAGTTGATTTTGAGGAAAGTTCTGGCGCTGGCGACGGCTATGCAAAAGAAATGTCGGACGATTTTAACGCTAAGGCTGCTGAACTGTACGCGGCTCAAGCCAAAGACGTTGATATCATCATAACAACTGCACTTATACCGGGACGTCCAGCACCGACGCTAATCACCAAAGAGATGGTGGATAGCATGCAATCTGGCAGCGTGATTGTGGACTTGGCCGCGGCGAATGGCGGTAACTGTGAGTACACAGTTAAAGACCAAGTGATTACGACAGACAATGGCGTCACTATTGTCGGTTATACCGATATGGTGGGTCGTCTACCGACTCAGTCTTCTCAACTGTATGCGACCAACATTGTTAACCTACTAAAACTTCTTAATAAAGAAAAAGACGGTAGCGTGAACATTGACTTTGACGACGTTGTACTTCGTGGTGTAACGGTCGTTAAAGAAGGCGAGCTAACTTGGCCTGCGCCGCCAATTCAAGTGTCGGCGCAGCCTCAAGCTCAAGAGCAGGCAGCAGCGGCTCCCGAAGAAAAAGAACAAAAGCCTGCTTCACCAATGAACAAGCTGATTGCACTAAGTGTCGGTGTGGGCGCGTTTGCGTGGGTAGCCTCGGTTGCTCCAGCCGCTTTCTTAGCGCACTTCACTGTATTTGCTCTCGCGTGTGTAGTGGGTTACTACGTGGTGTGGAATGTCAGCCACTCGCTACATACACCGCTCATGTCGGTCACTAACGCTATCTCAGGCATCATTGTTGTTGGTGCACTGCTGCAAATCTCACAAGGCAACGACATTGTCACGGCCTTATCCTTTTTCGCCATCCTGATTGCGAGCATTAACATCTTCGGTGGCTTTACCGTCACACGTCGCATGCTCGATATGTTCCGTAAAGATTAATAGGGGTTTTCTATGTCTGCAGGACTAGTTCAAGCAGCGTATATTGTTGCTGCGATTTTATTCATCATGAGCTTGGCGGGATTGTCTAAGCAAGAGTCTGCGCGAGCAGGTATCTACTATGGCATCGCAGGTATGGCGATTGCTCTAGTTGCAACGGTATTTGGTCCAGATGCCAGTGGCATCAGCTGGATATTATTGGCGATGGCCGTCGGTGGCGCCATTGGTATCTTCTACGCGCAAAAAGTCGAAATGACGGAAATGCCAGAGCTTGTTGCTGTACTACACAGCTTTGTAGGTCTAGCGGCAGTGTTCGTAGGCTACAACAGCCTATTGCAAGCTCCAGAAGTGGCGACACATGCTGAACACGTGATTCACCTAGTGGAAGTTTTCCTCGGTGTGTTCATTGGTGCAGTGACGTTTACAGGTTCTATTGTTGCGTTTGGTAAGCTCAGAGGCGTGATCAACTCTTCAGCGCTCAATTTGCCACATAAACATAAGCTAAACCTAGCGGCTATCGTTGCTTCAACGGCGCTAATGGTTCAGTTCGTGAACACTGACGGTGGCATACTACCCCTGGTCATCATGACACTTGTCGCGCTGGTGTTTGGCTACCACTTAGTTGCGTCTATCGGTGGTGCGGATATGCCAGTTGTGGTTTCAATGCTGAACTCATATTCGGGTTGGGCCGCCGCGGCAGCCGGTTTCATGCTCGCCAACGATCTCCTTATCGTAACGGGTGCATTGGTAGGTTCTTCTGGGGCAATCCTCTCTTATATCATGTGTAAAGCGATGAACCGCTCGTTCATCAGTGTGATTGCAGGTGGCTTTGGGTCTACTCAAACGGCGTCTTCTTCTGATGAAGAACAAGGCGAGCACCGTGAAGTTCAAGCGGAAGAAGTCGCGGAGATGCTTAAAAACTCTCGCAACGTGATCATCACACCGGGATATGGTATGGCCGTCGCACAAGCTCAGTACCCAGTACACGAGATCACTGAAAAGCTTCGTGCGAAAGGTGTCAATGTTCGCTTTGGTATTCACCCTGTCGCTGGTCGCTTGCCTGGTCACATGAATGTACTGTTGGCGGAAGCAAAAGTTCCGTACGACGTCGTACTCGAAATGGACGAAATCAACGATGACTTCGATGAAACCGATACTGTTCTGGTGATCGGTGCAAACGACACCGTAAACCCAGCAGCAATGGAAGACCCAAATAGTCCTATCGCTGGCATGCCAGTGCTAGAGGTTTGGAATGCTGCAAACGTCGTAGTGTTCAAGCGCTCTATGAACACAGGTTATGCGGGTGTTCAAAATCCTCTGTTCTTTAAAGAAAATACCTCGATGCTATTTGGTGACGCCAAAGACAGCGTCGATGCAATCGCGAAAGCGCTAGCCGCTTAATGTAACAAGTGGGGAGTTGATGCTCCCCGCTCATTGGGTCCCCTTTTTCCCCTCATTTTCGTTTGCCAATGTACCCACAAAACAAACTGAATAAAGTGCTTGTAATGAATCTATAACTCCACAAAGGACACCCACCGAAACTTTCAGAGAACGTTAATAGGCGCTGTTTGTTATCGCCAATACCACAGGTGATAGCAGACCACCGTTTGCATAGTGGGTCAGGTTCGTCATGTTTGGCCTGGCCCTTTTTTCTTGAGGGGACGTGCGTGTAATTCTTATGATAAAAAACGTGTTAAACAAACTTGGAATAGAACTCTGGTTTTCTTCGCACCTTGCCTATGGCTTTGTTCAACTGGTATTTATACCCGTTATTCTGCCCGCCTTTGTTGCAGAGAGAACAGGCAGTCTTGCCAATGCGGGTATCGCGATGGGATTTTTTGGTATCGCAGGGTTACTTGCCCCTGTCATTGGTTGGCTGGCTGATAGGTTTAAGTCACACCGCTATGTCCAAGTGATGGGAATGGGCGGCTATGTGTTAGCAGGAGCATGCTTCATTTTTGCGGGTCATGACTTGCCACTAATGTTGGCGGGTTCGGCGCTTTTTGGTATTGGTTCTGCAACTCTGCTTATGCTTAATCCAGTGTTCATCACCTTTGCGGGGCTAGACAGTAAAACAGAGGCAATTAAGCTTGGTAGATTAATTCAGGTTTCCATCATTGGAACGCTACTCGGCGGCGGTCTTATTGCGATGCTAATGGACGCTCAAGTAGGCTATGAGGTTTGTTTCGGAGTCATGATGGTTATCATCTCTGTGCTCGCATTGATCACACTCGTCTCGAATAAGCAGGCTGCGCAAAGAGTGTTGGACTATGCTCTTCAGCAAAGTGAGTTGCAGCAAAGTGCGCAACCGCAAGAAGTTAAGCAGCAAGAACCTCAGCAGCGAGTTAACAGCGAAGAGACAGGCTCAAGTATCCTTTCGATTCTTCGCTCAAGATTTGGATTATTTCTGTTTGCCGTTGGTGCACTCTGTGCGGGGCAAGGGATTTTTCAAGCGCAGTATCCAAATCTTGTGGGAGAGGCATTTCTTGTTCCTCAATCTATTGCTGCCGCTACGTTATCAATCTCTGCAGTGCTTGGGTTAGTGGTTGTTCTTTTTGCGGAACGGTATTCTTCGGTTAAGGGGCCGATCGCTCTATTTCGAGTTTGCACCATAGTGTCTGTATTGGTGGCGTTATGTCTCGTGATGATCATTAAAAGTCCATCGGAGGTGTTTTATCTTATCCCGGTTGCGTTGGTTGTGACTTACCTGCAGGGAATCACCTTAACGGATATGTCCTCTCCCGCAGTGGCGTGCCGTTTAAGCACATGTGGTGGCGGTTATACCCAGGGTTTGATGATGTTTTTCATCTCGATTGGGTTTGCATTTGGAAGCGGTATAAGCGGGTTTATTGCTGAATCGTTAGGGTGGGCGGCGGTGCCATTTGCGATCATGGTATTGACCGCATTAGCCATGGTTATCATCCTTGTATTGTCGGCTGAAAAAGCGCGAGAGAGAACGTCGACAATGACCAATTATTGACACCAATCCACATCACTAAACAATGGCAAAATCATGCCTTCCTGATTTTGCCATTGTCGCGACTATGAGTGCCTATTTAACCAAATAGAGGTGTGGTCGTTTGCGCGGCGGCGGAGTTTGTTGCTCTGCGACAGGAGTATTTTCAACGGACTCACTAACCATCTTGGTTTCTTCGGTATCTGCTCTGGGGCGCGCAAATACATAGCGCAGGTTTGCGATACACGCTATGGACGCGACGATAGCGAAGAGCAAGGCTGGGGTACCATCCATAATATCCATATAGAAGATTGCAACTGCGACAACGACGAGAGAGCCGAAAGCGGCGTTGATGTTTGCTTGGCGAGGTGTACAGCTCGTACTTGTTGATTCCATTTTTTACCACCCATCTATGTCAGTGTTAAAACGACTGCGGACAGTACAATTGTAAAACATTTGATTCACAAAAAAACTTCGCGCGATCAACAATTAGAGGTTCCAGTTAGTTCGAACGCACATTTTAAGCACTTGGTCTTTTTCTCGATATTGACGTCATCAAACTCGAACGCTTCAAACTTTAGATGCCTTTGTCGTTGTTCCTATTTTTCAGTAAATTTCATGAGTATCTTTATAGTGGCATCGTGAGTCGTGCAATCATTAATTTACTGGTTACTCGGAATATCCCGGAAAGCACTCCATTTCAGAGCAGAGTTAATCGATTATTTAGTTAGAGGTTTATAGACAAGACTTGTATCAATGAAAAAAGAGATTGGTTGTAATATTCTCCTGCAATAAAAATAAAGGCAGGGATTGTTATTTTTTGGGTGTATTAGTGAGGTACAAATAATGGTCCGTATTAATGAATGTGGGCAGTGATTGCTGTTGAGCGATGACGAAATAGAAGATAGCACCGGCAAAGGCAGGGTGTTTAGATAGATAGGAAATTAAATTTGAAACCATTTTGCAAAGCAACCGCGTCTCTGATGGTGGCTATACTTATCGGTAATGTGACTGGATGTGAAAGAAAGTCGACGAACACTGAACCTGTCCCCCCTAGTAATGTATTTACCGAACTAGAGGATACAGATTTAGACCAGATTCCAGATATCTATGATGATTTTCCAAATGACCCCAATGAGTTTACTGATGCCAACTTTAATGGAATTGGTGATAACCAAGACGGCAGTGCTGTAAATCGTGGTGGTAGCCGAGAAGACATCACAACCTTAAAAGAACGGATTGTGAGTTTTAATACAGGATTAGGTTCATTAGAAATTGATCCATCGAGCTCTGTTTATTCTCAGGTAGGAGTGAAAACAAGGAAAGTTGAGTCTAAAGTGACGGCGGCTATCGCTCATTATGAAGATGGTCAAACATATAACTTAAAGTTTGACGAGAAGGGAAACATAATCAGTGCTAATCGATTAACACAGGATAGGTTTGGAAGTACGGTAGAAGATATTTATTTTTTAGTGCTTGGAAGTCACCTAGAAAAAGACGAAGCTGCTAAGCAACTAGAGTTGAAAGCCATGAATCTAGTTAAGTGGCTTCGATGGAACGGAATAAAGCATAATGATGTCTCACTAATGGATGGTTGGTATCTAAGTGTATTTGGACAAGCCGTCTTGCTACTGGAGGGTAAACTTGATACCTATGGTCTCCATGAGTACTTATTGTCGTTAATGTGGCAAGGAAGGGTGGGTAAATCCGGTATTAATGAGTTGGTCAATTTTGACTATTCCAATGTGGATTTTCGTGATGATAGGTACTATAGTGCCGACTTACTTCGAACCGAAATATTTTATCATTTTGCTGGAATTATCCTTCTACCTGAGAACACATCTAATCAAGTTAGCCACAAAGTTGCTAAACTCACCCAGTTTAAACGATATCTAGCCGAAGTGCTGTTGCCAACAGCAGGATTGCATAGCTTCCTTAAGCCTGATGGTAGCGCGTACCATCACTATACTAATTATATGAGTGCTTACTCAGGCCATGGTGTATATAGTTTGACCCGTTTAGGGTATTTATTGAGTGGAACGCATTGGGCACTAGATGAAGAACAGTTCTCCTTATTATCAGAATATGTAAAAGGGTATTACTTCTATTGCAGCTTATATACAACCCCAGCCGGTGGGCGTGGTAGGTTTCCTTATACGGTAGGTATGCCGAAAGGAATGTATGAGATGACCTATGTATTAGCCGATATTTTGCCCAATGATGATGTTTTGCAGCAAATGGTCGTGAATTACCATCAAAAGGGAATAGCAAATAATTACTCTCCTACTTATCGTTTAAATCAAATGGGCTTCCCGGGTGTTTTAAAGCCCTTGGAGGCTCTGACGGACAAAATAAATAGTGGCGCAGAACCCAAGCTGATATCTGGTGCTCATTACTTCCCTTATAGCAGCTTGTATGCCGCGCGCCAGAGTAACTGGCTAGCGACTATCAAGGGATTTGACCGCTGGAGTTGGAGTTATGAGGGAGGGATTACAGCATCAAATAAGGAGAACCTATACGGCCTATATGATAATTACGGTTCGTTGGAGGTGAACTATTTCGATAAAAGTACACCAACGGACGGCGAAGCGACAAACCAAGTGGGTTATCAACATGGGCACCAGTGGTCACATGTTGCCGGCACGACGGTACCATATCGAACACCTGAGGAAATGCTAGAGGATCGGGTGCAGTCTCGATTGAGACTTCAGAAGACAAGCACTGGCGGTGTTGGCCTTAACTCGCAAGATGGAACAAGTCATGGAATATATATGCTTGATCTTTCTGGTTTTTTACCGGCAGCAAAAGACGTTCACTTTACCGCGCGTAAGAGCTATTTTCAGCTAGGTAATAAAATCATAGCGTTAGGATCTTCTATTAGTAACCAAGCGACTGAGATCGAGGGGAAAATCAAAGACTACCCTATTCACACAACGGTATTGCAAACTCGTAGCATTAAAGACAGTGCCTCTGAGCCGATCTACGTAGACAGTGCGAATCCAATTTCAGATGTCGAGTACAGTAGTGAATTTGCAAGTGGTGACGCCTTGATACTCGTAGATAACTATCAGACAGGTTACTTTCTTCCTGATAACAATGGTGTGAAGATTGAGCGAGGCAATATGACATCGCGTGATAGAACGTCTCAAGATGGCTCAATTACTAATCAAGGTCACCGGAATGTTGTTTGGTTTGATCATGGCTCAAGCCCGAGTAACGCAGGGTACGAATATGTTGTGTTGCCAAATCATGATTATGATGAAGTGAACAGTTTCAAAACACGTTACCTAGCCGGACAAGAGTACAGTGTTGAAGTCAAAAATGAACACCAACACATTGTGCATGATAAAAGTGAAAATATTTGGGCATATGCGCTCTTTTCTAGCGACCAGTATTTACCTGTCGGGCCGTTAAAAGGAGCGATGTTGACAGAAGCAAAAGCCAATGAAAAGGAGCAGATGCTGGAAGCTGATGATGCCATTGTTGCGATTGTTAGGCAAAACGCAGACCGTATGGAAGTCGCTGTAGCCTACCCAGACTTACGTTTATTTGATGGTGTTCTTACTGGATACAATGTGAGTGGTAATAAAACGTACAGCGCCCCAGCTGTAATAACTATCGAGCTGGAAGGAAGTTGGAAGCTGAGTTCCTCGATTGACGGCGTAACTTGCAATGGTGGTAGTGACACCACGCTACTGAGTGTTGAGTTAGTTGATGGGTTAACCAAAACTCTCGTACTTAATAAGTAGGCGTTCAACTTATGCTAAGCGTCTCTGCTAGAAAACGATAAGCGGGGCGCTTGGGGCACCCCGCTCTATGCAACATTCGATGACTAATCGCAATAGACTTTAGCGTTTTGCGTTGATTCCCAGCCTTTTCTTTAGAATTTTCCTTCGTACAATCAAAAGTAGCCCAGCGCCGACCAAATACATGGCCGGCTCTGCTATCTCTGATTTGACCGACCAATAAAAGTGGATAGGCGCAAGAGTCGCTGCCAAGTAGACCCAGTTGTGCAGCTTCTGCCACTTTGATCCCAACCTACGCATCATGGCTTGTGTTGATGTGACCGATAGCAGCAGTAAAATAATCCAGACGGCGGCACCAACAGTTAGGTACGGTCGTTTGACTATTTCGGAGGCGAGCAGGCTCCAGTCTAGTCCGAGATCTAATGTCACAAAAGCGGTGAGGTGTAACACCGCCCAAAAGAAGCTGTAGAGCCCGAGTAATCTTCTGACTCGAACTAGCAACCCTTGTTTACTCCATCTTGCTAGCGGTGAAACCAGTAGGGTGACAAACAGGGTATTGAGCGCACTGATGCCAGTGAAGTGAATGATGTACTGCACTGGGTCACCACCCAAGTTGTCATTGATGATGGCTATCGCTAATAACGCAAAAAAGCCAAGCGACACCGTATGAATAAGTACCTTCAGTGCGATAATCGACTTTGGGGTGAGCTTCATCAATAGAACTTCCTCAAGTCCATATCTTTGTATAGATGTGCTACCTCTTCTTCATAGCCATTGAACATCAAAGTCGGCTGTCTGCGACTGCTCAGCACGCTTCCTTCACCAATAAAGCGCTCGCTTGCTTGGCTCCATCTTGGGTGGTCGACCTGAGGATTAACATTGGCATAAAAGCCGTACTCACTTGGCGCAGAGCGGTTCCAGGTTGTTGGCGGCTCTTTGTCAGTAAGGCGAATACGAACAATGGACTTAATGCTTTTAAAACCGTACTTCCATGGCACAACAAGCCTTAGTGGTGCACCGTTTTGCGGGGCAAGCGTTTTGCCGTAAAGTCCAACAGAGATAAGCGTGAGCGGGTTCATCGCTTCATCGAGTCTTAGTCCCTCGACGTAAGGGTAATCAATACTGCTCCATGAGCGCTGTGCTGGAAACTGTTTTGGATCGTAAAGCGTTTCAAACGCCACGTAGTTCGCTCCGCTTTGGGGATCTGCCATTTTGATTAGGTCGGCAAGCGGAAAACCAATCCAAGGGATATTCATCGACCAAGCCTCCACGCAGCGCAATCTGTAGATTCGCTCTTCAAGTGTAAACTTGTTGAAAATGTCATCGTAATCGAGCTTGATTGGGTTGTTGACCAAACCATCGATCTCAACTGTCCAAGGATCAGTGATGAACTCAGACGAATTGTTGGCAGGGTCGCCTTTGTCAGTGCCAAACTCGTAAAAGTTGTTGTATTTAAGTACCTTGCTTTCAGGAGTGAGAGATAATTTTGCTTGATATTGCTCTGGTTTAGTGACGTCAAGGTTAACTCTAGGGTCAGTTGTTGCTGTCGTCTCTTTCGAGGAGAAAATATCAAATATCCCAGCTTGGGCATTGGCTGCCAGTGGCATTCCTACCACCGCAATCCCGAGCTTTTTTAAAATCTCTCGTCGCTCTTTGTAAACCGACTCTGGCGTGGCGTCGTTTTCAGATAATGCCCAGCGATGGTTCTTCTTGATTAACATACTCTTCCCCTGATGATGCTTGCGTGTTCGCAAGCGACGAATTTGTCGTTTATAAACTTAACCAGACCGAGTTAGAGCAGAAAGTCTTTCATTAATTTTTATCGCTACCTTAAACATGGTTTGAGAAGGGTCGTTGGTCTTTAAGCCGTAGACAAAAGGCTTCCTCATAAGTATCGTAACCCAGTTAATATCGAGAGGTTTTATGGCACGCATAACGTCAGAACAAAGACAAAAAAACAAACGCACTTATGATGCAATGATCGTAGATCTTTTCTTGGAAGAAGGCTGGAAATCCATTACCTATGATCGTTTGACAAAAGAGTTAGGATTACCAAGAAAATCCTCTCTTCAGGCGTATTACCCGTCATCTGCACACTTTATTGAAGCGTTACGTGGAAAGATGTTTCCGATGGCAGCGGAGTGCTTGGATTTTAGCTCTTATGATAAGTTTGTTGACTCGTGGATTTCTGCATTAGAACAGCACCGTATCTTTCGAGACGTAGTAATGATGATGGTTAATCACATGGTGAGTAACCCGGATTCAGACTTAGGTATGATTGGTTACACTCGGTTTTTTAATCGATTGGAAGGGAACCTTGGAAAGGATGCCGCTCAGGATGCCATCGAAAAAGTCCTTGGCATCACTGTTCTTCAATTTATGAAAGTACAAAGTTAGCTGGCTAACCCACTTTCTCTGTAGAGTCATTAGTCATACATCTTTCGATAGATTAACTCGCCAAAAACAGATTTGATCGCAGCGATCGCTTCTTCTTCTCCAATTTCTGCGCTTAGGTGGTGTTGCAGTCTCAGTACTCCATTGCGAGAGTGCGGGCTAGTACCATCTTTGAGGATATTCTGTAAAAGCATTTCCACTGTCTCTCTAAAGACATGATTGTCTTTGTCTTGATAAGCGTTGAGCCAAGAGTCAATAAACTTTTCTTTAGACTCGAAATTCAAAACCTCCAAAACAATGGGAAAAACCACACCTTGTAGCGCGGTTGCAAACATCACGTTGCTCGGGTAGT
Source organism: Vibrio sp. SCSIO 43140 (assembly GCF_023716585.1). Lineage (NCBI taxonomy): Bacteria > Pseudomonadati > Pseudomonadota > Gammaproteobacteria > Vibrionales > Vibrionaceae > Vibrio > Vibrio sp. SCSIO 43140. The sequence goes on from NZ_CP071851.1 coordinate 78,249, forward strand.
AAGCTTGGATACTACTTTTTCTTACGTTAAATTCCTTTGCTAATCGGTCGTAAGTGACTGAAGACCAACCTTCATTAAGAAAAATGTTGACGATGCATTCGTCCATTTTCTCTTTCTTCTCGCGCCTTTCCTGGGCTGTAATTCTAGCCATGTTACCAGCTTTGTGTCCTAAGTGCTTAAAATCATGAATTAAATTTTAGCATGCAAAATTTATTTGTACTAGTACTAAAAAATTGTTGCAATTGGTACTGGTACCAATTAATATGCCCACCAAGCCACAGGGGCGACACAAAATACATTCTAATGCTGCCCCTGCTTTTTTATTTTTAATTAGTATTAGTACGTAAAGGTATATCAAATGAAAAACTCTATTATTGCTCTCGCTTTGGTTGCTGTTTCTGGTTCTACTTTCGCAGCTGAATTCGGCACGAAATCTAATGGTGCTGAGTTCGAAACGCATATTCCTTCTGTATGTGGTGTTGTAGTTGATCAGGACTTTGAGTCCATTGAACTTGATAAAAAAGCTAAAACCACAGTGAAATTTGCTTTTAAAAACAACGTATCTAACAAGACTACCGTTCAATACTCTGGCAAAACGAATATGGAATATATGAATGGTACGAATGCGGCGGATTCAATTATGGTTGATATAGAGGGTGCTACAGGAAAGCCTCCGATGCTGGATAACTTAGATAGTAAGAATGCGAAAGTTGTCCTTGAAGCTGACAACGGTCAAGTGGTTACTAACGAGGTTACTCTTGAATTTGCAGGACGTGGTGATCGCGCGCTTAAGTCAGGTGATTTCACTACTCATCTCGTTGCAAGCATCTCTTGTAAGTAACCGAGTAAGGAGTTGTCATGAAAAAGCTGCTTGTCTTAGTTGCCGTTTTGGCAGCTCCATCTTTCGCTTATGAACATTTACATAGCTCTGCTGCTGACCAGTGGAGTGAAGATAGTCTAAAGCGTTGGCAGCCTCGAGAGGCATTTGTCCCTCTAACGATCAACCATATAGGTGAAGCTACTCGTTATTACTTGGAGGTCAATAACGAACCAGTCACTGAATTATTTACTTTGGAAGGAAATGAGAAAGTCTCTGTGGATGTTCCAGTGACACTTGAAAATCGACAAGGCGCTCAACTATTCAAGGTGTGCTCGGTAAGTCTTACTGAGGCTGCGGGCTCGCGTATCTGCTCCAAGGTGGAGCTATTCAACTTGTATCCATCGGAGCAATAAATGAAACACTTAATCCTAGCTGTCGCACTTTTAGTATCGGCACAATCTTTCGCATCAAGTGAAATCCGCAGCTCGTCAGGTGCAACCTGTGAACAGTCAGATTTCCAACCTTGGGAACTTAGCTTCGGTGGTGGTCAAGATAATCGTGACTATTCTGATTATGATTCATACGAAAGAACCCAAACAGAAGACAAAGGAAAGTACATTGGCGCTCAAATAAAGTACTCGTTTGGAGGTGCAAAACAGATTGATTGCTCACGTTTCCAATCTATCGTGGAGAGAGAGCAAGAGGCACACACAAAACAACTCGAGATGAAGATAAAAGAGTTGGAGCACCAACTGGCAAAACAAACACAAGCTTCACATTTAGCTTCGAAGATTAAATTCAAGTAAAGAGGGTTGTACGATGGTTATTTGGGTACTGATATTAACTTCCTATACGACAAATTTTGAAATCAGCCAGATAGAACACATTAGTGATTTCACTAGTAAACAAATATGTGAGACCGCTGGCAAAGCATGGCAGCAATCCGTATCTGAGAAGAATGGCTTAGAGTTTCGAACCAATTACATTTGTGTGAAGAAGTAAGATGCAAAAACGCCTTCCTTTCTATGGAGTAGAAAGGAAGGCGTTTTACTTTGATTAAGCCAAGCAGTCTTTTGCTTTAATCAACGTATGATGTCTAATCGAATCCGGTGTGCGAACCTCTAGCTGCGAAAGATTACGTGGGTCATAGATAAAGCCAATCACTATTGATAGAAAATACCAATCGAATAGATAGGCACAGACGAATTTTCAAAAACGCGCTCTCATTGCAATATGTATCCATCGGCGCAGGACAGTGCCACACAAGATAACAAGACCATATTGAGAGAGTAGAATTATGATCAACACGACTATCAAGCCATTTTCAGCAACAGCATTCAAACAAGGCGAATTCGTAGAAATCACAGAGCAAGACGTGAAAGGAAAATGGGCAGTATTCTTCTTTTACCCAGCTGACTTCACATTCGTTTGCCCGACAGAACTTGGCGACCTTGCTGACCACTATGCAGAACTTCAAGAGCGCGGCGTAGAAGTTTACTCAGTATCAACAGACACGCACTTCACTCACAAAGCGTGGCACGACAGCTCAGACACTATCGGCAAGATCAACTACTACATGGTTGGCGACCAAACAGGCACTATCACTAACAACTTCGGTGTGATGCGTGAAGGTCAAGGCCTAGCAGACCGTGCTACTTTCCTAGTTGACCCAGAAGGTGTTATTCAAGCAATGGAAATCACTGCAGAAGGTATCGGCCGTGACGCAGAAGACCTAATGCGTAAAGTGAAAGCAGCACAGTATGTAGCGGCTAACCCAGGCGAAGTTTGCCCAGCGAAATGGAAAGAAGGTGAAGAAACACTCGCTCCATCTCTAGACCTAGTTGGTAAAATCTAAGCGAATCGCCTGATGTAAACCGGATTATCAAGTCCGTGTTGCGCGCCCTAGACTCTGATTGCTTGACGTAAGGAGTTTAGGGCGCGCATCCATTTAATTTCGCTGAGTCTCAAATGAGATTTACGCATCCTTGAAAGAACGCTCCTATAGTTAGGGTTGTAAGTTGCATATAAGCCAAGCAACAACCTGTATTCATTGAAACTTATGGAGTGAGTTCATGCCTAAACAGTCTCGTCCTCTCGTCGTTTGTGCCCTGAGCACAGCCGCTTTATTCCCACTATCGTCCTTTGCCCAAACAACGCTTCAGCCAATCAAAACCTCGTTAGAAGAAGAATCTTTTCAAACTGAACTTGTGATGCATGCTCTTAAAGAGCTTGGTTATGAGTTGAACGCACCCAAAACCATGACATACGCGGAAGCTTATCAATACGTCTCTGCGAACTCTGGCGCTTTTTTTGCGGCCGCATGGTTACCGACTCATCAAGAGTTGCTTAGTAGTGGTGATAAAGATGGGCAAGTCTATGTGGGTGGTAGTTACGTCCCTCAATCAGCTCAAGGTTATCAAATCGATAAGGCGACGGCAGACAAACATAAGTTGTCTTCGATGGATCAATTGAAAGACCCAGCTATCGCGAAATTGTTCGATCACGACGGTAATGGCAAAGCTGAGCTTATCGGGTGTCAGCCTGATTGGGTATGTTCCAAAGTTATCGATCATCAAATCAAAAGGTATGGACTTTCTGATACGGTGGAGCAGATCCAAGGTGACTACAATGCTTTGATGGATTCGGTGATTGATAAACAAAGAGCTGGTAAACCGGTTCTCTACTACACTTGGACACCGCATTGGATTAGCTATGAACTTCAGCCAGAAAAAGAGAGTATCTGGCTAGAGGTGCCTTTCTCGGCTCTACCGGAAAACAAAGATACAACACTGCCCCATGGCAAAAACTATGGCTTTGAGATGAATAGTCAGCGCATTGTCGCCAATAAAGAGTTGGCTTTGGCTCATCCGGACGTTCATCGCCTGTTTGAAATTATTCAACTGAAACCCAATGAAGTCAGCGCTGAAAACCACTTGCTGCACAAAGCGGAAAAGGGTCAGCATAATACCGTTGCCTACATGCAAGCGTGGATAATAAAAAACAGGGCATTGTTTGATTCGTGGTTAGAGGAAGCGAAGCGGGCCAAGCAAGTAGAAACTGGCTCAGATAACTAATTATTTAGGCATAAAGAGAAGGGAGAGCAAAAGTGCTCTCCCTTCTTTTTTCTATTCGATTCTGAGAGTCAATTAGAAGCACCTAGATTAATACTGGCGGGCATTCCAGAGTAGAGCTCTTGGCGGTACTCATAAGCCTTCTTGTCGACATTATCTGGCATGTTAAAGCTTACTTGGCTGCCGCCACTTTCAACAGCAGTGACTGTTGCCGTTTGGCCGTCTACAAATTCGTTAGTCAGCCCTTGTGTTTTGTACTGATAAGAACCGGTAGGAAGGCTAAGCGATGTCGTAAAATCAAGCGCATGTGCACCCTCTTTAAGCACGACTTCAAACTTATGGTTCTTGTCATCTTCGTGATCAATGTGCTTGTTGAATGCCTCTGGGTTTTGCGCAGTGACGACCCAGCCGCCATTGTTAGCAAGTTGTAATAGCAGAGGCTGTGATGCGGTAAACGTAGCACCGCTCAGCGTCACACTTCCTGCCTTGTGGAAAACCAACTGATACACTTCCTTAGCGCTGTCTTTATAGTGCACGCCTTGGACTGCGCTGGTGTTTACGACGGTTACGTTTTCTCCGTAGCTTTTGACTTTGCCGGGCATGTCGTCTGCCTCGACATTCGGCACAAGAACATAGTGGTAGCTGTCTTCTTTGCTTGTTGGGTTCGGCGTGTGGTTGAGGGCGATAACAAACACACTGTCAGTACCTATGCTATCGATAGTATCGACAACGGAAGTCCCCGTGACCAAGGTATGTCGCTGTTTCTCACCCGTTTTCGGGATCGTAATATAGCCGATGTTTCCTTGGTGGAACCACGTTGGATGCTCCGAGCTGAACTTACTGTCTTTAACGATACAACAGGCCACGGTTTTCTCGCCTTTTTCTTGGGTGTAGTAGGTGAGTGTATCGTGCCATCTTGGCTGGTCGATGGTGGTGACAATGGGCAGGTAGGTGCTTTCATCATTGCCACGCTCGACACGTGCCACGTCCGTACCTACCGCGATGACCATGTCATCCAAGAAAAACGCGCTTTTCTTGGCTGTGGCGCTGGTGTATGAGTTTTCGCTGCCATAATGGAAACTCGCAATACCGTAGTTGCCATCACTTAAGGTGCCTGCAAATGCGCTAGGGTTGAATTTGCTTTCTGCTGATTGCATCGGAATAGCGTCGGTTTTCCATTCTTCGGTAAGTCCGGGTAGAACATGCCAGTCCCAGTTGTAGCGGGCATCAGCGTACTCTTTGCCATCCACTTTAATTTGTAGAATACCGGAGCCGTTGTGCATTCCAGGGTCTTTGTTAAAGCTTTCTGCACCTCGCGTTCGTGAAGATTGCATCTTGAACGAAGAGTACCATTCGTCACTACCATCAACGCGTCGGTGTACCAACATATCCGCATTCCAAAATGCGTACGTGCCGGGCGCTTTGTGTGATTCATCATTGAGGCTAGAGTGCAGCGCATCGAGTTCCTTATCGCCTTTGAAGGCTCGGTCGTCGCTTGCTTTTTCCATGTGCTCAATAGAACGGGATAGGTTTTTAGTACCGAACTTGTTGGCATTGCTAGATAGGAAGGTTCGACCTAATGATTGGAAATCCAGTACATCTTTAAACAGCAGTGCACTATAGGTATAGAGCATTACTTCAGTAGACTCTTCCAGAGGAAGCGTGCTCATTTCCCAATCCGTCCCATTTAAAAGCTCTGCCACTTCAAAGACACTCTCTGCGTACCATTCAAATCCGTACGCGAGCATTGCTAGGTCTTGTCGATGTCCAACGTGATGAGATAGCGTACCATCAGGTAGTAAACCCGATTGACCGTATCGATGAGGGCGTCGGCTGTTGGTATCGAGCCAAGTTTTAAGATCACTAAAGCTGCCACTTGGTTCCCAACCCGGAAGGAGGGTACTGCCCTTTTCTTTTAGCGGGGCATAATCGGCGTACCACCACGCCACATTCGTAATAGGTTTGTTGTAGTCTGCGAGTAAGCCAACGTAGACTGCCCAGCTGCGGAGCCTGTGTCCTCGGTTAGCGTCAGACCATGTTCCCATCGACGCTGCAAAATCATCTTCAATGAAGTAGCGCAAACGCTCTGGGTCTCGGTCTGTCTCTGGCAGGTCAAAGGCAATTTGATAGAGAGCATTGACGTTTTTTCTGAACTTTTTAGCGTCCTCGTCGCCAGCTAACTCTTTCTTCATTGTATCTTCTAGGATATATACCAGCGGCAAAGAGAGTGCGTCAGTGAATCGCCATTGGTGTGTTCTATCTGCGTGAGTCATATTGCGATTGTCGGCAAAACCTTGGCTAGGAAAGCGATCTACAAAAGCATTGAATGCTTTCACAATAGCAGCGCGCAGGACTTCTTTTTGCTCTTCACTCTTCTCACTGTAGTAGGCGTAACCAAGCCCACCAATGCGGTTTACGGCCTCTTCAAAGTCTTTGCCATTTTGAGTCGCCTTGTTGTCACTAAGGCTGCTTGTATACGCTTTTAAATCATTAAACTTCCCTTCGCTATCGTTAATGCTTTTGACCAAGGTCGTGACTTCATCTGAAGAGTAATAACGCTCACCCCACATTCTTTTGCTGGTCAGAACGAATTCTTTTAGATGGGAGAGATACTTGCTCCACTGTGTTTCGCTGACCTGACGAACAGTGATGTTTTTTGTCGCCACAAGCCCGTTGCTGTCATTGAGAAAAACCGTCAACGAAACGTTGTCTACTTCGCTTACTTGGCTGTTGTCTTTGACGTAAAGCACACCTCGTGGGCGGTTTGCATAGTCAAGCTCGGTTTCGATTCGGTAGGCCGAACTCTCTTCACTATCAACCAATGAGAAACTGTAACCAGAACCTGTAACGTTGCGGCTTGCACCAAGGGTACCAACCACGCGATCTCCATTTTTACTGCCTACTTGGATTTCGAATGTCTCCCCCGTGACAGTAATGTCACTATCCTGCGCGATGACGACGGCGCAGAATAAACTAAGAATCAATAAGATGGTGGTTTTCATTTGTGGCACTCCGTTGCTTTCACAGAACTAAGTCTAGTAGTAATGTGACGTACTTCTAAAAAAAGCGCTGTCTCTAATTTGCGAATTTATTATTAGCGAGTTAGGGATAAGCTATTGGCGGCGGTTATGGTTAGGTCATTGGTCTCGGAATGTGAAACTGAGAGGTGCATTCAGAAGAGTTGAGTTGCTAGTTGTCCGAGAGCAGATTCGGTAGAGGACGTATTCTGGGCATGAATCCCCAAGCCTTTGTTCGTAACATTGTATTTTCAAACCTGTCTTTAACTTGATCTGAGTATATATAGGCTAAGTAAATGACTGATTTAATAACAAAACCTTGACTTAAATTTATAACGTCGAGCCATTAGATTCTCCGCTCCTGTTCCAACATAAATAGAGAATCTCAATGCTCAACAAAACGCAATTGGCATGCGTGGTGGTGCTTGCCTTCAATCCACCGCTTTTTGCCTCTGAACTGCCATTTATGGCAATGCTGGAAGAGCGCACTTCTACATCAAACCAAGTACATGCACTTTCTTCTGCTGACTATGCGCACGAGTACTTCGATATTAATGTCCACGCAAAAGCTGGCGATGCGGTTTTTGGTCGCTTGAATCACCCGCTCAATTACAAACCAAGCCATATCAGCAGCACGCTTCAGTATGAAATTTCGGGAGGTGAGAACTCTCCTTTCGAGATCAGAAATCAGCGCGATGACAAAGGCCGTCTATTTGCTGAGTTAGTGCTGAGTGAACGAGCCGACCTGTCAATGGGTCAATACTCTATACCCATTGCACTCAAAGATGGTGAAACCACGGTCGAGTCGCGCACGATAACTGTTCATGTAGTTAGCGAAACTCAATGGAGCCAGTTGCATCAGCGTGCCATGTCTTTCTTAGAAGGTGAAAAGCGACTGCAAGGTCTATTCGTTTATGCCGATGATGAAATTGAAGACTATATCCAAGAGCTGAACGACAATGATGGTGCGTTTGAGGGTATGGACTTCTACCATGCCCATAGCGAAGATGAACTGCTTGATATCCGTCCAAGAGTGCTAGGTAAAGAGCTGATGTTGGCGGCGAATCAAATCAACTCTCTCGCTTACGCTCTAACTTATAGTGATCAGTTTGGTTATCAGGGCGATGCGCCTGAGCGTAAGCGATTAATGAGGGCGCTGTATAAGGCGATCAATCGTTATACGGCGCATTTCCCACTTAAAGATTTTGCGAATACCCCAACGCTGATGCGCAACATGAGTACCCACCAGTGGCGCTTCACCGACCCAATCAGTGCGGCTGGCTTTGTCATGTCGCCTGCGATGAATCGCGATATTGCTAATGGTGAATCACTCGCGAAACGAGCAAAAGCGAGCTTTCAAGAACTGCTACAAATCGCATTTGATATCCCGTACCGTCAGCGTCAGCCAGAATACAATCGCTACTACTTGCCTGAAGATCTTAAGCGCAGTCCAGGTGCTTGGGCGGACGCCAACCGTCATCACCGTATGAGAAGTTGGCTAATGATGAGCGTGCTTTGGAGCGACTATAACCAGCCGTTGACGTATCAACCTTGGTGGCATGGCGACTATGCGCCATTTGCTGCGCATAACACTTCACTGCTTCCGGGGTGGACGCCAAAAGGCGCGCTGGTGGATTTAAAAACTTGGCTTGAGACCAATGCCAGATACGCGTTTAAGTACGGTCAATCAGGAATACTGCCAGATGGCACCATCTCCCATCACGTCGGAGTTCGTCAAGACATGGCATTCTTCGCTTATGGTTTCGAGTGGATGGCAAATACACCGTTTGAAGTGGCAGGCGTTCTCGCGGATACGCCTTGGAAGCTGACTAATAAATCTTATGATCAATCGGCAGACTTCTTACTCGATAGCTACCCAAATTTTGTCTATCGAGGTGGCCTCGATTTTCAGACGGCAGGGCGCAAGCACGCTTCAGAGGCAACCCCTGTATTTGGTTCAACAAGACTGACACACGGCATTAATACCGTATTGCGAGCCAAAAGCTCAGATACAGAAATTAAACGTGAGAACGAGCTCAACAGTTTTCGTGACAAGCTAGAGAACAATACGCATGAGGCATCGGTCAATCGCGCGTATTGGAACAGTGACTTCATGGTTCATAGGCAGTCAGGGCAAAGCACTCCTGCGTACTATATGTCGTTTAAAATGAACTCTTCTCGCTCTATGGGCGCAGAGAGCTTTGAGCCAGATGTCGGTTATCATAATGGCGGTGGCGTTCTTCAAGTTCTAGTGGATGGTGATGAGTATTCGAAAGTTATGGATAGCTGGGATTGGCACGCACTGCCGGGTCTCACCGAAGAGCTCAGAGTCGATGAACTGCCAATGAAGAGCGACTTTAAGCTCTTTAACCCGAAACATTTTGCAGGTGTTGTGTCGAATAACCACAATGGTTTTGCTTCGTTCAAATATGACAGTGAAGCGCCCTATAACTCAGCAACTGCGAACAAATCCGTAGCGTTCATCGATGATATGGCCGTGGCGCTTGGCTCCCAAGTCATGCGCGCTAAAAATGGCGACGGATGGGAGGTGGCTTCTATTATCACCACCCTAGATCAAGCGTCATGGGATGGAGCGTTGACCTACCAAATTGATGGAGCATCACAAGAGACGGTGGAGCAGGGCAGTTATCTAGACGAGACCCTGTCAGTGCAAGACGGTGCGTGGTTCCACCAAGACAAGGTGGGTTATGTGGTACTGGCGAACGCCGAAACGTCGGTAATGCTGCGTGGTGGTGATGCAATCAACAGCACTCATGGTGACTCGGAGTCTGTGTTCCACATCGCGATTGACCATGGCCAGCATCCAAGCGGTGAAGGTCACGGCTCGACGTATCAATATGTGGCGATTCCGAACGTGACAGCTGAACAGATGCCAGAGTTGGTAGACAGACTTAAGCGTCAATTAGTCACAAAGACAACAGCAACAACGCACGCGGTTTACTATTCAAGTGCATCGAACAAAGAGTATGTTGCGATGGCATTTCGCGAGGCGGGCACGGAGAGCCTAGCTTCGCAAAACGGCGAGCCTCTGACAGTGTCTGTTAGCAAGCCAGCTTTGATTCTGCTAGAACGTGATGGCGATAGCTGGAAAGTGTCAGCACAAGATCCGCTTCATCATGTTGATCGAAATGCGATGGAAGAGAATGAGAGCCGACGCATGCGCTTCTTTACTCGCGGCGACCGCAACACCTTGAACGTGACCATCAACCGTCCGCTTCGTTCGGGCAGTTATAGCTATCAAACCCACGGTCGCAAGGTTGAAGATAAAGCCGGACAGAGCGTGAGTGTGAACAGTTACGGCAATCAATCGGAATTGACTATCGAACTGCCAGATAAACAGGATAAGGTGTATCAAGGTCGACATGACCTCTATACCGGAATGCCTGCCTCAGTGACCATTCCTGCTCATTAATATCAAGGTGTTAAGTAAGCCGCTTCTTTTTAGGAAGCGGCTTCTTTCTTGCTCTCGAATAGCCCCACAAACTTAATAGGAATCTCCTATCAAATGAATAGGAAAGGACGAATTTTCAAAAATAAGTGACTGTTGCAAACTATCTACATCGGCGCAGGACAGCGCAACACAAACACTTTGAGAGAGTAATAATTATGATTAACACCACTATCAAGCCATTTTCAGCAACAGCATTCAAACAGGGCGACTTTGTAGAAATCACAGAGCAAGACGTGAAAGGCAAATGGGCAGTATTCTTCTTCTACCCAGCCGATTTCACATTCGTTTGTCCAACTGAGCTTGGTGACCTTGCTGACCACTATGCAGAGCTTCAAGAGCGCGGTGTTGAGGTTTACTCAGTATCAACAGACACGCACTTCACGCACAAAGCGTGGCACGATAGCTCAGACACTATCGGTAAGATCAACTACTACATGGTTGGCGACCAAACAGGCACTATCACTAACAACTTCGGTGTGATGCGTGAAGGTCAAGGTCTAGCAGACCGCGCGACGTTCCTAGTTGACCCAGAAGGCGTAATCCAAGCTATGGAAATCACTGCAGAAGGCATCGGCCGTGACGCAGAAGACCTAATGCGTAAAGTGAAAGCAGCCCAATACGTAGCGGCTAACCCAGGTGAAGTTTGCCCAGCGAAATGGAAAGAAGGTGAAGAAACACTGGCGCCATCTCTAGACCTAGTAGGCAAAATCTAAACGCTCGTAGAGTTTAACCAAACGCAGCAATAAACGGCATTCGTGTCCGTGTTGCACGCCCCGCAGTCACTTTTATGGCTTCTACCATTGGCTTGTAAAAGTGGGGGCGTGCACCCTTTAAATACATTATTAATTCAACATCAAAAGGGTCCCCTTTTTATTATCCCTTTTCAAATTCCTTCTGATGTTAAGCAGTCTTATAGAATAGGTATCAGTATGTTAGATCAAGCAATGAAGCAGCAATTAAAAGCGTATCTAGAAAACGTTAAAACCCAAGTTCAATTGGTTCTAAGCCTTGATGACAGTGATACGGCAAGCAAGATCGAATCTCTTGCTAATGACATCGCATCACTTAGTAGCAAAATTGACGTCGTTCGCGACGACGCTGCAAGCCCGCGCAAACCAGTCATGCGCGTTGTAAACCCGGAGAAGGGCACCGCTATTGGTTTTGCTGGTCTGCCAATGGGTCACGAATTTACGTCACTTGTGCTAGCGCTATTGCACACAGGTGGTCACCCAATTAAGCTAGAAGCTGAAGCTATCGAGCAAATCGCAGAGCTGAACTCACCATTGGATGTCGAGATCTTTATCTCTCTATCATGCCAAAACTGTCCAGAAGTGGTTCAAGCCTTCAACATGATGGCAGCCATTAACCCGCTGGTGAACGTTACTATGATCGATGGTGCTGCATTCCAAGATGAAGTAAAACAGCGCGATATCATGGCGGTACCAAGCGTGTTCATTAACGGTGAGCTATTTGGCCAAGGCCGTATGTCACTGAATGAAATTCTAAATAAAGTCGACACAGGTGCTGCGGAGAAAAAAGCCAATCAGCTAAATGAAACCGCGCCGTTTGATGTACTGGTTGTAGGTGGTGGTCCTGCTGGCTCTTCAGCGGCTATTTATGCAGCGCGTAAAGGTATCCGCACTGGTGTGGTTGCCGATCGCTTTGGTGGTCAGGTGATGGATACCATGGCAATCGAGAACTTTATTTCAGTGAAAGCGACCACAGGTCCTAAGCTGGTGGCAAGTTTAGAAGAGCACGTTAAAGAGTACGGCGTTGAAGTCATCACTGAGCAGCGCGCAGCGAATATCATTGACGCGGAAGATACCGATGACGGTTACACCCACGTAGTTCTTGAAAGTGGCGCTGTGCTAAAAGCTCGCTCTGTCATTACAAGTACGGGTGCACGCTGGCGTGAAATGAATGTTCCAGGTGAGCAAGAGTACCGCAATAAAGGCGTGGCTTACTGCCCACACTGTGATGGCCCACTATTCAAAGGCAAGCGCACAGCGGTTATCGGTGGCGGTAACTCAGGTATTGAAGCGGCGATTGACCTAGCAGGAATTGTTGAGCACGTTACCGTTCTTGAATTTGCGGATGTACTTCGTGCAGACCAAGTACTTATCGACAAGGCGAACAGCATGCCAAACATCGATATCATCACGATGGCTCAAACCACAGAAGTTCTTGGTGATGGTACTCGCGTGACAGGTCTTGAGTACAAAGATCGCAACACAGATGAAATCAAGCAAATCGAGCTTGCAGGTATCTTTGTTCAAATCGGTCTGGTGCCAAACAGTGAATGGCTAAAAGGGACAAAAGTCGAGCTATCACCACGCGGTGAAATTGAAGTCGATGCCCACGGCGCAACCAGCATGAAAGGCGTGTTTTCCGCAGGTGATGTGACGACTGTTCCTTACAAGCAAATCATCATCGCGATGGGTGAGGGTGCAAAAGCGAGCTTGGGTGCCTTTGATTTCTTGATTCGTAATCCGGCGCCAGTGAAAGTCGCCGAAGAGGCTTAATCTGAACTGAGTAAAAAGCGCTACCTTTTAGGTGGCGCTTTTTTGTGTTTCGAAAGCACTGTGATTAAACGTTGTTTACAGTAACTCACTGCTTTTCCGATGCTATCTCTGCTACCGTAAGGAAAAATGCAGACTTATAACGAGACAGACAATGAAAAACATCCTTCTTACAGGTGCCACGAGTGGCATCGGCTATGAGCTTACTAAACAACTATGCGAGAAAGGCTTCACTGTCGTCGCCAGCGGCCGCAATGAAGAGAAGCTTTCGAAACTAAAACAAGAAACAGGCTGCGAGGTAGTGACAGCTGACTTGAGCGATGCCGATCAAACCGTGAGCCTGTTCAACAAAGCCATTGAGTTGGTGGGCACCATTGATGTGCTGATCAACAATGCAGGTATGATTTCTCGCAAATGCCCTATTGAAGAGTTCACACTAGAAGAGTTCGAAGAGCAATATGCGATCAATCTTCGTGCGCCGGCACTGCTCAGCCGTGAAGCGCTTAAAGTGATGAAGCCGAACAAGTCCGGTCAAATCATCAATGTAGTGAGCACTGCGGCTAAGCGCGCCAATGAAACCATGAGTATCTACTCGGCGATGAAACAAGGTTTGGCAGGATTTAGTGCTATTTTGATGAAAGAAGCGCAGCCGCATGGCATCAAAGTGACCTCGCTATTCCCAGGTGGTACGGACACCAACTTTCGTGAAGCAGAACGACCAGAATATATGCACCCTGCCAGTGTTGCTAAAGCGGTGATTCAGGTCTTAGAGTTACCTGCGGATGTGGTGATGCATGAGATGACGTTCAGACCTATGGTTGAGATTGAGTAACGGCATCGGAAGATAGACAAAGGCACTGCAATTTGAGCAGTGCCTTTTTCTTTTGGAGTGGGGAACAGCGTTAATCGCTAGTTCGCCGTGTGTTCTATCTCTATTTGGGAGAAACTCGCCTCAAATCGTTGTCCGGCATTGTCACTATCAGGCTTAAACTGAGGGTAGAGACCCGCTTTGAAGTAGTAGGCGATCTCTGGCTCTGCCCAGTCCGTGCTCATGGTAATCGTGTCACCATCTTTGGTATCGGAGTACGCAGCACCCCAGCCAAGAAAACGTTCAACTTTGCCTTCGCCGTTTTCTTTTTGCGTCATCAAAGTAATGCCGTTGTCATCGACGGTAATCTGATACTGCCACTCTTCATTGGCAGCGTAGGTACCCATTTCGACACTGAAAGGCCAATCGTCACAGCCATCTTCGTTGTCCGAGCACTTTTTATTGTCCGTGAAGAAGTCTTGGTTAAGTATCACACGCGTTGGCTTTGATTCTCCTTCCCACAGTAGCTTAACCAGAGCTTGGCTGATTTCCCAACCGTGCACCTGACCGACGACGACTTTAGGATCTTGTCCTGAGATCTGAGGGTAGTCATCGATTCTCAGAGTCGAAGTTAGCGTGTGGACATCCGTCCCCGTCGCTGAGTCATTGATTTTCCAGCTGGTGGCATCAGAGCTCGTGCTACATGTGTCTAGCGCTTGCGCGTTAAAGAGCTCTCTAAACTCTGAGCGAATATAGCTGCTGTTAGACGTCGATGTGCCGTAGCCCATGTCTGTGGCGAAGTGAACACGGTTATCAACGACTTTGAAAAACGAAATGTCGCCTGAGTCATAGTGATAAAGGATGTCGGAGTCATTGTTGAAAACAAACTCTTCTGACTCTGGAGAGCTATAGCAATGATACGGCTTGAACTCAGCGGCAGAGCTACTACTTTCACTAGAGTCCCACTCAGATTTGCTGACAGGAATGGTGATTTTCCATTGGTCGATATCCCAGTTAATGCCTTGTTCAAAGCTCTCTTGTTGAACCTCGAGTTTAGAAAATCTCACCTCAGACCAAGTATTGATGCCATCGCCATCATCGTATTGGTTGTAGACGCCCGCTTTAAAGTAGCTGAGTAGATCTGCCCAATAGCTAATATCGTGATCTAGCTTCTGTACGCCGTCTACTTCGATAACCAGGCGCTCTTCTTGGATGGTGATATCCATATCGGTCATCGCATCAAGATTTGCTTCACCAAGGTCGATACGCTGATAAGCGTTGTTGCAATCACTTGAACCAGCATGCTCACTACCGCTACTGCAATCGAGAGCATTAACCTTTAGCACTGCCCAATAGTGCCCCATCTCGCCGTTTCGCTCTAATTCGTAGGTAACGCGCAATAATGGGTGTGGAATGTAGCCAGTGCCATCTGAGCTTGTTCCTTTGTTATGAACTTGCAGAAAGGTCACTTCATCACCATCAACACTCTGCTGGAGAACATTTTTGATATCAATAGGTTGGAAACTGGTGCTCAACGTTCGTGATACGCCAATTTTGCTAGTATCAAAGTTTTCATTAACTCGAAGCTCTGAGCGATTGCTATCACCGCTCATTTTAAAAATCAGGTCTTTAGTATTTTCATCAGCATAGAAATACTCATCATAGTAACCGACCATTAGGTCATCGCTATCGGCTACATCAGACTTGTTCCCGTCGCCTTCTGATGGATCTGAGCGCTGAAGCTTTGATGCGGTTAGTACAGCGTCGTACTTGGAATACAAAGATGGCGCAACCGGTTTTACTACCGGGTCAACAGGATCTACTGGGTCAGTAGGATCGACAGGTTCACTTGGGTCGGTTGGTTCTTCAGGCTCCGTTGGGTCGGTGATTCCTGGGTTTGAAGGCGTGGCAGAGGTATCAGAATCTCCGCCACAGCCAGCGAGAAACGCTGGCGTTAGAAGTAAACAACTAATGAGTGCAGTCTTTTTCATAATATAATCATACTTATTATCATTTACTGATTATATTATTTGTAATACAAATATTTGAAACGATCTGTAGATAAAACTGTGACTTAATCTACGTTTTGCTTAATCTTCATAGCAACAGGTTGCTTACGTCGACCCAACGATCGTTTTTTCTAATTAAATCAATGATCAACTGATATCGACATCCATCTTCAAAGGACTGATAGGACTCAACTTCTAGTCCGGAAATATCACTCACAAACAGTTTGGCGAGATGTGTCCAGCTTCTTTGGGTATCACACTCGATATCTGGTAGTGATTGTGAAATATCGTTTGGTAGCGGTGTCTCTTGCCACTCGCCATTTTTGAATAGATACAGCGGACCATCCCCATAGTGCCCTTTGATATAGATGGAGCCTGCGCTGCCATGGAATACGATATGGTCATCGTGAAACCTCGGTGTTAATCCACCATGTTTAAACAATACTGAGACGGGTTGGGATGTTAAAGGGCTGCCTATCTGAGCCATGACTGTATATGACCATTCTACATCACATGCTTTCCATTCTAACTCAGGGTCGTTGATGTCTTTAGGGATAAAGTTTCGACGTTCTGTGAAGTTATGGACTCCCTCAACCACAGGTGCTGATGGCATATCGTTACGTACTTCACCGCAAATGGATAAGATTTCCTCTCCGAGAACCGATTTGACAATAGATAAGAGGTGAGTGAAGTTGTTATTCAAGCGGCCACCTCCGGCTTCACTGCGATGAGACCACCCGAATGGAATGTGACGGTCGAGGTTAAAGTGCGAAATACACTCGACCTCCGTTGGCTTACCGATAGCACCGTCCGCGATCAGTCTTTTCACATGAAGGATTTCAGGCATATAGCGAAAGCTAGATGCAAAGGCGGTTTTTACACCTTTTTGTTTTGCTAGCTCATAAACTTCGATCGCTGTTTCGCCGCTCTCGGTTAAAGGCTTATCGCAAAAAACATGGCAGCCAAACGCAATTGCTTCTTTTATTGCAAAAACATGAGCGCCACCCGGCGTAGCAATAGAGACAATGTCAGGCTTGCAAAGCTCTAACGCAAGAGACCAGTTTGTACCCGAGTAGGGGATCGATAGCTTTTGAGCAACGTCATCCACTACGCTCTCTGTGCGCCCTACAATGCCGACGACCTCTGCTCCTGCATCACGAAACGCCTTAGCATGGCCTTGTCCCGCAAATCCAGTTCCAAATACCAGTACCTTTTTCATGTATTACTCCCAAAACTTTATTAAGTCAGTATCAGGAGACCACGGTGTGATCCCCAGCTTGTGCAATTCCCTTACCAGTGCCAAAGTGTGCCATCTTCCAAGCGACTAACAGGAAGATATGAGCGCTTGTACTCATACTTCTCGGCTTCTTGCTCATCAAACTCCACCCCGAGTCCAGGTGCGTCACTAACCAGAATCATGCCGTTTTCCAGCTTCATGTCATGCTTGAAGATGAATTGACACGTTTCATTGCCAAACCCTACAAACTCTTGAATACCAAAGTTGTGTGTCGAGATATTGAGATGCATATGAGCAGCAAAACAGATAGGAGAAAGATCTGGGGCACCGTGAGGGGCAGTTCTCACGTTGTACACTGCAGCAAAGTCAGCGATTTTCTTCATGCCCGTGATTCCACCCGCGTGAGTAGCTGCAGTGCGGATATAGTCAATCCATTGATTTTGGATAAGATCTTTGCAATCCCATACGGTGTTGTAGGTCTCTCCGAGTGCGAGAGGCGTGGTGGTATGATGACGGATAAGTTTGTAGTTTTCTTGGTTCTCAGCGATTGAAGCGTCTTCCAAGAACAGCAGGTTATAGGGTTCTAGCATCTGCCCGAGCTTTGCGGATTCTATAGGGGTAAGCCGGCTGTGCGTATCATGCAAGAACTCAGCTTGGTCACCAAAACGCGCTTTTGCTTGTTCAAATAATTCAGGGACCAGCTTGAAGTACTTACTGGTTGACCACTCTTGCTCTGGCGGCAGAGGGCGATTACCTTGAAGCTCAAAATAGTCCTTTTTGTCACCCAATACACCATAGGTCTCTTTAAGACCTGGTATGGCACATTGCAGACGCACGGCTTTAAAGCCTTGCTCAATACATTGCTCAGCTTTGTCCAGTGTATCTTCGATGGTTTCACCATTGGCATGAGCGTAGAGTTTAACGCCAGTGCGGCACTTACCACCAAGAAGTTGGTAAACGGGTAGACCCGCGACCTTACCTTTGATGTCCCAAAGAGCCATATCTATCGCCGCAATAGCAGCCATAGTGATAGGGCCTCTGCGCCAGTACACTCCCATGTAAAGGTATTGCCAGATATCTTCAATGCAATGAGCATCGCGACCGATCAAACAAGGTTTCACGTGTTCTTCGAGGTAAGTTGCTACAGCCATCTCACGGCCGTTGACTGTTGCATCACCTAAACCATATACACCTTCATCCGTCACAACCTTGACTGTGACAAAGTTTCTACCCGGATTGGTTACAAATACTTTGATGTCTTCAATTTTCATCTCATTCTCTCTTAGTCATTTCTCCAAACCGGTCTAGTAAATCGATTTGGTAAATCGGTTTACTTGATATCATCAGGATCCACGAATAGAATGTCAACGATCTGATTTTGATGTAGTTAACGTTTTTATAAGAAGCCTGTATGAAGAAAGTTCGAATTGTCGATGTAGCCACCCATGCTGGGGTGTCGAAGAGCACCGTATCCCAGTACCTCAATGGACGATTTGGTCATATGTCCGCCGATACAAAACTGAGGATCGAGCAGGCGATCAAAGACTTGAACTATGTACCAAACCCAATTGCGAGAAGCTTAAAAGTAGAGAAGACCAAAACAATAGGTGTCGTGGTTCGAGATATCACGGGCTACAACACCAGTCGTGTTATGCGCGGTATCGATGATTACTGTAAAGAACAAGGATATAACGTTCTGATTTACAATAGTGATTTTGATGCTGAAGCCGAGAAACGGGCACTACAATCTCTAAAGCAGATGTGCGTCGACGGCATCATCATTACCTCATCGGGGCAAAACTCAGAGCTTATCAATCAGTACTCGTCTTCGGGTATGCCTATCGTCCAGTTCCAGTTGGAATACAAGGACAGCCCGGGGCATATTGTACTCTCTGATTATCAAGAAGCGGCCTTTCAGGCGACGGAGTATTTGATTCAACTTGGTCACCGATGTATTGGTTTTTTAACTCAGGATTTTTCTAGTAGCTTATCGAGACAAGCGAGATATCAAGGGTATGTGGATGCACTTCGTAAACACAACATCACCCCTGAACAAAGCTGGATTCAATATTGGGATCGGGAAACCGGCTTCCAGCAAGATCCCACACTCACACTAAACACTGATAAAGCTCCAACTGCGGTCTTTACTCAGCATTTAGCTATTACAACGGACCTACTTCACGCACTGAACAGGGCAAATATCGACATTCCTGGTCAGCTATCAGTAATAGGCTTTGATGAAATCCCTATGGTGGATCTGTTTAAAGTACCAGTTTCCGTTGTTAAGCAAGATGCCTATCAGATTGGGTGGGAGACGGCGAAACTAGCGATAGAGGCGGTTTCAGAGCGTCATGATAAGCCTAATAAAGTGGTTATACCCTGCAAATTGGTGAGACGTAGTTCCTGTTCTGCTCCGATGGTTGAATAAGGAAATGGCAAAGGGCACCTTAGTGCCCTTGCGTTGAATTATTTGTTAGGCGTATGCCCAATCACCAGCGCCATCTCGTCCGCCTCTACAAGCGGCTTACCACGCAGGTCGCGATAGCTCGCCTTGATTGTTAACCCGTGAACCTCAAGCTCCGCTTTGATCTGCTCGAGTGAGAAGTGCTGCAGCCAGTTATATACGGTTTTTTCACTTTCTTCTTCATAGATCACGTATTTGTCTAGCGTCACTTTTTCATCTTGATAGGTGAAATTGGATTGGATACACCAATAGTCTTGAGCACTCCAAAAACCATTCATTGCGTTCTTGTCGAGTGTTAGTGACTCGGATTGCTTAGCAAACCTTGTTGTCGTGTAAACATCGAGGGCAATAGATCCAGTTGGTGCAAGCATCGACTTGAACTTAGCCAGTAATGACGAGCGCTGTGTTGGGTTTAGAGCGCAGAAGTCGCACATCACCATAGTGATCAAATCAAACGTTCTCGTCTCTTGATGGTCAAGGTAGTTGCCAAGACGATACTCAATCTCCAGCCCTGCTTGTTCTGCCTGTTGCTTGGCGTAACGTAGAGAGTTTTCTGAGAAATCTAATCCGACGACTGTGCCAATACCACGTGACTTTAGCCGATGTGTATAAAGCCCTGGGCCGCAACCAAAGTCGATGGTTTTAGAAGATGCGTTTAGATCAAACTCGTTAACTAACCAGTCAACAGACTCATCGATGAATGAGAATGAACGCGATGCCGCTTCGATGTCAGGGTTTAGATGAAACGCGAGCATCTGTTTGGCAATGTGTGTATCTGTCCACAGTAGATCGGCAGTGTAGGCTGACCAAACCTGTGGTTTTTCAGTAGCGTCGTTCAGTTTATTGAACATGTTTTGTAATTCCGACAATAAGTTAATGTGTCGTCCTTACAGGATTGTTAGGTGAGTTGATTAACCTAACAATGCGCAAGGACGCATAAATAAAGTAGTAGATAGAAAACGAATCATTGGAAGGTCCTCCTTGCTATTTGATGAAATTTCAGCGGGAATTTATCAGTAAATTTGGCGGACAGCAAATGATTGATAACGGTTGAGCAAAATGATTCAACTCCCATGGTTGGCAAAGAACCTTTGTCGAAACTCGCTGATTTTCGCTTGATAGAGAGTCTGCCATTCAGCGTCGGTTAGCCCGGAATAATCAGATCTTCTTTGTTGTGAGAGCCGACTTTCTAGCTGATTGAGTTCGATGTGGTAGTCTCGCACTCTATTTTGCTGTGTCGTCACTTGACGCTCCCTGTTTCGAATATCCTCTCTCTGATGTGGCGACAAATAGGTACGTTCAAGCTCAGCAATAAAGGTGCTTTTTTTATCTTTACTCATACTGTCTGGTAATGAACTCAACGCTTTTTCGAACTTCGCTACATCGGTGTATAAGCCTAAATCATGTTCTTGGGATGCTTCCAAAAGTGCCTCAAACGCCTCACGATATTGCGCTGGACTTTCTTGTGACAGGTCTTGCTGCTTTAGTTGGAAATCATAAGCCGCAAATTCATCGCTCAACAAAACCTCTGCCCACTCGCCCCAAACAAGTTTAGCTTGGTGTTTAAAATGAGCGATACGTGATGTTAGTGACTGATTGCTCTCAAAGACCAAAATGCCAAGCCTTTGCTGCCAAAGACGACTGAGCTCAGGGTAGTTTTTTGTAAGCTCAAAGTAATCTGGGGCCATGATTTGCTTTAAGGCGTTAAGGTTGTCTTCGCAGTTACTCAGAGACAAGCAGCTGCGCCAGAAGGACTCGAGTGTCTCAACTAGCTTTTTACCTTTATAAGATGGAAGCTGATGAGCATAATGTTCAAGGCTGGTAGTTAGCCTATCTTGTTTTTTCGTCTTTGGTATTGCAGATCCGCCCGTAGTGACTTTACTCGTTGAATCAGTAATCAGAACGGCATTGTCTGTGTCTTTTTCTGCCCTTTCTGGGGTCGCGTCTTGCACTTGGGGTGGGTTAATACTGCTAATACACAGCATCACTGTGCCCGCCAAAATGACGGACACAGTTAATAAGACCAGGCGCTTCATGGCTTAATCGCCGCCGCAACTGGGAAATGATCCGACAGGTTGTAGTGCTTCCACAAGCTATCGTCGGTTGAGCGGGGTATATCGACTCGATTGTCATTAGAGGTTCGCTGACCAAATTCGTTACTCACCATGACGTAATCGAGGTATTCGATGTTTTCCCCACCAGATAACGCCTCGCCCGCAAAGTCATTAATACGAGGATCAAATGTCGATTCAGTGTAGCCAGAATACATTGGCTCGATGGCACTTAAATTAGCAATCATCTGTTGGTAATCATCTGGGAATTTGCGCTTGTTAACATTGAAGTCTCCGCTGTAGACCACGGTCTCGTGAGCGGGAATATTTAATGAATGCGCGAGTGCCTTCATTTGTTGAAACTGCTTTTGCCTAAATGCACGCGCTGTGTCCGTGTCAAACGAAGCGGTGTGCGTAGCAAAGACATGGTATGCCTCACCACCTTTAATGATCTCGGCATAATTGACTCCTTTGTCGGCGAAGCAGTCAGTGCCAGAGCAGTCAGGAAACACATATTGTGCCTCGTTAACGATAGGGTAGCGGCTGACAATGATGACGCCACCGTCGTAGATGTTGATGCCTTCCTTATCTAGCATCTTAGTTTGGTAGGGGTACTCTTTTGCCAACTCTCGCAGAAAGGCATCTCGGCCACTAGCAAATACTTCTTGGAGTGCAAGCACATCATAGCCCTTGACGTAGTTGGGTAGCAGTTCGTAGCGATCGCCTATGTGTGAAGCGATAGCTGGAAGCGCCCAAATGTTGTACGTCATCAGCTTTAGGTTTTTGTCGTTGCTGTCGATGGTTTCATCAACTTTTTTTGGGGTGATGGTGTAGTACAAATCGTCGTAACGGGCCGTCTTGACTGACTTAAACGCGAGTTCTGTACCTCTATCAAAGGCGTCGGTAGCTTTTCTGTGTATATCGCGATCATCTTTTAGTTCTAGATCGACATCCGCTGAAGAGACACCATATTCAATGGTGGAATTGTACCAATGTCCCTTCATCACTTGGCTGAGAGTGACGCTCTCACCCGTTGGATTAGAAACCACAGTCTCAAACTGATAGGTGTGATTGGATTTTACTCCTTCCCAGCGATTGAAACTAAGCACTGCCTTGGTCTCCCAAGGACCCAGTGTTTGCACATGTTGTTGCCATTCTTCACCGTAATTAAGCTCGGAGGTTCCCTGGTGTTGTACTTGAATGGTCAGTGGCTGAGCGGAGTTATTCGTAAGGTAGACATCGGTATCTGCAACGCTTGGTAGCGCGAGTAAGCTACCAAATAAGAAGATTAACTTGTTGTAATTCATTTTGATATCCGTGGTTTAGGGTGGAGTAATTATTCTTATTTATCTGTATGACTTGCACGTTAAATCCGTATGACAATAGTTGCTTATTGGTTGAATGTGATCATTTCAAATGACGTTGATATGCAAATGTGGGCACAAATTCACATTTTTTAAAATCCACTTTGGCGACCTAAAATTTGCTCTACTACGCTGATCGACTCATCGGAGGTCTGACAAGGAAGGCAATAATGAAACACATATCACTGCTTATTTTGTGTGCGGCAATAGCCCTCAACGGCCAAGCAAAACTGTTTGGTCATCAGTCCGGGTATACACAAACCAAATACCCCATAGTCTTGGTTCATGGGCTATTTGGTTTTGATTCCTTAGCAGGTTTTGACTACTTCTATGGCATCCCGCAAACGCTAAGTAAAGATGGAGCCACAGTGTTCGTCGCGCAGATTTCAGCGACCAACAGCTCGGAAGTTCGAGGTGAGCAGTTACTTACTCAGGTAGAGAATGTACTGGCAGTCACTGGCGCGGAAAAGGTCAATCTTATTGGACATAGTCATGGTGCGCCTACTGCTAGATATGTTGCTTCGGTAGCACCGGAAATGGTGGCCTCCGTGACCAGTGTCGGTGGTGTTAACAAGGGCTCTAAAGTGGCAGATCTGGTGCGCAGTACCGTCCCTGAAGGCTCTGCTGCGGAAGCAGTTGCGGTAAAACTAGCGGGTGGGTTGACCACACTGATTGGTTTGCTCTCTGGTGGCTCCGATTTACCTCAAGACGGACTGAGCTCACTTGAAGCGCTCACAACAGAGGGGTCACTGGTTTTTAATGCCCATTATCCAGAAGGTGTACCGACTTCAACCTGCGGCGATGGTGACTGGCAAGCTGATAATGGTGTTTATTATTACTCTTGGACAGGCACCTCAACCTACACCAATGTACTCGACCCCGCCGACCCGGCAATGCTCATCTTAGGGTTAGCCTTTGATGAACCTAATGATGGTCTTGTGGGTCAATGCAGCACTCATTTGGGCAAGGTGATTGGCGATGATTATAAGATGAATCACCTTGATGAAATTAATGGTCTGCTCGGGATTCACCACTTATTTGAAACCGACCCGAAAACCTTATACCGACAGCATGCGAATCGACTTCAGCTTCAGGGGCTCTAGCCATGCGAATGACAACCAAAGTGCTGATGTTATTGTCCGTTGTTAGCCTTGCTGTTGCGGGCGCTTGGATTTGGACTGAAACCCACGATAGCTCGGAGCTGCCAGTACAGGCCTCCTCGCAACAGGATACTCAAGTCGATCAGGGGTCACTTCGTGACACCTTCGATTACTTTTTGTCTGATGCTAGTCAAACTGACGTTAAGACAATCAAGCAAAGGTTTGAACATTACAGCGACAACTCTACTGGAATGGACTCTGTACTGTTTAAGAAATTCATCCGATACAAAGCCGAATTGGCAGATCTGGGGGCAACGGAAGACTTCAATGCTCTTCATCAGCAAATCTTGGCACTTCAAGCGCGCTTTTTTACCGTTGAGGAGCAACAACGCTTATTTGCAGAAGAAAACCAAATGCGAGAGCTTGCACTTAGGCAAAAAGAGCTAAAACAGATAGCGCAGAGCCCAGAGGAGTACCAGCAGATGTGGCAACAAGAATTAGCGCAACTCTCCCCAGAGCTACAGAAAAGCTATCACAACGCAAACTTACTGACCGCGCTGAATGAGATAAACTCTATGGATGAGCAAAGTCAGTTCTTAGTTCGCGAGTCATTAGTTGGTACTGAAGCGAGCCAAAGGTTGGCGGCATTGGATGAGAAACGGGCACAGTTTGAGCGAAGCGTTCAAAGCTATATGCTGGCGCGAGCTGAGATCATTGAGAATGAGTCATTGTCGGAGTATGACCGAGAGCAAGCCATTGCAGAACTTAGAGAGCCTTTGTTTGATAGCCGCCAGATCCGTCGAATCGAAGCGCTGGAGCGAATTTACGATCAAAACCGTGCATTGACACCCTGACGAGGAGAGCTAGTGCGGTATAAAGCGCGCAATACCGAGGGGTAAGCGCGCTTTTAAACGAGTTAAGGCTTAGCCTTTCGCCTTAAATGTGACTTGGTATTCACCAAAGCCTTCGTACTGAATCGTTGTTGGCTTATCGAATGCCACCTCAACAATGCCACAGTAAGAGCCCGTGATGATCGCTTCGCCAGCTTGGAAGTCAACACCACGACGTGTCATTGTGTTGATCAGCCAGTAGATTGGCGTTTGGGCGAGTTTATTTGGATGCTCACCTGCGAAGGTTTGTACATCGTCGCCTTGAGAAACCGCAATGTTGATATTTGCTGCATCGAACGCTTTGTCACGAGGGAGTTCAGGACCAATGAACAGACCTTGGTTGACTAGACAGTCAGCCAGCTTTTCATAGAATTCAGCGCCACTGTCGTCAGCAAAACGCGACTGCATCAACTCTAGCGCCATGTGGCAAGAGCCAATCGCGTCGTTGATCTGCTCTTCACTGTAGCCTTCAGGGTTAGCCGGTAGGGCTTTGTTCAGTACGAATGCGATCTCTGGCTCAACACGCGCCACGTTGTTGTCTGCAAAAAGCTCACAGACTTCGCCAGTCTGCACACTACCAGCAAAGATCGGCGCAACAACAAACTTATCATCTGCCAAAGGAAGCAGACACTTCCAACCACCCACTTTGTCACTGTGGATATCAATCATTGAAGATTGGATTTGCAGTGCATCGTCGAGAGTTTTCGGGCGTTGTGTCTCGTCAAGACGCGGCGCTTTAGTACCCGCCACACGGCGACCTAGCAGCTCAGAGGCAGCTTGCTTAAAAGTATTTGTCATATTATATCACCTATATAAGTTTGAAATGATGATAGCTGATTTTCACACAAATAAATAGCTAGAGAGAACGCTGAATGAGACGCCCATCACTCGTTGGTAGCAGTTTGGGAAACACCTGACAGCTTTTCTCTGAAGTCCGCGCGCTTTGTTCTTATAAACTCAATAAACAACTGCGATTTAAGCGGCAGGTGACGTTTGTCCGGGTAGACTAGCAGCATGGTTCTATCTTGCGGAACCCAGTGTTCAAGCAGAATCTCTACGTCCTGGCTTAGTAGCTCATCACGTAGCAGAGAGTACGGTAGATAGCAGATGCCAGCATTGTTGAGCATGAGTGCTTTCGCTACGTTGAAATCATCTGAAACGATATCGGACTGATTGTTGATCTCCACTTCCTCCCCTTTATAAGAAAATCGCCATGGCAGGAAGTAACCGTCTACATGATTTCGAATACAGGGCAGCTGATAAAGATCGAGGGGGTGGGAGGGCTTTCCGTATTTA
Source organism: Vibrio sp. SCSIO 43140 (assembly GCF_023716585.1). NCBI lineage: Bacteria > Pseudomonadati > Pseudomonadota > Gammaproteobacteria > Vibrionales > Vibrionaceae > Vibrio > Vibrio sp. SCSIO 43140. The sequence goes on from NZ_CP071851.1 coordinate 104,367, forward strand.
GCGCAGAATGACTTTGACGCTGCGAGCACATATTTCACTGGAGAGAGTGTCAATGCCACAAGGTTTGAGTCATGAAGCGGACCAAGTCGAAAGGCAAAATCGATACTTTGCTTGGTGAGATCCTGAAAGCGGTTCGAAGACGCAAGGTTAAGGCGGATCGTCGGATAACGCGCTCGAAACTCTGCCAGCATTGGTGCGAGGATATCTTGGCTTAGCGCCTTTGGTGCCGAAATCGTTAAGGTGCCAATGGGCTGATTTGCCATCTCTTCGGCATCGCTATACAGCTCAGTGACGGTATCAGCAATCAGCTGAGCCTTGGGCAGCACCTGTGTACCGAGCTCTGTTAGTGACAGTGAGCGGGTTGAGCGGTTCAGTAACTTCCCACCAAGGTCGTGTTCGAGTTGCTGAATCTTTCGACTGACCGTCGTCGTGGGGACACTTAATTGTCTTGCTGCCTCGGCAAAGCTTTTCAGTTCCACAACTTTAGCGAACAAAGGCAGCGCAGAAAGCTCTTTCATTTCAATATGACTCTTATTATCCCAAATAAGGGATAGTAAAGTTCATTTTAACCCTCTAATCAATATTTATGGGCTTAGCTATAGTAAATCCATATCAAGGCAGCGTGCTGCTCATCGGGTAAAACTGACACAAGAACCAAGGGGTTGATGATGGAAATTTTAGTACTAGGCGCAACAGGTAACACGGGCTCAGAAGTGGTTAAACAGCTAAAAGAGGCGGGCGCCGATTTCGGTATCATGGCACGCAGCGCTGACGCCGCAAATAAGCTAGACCTTAACCCCAACCAAGTTCGCGTCAGCAACTACGATGATGTTGAGGCAATGACTCAGGCTCTAGAGGGAGTGAAGAAGATTTATGTGGCGATGCCTGCTCACCCTAGTAATCAGCAGTGGATTGAGAACACGGTAGCTGCCGCAAAAGCAGCAGGTGTTGAGCTTATTGTTAAGCTTTCTGGTATGGGGGCGAGAGCGGACGCTGGCTCTGAGATCATCCGAACTCACGTTTTAACTGACAATATCGTTAAGGCGTCAGGTATTGCTTATACCATTGTTCAGCCGAACTCTTTTTTCCAAAACCTGTTTGGCAGCCTGCCAACGATAAATGCGTTGGGGCAGTTCTTTTTACCTCTGGCGCAAGCGAAGCAGAGCGTCATTGATATTCGCGATGTGGCCTCTGTCATTGTGACCGCATTAACTCAATCTGGACATGAAAACCAAACCTACCTTATTTCAGGTCCAGAGGCGCTGACATTTGCTGAGCAGGCGGCGATTCTGACAGAAGTTTCTGGCAAGCAGATTGACTATATCGCAGTGCCTCAAGAGGCTGCTGAGTCAGCAATGAAAGGGGCGGGTATGGATAACTGGACAGCTGAGAAACTCGCAGAAATTATGGCTTGGTTTGGAGAGGGGCACTACGCATCGGTTACCGATACGGTGGAGCGAGTGACTGGCAACAAGCCGAGAACGTTTAGAGCGTTTGCAGAAGAGTTTTCTGCGGTGATCGAAAAATAAGTAAGAAGGAGAGCCTCGGCTCTCCTTCCTCGTTTAACAGTGATACCTTGTCGATATTAGTTGTTTGTTGCTGTTTTCACGACTTTTTCTTCCACTGAGTCATCGACAGCTTTAACGAGTAGTAAGCCAACACCCAGCACGATGGCACCACACAACACAAAGGTCATTCGTCCCCAAAGTGGGTTTGGCAAGGCAAACATTGCGATAACGCCGATACCTGATACCGCAATCAATGAGCCCAGCATTTTACGCTGTTTGTTATCCAGCTTTTTCTGCTCAGTGGAGTCGCTGACTAGTGGAGTTGCCAAGTTATTGAAGAACTTATCGACATCTTTTTGACGTTGCTCTTCAAGCGGTTTGTAGAACAATGTAGTTAGACAGAAGAACCCAGCTGTAATTACCATGTGTGCGACCAAGCCAATAGCGACTTTTGCGTCTGCCCACTCACGTTTTGTTAGCTCATTTAGACCAAACCAGGCTTCAATGTGGTCGGCGGTAATCATAAAGCCAACAATGTAAGAAACGATGGCACCAACCAATAGCGTGCCCCAGCCAGCCCAGTCAGGCGTTTTCTTGACGAAGAAACCGCAGAATGCAGGGATGGTCATCGGGAAGCTGATTAATGCGCCCACGTACATCATGGTATCGAACAGGCTTAATCCTTTTAGAGAGTTGATGAACAGCGCAATCAAAATGATGACTAAGCCAAATACGGCTGATGTTGCTTTAGAGACAAACATCAGCTCTCTTTCTGTCGCATTTGGGCGCAAGATAGGCTGGTAGAAGTTCATCACAAAGATGCCTGAGTTACGGTTTAAGCCTGAGTCCATCGAAGACATGGTCGCAGCGAACATGGCCGCGATAAGTAGACCCACCATTCCAACTGGCATGTATTTTTCTACGAAGTATAGGTAGGCAAAGTCACCTGCTTTTTTACCTGCATCAGGGTATTGGGCAGCAAGATCAACACCTTGTCCGGCAATAAACCAAGAAGGCATAAACCAAATAACAGGGCCCATGGTCATCAACACACACGCTAGTAGCGCCGCTTTTTTAGCGTTTTTCGAGTCTTTTGCTGCTAGGTAACGGTACGAGTTGAGCATGTTGTTAGTGATACTGAACTGTTTCAGGAAGATACAGAATGCCCAGATACTAAAGATGCCTAGATAGTTTAGGTTGTTACCAGAAACAAATGATGCCCCTTCTTGTACTGGGAAGTTATCGATAATTTCACCAACACCACCGCCATGAATCACCGCGACGACAGCACAGGTAATGGTTACAGCCATGATGATAACCATCTGCATGAAGTCAGATGCGATAACCGCCCAAGAGCCGCCACTTACTGACATGACTAGCACAACGAGACCGGTCAACACAATCGTTGTTGTCATATCAAACCCGAAGATACCCGAAGCAATGATCGCTAGACCATTTAACCAGATACCAGCTGAGATAACGCTGTTCGGCATTGAAGACCAAGTGAAAACTTGCTCGTTTTTGGAGCCAAAGCGCATGCGAATCGCATCGATTGGTGTAACAACGCGCAGTTGGCGAAACTTAGGGGCGAAGTACAAGTAGTTCATCAGATAACCAAATGCGTTTGCGACAAAGATGATCGCAACAGCAAAGCCATCTGAGTATGCTTTGCCCGCTGCCCCGGTAAATGTCCAAGCACTGAACTGGGTCATGAATGCGGTAGCACCTACCATCCACCAAAGCATGTTACCGCCCCCGCGAAAGTAGTCACTGGTTGTGCTGGTAAATGTGCGGAACATCCAACCGATAGCGATTAGAAAAAGAAAGTAGATGCCGACAATAAAAGTATTGAGTTCCATCTTGGGTAATCTCACGTTCGTTGATATATGTCGACATCATATCTAGAGTTATTTTTAATTGTAGTATTATATTTTAATTGTGTGATGGTATAAAAAAATATAGAAAATTTAATATTAACGATAAGTAAATGGTGAAAATTAAAGTATATGAGCGGTTGGGGTTTAATCTTTATAAAACAGATGTTTATGATTATTTAAGTCAATGGTTTGATATTGTTTATAAGAGAAATTTGTCGTTATGGAAAGAAAGTTTAGTTGCATAGAAATAAAAGGAGTGTGTAGGAATAAAACTGCTATTTATATTCGAACTTTTATAAGTAAATATATTCTCATCAAATGAGAATATATTTACTGAAGGATTATGAAATGAATAACTTAGTCTAGAATTACGTTATTTTACGAGCTTGGAGACATACGGCACATTGCGCAGCTTATCTTGCCAAGGTAAGCCGTAACCGACGAGTAGGTCGTCATTTTCCATTTCATAAGCGTAAAGCTGAGGGAAGGGGATATCGACTCTGCCTGGCTTGACAAACAAAGTGGCAATGGACAACGTTTTTGGTTGATAGTGAGTCGACAAATACTCGACCAGACGTTTCATAGTACCGCCAGACTCAATGGCATCGTCAATGACGATAACATCTTTGCCTTCAATCTCGATATTTTGGTGATAAACGATCTTGGACTGATTGTTTCGATCGCCTGGTGTATGTGGGCATGAGATCGTATCCATTCTAACTTCAATTTCCAGCTGTCTGACTAGGTCGGCAGTAAATAAGATGCCTCCCGGTACAACAGAGATGACGACCACCTCTTCAAACTGTTGATTGATAAGCTCAGCAACTTTCTTTGTGCCAGCTTGTATCTGCGCTTCACTCAAAACGAGCTCGCCTAAATGCCGATTACGCATAGTTTTTCTCCGTTAAGCCGCGATTCCAATAATGCGGCGTGTCTGTGACTATCCACATCCTAGCACTCGGTATAGAAGCGGACGAGTGAGTTGTTACCTGCTTCGCATAGAAATGATGAGTACTTCTCAACTCTCTAGTCTTTGACCTCGACCTACGCGCTAGCGCTCCCAAGAAGGCGGGCTTCCAAACTTGTCGATGAGGTAATCTATAAATAGACGCACTTTTGGGCTCAGTGCGTTTGCTTTAGGGTAAACAAGCCATATGGAGGTGTTATCTTCTACTTCATAGTTAGGCAATACTTGTACGAGCTTTCCAGCCTTTAAATCATGATAGACGCTCCAATAGGCGTTCATTGAGATGCCTATTCCAGCAGCTGTAGCTATTCGCATACTAGTACCATCGTCGCAAATTAGCCGTATCTTGCTGTTATCAGGAGGAAACATGGCGCTATTGTCCCTGTTGCTGTGTAACTTTCTCGGTTTGGCGTCTTTGAACATGATGATGTCATGATTGATAAGCGAGGTTGGCTCTCCGGGCATCCCTTTTCGAGAAAGATAGTCTGGTGATGCGCAGAGTATGCGGCGATCATCAGCAAGCTTTCGAGCGCGCAAGCCGCTGTCTTTGATAGCACTATTTCTTAGCGCCAGATCGATACCATGCTCGATAATATTTAACTCTTTGTCACCAAGTTTGAGGTCAATAGTGATGTTAGGATTGCGGTCAAGAAACTCAGGCAAAATGGGAACGATATAAAGCTGAGCAAACGTGCTTGAGACGGCAAAGCGAATGGTCCCAGAAGCGTCATCTGGATCCTTACCGATTACATTCAAGGCTGCATCGTGTTGCTTTAATATCTCTCTGGCGTACGGAAGAAACTGCTCGCCTTGGGTGGAAAGTGTGATTTTTCGGGTAGAGCGATGGAATAAGTCAGCGCCTATCTGGTTTTCTAATTTAGATAAGCGAGAGCTTGCAATCGCGGGGGCGAGCCCTAGCGATTTTCCCGCGGCGCTGATGTTGAGCACCTCCGCGACCTTGATAAACAGTCGCAGGCTCTCTGTTTCCATAGATCCTGTTTCCTAAGTATTTGAACGCAATGACCTAGTAGTTTAGAAGCAAAGTATAGTCCAACAATTACCCGAAAATACCGAATTCTAAATCATGAAATGGCGCCTAATCCTTTTGGGTAGTCTTTCCTACGCTTTGGTTGTTTCCAAAACAAACCAACTTCTCGGTTTGATTAATTCGGTTGGAACAGGATAAGAGGGATAGACCATGGAATACAAAAACTTCACGACATTCTCAGTAGAAATCGACAATGGCATTGCTTGGGTGACGATTGATTACCCGCCAGTGAATGTACAAGGGCAAGAAATGTTGGCTGACTTAAGTAGCCTTGCCTTGCGCCTCGAACGCGATAGAGAGGTAAAGGTCGTGGTGTTTCAGTCGGCGAATCCAGATATTTGGGTTTGTCATTACGACACCAATTTGCTTCGCGATATGTCAATGGATACGGTACCACGAGACGAAGCTAAGCTATTGGATCTTCAAGCAGTGTTGGAACGAATCAGTAAGCTGCCTCAAGCAACTATTGCCAAAATTGAAGGCTTTGCCCGAGGCGGCGGTCATGAGTTCGCACTGGCGTGCGACATGAGATTTGCTGCTCGAGGTAAATACAAGTTTATGCAGATGGAAGTCGCAATGGGGATCTTGCCTTGTGGTGGCGGTGCTTCACGCATGGCTCGCCAAGTAGGCTTAGGACGTGCGCTCGAAATAATCTTGAGTGCCCGAGATTTTGATGCCGACGAGGCAGAAGCGTACGGAACCATCAACAAAGCGTTAGAGCCGGACGAGATTGGGGAGTACGTGGAAAATCTCGCGCGCCGTATTGCTCAGTTCCCAGCCGAATCCATTAACGCTTGTAAACAGACCGTTTATGAATCTATTGATAAGCCCATCGATGATGCACTTAAGGCTGAGGCTTACTGGCTATACCAAGCGACGAGTAAAACGGCGGCGATCAAGCGTTTTACCTGGGCAGATGAGCAAGGGGCACAGTTCGACCTTGAAAATCAGAAGAATTGGGAGAAATTGGTCATCGACATCCAAGATATTAAAAATGAAGACTAAAGCTGCAAAGGTAGAAACAGAGCAGGCAGGCCGAGTGGTCTGCCTTCTCTGTTTGCTGTCCCATCCCCTATAAAACTGTGATACTTTCTTGTCTCCAACGCAGATTCATTGAATTGTTTTAGGTGTCATACATATGGAAAAAATCTATTTTGCTGGTGGCTGCTTGTGGGGAGTGCAGGAGTTTATGCGTCACTTGCCAGGTGTGATTAACACTCAAGCAGGCCGAGCCAATGGCACAACCGACAATACAAAAACTGACTACGACGGGTATGCCGAGTGTGTGTTGACCGAGTTCGACCCTGAGCAAGTCTCTGTTGAGCAGCTCATGGATTTCTTCTTTGAGATCATCGACCCGTATAGCCTTAACAAACAAGGTGAAGATGTGGGGACGAAATACCGCACTGGAGTTTACAGTGTGAATCCTCAGCACTTAAAGCTTGTCGAGCAGTATATTGCAGCTCGCCCAGACGCAGAAAAAATCGTGGTTGAGGTGTTGCCGCTTAGCAATTACGTCAAGAGTGATGAAGAGCATCAAGACAGATTAACCTTGCGTCCAGACGACTATTGCCACATCTCTAAAAATCTACTTCACAAATACAAGCGATAAACACGCGTCATTTTTGCTATCCGATTACTTTGGCGCGTTTCTTTGTGAAGGGTCGCGCTGAAATGCCTGAATGAGTGTATTTGGGTCTAGATTTTCACGTTGCTGCTTAGCTCCCTCTGCCCACCAAACCAGCTGAGCCATGGTTCGATCCATATAGCTGTCCCACTCATTCTGAGCTTCATCGCTATTTGCACAGCCCTCCTCATCAAACACCTTAGCGGCGTTTGGAATATGGATCATGGCAGAAACTGGCAGACATCCAAGCTCTGAGAGGAAAGTTCGCATCGAAACAGCAGCTCTGGCTCCGCCCCATTGACCCGCAGAATAAGTGACGATAGCACTCGGCTTGTAAGAAAATAGTGAACTGCCGAAATGATTGAGAAGGTGCGCTAAAGCAGGGCTCATAGAATGATTGTACTCGGGTGAGACCATCACGTAGCCATCCGCTTCAGCGATTTTGTCGGCTAGCTGTTTCAGGTCAGCCGGAACCTGTTTACGACTATAGGCAAACTCGGGTTTGAAAATCTCCCCAAGGTCGAGATCTAGCGGATCGATGATCTCTACTTCGTGTTCTGGATAGACTTTTTTCAGAAGAGATTCGCAGGCAAGACTCACTCTGGCACCAAGCCGAGCAGGGCGCGGGGGTGTACTCTCGCGAACAGAACCGAGAAAGACCAAGAATTTCATACGACAGATTCCTTATATCTAAGTGCTTATCGAGTATACAAAAAAAGGGGCGATATGCCCCTTTTGAAATGATGTGGATTGCTAGCTCGCTTTCACTAGATTATCAGTCACAAACGTGCGGTTTCGTACTACTAGCCACAACACGCCTCCCACAATACCGATACACAGCTGAATCATTCCTAAGTTGGCAATTAATGACTCTGGTCGGATTGAGACAAGAACCATTCCGATAGACCCGCAGATCATGGCGAAGAACTGAATCAGGGCGACCGCAGAGCCAGTGTCTTTGTCTTGTTGATCGAGCATTAAGTTGGTTGCCGGTACGCGCATCATGATCACCATGAGTGTTGCAGGTGCGGCAAGCAAGGCGAATGCCCATGGCGAAGTGTCACCAAAGGTCAGTGTCATTACGCCTACCGCGACTAACACTGCAAAGCACCCAGAGATAACGTTCTGCACTGCAATGTGACGAGACAGCTTCATATAGATAGTCGGTCCAAAAGACGCGACGATGGCATTAAATGAGAAGAAGTAGCTAAATTGCTGTTCTGTCAAACCAAAGCCATTAATGTAGATATAAGAGCCTGCCGCGAGAAAGCCCATGAGCGCCATTGGTGCGATAGAGAAAATGCACAATAGAATTACAAAACGCGGGTTTCTAATCACCACACCAAGGCGGGTCCAGGAGCGGACTAATGAGCCCGTGTAACGAGTCTCGAGCGTTTCTTTATAGCAAAATGCGAGGATAGAGGCACAGGCACCAAAGACAGCAAGGGTGACGAACATCATGCGCCACGAGGCAATTTGCAGCAAGAATGCACCGAGTACGGGAGCGACCATAGGGGCAATGATAACCAGCGACATGATGGTGGCCATAATCCGCTCACGCTCGCGTCCGTCAAACAGGTCTTTGACTACGGATGTCGAGACAACGGTAATGGCACTACCCGCAAATGCTTGTAGGACGCGAGCTGCAATAAGATGCTCGATATCATTGGACATTGCACAGGCAATGCTCGCTAGCATATAGCCCCCAATACCGGTCAGTAATATGGGTTTTCGCCCAAATTTTTCACTCAGCGGTCCCCAGAAAAGTAGACCAAGCGCATAGGTAACGAAATAGCTGCTTAGCGTCAGGTTAACCATGGATTCTGTGGTATCAAAGATGTCCACCATAGTCGGCAAGGCTGGCAAATAGAGGTCAATCGTTAGTGGTGGGAATGCACTAATAATGACGAGAAAAAATAGCGTGCCTTTTTGCCCGAGGATGGGTTGGGTTTGTTTCAAGTTGTTCTCCTATAAACCGGGTTAGTAGCTCAGGTTGTTGTTGACGCGTTCTAATAACACTTTGAGAGTGTCCGCTTCGTCGTCAGAAAATCCTGTGAGCATTTCTGTCATCATTTCCATTTCAACTTGGTCGAGTCGTTTGAGCAGTTTTTCACCTTTCTCACTCAGAGTAAGCTGAACCGAACGTCGATCGCTTGGGCTACTTTCTTTAATGATCAAGTCTTGTCTATGCAGTCTTGCAATGATTCTGGCGATCTGTGCTTTGTCACGATTCATTGATTCCACTAAGGCTTGTTGAGAGGCTTCGCAAAGGGCACGAATATCAGACATTGCCTTGTGTTCTAGTGGAGAAAACTCGACTTTTTGTCTTGTGACTTCCGCAATCATCTTTCCACGGGTTTTCATTCTTATCTCGCGTAGCGCGTGATTGATGGCTCGATAATCTGTCATGGTGTATTCAATGGATGAATTAGTTGATCTAGTCAACAAATGGTATCGATATTGTTGATTAAGTCAACTAATACTTCTCAGTTCTCGCAAAAGTTTGCTGTAACTGGTGTTTGGCTGAGCGAAGGGGATTGAGGGGCTAATATATTGATTTCGAGCATATGTTTTTTGACGGGTTAAACAATTGTCGAGACCTGTGATTCATCAATTGGTCATAAAAACATCGAAAATCCGTCAAATTACTGCGATGTAATGCTGTTCAATTTGTAAATAGCTACTCGGAGAAAGGGTATGGCATTAAGCGCACCCGAGTTGTCCCTCGTGTCGGACAACAGTGAACAGTTACAGCAAGACTTTGGTCGTAAAGTTTTAGAAGTCAACGGGCTAATGAAAGCCTATCAACAAGGCAAGATGGTTTTAGATGGCATCAGCTTTGAGTTACGAGCTGGCGAGTTTGTTGCTGTAGTCGGTCGTTCTGGTGCTGGTAAGTCGACCTTGCTTCACACACTTAACGGTACGATTCCCGCAACAGGCGGAAACATCTTAAATGTGCATCGCGACCAAAGTACCGATGATGTGCTGATGATGAACCGTAAAGAGCTTCGTGAGTGGCGCACCCACTGCGGAATGATTTTTCAAGATTTCTGCTTAGTGCCTCGCCTTGATGTCATTTCGAATGTTTTGCTCGGTCGTCTAAGCCATACCTCAACACTGAAGTCATTGTTAAAAGTCTTCAGTGACAAAGACAAGGCGCAAGCGATTCAGCTGCTTAAGTGGCTGAATATGCTGCCGTACGCGTTGCAACGTGCCGAGAACTTGTCAGGTGGTCAGCAGCAACGTGTCGCGATATGCCGCGCCATGATGCAAAACCCGAAAATCCTTTTGGCTGATGAACCTGTTGCTTCTTTAGACCCGAAAAATACCGTGCGAATTATGGAAGCACTGCAAAAAGTCAGCAGTGATGGCGTTGCGGTAATGGTCAACCTTCACTCTATCGAATTAGTTCAGGAGTACTGTACTCGTGTTATTGGTCTCGCCAAAGGGCAGGTCATCTACGACGGTCACCCTTCTGGGCTCAATGATCAGGTTTTGCATCGTCTTTATGGCGACGAAATCGACCAGATCAGTTAATCAAAAAAACTAAGTGGACTATACGTTTAAGGACAAGTCATGAAAAAGCTTCTATCCCTCGGTGTTGCAGCGGCATCTGCTTTGGCATTTAACGCTCAAGCAGCGGCACCAAAAGAGATCAATCTAGGTATTCTTGGTGGTCAAAACGCAGCACAGCAGATCGGTGACAACCAGTGTGTTGCGGATTTTCTAAATGCTGAGCTAGGTGTTAAAACCAATATTCGTAACTCAAGTGACTACAACGCGGTTATTCAAGGTCTTTTGGGTGAAAAAATCGACTTGGTTATTAACATGTCGCCAAAGTCATACGCTGAGATCTATCTTAATGACCCAGAAGCGGTAGAACTAGTTGGTATCACGGTTGATAACACAGATAACTCGCGCGGTTACCACTCGGTTATCTTGGTACAGGAAGATAGCCCATATCAGTCGATTGAAGATCTTAAGGGTAAGGTGTTCTCGTTTGCCGATCCAAACTCTACTTCAGGCTTCTTGATTCCAAACAACCAGCTAGAGCAGACGCTAGGCGGCAATATGGACAACCAGTTCAACGGCTTCTTCAGCTCAGTTAACTTCTCTGGTGGCCACGAACAAGACATCGTTGGTGTACTGAACGGCCAGTTCGATGCCGCAGTAACTTGGTCTTCTATGGTTGGTGATGCGAGTAAAGGTTACAGTGCCGGCGCACTGCTTCGCTACATGGACCATGATGCAGAGCTAATGAACAAGATTCGTATCATTTGGGAATCACCACTTATTGCAAACGGTCCTACGATTGTGAGCAACCGTCTAGACCCGAAATTCAAAGACGACCTAGTGGCGGCTGTGAAGAAGCTAGATCGTGAAAATAACGACTGCTTTAGCAAAGCTGCGGGTGGCTCTCTTCACCTAGAAGAGACCAGCGTTGCTGAATACCAATCGATCATCGATCTGGTAAAAGCGACTAAGTTTGCTCAGCGCTAATCTCCTCTGTTAATCAAGCTGGCTGTTCGCAGCCGGCTTTGCTACTTCTACGGTTACTCCATGCAGTTCGAACAATACTATCAACAGGTTCGCCGTAAGCAGAAAATGGACGCTCTTATGTGGTCCTCTCTGTTTATGTTGCTCTATTTGCTTTCTGGTCACTACGCTGAGTTCAGCCTGTCGACCATCATACGTAATGCTCCAGCGTTATTTGATTACATCTACGACACTATCCCGAATTTATCATGGGACGTTCTGTTCGCCAGTCGAGATGAAAACGGACGCGCCGTGCCAGGCTCGCTCATCTACTGGGGTTATCGGCTACACATCCAGATCCCGCTGTTATGGGAAACCATAAATGTTGCGATTGCTGCCACCTTAGTGTCTTCTGTGATTGCGATTGTGTTGGCATTCTTAGCTGCCAGTAACAGCTATGCGCCTGCGCCTGTTCGCTTTGGTATTCGTTCTTTTGTGGCGTTTCTACGCACAATGCCAGAACTAGCTTGGGCGGTGATGTTCGTGATGGCTTATGGTGTGGGTACGTTCCCTGGTTTCGTCGCTCTGACGCTTCATACTATTGGCAGCTTGACCAAGCTTTTCTATGAGTCGATCGAGACGGTTTCCGACAAACCGGTTCGAGGGCTTACAGCATCAGGCGCAAGACCTATCCAACGCATTCGATTTGCATTCTGGCCACAGGTTAAACCGACGGTCCTTTCATATGTGTTCCTGAGATTTGAGATTAACTTCCGCTCGTCGACCATTCTTGGTTTAGTTGGCGCGGGAGGTATCGGACAGGAGCTAATGACAAACATTAGTCTGGGACGCAACGACCAGGTCAGTATTACGCTGCTTCTAATCATCCTGGTGGTGGCCATTATAGATACCACGTCTGGCGTACTGAGGAAGAAAGTCATCAATGGAGACAGCCAATGACTGAAATGACCCTTGAGCAAATCAAACAAGAAAACAAAGCCATTTTTGATAAACAGCGTCGTTACTTAACGGTTGTTGCCGCGAGCGTCGCTGCGGTTGTTCTCTATTATTTGGTGTTTTTCCACTTCTTTGGTGTGTCGTCTCAGCAATTTGAGATGGGTAACAGCAAGATCATGAGCTACTTCTTACACATGTTTGTGTGGCGCGACTTCTGGGATTGGCCATTTGGTTACTACTTCAAGCAAATTGGTATTACGCTAGCGATCGTGTTCGGTGGTACGCTAACGGCCTCGTTAGTTGCTCTGCCGCTTTCATTCTTGGCTGCTCGCAATGTGATGACAGGACCGTTTCGACTGATTGCCATCATGATGCGCCGTATCTTTGATGTTTTGCGTGGTATCGATATGGCGATATGGGGGATGATCTTTGTTCGTGCAGTGGGTCTTGGCCCACTTGCCGGTGTGATGGCGGTGTTTATCCAGGATCTAGGTCTGTTTGGTAAACTCTACGCAGAAAGCCACGAAGCGGCTGATAAAAAGCCATCACGCGGTTTAACAGCAATGGGTGCCAATAACCTGCAGAAACATCGATTCGGTATCTTTACTCAATCATTTCCGACTTTCTTGGCGTTGAGCCTATATCAGCTTGAGTCAAATACTCGCTCGGCTGCGGTTCTTGGCTTTGTAGGTGCTGGTGGTATTGGTCTGGTCTATGCTGAGAACATGCGACTATGGAACTGGGATGTGGTGACCTTTATCACCCTAGTGCTTGTCGCCATTATCATGGGACTAGATAAGGTCTCTAGCGTCCTAAGACAAAAATACATAGTGGGTGAAAACATCGCCTTGTACACCCCGACTAAATAAGCTTTTGGGCGCTGACGTCAAGGTCTTAGTTTCAAGGTCTTAGTTTCAAGGTCTTAGTTTCAAGGTCTTAGCTTCAAGGTACTAATTTCAAAGCCAGCAACGTGACATGCTGGCTTTTTGATTATTGGAGAGGCGACCTCCTGTAAGCCTCTTTAGCTCTTAAAACTTTTTTCATCACCTGAGTGCCCGCTCAATCAAAAATACCCCCCTAAAAGTGGCCGAATGACCCCTTAAAATGGCGATTTTTGGGTGTCTTAAAGTGCTGTTTTTAAAGGTTTTGTTTTTGTCGATTCCAATGTCGTCAGATGCTAGTCTTCAACCATGCGAACTAGAAGATAAAATCCATGAAAGACAAAATTTTTGAACACCATGATTTCAGCCATCACGATCTCTCAGGGGAAATTTTCGAGAACTGCCAATTCTACCAGTGTGACTTTTCTCGCGCCGACCTCTCAGAAGCTCGCTTTGAGCGCTGCAAGTTTATTGAACCCTTGGATTTAGAGGGGTGTCATTTTCAATACACCAATTTGAAAGATGCCAGCTTTAAGCACTGTCAAATGGCGATGTGCAACTTTGAAGGGGCGGACTGCTTTGGTATCGAGTTTAGAGAGTGTGACCTGAAGGGTGCTAACTTTGTGAGAGCACGCTTTGCCAACCAAGTGAGTCATACCATGTACTTCTGCTCGGCTTACATCACCGGATGCAACCTGTCCTACACCAATTTCGAGCGCATAATCATCGAGAAATGCGATTTGTTTGAGAATCGTTGGATAGGTGCAAACTTGCAAGGCGCGTCTTTTCGCGAATCGGATTTAAGTCGTGGTGTTTTTTCTTCTGATGCTTGGCCACAGTTCCGATTTCAGGGCGCCGATTTATGCCATGTTGAACTTGAAGGATTAGACCCAAGACGGGTTGATCTGACCGGTGTTAAGATTTGTGATTGGCAGCAGGCACAGCTATTAGAACCACTAGGTTTAATTGTGATGCCTGCCTAAATTAGACGATGCCATAGCCGGAGAAAACAATAGATTCGCTACAATTTATAAAATGCAGTCAACACAAGGATGTGTCATGAATAAAATCATAGTAGTGGGGCTAACGGCTGCGCTGTTGGTCGGCTGTGGAGAGCCGAAGAGCCAGCAAGAGGACAGGTTGGCGATTACACAACAAAATGTGTCGGGCGCTTGGCAGTGTGATTACAAGCTGACGGAGATCAAAACTAAGGTGTATGTAGCTTACGGTGATAATGGTGAGTTTAGCGGACGGGTATTTTTGAATTTTCCTATAGCGACGGGTAAAGGTGCTGCTCGAGTAGAGTTGATCACCAGCGGTCACTGGTCATTGCAAGGGTCGACGATAACGGAAGAGTTTGAAGTGCTGGCATTGGACAGCAACAGTTCATCTGGGCATGAACTCTCAGAAACGATACAAAAGGAATTAAACGATATTCAACTGCTTAGCACAGAGGTTTCAGTATTAACGGAGAGTTCTATGGTACTTGTTGATGCGAAAGGAGAGGAGACACGCTGTCATCGTAGGCAAGTCTAGAAAAATAAAAAAACGCCCAGTTAAAATACTGGGCGTTTGCTTTTATGGTTTGTGTTTGATTAGGACTAGTACCCCATCAACTGCAGCAAGTTCTCTGCGGTACTGATTGCCTCTTTACGATTGGCAATGTTGAGCTTTTGATACAGGTTACGAATGTGAGTCTTAATCGTTGTGCCTGCTACATCCAGTTCTTGAGCAATCTGTTCATTGCTAAAACCAGAGTATATCAAACCAAGAACCTGCCACTCACGCTGGGTTAGCGGGCTAGTACGTACTAACTCAGGGATGTTCGGGTGGTTGACCAGCTTTTCAACAAACTCTTCGTTAAAGTGCACTGAGCGACTACGCTGAGTGGTGTTGATGTCTTTCATCAGCAATTGAGCGCGGTGACGCTCGAGATCACCCAAGTCAGACTTTGAAACCAAGTTAGCAAGCAAGTGGCCAATGGTAGCGCCATCAATGAGGAAGTTACCGATCATGCCTGTCTGGTTAGTAAGTACTAACGCTTCTTTCAGGAGTTCTTTCGCTTTCTCTTCGTTACGGTTGTGGACGTTGAGAATCGCTTCGACGATAAGGTTGCGATTACGATCAGTTACGAGCTGATGCTGTTTCGCTTCTTTATCGAGGAAGTCGAGCGTAACCTGAGCTTGCTCGTACTGACCAAGGTTTATTTGCGCTCTAGCAATGTTACGCCATTGCAATTGAGAGAAGTGGTTACACGCTTCTTCTGGTCTAGTCGCGGTTTCTAGCCACTGCTCAATCGATTCAATGTCGTTTCTCGCTTGCCAGTATAGAAGCAGTGATAGAGATGCGTTCGCGGTCCAATCAACGTGGTAAGTCGATTGCTTCATTAGGTGCTGGATCTGCTCAATGACTTT
Organism: Vibrio sp. SCSIO 43140; assembly: GCF_023716585.1. Lineage (NCBI taxonomy): Bacteria > Pseudomonadati > Pseudomonadota > Gammaproteobacteria > Vibrionales > Vibrionaceae > Vibrio > Vibrio sp. SCSIO 43140. The sequence continues at coordinate 120,122 of NZ_CP071851.1, forward strand.
TGAAGCTTTGTCTAGCTCACCTCGACCAATCGCGATGCGTGCAATCATAGAGTAGCTGTGTAGGTGTTTACTTGGGTCGATGTTACCGAGCACATCGATGCCCTTGTACGCACACTCTTCCGCTTCATCGAGGCGGTTCCAACACCAGAGTACTTGCGCTCGAACTCGGAGCAAGAACTCGTGCATAGGTACTTGATGCAGTTGTTGTTCTTCAATCAGTTTGAAGGCACTTTCTTGGATCTCAAACGCCGCTTGAACATAGCCTTGTGCGATCAGGATTTCACTTTGCTGCAACTGAGCCCATAGCGCCTGATGGTAGACATGGTATTGCCTCGCTAGTTTCTCAGTTTGCTGCATCATTGACAGCGCACGGCTGAGGTTGCCGATGACGTGGTTGACCTCACCGACAACAGAGGTCGCCACAATTCGGCTGCGATACTCAGAATGATCTAGCTCGCTTAGCGCGAGTTCTGCAAGCTCAATCGCCTTGTCAGGAGAGTTCTGGTTAATAGCAACTTGTGCGCGTAACGCGTGGAACTCGCCTTCCTCTTTTGCGGTCAGTTTGACTTTGCGATCCGCCATTTCAGCGTCGGCTTTTGCAATAAGTTCACCGACATCATTATATCTGTGCTGGCTTTGAGCAAGCCAAGCTTGCAGCATGCAGAGCTTAGGTTGGCTATAGAGCTGGTCAGCAGAGAGTACATCAATCGCGTCTTCAAGCGTTGCTAGCTCACCGTGGTTGAACATCTTCCAACCAAACTCAAGCAGTATTTCAGCCACTAAGTCGTTGTTATTCGCAAGGCGAGCGTGACGAAGGGCTTGGTGTGGGACTTTTTGCTGCAGCCATGCGTTTGCAGCAGCTAGATGCAGCTCATGCTCTTGCTGAGGAATACGCGCTTTACGCTCATGAGATAAGAACTCTGCAAATAGGTTGTGGAACCTAAACCAGTTGTTCTCACCTTCAAGTGGGTAAATAAATAAACCAAAGCGGTTTAGCGATTCGATCATACTAAGCGCGTCGTCACGTTTGGTCAGTGCGGTGACCAAGCTGTCGTTAAAGTGATCGAGTACTGAACACTGCATCAGGAAGTGGCGAGTCTCTTTATCAAGAAGGTCGAAGACCTCTTCCACGAGGTAGTCCCAAAGGTGCGCATGGTTGAACTGAGACATGGTTTCTACTGACTGCGCCAGGGTGCGTTTTTGATGCTGGGCCTGCAATGCAAAAAGCTGCAGAGCAGAAGGCCAACCCTCAACATAGGTGCGCAGTGAGTTAGCGGTTTCATTGTCAATTTCACTGGCCAGTCGCTGACTAAAGAAACGCGTTGTTTCTTCGGTATCGAATGCTAAAAGCTCATTGCCAATTTCAATCATCAGATCGCGTACGCGCAAATTCGCCGTCCCCAGTGGCGGATTTCCACGACTTGTCACCACTAGCGTGATGTTGTCTGGCATGTGCTTAAGGAAGAAGCGCATTGCTTCATGAATTTCTTCGTCAGTAATCAGGTGGTAGTCATCTAGGACGATGTAGCACTCGTGATGATAGCTAGTCAGTTCGGCAAACACTTCGCTAAAGAGAGAATGCAGCGATGAGAACTGTCGACGTTCTGCCAGCTTTTGTGCGTTAGGACAGGTGTTGTTGGTGGCCTTATTGATGGCCTGCAGCAAGTAGTTAACGAAACGGAACGGGTCATTGTCGCTTTCGTCGATGCTGTACCAACCTACATGTGGTTTATCCGATAGCCATTGAGCGGCCATGGTCGTTTTACCGTAACCTGCAGGCGAGCGAAAAAGAACAAGTTTATAAAAGGGAGCCTGTGCAAGCAGATCTAATACTCGAGGGCGAACGATGGCGTTGTGCAAGCGGCCTGGTCGAGTCAGTTTTGAAGGAATCCACATAAGATATTTCCTACTAATTATTGTTTCTACTCCTCAAGGAGGAGGGAGCGTTTACCACAGCTTTATAGAGCAGCCTCGATGTTATGAAACAGTAGGTTATACAGTGTTTGATCGAGCGCTAGATTTTAATTATTGCGTGTCCCACACCCCAACTACGCCTCATATATGTGAAGTTCGTCACTTATTGGTACGCATTCGAAAGGGTATTGGTCAGCCATGTATACAAAATTTCAGATTTTTTGGGGGCTTTTTTACGGCTAACTGTGATCTCAACAGCAATTTTTGTATTTAGTCACCGATGCGATAGTAAATGTTTCTTCGATAGCGCTTAGATTAAAAACTGAGCTTGGCGTGATCGCTATCACCAGAAAAAACCGAATCCAATATCGGAATGGGACATCGATCACTTAGTGAAGGGGAGTACGCCCCCTACGCCCTCCTCACTCATCCTTCAGGGAGTCGGACTTAGGAGGATGTTTATGGATACGTCACCATGCACGATATGTGACAGATGGATAAAACTTGAAAGTGAGATTTCGTAATGAAACCTGCGCAACAGAAAAAATTTGATAAAGCTTCTTTCCAAGAAAGTGTTAAGAAACACCTATCAGCAACTTACGCAACGACAGTAGAAACTGCGACTTCGCGTCAGTGGTATCTAGCAATGGGCCGTGCGCTTGCTGAGCTAACGACTTTTGACCTGCTTGAAACTGAAGCGGATGAGCGCATTAAGAGCGCAAAAAGCGTTAACTACCTATCTCTAGAATTTCTAATTGGTCGTCTAACCGGTAACAACCTAATCAGCATGGGTCTTTACGAGCAAGTAACTGACGCAATGGCTGAGCTAGGTCACAACCTAACTGACCTTCTAGAAGAAGAGCGTGACCCATCACTAGGTAACGGTGGTCTAGGTCGTCTAGCAGCATGTTTCATGGATTCATGTGCCGCTCAAGAATTCCCAACTGTAGGCTACGGTCTTCACTACGAATACGGTCTATTCAAGCAATCTTTCGAAGATGGTCGTCAAAAAGAAGCTCCAGATGCATGGCGCGGTGTTGAAGGCTACCCATGGGAAGTAGCTCGTCCAGAACTCGCACAAGAGATCGGTTTCTTTGGTCACGTTGAAGTTGTAAACGTAGGTGGCAAAGAAGTTCGTAAGTGGGTTCCAGGCATGACGGTTAAAGCAATGCCTTGGGATCTTCCAATTGTTGGTTACGAATCTGACACGGTATATCCGCTGCGTCTTTGGGAATGTCAAGCAATCGCACCATTCTCTCTAGAAAGCTTCAACAACGGTGACTACTTCGAAGCACAGCACGCGCTAATCGATGCGGGTAACATCACTAAGGTTCTATACCCGAACGACAACCACGAGAAAGGTAAGACACTGCGTCTAATGCAGCAGTACTTCCACTCAGCAGCGTCTGTACGCGATATTCTACGTCGTCACGAGGCTGCAGGTTACACGCTGGCGGATCTTCCTAAGCAAGAAACTATTCAGCTTAACGACACGCACCCAACAATCGCTATCCCTGAACTAATGCGCATCCTTCTTGATGAGAAAGGTTTGAGCTGGGATGACGCGTGGGCGATTTCTTCCAAGACTTTCGCGTACACAAACCACACGCTACTTCCAGAAGCACTAGAGACTTGGTCTGAGTCGCTAATCCAGCGTCTACTTCCACGTCACATGGAAATCATCTTTGAAATCAACCACCGCTTCCTACAAGAAGTACGTGCAATGTGGCCTGGTGACGGTGAGAAGCAAGCTAAGCTTTCTATCATCCAAGAAGGTTTCCACCGCATGGTTCGTATGGCTAACCTGTGTGTTATCGGTTCATACGCAGTAAACGGTGTAGCAGCACTTCACTCTGAGCTAGTGAAAGCAGACCTATTCCCTGAGTTCCATGAGATGTACCCAACTCGTCTACACAACGTAACGAACGGTATCACGCCACGTCGTTGGTTGAAGTTCTGTAACCCAGGTCTTTCTAAGCTAATCACTGAAAAAGTGGGCCCAGAATGGCCAGCGAAACTAGAGCAGCTAGAAGGCATTGCTGAATACGCAACAGACGCGAAATTCCAAAAAGAATTCATGGCTGTTAAGAAAGAAAACAAACAGCGTCTAGCTGATTGGGTTCTGGAAAACATGGGTATCGAGCTAGACACAAATGCTATCTTTGATGTAATGATCAAGCGCCTGCACGAGTACAAGCGTCAGCAGCTAGATTTGCTACACGTGTTGTCTCTATACCACCGCCTATTGAATGACCCAACATTTGATATGGCTCCACGTGTTGTCTTCTTCGGTTCTAAAGCGGCACCTGGCTACCACCTAGCGAAAGAGATCATCTTTGCGATTAACAAGGTTGCTGAGAAAGTAAACAACGACCCACGCCTAGGCGGTAAGCTGAAAGTGGTATTCATCCCTGACTACCGTGTAAGCATGGCTGAAATGTTGATTCCAGCTGCTGACGTTTCTCAGCAAATCTCTATGGCAGGTAAAGAAGCATCAGGTACAGGTAACATGAAGATGGCTCTTAACGGCGCACTTACTATCGGTACGATGGATGGTGCTAACGTTGAGATCCGTGAAGAAGTCGGTGACGAGAACATCTACATCTTCGGTCTTGATGTTGATGGTGTGAAACGCACGCAAGCTGCAGGTTACAACCCATACGACTACTACAACGCTGACCCACTATTGAAAGCATCTCTAGATCTACTACTAGGTGATGAGTTCACTCCAGGTCAACCAGGTCTACTACGTGCAACGTACGACAGCCTACTTGACGGTGGTGACCCATACCTATGTCTAGCTGACTTCGCATCTTACGTGAAAGCGCACGAAGACATGAACAAACAGTACCAAGACCAAGCTGGTTGGGCTAAGAAAGCGATTCTTAACACCGCATTGGTTGGTAAGTTCACATCAGACCGCTCAATTCGCGATTACGTGAACAACATTTGGAAACTAGAATCAGTTTCTCGTTAATAAATAAAATTAAGGTACCTCAGTTCCTTTAGGGACAGAGGTACCTTGGCTTTTTACTTTAAAATTAATAATAACCCTACCGATTTGAAGGTTAAGAGAAGTCCTTCGGAGAGAGCGATGACAGAACAAACAGCATTAAAACAAGTTGCTGAGATGGCAAGAATAGCCGACAGCTACGTAAGTGCGTGGGGCGACGAAGCCAGAGTTGAGGACGAAACCATTCTTCGTCTGCTTGCGTCTTTAGGCTACGACACGACTAATGATGAATCACTACTAAAATCTGCAGAGAAAAAGCATAAGAAGGAAGTGCTAGACCCTGTACTGGTTGTTAAAGACGGTGATGCCGTTGAAGTAGAACTTCATTTAGGTGTGAGCGCGAGAGAAAGCGATTTCAGCTGGCGTCTAGAGACTGAGCAAGGAGAAGTACTTGAAGGCTATCTTCAATCTCAGATCGTTCGTGATGAACGTGCTGAGGGTGGCCCTTTAGTATTTGCGTTACCAAACAACCTTTCATGGGGTTACCACAAGCTTTACTTAGAGCGTAAGCGCCGTAAAGCACCTTACGAGATGACACTTATCCGTACTCCACGTGCTTGTTACAAACAAAGCGCGATTGATGAAGGTAAAAAGCTTTGGGGTCCAAGTATCCAGCTTTACACGCTTCGTACTCAGCATAACTGGGGTATCGGTGATTTTGGTGACCTTAAACAGCTTGTAGCGGATATCGCTGCACGTGGTGGTGATTTTGTTGGTCTTAACCCAATTCACTCATTGTTCCCTGCTAACCCAGAAGGTGCGAGCCCATACAGCCCATCTTCTCGCCGCTGGTTGAACATTCTTTACATCGACGTTAGCTCTGTCGCAGAATTTGCGCTAAGTGCAGATGCACAGCAAATCGTTGGTGGCTCTGAGTTCCAAGCACGCCTGCAAAAAGCGCGTGAGTCACACTGGGTGAACTACACCGAAGTGGCTGAGCTTAAGATGAGCGTATTGCCACTGCTATTCGATGAGTTCAAATCTCGTCACCTAGACAAGCAGTCTGAGCGCGCAAAACTATTCCTAGATTTCGTTGAGGCAGGCGGTGAAAGCCTACTTCATCAAGCCGCATTCGATGCGATCCACGCTGAGCTTCACGCAGAAGACAGCAATATGTGGGGCTGGCCGGTATTCCCAGAGAAGTACCGTCGTTTTGAAAATGCAGCGACTCAAAAATATATTGCTGATAGCCAAGATAAAGTTCAGCTTTACATGTACTTGCAGTGGATTGCTGATGTTCAAATCAATGAAGCTCAAGCACTAGCAGAAGAGAAGGGTATGGCCGTTGGTCTTTACCGTGACCTAGCTGTTGGTGTTGCGGATTCTGGCTCTGAAACATGGGCAGACAATGGCAACCTAGTGATGGATGCAAGCATCGGTGCTCCACCAGATATCTTGGGTCCATTGGGGCAAAACTGGGGTCTACCTCCACTAAACCCACAAGTACTGCAAGCGACATCGTACGATGCATACATCAAGCTACTGCGTGCGAACATGAAGCACTGTGGTTCACTACGTATCGACCACGTGCTAGGTCTACTACGTCTTTGGTGGATTCCAAAAGGTGAAAACGCGACGAAAGGTGCGTATATCTACTACCCAGTTGAAGACATGCTAGCAATCCTAGCGCTTGAGTCGCACCGTCATCAATGTAGCGTTATCGGTGAAGACTTAGGTACTGTGCCAGACGAAATCGTTGAGATTCTGCGCGATGCAGGTGTTCACTCGTACAAGGTATTCTTCTTCGAAACAGCAGAGGATGGCGGCTTTATTTCGCCTGAGCACTATGCGGATCAATCTATGTCTGCACTATGTACTCACGATATGCCAACGCTACGCGGCTTCTGGCATTGCGATGACCTTAAAATGGGTCGTGAGATTGGTCTATATCCAAACGAAGAGCAGCTAGCGGGTCTATTTGATGACCGTCTAGAGTGCAAGCAAGGCATCATTGATAGCGTTGCGTGGCACGGTTACCTGCCTGAAGGTGTCGGCCGTGACGCAAGCTTAGTTCCAATGGATGCTTACCTAAGCGAAGCACTGCAGCTTCATGTAGCAGCAGGCTCATCTGCACTACTCAGTGTTCAGCTTGAAGACTGGTTAGAAATGGATAAACCAGTAAACATTCCAGGTACGGTTAATGAGTACCCGAACTGGCGTCGTAAACTGTCGATGAACCTTGAAGAAATTTTCGCTCAAGAAGGGGTAAATCGTATCGCTAAACGCCTAACGGAAGTTCGCGCGAAAGCCAGCTAATCACTGATTTTTAAATCGCTAACAAAGCACGATTCTATTGGATATTTGTTCTGTCATCTCCAAAGAATCGTGCTTTTCTTTTTTCTGACGACTTGAATATATCATTTGCAAATTTATATTGTAAATTGTCGGTGAAATTGACCGATTGCACTGCAAAATTGGGTGCTTGTCACTTCCCGTACATCATGTTTCCAGTACAATGAAACCTTGCAGATAGCCCGCGTATCGCGGGCTTTTTATTTCTTGCCCCCGACGTTTTAGCCACTGGCTAAGACTCAACAATAAAAAGGGGGGGCAGAGTGTTAGGTCGAGGGAGATGAACGTTGAACAAAAAAGGGCTTAAAAGACAACAAAAGGCGTACGATCTACTCTCGAGTGCATCGTTTGCTGACCCATTCTCATTCCTAGGTCCATACCTACAGGATGAGACACATGCGCTTAGAGTTTGGATGCCAGGCGCAGACGCTGTCGCGGTTGTTTTGGAAGATGGCACAAGAATGCCAATGGTGCGAGATCAGGCGTCGGGGTTTGTCCTTGAATCGGACCTTGATTTACGATTTACCCATTATCAGTTGGCTGTCGATTGGAATGGCACTGAGCAGTTGCTCGACGATCCATACCAATACCACGGTTTATATGCCGAATACGAAGAGCTACACACGCCGAAAGAAATGTACCACCAGATGGGGGCACAATTCATTTCGCAAGAGAGAGACGGTAAGCAAGTCGAAGGTACCCGTTTCTTGGTGTATGCACCACATGCTTCTGCCGTCAGTATCGTTGGCAATTTCAACGCTTGGGACGGACGTCGCAACCCAATGCAGAGACTCGACTACGGGATCTGGGGGATCTTCATTCCGAATTTGCCAGAGGGCACTCAATACAAATTTGAGCTAAAAGGTCCTGATGGTGAAGGTCTGCCACACAAGGCGGATCCATGGGGTTTCTACTCTGAGCAGTACCCTTCATTTTCTTCTGTTACTTATAATCATGATCGTTATGACTGGCAAGATGCCAATTGGCAGCAGCGTCCGGTAACAGAAAAACGCAAAGAAGCCTTGTCATTCTATGAGCTGCACGCTGGCTCTTGGAAACGTAATGACAACGGCGACTTCCTAAATTATCGTGAACTTGCCGACGAGCTGATCCCTTATTTAACCGATATGGGCTACACCCACGTTGAACTGATGCCCGTTTCTGAGCACCCGTTCTACGGTTCATGGGGCTATCAGCCAGTAGGTTTGTTTGCACCAACCAGTCGTTTTGGTTCACCAGATGACTTCAAGTACTTTGTTGATCAGTGTCACCAAGCGGGCCTTGGTGTAGTACTGGATTGGGTTCCAGCACACTTTCCATCGGACGATCACGGCTTAGCGAACTTTGATGGTACGCCACTGTTCCATGATCCGGATCCACGCCGCGGTTGGCACCAAGATTGGAACTCGTACATTTATGACCTAGGTCGTGAACATGTTCGCCGCTTCCTAGTATCCAATGCGTTGTACTGGTTTGAGCAATTCCATATCGATGGTATTCGTGTGGATGCCGTTGCATCGATGCTTTATCTCGATTACTCGCGTAGCCACGATCAGTGGATTCCGAACATTGACGGTGGTCGAGAGAACTATGATGCGATTGCAACACTGAAGTGGATGAACGAAGAAGTGTACAAGCACTTCCCGAATGCCATGACGATCGCTGAAGAGTCTACCGCTTTCCCAGGCGTATCGGCACCAACCTTTGCGGGCGGTCTAGGCTTTGGGTTTAAGTGGAATATGGGTTGGATGCACGACAGTCTATCGTATATTCAAGAAGATCCAATTCACCGCAAATACCACCACGATACCATCACGTTCCCGCTTGTTTATGCTCACAGCGAAAACTATGTACTGTCTTTATCGCATGATGAAGTGGTGTACGGTAAGCGCTCGATCCATAACAAGATGCCAGGTGATGAGTGGCAGCAAACAGCGAACCTACGCGCTTATCTTGGTTATATGTACGCTCAGCCAGGCAAGAAGCTAAACTTCATGGGCGCCGAGTTCGGTCAAACCGGTGAGTGGAACCACGACGATCAACTTCAATGGTTCTTGCTTGATTTTGAGCGCCACCAAGGTGTGAGAGCACTGACGAAAGACTTGAACTTGCTGTATCGCGCTGAAAAAGCTCTGTTCGATCAAGACTCAGATCCGAAAGGTTTTGAGTGGCGACTACAGGATGCTGCAGAGGCGAGCATCTTGGCGCACGAGCGTATCAGTGAAGATGGTGAACGTGTATTGGTTGTCAGTAACTTTACGCCAGTTCCTCACGAAGCATTCCGCTTGGGTGTGCCATTAGCAGGTCGCTATGAGTTACTGCTAAGTACCGATGATGCCTTGTATGCAGGCAGTGATTTTGGCGTTGTTCCAGTGGCAGAGACTGAGGCTGTAGAGAGTGAATCTCAACCTCAATCGCTATCACTTAAACTGCCACCACTATCAACGGTATTCTATAAATACCGAGGCTAAACGTCGTTAAGCCCTTTAGCGGAATTCTCCGCTAAAGGGCTTATTAGAATCCCGTCGAGTACTTCGCTTCAATTTCCGCTATTTTCTTTTCGATAGCTTTAAGTTGTTGTCTCAACCTGATGAGCTCGGCTTTGTCTTTCGGCGTGACCGCCAATTTTACCGTCCCAACTCCGCATGCCTCGCGAGTGTCATGGCTAAACTTTGTAAACCCGTCAAGCGATACAGAGTATTCAACAAATTGGCTCTGTTCTTTGTTTGATGCTCTTACATCTACGTTCTTGCCTTGTTTACTTTGCAGTATTAAGCGATTAATAAGCGCTAAATTCTCTTTCGTCGCTCTCACAAACCCAGACTCTTTGCTATTCGAGAACAACTGTCCCTCAAAAAAAAGAGGCTCGTTTTGGTCGACTCGAAACGCTAGATCAACTTTAGCGTTTTCATTGTCGAGCTCCTGAGCAAGGCCAAACGTGACAAGGAGCTTGGAGCGGTCATCGCAGCGTATACCAAATGTAGTGAACTTATTGTCGACTAAATCTCCAAAACCCCACACTCGATGAGTTTCAATTCGATCAAACTTATCGATATTGTGTTCGTTAAACCAACTTGCATAGGTAGCAGCAGGTGCCGAGACAAGAAGGGCTAACAGCATTAGATACATTTTCACTCGTACCATCCCAGCTTGGTAATTAATTCTCGTTTTTGCATCCATAAGGTTAGGTACCTAGTTGATTTTATGCCAGTTCTGTCAGTGGAGAACCTAGAATTCTCGGCTACACTGACTAGTATTATCTGTTTATATCAGCAAGTTAGACACTTGTCTGAGCGATACTGACGAAAAATTAGGGGATATTAATGATTACAGCACTTTATGCGTCACTGCTTGCCGCTTTGATGATTTGGTTATCTTTTCAAGTCATCAAGCAACGCAGGTCTAACCAAGTCGCGTATGCTGATGGAGGTGTTGAATCGCTGCAGATTGCGCGCAGTGCACAAGGCAATGCCGTTGACTATATTCCGATTACGTTAATTCTAATGGCTTTGGTTGAATATAATGGTGCGCCAGCAGTTTGGATTCACGTTATTGGGGTAAGCTTTCTGGTGGGGCGTTGGATGCACGCGGATGGTATTCTCAATAAGCGCTTTAAAGGTCGCGTTAGAGGAATGAAGGTGACAATTTTTGCCATGGCGGGTTTGATTGTCTCTAATCTTTTTTATCTTCCGTTCGATAGGCTACTTTGATGATGCGCTCGCTCCTGCCACCCGCATGGGTGATGGTGTCAATAGGCCTTATTCTGAACGTCATGGCTATTGTGTTGTCTAGCCAGGTGCTAGATAAAATGTCGAGTGACATTGCGATGATTCAGGAGCGCAAAGAAGCCAACTTATACTCGATGCAACTGGCATGGAATCAGGTGGAAACCTTAGAGAGAAAGCGTGAAGCTCTGCTAATACACTTAGACGGTAATAACATCGATCCCGAAATAGCCGATATGTTAAGGGTTCAACTATCTCAATGGGTTACAGCACAAGTCCCACCGATCCACAGTAAACACCTCGACGATTTAATGGCCATGATCAATAGTGCTCAGGACACGCAACGTGAACTCATCGACGAGCTTTATCTTGATAATCTAGGGCTATCTGAAACGCTTGCGAGTATTGAAGAGGAAATGGCGTATTACAAGAACATCGCTGTTTTCCTGCAGATTTTGGGGCTTGCTCTGATACTTGCTCGCGATCTGTCTCGTCGATCATTGCCAAATTGATATACACTTAGAACTTACTTTTGCAATTAATGAAATAAATATGCTCACCCGTTCTGATGATTTAGAAATACTGCTGTCTGTTATTGATAGCGGTGGCTTTTCCGCAGCTGCAGAGGCTCTAGATATTCAAGTAGCGAAGGTCTCTCGCAGTGTCAGTAAGCTTGAAACTCAGCTAGGTGTAACGCTTCTTAATCGAACCACGAGACGTATTGAGCTCACCGATGAAGGTAGACAGTTTGTCGATGGGGTTAGAGAGGGTCTGCGTATTCTTCAGCAAACTGAAGAGGATATTGTCGCAAGAGGTGAGCTTCCAAAAGGTCGCCTCAGGGTCGATGCCGCCAGTCCTTTTGTACTTCATCAACTAGTACCGTTGGTTGCCGAGTTTAATAAGGAATATCCTGATATAGAGTTAGAGCTAACCTCCAACGAAGGCTTCGTGGATTTGCTGGAGAAGCGGACGGACGTCGCGATTCGAATCGGTAAACTCACGGACTCAACTTTGCACGCCAAGCCGCTCGGAAAAAGTCTGCTCTTTCTCGTGGCCTCTCCCGATTACCTAGCTCAGCGAGGATATCCGAAATCGGTCAGCGATCTTGGTACTCACAGCTTAATAGGGTTTGTGGGCGCTAAGGTGTTAAACCAGTGGCCGCTGCCAGGTACTCCGACGATTCAACCCAGCATGGTGTCTAGCAATGGTGAAACCGTCAGACAGCTTGCGTTGGCAGGCAACGGTATCGCTTGTATGTCTGGCTTTATGGTCAAAAAGGATATTGAGGAGGGCAGGTTAGTGCCATTGCTTGAGTCTGATAAATTGACGACCACTGGCCGTGAACAAGTTAACGCCGTGTATTATCGCTCGTCTTCTGTCGCAAGGCGTATCACGGCTTTTATTGAGTTTATTCAACCTAGGTTATCGCTTTAGCTTTATTCTTCATTGTAGAGACATGGCTTTTGCGATTTTGACAAAAGCCATTTGCGATTATTGCTCTCAATCTTAACGTCACTCATGGCTAAACTGTCCCCATTACGATATTGAGGGCATACGACATGATCTTTTCTAATTTCAACTACGGCCAACTTGAGCTAAGCAATCGCATCGCGATGGCACCGATGACCCGTTCTCGCACCACTCAACCGGGTGATGTGCCGAATGACATGATGGCGACTTACTACGCACAGCGCGCCAATGCAGGTCTGATCATCACTGAAGGTGCGCCTATCTCGGCTATTGGACGCGGTTACTCGATGACGCCGGGTATTTATACTCAAGAGCAGATCGAAGGCTGGAAAAAAGTGACTAAAGCCATTCATGACCAGGGTAGTAAGGTGTTTGTTCAGCTTTGGCACGTGGGTCGTCGTAGCCATGAATCCATCACGAGTGAGCAGGTAGTATCGTCGTCAGCGATTAAAGAAGCCGATCAGGTCTTTGGTCCACTACCGGAAGGTGGTTTCGGTATGATTGAAACTGGCGTGCCTCGCGCTATGACGGAGCAAGATATTCAGCAAACCATCGCCGATTATGTCCAGGCAGCAAAAAATGCGGTGGAGGCTGGCTTCGATGGCGTTGAGATACATGCAGCGCACGGCTATTTGATTGACCAGTTTATGCGTCTTTCTAGCAACAAGCGCACAGACCAATACGGTGGCTCACAAGAGAATCGCGTTCGATTCTTGGTTGAGGTAATGCAAGCTGTTGTGAATGAGATTGGCGGCGACAAAGTGGCAATTCGTGTCTCTCCACACGTGATGGAGGGGTTCGCTGATGAAGATCCTGAGATTGTTGATGTCGTGAAAAAGGCATTGGTTGCATTAGCACCGATGAATCTCGCCTACGTACACTTCTCAGAGAATATCTCGCGCTACGTGGAAGCACCAGAGGCATTCCGTAAAGAGGTTCGTGATATCTACCCGAATCCAATTATGATTGCGGGCAAACTCACCAAAGAGAGCGCAACAGCACTACTAGAGAACAACTATGCGGATCTTGTTGCGTTTGGTACGCCTTATGTAACCAACCCAGATCTTGTTGCTCGCTTCAAAAACGACTGGCCGCTGGCCGAGTTTGATGCGGATGCTCGTTTAAGCTTATATGGCGGCGATGAAAAAGGGTATATCGATTACCCTGAGTACCAATAAGGCTAAAAGCTAAACTAAACAGAAAGGCGAGTGTTCTAATTGAACCCTCGCCTTTCATTTATTATCACAAGTTTAGCTATTAGAACGTTTTCAAGACTGACATCATCCAGCGAGTTTGTTCTGTGTTGGTATCTATTGATGATGGTCACTGATTTGGGTTGCTAGCTAGGAGTGAACCGTGTTCTATGCCGTGTTCCTATAGGACCCATTTTGTTCGCAGTACAAAATTCATTCAGACTTGGTTTTTTACGCGCCCTATCGATTGATAGTGCCGAAAGCTCTAGCAAGCTACCTGTGAGAAACCATTTTATGAGAACGTTAATTTTGTTTTGTATCACTCTAGTCGTTGGGGGATGTGCTGTTGTGGAGCCCACGCCAGAGAATGGATGCGACCCTTCAGGAGTTCAAGCCAGTCATAATGAAGCTAATGCTCTTGCTGCACTATCTTTGGCAAGTTTCGCTGCTGGTGGAAGTAACCATTCAGGGCTCTCGGCGCATGCGGTGACGGCTGATCAGCAAGCGGAAATCATTAAGCTCAAAGTCGAGCTATGTGAACAGCAATTAGAACAGTCGAACCAGCCTTAATAGACCAGTTCGACAGGCAATGGGGGATTTGGAACAAAGTGTCCGTGATTAACTTAATGTTTGTGTGAGGGTACCAAGCGTATCAGTTAGATCTATACGAGCCTTGCAACCGTTGATGAGAGTCAGGTTGGGAGGTCGATGACCAATGTCGAGATCAATCATTACAGGTATGTCGAGCTCTTTTAAGTGAGTTTCTAAAGCCTCATAGTAGCCTAGGTCGTTCGGGTTGCCCGAGTCAGGGGCCGCATTGCGTCCAATAAGCAGTGCGCTGATGTTAGAAAATACGCCGCGAAATTTCATGCTGAGCAGCGTTCTAACCACTTCTGTTGGCAGCATTTCTGCATTCTCCAAATACAAGACAACACCTTCGGGAAATCTATTCGCGAACGCGTCTAGATCGAGATACTCAGTACCAAACAGATGCGATAAGGTGTCCCAACATCCACCAATCAATCTTCCTTCCACTGTATTTCCTGACTTCGGCTTGTTGAACCAGCGCCATTGTGTTGGTGTGTCGAGATTTAGTCCTGATTCTGGTGCGTTGACAAAGTCGGGCCATCGACTTGCATAGTGAGTTTGCTCTGTTTGTATGAAGCTTTCGCCTAATGGGGTGCCTAAATTGGCGATGGTGCTTGAAGTCAGTGGGTCAATCGCATTTGGCGAGAGGTCCATTAAGTTCGAGCAATGGGCGGTTGCCCAGCCAAGTTTACTCGCGAAGACTGCAGAGATGGTACTGACATCCGAAAAACCGAGAATCCACTTAGGGCGAACGGTAGTGAGTTTTTTAAAGTCGATAAGTGGCAGAAGCTCCATCGCGACTTCTCCACCCCATGGTGGGTAAATAGCGTCAATATGGTCGTCCAGTAACATAGACATTAACTCATCCGCTCGTTCAGTCGCGGTGCCACTAACATGTTTCCCTTTGTCGAATAGACAATTGCCAATCACAAGGTTGAAGCCGAGAGATTCAAGGTGCTGAGTAACACATTCGAAGCGTGAAAGATGCTGAGGCGCGATGCCAGAGGAAAAGGCGGTGATACCTATGGTACTGCCGACTGATAGTGGTTTCGGGTACTGCATGAACGGCTCCGATGTTAGCTATGATAGAGCCAGATTATCTGCTTAGTTTCATAAATACAATGAGTTAACAACGATTGGGTCGCTTAGTTTAAGATGCTGCTCTGACGTTCACAGAGCAGCATAGTTTCAGTGACTACCGTTTATCTAGCGCTTCTGTTTGTCTAGCGCGGTAAGCCCAATGAGCAGCGGGTTAGGGATAGGTTTGCCAAGCTCAGGCAAAGGGCGTTCACTGCTATCACCGTAGCCAATTTTGAAGCGAACTCGATTGAGACAGAGCTTGTCGATGCTTTCGCTAAGCAAGTTGAACTGTTTAAAGCGATCCTCTAGTTCTGGGTGCGATGTCTGATACGTTTTTACTTCATCTGCCAAGTAACCATAAAACAGTGTCTCTGATACCCCCTCACTCTCTAGCCAAGGAGAGACAAAGCGTAGCACAGTAACAAAATGACCCGTGAGCAAGTCATGAACCAAGTAGTGCGGCGGCAAACGGGTGAGGTTGTCTTGAATGCTTTGCTCTAGGGACGCTAGTTCGGGGTAAGGTTGATCAACCAGTCGAAGATCCCCATGGAAATCTTTAATAATACAGCCAGTTGGAACATTATCCTCCAATACAAGTGTCACGTTTTGACCGTGGGCAACAAGACCGACACCATAGCGACACATTAGATGGTAAATTGGTATGACAACATGCCGAAACATAGCTCGCAACCACTGTTCATGAGATAGGCCTGTTGAAGCGATAAGCTCATTAATACACGCATTACCTTGCCCGTCGTCTTGCATGAGCGTCGCCATAGAGAGTGGTCTTTGGTTATCACTCAGCACTGCCTCAGCTCGCTCTCGCCAAATACAGCCCAGCATTTCGCTGTAGCGGTATGCGCCTTCGATTTTGGATTGGTAGGGGTGAGGGCAGTAAACGCCCCCTAACTCTTGTTGAACATGAAGGCCGGTTTTCTTTAGGACAGGATCACGGCTTGCGATGTTTGCTAACCATTTGGAAATCTCGGGTCCCTGCTGAATGTACTTTCCGGGTATGCCTCGATAGCAGGAGGTGTTGAGTATGGTGAGCGCGGTTTTCACATCATATGGCACAGAGTGGTCTAAAGTGCTCACAGTACGAATGGATTGCTGAGGGAACCAGCTTCCGCCAAGCAAGCCGAGATCAATGATGTCTTCATTTTGGAGGTACTCTTGAAACTGAATAGTGATAAAGCGCTGGTATTGCCATGGATGAACGGCAAGCACCAGATATTCATTCAGGTCTCGCTGTGGGATCTTGGCGACTATGTCTGAGTAGTCTTGCTCAGACATTGTTTTGCTTAGTATATCAAGCGGAGTAAGGTCAGAGCGAAAGCCGAAGTGACACAAATGCCTCTTGATAGCGATGTATCTGAGTTGGAAGCCTTCGCTTGTTTCTGGTGAGTACCGCGCAAGTTCTGCTTCTCCCCAACCTAATCGACCTTTATTGGCGATGATTTTAGGGTGTGCATCGAGATATTTTTGCCTTTGAATTTCAGAGCAATAGACAATATCTTGAGTCGTCACCTTATCTAATATCTCCAATCGCTTAATTTCACTGAACAGTGTTTGCTGTATTTCCTCTAAAAGACCTGATAAATCAATATCATTAATCGAAACCGTTTCTTGTATATCAATTAAAAGCTGAGTAATTGTAGGGTTATTTTTGTCGTTACATTTAATTGACCCAGCAATTGGGTTTCTCATCCCCCAAATACTTTGCTTTGCTTGATAAGACCAGCAGTGTCCATTTAAAACAATCTCTATATTTTCAATGCCGCCTTTAGCTTGCACTAGAATGTCGAATTCAAACAAATCCTCAAAATCTAGCTCACTAAATGCTTTAGCCATTAGCTTCTGGTTAGCCATTTCCCAACGTTGGTTATTCACTACTATGAACCTCTTAAATGCTATCTATCTGATAATGCTATCAATATAAATGTTAAACAATTTATAGATAATGTATTGACAAACGATAGTGAGATCAACAATCATAGTGATAATTATTATCATTAACGTAACTTTTGTTGCACTCTTGTAGCCATGTGGATGTTAGGTGCCCTGCTCTCAATGGGGCTAAATCAGACTTTATTATTTAGTTTTCTGCCGTATGTAGCAGATGTGTTAGGCATATCTGGTAGTTCGTTAGAATGGTCTGGCGTCATAATTTTATTGAACGTTAATTTGCTGAGTTATTTTATTGGTTCAATCTATTGGCCTAATAAAATAACAAGTGATGGTTTTGCTGTTAGCGCTCGTCTTGCCTTTGCGGGTTATGCTTTAGTTAGCGTGATTTTTATTGTTGTATTAACGCTATTGTCGTTTGATTTATCTTGGCATTGGTTATCTTTGATTATTCTTGGTACGACAAGATTTGCAATGGGGTATTTTTCCAGTGCATTTCTCCCTATTGCTCATGGATATATATTGGCTCAGAACCATGACCATGCTTCGCAGTATAAACAGCTCTCTAGAGCAAGCAGTGCACTAACACTTGGTCGTTTAATCGGGCCGAGCTTAGCGCTTATCCCCATAAATTGGTTGTTGATATTGGTGGTTCCGCTTCTCCCCATGTTGTGGAGTTACTTCCAATGTCCTTCTACTGACAGCAATAGACAAGACCGCAAGTCCCAGGTCTTGCCTGTTATGCAAAGGCTTAAACTTGTCCCAGTTTGGACGCTCATTTGTGCTCTGCTCACCACCGCTTGGGTTGCAAGTTTTCAGTTAGCGCTAGCTCCTGAGGTTCACCGTCTGATTCCTACGCCTGCTGAGGCGAGTCACCAATTGGCGATGTTTCTACTCGGAGTCTCGGTCGTCGCCTTATTTGGTCAGGCTGTGCTTATGCCCTTACTCGCCAAATTTATTAGGGTGCGTATCAGCTTGATGGTTCTTGGGCTGCTTGTATTCACCGTTTTAATCATCTCCAAACCAGCGACTTACCCAGTTTTTGTGATGGCAGGAGTGGGATTGGCATTGGCGGTGTCGGCTCTTCCTACTTGGTATAGCCAAGTAACGTATCACAATGCGGATGAGCGCATAAGCAAGGTGTCTGTCAGTGGTTTGATTGCGCAAAGCCACTCCATAGGGCATCTGCTCGGAACGGGAGCCACGGCACTGTTTTTGTCCCTGAGCGTAAGTGCGCTCTATGCTTCAGCCCTATTTGCCTTACTTCTTTTGATCTCGATGTGCGCTATCGGTAGCACGTCATTGTCACCTTCAACTATGTCTATATCAGAAAAATAAAGGAACATTATGAACACTCTAGTGAGAAAGGGACTTCCCCTAAGCTCCTTAGCTCTTTTAGTCCACAGCACGGTTTACGCCGAGCCAAAGAACGATCTGGATACTGTGATTGTCACGGGTACTAAGATTCAAACCACGATTGCAGATTCTGCAACCACTATGTGGGTTATTGATCAAAAAGAGCTAGAAAAGCACATCAATGCCGGGACGGATTTGAAAGGTGCATTGGGTCGTCTAATTCCAGGTTTTGATTTTGGTAGTGGCAGTCGAACCAACTATTCACAGAATCTTCGTGGTCGTTCTGCACTAGTCATGATTGACGGCGTATCGCTTAACTCGACACGTGAAATCAGTCGTCAGTTTGACAGTATTGACCCTTTCAATATTGCTCGAGTTGAGGTGTTATCGGGTGCAACGGCATTGTTTGGCGCGGGTGCATCGGGCGGTATCATCAACATTATCACCAAGAAAGGTGAGGCTGGCGACACCAAAGTGGAAGCGCGAGTCGGAGGCGTATCTGGCTTTAACAGCAGTGAAGATCTGACCAAACAAGCGGCGCTCGCCATCTCTGGTGGTAATGAGACTGTTGCGGGTCGACTCTCTGTCGCTTATGAGGGCAAAGGGGCCGCTTATGATGGTGACGGTAACATGATCATGCCAGATATCACTCAGACCGATATGCAGTTTAACCAAGCTATCGATGTCATGGGTAATCTGGAGGTCAATATTGATGAGCAGCAATCGCTCTCTCTAACAGCTCAGTACTACGATAGTCAGCAAGATACCGAGTATGGCGCATACTTAGGTCCTAACTTAGCCGGTCTATTTGGTTTTCCTGAGCTCATTGAGATCCGCAAAGGACTTAAGCTCGACGAGCAACCACATACAGAACGCGTCTTTGTGAATGCACAATACAAACATGACAGCGTGTTAGACCACGCCTTGCTTGCTCAACTTTACTATCGAAGCGAGTCATTAGGTTTCTTCCCATTTCCTGACACAACGACACCGATGTACGGCTCCTCGGTTCAGGATACCAGCATATTTGGCGGCAAGTTGATGCTGCAAAAAGAGTGGCAAGATGTGGCACTAAATTACGGTGGTGAATACGCCTCGGAAACCTTCAGTGCAAAGCAGCGCGTATTTGATCTGCAAAAAGCGATGGCGTCTGGTGCGATGGAGTTTGAAAAGCTTCGTGAACTGCAGCGCTACCCTGATATCGATACGCAAAACGCAGCGCTGTTTGCTCAGGCTAACTGGCGCGTGGCGGAAGATTGGTTACTAACGGGTGGCGTGCGCTATCAGAAGACCAGCTTTGATGTCAGTGATTTTGTCGGCTTATCGCAGCAAGAGTATGTCGCTGCAGGTTTACTCTCTGGTGCCGATGCTATCCCTGGTGGCAGCTCATCAACAGACGTTTGGTTGTTTAATGCTGGTGGTGTTTATGACTTAACGGATAGCCAGCAGCTTTGGGCGAACTTTAGCCAAGGATTTAACGTACCGGACCCTGCCAAATTCTACGGAAAAGGTACCTATGATCTGACATCCAACCCAGGACACGCAACACTAACTAACAGTGTTAACATCAATAATACACCGCTACCAGGGGTGAAAACGAACTCGGTCGAGCTGGGTTGGCGTGCCAGCGGTAATAACTATCAAACTCAGATTGCAGGCTACTACTCGCTATCGGATAAAACGCAGAAGATTAATACCAGTGATCTGACGTTGGACGTCGGCAGTGAAGAGAGCAGAATCTACGGTATTGAAGGCCAGTTTGATTACTACTTCACTCAGAATATTTACGCTGGTTTACAAGGCCAGTGGATCCGTAGCGAAGAGAAAAACCAAGGTGCTTGGCAGGATATGACCGTCCAGTTTGCTAGCCCATCAAGCGCGGTAACTCGCGTTGGTTACGACAATCTTGATTATGGTGTGGAAGTGTTCTTGCAGTCACTGGCTGACTATGAAGATGCCGATAACAACAAGCTAAATGGTTACAACATCGTGGGCCTGTCTAGCTACTACATGCTGCCTGTTGGTCAGATCAACTTCGGTATTGAGAACCTATTCAACACAACATACGAAACGATCTGGAGTCAACGAGCGCAAGTGCTCTACAGCGGAGTATCGGCACCAGAGCTATTCAAATACAACGGTCAGGGTCGAACCTTCGCACTTAGCTACAGTGCTGAGTTCTAGTCAAATTATGGCTCACCTCCCCTGATGGGGGTGAGTATCTAGATTGACCTTAAGAACGACAAACTTCTATCAAACGTCAGTTGGCTCAAGAAATATAACAATGAAACAAGAACTCAGTTATCTATACCAGCGCGTGTCCTATCACGTGCATGAAATGCGCGTGCCTGCGCCCGACAATAAACAAATGCAAGCCATTCTCCAGGCTGCAATGAGCACTCCAGATCATGGCAGATTAAAACCTTGGCATTTCTTGGTGATCGAGCCATCACAAATTCCTCATATGATCGCGAACTTACGTGATGCGTGGCTCGCACACGACAAACAGGTATCAACCGCGCAAGCGAATCGACTAGCGGACTATCTCGCTAAGGCGCCCAGCCTAGTTCTGATCTCTGCGCAGGTGCAAGACCATCGCGAAGTGAGCAAACAAGATCAACTGCTCTCTGCGGCGGCAGCGTGTCAGATGACCTTACTCGCCGCCGATCAATTAGGTTTTGGCGGCGTTTGGTACTCCACCGATGCGATTGAGTTGCCGGGTATTCGACAGTTACTCGGACTTATGGAAGCACACGTCCCCGTGGGCTTTATGGTGTTCGGAACACCAATAGAAAAGCGAACTAAAAACAGAGGCAGTGTGAGCGCACATACTCAAGTTTGGCACGGACCTAACCAAGTCACTCATTGGTTAGACGAGCATTAAGGATTAGCAAAACATGACACATTCACTGACTTTTCAGTCCTTCTTTAACAGTTTATTCGTCGATATGCAGGGAAGTACGAACCTCTGCCAAATCAAACACAAAGCGGTACAGTGCGCGACCTTTGAGCTTAATAATGCCCAACTTTGGTTGCCACTTAGTTACTGCTCATCAACAGGTCGTCATCGGTATGAGGGGACGCTTTATCTCAATCAAGATGATCATTGCCAGTCTCTATCTTTCCCAGAAGCGCTAGATTGGGTGTTAGCAAACTACGATGATGGCGATGCGGCGAAGCGAGATCGACTCATTCAGCGCGTTGGTGCATCAGATGAGTTTGTTCAGCGTGCGAGCCAATCTAAGCAAAAGCGTGGTGTTGGCGAGCCTGTGACCTTTATCGAATCGGAACAGTCACTGATTGGTGGGCATAGCATGCACCCAACACCAAAAAGCTGTGCGCCACTGACTCAAGAGCAGCAAGCAGTATACCTTCCAGAGTTTGAAAACAGTTTTGAGATAGAGTGGTTTTCCGTCGCGAAAGATCGCCTGATGTCAGAGTCGGTTGGGGAATCTGCTCACTCCAAACTGGAGACGCTATTTAAGTTAAGCACTGCGGATAGCGAGCGACCGAATATCGCCGAAAATCATGTGGCTTTCCCAATGCACCCTCTGCAAGCAAAGGCGTGGCGAAAGAGTGATGACTACGCCGCGATGGGCTGTGACATGGTTGATTTGAACACAAGCAGCTCAGGGTGGCGGGCGACCTCTTCGACGCGTGCTATTTATCATCCTGATATGCCATGGATGCTTAAGGTTTCACTCCCTATCAAGCTGACCAATTCGCTGCGCTTGCTGTCAGTTAAAGAGGCAAAACGCGGTACTCTGTTTAGCCGCTTATTGGCGCATGAAGCCGGGCATGAATTGGCTCAGCGCTTACCAACGACAACCTTTATCGAGGAGCCTGCATGGGCAACGGTCACAAACCCACAAGGAGAGGGGTTAGACTTGCCTTTGATTAGTTTGCGCGATAATTCATTCTTTGCTGAAAAGCGCACCCGCTCGGTGAGCACTTCAGTGAATGAAGACAATACTCATCTGCTTGCAACGGTTAACCAAGTCTGCGCAGGACAGCAGCAAGCTCAAGTTGTCAGTTGGATTCAGCAAGTCGCGAAGCGCGAAGGCATTTCTCAACATCAAGCGGCATGCGATTGGATTGGTGCGTTTATGCAAAACGTCATTGCGCCACTATGTATTGCGCGCAGCGATTACGGTGTGGTTATGCTTGCCCATCAACAGAACATACTTTTACGGGTTGAGAACGGAATGCCAGCGGGCATGATGTATCGCGACTGCCAAGGCAGTGGCTTGACAGAACTTGCCTTAGAGCATTTTGCTTCAGTGTTTGAAGGTGAAAAGCCAGAATATTTCATGGAAGGTGAGTTTGTGAATCCTTACCTTGCCTATTATCTGATTGGCAACTCTTTGATCAACACAGTGGCTGCCATTGCGGCAAGCGGTATGGTGACAGAACAAGCGCTATATCAGGTATGCCGAGAAAAGCTAGCGGCGTTGGCAGCAGCATCTCCGGTTGACTCTAGTTTTTATAGCTACTTGTTGAACTCAGATACCCTGCACTGGAAGCGAAACTTTTTATGTTTTGTAGAAGAGCATAATGAAGCCACACTTAGCGACCCGACTAAGATCTACCGTGAAATCGCTAACCCGCTCAGTGAGGGCGCGCTCCCTGATTGCGTAAAGCCCCTGCCAGATGGCTCTGAAGTGGCGATTTATTCGGTCGCGACAAATCAATGGTCTCTCAGAACCAATGGGATTGAGTGCGGTCTTTTAAACGTACATGAGACTAGCGGTGCTATCTCTGTCAACGTCGATACTGACGACCCGCTTATCTATTGGTCCGGTCTAGAGCACGCTTTCTTTGCGCTGGATTGTCAACAAATCACCTGTGAACACGCACCCGAGTTTGTCCGAGGTTGTCTTGATACTGAGCAACGAATGACGAGAGCGAGTTTTTTGGAACATGCCCCAATTTGGCATCACCCAGATGATAATCCGACCGATGAAATTAGGTTAGCGGCGAGTAATGGTTTAACTCATCCGCCGAGACCCGCTAAGCCGGTAGACGTTTTTTATCAGCGCTATATCTACGGTCTGAATAAGGTGCTGACGTTTCGAAAGGCGTCGCTTTCCAGAGATCTTGAGTGCTTCAATCGTTGGCACAATGATCCTGCGATTTCGCCTGTATGGGAGTTGGAAGGGTCTCACCAAGACCATATCGACTACTTAACTAAAATGGAATCGGATCCTCATCAGTTTCCAGTTATTGGTGAGTTTGATGGGGTGCCATTTGGGTACTTTGAAATCTACTGGACGCCAGAAGATCGCTTAGGGCCATACTATCAAGCGCAAGGCTTTGACCGGGGCGTACATATGCTCTCGGCTAATCCTCGTTTTCGTGGATGGCGTTATTTCTCAGTTTGGTCTAGAGGCATCGTGCACTACTGCTTCCTGGTTAACGCCCATACCAACAATGTAATGGGAGAGCCGAGAGCGGATAACAAAAAAGTCCTCGCACTCACCGAACGGATTGGATTTGAGCATCTGTTTGATTTCGATTTCCCACATAAGAGAGCGGCGATGCTGCAATGCAAGCGCGAACGCTTCTTTGAGTTTTATACGTCCCAGGCTAGGTAGGTAATAGAATGAAAACAATAGATTTTGATTTAGTAGGTGTCGGCATTGGCCCGTTCAATTTAAGTATTGCAGCATTAGCAGCACCGAAGTCAGAGATCAGCACGCAGTTTTTGGAGCGAAAGCCAGAGTTTACGTGGCATCCCGGATTGCTCCTAAACCATGCCAAGATGCAGACCTCTTTCTTAAAAGACTTAGTCACCGCGGTTGACCCTACAAGCCCATACTCGTTTTTGAACTATTTGGTCCAAAAACAGAAGTTCTATCCGTTTACGGCGCGCGGCGACTTTATGATTTCTCGTCTAGAGTTCTCAGATTATATGGCGTGGGTCGCGAAACAGCTACCAAACACCCAGTTCGATGCTGGGGTGAGTGATGTGCGTTTCGAAGGCGATCATTTTGTTATTCAGTCCAACGGGCAGACTCTCACTAGCAAACATCTTTTAGTAGGGACCGGAACCCAACCTGTCGTGCCGGATTGTGCAAAGGGTAAGCTGACCGACAACTGTTTCCACGCTCACGAAATGATGCAACGCAAACCTGATCTCCGCGGCAAGCGAGTGGTGATTATTGGTGGCGGACAAACTGGTGCTGACATCTTTCAGCACATCTTTGCGGGTGACTTTGGTAAGCCGCGTCAGCTTGATTGGGTATCGCGCCGAGCAAATCTTGAAGGGTTGGATGAGAGTTGCTTCAGCGACCAGTTCTTTATGCCAGATTACGTGAATCAGTTCTATCATCTGGACAAAGCGCAGCAAGCACGCGAAGTCTCTCGGCAAAAACTCACCAGCGACGGTATTACAGACGACTGCCTGAGTACCCTTTATCAGGCTTTGTATCATGACAAGTATGTGTTGCAAAACCCTAAGTGGTGGAGCATTCAGCCTCATCAGGAACTAGTAGGTTTAGAAACGGCAGATGAGCTAAACCAGCTCACACTCAAGCATGGGATTACTAATAATATTAAGGCCCTACAGGCTGATGTCGTGATTCTTTGTACTGGGTTCAAGCGAGTGCTAGCGCCGTGTTTAGAGAACATTGCTGACCAGCTACAACTTGATGAGCTGGGGCGTCCTTTATTGAATGAGGATTATGCGGCGTTTTGGAAGCAGCCGACTGACAGCAAACTATTTGTCGTGAACTCGGGTACTCACAACCACGGTATTATTGAGCCCCAATTGAGCTTAGCCGCTTGGCGAGCGGCGACAATCCTAAATAGTGTCAGTGATAAACTGCTCTATAACAATACCAGCTCAAGCAATATTATGGATTGGGATTTACACTCTTCTTCGAGTCCGCAGATAGTTCAAAATAGCAACCCGCTCGATATTGCATCGTGATCAGTGCACCGTAAACAGTAAGCCCCGCATTGAATGCGGGGCTTACTGGTGTTTGAAGGTTTCTCTGACTTACGCGCGCACTCTTAAAGAATGTGAATGCAAGTTGTAGGTGATCGCGGTTGTCTGCCCTTGTTGAATGATGCTGAAGCATACTTCGTTGTCATTCCAAGAGACATCACTAAGAGTCGTATCACCATCCGAGTTCGACATATCGTGCAGCACTATTGTATTCAATGTTGCCGCATCAGAGCGTACTAGCGTGTAGGCTAAATTTGACGTTGCTGGATTATCCGGTGCTTCACCAATCAATACATCACAAGGCGAATCAAAGCGCATGTGTTGCTTAAATGGCTGTTGACCTTCTATGTCGTAATGTCCGTTGTAGGCCTGAACCGAAGTTAAAATATGAGTCTCGGTCATCCGTTCTAGCGGTCCATTTAGCGGGTTTTTGCAAGATTCAAAGTCCTTAAGCTCGAAGTGAGTACCTCGAACATGGTAGGTCAAATCGAGCTGTTGTCTATGCGGGTTCGCTATGAAGTTTGCTTCAATGTACGCATCTCCCACACAAAATAGAATGCGTCTAAACATCACATTCTGATAAGAGGCGTTATCCCATTGCTCAATGGTGTGACTATCAACTTTCGCTGGTGGTTGATTCCAATCTGCTAACGTATCGATGACCTTACAGATCGGAGAGTCGGAGAAGTGCAGCAATGTTGGGTTAATTGGCGATTGGTTTTGCTGATTCACAACGAGTGTGTTGTGGGTGGCGGTATTTTTGTAGTAACCATAATGAAGCTCTGCTCCGTAGCCAGTGGTACCGAGATCGGGCAGGATCTCTTTGCCATTACGTACCAGAATAAGGCCTAGTCGATCGTAGTGATCATGCTCACCGCCGTATGGGCTGTGCTTAAGAAGCATGGCGTTATTTTGCAGTTGATCGTAATGAATCGTCACACCTGCTTGCGGAGTATGAATTGAGCGGCATTGTAACGGCAGCGCTTTCGGTAAGTTATCGACACCGTAGAGCAGTGCATCGATATTGTCGCGTGAGATGTTCTGATAGATGCTAGAGAGAGCACTTGCAAACTCGTCACATGGGTATTGAGCGTAAGCGAACTCGAACAAATGAGAGTGCGTGATTTTCTCTTGCCCAGCAATACAATCGTTAAGGCGCGGGAAGTCGCCTGTATTTAGTACCAGGTTCAATGGAAACTTGAGCATCTTCAGGAAGTTCGGATTTGAGCTCACCGAGTAAGGGGTGTGATACGCCATTTTCTCGAAGTTTAACAGTGCTTGCAGGGCATAGTAATGATAATGGATTGAGCCTTCGAACCACATCCCCTCTTCGGTACAACCATTATTGAGTTGGTAGTGAATACCGTAGTCAGTATTCAGCGCGAATTCGATGTAGCGGCTTTCGTCGAGTATTAATCCGATCACACCGATAGTGGCATTGATTTTCATCTCATGGTTGTGCAACTGATCGGTACGATACTCCATCAAGAACTCAGCGCCCTCACGCAATAAACGCTGTTCTATGTAGTCACGTTCTTCGGCAGTAAACTCGGAGCGAACAAAATCATAGCCGCGAGCTAGATCCAAGTGACAATTGGCTTCACAAAGTGTTTGTGCGTTGGCTTTACCTGGACCATTGTAGGGAATGCCACCATGCACTTCGTAGTCCGGATAATATTTGGCAGACTGCAGCAGGATTTCTTTTACTTTCTCAAGAAAGCGCGACTCCCCAGTAAGGTTCCAAAGTAGACCTAAGTCATAGCAAGCCTTTGCATTTAATCCGTTCAGCCAACGCCACCATGCACCGTCATAAGGTTCACCAGTAAACTCTTTGCCATCGACAGGACAGCAGTGAGAGTTAGGTTTGTTTCTATCCCAAGTCAGACGAACGCCGTGCTCGGGGCAAAAATAATAGAGGTTCCAGGTTGCACGACCGTCTGATGGTACTAGTGTGTCGCTGTTGAGTACCACCTCATTATCTTTAATTAGTTGTGAAATAGTCTCTTCAGAGGCGCGCTGTCTAATGGTTTGGATTTGTTGTTCACTGAATTGGATCATTGTGCGTCCCCTGTGACTTCATGTTGAGGAAAGTTGAAATAGCGCAGTGCATTGTAATAACAGATATTTTGAATCGTTTGTTTGAGAAGACTCTCATCGTTGGGCAATTCCCCACTCTCTACCCAAGATGCGAGGAGGTTACATAGAACGCGGCGGAAGTATTCGTGACGACTCATTGAGAAAATATTTCGTGAGTCCGTTAACATGCCAACAAAGCGACCGAGCGCTCCGAGGTTTTTGAGCGTGGTTAGCTGAGCCTCCATGCCATCTTTGTGGTCGTTAAACCACCATGCTGCGCCAAACTGAATTTTTCCGGCTGCGGTATCGCTGTCTTGGAATGCCCCAGCAATACAGCTGAGTAGGGCGTTGTGATTTGGATTGACGCTGTAGAGGATGGTTTTTGGTAGTTGGTCACTGGCATCGAGCGCGCTGAGCAGTTGTGTTAGCCCTTCGGCGATCAAACGATCATTAATCACACTGAATCCAGTCCCACCACCGAGAGCCAGCTTTCTTCTCTCGTTCACATTGACGAGTACACCGATATGAACTTGCATTGCCCAGCCGCGCGCATGGTATTGCTTACCAAGTTCCTGAAATAGATAGGTTTTGAACTGAATGACTTCTTTGTCTGTTAGGGGGTGTTGCTCGAGGACTTTTTGGAAAATGTCTGATGCTTTGTTTTGGCAGCAAGACTCAAATTCAACGATAGTCAGCCCAAGGTCAGAGAGTCGACAGCCCAAGTTATGGAATACGTCCATTCTTATCGTGATGGCATGCATCAGATCACTAAGAGACGTTATGTCGCATTCCGTTAGGTGTTCTAATGTATTGATAATGCGGCGATAGCTTTCGACATCGGTAAAGCCAAACAGATCATCAGCTCGAAATGTCGGTAGTACGTCTACCTCGAAATCAGACTCGGCGATGAGCTGGTGGTAGTTAAGCTCTGACAAGGGAGAATCGGTTGTGCAAAGCGTTTTGACCTTGCACTGCTTCAACACATTTCGAGTGCTGAGTCTTTGCGTCGCCAATTCTGATTGGCAATGTGCCCAGATGGCGTCGCTGTTTTTGGGATCTAGCAATAGCTCGCAATTGAAGAATCGCTTTAATTCTAGATGCGACCATTGATAGAGGGGATTACCTAAAATAAACGGGGCAGTCTCGCACCACTTTTCAAACTTTTCTCTATCACTTGCATCACCAGTAACATAGTACTCATCCACACCATTGCTACGCATGGCACGCCACAAGTAATGGTCACTGTGCAACCAGCTTTGGGCAATATTGCTAGCACAGTAGTCTTCCCAAATTTCTTTGGCATCAAGGTGGTTGTGATAATCGATAATTGGCATCTCGCTTGCGAAGCTGTGATAAAGATGCTGCGCGAGAGGTGATGCTAAAAGAAAATTGTCGTTGATATAGTCTTTGCTCATACGCTTTGTCTCAAAATACTAAGTAAGACACTGATTTTTTGCCTTACTTAACACTCTAAACAAGGGGCTGGTGACCAGCCCCTGTAAGGTCAATTAGCTTTGTGCTTGTGGAGTGAGAACTGTGGTTTCTTTTGCGCTTTTAAGCAGTAAAGCCCCCACCGTTAGAACAACACCACCGCAGAATAGGAACGCCATGCGACCCCAGAATGGGTTCGGAATAAGAACCATGGTGATAACCAAAGCACCAAACACCAGGATTAACTTTCCAAGCATGCTACGTTGCTGGCGATCCACCGTGTCTTGACCCGCTTCTTCAACAACTGGAGTGGCTACGTCAGTCCAGAACTCGTTGAGTTCAGTCTCACGCTCGCCCACAGGTTCTTTGTAGAACTTAGTTGTTAGGCAGAAGAAACCGCCGGTAAATACTAGGTGACCAATGATGCCGTTCATGACGGTCATGTCTGCTGCTTCACGGCTAGTGAAACCACCCTCGATACCAAGCAGGTTAGCGATAACGTCAGGCGTAATCACAAAGCTCACCATGTAAGACACCACCATACCGACAGCCAATGTTGCCCATGCTGCCCAGTCTGGTGTCTTCTTAATAAACATACCGAAGAACAGAGGAACTAGGATTGGCATTTGCAGCAGTGTACTGACGTACATCATGGCATCGAACAGGCTTAGACCACGCAGCGAGTTAATGAAGAGTGCGACTGCGATGATTAGAGCACCGAAGACAACGGTTACACCCTGACTCACGCGCATTAGCTTCTTCTCAGACGCATTTTTGTTGATGATCGGGCTGTAGAAATTGCGAACAAAGACACCCGCATTACGGTTTAGACCTGAGTCCATCGAAGACATGGTTGCTGCGAACACAGCAGACATCAGAAGACCCACCATACCGACAGGCATGACTCGCTCTACGAATACCAGATATACAGCATCTGCTGCTTTTCCACCCAGCGCGTCAGCGTGAGCCAGTGCCGCATCTGGATAGAGAACCGCGGTTACCCAAGGCGGCATAAACCAAATCGCTGGGCCGATTAGCATGAGAACGAAGGCAAGCAATGCCGCTTTGCGTGCATTGGTAGAGTCTTTAGCCGTTAGGAAACGGTAAGAGTCCTGCATGTTGTTGATATTTTGAAGCTGTTTGACAAACATGAAGATAAACCAAGCTACAAATAGTAGTGGATAGTTCATGTTTGGACCCATAATCGAGTCTGCTGGGAACTGCTCAATCAGGTTTGATGGACCGCCAATCTTAATCAATGCCGCAACTGCACAAACCACAGTTACCGCCATGATCACCACCATCTGTACAAAGTCAGACGCGACCACACCCCAAGAGCCGCCGATCACAGAGATAAACAGTACGATCAAACCTGTAACCACAATCGTAGTTTCAATGTCGATCTTGAACACCGCACTCACAAACAAAGCAAGACCGTTAAGCCAAATACCGGTGTATACGATACTCGTTGGCATGGTTGCCCAGGTAAAGACCTGCTCATTGGTTGCACCAAAACGACGTCGAACCCCTTCTACAGGCGTTACCACACGCATCTGGCGGAAGCGATAAGAGAAGAACAACCATGAAAGCAAGAAGCCGAAGGCGTTAGCCATAAAGATGACCATAATCGGAAAGCCATCTGTGAAAGCTTTACCTGCAGCACCAGTAAACGTCCAGGCACTGAATTGCGTCATGAAGGCGGTAGAGCCCACCATCCACCAGAGCATTTTGCCGCCCCCACGGAAGTAGTCGCTGGTTGAACTGCCAGCGAGACGCTTGAATATGACACCTACAGCGATCATGAAGATGAAGTAGACGCCGACAACGAAAATGTCGATATTCATTACACTTACCCCTAAAATGAAATTGTGAACTTTAAAAATTAAAACAGTGGTTCAATAATGCAATAACTGAGGTGTGGGCGCTACACTTCTATCCATTTTTGTGATGAATGAAACGGTTTTTCATTTTTTTATGAAAGTAGGGGGTGTAATGTGGGGAGTCATTTGAAGAGTGAATGCATTGAGAGGCTAGGTGACTAAGATGGGGCATGTTGATGGCGGAACTCTCAACTTCAATGGGTTATGACCTCTCAAAGTCAGAGGGTTAAAGCTATCTAAGGATGAGTACCAGTCAGAGCTAGCTTGAGGATATGTCATTGGTTTGATGATAATTTGCTTCTCTCAGTTAAGTCTTAGGTTGATGATTTTAAAGTAATTATTTGGTTTTCTACTCTGTTGTAGTCTTGGCTTAACTACTTCTTTAGCTCAGAAGCCTATCGGTATCTGACGTGTTTTTTCCTCCCATTGCGCATTATTTGATCGCATTAACACAAAAGCGACTTGTTGGACATATTTAGTTACATAGGTCACATATCATGCGAATTGATCTTTATAAAAACGGTATTTATCAAATAATGAAACGGAGTTTTAAAAAGTTACAAAGACAAAAAATGTAAAAGGAGTTCAGAATGAATGTCGATATGCTCGTCGTGGGCGTTTACTTTATCTTTATGATAGCGATAGGCGTCATCTTTAAACGCTTCGCGGGTAGCTCTACAAGTGACTACTTCCGTGGGGGCGGTAAAATGCTCTGGTGGATGGTGGGCTCTACCGCCTTTATGACTCAGTTCAGTGCTTGGACCTTTACAGGTGCCGCAGGTAAAGCCTTTACCGACGGTTTCCCTATTATGGTTGTGTTCATGGCCAACGCGTTTGGTTTCTTACTCTCTTGGTTGTTCTTCTCTTATCGCTTCCGTCAAATGCGCGTTGTCACTCCTATTGAGGGTGTACGCCGCCGTTTTGGGGCCACCAATGAGCAGGTCTTTACCTGGGCAACCATGCCAACCAGCATTGTTTACACGGGTATCTGGCTAAACGGCCTTGCTCTATTCGTGAGTGCGGTATTTAAAGTGGATATCGAAACCACCATTGTGGTGACGGGTTTGATCGTACTGTTTATCTCAGTGATTGGCGGTGCGTGGGGCGTTGTGGCGTCAGACTTTGTACAGATGGTGGTGATCATGGCGGTAACCGTGGTTTGTGCGGTTGCGGCATTGATTAAAATTGGTGGTCCGTCAAATCTGATTGAGCAGTTCCCAGCGGATTCGATCATGGGCTCTGATATGAACTATTCATTGCTGTTCGTATCTTGGTTTATCTTTATGTTTGTTAAGCAGCTACAAAATATCAACAACATGCAAGATTCCTATCGTTTTCTTACAGCAAAAGATTCGACCAACGCTCGTAAAGCCGCATTACTTGCTTTTGTGCTAATGCTTATTGGTCCGGCTATTTGGTTCCTGCCACCTTGGGTAACAGCGGTAATGTATCCAGATGCGGCGACGGTGCATGCGGCTGAGCTTGGTAAAAAAGCGGCAGATGCGGTGTATCTGGTCTTTGTAGAAAATGCGATGCCTGTTGGTATGGTCGGTCTACTGATGTCAGCTGTTTTTGCTGCGACTATGTCTTCAATGGACTCAGGCTTAAACCGAAATTCTGGTATCTTCGTGCGTAACTTCTATGCGCCGATCATCGACAAGAAAGCAGACGACAAAAAGTTAATGCGTGTTAGTCAACTTGTGACTATGTGTTTCGGCGGTTTGATTATCCTTGTGGCATTGTTCATTAACTCGCTACGCGGCTTGAGCTTGTTTGACGCGATGATGTATGTAAGTACTTTGCTTCAGATGCCAATCCTAGTTCCGCTTTTCTTCGGTATTTTCATTAAGAAAACTCCTGATTGGGCTGCATGGGCAACATTGGTAGTGGGTATCGTTGTTTCTTATTTAGTGAGCTTTGTTATCACGGCAGATGTTGTCGCTAACTGGCTGAATCTAGAGACACCATTTACCGGTCGCGAAGCAAAAGATCTTAAAGTCCTACTCGGCATTATGGGTCATCTATTCATTACTGGTGGTTTCTTCTGCCTAACAACTAAGTTCTACAAAGCACCTGTTGGCGAGCGCAAACAAGAACTTACGGAGTTTTGGGATGATGTTGCGACACCAGTTATTGAAGAAGCAGGTCAGGACGAGTACGACCGCCAGCAACGTAATATGCTTGGTAAGCTGATTCTTGTGTTTGGCGCACTGGTTACCTTAATGGTGCTGATTCCAAATCCATTCTGGGGTCGAATGGCATTCGTGTTCTGTGGAGCTGTCATTGTCACCGTAGGTAGTTTGTTACTTAAAAGCGCTAAGCAAGCCGATAAGCTAACCGCAAGCACGGCGAGCTAAGGTTTTACATCTCTATCCCCCCTTAATTAGGAGCTACGCAGTTCACAGTAGCTCCTCTTTTATCACCCACATAACATATCAATAAACACGGAAGGGAGACCAACGTGAAAATGAAAGTGAACAAACTAGCACTGCTGCTACCAATTACCCTCTATAGTGCCTATGGATTAGCTTCACCTGGTTATGAAAAAGGTAAAGCATTGCCTACGCAATTTCAGAATACGATTTATGCTGTCGACCATGGTGTGATTGCCAACGATGGCATCGATGATTCAGAAGCACTTCAAGCCATCATCGATAACCATATCAGTGCCTCTAGCGAGGTGAATACTGTCATCGTATTACCCAAAGGTGAGATTAATCTGAGCGACGAAATCCACATCGACAAATCGGGCGTGGTGATCAAAGGAGCAGGTAGTGATCCACTCACAGGGACAAAAATTGTGGCTCGCTCATGGTCGCCTTATGGTGTCGATGCGAGTAATGCGCCGGACTTTGATAAAAAGTACTGGCCTGGATTTGGTGTGTTCCGAGTAGAGACACGTGAAAAACACCCCAAAGAACAAGCTTACGAAGGTAGTGTCAACTTCCATTGGAAGCATAGTATAGAGTTTGGGCAACCTGCCAAAATGGGGGATCGCACGCTTATCTTGGAATCAGGGAAAGCAGCGGAGTTTAGCCAAGGTGATTTGATTTATGTTGGCGCAGCTAGCGACAAGGCGTTTCTTGATCTAGGGCAGGTGCCCGAGTCAAGACGCAGCGCAAGTCATATTAAAACGGGTCACATGCGCACGCAAATCTTCAATATTGCGTCGGTGAATAGTGGCGCTAATACCGTGACGCTGGATAGACCGCTTGAGTTTGATGTCCCGCTCAACAATGAAAATGGTTACAACAGCCGTGTGATGCCAGTAAGTGCAATAGAAAATTTTGGGTTACAAGATTTCTACCTCACATTGGATACAAAGGGCAGTCATTGTGAGGGATACAATCGCAACCAGGTATCAGAGAGTAATCCTAATGGTGTTCTCTACCGATATGAGAATGTCTGTGCGCAAGATGCCATTCATGGAATCATCCTTAAATGGGCGAACAATGGTTGGGTCGATAACGTTCAAATCGATATGATAGGTTCTCATCCTATCGTTACCGAGTTTGCAAAAGATATTACCATCTCGAACAACAAGATTGACGGCTCATGGAACAAAGGTGCTGGTGGTAACGGCTATATTAGAGGCTCGAAACTCTACAATAGTTGGATTCACAACAACGATATCCGAAACATTCGCCACTTAGCCCTACAATGGTCCGCGACCGGTAATATCGTCGAGCGTAATGTACTCAATGTTGATATGAATCTTCATGGCGGTTGGGAGCGCAATAATCTCATTCGTGCCAACCAAATTGAGGTCCCGTTCGAACATCGCAGTTGGTCAAATGGTGCTCCGGAATCTGGTGCAACTTGGCAGCCTATTTGGGTGGGATCGGGTGATCATGCGAGTAAATGGTCCGGTCCAACAGGGCCAAACAATGTTCTGGTTGATAACACACTCCAGAAAGCGAAAAGTGCAGGTGCTACTATAGTGCGTTGGGGATTGTTCGACGAACCTGGGGTGGAATATGCACTTAACTGGGATGGGACGAAATACCAACATCTGAATATTAATGGTGAGCCAGTTTCGACATGGAATCAAGAGTTGGCAGAAGGGGTCTACCAGCAAATACCAAGTTCAGGGGTGAGCATCGCTGGAGGCTCTTGGCCGCCAGAAGAAGGGGAACCAGTAGAGCCAGTAGATCCTCCAGTCTCAGGTGATTGTACGACAACAGCTCAATATGCTTGGGGCAGTAAGATGGAGATCGATCTTTCTTTAACCGAGTGCATTACGCTAGATAGGGATCTTGCAGGCAAAAACGTACAGGTTTGGGATAGTGATAGCAACGATAGCTGTGATTTTAGAGGCACACTGTCGAGCATTGATGGCAATGGCAGCATGAATATTAGCTCAAATTATGTTAGCGGTAGCGCAATTACAGGCACTACAATAACGTTTACGAGTGATAATAACTGTCAGTACGTAAAGTTTAGGGCGTATTAATATACCATTTTAATTGTAAAAAGAGCTTTCCATAAGCTCTTTCTTTTTGTTTTAAAAACCACAATTTATTTCAGTGTACAGTTGTTGATGAAAGTCACATTTGACATATTTATCTATCTTTAAATGAAGTTAAATGATCTTGATCTCTTTTTTGAACCGATGTTTCAATTAGCATGTAAGTAAATCAATTAAGGAGGTTTTATGATTTTTCGCAAAGCTTTTCTAGTCGCTTCAATAGCATTGTCTTTTGGTTCTGTAGCTGGTGAGATTAATTTTATATCATATGATGAATCTGCCATGGAATATAATAAGCAGCACCTTTATATCAAGAAAAACTCCTTTGAAATGCTGGTGCAAAAAGCCAATAAAGCATTAGAGGCTGACATTGATCCAGTAACTAATAAGACACTATTACCAGCGAGTGGAGATAAGCACGACTACTTTAGCTTCGGGCCTTATTGGTGGCCAAATCCAGATACTAAGGATGGATTGCCTTATGTTCGTCGAGATGGTGAATACAACATGGCAACAAAAAGTGCTGCTACAGATAAACACCGGTTTATCCGCTTCGCAAAAGATGTCACGGATTTAGGTCTGGCTTACTACTTTACTGATGACAAGGCCTATGCAGACAAGGCCGTCGCGCAGCTAAATGCCTGGTTTGTTGACCCAACAACAAGAATGAATCCAAACCTCAATCACGCTCAAGCGATACCCGGTATTGTTGATGGTCGGGGCATAGGTATCATCGATAGCCGTTTGCTTATTCCAGTACTTGATAGCATTAACATCCTCAAAGATGAGATAGAGCCTTCTCAATACGAAGCGATTGTGGCCTGGTTCAGCGATTTCAATGATTGGCTACTCACCAGTAATCACGGCTTTGAAGAAGACAATTGGCATAACAACCATGGTACGTGGTATGACGCTCAAGTTGCCGCTTTTGCAATTTTTGTGGGCGATGATGATATCGCTAAGAAGCGTCTCAGAATTACCCAGATGCGAAGAATCGGCAGTCAATTCGATATGAACGGTCGCCAGCATGGCGAACTTGAGCGAACTCGCCCTTGGCATTATTCAAATTTCAATTTAGAGGCTTATAACCATCTGGGCCATTTTGGTGACAAGTTAGGCGTTGATGTTTGGCTGTATGAGGTTGACAAACACTCGCTTAAAAAAGGTTACGAGTATATTGCCCAGCACGCAAACAAACCGACTGAATGGAAATATAAAGAACTCAAAGGTTTTGATGGATCTAAAGCCTATGTGAATCTGCTCTATGCGCAAAAAGCTTATGGTTCCCCCTTATTTACAGACGCTCTTTCTGAGCTTGGTAAAGAAAAAGTAAATAGCAAAAAAGTAGCAAATCTATTATTTAAATAAAAAGGAATTAAATCGTGTCTAAAGTATATAAATTAGCTGCAACTGCGGTTGTAGCATTAGTTGCTAGTACCTCAATTTCGGCTGCGTCATTAGACTTTCGTCAAGAATATAAACATGAAAGTGAAACTTATGCTAGTCGAGTAAAAATTGGAGCGGGTGTTGGTAACGTATATTTTGGCGTAGAGGCCATGCAAAAAGGAAAACCTTTTTCCGAGTGGCAGTCGAAAGGGAATGAATTCGACTTTGGTTATAAATATAAGATTGATGATCATTGGACTTTAATTCCAGGTATGCCAATTACCTTCTTCCCTGGACATGTTACCTATAAGCCTCAACTACGCGCTCAATACAAATTCGATTCTGGGCTAGTCACTAAGCTTCGCTATCGTCATGAGTTCAGACAGTTCTCGGATGACCGTTCTGGAGAGCAAAAGAGTAAAGTGACAGCCAATATTGACTACAACTACAACGGATTTCAGTTTGGTTTAGAAGGTAACTACGAGAAAGGTCACGATGACCAGAAGTTCTTCAACAATGGTGACACTAACTGGGACGCTTTATTCAAGCTTGGATACAAAGGAGAAGATTGGAACTGGAGACCTTATGTAGAGTTTGCCAATGTTTCCGTTTCAAGCACATCTAGCGACCGTCAACTTAGAAGTCGTATCGGTATTACCTATAGCTTTTGATTTATGAGTCGTTCTACTTGTTGACGTTGTTTCGACCACTCTATGGAATCATAGAGTGGTCTTTTTTTGTTAGTTTATTATGGTCGCCAAAGCACTTCTGCAAGTGGGCGGTGGCAAAGCTTTAGCCGCTTGACTTGTACCAAAAATAACTCGGCACATCCAAGTGCGTCACTGGCAGCGGAATGCGCTTGATACGGGGGAAGATTGTAGTGTTGACGTAAATCATCGAGCTGAAAGCTACTGTGACCTCGGTTCTTTCCAAGGTAGCTAAATTGTTTTTCGAGGGCCAAAGTATCCACCATGTAGCAGGGGAAATCGGCTAAACCATAACGTTGTGACAGAAATGTTTGGATGAAGCCATACTCGATACAAGCACTGTGAGCGATGATTACTTTTCCGGAGATACGTTCGAGAAGTTGGTCAAAAGCTTCGCTTGAGTCGATACCCTCAAGCAATACTTGCTGCGGCATGATGCCATTCACTACCGCACTTTCCGCGCGAACAAAGCTCTCATTACGTAAATAGACCTCATTCATGCTACCAAGATTAATTTCTTCGTAGTTGAGCTCTACACTGCCTATTGAGAGGACACGATCGGACTGAGGTTCTAAACCGGTTGTTTCAAAATCAATCGCAACAAACTCTAGCTCGCTGAGCGGAGATTTAAGATCTGGAAGCGGTCGATTAAAAAAATGCGCTAAAGAATCAGAATTCCATTTTTGATTCGCTAATTGTGAGTGTATCACCTGTGTTCTATTCTCATCTGAGAAAAGACGTCTAAGTGTTTTCGCTAACATGTCAGAATCCACTAGTAAATTTAAGCTTGGCTACATCCTGAAGTTCACTGATGATCTTGAATGCCTCTTTGAGGTGTTTGCGTTCAAAGCTACTGAACTCATCTGGTCGGATGTGATTATCAGGGGTATCGTCTCTAAGAATTGCGTTTAGCTGATGTTTAAAGCGAACCTGAGTCAGAAAACGGTAAGCACCGATAATGTTGTCGCAACTCTCTTGGGAAAGCGTGCCTTTTTCTACCGCATAGCGAAAACGCTCCTCTGTCCCCGTAAGGGAGCCTCCTGCAGCTAGGCTGTATATCCGAGCTAGATCGATGATTAGATTCAGTGCGAATTTCTTAATATTAAGTGATTTCGTATTGTCACCAGTTTTCTCTAACACCAAACTATTGAAGATACCAAGCGGTGGGGAGGTTTCTATCGCATCTCGGGTCAACGCGGGGATAAAGCGTGGGTTAGCATGAATGGTATTGTGCAGATGATTTTGTAGTTGTTCGACAAGATCGGCGTTGCCATAAACAGAGCGAATTTCCATGAAAACACTGATACTTAGCAGCTTGTTGTATTCAGGGCTTGCCACCCATTTTGTGTAATACTCTTTCCAGCGTTCTACATTTTGGTTCCATTTTGCTGTTGCTGCCATGTACTTGCCACTGCAAAGTGGATAGCCCACAGCGGCTAAACCATTGCATACGCGCATGGCGAAGTAAGAGAAATAGAATCGGTCATTTTCTGTGGCGTCTTTAGCTAAGACGAGCGCATTGTCTTGGTCAGACAACATATGGACTTCATTCCTAGCATGGGAGCCCGCCACCATCCACGCATAGTCACATGGGGGCTTGCCAAGCACCTCTTCTGTTAGTTGAATAATACGTCTTGTGAAGGCATCCATAATCATTGACATGACCTGACCGTGGATTTCTGCGCTGACTCCACTCTCAACGAGGGCTTGGAATATGGTCTCTTTTTCGTCTCGAAGATTGGCGAGCGCGCTAATGGAGTCGGCGTACTTAATTTTTTCTACCAGAAACAAAGATTGGGTTCTGTGGTTATGAACGAGATGAGTAGTAGTTAATAAGCCCTTAACTCGATGGTTAGCTACCACAGGTAAACAGCGAATATTGTATTGCAGCATGAGCGAGATGGCTTGAATGACTTTATCTTCACTATTGATAAGAATAGGATTGGTGGTCATAACATCACTAATGGGACGACTGGTATCAACACCTTCCGCAACAACGTGCTGCGTCATATCTCGGTCGGTCACCAGTCCAACGATTTCCTCGTTCTCGAGCACAACCGCACATGAGCTGCGTTTTTTACCGCACATGGCTTTGGCGACATACTTTATTGAGTCGCTTGTTCTAACCACCGTAATGTTCTCACTCGCCACCTCACCAACCGTGCGAAAAAAGAGTCCCTTATCTTCTTTGTTAACGATGGAGCGTATTGCAGAATGAAGTCGTGTCTTAGCCGTCGCGGCAAAGTAGTCCTTAAATTCAGGATGCTGTTCGCAGGTTTCTTGAATAATGGCGTGAGGAATAAGGTACAGTAAAGAGTCTTCAATGGCCTCAGCTCGATAGCCATCTTCGGCATCCTTTAATGGCTCTAAAAAGGTAAACCCAAATTGATCCTCTTCTCCCAGGCGGGCTCTGAGCTTATTAAGTTGAGTGCGTTGTTCGATGGCTCCTTTTCGAATCACATAGAGAAAACGCTTCTCACACATTGCTTGGAACTCGATGCTTTCACCTTTAGCCAGATACTTGACGGTGACTGCGCCTGCGAGTAACTCCACCACATGGTTTGGGAGAAGATCAAACGGATCGAGGTGGACGAGAAAATCATAAACGTTATTGGAAGCCGAAGTACCCATAGATGTCCTTAAATCAAAACGCTGTTTCACTAATTATTCTGGCGGCAAAAAAAGCAGCACGAATGCTGCTCAATGGTGAGGTGCTGTTTAAACTGGGTAGTTATGGAAACCCAGATGTTCTGAAACGTTACGGCCTGCGGTATGCAACAGGGCAATGTATTCTTCTTTCTTTTCTTCATCGAATCTAATCGTTGGGAAAGAAACTGAAATGGAGGCAATAGCCGCACCAAAGCGATCGTAGATCGGCACGGCAATACAACGCAAACCAGGTTCTTGCTCTTCGTTATCTTCACCATAGTGCTGTTCTCGCACGAGTTTCAGCTCTTCAAGCAACTGCTCGACATTTTCATGAGTATGTTCAGTGTGCTTTTTAAACTCAACATTCGCCAACAACTCACGTACTTCGTCTTCAGACATATGTGACATCAAGACCTTGCCAATTGCCGTGCTGTATAGGGGGTTTCGACGACCAACACGTGAATGCATTCTTAGGTGATAACTTGAGTCAATCTTATGCAGGTAGATTATCGACTCTTCATCTATCGCACCAAGGTGAGAAGTCTCATTGATGACATGACAAATCTTAGCCATTTCAGTATTTGCTAAATCGATCAGATCAACATGTTCTAAGGCCTTAGAGCCAAGTTCAAATAGTTTCAATGTGAGAGCATATTTATCAGCCTCACCCTCTTGCTCTACGTAACCAAGTGTTTTCATTGTTTGCAAGAAACGGTATGTCGTTGCTTTCGACATCATCAAACGCTGTGACAGCTCTGATACACCAATTTCCTTTTGTTCTGCTAGTGCAGACAGAATGTTGAACACTTTTAGTACGGAGGATACTGCTTCTGGTTGGGTTGATTTTTCCATGTCATGCTCTGGCTTTTGTTTCCAATGGTTATGAATTATACCCGACAAGAATGTGTACGTCAGCAATTTCAAAAAGCCATTTCATTAATTTGAAACCAATTTGTGAGACGGCTATCACAATAAACAAAAGGTAAATAAAAAATTGAAACGCAATTTCAAAAATAACTTTTGATCGTGTCATTTTTTGTGTATGTTTGTTTTAACACAGTGAGCAACCCCCTTTGTTCACCAAACAAACACTACAAAGGAACAGACTATGATTCTTGATTCATTCAGCCTTGAAGGTAAAGTAGCAATCGTAACGGGTTGCGATACTGGTCTTGGTCAAGGTATGGCACTAGGACTTGCTAAAGCGGGTTGTGACATCGTTGGCGTGAACATCGTTGAACCAACAGACACCATCGCGATGATGGAAGAGACAGGACGTAAGTTCGTTGATATTCGTGCCAATCTTATGAAGCTAGATGATATCCCAGGTATTGTAGACCGTGCGGTGACCGAGCTGGGTAGAATCGATATTCTGGTCAATAACGCGGGTATTATCCGTCGTAACGATGCGATTGATTTCTCAGAGCAAGACTGGGATGACGTGATGAACATCAACATCAAGTCGGTGTTCTTTATGTCTCAGGCAGTGGCTAAACAGTTTATCGCACAAGGTGAAGGCGGCAAGATCATCAACGTTGCATCGATGCTTTCATTCCAAGGCGGTATCCGCGTGCCATCTTACACAGCGTCAAAAAGCGGTGTTATGGGCGTGACTCGCTTAATGGCAAACGAGTGGGCAAAAGAAGGCATTAATGTGAATGCCATTGCTCCTGGTTACATGGCGACTAATAACACAGCTGCATTGCGTGCAGACGAAAAACGTAATGCAGAAATTCTAGAGCGTATTCCAGCGGATCGTTGGGGCACGCCAGAAGATTTGGCAGGACCATGCGTATTCTTGGCATCAAAAGCTTCTGATTACATCAACGGTTACACCATTGCGGTTGATGGCGGCTGGCTGTCTCGCTAACTAGGTTGCGAGAAGATGGTTGACCTATTTTCTGTCGGACAAGCATTAGGCTTTTTGAGTTTTGGTTTAGGAATCTCCACCTTTTACCAGAAAAATGACAGACAGCTCAAAATCCTAATGCTGGTCTTTAATATCAATCATCTTCTCCACTATTTATTGCTTGGTTCACTTATCTCTGCAGTTGCGGCTTTATTGTCGGCATTGAGAACCTTTGCATCAATTCATACACAATCCAAGTTAGTGGCTTGGTTGTTTATAAGTTTCGCTGCTGCTCTTGGTGCTTATTTTGCCGAGGACGTGTCACAGCTGTGGCCAATAATTGGCACGGCAATAGGAACCTATTGCATGTTCGCTCTTTCGGGCATTGCTATGCGGGTAGGTTTTTTGATAGGGGCAGCGTGTTGGTTGGTAAACAATATCTTAGTGGGCTCTATCGGCGGGATGCTGCTCGAAGCGACGCTTATCGCCACGAATATTACAACCATATGTCGAATGCACACAGAATCGTCGACCAAGATACAATCATACTAGGTTTTAAACATGTTCGTATTTAACAAAAATATTCAGTTAGAAGATTTGGGCGATGGCGTAAGTCGCAAAGTTTTGGCGCACAACGACAACATGATGTCGGTTGAAGTCCATTTTGAAAAAGGTGCCGTGGGCGCGATGCACTCGCATCCGCATGAGCAACTTACCTACGTACTATCAGGTGCGTTCGAGTTTACGATCGGTGATGAAAAGCACATCGTGAAGGCGGGTGACACCATGTATAAAGAACCAAATATTGAACACGGCTGTGTTTGTGTTGAAGCGGGTACGCTCATCGACACGTTCACACCAATGCGTAAAGATTTCGTTTAAAAGTTTAAATTATTGGCGATGAATCTCGCCGGAGAAAAGTTATGAAAATTGCACTAATGTTGGAAAACAGCCAAGCACCAAAGAACGCTATGGTGTTGTCTGAGCTAAACCATGTCGCGGGCGGCCTAGGTCATGACGTGTTTAACACGGGTATGACGGATGAGAACGATCATCATCTGACCTATATCCACCTTGGTATTATGGCGAGCATCCTACTGAACTCAAAAGCGGTAGATTTCGTTGTAACGGGCTGCGGTACGGGTCAAGGTGCGCTAATGGCAAGTAACCTTCACCCTGGTGTTGTATGTGGTTACTGTCTTGAGCCATCTGATGCATTCCTTTTCAACCAAATTAACAATGGTAATGCGATTTCTTTGGCATTTGCGAAAGGCTTTGGTTGGGCTGGTGAGCTTAATGTTCGTTATATCTTTGAAAAAGCATTCACAGGCGCTCGCGGTGAAGGTTACCCAGTTGAGCGTGTTGTACCGCAACAACAAAATGCTGCAATCTTGAATGAAGTTAAAGCTGCGGTTTGCAAAGATGTGGTTTCTTCGTTGAAAGCTATCGACCAAGAGCTAGTTAAGCAAGCGGTAGGCAGCACTCAGTTCCAAGAGTGTTTCTTCGCTCACTGCCAGGTTCCTGAAATTGCTGAGTACGTTCGCACACTGATTGACTAAGGCACACTATGTGGCCTCTAGGACATACCAGTTCAAATGTTTGTCCTCCATTCCTTATCGGGAATTTAATAGCCAGTCTTCGAGACTGGCTTTTTTTTACTTCGTGTTTATGCGCTGCAGAGAGCGATAGCAGGAAGCAATCAGTCTTTATTTAAATGGAATTTATCGGAGGTGTTGAATGACCACTCATGGATTTGCTAAATGTACTTGCTGCGGAAAAAGACGCGATCGAAGTTACTTTCGATACATCTCATTCATCAG
The DNA here is from genome assembly GCF_023716585.1 of Vibrio sp. SCSIO 43140. Classification (NCBI taxonomy): domain Bacteria; kingdom Pseudomonadati; phylum Pseudomonadota; class Gammaproteobacteria; order Vibrionales; family Vibrionaceae; genus Vibrio; species Vibrio sp. SCSIO 43140. The sequence continues at coordinate 163,873 of NZ_CP071851.1, forward strand.
CAGTCGCCCAATCTGTTATGACTGTGCACATAAGTTGGTATCGATTGAACCCAACGTGGATGAAACAGAGAGTCGTGAGAACTTAGCCGTACAATAGTAAAGAGGTGGAGGAGGTGACCAGAAAAAGGTTGTCTCGTGCCACCACGAATTATTATCCCTAACTTTAGCGAAATGCGATTTGATTCCCTGTGCATAGGTAGCACTGATTCATTGTGATTAAACTCCACCAACTCAAATCATTGCGTTAATGCTCGTGCAGGACTGAGATAAGAGTAGGGAGGGGATATAGGGAGATTAAAATGACTTTGGTCTGTCTCGATTGCATTGGATGCAACTGGCAACTGGTATGGAGAGATAATGGTAGATGTCATTTCAGCGCAGAAACGCTTCCTGCAAAGAAAAACGCCCCACTTAACAGTGAGGCGTTTGAGACTTGTGTTGCTTACTTATTTAGCTGGCTGTTTGCGTTTGCTTGTTGCCAGATTTAGAAGCATTAACCAGTAGAATACCTACAGTCAGTACCATCGAACCACATAGTAGGAACAGTAGACGTCCTGTTGGTTCGTTTGGAATCAGTGCCATTGCTAGGATACCAAAACCAGCTGTACTGATTAGTTTACCAAGCATACCGCGCTGTTTCGTATCTAGGTTTTGCTGCTCTTCACTGTCTGCCACAAGAGGTGTGTTCCAGTTTGTGAATAGCTGCTCAACTTCTTTCTCACGCTCTGGTGATAGGCCACGGTAGAACTTCGTCGTTAGGATGAAGAAGCCACCAGTGAACACTACGTGTGCTGCTAGGCTCAAGCCAACTTTCAGGTCAGCCCACTCACGGCCAGTTAGTGCTTGTTCCATACCGAATAGGTTTTCGATGTCTTCAGCTTGTAGTGAGATACCGAAGATGTAAGAAACAAAACCACCAACGATAAGTGTTGCCCAACCTGCCCAGTCTGGAGTCTTGCGAATCCACATACCAAGTAGTACAGGGATCAGCATTGGGAAGCCGATTAGAGCACCAACGTTAAGTACGATGTCGAATAGACTTAGGTGACGTAGCGAGTTAATGAACAGACCGATACCGATGATGATGAAGCCCATCATGATAGTCGTCAGCTTACTTACTACAACCAGCTCTTTTTGTGATGCGTGTGGACGCACGATTGGGCTGTAGAAGTTCATCACGAAGATACCAGCGTTACGGTTTAGACCAGAGTCCATTGAAGACATAGTCGCTGCGAACATTGCTGACATTAGTAGACCCACCATACCTGCTGGCATTACGTTTTGTACGAATGCTAGGTAAGCTGCGTCACCACCTACTGAACCATACTGGTCAGCGAAGTCTGGCATAAATGCCGCTACGTACCATGGTGGTAGGAACCAGATTAGTGGGCCAACAACCATTAGGATACATGCAAGACCCGCTGCTTTACGCGCGTTTTCACTATCTTTTGCACATAGGTAACGGTAAGCGTTGATGCTGTTGTTCATAACACCGAACTGCTTAACGAAGATGAACACTACCCAAAGGATAAAGATGCTCACGTAGTTCAGGTTGTTACCCAACATGAAGTCGCCGTGGAAGTTGTCTACGATGTTTCCTAGACCACCGCCGTGGAAGTATGCTGCAACTGCACAAGTGATTGTTACAGCCATGATAACCAACATTTGCATGAAGTCAGACGCTACAACCGCCCATGAACCACCTGTTACTGCCATTAGCATCAGTACTAGACCAGTAACAACAATTGTTGCTTCCATTGGGATGTTGAATACAGCTGCCACGAAGATTGCTAGACCGTTCAGCCAAATACCTGCTGAGATCAAGCTGTCTGGCATACCAGCCCAAGTGAAGAACTGCTCTGAAGTCTTACCGAAGCGTTGACGAATCGCTTCAATTGCCGTCACTACACGTAGTTGACGGAACTTCGGTGCGAAGTAGAGGTAGTTCATGAAATAACCAAACGCGTTGGCTAAGAATAGGATTACAACAACGAAACCGTCGTTGAACGCGCGTCCTGCGGCACCTGTAAACGTCCATGCTGAAAACTGTGTCATGAAGGCGGTAGCACCCACCATCCACCACAACATTTTACCGCCCCCTCGGAAGTAATCACTTGTCGATGTCGTGAACTTACGGAACATCCAACCGATAGCGATTAGGAAAAAGAAGTAGGCGAGTACTACAAGAGTATCAATAGTCATGTTTCAGCCTTATATCATTCATACTGTCGATTATAGTAAAGAATTTCCTTGTACTTTTGTAATACAATACGCCTAAAGTGTGATGGGGCACGCATCTTTGTTTGGGGTTATTTGTAGAACATATTTTGTCACAAATTAAATTCTCTAATAAACAGTTAGTTAAGTGTAATTCAAGCTGTGACAAGGATTGGAGGTTGATAGGCGTGGTCGATTGCGAATGTAATGGTTTGCATCGCATGTGAGCAGATTACTACCCTATTTGTGGGACAAAAAAAGCGAGCCCGGAGGCTCGCTTTGTTCCCGATAAATGAGAGGATAGCTCGATTAGTTAACGTGCGCTACTGCATCTTTAACTAGCTGGCCTAGCTCTTCCCAACGACCTTCGTCGATTAGGTTAGTTGGTACCATCCAAGTACCACCACACGCTAGAACAGATTTGATTGATAGGTAATCATCAACGTTCTTAAGGCTTACACCGCCAGTAGGCATGAATTTAACAGGGTATACCGCTGTTAGTGCTTTTAGCATGTTAACGCCGCCTGAAGGCTCAGCTGGGAAGAACTTAAGTGTACGTAGACCCATTTCCATTGCTTGTTCAACAAGGCTTGGGTTGTTAACGCCAGGTACGATAGCAACACCTTTGTCTAGGCAGTATTGTACTGTACGTGGGTTGAAACCTGGGCTTACGATGAAGTCAACACCCGCGTCGATCGCTTGGTCTACTTGCTCGTTAGTTAGTACGGTACCAGCACCGATTAGCATTTCTGGAAATTCTTTACGCATTACAGCGATAGCTTCTGCTGCACACTCTGTACGGAAAGTGATTTCAGCACAAGGCATGCCGTTGTCTACCAACGCTTTACCTAGTGGAATTGCGTCTTCAACTTTGTTGATCGCAATTACTGGGATTACTTTTAAGCTTGCTAGCTGTTCGTTCAATGTCGTCATGTTATTTGTCCTACTAATCAAGAGTTGGAGTTGCGTTTTTAGGAATAATAGCACCGCGGTGTTGAATAACTGTACCCGCGACTTTGTGTCCCATTGCTGCAGATGCAAGCGCATCACCGCCAGTTAGGCGTTTAGCAAGGTAACCTGCGCTGAATGAATCACCAGCAGCCGTTGTATCAATAACGTTGTCTACTGGCTTCGGCGCAACATAATTTGCACTGTCGTTTGCAATCACTAGGCACTCTTTTGCACCACGCTTGATTGCAATTTCAGCTACGCCAGCTTGGCTTGTACGCTCGATACACTGTTCAACGTACATATCACCGAATAGCTCTTGCTCGTCTTCAAATGTTAGAAGAGCAGTGTCGGTGAAGCCTAGCATAGCTTTGTAAGTTTTTACTGCTGTTAGACGGTCAGACCACAGTTTTGGACGATAGTTGTTGTCGAAGAAAACTTTACCGCCTTTCGCCTTGAATTGTTCAAGGAAGCTAAATAGCTTTTCGCGACCGTTTTCAGTCAAGATAGCTAAGGTGATACCGCTTAGGTAAACCGCATCGTACTCTAGCAGTGATTCAATAAGCGTCGCGCTATCTTGCTGATCAAAAACAAACTTTGCAGCAGCATCACTACGCCAGTAGAAGAAAGTACGCTCACCAGTTTCGTCAGTTTCGATGTGGTATAAGCCTGGCATCTTGTCATTCAGACGTGGAATAAGAGAGGTATCGATGCCTTCTTCTGACCATGCGTTGATCATTTCAGCAGAGAATGGGTCGTTGCCCAGAGCAGTAACATAGCTCACCTGAATGTCACGACCTTGAGTCAGACGAGACAGGTATAGAGCTGTGTTTAATGTGTCACCACCAAAGCTTTGCTTTAGTAGTTCATCTTTGCGCTGCAGCTCTACCATGCATTCGCCGATGATTGCGATTTTGAATTGGTTCATAGATTGCTATCCAACTTTGGTGTGATTAACTGAGTAAGTCTTCACGTGAAGGAGAAAATATATCGAGTAGAACGCTGTCTTGTTCTAGTGCCTTGGTGCCATGGTCGAGTAGTTTCTTAACCATAAAAGCATCACCTGCTTTGAGCTCACGTCGTTCACCATCCACAATGGCTTCAAAACGACCACTGACAACATAGACAATCTGATCGTGGATCTCATGTCTGTGAATCACGCCGCTTGCACCTTTGTCATAACAAAGATGTGCGGCCATTAGGTCGTCTGTAAAACCCACTACCTTGCGTTTGATGCCTTGACTTACCTGTTCCCACGGGTGTTCATCAGCAGAGAAAAACTTGTGCACTAACTGACTCCTAGACGATGTGACTGTCTACTTCTACATACTTTGATGACGACATCATAACCAAATCAAGAGATTTGTAATACAATAAGCTTAAGCTATTGTGATCTTGATCGAGTTTGTTTTTTTGAAACATCGTTTTAATTGGTGCTAATTTAGCAGTAAACGGGCTTGATTAGTAGCTTTTCTACAAAGACATAACGATTAAATGTGACTAAAGTCCGTTTTCTTTCACTTTTCAATGTAATCAAAAGGCATATTGTATTACTTTATAGCGCAGATGATATGGAATTTTTAGATTGAGGGTGAAAATGTCTACGTTAGTGCAACCCATTTTGCTAAGTGATAGCGAAATTGAACAACTGAAGAAAGAAGTTGGCCGCGATACTCTAATGGGTAAAGCGATTGCAAAAAGCATCAAAGATGTTGAAGCATTCATGAAGCTTCCTCTTGAAGTGCCAGGTCATGGTGAAGCGGGTGGCTACGAGCACAACCGCCACAAGCAAAACTATACCTACATGAACCTAGCGGGTCGTATGTTCCTTATCACGGGTGATGATCGCTACGCTAAGTTTGTGCGTGATTTACTGGCAATGTACGCAGACCTATATCTCACCTTCGATTTTCATGTTCAAAAGAACACGAACCCAACAGGGCGTCTGTTCCACCAAATTCTGAACGAACACGTATGGCTAATGTTTACTAGCCTTGCATACTCATGTGTTGCTGCAACCATGAGTGAAGAAGAACGCCAAAACGTGGTTGACCGTCTGTTTAACCCAATGCTGGACATGTTCACGGTGAAATACGGCCATGATTTCGATCGTATTCATAACCACGGTGTTTGGGCAGTAGCGGCCGTTGGTATTTGTGGCCTAGCGGTTAACCGTCGTGAGTTCCTAGAGAAATCCGTATTTGGTCTTGAGAACAACGGCACGGGTGGTTTCCTAGCGCAGATCACTCAACTGTTTGCTCCGTCGGGTTACTACATTGAAGGTCCTTACTACCACCGCTATGCGATTCGTCCACTGTGTGTGTTTGCTGAGGTGCTTCATCGTCATATGCCAGAGCTCGACATCTTCAATTACAAAGATGGTGTGATTGGTAATACGGTTGAAGCCATGCTTGCAACGGCATACCCGAATGGTCAGTTCCCAGCACTTAACGATGCATCTCGTACGATGAGCATCAATGATGCAGGTGTACAGGTCGCAGTAAGTCAGTACGCGAAGCACTATGGTATCAACGATAACCTACTTGGTATGGCGAAGATCCAAGACTCTGTGTGGGTTCACGGCTGTGGTCTGGAGCTATCACAAGCGTTTGAAAAAGCGACGGATGTGGGTCTTCCATTCTGGCCAAGCGTTGAGCTCAACGAAGGACCAAATGGAGACCGCGGTGCGCAAGGTTTTATGCGCGTGCAGGACAAAAACAAAGACGTATTCCAGCTAGTGATGAACTATGGTCAGCACGGTATGGGACATGGCAACTTTGATACGCTGGGTATTTCTTACTTCAACCGAGGTAAAGAAGTGCTTCGTGAATACGGCTTTGGCCGTTGGGTTAACGTTGAACCTAAGTTTGGTGGACGCTACCTAGACGAGAACAAAACCTATGCTCGTCAGACGATTGCTCACAACGCAGTGACGGTTGACGAAACGTGCCAAAACTACTTTGACGTAGAGCGTGCTGACAGCGTACACGGTCTGCCACACTTCTTTGCTGCAGACAACGAGCAGATCGTTGGTATGAGTGCATTTGCTAATGAGCACTATGATGGTGTGCAGCAGCAGCGCAGCGTGTTCATGTTCAAACATGACGATCTTGAAGCGCCATTACTCATCGATCTATTCCGCCTAACAGGCGAGGGCGAGCACCAGTACGATTATTCGCATCAGTTTGATGGTCAGGTGATCCGCACAAACTTTGAATACCAGGCACATAAAGAGCTTAATGTATTGAGCGAAGAGCTTGGCTATCGTCATCTTTGGAATGTGGCACAAGGCGAAGCAAACGAGACGGCGCTAGTCAGCTGGCTACAAGAAGACAGCTACTATACTTGGCTAGGCACCAGCTCGAATAACAATGGCGAGGTTATTTTCACTCGCACGGGCGCTAATGATCCAAGCTTTAACCTACGTAGTGAGCAAAGCTTTATCCTTCGCACTAAGGGTGAAGACACGCTATTCGCATCGGTACTCGAGACACACGGTTACTTCAACGAAGAGTTTGAACAATCTGTCAGTGCCCGTGGCAGCGTTAAAAATATTCAAGTTGTTGGTCACAACGCACAGGCGTCAGTGGTAGAGATTGAGACGGAAACCTCTCGCTTTACGCTAATGGTGAGCAACGACCCACAAGTTACTAAAGATACAACCAACAATGCTGAGATCGCAGGCAAAACCTACTCTTGGGTTGGCTGTTTCGCGATTGAGCAGGAGACACTATAAATGAGCTATCAACCACTACTATTGAACTTTGAGGAAGCAGCGGAGCTGCGCAAAGATCTAGGTAAGGAAACCTTGCTAGGTAAGAAACTAGCGCGTGATATTGCTCAAGTGAATGACTACATGGCTGAAGTGGGCATTGAAGTCCCTGGCCACGGTGAAGGCGGCGGTTACGAGCATAACCGTCATAAGCAAAACTACATCCACATCGATTTAGCAGGCCGTTTGTTCCTTATCACTGAGGAAACTAAATACCGTGACTACATCGTTGAGATGCTAACAGCGTACGCGAACGTTTATCCAACACTGGAAAGCAACGTTAGCCGTGATACTAACCCTCCGGGTAAGATCTTCCACCAAACGCTGAACGAAAACATGTGGATGCTTTACGCATCTTGCGCATACAGCTGTGTGTTCCACACGCTTTCGGATGAGCAAAAGCAACACATCGAAACAGACCTATTCAAACAGATGATCGACCTATTCGTTGTGACTTACGGTCACGACTTCGACATCGTACACAACCACGGTCTGTGGGCAGTAGCTGCTGTGGGTATTTGTGGCTACGCGATCAACGATCAAGAATCTGTTGACAAGGCGCTTTACGGTCTGAAGCTAGACAAAGTAAGCGGCGGTTTCCTAGCGCAGCTAGACCAACTGTTCTCGCCTGATGGCTACTACATGGAAGGTCCTTACTACCACCGCTTCTCATTGCGTCCAATTTACCTGTTCGCAGAAGCGATTGAGCGTCGTCAGCCAGAGATCGGTATCTATGAGTTCAACGACTCAGTGATCAAGACAACGTCTTACGCGGTATTTTCTACAGCATTCCCAGACGGTACGCTACCAGCACTCAACGATTCGTCGAAAACCATCAGCATTAATGATGAAGGCGTTATCATGGCGACAAGCGTGTGCTACCACCGCTATGAGCAAAGCGAAACGCTACTTAGCATGGCGAACCACCAACAAGATGTTTGGGTTCAATCAGCAGGTAAAACTCTGTCTGATGCAGTGGATGCTGCGGATGAAATCAAACCGTTTAACTGGGGTAGCTTATACGTAACTGACGGTCCTAAAGGTGAGAAAGGTGGACTTACTATTCTCCGCCATCGTGATGCTCAAGACGATGATACGATGGCTCTTCTATGGTTTGGTCAACACGGCTCTGATCACCAGTATCACTCTGCTCTTGACCACGGTCATTATGATGGCCTTCACCTCAGCGTCTTTAACCGCGGCCAAGAAGTCTTGCACGACTATGGTTTCGGTCGTTGGGTAAACGTAGAGCCGAAATTTGGTGGTCGCTACATTCCTGAGAACAAGTCTTACTGTAAGCAGACGGTTGCTCATAACACAGTTACGGTTGATCAAAGAACGCAAAACAACTTTGACACGGCAACGGCTGAGTCTCGCTTTGGCTCGAAGCAGTTCTTTAAAGCGGATGACGCAAAACTGCAAGGTATGAGTGGTAAAATCAGTGAGTACTTCGACGGCGTTGACATGCAGCGTTCCGTACTACTGGCTGACATTGAAGAGTTCGAAAAACCATTGGTTATCGACGTTTACCGTATCAAGGCAGACAAAGAGCACTCTTATGACCTACCAGTTCACTTCTCTGGTCAGATCATTCGCACCGACTTTGAATACAACGCAGAGTCTACGCTACGTCCGATGGGTGAAAACTTCGGTTATCAGCACCTTTGGAACCTAGGTAGCGGCGATGTTGAAGGTAGCTCACTTGTGTCTTGGCTACATGGCAACAGCTACTACAGCTTAGTGACAAGTGCAGTTGAAGGTTCAAAAGTGTTCTTCGCACGCCTTGGCGCTAACGATCCAGATTTCAACCTTCGTAGCGAGCCGGCTCTGATCTTGCGTCAGTCTGGTCAAAACCACGTATTCGCATCTGTGCTAGAAACTCACGGTTACTTCAACGAAGAGTTCGAAGCATCCGTAGGTGCACGCGGTTTGGTTGAGTCGGTAGCAACGCTTGCTGACAATGACGATGCCACCATTATCGAAGTGAAGACGACTTCCGGCAATGCGTATCGCTTCGCTATTAGCAACCGAGTAGAAGCAGAGCAAGACTCTCTTCACGAGGTTAGCCTAGGAGAAGAGACAGTCAGCTTTACTGGCTCATTCGCTAAGCTATAAAACAGTTTTTAATTCAAGCCGGGCATTGCCCGGCTTTTTGCGTTTGTAAGTAAGGAGAATCATGGAGACACTTGACGGTGTAATTATTGTTGGCTACTTCGCGTTTGTGCTCTTTGCCGCACTGGCGTTCAAACGGTTTACTACTGACTCATCAGGCTTTATTCGAGGCGGCGGTGCCATGATGTGGTGGATGGCGGGTGCAACGGCTTTTATGACTCAATTTTCTGCCTGGACATTCACAGGGGCAGCCGCCAAAGCCTACGAAGATGGTCTTACTGTACTGTTTATTTTCTGGGGCAACGCACTCGGGTTCTTTGTCGCCGCTTGGTACTTTGCTGAGCGATACCGAAAACTGCGCGTTGAAACAGCGATGGAGGTGATTAAGATTCGCTTCGGTCGAAGTTCAGAACAAGTATATACCTGGATTTCATTCCCTTTGACCATATTGTCTGGAGCGATTTGGCTCAATGGATTGGGGATCTTCGCGTCAGCCGTGTTCAATATCGATTTGATGGTCACCATCATAGGTGTTGGCGTACTTGTGACCTTTATTGCTGTTAGCGGCGGCTCTTGGACGGTGTCGGCAACGAATGTTATTCAGCTTATCTTGCTAGTGGCGATTACCATGACTGTTGGTGCGTTTGCACTGATTGAAATAGGCGGTCCTATCGAACTTGCTAACGCCTATCCGACAGATAGTTTTATGGGTCATGACATCAGCTACTGGCAGATTTTCTGGTTGTGGTGCGTGATCATGATGATGAAGCAGACGATGAACACCAACAACGCGCTGTCATGTTATCGCTTCCTGGTGACGACTAACGAGCGAGAAGCTAAGAAAGCAGCGTTTGTTACGGGTGTGCTGTTTATCATTGGACCTGTGATGTGGTTCATTCCGCCTTGGGTTACTGCGGCGATGAACGTGGATTTGATGGCCTATTATCCCAAACTCGCGGAAAGTGCTAATAACGCGGCATACGTTTATTACATCGACCACTATCTCCCGACGGGGATGCTGGGTCTAGTACTTGCGGCAATGATTGCAGCGACAATAGCGCCGATGACGACGGCACTTAACCGTAACGCGGGTATTTTTGTGCGTAATGTTTATCAGTCGGTCATTAACCCTCAAGCATCCGAGAGCCAGCAACTGACAGTTGGCAAAGTCGCGACGTTAGTAAACGGTGTGCTGTGTGTGTTTGCTGCTTTGCTATTTGCATCGGTTAAAGAGTACAGCTTCTTCGACATCATGATGTTGTTTGGCGCATTGCTACAAACGCCAATCTCAATTCCGTCGTTACTCGCATTTGTCACTTTAAAGACGCCAGATTGGTCTGGATGGGCGACAATTGTGGTTGGCTTATGTGTCTCGGCATTCATGCAGTTCGTGTTTCAAGTGGGTTGGTTGCTGCCGTTGTTTGACGCGGCAAGCTTTACCCACCGTGAAACGGTAGACCTGCAGGTGGCCTCGACCATGTTAGCGCATATCTTTATTACCGGTGGATTCTTTATGTTCACTACTCTGTTTTATCGCGACCCAGTTGGATCGAGAAAGAGTGAGTTGAATCAACTCAAAACCAATCTAGCAACACCAATAAGCAAAGAGGAAGAGGCGCCGGTGGATTATAGGCAAGGTGCGTATCTTGGCCGTATGTGTCAGGTGCTTGGTTTCTTGGTGATGTTAGTCAGTATTACTGCGGACTCTTTGCATGGGGCCAGTATCTTCGTTGTGATTGGTGCGCTAATACTGCTCGCTGGTACACACCTATACCGTACCCGAAAAGGAGGCGATGAGCCTTGTGAGCTATCCGCCAATTAAACCCCGACTCAAATAACGTAATAAAAGCCAGCACCGTTGCTGGCTTTTATTTTGTCTATCTTCTTGCTAGCCCACTTTGGTGAACTATAGTTGAAGTTAGCTAAACTTTCATAATATAGCCTAATGGGATCAATACGTTAGCCAAGATTTTGGGTCGGAAAAGTAAAGTGTTGAAGAGAACTTGGCTTACCATTAATGCTTTCACTAGAAATGGAGTCTCCAGTGAGTAACGAAAAGGACAACCTCAAAAAAGCCCTATCAGAAGCGTTTACCGCGTCTTTGATTCGGTTTTCAACCATAGTGTTTATTGTGATTATGTGTTGGTGGGCATTTGCCCCATTCCTACCGATTCTTTTGTGGGCGTTGGTATTAGCCATTGCTCTGTTCCCAGTAAGAAAATTCTTTGAAAGGAAGTTCAACTGGACATCGAAACGCAGTTCAACAGCGATAGCCTTGGTTGGTGTACTGGTGCTTGGTACACCGGTAGCACTGGTGGGTAACTCGCTAGCAGTCAAAACTTTGCAGACCTACCAGCATTATCAAGATGGTGAGCTACATGTTCCGCCTCCGCCTCAAAAGGTTAAAGAGTGGCCTTTGATTGGTGAGGATACTTACCTAGCTTGGGGCGAAGCCGCGCGAGATCTCCCGACCTTTGTTGATAAGCGCCAACCTCAGCTTAAGAACGCCTCGGCGTGGTTTGTTGATAAAGCGAGTGGTGCCGCCAGCAGTGTCTTCTTACTGATTGGCGCGGTCATAATCGCAGGCATTATGCTCGCTTGGGCCGAAGACGGGACCAAGGCAATGCGCCGCATCTTCACTAGCTTTGCAGACGACGAGAAAGGCCCAGAGTTACACAACTTAACAACAGCAACCATCAGGCAGGTGGCCGTTGGTGTTATTGGGATTGCTTTTCTCACCGCAACCATATTTGGCGCCGTCATTGCGTTAGCGGGTGTACCAGCAGCTGCCTTGCTTACGGTCGTCGCTTTAGTGTTTGCCATTACCCAGCTTCCCGTCACTATCATCGCGATTGTCGCCGTTACAATGCTTTGGTCGAACACCGATGGCTCGACGGTTCACAATGCGATTTTTTCAGTATTGATTATTGCTGCGAGTTTGGTCGATAACATCCTTAAGCCTATGGTGCTGGGTAGGGGATTAAGTGTCCCAATGCCAGTGGTGCTTATCGGCGCGATAGGGGGCATGATGTCGGGTGGTATCTTAGGCATGTTTATTGGCGCCGCTTTCCTCACTGCCGGTTATCAAGTGTTTATGAAGTGGGTAGAAGCGGAGAACGATAAGGGTAAACCTAAAGAAAAGGTTAAACTCGAAGAGAAAGAGACTTCTGCGCCTAGCTGATAATCTCTGGGATGTATTTGCCCGTCTTTAGGTCACTAAAGGCGGGTTTTCTATTTTTAGCGTCTCAAGAATAAGCCACAAGCCCATGTAGCGGGACTTACATTGACAACGGAACGCTCTTCGGCAATACCTAAGTAGTTCGCTCAACTATTTTGAGTTTTGGTATAAAGGATGTCTTATGAAAGAGATAACAATGCTTGGACTACTCACCGCGTCGTTATTTTCAGTCTCCGCTAATGCGGAAGTGATTGAAATTGCGACATTTAAACTCAACGAAGGTGTCTCAGTAGAAGAGTTTGCCCCACTCGACAAAGCGGTGGAAATGGAGCACGTCTCGCAGCAACCTGGTTTCATTTCACGTGAAGCGGCACATGGTGAAAATGGTGAGTGGCTGGTGGTCGTTCATTGGGAAACCATTGAAGATGCTGACGCCTCGATGAACAGTTTCATGACAGCGGAAGCGGCGAAAGAGTTTATGTCTCACCTTGACGCCAATACGATGAGCATGAAGCGTTACACCAAGTGATCTAGAGGCTCTCTCTGTCGCAACAGGGAGAGCCATTTCTTATCCTGCCTAAAATCTAACCGCCATCACAAAAGACCACAATTATCCGACGATTCTCTCATTTGAGGTTTTTTCTGTTTATTTTGTAATACAAGATTATGAGATTATAAATGTGTCAAAAGGTAAGCCTGTGTAAGCAAGAGCTTAGGTAGTACATCTTGCTTTATGGGTGGTTGAACAACTCATAAGTGATGGAACCATGAAGAAAAACTATCTCAAATCCCTACTAGCTTCATCTATCGTGCTTGCAATGACCGGGAGTGCATTCGCAGCGAATTCAACGACAATCAATACACCCGCCCCTGTTTCAGTGGTGGCATCAAGCCATGACGGAAATGCTCCGGAAATGGTGCTTGATGGAAACACGAAAACACGTTGGTCCGCCAATGGTGTCGGTGAGTCGATGACATTCGACTATGGTCAGAGTTTGGCATTTGATGCGGTGAAACTGTCCTTCCACAAAGGCGATAAACGCACGACCAAGTTTGATATCGAAACCAGCCTAGATGGGTCAACTTGGACCAAGGCCGTGACGGATGGCGAAAGCACAGGTAAATCGCTCAACCTAGAGCGCTTTGATTTTCCAGAAACGACGGCAAGATATATTCGCTATGTCGGCAAAGGTAACAGTAGTAGTGCTTGGAACAGTGTGACTGAGTTTGTCGGTGTGAACTGTAAAACGGACTTTTGTTCAGACCAAGAGCTGCCAAGAGCCGATATTCTAAAACCTGTGCTTATTGAGGCGACTAGCCACGATGGTAATGGCCCTGAGCGCATGTTTGATAATGATTTGAAGACCCGTTGGTCCGCTAATGGTGCCGGTGAAAATGTCACCTATGATTACGGCAGCGTTAATACGTTTGATGCGGTTCGTCTGGCTTTCCATAAAGGTAATGCTCGCTCAACGCTGTTTGATATTGAAGTGAGTGTTGATGGCAAGACGTGGACCAAAGCCTTGGAAGGAGGCGCAAGCTCTGGTGCGGTCAACGGTTATGAGCGTTTTTCTTTCGATCCGGTAGAAGCGCGTTATGTTCGATACGTGGGTAAAGGCAATTCAAAGAGTAGCTGGAACAGTGTGACTGAGTTTGCCGCGTTGAATTGTGCCATTAACTCCTGTCCTACCAATCACATCATCACCGAAGAGGTGATTGCAGCAGAAAAAGCCGCAGAAGCAAAGAAAAAAGCGACAGCGAAAGTGGATGATAAGCGAAAAGATCTTCGCAAGGGTAACTTTGGTGCCGTTGTCGCGTTGCCGTGTGCAACAAGCTGTAAGTGGGATGTACCGTTACAACAACCTGTGTTGCCAGACACGCCAAAAGCGGGCAATAAGCCTGGTGAGAACTTTGACCTAACATCTTGGTATATATCTATGCCGTTTGACCATGATAAAAACGGCAAACCAGATAATGTTTATGAGTGGGATCTTGCTAACGGTTACGAGCACCCAGAACTGTTTTACACGGCCGATGATGGTGGCCTTGTATTCAAGACCTACATTAAAGGTGCCCGTACATCGAAGAACACTAAGTTCGCTCGTACAGAGATGCGCGAGATGCTACGTCAAGGTGATAAGAGTGTTGATACCAAAGGTGTGAATAAGAACAACTGGGTATTTAGCTCGGCACCGATCGAGGACCAAAAAGTCGCAGGCGGCGTTGATGGTGTTCTTGAAGCGACACTGAAGATAGACCACACCACGACAACCGGAGAACTCAACGAAGTGGGTCGCTTTATTATTGGCCAGATCCACGACAAGGATGATGAGCCTATTCGTCTTTACTACCGTAAGCTTCCAAACCAAGAAAAAGGTACGGTCTACTTCGCTCATGAAAATACCATTAAAGGCACTGACAAGTACTACAATCTTGTCGGCGATATGACAGGTGTACCAAAAGACGGTGACGGTATCGCTCTTGGTGAAGTGTTCAGCTACCGAATTGCGGTTGTCGGCAACGAAATGACGGTCACGCTGATGCGAGAAGGCAAACCAGACGTGGTTCAGGTGGTTGACATGAGCGAGAGTGGCTACGACGTTGGCGGTAAATACATGTACTTCAAAGCAGGTGTTTACAACCAAAATATCACGGGTGACCCGGATGATTATGTTCAAGCGACCTTTTATCAGTTGAAGAAGTCACATAATAAGTTTGCTGCGAACTAGGTATTATCTTTAAATAGAAAATCGTCAAGCCAGTGGAATACCTCCACTGGCTTTTTTATCAACAGTAAGTTGTCGCCTAACTAACAACAGTTGAAGAGTTGTTGCGTGATGCAGTAATTACGAAACCGTCATAGTCTCTCAACACATACAAAATGTAACAGGCTGCCAGCATAGGCCAAGCAGCAAAGAAAAGGAGATTGCTCATTGGTTCAAGATACTTAGGAAAAGAGATCAGCGTTGAGATGCCATGAAGAACTAGAACAGATAGGTAAGTGATATTTTTCTTATATCCGACGACGAACGCTAGCACAAAAACGATTTGCAAAGCACCGAGTAAGATAGAAATTCCACTAGAGATATTGAGCCCATAAAACCCAGCGAATACTTTTATGGCATGCTCCGGCACCAGTACCTTGTCTAATGCCCACATAAGAAAGACCAAGCCGATGCTCAGTCTTGTGAGCAACAGTCCAATAGCGAGTTGCGTGTTTAATTTTGGTTCAAATGTGGTTGTCATTACTTTTTCCTTTAGGGTTGTGTTACTTCCAACAACACGACCTTAGTAAAGGAAATTTGATTGCAGCAACGAGTGTAAAAATGTGTTTCGGTGAATACTTTGACGCGGTTACTTACGTCAGAAAGTTCTTAATAAATCTATGACGTCAGTGTGTGGGCTTTATTAACCTAGCTGGCTTCTAGAAATTTGTGGTTAACTTTTGTTCAAACGGATGTCTGCGCATTTGTAGCACGATGAATTCAGGGAATAGATATTAGTTTTGTGTTTTAACTTTAGTAAAAAATTAACTTCAAGTTACAGGCTGTGACTATGGTCAAAAAATCTGTTACGGTTGTATTTTTCAATTCACCGAATCGTTGACTGTAAAATACTAAGCGGTTACATTCCCGCCAAAATAACGACAAATTGCGTATTGTGGCGAAGACTGCAAATAGCGATTACACCTCCCCTTACAAACCTGAGTCTTTCAGGCATACCCCGTTGTACTGAGGCGTCGTTTGATGTCGCAGTGGTTATTAGTATCAGAATATTAGGTGCACCATGAAAAAGTTGCTTTTGGCTACTTTGTGTGGGGTGTTGTCTTTCTCATCTTTAGCTCAACCGCTCAAAGTGGCCGGTAAACCAGATGATGACAAACTCCATCTAACCTTGATTAAAGAGATCATTTCTCGCTCCGAGCAGTATTCTTCCATCGATTACATCTACGCAAAAACCGGCGAACCTGCTGGTACACGTCTGCTTGCCGATCTTGAAAATGGCGCGCTTGACGTCGTTTGGACTGCGACCAGTCAAGAGCTTGAGCAGCGCTTCGATGCCATTCCGTTTCCTATCTATCGTGGCATGTTGGGGATGCGTATTGGACTGGTAAGTAAAGAGCGAGCTAACCAGCTTGAGTCGGTAAAGTCTGTGGGACAATTGCAACGTCTATCAATTTGTTCAGGCAAAACCTGGCCGGATACTGCCATTATGGAAGCAAACGGTCTATCGATTGCTAAATCGCTCAAATACCCAAACATCTTTGACATGCTGGTGGCAGGTAACCGCTGTGATGCGTTTATGCGTGGTGTTATGGAGCCTTGGGCAGAGGTGAAATCTCATCCTCATCTGCCACTGAAGGTGGATAGTAACGTGATGCTTCGCTACAAGATGCCGTACTTCCTGTTTGTGCGTAAGGGTAATGATGCCCTCAAAGAGCATCTGTTTAATATCATGCTCGATATCCACAATGAGGGGCTTTACGAAACCATGTTCTTTGCGGATAACGAAATCAAAGCCGCATTGAAACAGGCAAATTTAGGTGAGCGTGTCATTCTCGATCTCGACAACCCAAATATCACCCGCGCGACCAAAGCGATCCCAGAGCACTTCTTTTTTGACCCGTTAGCAGAGTAATCACGGTAGCACTATGAACAGATTGACGAAAAAAATAATCCTTGTTGTGACGCTAGTCATGACACTTGTGACTGCGATTGCTCTATCAACGCAGTACGTTTTAACCAAGAAGAATGTCGAGGCGGACCTTGCACAGGTCACAGCAGAAATTGAGCAAGAGCTGCAAGTTATCTTGCAAGAGCCGGTTTACGTATACGATAAAGCGCTAATCGGCAGCATCCTTGATGCCTATATCAAAAATGGCACCATCTCGAGTATTGTGGTCCGCGATCAAAATGGTAAAGAGATGAACCAAGTTCGCCAGCAAGCGGCTGAGTTTGAATCGCGTATTGACATTAAATGGGACGGTTTGCCCATTGGTTCAGTATCACTGGGCTTTAACAGTGAGCAAGCGAGAAACGAGCTGCAAAGCTTAATGCTTCGTTCGCTTATGATGTTTGGCACCTTGTATCTTGTGGTGATTGTGTCACTGGGATACATCATGGATCGCTTGGTCGTTACGCCAATCAAAGGCATGGCGAAAAGTATGAATGACATTGCCGCTGGTGGAGGTGATCTGACATCTCGCGTTACCGCAACGTCTAATGACGAAGTAAGCGACTTGGCGAAGGCGTTCAACCGCTTTGTGGAGACAGTTCAAGAGATTGTTATCGATACCGCTCGCACAACAGAGAGCCTAAAACAAAACGGTTCTGCTATTACTTCAGTGCGCTCTTCAGTGAGTGAGCAAACAGAGAATCAGCTTCAGCTCACTCACGAAAGTTTGAGTAAGATTGAGCAGTTTAATCTGGCAACCAGCGAGATTGCAGCGAACACCGAAAATACGCTGTTTAAGTCTAATGACGCACTATCATTAGGCGCATCGAGTGAGCAGGCGATCGCTCAAAACGTATCAAACGTTGAGGATTTATCCCTTAACCTCGAAACAGCAGCAGAACGTGCGAACGCACTTAAGAATCGCAGTGATGACATCGGTCGAGTGGTAGAGGTTATTAAGGCCATTGCTGAGCAGACAAACCTTCTGGCACTTAATGCTGCGATTGAAGCTGCGCGTGCAGGTGAGAGCGGACGCGGCTTTGCGGTAGTAGCGGACGAAGTACGAGCGCTCGCTAGCAAGACTCATGATTCAACGAGTGAAATTGAGTCTATTATCGAGAGCCTTCAGCAAGAGGCAACCGAGTCTTTCAATGCAACTCAAGAGTCCAAGCAGTTGGTTGAGTTAACTAAGGTGAGCTCTGATGAAGCTCAAGAAGCACTGACTAAGATGATTGAAGCGGTAACCAGCATCAACGCAATGGTGGACTCGGTCGCAAGTGCTTGTGAAGAGCAATCCAATGTAAGTAATACGGTCGCGCAAGACATGCGTGAACTCGATACTAGCGCCGCTGACATGCGCACTGTCAACGATGAGCTTCAAGTACTTGCAGAGGCGATTACCTCGAATACCACAGAGCTAGATAGCCAGATTCGTCGCTTTAAGTATTAATCTTCTATTGATACTAAAACGCCTCGTCGAACGATTATTCGATGAGGCGTTTTTATTTTTAAAGCAATAACTTAAGCGATTCTGCCTGCGGCTTTTATTTTGATGTGCACCATGTTGCCCTGAAGGTAACTCAGGGGGATTTCACTGCGCTCGATCACTGACACGCTGTTTGCACACGCACCGGCTTCCATGGCGAGTTGGCAGGCTTCTTTCTCCAGGTCAGCCAGTACCTCTGCTCTTTGGTTAGGCTCGATGGGTACAATCTTGTCTAGCTGACCCGATATTTCGCCGAGCGCGACACCAATCGCATTGGCGACTTCAAAGTGTTCAGGACGAACGACAGAGCTGACACCTTCAAATTCATTGGGCATTAGCGCGCTACCACCGCCAACGAGAATAACGGGCACTTTAGTGGCAGAGGTCTTCATTCGGTCGATGGCATCTTCAACCTTTTCCACCATATGAGCGTATATTTGATTGGCCGTTTCTGATTCCAAATCAATAGACTCTTGCTTTGCCTTACCTGTCCATTCCATCACTTGTTTAGTGAGTGCTACGTCGGTGAGGGTTAACGTGTCTCCACCAAAACTGAGCGCCTTCTGAGTCAGTTCATGACCGACACTTTCAGGACCTAATTGAACATCACCATCGGTGAGCGTCACCTTGGTACCACCACCAATGGCGATGGCCAAGATATCCGGCATGCGAAAGTTAGTGCGCACTTCACCAAGCTCGACCGCTACGCTGGATTCGCGAGGGTAGCCATGTGTCAGTGCACCTACATCTGACGTAGTACCGCCGACATCGACCACAATGGCATCATCAAGCTTAGTCAGGTGGCTAGCACCGCGAATGGAGTTGGTAGGACCGCACGCTACGGTAAGAATAGGGTACTTAAGCGCAAATTCTTGCGACATCAGTGTTCCGTCATTCTGTCCGAAATAGGGCGTAACAGTGATGTGGTGTTTCTCTAGCGCGTGGCAAAATCCTTCGACAAAGCGTTTCGCTGTGCCTTGCAGGGCCGCATTTAAAATAGTGGCGTTCTCACGCTCTAAGATACCTAGACTGCCAACCTTGTGTGAAAGGGAAATATTAGCCTCTGGCAGTTCCTCTCTCACCCACTGTTCAACCAATAGCTCTTGGTCACCGTTAACGGGAGAAAACACACCACAAATCGCGATAGAATCTACTTTGCCCTTCATCTTCTGACATAGCTGACGGATCTCTTGCTCATCCACGTCGGCGATTTTTTGACCGTCGTACTCATAGCCACCGTGGGCTTGATAGAAATGCTCGCCGAGTAAGGTTTGCCAAGATGCGCTCCAACCACAAAGAGGTGGCACAGCGCTGCCGCTCGGCAGTGCTAGGCGAAGCATGCCTACGTTGTCGAGACCTCGCTTCTCAACAATGGCATTGGTACATTGAGTCGTGCCAAGCATGGCATGTTTGACACTCTCACCTGTCAGGTTTGCTTGATGCAATAGTTCATCAATGGCGTTATCGATGCCCGTCGAAATATCGTGTGTTGTCGCTACTTTCACCTTAGAGATAACCCTGAGCGACTCATCCAAAAGGACACCGTCTGTGTTAGTTCCACCGACATCAATACCGAGGCGATAAATAGCGGTTGTCATAGTTCTGCCTCCGTATTTGTACGTTTCGAAAGGTTTTCGATGGCGACATACTCAACGCCATAGCCAAAGTAATCGGGACCGGCGACTTCGATACCCTTAGCGGTTCGCCATTTGGAATCGCAAGGGTAAGCGATAAGCTCAATTCGCTGTCCGTATCTAAGCTGTTCGGTCGTTATGGGCTGCCCAGTTTCATAGTCTAGGATGCTGATTAAATCGGGTGTGCACGCTAGGAGCGACTCTTGGTTCATATCACTCGCCTTAGTTCCCTTGTGAGCGAGCAACAGTTCATTTTGGAAATGAACGTAGACGGGATCCGCATTGCTTTCAGAGGTTTTAAGCGGCTCAATGACGACACCGCCAGTGACGAAACCACCGCCGGTATTTCGGTCGATATCGACAATCTTTCCGCTAATAATTCGGTGTCCTTCAACGATGTCCAACACGGCATCGACTGCACTGTCACCACGAGCATTGGCTTCACGAATGGCTTTACCAATTTGCATGGCTTTGGTCAGGGTCGCACCGAGTGCGCTGCGTTTGAGCTCTCTACCATACATAGGATAATCGCACATCGCTGCAGAGCCACCCATTTGCTCAGTGATTGGGCGAGCAAATCGCTCAGACCAAACACCGTCGATAGGATGTAAAGTCACGACGTTACCCTTTTCATCAGCAAGCGTGTTGGGTGCGGATGGTAGACCGTCCAAGTAAAAGGTCACCATTTGCGACTCTGGGAATGCGCGCCCCATAGCATCACAGTCGATCACTGGGATCCCTTTTTGAGCCGCAACCAAAATAGGGATCAATGAGTTGAAACCGCCAACCTCAATAGGGAAGGTCGCTTCGATACGCTCACCGACGGCTTGTTCCATCGCTTCAAACGCGACCAACATTTGATCTTGGGAGTTGAGTTTCTCAATGGCGACGGTTGGCGCGCCGATCATAGACGAAGGCACTGTCATCCAGTCATCTTTCACCTCATCCAGCGAAATAAGCTCAACAGGCTTTTCCGCATTGGCGATGGCAACTTTAGCCATCAGCGCACCACTGTAGGGATCACCACCCCCTCCGGTGCCAAGTACAGTGGCACCAAGGGCAATGTCATCAATCATTTGATCATTGAAAATCACGAACCGCTTCCTTATTTGATACTGACAGCTTCACAAGCACAATGTAGGCAACGAATGACGCAAGAATGCCGTCAATCGCTGAAATACTGGTTAATGAGAATAGGTTGAAGAATTCGCCTGCGGTACATGCACTCACCGTGCTACCAAATGCCCAAGCAACCAAGCCTTTTAGCATCCAGTTTGGCGCACTTTGAATACGTTCAAACTCAAGTGCAGACTTATCTAAGAAGTAGTATTGAGCTAGGTAAACACCCGCTGAAGGCGCAATCGTCACACCCAGAAGTGTGAGAAACGCAGTAAACATATCGATCATGCCAAGCTGAGCGATAGCGAGGCCAAGAATGGTCATCATGATGACCAAAATAGGACGCGGTACATTTGGCAACACAACCGACATGCCCAGAGCGCCCGAGACAAGGTTACTGCTGTTGGTCGTCCACTGAGCAAACACCAGCACGATGATTGCAGCCATACCCAAACCAATACCGAAGAACACATTGACGAGGTCGTCGGAACCGGTCATTTGCGTGAGCAGCAGTGCAACCACAATCGTTGCGCTGTTACCAAATAGGAAGCCAAAACCGGCACCTAGAATCGCGTCCTTGCGCGTTTTCGCGTAGCGGGCAATATCAGGAGCCGCGACAGCAGCAAGGATCCAAATCGACATGACATAGGAAATCGCTTCACCCATAGATAATGGTGACTCAATAACCTTGTCACCCGCGCTCTGTGCACCTGCCGCCATAAATAGGCCAACGGTAATCAGTGTCACCATGAGTGGTACAGAATAGGCACTCAGCTTACCAAGCGCTCGGACACCATAGATAGCGGTGATCATCATGAGTACACCACCGCCAACAAGCGCAATAAAGTGAGAGACGACGATGTCATACTGCGCTAGCGCATCGACAAGTATGTAGGCGAAAAAGTCCGCTTGAAACGCGAACCAGCCGACAAGAGAAATACCGTTGATAGCGCCGAGGACCTTACCACCGTGGCGACCAAATACAGAGCTACTCATTAGCGGTGTGGAGACGCCAGATTGGAAACCAATATTAGCGCAAAGCATGGCAAGTACGGCGAGAATGGCAGAGCCTGCGAACGTCGCAAATAGGGCGTCGTGAATGGTGAGGCCGGTACTCAGAAACGCACCCAAGAACAGACCAGAGATATCAATACCAATTGCAAGCCAGATCAGACTGATGACGTACCACGAGCGTTTTGCCTTCTCGGGTACGGGCTCTAACTCAAAGTCATCAATCTTCCGTGTTGTTTGTGTGTTCGCCATCCTAAGCTCCTAAATAATTATCCATAAAGTTCACATAAAAAAAGTTAGCAGCTTGTTACATACAAATAAATACATATTATTAGATACAAACATTCGTTTTTAGTTATGTATTAAATTATGGCTATTCATATTGAGAAACTGGACAAGCGCGACCTGAGACGATTAGAGATTTTCTGCGAGATCGTTGAGCAGGGCGGCATCAGCAATGCTACCGTAAGTACTGGGCTGAGTCAGCCAGTGCTAAGTAATCAGTTAATAGAGCTCGAAAAGAGCTTGGGCGTGACGCTTTGTAAGCGCGGCCGAAGTGGGTTTGATTTAACAAGTGAAGGGCACACTGTGTATGGTTATGCAAATGAGCTAAGTAATGTTCTTAGTGATTTTGCCTTTAAATTGAAGGGAGTACAGTCAAAACTGACGGGGCAAGTGCGTGTCGGTATTCTCGATAATACCATTACGCTTCCTAGTAATCCGGTTCCGACCGCTATCGAAAATTTTTATAAGCTGAGCGACAGCGTGGAGCTCATGCTAGAAGTTGGCGATTACACCTTACTTAATGAAAAGCTGGCGAAGGGCCAGCTAGATATGATGATCGTCGTTCTTGCCGAACATCAAGTTGATGTTTTCAGTCACACAGAGTTTCTGTTCACTGAAAAGAGTTATCTTTTTGCCCGTGAAGACGTTGCAAAGGAAATTGAAACTCGCAATCACTCGCTCGAGGGACGACGCATTAACATTGGTGGTTACGCCTCTGAGGTAATGCGTAAGCTTTTGAATGTAGGCCAATACCAACAATTAAAACTTATCGATGGCTGGAATGTTGAATCTGGCGCTTTGCTTGCGATGGCGGGTACGCATTTGAGCTTTCTCCCTAGTCATCTTATTGAAAGCAACCGATCTCAACAGTCACTGGTGGCAGTGAACCCAGAACAGTGGTGGTTTACGAGTGACTTTTCGGTTGTATTAAAGGGAGCAAAGACCGCATTATCGCCTGCTGCGTTGGCATTTTATGATTGCTTAGTGGCCAGTAATAACAGTCGATAGCGCTAACCGCTACTACTGGACTTTATCACCGCTCTTAACGATGCGATGACTCAAACCATAATACTTATGATGCTTTGAGTAGCGCTTCTCTTCTTGCCTGACGAGCTTTTTCCACTACATACGTCACCATGTCGTCTTCATTGACGATATCGGCAATGTTGATTGGTGTGGTGTCTGTGATGGGGGTGCTGTTCAGGATTTTATCTGCGCGTCGATAGATGTGAACAACACGCTCTGCAACCGCTTCCATTGGATCGATGAAGTAGATCTCTGGGAAGTTTTTCTCAAGCGCAGGGCGCACCAGTGGCAGCTCAGTGCAGCCAAGGATAACGGTATTCACACCTTGAGTTTTTAGAGACTCAATGGCTTTGCTGAGAAGGTCAGCGTTTTTGTCCAGTTCGCCCGCTTTGATGCCGCATTTTTCGCGAATGTCTTGGCCACTTGGGGTTTTGTCCCCCGTTTTGTGTCCGTAGATTGCGCTATGAACGTAGTTCTCTTGCTCTTCAGTGTTGGGCTTGAAGTAAGTGATCTCATCTTCAGTCAAGTAGCGATCGTAGATCCCAGAGTTGTAGGTGCCAGTAGTACAAAGCACGCCAACCACGGCTTGTGGGTTTTGCGCTTGGATCTTCTCTGTGGTTGCTTTAAGCATGTCCACCAAATAGACGCTGGTCTGTTTTTGAACGTCTGGGCGGAAGTGGTGCGCAGTATTGCAAGGCATTACTGCAAACTCAACGTGGTTCAACTCCATGATCTGTGCTGAGCGAACCATTTCAGGGACAGGATCGGGTCCACCTTCGTTGATGGCTTCAGAGCGATCTGGAATATCTGAGTTGTTGATCACAACCAAGCTCATGTGCTCTTGGTCGCTTTGCGCACCTTGTTTGTTTTCTTCACGTGCGATGATGTCTTGAAATAGCGCATCGGCTTGCGGTCCCATGTTTCCCATGATGCCAAAAATTACGTCTTTCATAGTTAGTCCTCGAAAGTAGATTCAATAAGTGGTGAGGAAAAACTACGGGAGAATGGTTTCGGAGACGAATCGCTTTTGATGGGTGGAATCCTCCTCTTTAGATTAGCTTATTCAATGGTATGTATATTTTTTGTTCGACTTGAAGAGGCGACAGCGGTAAGGTTGGGGGATATGTGTGCTTCAGAGCATACGTTTGAAGAATAGGCTACACGCAAGGAGGACGAAAAATGGAATGGAGCTTATGGTTGGCGTATGTGGGCGTGATTACGGTGTTAATCTCATCACCCGGTCCTTCGGCGATGCTGTGCATTGCACACGGCGTTAAATATGGGAAGTCTAGTGCCCTTGCGACTGTATTTGGCGGGACGTTCGCGTCGCTAACCTTGATGTTCCTTTCTGCTGTCGGTTTGGGCGCTATTTTGGCGGCATCATCAGAAGTCTTTTTGCTTCTGAAAATCTTTGGTGCACTCTATCTTGTTTATCTTGGATACCAGGCTTGGAGAGATACGGGAACTGAGTCGGGGTTGAGTGCAGATACCGGACAAGAGAAAGTCGCGTTTACCCAGCGTGGTATTCTCAAAAAAGCCTATATGGTGGGTATCAGCAATCCTAAAGACCTACTGTTTTTTACCGCGCTGTTTCCCAACTTCATTAACGTGAATGCGCCTCAACTTAGCCAGTTTGTGGTGCTCGCTCTGACATGGGTTGTGATCGATACCTTGATCATGTTGGTGTATGCAAGGCTTGGCGCTAAGGTTAACCCCTGGCTATCGAGTAAGAAAAACATCAAGCGCTTTAACAAGGTGATGGGGGGCTTCTTTATGTCTGCTGGTGGTGCGCTGTTTGCTTCGAGCACAAAATAGTTATAGCAAGTTTGCATTGATACTTGGTGAAAATTTCGTTGTTTTTTAGGGAGCGTATGGAAAATACGCTCGTACTGACATATTTGTCTTTTAAAAAGAGGATAAATTAGTCGACATATATTTCTACTATTTCCATATCGAATAAAAACACCTGGCATTATATTAGTATGTTACTAAACGGTCGTGTTATTTCTTTTAAGTTTGTACATTATGTGACGAATATACCCATCAATTCCCTACAAAACGTGATGACAACTAAAAAACTATAATTTCAATAAGCAACTGATTTTAATATTTGGAATAATTGCCACGAATTTATAAAAATATATCAGTGGTTTACATGGAATTAATAATGAAAAAGACAATTGTACTATTTAGTGTTTTGGGTGTGCTTTATGGCTGTGGTTCAGGCGACGGGGATGGTGTTGACGGCAGTGGTACAAGCAGCGTTTGTGCCAATAACTCGAAAGTTGTTCGTGTTATTGATGAAAATGAGAAAAGGGATAGTTACCACTTTTTCAATAATACCTGTAATAACCTTATGTATACAGGTAACATTGATACGACATCAATTTGGGGCTATGGAAAAGGACTTCCAGACACTGGATACTGGAATCATAATTCAGAGACCTTTACCCTGACCCGTGATTCAGATCAGTTTTATATGTTTGCGGGTGTACCTCGACTACCATCTACTGATGAAAAAAATCAGGGAGCGCTGGTGTGTAAGTTAGAAGCTTTTGTTGATGGTGAATATAGTAATGATACTATAACGGTCTTTAACTATACGTTAAATGAGTACTGTTTTGAGAATGGTACACAAGACCCTATTATCAGCAACTATGGTCTTGATTATAGTGTGTTAAGTCAAGCTCAGATTAATCAGTTTGAAGATGTTGTTATTAATGGCAATCCTACTGCCAAAGACTTAAATCAAGCTCTAAATAACGGCACTGCAAAAGTATGTACCGTTTCCAGTGATGCAGAAATTAATAATAGTGAGTGTGCAAAGTAAGCTAATAAACGTCAATCTTGCTTAAAGTAATAACCTACAACTTTCAGTACCAGTCATGTAGTGTAAATTTCTGGTACTGAAAAATGATTTCTCTGCTTGCTGTTATGCTTTAGCGGGCCCCAAAACTGACTGATCGAATCCCTCCATTACCACCTATACTGTTCATAGCTTCACCAAACCCAACAGTAAGGAAAGTCACAATGAAAGCGATGGTAGTTAATAGTTATGGTGGTCCCGATGCGTTTGAAGTGGCGGATGTCGCCAAGCCTGACATTCAATCAGGACAAGTTCTCGTTAAGGTTGCTGCCTCTAGCGTCAACACGGTCGATACAATGATACGCGAACTCGGTGAGGCGCTCCCATTCTCCCCGGCGACCCCTGCGATCTTGGGTATGGACTTTGCCGGAACGGTAGAAGCTGTCGCTGATGATGTGACTGATTTTCAGGTTGGTGACGAAGTGTATGGCTGCGCGGGTGGCTTAGGCGCTCTTCAAGGTTCATTAGCGGAATACATGCCCGCTGACCAGAGGCTAATCGCTCACAAGCCGAGTAACTTATCTATGAAAGAGGCCGCCGCACTGCCTCTGGTTGCCATCACTGCTTATGAGGGCTTAACGCGTGCCAATACCAAAGCAGGGGATAAGGTTCTAGTTCATGGCGGCGCTGGTGGGGTAGGACATATCGCGATTCAAATTGCTAAAGCGATGGGCGCAGACGTCAGTGCCACGATTGGGCGTGATGAACATGTCCCATTGATGAACTTGCTCGGCGCGTCAGTGATTAACTATAAAACTGATAAAGTTGAAGACTATGTCGCCAAATATACAGGTGGCGCTGGGTTTGATGTGGTCTTTGATTCTGTCGGTGGTGAGAACATGCTGAAGTCATTTGAAGCGGCGAAGTTGAACGGTCATGTAGCCTCTACCGTAACCTTGCTGTCGCTTGATCTTTCTTTGGTACATATGAAGGGATTATCGCTGCATGTGGTGTTTATGCTGATTCAAATGATTCACGGCGTACGCCAACAGGAGCATCAAGATATTCTTAAAGAAGTCGCTAAGTTAGCAGAATCTGGACAGTTATCTCCGGTGTTGGATGATGTTGAGTTTACACTGGAAGATATCGGCAAGGCACACGAGAGATTGTCAGCAGGCAAGGCTACTGGCAAGGTAGTTGTAGAAATTTAACTCAGTATCCGCTCCGCTATGTCTGTACATACCGGAGCGGACTTTTATCTATTAGTCCAAAATTGAACGAATATAAGCTTCGATCTCTGGAGACTGGTTGTTCTCGAAGAAACACTGCTGGAAGCGCTCGCCGCTGACTGCTGTCTTAACCAGTTCTGGCTCGATAGCTTTTAGTGTTTCAAGGTAGTTTTCTTTCACTACTGCTGCTTTAACATCGTTAAGCAATCCTGCATTGCGCTGCTGTGGCTCAGCACGCTCTAGTGGGTAGCCTTGACCGCGTTCACCAGTCGTAAATGCCTTCTCAAAAATATAGCGGACATTGAGCTCAGCACCCCAACCATAGCCTTTTGCGAAAGCAAGAGACAGGGCGTTACCGTTGTTGATTTGGTTAAACAAAAATGCATCAGACGGCTCTAGGCAGTATCCGCAGACAACACCAGGGTGGATGTTCAGAGACATCATTGCCCCTTGTCCGGTGCCGCAACCCGTTACAACAAAATCGACCGCTTTAGAGTTGATAAGAACGCTAGCCATGATACCTAGGTGAATATAAGTAAGGTGGTGGTCATTTTCATCGCTCATGCCCACATTGAATACGGTATCGTCTTGTGTCCGTGCAACTTGCTCAAGTTCGTTAAGTACAACCGCGTTTTTCCCCGCTTGGCTGTTCTCCATCATTAGTGCAATTTTCATTTGGATCTCCAGGTTAAATTCGTTGTCGGTGCTATTAGCGAGCCAGCCAGCCGCCATCTACAGCGAGGGTGTAGCCGTTCACATAATCAGAAGCTGGTGAGGCTAAGAATACGCATGGCGCAGCTAGGTCTTCTGGTGTTCCCCAACGCCCAGCTGGAATGCGCGCTAGGATCTCTTGATTACGAGTTTCGTCGGCACGCAGAGCCTCGGTGTTGTTGGTTTCCATGTAGCCAGGCGCAATAGCATTAACGTTAATACCGTGCTTAGCCCACTCGTTTGCCATTAGGCGTGTCACACCCATGATGCCGCTTTTTGAAGCCGTATAAGAAGGCACGCGGATCCCGCCTTGGAATGACAGCATGGACGCGATGTTGATGATCTTGCCGCCTTCGCCTTGTGCGATAAATTGTTTTGCAACGGCTTGAGATAAAAAGAAGACGGTTTTGGCGTTCACATCCATCACGTCGTCCCAATCTTTTTCAGTAAATTCAATGGCATCGGCGCGGCGAATAATGCCAGCGTTGTTGACAAGGATGTCGATGCGACCGAACGTTTCGATCGTTTTCTCAACTATCGATGGAATATCCTGAGTGGTCATGAGATCTGCTCGAATATCGAGAAACTGACGACCTAACGCTGTGACCTTCGATTCCGTTTCGGTTGGCGCAGAGCGGTTTACTGCCACAATATTACAGCCAGCCTCTGCTAGGCCGACCGCAATCCCTTGACCGAGACCCGTATTACAGCCAGTGACGATGGCCACTTTCCCTTCTAGATTGAATGCATTGAGAATCATAGTCTGCGTCCCGTTACGCGAATCGATGAATGACTTTATCTAGTCATAATGTATGACATATAATGCTAACTCTATATGACAAACACGTCCTAATCAACAAATTTGAAATGCAGTTTTAAATTTGTTTGATCTCATTCACGTAATCCCCAAACGCGCTCACGATAACGAATCTTTGCATAACAACTATAGGTGCTGTGCCGTACCATTCGATAATTGTGGGTATGGATGCCGGTGAATTTTTCTCCATCGAAAAGAAGCATTTATACTGGCGCTTTGATTAAGTCTATCCATTGCAAGCGATGAAAAGTGACGTGGTGGTAATCGTTTAGTGGAGAGTGGAAATATGGATCACGCGACAATACAGGCACTCACATTACCGTGTCCGACCTGTCACATTGATGTACAAAATGAGGGCGGTCGAACCTGCAGTCACTGCAAAGTTAGCTATGACAAAACGCCATTTTGCCCAGATTGTAGCCATAAACTAGACGCAATGAAGGCATGCGGTAACGTAGGTTACTACTGCAATCAGTGTCGAATGCCAAAATCTAGAGCGGCAATCGTTTGGAAGCTGACTCCCATTAACTAAAAAAGGGAAAGCGGCCGCTTTCCCTTAAACTTCTCTCTTCCCAGAAACAACTAGTTTGTTTTGTATGCTCGGTCGTAAGCGGCTTGCATTGCACTAACCACTTTGCTGTAACCCATACGTTCAATGCTTTCTTGATACTTAGGCCAATCCTTCTCGATATCTCGAGAGCCCAGAATCCAAGCTTGCTGCATCTCCACCATATAGTCGCGGATCGTCACCCAGTGCTTGTCATAGATGTCTTTCTCTTTTGTATTTAGCGAGACGCCCATAAATGGTTCTAGCAGGTAGTCACCCTGATCGTATAGCTCGATGCCTTCAAGCGCGTATTTGTTGGACCATTGCACTTCGTTTTGGTAATCCATCGGGAAGCCACGTTGAACCTGAGCACCAATCGCCCACATCTGCGCATTCACTGGTGTATCTGCCTCGAGAACTTCCTTCTTGAACATAGGCTTGCCATCAACTAAATCGTAGTGCTCACCCTCGATACCAAAGTTAGCCAGACGCTTACCTTCTTGAGTAAACCAGAAATCGAAGTATTTAATGGTTTCGATTGGATGCTCATTGGTATAGGAGATAGCCCAGCCGTCAGGTTTTACTTTTGCGCGGCGGTGTTCTTCAACACGCTGGCCACTAATAGAGGCTGGTGGCGCGAACGCCTTAAATTGGAAGCCTTCAACTTTATCTGCCAATGAGTCGTTATAGCCAGAGGTCGATGCGAACCAGTCGTGTGTCATGCCGCCTAGGTCAGCAGATAGTAAGTACTCACGTGAACGGCTGCCGCGCGTGAATACTTCGGCGTCAATCAATCCTTCTTTGTACCATTTTGCTAGGTTTTGGATGCCCACTTTGTAGTTTTCACCGGCGTAACCATGCTTGATTTGGCCGTCGACCACATGGAAGTCGTGGAAGACATCAGAGCCAGATGTGCGGCCATCCCATAGTGTGACCAGACGAACCATCTCTTGCCAGTGACGAGCAAAGAAAGGTACTTCATCTTTTTTGCCGTTGCCGTTTGGATCTTTATCGCGGAAGGCTTTAAGCACTTCATACATTTCATCAACGTTCTTAGGTGGCTCTAGACCAAGTTTTTCTAACCAGTCATAACGAATAAAGTAGCCACGACCGTACTTACCATCTGGAAGGTAAGGGATGTAATACACGTTGCCGTCAGACGCTTTGATCGATGCCCAGACATCTGGGTTGGCGTCAAAGAAGGCTTTAATGTTTGGTGCATGCTCTTCAATCAGCTTGTTTAGGGGAACAAACGCGCCTTCTGGACCATAGGTGTTTACGTTGTTCTTCATGCTTGAACCACCAACGATATCAGGCAAATCACCTGATGCGATCAGTAGGTTAAAAGCTTCCTCACTTTTGGTTGTCGCCATGGATGCAACGTTGTTTAGGTGAACGTTTGTTAGACGCGCCGCTTCTTTCTCTACCGGCCAGTCGTTGCTGTATACAAATTTCTTCTGATGCAGGTGGATGTCGAGTTTGATTGGCTTATCTGCCACTTTGTATGCACCATCTTCCGCTGCGAATGCTGGGGTAGCAAGCGTGGCAGCGATCAGGGTAGACAACGCAGTGATTTTTACATTCATCTTTTGTTTCCTTTCTCGTTATATTGTTTTTGTATTAGGAAGAGGGGGTTACTCTTTAACCCCACCCAACATAATTCCCTTGTTGAAGTACTTTTGAATAAATGGATAAATCAGAAGTACTGGAATGATTGAGCAGATCATGATTGCCGCACTGACTGTTTCAAATGAGTAGGCTGAGCTAATCAAAGTACTGGCGAACGTATCGTCGTCGGTAAGTTGAGTGATGATCTGACGCAGATAAACCTGGAGTGGAACCTTACTCTCGTCACGAAGTAACACCATGGCCCAGAAAAAGCCGTTCCAACGTGCGACGATACAGAACAGAGTGACCGTTGCGAGGGCAGGTTTTGCGAGTGGGATGAATACCTTCCAGAGCACTTGGAAGTCATTCGCACCATCCATTCGCGCGGCTTCTTCAAACGATTTTGGGATCGCTTCGAAAAAGTTACGCAATAGGATGATGTTGAATGCGTTACAGGCGAAACCAATGATGATACCGAAGTAGCTATCAAGTAGTCCCAAGTCACGCATGTTCAAGAAGAACGGAATCATCCCGGCGTTAAACCACATTGTAAACGCCACTAAGATGTTCCAGTACTTACGGCCTAGTAGTTGTGGTCTAGAAAGCGCGTAAGCGCCCGGAACGATAATCAGTAGGCTGACCAGGGTTCCGCCGAAAGTGTAGATAAAGGTGTTTTTATAAGAGATCCAAAACGCAGGATCGGTAACGACCTTTTCGTAAGCCGCGAAGGTGATATCGACTGGCGTTAGCACAACCTGACCTGCTGTCACCGCATCACCGGCACTTATCGACATAGAAGCGACATAGATGAACGGGTAAAGCGTACTAATCGTAAAGATACCCACGAGGAACATATTCAGATAGACAAACGCCTTATCTCCGCGGGAGTAGAGGTTCATGTTCATTGCTTGGCTCATAACTTACTCCATTACCACAGCGATGTTGAAGAGACGCGGCGACTGATCTTGTTGGCGGTCATAACCAAAATAAAGGCGATGACAGCGTTGAACAGACCTGCGGCAGCGGCGAGATCGTACTGAGCAGCTTGAATACCTTGACGGTAAATAAAGGTGCTGATGACGTCTGCGGTTTCGTAAGTTGCTGGCTGATAGAGCATGATGATCATCTCGAAGCCAACTTCTAGGATGTTACCGATACGGATGATCAACATGATGATGATCGTCGGTAAGATGCAAGGTAGCGTGATCTTCCACATCATTTGCCAGCGTGAAGCGCCGTCTACGACTGCGGATTCATAAAGCGATGGGTTAACGCCAGCAATGGCAGCGAGGAACACGATGGAGCTAAAGCCCGCTTCTTGCCAAATACCTGTTCCGACAAAGATTGAACGGAACCATTCCGGTTTGGTCAGGAAGTAAACCGAGTCGTAACCAAGCGCATTGAGGAACAAGTTCACCACGCCAGTAGAGGGTGAAAATGCGGTGATCACGATACCGGCGATAATAACCGCTGAGATAAAGTGCGGCAGATACACAATCGTTTGTGCCGTGCGCTTAAACTTGGCATTGAGAATTTCGTTGAACATTAACGCAAGAATAATCGGCACGGGGAAGCCAAAGATAAGGCTGGCACCACTGATCATGACGGTGTTGCGAATGGCTCGAAGGAACTGATCGTTCTCGAACAGGGTTACGAAGTGTTCAAAGCCAACCCAAGGACTTTCAGTGATACCACGGAACACACTGTAGTCTTTAAAGGCGATTTGCAGGCCGTACATAGGTTTATAGAGGAAGACTAAAAACCAAATTACGGTCGGAGCGAGCAACACATAAAGCTGCCACTCATTTTTGAAGTGATTGATGAGCCACTTTGTTTTTTTCTGCAGTTTGCTCTGCGGAGTAGACGATTTAAGTGTCTCACCAGAGTTCTGATGAAGGTTTTCCATAACACATGCTCCGTTTAGTTCACCGCAATACGCTCGAGGGCGTTGCCCGTAGATTGGTCAAATACAGTGATGGCATCTTCACGGAAATAGAGCGTGTTCACGCGATCGAGATGATCGATTCGACCATGGGTTTCTGCCTTAACCACAAATGGCTTACCAACAAACTTGGTGTGGAGGAGTGCTTCTGAGCCCAACGTCTCCACAAGGTCGATGTGAACTGGAATAGCACTAGCATGATCGATAGGTTCGATATCAATGTATTCAGGTCGGATGCCAAGAAGAATGCTCTTGTTGTGCTCAAGACCTGCGACATTTGGCAGTTTGCATTCGATTTCTTCAAACTCAGCGTACCAACCATCTTCATGTAAAGAGGCACGTGCTTCGATAAGATTCATCGGTGGTGAACCGATAAACGTAGCAACGAAGGTGTTAACCGGACTATTGAACAGTTCCATCGGGGTACCAATTTGCTCAATCTTGCCGTTACTCATAACGACGATACGGTCTGCGAGTGTCATCGCTTCGACCTGATCGTGGGTAACATAGACGCTGGTGACACTTAGGCGATGGTGTAGGCGTTTGATCTCAGCGCGCATCTGAGTGCGTAGTTTGGCATCCAAGTTCGAAAGGGGTTCATCAAATAGGAACACTTTAGGATGGCGAACAATCGCTCGACCCATGGCAACGCGCTGACGTTGACCACCAGACAGATCGGCAGGACGGCGCTCTAGGAGCTCGGTTAAACCTAAGATTTCCGCAACATCATTAACCGACTTAGTGACTTCATCTTTTGGTACCTTGCGAATTCTCAGGCCAAACGCGATATTTTCGAAAACACTGAGGTGAGGGTAAAGCGCGTAGTTTTGGAACACCATAGCGACGTCACGGTCTTTTGGTGCTACTTCGTTAACTCGGCGGTCTTCAATATGAATATCACCATCGGTGATCTCTTCTAGGCCAGCTAACATTCTTAGTGTCGTTGACTTCCCGCAGCCGGAAGGACCCACTAAAACAATAAACTCCTTCGACTTTACTTCTAAATTAATTCCATGCACGACACTGGTATCGCCATACGCTTTCACGATGTTATTTAACTGAACACCAGACATAACTACTCCTTGTTGCCGACGGGGCAACCAAATAAACGTGGTTCTTTTGTAACTTTCTAAGAAAAAGAAATTATTGCGTGTAGTACTTGAGGCTCTTGAATTGAACCGTACCAGTACCATCATCCTGATTGTAAACGCCCGCTTTAAAGTAACTTTCTAGATTGCTCCAATAGGAGATGTTGTATTTAGAAAGGCCATTTATTGCGGCACCATCTTTTTTGATGGTCATTTCATTATTTTGAATTCTTACTTCGAATTTAATCGGTTGAGATTCGAGATGTTGGGTAATATAGATCTTGTCGTAGCTACTACTCGATGCATCGGCATCTTTCTTAATAACAGCCCAAATGCCATTCTCTATATTGTTTCTCTCTCGCAACCAAACGAGTCTAAGGAGGGGTTTGTTAATGGCATTGCCATTGTTCGTTACGTCGTGGACTTGCATGAAGGTGATTTCGTCCACTGAGCCAGATAGCGGGGAGTCAATAAAGACTTCGCCAATCATTTTGTTGAGGTCGCCATCGTCACTGTACCATTCATAGACTTGGCGTAACTCAGAGCGTTTGTGGTCGCCAGTAACGGTGAACGTCATCCACTGATTACCAAAATCAGGGACGTGGAAATATTGATTGTATTGACCTGCAAAGTCCCCTTGTTTGATCAGCTTAGTGCTGGTCGGGGCTTGAAGGTAAGAATCGTCAAGAACTGACTGGTATTGAGTGTAAGAGTATGGAGCAGTATCCGCAAAACTAACAAAAGAGACAACAAGTGCTGCAGAGCCTAGGTACTTCGCTAAAGTATTCGGGTTCATCGTTTTCTTCTCTATTAAATAGATGAAGGAAAATGCCCAGAGATCTGGGCATTACTTGTTTTGTTACTGCGATAATTAGAAACTGTATTTAAGACCTAGACGAGTACGTAGCTGACGCTCGTTTGTTGCAGATGATAGGCCATCGATAGTCCATAGCTCTAGGTATGGCTGGAAGTCACCAATTTGGTAACCCGCTTTAATACCTAGATCCCATTCCCAGTTTTTGTCGTTCGCTAGACGAACGTTATCGTAGTTGTGGTTATAGTTTGCTTCGTAGCTCAATTTTAGATCTTTGAACTGAGAATCTTTAGCAAACTTATATGAACCCGTTAGAGTCAACTTACCTTGTTGAATCGTTGAATCTGTGCGGTCTAGTTTACCGCCGCCCGCTAGGTTAGTCGTACCGCCGTTCGCGTTGAATACTTGGAACTCATGACGGTAACGTAGTGCTGTAGTCAAACCGAAGTCTGCTTTATAACCAACGCGGAATTGAGGCTTCCAGGTTGTTTTGTTGCTGCCGAATGTAATTGGCATACCTGGTTGGATATACCATTTTCCACTTTCGCCAACTGTTTTTGTGTAGTCCCATGAGAACTCAGAATCGCCACGTGATACACCTTTCCAAAAATCTTGGCTACCTACTTCATCATCATTAGTTTCACTTTGAAACTTCTGCTCTACGCCAAATGCCAATTTACCACCGGCAACTTTTGTTGAGTCACTAATTTTAATACGGTGAGCCCAATCTTCAGAATCATGCTTATATTCCGTACGATAATCCAAACTTGTCGCAGCTGCAGAACCAGCCAGTAATACAAGCGCAACACCAAGAGCAGATTGCTTAAGTTTCATACTGATATTTCCCTTATTTGTGTATTTATATTTTCATTTCTTTGTGGAGACAAACGGATACTGTGCCGGCTAGATGTCAGCGCAATAATCGTTTATCACCGTATATAGAGAGGGACTGTGTTTCTTGTTCACTTAATAGCCAATGCTGGGTGTTTTCCCTTTGATTCCCGAAACATCCGACAAAAGCCTATCTCGTGGTAGTCCATTTCATTAATTATTTTGTTATTGAATTAATGTATGACAAATATTAATGGGGTCAGTGGGAACTTTCTGTGAAATGGCTCAATATTTCATTTTAGTTCCCTTGGTTTTTGTTGATATACAGATTTGGCTCACACTTTTTTACATCTGTTCACACTTGGTGCCCCATTTTAGTGTGACCTCGCGGGGGAGTGTAATGAGCGAATTCTCTTTATAGTGCTATGAATTACATGGTTTTTATTATGATTGACTATAAAAATCACTAAAAGCTAGCTGAAACGTCGTTTTGAAAAAAGATTCAAACAGCGTCATTTGCTTACTGTTGGTGCAGAGAAAGTGTAAGGCTTGGATGACAAGCGTAACAAAGTTTGATCGGGGTAACTAAGTTGGACTTTTTCTTGGCGAAAAACGATAACCATGTCACGTATGGGTATATTGTATTACAATTGTTCGTCGTAACTGAGTATATTGAATTGTAACAACAAGTAAGACAACAAGGATTCACAGATCATGGATTTAAACACAGTTATTGTGGGCGTCTATTTCCTCTTCCTAATGGCAATAGGTTGGATGTTCCGTACATTTACTAATACCACCAGTGATTACTTCCGCGGGGGCGGTAACATGCTTTGGTGGATGGTTGGTGCTACCGCCTTTATGACTCAGTTCAGTGCTTGGACATTTACAGGTGCAGCAGGTAAAGCATACAACGATGGTTTTGCAGTCGCCTTTATCTTCCTAGCAAACGCATTTGGCTACTTTATGAACTACGCGTATTTTGCGCCGAAGTTCCGTCAGCTGCGTGTAGTAACCGTTATTGAAGCGATTCGCATGCGTTTTGGTGCAACGAACGAGCAAGTATTTACTTGGTCTTCAATGCCTAACAGTGTCGTATCTGCGGGTGTGTGGCTAAACGCACTAGCAATTATCGCATCAGGCATCTTCGGTTTCGACATGAACCTTACCATTTGGGTAACAGGTCTTGTTGTATTGGCGATGTCAGTAACTGGTGGCTCTTGGGCGGTTATCGCATCTGACTTTATGCAGATGGTTATCATCATGGCGGTAACCGTGACGTGTGCTGTCGTTGCTGTCGTTCAAGGCGGCGGTGTTGGCGAAATCGTTAACAACTTCCCAGTACAAGAAGGTGGTTCATTCCTAGCGGGTAACAACCTAAACTACCTAAGCATCTTCAGCCTATGGGCATTCTTCATCTTTGTTAAGCAGTTCTCTATCACAAATAACATGCTTAACTCATACCGCTACCTAGCGGCGAAAGACTCAAAGAACGCGAAGAAAGCTGCACTACTAGCGTGTGTACTAATGCTTTGTGGTGTATTCATCTGGTTCATGCCGTCTTGGTACATTGCAGGTCAAGGTGTTGACCTAGCAGCTGCTTACCCAGAACAAGGCAAAAAAGCGGGTGACTTTGCTTACCTATACTTTGTTCAAGAGTACATGCCAGCAGGTATGGTAGGTCTACTAGTAGCCGCAATGTTTGCAGCAACCATGTCTTCAATGGACTCTGGCCTTAACCGTAACTCAGGTATCTTTGTTAAGAACTTCTATGAGCCGATCGTTCGTAAGGGTCAAGCGTCTGAGAAAGAGCTAGTAACGGTTTCTAAGATCACTTCAACAGTATTTGGTTTCGCTATCATCCTAATCGCACAGTTCATCAACTCACTGAAGGGTCTGAGCTTGTTCGATACCATGATGTATGTGGGTGCTTTGATCGGCTTCCCAATGACGATTCCAGCATTCCTTGGCTTCTTTATCAAGAAAACGCCTGACTGGGCTGGCTGGGGTACGCTAGTCGTTGGTGGTATCGTTTCTTATGTCGTAGGTTTTGTTATCAACGCAGAGATGGTTTCAGCGGCATTCGGCCTAGAAGAGCTAACTAAGCGTGAATGGTCTGATGTGAAAGTAGCGATTGGTCTAATGGCTCATATCTCACTAACAGGTGGCTTCTTCGTACTATCAACGCTGTTCTACAAGCCACTAACTGAGAAGCGTCAAGCAGACGTAGACAAGTTCTTCGGTAACCTAGCAACGCCACTTGTTTCTGAGTCAGCGGCTCAGAAGAAACTGGATAACAAGCAGCGTCAAATGCTTGGTAAGCTAATCGCGGTAGCAGGTGTTGGTGTGTGTCTAATGGCGCTACTACCTAACCCACTGTGGGGGCGCGGAGTGTTCATCTTGTGTGGTGCTATCGTATTCGCAGTCGGTATGCTGCTTGTGAAAGCTGTCGACGAAAGTGTTGAATCGAACATGCAAGAAGCAGAAGCGAAGTAACGCAATCAAATTAGAAATAGGAAGGGATCGGGCCTTCCTATTTTTTTATCCAAAATTCAGACAATAAGAAAGACAACAACTTTTCTACCCTCAGTAAGTTGTCGAGGGCTCCCTCAATCCAATACAAGGAAATAACATGCAACGCACGTTAATGTATAAGGTTTTGTTGTGTAGTGCTATGACTGCTGCTCCCGGTACCCTATGGGCAGAGTCTATTAATATAACTAACCATGGTTTTGAAAATGGTAATTGGGACGGATGGCAAGATGCCGATCCCTCCTCAATCTCTGGTGATGCCAATACAGGGCTTCACTCTGCAAAAATTTCTGGCTCGGGCGGCAGTTTTAGCCAGTCTGTCTCAGTCAGCTCTAATACCGATTACACCTTATCTGCTTATGTAAAAGGTGGCGGTGAGATCAGTGCTAATGTCGCAGGTTCCGTTTACAGCAAAACGTCTAATTCGAGTAGTTGGTCGAAAGTTGAACTGACATTAAATTCTGGCAGTGCAACATCAATTGAAATTGGTGGTGCTTATTACCAATCTGAAGGAAGGTTTGACGACTTTGTTCTGACAGGTAGCTCATCGTCTGGTGGTAACTGTGAAAGTGGTGATATTACTATTGTTTCAGCAACGGATGATGGAACCAACGATGGCCATTTACCTGGTTGGACGATTGATGGAAGTCTAGCCGATGAATCTCGATGGTCATCAGAAGGTATCGGCAAAACCATTACTTATGATCTCGGGTCATCGACAACAGTAGGACAAGTTAATATCGCCTGGTTTAAAGGCAATAGCCGCAGCTCTTACTTTAGTGTTGATGTGTCAGATGACAACAGCAGTTGGACGCGAGTACTATCAAACCAGACGTCAAGTGGTAACACGACTGGCTTTGAAAATTACCCTGTTACAGAAACGAGTGCTCGTTACGTTCGAATCACTGGGGAAGGCAATTCCGCAAATAACTGGAACAGTATCCTTGAAACAGAAATCCTTGGCTGCTCAGATGGAACGCCTCCTCCAGTAACGCCTCCACCAAGTGGTGATTTGGATCCGAATGTCGCACCGTCAGGCAATTTTGATTTGTTGGACTGGACGCTCAGCATCCCAGTAGACACCGACGGTGATGGTAAAGCAGATACTATTAAAGAGAACGAGT
Source organism: Vibrio sp. SCSIO 43140 (assembly GCF_023716585.1). NCBI lineage: Bacteria > Pseudomonadati > Pseudomonadota > Gammaproteobacteria > Vibrionales > Vibrionaceae > Vibrio > Vibrio sp. SCSIO 43140. Next base: position 203,384 of record NZ_CP071851.1, read on the forward strand.
TGTCGGCAAGCTACGAAAACAATGAGTTTTTCTTTACTGCAGCTGATGGTGGCATGACCTTTAAAGCACCCGTCGATGGCGCGAAAACGTCGACCAATACGAGTTACACTCGTTCGGAGCTGCGTGAAATGCTGCGTCGCGGCGATACCTCACATAGTACCAAGGGTGTCGGCAAAAATAACTGGGTATTCTCAAGTGCGCCATCGAGTGACCAAACTGCAGCTGGTGGTGTTGATGGTACTTTAGATGCAACGCTTAAAGTAGATCATGTCACGACAACAGGTAGCAGTAGCCAAATTGGACGTGTCATTGTTGGGCAAATACATGCAAATGATGATGAACCGGTTCGAATCTACTATCGTAAACTTCCAGGCAACAGCAAAGGCGCGATATATATTGCACATGAACCAAATGGTGGTTCAGACAGTTGGTACGATATGATCGGTAGCCGCTCGAGTAGTGCGAGCAACCCATCAGACGGTATTGAACTCGGCGAGGTCTTTAGCTATCAAATCAAAGTGGTAGGTAATACCTTAACAGTGACGATTATGCGTGAAGGTAAAGCTGATGTTGTTCAAGAAGTAGATATGTCGAGCAGTGGTTATGATGCTGGTGGGCAGTATATGTATTTTAAAGCGGGTGTATATAATCAGAATAACACCGGTGATGCGAATGACTATGTTCAGGCTACGTTCTATAAAGTCGAAAATAAACACCAAGGCTATGCTTATTAACGTTATGAATAAATAATGTAAAACAAAAGCCCGCTTGAAGCGGGCTTTTTAAATTTTGAAATTTAGTACCTAGTTGAATAATTTTCGCGCAGCTTTTCGTGCTGACATTTCGTCAGCAATCATAATGGAATCGTAAATTTTTTGATATATTTCTAATGTGTTTATCGTCGGTTGAGAAAGTTGATAATCTTTCGAGTGGAATAAAATATCTAGAATTTTTGCGTATGGAGAAAAAAGCTCGTTATTGGATGCGATGAAGAGAGTTCTGTAGAAGCTACTGAGTAACGGTTTTGAACTGAGTAAGTCGTTCTCTGATTCTCGAATATGGGTTGAAAAGGCTTGGAAAACCCGTGATAGTTGTACACGTTGTTCACCGGTTGCATTCAGTGCCGCATCTGCACAAGCCTCTGGTATCAATAGCTTTTGCATGCGAATGAATTTTGCGATAACGCCTTCCATCTCTGGTAGTTCAGAAAACCACTCATACAACTGTGGGTCTAAGAAATTCCACTCACTCCGCGGGGTAACTTTTGTCCCTGCTTTCTGCTTGGAACATAATAATCCCTTAGATGCGAGAATTTTGAGTGCTTCGCGAACACTATTTCGACTCACAGAGTAATGGCTAGAAAGCTCCATTTCGGTCGGTAGTGAACAATTACTATACTGACCTGTAATGATATTTTTAGCAATTTCACTGGAAATCTTTACGTGAATACTCTCTTTTGTGCTTTCCATGGCTACGTTTATAATTTGTAATTATTTATTTCATATTATCACTTGGTCTAAATAGGTAAATACGATTATGTCGAATATGTGATGTCTACTTAATTTAATATCATCCTGTAAATATAAAAAAGGAACGGTTATATGAAACCGTTCCTTTATAATATTTTTATTAATAGCTTGGCTATTATACGAAGTCTTTACGCATTGGAGTAAAGTTATCGATTAGGATGCCTTCTTTAAGGCACTTACAACCGTGCATGATGTTTGGCACTTTATAGACAGTGTCACCAGCTTTAACGATCTTAGTCTCGTCACCTACAGTGAATTCGAACTCACCAGAAACCACGTAAGTGATTTGCTCGTGTGGGTGGTTGTGCATTGGTGCAACAGTACCTGTTTCGAAGTGAACTTCTACAGTCATCATGTTTTCGCAGTATGCTAGAACTTTACGACGTAGACCGCCACCCTGATCTTCAAGTACTGAGTCTTTGTTGTATACAAACATTGTCTTTCCTCTAGGTATTCGTTAGACCGCTTCCAGTAGGGCAAGCCTCTGGTTGTGATCATTAAGTAATAGTTGAGATGCCGCTTTTGCTCGCTCAGCATCACCCATCATAATCGCGTCGTAGATAGCCCCGTGTTCATCAAGACAGAATCGTCCGCCGACCGCGGCTTCATCAATAAAGGTCTTGAACAGCGACTCCAAAATATTGGAGAACGGGATATAAAACGGATTTGCGGTCGCTAAAAAAATGGTTTTGTGAAACTCGTGGTCGTTCAACGTCCACGAAGAATAATTGTGAGTAAACGCCGCATGCTTCATGTTCTGGAAACAGACCGACAGCGCTTTACGATGTTCGATTGAAGCATTTCTTGCTGCTAGTGAGCACGCCTCTGGCTCGATCGCTTTTCTTAAACCAAGGAACTGGGTTAAGAATCGTTGAACGTTGTCTGTGTCTTTTACCCAATCTAAAAACTGAGGGTCTAAGAAGTGCCAATGCTGACGAGACATTACATTGGTACCGACTTTGGGCTTTGATGTAATAAGTCCCTTTGCCGATAAAAGCTTGGTTGACTCGCGAAGCGCTGTACGGCTGATGCCGAACTTCTCGCAGAGTTCTAACTCGCTCGGGAGTTTTTCACCCGGTTTCAGCTCACCAGTAAGGATCTTAATGGCGATCTCTTTAGCAACCTGAACATGAATTCGACGACTTGAATCTGCTACTGTATGGAACGTGGCCATGTATACACCTTGGGTTGATTAGGGCGCGATTTGTCCGCCGTTTACATCAAGAATCTGACCTGTGATGTAACCAGAGCAGGCATGAGAGGCAAAAAAGGCAAATGTTGGTGCCACTTCTTCAATGGTGCCAAAACGGCCCATTGGAATACTATTAGCAATATTGCCTTTTAGGTCGTCGCTTTTATCATCGTGGAAGGCGGTATCAATGGTACCAGGAGAAACGATGTTGAAGCGGATGCCATCTTTAGTGAACTCTTTTACCCAGTTGCGATGAATATCGTGCAACCAAGCCTTTGATGCAGCGTACATACCTGCGCCAATACCACCACCTTCTCGACCCGCGATTGAGCCAGTACTGATCACACTTGCAGTTTGACCAGATTCCTTTGCTGATTGGCGTAGATGAGGGATGGCATATTTAGTGACCATAAGCGCGCTGCGCGCATTTAGGTTCATTACGTGGTCGAACAGAGCGTCGTCAATGCTTTCCAGCCCTTTACGACCGCCAAGACCACCTGCGTTGTTAATGAGAACGTCCAACCCGCCAAAGTGAGAGGTATAGGCGTCGATTAAACGTTCGCATTCATCGCTCTTGGTTAAGTCAGCTTGAAAAAAAGCGGCTTCACCACCAAGCTTGTTTAGCTCATCAACTGCTGCTTGTGATTCTGGGGTTACTCGTCGTCCATTGAGACCAACCTTTGCACCATGTTGCGCAAAAAGTCGAGCTGCCGCTAATCCCATCCCTGCGGTGGAACCGGTGATTAGAACGCGTTTTCCTCTGAGATCTTCAAACATCAGTTTAAGCCTTATCATTGGTTTGATTTATTAATCATACAATAGCACTTTAATGCGTCAATAGGGAATTGGTAGAAATGACAATTCCCATCAATAATTCTAGAAAGATATTGAGAAAAATGTGACATGGAACTCACTAATTAGGCGGTTTTACTCGTAGAAGTGATAGGAAATCACGAAGCAAAAGGCGACTTATATCGAATAAATGCGCTTTGTCACATCTATTCAAACGCGAATGGTGGTAGAATCACTGCTAAAATAATACATAAACACTTTTTGTAAGCGATAATACTATGTCAGGTAAGTTCAGTTCTATTACGGGCTCAAAACGAAGCATCCATGTTCAGGTTGCTCGTGAGATTGCACGTGGCATCCTCTCTGGTGAGTTACCAGAAGGATCTATCATCCCAGGCGAGATGGCGCTATGTGAACAGTTTGGCATTAGCCGAACTGCACTTCGCGAAGCCGTTAAGCTACTAACATCGAAAGGTCTACTAGAGTCTCGACCGAAGATCGGTACGCGTGTCGTTGACCGTGCATACTGGAACTTCCTCGACCCACAGCTTATTGAGTGGATGGACGGCCTTAACGATGTTGAGCAGTTCTGCGGTCAATTCCTTGGCCTTCGCCGCGCGATTGAGCCAGAGGCATGTGCCTTAGCGGCTAAGTTTGCAACGGCAGAGCAACGTATTGAACTGTCATCAACTTTCCAAGAAATGGTGGAAGTATCGAAAGAAGAGAACTTCGACCAAGCGAAATGGTTGGACGTTGACACTCGCTTCCATAGTCTTGTCTTCAATGCGACGGGTAACGACTTCTACCTTCCGTTCGGTAACATCTTAACTACGATGTTCTTCAACTTTATTCAGTACTCTTCAGACGGCGGTTCTACCTGTATCAATGAACACCGTGCGATTTATGAAGCGATTATGGCTGGTGACGCAGACAAAGCTCGTGAAGCATCAGCAAGTCACCTACGTGAAGAAAATCACCGTCTTCCGGTAGCAAGTTAACCGGTAACTTTATGTTCCAGATAACATTTTGAATAAAAAGGCAGCGGCGACGCTGCCTTTTTTTGTTTTCACTAGGTCAAACACCAAAATGTGTTGATATAATAATACAAAATAAATCCATTGGAGCCCGTTATGCCGAACGCCTTGCTACCCAATATTACTCAGTTTCTCTGTAATATTGATCCCTTTGATAAGCTTCCGAAAGAGTTAGTTCGTGAAGTCGCCTCTGAGATCAAAATTACCTATTTGGGTAAAGGTGATACGATCGATCCCTGCGGTGAACAGGTAGGCCCGGTGGATGACTCACAACCTAACATTGAGGGTGAAGGCAAAAAGCACAAATACCTCTATGTAATTCGTACCGGCTCCATGGAGCAACGACAAGCTGACGGTGTTCTGCGAGCTCGATTAGGCTCTGAAGACCTATTTGGTTTTACCTTTCTAGACGATAACGTAACGTCTGAGAGCGGTTATCATGCGGTGGCGATGGAAAATACACTTCTGTACCTAATTCCACACGCAACGCTTGAGAGAATCTTCAAAACCAATCCTGAGTATGCAGAACACTTCGCCTCACAGGCTCAAATCCGCTTAAAGTCAGCCCTGGACGTCGTATGGTCGAACAAAGAGAAAGGGCTGTTCATCAAAAAGGTATCGGATGTTGCCAGTGGTGTGATTGCCATTGTTGATGCGTCGACATCCATTAAGGATGTCGCCCATGAGATGCGGATTGTAAAACGTTCATCGACCGCGGTGATCTGTGATGACGGCAAACTGGTGGGGATCATTACCGATCGAGACATGACTAAGCGTGTGATCGCTGAAGGGTATGATCCAAGCGCGCCGATCAAAGAGGTCATGACGACGGCGCCTCTAACCGTCAGTCCTGATGATCTCGTGTTACACGCTGCATCGCTAATGATGCAGCACAATGTCCGTGGTCTGCCCGTTGTATCAGAGGGCAAGGTAGTAGGGTTGCTGACTACTTCTCATCTGGTTCAAAATCACCGAATGCAGGCTATCTTCCTGATTGAAAAGATTAAATACGCGAATAGTGTTCGCTCTTTGGCAAGCTTTACTACCGAGCGCCAAGCCATTTTTGAAGCCTTGGTTGATGGCAACGTGGCGCCAGATATCATCGGGCGTGTGATGTCGATGATTATGGATGCCTATAACCGTCGCCTTATTCAGATTGCTATTGATAAGTTAGGTGAGCCGCCATGTAAGTTCTCATGGATTGTCGCGGGATCTCATGCCCGAAATGAAGTCCACATGTTATCAGACCAAGACAATGCACTGGTACTGAGTGATGATGCAACGGAAAGCGATAAAGTTTATTTCCGCCATCTGTCACAGTATGTGGCCAATGGTCTTGCTGCATGCGGTTATCCGTTGTGTCCAGGTAAGTTTATGGCTGCCACGCCAAAATGGTGTCAACCACTATCGACTTGGAAACATTACTATAAGAAATGGGTCGCTAACCCGGAATACGAACGTCTTCTCAACATCAGTGTATTTTTAGAGATTCGCTGTGTTTACGGTGAGGCGAGTTACGCAGAGATTCTGCGCGATGAGCTCCACGCCAACATCCGCGCCAACCGCGAGTTCCTTGGCATTCTGACTCGTGATGCCATCAATACTCAACCACCATTAGGCGTCTTTAATAGCTTGGTGCTTGAGAAAACTGGCGAGAACAAAAAAACGCTTGATATCAAGAAGTACGCCATCAACCTAATTATTGATTTGGCACGTATCTATGGGCTTGCAGTTGAGTGTGACTCTTCTAATACTGAAGAGCGTTTTACTCGAGCCAATGAGCGTGGCATGTTGAGCGAAGATGCTTACAAGAATATTCTTAACACCTATCAATATATCCTGATGTTTAGACAACATCATCAGCTCGAAGCGCTCAAAAAAGGAGAAGAGCCGGATAACCATATCAATCCGGACTCATTTGGTAGTTTCGAGCGTGGTAATCTAAAAGATGCATTTAGAATTATCTCGTCACTGCAAGAGGCAGCAAAAGTCCGCTTTGCTGGGAGAATGTAATCGATGGTAGGCATACTCAAACAGGTGATGAACCAGTTTCACGTCTACAACCATTACTTAAAAGAGCGAGAGAAATATCTAGGCGATAACTCAGTGCCCAAAGAGGTGTTGTCGATTCTGAGTGAGTCTGCGCCGGATATGGATACGGATTCTAGCTCCTTGCAGTATCTAGTGGTCGATTTTGAAACCACGGGCATCGACGCCAAAGGTAACAGCATCCTTAGCATGGGGTGGGTTGAGGTGAGTAACCTGACCATCAATGTTCACACTGCTAGACAGCTTTTTATTGAAACTCCAGATAAAGTCAAAGCAGAGACCGCTATCATCAACCATATTGTGCCAGAGATGCTGCAAAATGGCGTTTCACTGGACAGCGCAATGTGGCAGCTGTTTGAAGCGGCGAAAAACAAGGTATTGATTGCGCATGGTGCCATGATTGAATCTGAGTTCGTGAATGAATATCTGCACGAAAAGTATGGCATCAATGGTTTACCTGTGATGTGGCTAGACACTCTAGCCATGGAGAAAGCAATGGCGGTCGCGGTGAATAAAGAAGCGGATATTGATGTTCGATTATCGGAAACTCGAGAGCGATATGGACTGCCTGAGTACAATGGTCATGAGGCGTTAATAGATGCTATCGCAACAGCGGAGCTTTTCTTGGCGCAATCCAACCGACTGTATAACAAAGGGCACCCTAGCATAGGTAAGCTCTATCGCTTGAGCCAGTAATGAAACAAAAAAGAGGCGCTGATTTCAGCGCCTCTTTCGATCTGTTCCCAAAGTGTTTCTTAGAAGCTGTACGTTACACCGACACGGCTACGTAGCTGACGACCTGAGTCACATACATCGCTACTAGTGCATTGAACGTTACCAAACTCAACATATGGTCTCCACGCCCAATCAGACTCTTTGTAGCCAATCTTGAAGTTGTAATCCCACTCGTAGCGCTCGTTGGTACCCATGCGCCAGTCTTTGTTGAACACATCTTCTGCATAGTTTGCTTCAGCGCCAAACTGCCAGTTGTTCCAGTTGTAATCTAGGTTAGCCGTTAGTTTGCTGCGGTTCAGTGAACCGTGCTCATCGCCATCACGACCTGTCGCTGTTCTATCACCAGCATAGTTGCGGAACTCGTGGCGGTAGCGCATTTTAGCCGTTAGACCGCTATCGAATTTGTATTGAACACGAACTTGAGGCTTATAAGTGGTTTGACCGCCACCGAAAGTGATAGGCATAGAAGTTTGAATGCGCCAATGTTCGTCTAGGTTAAAGTTATAGCCGTACTCGAATTCGTTGTCTCCAGCCTCTAGGTCAGAGAAAGGCTTACCTTTTTGTTTAGCTTCAACGCCGAAGTAGTGGTTACCAACGCTTGAACCGATTTTAACGCGGCTAGCGTAGCTACCATCGTCATGCTTATATTCTTGACGTAAGTCGAGAGAAGCAGCGGTTACTGCTGCCGTTGCGAACACAGAAACTAATGCCACTGTTACTTTGTTTAGAGTGCTCATCTATAGCCCTTAAGGTTTATTGTTTATGATAATGTATGACAAATATATTACTGTTATAAACGCCATTTTTATGTGACTTAGATCGCCAAGTACGGTAGGTTTTAGGTCTCTTTAGAATGGGAGAAAGCGTGAATTTTAGTTAAACTACTTATTTTAATGGCTATTTTTTCTAATTGGTTGTGAGATGCTCGATTGCCTTTATGGATAGAAATGTGATGTACATAATGAAGGTTTTAGGACTATTTATACTACAAAACCAAATTCGCGTGCCAGTGACGGTCTCCTAGCTTCAGAGGCAATAGCTTAGAGATTTAGCTTTTAGGTGATAATAGTTTTCAATCAAGCTCGATTAGGCCAATTATCATTAACGTCGCCCGTACAGTAAATGCTAATGCTTGATAGCATTGATTTAACAATTTCATAAATATGTAGGACAAAAAACTCTAAGTAGCACGAACTTATCATTCTACTCCCACTGCACTTCATGTGATCTAATTCAACGTTCCCAAAAAATTATAAAATGTGATCTGTTTTCCATTCTTTCTTGTTTGGTCTATTTTAATCAATGACTTAGCGTTTCAAGCGCATCACTCTAAATGATACCCATGGATGTAAATATATATTTCATAAATGGAATTATGTCTGATGTCACAGTCGTAGCTAAAAAAATAATAAAAAATATCATCATACAAATGAGGAGTTTTAGATGAAAAAGAATCTTGTGGCATTGATGATAGCAGCGGCAACTATGGCTGGATGTAGCTCGACTGGGTCAAGTGAAGTGACTTCAGCTGCAGAACGTGGTTTAGATACCGAAACGCTGCTTGCAACCAATACCAAACCTTTTATTGCAGCCAGCGAGATCCCACAAGGCGATGCAGAAGGCTTAAAGAGTCAGCTACTCAATCTGAAGGATGGCGATGAACTGATCATCCCTGTCGGACAATATGAGGACCTTGGCCAGTTCGACATAACCGCCAGTAACGTGACGATTAAAGCCGAAGAAGCGGGTAAAGCTTGGCTAACAGGCCTGGTTCAAATCAATCTACGTGGCAACAATATCAAGTTGGAAGGCGTAGTCTTTACCGATGGTGGCCCGGCAGAGCGTATGGGTGGCATTATCTTCCGTGGTAATGACAACCAATTGGTGAACTCCACGTTCTACTACTTCAATGACCGCTACGCGTATGAGCCAGACGATCGACGTTCTGAGTATCCAAAAACACTTTGGATTGCTATGTATGGTAAGAACAACCAGCTTGTGAACAACACGTTTGAAGGTAAACACAAGCGTGGCACCTTGATTGGTGTACAAAAAGCTAAAGGCGATGAAACCGCTGATCACCACTTGATCAAGGGCAACTTGTTCTACAACCAGAAACACAACCAGTATAATGAGTTCGATATAGCAGAAGCGAAACGCTATAACTCTAATAGCTGGGAAGCAATTCGTCTGGGTGATTCAAAGAGTTCAATTTACCCTTCAGAGACGACCATCGAAGGCAACCTATTCTTGCAAAGTGATGGTGAGACAGAGCTGATTTCACTTAAGTCAGCGGGCAACGTGGTACGTAACAATACACTTATTGATAACGCATCCATGATCTCTTTGCGTCACGGTGTAAATAACACGGTTGAGAACAACGTTATCCTTGGTAACGGCAAGCGCTTCAGCGGTGGTATTCGTCTCTACGACGCTGGTCACGTGATTCGTAACAACTACATCGAGCGCGTAATGGGTACCGGTGATGTACGTGGTGGCATTGCGATTAACACGGGTATCACAGATGTTGTTAACGGTGAGACACTATCGCAAGACGTCAAAGGCAAAGAGCTTAATAAACAAGCTACTCCATACAATGTGACAATTGAGAATAACTCAATCATCGATTCGCGTCAGAACTTCCTTTACTCAGATAAGCGTCACCGCGTGAGCCTTTACGATAACTCAAAAGTGACGACCGTTTTTGCCGGCACAGACGTGACCTTTAGAAACAACATCTCTTACGCAGGCGTATCAAATAGCCTTGCGCTGAAAGGTAACGATTCTATTGCCGCGCTTGTGAATCCAACTTACGACAATGACATCTACTTTGGTCCAGTGACAGGTACTGAGCTGCCATGGGAAGGTGTGTTGTATCGCGACCCTAAGTTTGCCCCAGCAGAGAATGGCTTGCTAGAAGCAACCAACTTTGACGGCGGCGCTCGTAACCTGACTGTACTCACCATGAATGACACTGGTGCAAGCTACCGAATCACCAAATAACTCAAAGTAATCCCCTTACTATTTAGAGGCTCACCTTGGGCCCCTTAACCCAAGAGAATTTACAATATGAAGCTCAAGACTTTATCTACGCTAATTGCAGTGGCGTTAACTGCAGGGACACTTTCTGGCTGTAACTTTTATGATGAGCCTCCTGGTGGTGAAACTCCAGAAGAGCCAGGTGGTGGCAATCCACCGATTGAAGGTGTTGATATTATTGTTGAAAACGCTGCTGAGCTCGCTGCTGCAATTGCTGCGGCGAAAGAGGGTGAAATCATCGGCCTTAAAGAAGGCGGTGACTATGCCTCAATGGGGACAGTGGTTCTTGAAAAGCCTCTCACGCTAACATCGGTCACTGCCGACGGTGATCTCAGTGAAGATGGTGAGAACCAAGCGGTGATCAGTGGTGCAACTTGTATCGATGTTCCAACAACCGCTGACCAAGTTCTAAAAGGTACCACGGGTATTACACTGCATAACATTAAGTTCCAGGGTGTAGAGCTTTCCACTTGTGGTACCGAAGATACATCTCGCTCTATCATTAATATTGGTAAAGTCGGCGATGGCAACACGCCGGTTTACCTGAAAAACCTAACGTTTGATGGAGCAAGCTTTGCAGAGTCAACAAGCGCACCGACAGCGTGGATCTACTCTCGTGGTTTGGTCAATGTATCGGAGAGCGAGTTTAGTAATAAAACCGTAGCCAATACTGCAACAGGTATCCTTTATCTGAACTGTGGTAGTAACCGAATCAATGGTGGTAGTGCAAGGCTTGGTAATCCGACTTTTGAAAACAACAGTGTTGCTTTGGTTGCCAACTCTGCAAATATTTCAGGCGTGGTTGCTGGTCAGTTTGACCCCACTAAACAGTGTGCGGCGAAAATTACAAATAATAGCTTTGCTGGCTTTGCCATTGAAGAAACGGCACTAGAAGATACCATTGCTGCGGTCATCGACGGTGATGCCTCAGGTGCCAACATCATTTCAGATAATACCTATACCGATGTAGGTTCGCCACCTCCAACGGATCCAGATAACGACGTAGAAGCGCTCAATGAGGCGATCGCGGCCGCCAGCGTGGGTGATGTAATTAAGCTCAAGGCGGATGGTGATTACTCAGCAGGCATGATTACGTTAAACAAAGCGGTGACACTAGATGGTGAGAGAGAAGCGACTATTAATGGTAGTGCGTGTATCACAGTAACGGTTCCTGGTGCTTCTGTCATTGGTGTTAACTTCAATAACAGCGCGATTGGTGCTGAGTGTAGTGCTGAAGACAGCGATGGTCGCCGTGGTGCGATTACTATTGAAAAAGGGGCATCTGATAAGGATGAACCAGTTGTTTTGAAAAGCTTACACTTTGATTCAAGTTTAATCACAGAAGAAGGACTATATAAGAAAGCTAGTTGGGTCTACTCTGCTGGACATGTTCATATTTCGGAAAGTATTTTTGATAATCTTAAATCCAATATTCAAAATAATGCTTTCTACACGCCATGCAATGATAATGCTAACAAACTAGGGATTAGATTAATAAATAATGAGTTCTACATAGATGATAGTGGTGATAAAGAAACTGCAGCGATAAAAGTAGGCAATTCAAGCCGAGGAGAACAGACAGCAGTAGGTTGTAATGTATATATTCAAGGAAATACATTTGATGGATATTACCAAGACCTATCTTCATTATCAGGCTCAGGGAAGGAAAGAATAGTGTCTATATTTGCTACTGACGATGCTGTTACAAGTGAGAACGCAAATGTACGTACAGATAACACTTTTTTCTTAAATGACCTGAACTAGTAGAAATTTATATAGAGAATATTATGATGAAGAAATTAGCCCTAGCAGCTGGTGTATTTGCGATGTCTTCTGGCGCTGCATTCGCAGCCGACAGCACCATTACCGTTAAGTGGGAACATAAATTACTCGATGGCCGTACCGACCGTCCTAAGTTCGAGTTCGGCCACCGTATGGATAACGGCTTCAAATTTGGCTTTGAGCAAGTTTGGCAGTATGACCGTAGTAAAGATAAGTACGAGACAGGCTACGCGCCAGAGCAGTATGAGCTGACGTTCAAAACCGACTATCGTCATCGTTGGGGTGATCGTAATGAGCATCAAGCTGGTCCGGTACTGGATTATCAGTTGAAAGAGACAGCAAGAAACGTGCGTGTTGGTGCTTTCTATGGTTACCGCTTTACACGTAACTTCGATGCGAAAGTTCGTGCACGTTACTCACAAAACATCGACCGCTTGCGTCTAGATAGTTATGACAGTAGTGGCAACCTTAAGCCAGGTAGCGACCGTGAAGACTTCAACAAGGAGATGCGTTACGACTTGTGGCTAACCTATCGTTGGAACAGCTGGACCTTCGTTTGGGATGCGATTTTCCTACAAAAAGTCTCTTCGTTCGAGAATAGCAGTGGTGTCGAGCAACACGTATACGACAACAACGAACGCTTTGCGATGGAGAACGAGTTTAGCGCCGAATACCGTCTACCAGAAGCGCGCGCCCATGCATTTTATGGCAAGTTTAAGCTAAAGCAAAAACTGCTTAAAGATAGCCATGCAAACAGCGCGTACGATTGGTATGGCAAGCGCGATAACGCCATCGAGTTTGGCTACAAATATCGTTTCTAATAATTAGGTAAATAAGATAGGAGCGCTGCGAGGAACTAGACCTACTCGTTGCGCTCTTTTTTGTGAATAGAAGTATGGAAAATAGAACAAAATTATTAAGCTTAATGCTGGGCTCTCTGCTGATGGCTGGCTGTAATAGTGATTCCTCATCAGGCGGTACCATTCCACCAGAAGAGGGTTCTCCACCAAATGAAGGTGAATACGCCTGGGATATCGACCAATGGAAAATAACCATTCCTGCTAGTAAAGATGATTGGTACGGCAGTGGCGGTACGAGTGCGGCTGAACTAGAACCTCTACACTGTGTATCGAGCAAAGACGTGCTGAGTAACGATTCGGTGATCTTCCACAAGCCGCATGACGTCACTTTCTTTGAAGTTAAAGACGAGAGAATGGTGTTTCGGACCAACATGGGATTTGGAACCACAACGGCTAATTCCAATTACATACGCTCTGAGTTAAGAGAGCTATTTAACGCTCAACGTATGGGAACGTGCAGTACTAGTTCAAGCAACACAAGCTGGTTTATCGATGATAAGGCGACTAATACTCAAAGCCACACCTTAAAGTCTACGGTAAGCGTTGATGAGTACCCAAATATCTCCGGACAAGAGCCTAAAGTCATCGTTGGGCAGGTTCACGGCTGGAAGATTAAGCAGGCATTAGTAAAGATTCAATGGGATGGTCCATCAAAACCGGTTCGAGCGATACTCAACAAAGACTTCTATAAGAATAATCAAAGCTGCGAAGAGGGCACGTCGAAGTATCCGGAATGTAAGGATTGGTCGTTTAGCGTTAACCTTGGCACCTATCCCGCCAACATGGATTGGAACTACGAGATAACAGTGGATGGTAACGGCATTTTGGTGAGTACTTCAGATACCGACGGCAGCAATGTTAACCAACACGAACTAGCTTGGGGAGAGGAGTACCATGACACCAATAATGGCACTGTTACACTAGCTGAGGGCTGGGCAGACGCAGACGTGGCGTATTACTTTAAGGCGGGGATATACCCCCAATTTAGACCAGATGAGAAGCATGCAGGCGAGCTGTTCGAAGTAAGCTTCTCTGAGGTGGAAATCAGGCACACATCTAACTAACACCCCAAATAAAGAAGGTCGATACATGTAAATGTATCGACCTTCTTTTTAATTAGCGCCTCACTTTTGCGAGCAGTTCTTTCTTACGTTTATCTGGAATAACCATCCAATGCATGCCTGTCAGTGCCCCTTCAATCTGCCAAAGTAATTGCTCACTAACATTTTTATGGCACTTAGCTAGCGCTCGGTATGCGCCCACTGCGCCTCGAACGCGCAGTAGACCAATGGTCTTGATACCTGCTTTGGCGAGCATCCGTTCTGTGGTGTATTTCATGTTCGGCAGGTCTTTTATGCGAACGACATCATTGTTTTGTTGCTGCTCTTTTTCTTGCATTGCCCGATCTAAAGCTGTTCGGCAGTTTTCTACAAGCTGTTCGTCACTATCAGGTTCAAAGCTCTGATAGCGTGTAATGACGATTTGCCCTTGTTTCTCGTAGCTGAATCTCTGCTCTATTGGAGTCTCAGCAACTTTAGTTTCTGGAATACGTAGAAATACTTTACCTTTGCTAATTAAAGCAAAGATATTCCCATCAGAGAAAATACCAAAACCACCAAACATTGACTTTGAAGTGAGTTCTCCAAATAGATTTGAATGTTTTAATTTTGGTAGGATAGAAGAGATTGTATATTGTGACATCTATCATTCATCCATGAGTTGTTATTTTCAGTGATGATTATATCAATAATGACCATTGGATAGATGATAAAGATTAAGAGTGGCGAAGTTATATCACCACTCTGTGATCTGAATTAATTCGAAATGTTAATGGCTTCTTTCGAGGTGCTGAAGCGTTTTTTCCAGTTGATTGGCATCATAGGCAATACGATTAATAGAATCCCAATAAATGTTAGAACGTCAGGTACTTCATCAAACCACATCACGCCAAATAGAGTAACAAACACAAGACCTGAATATTCAGCAAGTGCGATCTGATTGGCTGGTGCCTTTTTATAGGCGATAACGATCAGCGCATGATAGCCTAATACAAACAGGTTGATCGCCATTATCCATCCGAGCTGGACGAGGTTGAGTGGTTGCCACTGTTGCACTGCTAAGATCAGGGCAACGGGAAGGGTCATCACCCCGGTCCAAAACAGCGTCGAGACGATATGCTGCTCAGCGGGGAGTCTTTTCACCAGTATGTTGCTTACACCCATTGCTAATGCGCTTCCTAGTCCGGCGATGGCTGCCCAATGGAAATGCTCAGGTCTAAGTACCACCACGACGCCGCTGAAGCCGATCAACGTCGCGATGACCTTATCCTTGGTTGGTCTCTCTTTTAGCAGCGTCATGGCGAGTGGAATCATAAGAATAGGGCCCACGTAAAACATCGCATTTGCTGTCGCAAGCGTTAGGTGAGTGATGGCTACCATCGCACAAGCACTGCCACCAAGGATAAACTGAGCGCGTAAAAAAGCGATAGAACCGCAGCCATCCATGCGAGTTTGACGAGGCAAACGTATCCAAACGGGAAATAGCAAAAGTACGCTAAGTACTTGCCTGATAAACACATACTGAAAGGTAGGCACCTCACCGTTGAGCACTTTTAGCGATACGTCTGAAAAGGAGGCGAGTAGGTTGGCAAGTACCAATAATAGAATAGCTTGATTCGCGTGTTTGGACATTGAGAATATTTGTAATACAAAACTAGGGCGCGGATAATAACCTAGGTTTTGTCGAAAAGCTTGCTTTTTTTATAGGCAAAAAAGTGCCCTCTATTGTTGTCAAAAAACAGAGGGCAGATAGCGGGTTCTAGGGTCAGCTTAGAGAGCGATATTAGACTTTAAAGCGTCCTACTAGCTCTACTACATTGCTGTTAAGTGCAATCACCTCTTGAGACTCTCCAACTTGCTTGTCGCTGAGCTGATTGAGCTCGTTGACGATGTCGTTGATTCGGTGAATGTTACGATTCACGCTCTGAATCACAGTATTTTGCTCACTGGAAGAGGTTGAGATTTCGTCGTTAAAGCGGCTGATGGTCTCGATTTGTTGATCGAGAGTTTCGAGCATTTCCATCGACTGATCGACTTGCTGACGTGTTCCCTCACAGTTGTGTTTGGTTTGCTCAATTGACTGAACCAAGCTGTCAGATTGTTCTTGAAGTTTAGTCAGTGCCGCTTCTATCTCTGAAGTACTGACTTGAGTTCGGTTAGCGAGTGCGCGAACCTCATCTGCAACGACAGCGAATCCTCGACCATGTTCACCGGCACGTGCCGCTTCGATAGAGGCATTGAGTGCCAACAGGTTGGTTTGTTCAGCGATCCCACCAATCACATTGACGATAGATTGGATACTCTGTGTCTCAAGGGCCATCTGAGAAATATCACTAGAGGTTGCTGTGATTTGCTGTTCCAAATCGGCAATGTGCTGCTGAGTGGAGGTGTTGATGACTTTGGTCTCGTTGCTCAGGCCAGACGCTGTTTGTGCGGCATCTGCTGCACTTCGCGAGTGTTTTTCTACTTCAACCGACGAGTGAGACAATTCATCAATCGCAGTGACTATCTGAGTTGTCTCGTTAGTATGGGTATCGAGTGTCGTGTGGGTATCTTGACAGCTAGACTCGATAAGTTGTGTTTTTGTGCCCAAATCTCGGGTCGAGGTTTGCACTTCTTTAAGCATGGACTGCAATCCGTCGATAAATCGGTTGATGCCCTCAGCAATCTTACCCAGGTCATCGCTTGAACGGACTTCAAGCCTTTGTGTTAGATTGCCGTTCCCTTTGGCGAGATCTTCAATGATCGCCTTGAGTGATACGATAGGTTGATAGAGTTTATTCAGCACCAGCACGACGATTGCCAGGGCTGCCAGTAGCGCCACAACAATAATCATCATCGATTTTTGGCTCGCGCTATCGAGTTCTGACAAAGCTAGGGACTTGTCTAGAGCGACCACCATCTGCCATGTGGTCTGATTGCCAAGCTCAATTGGCTTCGAAATGGCCAGTAGATCTTGACCTGCCAGTTTGAGTTCAGAAAACTGCTCTGGCTGGCGGATAATACTCGTTACGTCGGCAGCAATAACTGAATCTTGAACGCGGCGCTGAGGTTCTACACCTTCTAATGTTGAGGCGATAACCATACCTTTATCATCGATAACAAAGGCGGTCGCATTGCTGATGGTTTCGAGCTCTGTGAGCTTTTGCTGAACATCGTTGAATCGGATATCTGCCATGATGACACCATTACCCAATGAGTACATGACACCGATCATTGGGGTCTGGTCGCTCTTGGTAAAGAACACGTCACTTAAAGACAAACCACTCTGTCTCTTCGCATCTTGATACCAGGGGCGCTCAGTTGGATTGTACTTGCTCTTGATACCGACACCATCAGGAAATGACTCTGACGGACGTGAGGTAAAAGAGGAGCCGTCGTCAAACCCAATCACCATTTTGTCGATACCGCCAAAACGATAGGCCATATGCATCAACTTTTCACTAGGAATGCCTTGGTTATTGTTGGTTTGATACTCTTGAGCGACGGCGTTGACAGTATCAATGGTTCTTTGCACCGTGTTTTCAAGTTCGTTCACTTCTATGGTGAGCGAGTGGTCGATGTCCGACAATATCCGCTGATTGACCTGTTCGCTGAGCATAGAGTGGGAGAAGTAGCTGGTGGCCAAAAGCGAGATAGCTGTTGTGGTGGTCAGGGCTAAGATGAGTTTGGACTTAAAGCCCATGTTGAATCTGTCCATCGCAGAATAATACTCCGTGTTCCATTTATTCTGATCGCAGCAAGCCGGGCTTGTTCAAAGTTTTGTTTGCTCAGAGCTTAGGTTTGCTGAAAGGGTTGTCCCTATGACGTCTCGCCTGACATTTCATCGATAAGTGTCAGGCAGAACGAACATTTAGCGACTGTTATGTAATACAATAAAGGTACGATAAATGTACGGTTTGGTTCTGTGACCCAACTCATAACTAAAATAATTCTCAGAGTTATAACGGTGTTTTGAACAGTAATGTGAGCTTAATTGCTCTACAAAACAGTTATTTATGAAGATTGTTTGGTATGTCATGTCATTTGTCAGCTATCTGAATAATATGAATATCTCCAAAACTTGATCTATGTCTCATTAATCTTATTTGTAATACATTAAGATTAATAGCGTTCGAGAGCACAGTGTGTCTCAAGAATCTGTTGAGTCGCAAAATGCGGCTTAGCGACCCCATTATCTCGTTCGACCCCAAGCGATAGAGGTAATTACCAAACCTACTTGATAAGAACTAGGGCATTGTCGATTGAGCAATGTTCACTTACCCCCGGAGTTGAAGTGGGCGTCACCCCCTTTAACTATGGATCTCCTAATGTCGTTTTAACCCTCGCATTATTACAGGTGGTGCGAGGGTCTTTTTTTTATGTCTGACAATAAGCACTGCTGCCATCCAGTCTTTCCTACCAAGTTTCTTACTGTCCTGTTAGTTAGTAACCCACTGAAAATCTTGTATATTGATAAAAATTAGCGAGTTAGCATGAGTTTTTGTGATGTTGATCTCATTAGGATTAAAAATATGAGGCGGATCATAAGTAATACAATATCGGTTTAACAATTAACGATCTAGGTCACGCAATAATTATATTGTACTACAAAAAGAAGGAAGCAAGGGTATAGTGAAGATAACCCAATAACTCATCAAAAGGTTTCAAGATGGATCTCAATACTACCATTGTTGGCATCTACTTCCTGTTTCTAATCGCAATAGGATGGATGTTTAGAACATTTACAAGCACGACCAGTGACTACTTCCGCGGGGGCGGCAGTATGCTTTGGTGGATGGTTGGTGCTACGGCGTTTATGACGCAGTTTAGTGCGTGGACGTTTACCGGTGCTGCAGGTAAAGCTTATGCTGACGGTTTCGCCGTTGCTGTCATCTTCCTTGCGAACGCATTCGGCTACCTTATGAACTACCTTTACTTCGCGCCGAAGTTCCGTCAGCTACGTGTTGTAACGGTTATCGAAGCGATTCGTATGCGCTTTGGCAAGTTCAACGAGCAAGTGTTTACTTGGTCTGGCATGCCAAATAGCGTGATTTCTGCTGGTATCTG
Source organism: Vibrio sp. SCSIO 43140 (assembly GCF_023716585.1). Lineage (NCBI taxonomy): Bacteria > Pseudomonadati > Pseudomonadota > Gammaproteobacteria > Vibrionales > Vibrionaceae > Vibrio > Vibrio sp. SCSIO 43140. The sequence goes on from NZ_CP071851.1 coordinate 222,503, forward strand.
GCTAAATGGTCTAGCGATCATTGCATCCGGTATCTTTGGCTTCGACATGACAACGACGATTGTTTTGACAGGTCTTGTTGTACTAGTGATGTCAGTAACAGGCGGTTCATGGGCGGTAATCGCATCTGACTTCATGCAGATGGTTATCATCATGGCAGTAACCGTGACTTGTGCTGTCGTTGCTATTGTTCAAGGTGGTGGTGTTGGTGAAATCATCAATAACTTCCCAACTCAAGAAGGCGCGTCTTTTGTATCTGGTAACAACCTGAACTACCTAAGCATCTTCGGTATCTGGGCATTCTTTATCTTCTTCAAGCAGTTCTCTATTACTAACAACATGCTGAACTCTTACCGTTACCTTGCGGCGAAAGACTCAAAGAACGCGAAGAAAGCAGCACTTCTAGCTTGTATCCTGATGACTATGGGCCCACTAATTTGGTTCATGCCTTCTTGGTTCATCGCTGGTCAAGGTGTTGATCTTGCTGCTCACTACCCAGATGCAGGTTCTAAGGCGGGCGATTTTGCTTACCTGTACTTCGTACAAGAATTCATGCCAGCAGGTATGGTTGGTCTACTAATCGCAGCGATGTTCGCGGCAACGATGTCTTCTATGGACTCTGGTCTAAACCGTAACTCGGGCATCTTCGTTAAGAATTTCTACGAGCCAATCGTACGTCCTAACGCAACAGAGAAAGAGCTCGTTGTTGTTTCTAAGCTAACGTCTACCTTCTTTGGTATTGCGATTATCCTAGTTGCACTCTTTATCAACTCGCTTAAAGGTCTAAGCCTATTCGACACTATGATGTATGTTGGCGCACTAATTGGCTTCCCAATGACCATTCCAGCATTCTGTGGCTTCTTCATCAAGAAGACTCCAGACTGGGCAGGTTGGGGCACACTAGTGGTTGGTGCGGTTGTTTCTTACTACGTAGGTTTTGTTATCAATGCAGAAATGGTTGCTAACTGGTTCAACCTAGAGCCGCTAACAGGTCGTGAATGGTCTGACTTGAAAGTTGCTATCGGTCTGATTGGTCACCTAGTGTTCACAGCAGGTTTCTTCTGCCTAACAACACTGTTCTACAAGCCACTATCTGAAGAGCGTCAGCAAGATGTAGACAAGTTCTTCAACAACCTAGCAACACCTTTAGTAGCTGAGTCTACAGAGCAGAAGAAGCTAGACAACAAACAGCGTCGCATGCTTGGTTCTCTAATTGCTTGTGCGGGTGTTGGTGTGATGGCGATGTTCCTTCTACCTAACCCACTATGGGGACGCATGATCTTCGTACTGTGTGGTGTGATTGTACTTGCTGTTGGTCTTCTACTTGTGAAAGCAGTCGATGAGTCTGTTGAGCAAGAAGATGCGGAAGCAGTAACGAACAACGCGTAATCGTATTTACTTTAAATTAAGCGGCCACTTTGGCCGCTTTTTCTCCCTCTATTCCTGTTCCATGAGATAGATATCTTCGTTATGAAAAAGAAAGCTATTGCGCTGTCCCTGACAGCAATTTTCTCGTCTGCAGTCCTGGTTGGCTGTGGTGCAAACTCAAATACCGACGCTCAATCGCAAGAAGCCTCTGTTGCAGCTGAAACCGTTGCATTTAATGAAGTGACGCGCGATTACCTACTTTCAAGTGACCGTTTGGTCAAAGTAGATGGTGCAGAGCTTACCGAAGTGTCTGCTGAGCAAGTTGAAGCACTTAAAGCTCAGATCGAAAATGCCAAAGACGGTGAAACCATCACCATCGCTGACGGTAAGTACAGCAACCTTGGTCACATGCTAGTAAAAGCAAACGGTGTGACAATTAAGGCAGAGACAGAAGGCAAGGTATGGTTGACCGGTTTAGTTCAGTTTGAACTGACGGGTAATGATATTACGCTTGATAGCCTAGTGTTTACTGAAGGTGGTCCTGCAGAGCGTTTTGGTGGCGTTCGCATGATGGGTAATGGCAATACACTGCAAAACTCGACCTTCTACTACTTTAACCACGATTATGCATACGAGCCTGATGAGCGTCGCTCTGAGTATCCGAAGTACCTGTGGGTTTCTCTATGGGGTAAAGATGGCAAGGTGATCAACAACCGTTTCGAAGGTAAGCAAAAGCGCGGTACACTCATCGGTGTTCAAAAAGATGAGACACCTGACAACCACCTGATTGCGAACAACATCTTTGTTGATCAGAAGCAAAACCAATTTAATGAGCTAGCGATCAAAGAAGCGGTTCGTTATAACGGTAACAGCTGGGAAGCGATTCGAATTGGTGATTCAAAAGCATCTCAATGGGATTCAAGCTCTAAGTTTATCAACAACCTGCTTGTAGATATGGATGGTGAGCGTGAGCTTATCTCGATCAAATCTGGTGATAACGAGATTTCAGGCAATACTATCTTTGAAAGTGCTGCACTAATCTCTTTGCGTCACGGCAAAGGCAATAAGGTTGAGAGCAATATCATCCTAGGTAACGAGAAGCTGCTAACGGGCGGTATTCGTATCTATGATGAGGACCATGTGATTCGCAACAACTACATCGCTAACACTCGTGGCCGTGATGGCTTGATCGAGGGTAATGCTGACCTACGTGGTGCTGTTGTGATTAACACGGGTATCATCGACGTCAAAAATGGTGAACAGCTAGACCAGTCTGTGAAGGGCAAAGAACTCAATAAGCAATGGACACCTAAAAACATCGATATTGAAAACAACACGTTTGTCGATACAGAGTGGGGCATGGTTTACGGTAACCAAACTCACCGCGTAAGTCTGTTTAACAACGATGAAGTTGAAAACATCTTTGCTGGCGTGGATATCAACTTCAAAAACAATGTTGTTGATAACTCAAAGAATCCTGCGTTCGTAAGTGTGCGTGCGACAGAGGATTTCCCGCTTGTGAATGCGACCTACGAGAACGAGTTCTACACTCAGACGCTAGTAGGTGAAGACCAGCTAAGCAGCTATTCACTTGAACTACCAGAAATGACGGTAACTAACGGCTTTAACCAGTATCAAGGCGCGGGTGCAGATACAGAGAAGCTGGAGCTTGTGACGGCAGATACCGCTGGACCTAGCTATGAGTTAGTAAACAGCAAAAAGCTAATCGACTAGCGAACAAAAAAGCCGCCACTTCAAAAGTGGCGGCTTTTTTACTAGTTTCTGATCACTTGATACAGTGCAGGATCATGTTTTACACCTTCGGGTGCTTTGATGCCATTCTCTTTGAAATAGGCTTGCATATTACCGGTCGCTTTTTTGAAGCTGTCTTCACTTTCCCAAATGGCAACATTGATAAACTCAAACGTTGCACCCTCGCTGAGTGCCTTGTGAAGATTCGTGGACACATATCCATCTTCCTCTTGCAAAAAATCACGTGCCGTTTCCCAAAACACCAGGGTTTCTTCCACATGACCTTCAGTAACTGCAAATGGGTTGATTAGAACGACTTGAGCATTTGCAGCGAATGAAAGTGAAGCTGCGGCGAGTAGGCTAATAGGCTTTTTAATATTCATATCATGTTCCTTTTGTTATTTTTGAAAGGAATGATATGGAAAATTAATTGCATATCAATTATATATGCAACTGACTTTGTAATATATTATTGCAGTTCAACGTAAGCTTCACTTCTGGCTGGACCTATCTTGAATCGGTGGATGAGTTGGGGCGTTATCAAGAGCACGCCTTTACCTCAGTCTCCAACTTTCTATTCAACAGTGCTCCATGTAGACGACTTGATTTCGACCTTGCAGTTTTGCTTGATAGAGAGCGGTGTCTACTCGAGAGAAGACACTCGTATCTTGGTCACTATCGACAGTCCTAGTGACTCCAAAACTCGCTGTGACATGAATCTGTTGACCCTCAAATAGAAATGGGTCACTGTCAATAGCCTCTCGTAGTCGCTCTGCAATCACTGTTACGGCCTCACGATCTAATCTAGGGAGTAATACGGCAAATTCCTCTCCACCGACCCGCGCAAACGTATCTTCTGGGCGGATGATAGCATTCACTCGTTTAGCTACTTGTTTTAATACTAAGTCACCAGCTAGGTGACCGTGGGTATCGTTGACGTTCTTAAAGTAATCAATGTCGAAAAGAATCAACGAGCTTGGCGATTTGCTGGCTAAGGTTGACTTCAAGGTGTCAAAAAAGAAACGCCGGTTGGCGATATGAGTCAGTGAGTCGGTTTCGCTTTGCTTACGTAGCCGTTTTTCGAGGTGGTATCGAGTAGAGATATTTCGGGTTAACCAGCATGCAACCCTTCGTCCATTTCTTGTAAAGGAGAGGGGAGAGATCTTACCTTCGAATCTAAGTGTTCCTGATGGACCTGACGCCTCATCCAGCCCGTCAACATCGGAGGCACCTAAATCGTATTCGACAGTGATAACTTCATTATGATCGAGCGCGAAAACGATCTGACTGATAAACCAGTCAGCTTTGTCCTTAGGAAGTACTTCATGTAATGACTGCCCTACTAACACAGAGCCATCGTGATATGATTGAGAGTCGGTGCCCCCTAAAATATCGACGTACTCGCCATCTTCACTGAGAATGAAAACGGGGTCGGGAAGGCAAGAGAGAACTTGGTATACCTCTTCCAGTGTTGTGGGCATGGCTTTCCTTGTATTGTTAATCCTATTAGTTAAAAGATTAGACTGATACAACGGCGAGTGATACGGCAACTATGAAAACGAGAGGCTTGAACTGGCAAAAATGAGCTCTTACTCTAATTTTTGCAGTAACTTTATAAGTTTAGGAAGGCAGTACGTATCCATACTGCCCTGATATTAATCATCTGACGTTGAGTCGTCATCAACAATATCGTCTCCAATATCGTCGTTGTCGTCATAGTCAATGTTAGCGTCAGCGGGTTCTGTCGCTGCTTTTTTACCATTCAGCGTATGAAACTTTTTCCTATCTCTTGCGAGGTGGATATACTTGACCCACGTCTTTTCTAGCTTATTTTCCGCTTGTTTTTCATCGGATAGAACCTGTAAAAAGTGACGTTCTTCGTCAGTTTCTGGAGATAGTTCTCCCAGCTCTAACAAGTTCATTGTGTCCCCGAAGCGAATCAGGATCTCCTCTTCAGCAATGGTAAAATCTCCGGATTTTGCAAATCCACGTCGAAATCGTTTGTTGTCGTAGAACGGTTTCTTCCCAAGACGAAAATCTACATTTTGCATAGTCACCCTCATAAAATGACGTTTATCATCGAACTCTGCCACAGTATAGACAGAGCTTTGTCTATTGGTTAAATTTTAACCAATGAAAAATTTAAGTGTCTGTTAGGACGTTACTTTTACTTGTTAATTTGAAGGTTAAATGACCAATCCGTGAAGGTTTTCTTGCATCATTTGGTTCCGAAAATGGCTAGTTTATAGAGTTACTTGGTTTACACTGTTGGCATCAATAGAAAATAAGGATGTGTATTTTGGTGTTGAATCGAGCCTCGATGACCAATGAGCAGTATCAAAGTGCAAGACTCTCTAGAGATTCACGATTTGATGGTGTCTTCTTTATTGCGGTGAAAACCACAGGCATTTTCTGTCGCCCAATCTGCCCGGCAAATCCACCAAAAGAGCAGAATGTGGAGTACTTCACTAACGCTCATATGGCACTCGAAGCCGGTTATAGGCCTTGTTTGAGGTGTCGTCCAGAAAGTGCGCCAAACTCTTGGGCCTGGCTAGGCGCTGAGACAAGTTTTCGACGCGCATTAACCTTGATAGAGCAAGGTGCATTGAACCAATCAAGCTGCGAGGAACTCAGCGATAGGCTTGGTATCAGTAGCCGCTATCTCCGCCAGCTCTTTAAAACACATCTGGGTGTTTCGCCGAAAAAATATGCTCAATATCATCAGCTTATGTTCGCCAAGCAATTATTGCATCATAGTATGTTATCGATCTCTGACATCGGTTTTGCTTGTGGCTTCAATAGTACTAGGCGGTTTAATGATGCCTTTAAGAAGACGCTGAATCTCACACCCTCTCAGCTTCGTCGTCATGGCTTGGACAAAGAAGCGCGAAACGTTGTTTATTTGGCGTATAGAGGCGCTTATGACTGGCAATCACTGCTCAGCTTTTATCAGAAAAGAGCCATTAATGGCATAGAGAAAGTGACTGATACAAGTTATGAGCGATATGTGGAGATCAGCGGCAGTTTGGCGTGGTTCAAGATTTTCGCGGATCATGAGGGCAAGCAAACCGTCAAGATTGAGTTTGAAATAGAGGATGTCACTAAACTGTCAACTCTCCTTACGACAATCAGACGGGTGTTTGACCTCGATACCGACATCACCGCGGTTGAGTCACATCTGAATGGCATCAATCACGAGTTAATCGTTCACTCTGGATTGAGGCTACCTGGAGTATGGTCAACATGGGAAGCGGGCGTTCGTGCGGTCCTCGGGCAGCAAGTTTCGGTAAAAGCGGCAATTGGTCAGTTAAACCTGCTTAGTGAGTCGCTTGATTATCGCGTGTCTGGTCAATTGGTTTTTCCAACACCCGGCGTAGTGTCGAATGCAGATTTGAGCTTTTTACGTATGCCGCAAAGCCGTAAAGATACACTGGCGCGCTTAGCAAGCCACCTTCGAGAACACTGTGATGATTCACCGAATAACTGGTTAGCGCTCAAGGGAATTGGTCCATGGACCGTTAACTACGCACTGATGCGAGGGCAATCAGAGCCGGACTTATTCTTGAGCTCTGATCTGATTGTTAAAAAATACCTAAAAACTAATAAATTGATGAGTGAGGAAGGCGTTTCCCCTTGGGGAAGTTATGCCACCCTACATTGTTGGAGCCACTATTAATGAACTACTACACCATATTGGAAAGCGACTTGGGCCCTATTACCATTCAGGCAAGCGACGAAGGGCTATTAGGTATCTGGTTTGAACAACATACGACTTTGCCAAATGAACTGGGTCACTATCAGCCTGAGCATCCAGTTTTATCTGATGCGGCAACGCAATTGACGGAGTATCTCTCGGGAACACGCCAGCAGTTTTCATTGCCATTAGCAGCGAAAGGGACAGAATTTCAAAGTAAGGTGTGGGAAGTGCTGTGTAGTATTCCGTACGGGGAGTCGATCAGCTATCAAGAGCTTGCCAATCGAGTCGGGAACCCAAAGGCGGTAAGAGCTGTCGGGACGGCAAATGGGAGAAATCCAATTTCTATTGTCGTACCTTGCCATCGAGTGATTGGCAAGGATGGTAAATTAACGGGCTATGCTGGTGGCGTAGAACGAAAACTAAAGTTACTAGAATTGGAGTCGTCTAGCTCTTGACAGCGATGAGCCTATCATTTGACTGCCTTATGATGAAGCCTACTTAGATATTTCTATATAGTTAACATATGAAACAAGTATAACTTTCAAAGTGCGTAATTTATCATTATTTTCAGTATGGGAATGGTTGTAATTGCAATTTGCATCTAATTTTGCAAATTGCAAAATTAATATGAACGCTATTTCCCTGAAAGCGGTCTATATTTGACCGAATTCAATAAAATTGTACGTTTTAAAAGTTGGCACGCATACTGCATTAATTAAAGCGACCCTTTTTAAGCCGAGGGTCACCTAGCCAACTGACGTTGTTAGTGAACCTCTATTGTTCACACTTGTATATAGCCAGTCACACAATTTGTGGCTGGCTTTTTTTCTTTTTTAACATCAAAAAAGCCAGGTCGACTGTCTATCAACCTAGCTTTTTGTGAAAAGAATGACTCCGTTAGAAAATATCCCCCAGTGGGCTTTCCGATTCATCTTGGCATCCTTCATAACAACTAGGTTTACGTGGGCATACCGCCCCGCGAGAACAAATCAAACGAGCATCTCCTTCGATTCCTCTCTCAACCCAATTGATGTTGAGTATCTTGGCGACGGTTTGTAGATCTTTTTTGATACCGCGAGGAATAGCAACACTTCCCCCTCCTTCTACGCATGATCGCTTAAGCTCGCTAGCAATTTCTAATGCATTGCCGCCTTGAGCGTCGATTGCCGGGTTAAGGTCAATCCCGGCGCACAAGACTCGATTGTTCCCAGCAGGATCCGTCATATTAATCGACTCGCAGCAGTAGATCCTTGGCTCATCGCCGACATTCAAGATGGAGATCTGTGCCGATGATCCATTTTGCGGCTCAGATAGGCGGCGGAATACAGCCCAGTGCTGACATGGGTCGTTAACCATCCGCATATTTCCCCACGGAAGCGGAATACCATTTCCGCGATAGACGGCTTTAAGCTTTCCTGGTCCGTAGGCATCGAAGTAGTGCCAATGCGGATAAGGTGATACAACGGTCATTCGACGCATTGCGACCGATGGTGACACACCAACACGTTTGTGCACATCGATTTCATAGCCGCTGCGGTCTAGTAACTGCCTGAAAGGTACTTTTGGGCACAGCAGTGCGCCAGCAAAGAAACTCGATTCGAAATCGCGCCATGCTTGAAGAATGTCCTGTGAGTTGAGCGCCGAAGATGACTGATTCTGGGTACTGTCATCCCAACTGTTTTGATGCCCCACACTAAGAACGCTTTTGAGTCCCTCTTCACTGTGTAAGATACGATGGCCGATATATACCGCCAGATCATATTTAAGACGCGTTGGGTAGGCTTTCAGTATCTCGTTTAGGTAGATAGTGCCTGGTGGCTCAAAGAAAGAAGTCACCAGCTGTTTGGCATTAACACCAAGCTCATCGACTACGTCTTTGGGTGTGCGATTGACCCAGCGAACACTCAGACCCAGATCATTGGCAATATCTATCAGGTCTTCGACAGATAAGTTAAGCCTTTTCAATCCTACTTCTTCAGCCGCACGCTCTAAATCCGGAAAGTGGTTCTGCAAACTCTCTTGATGGGCACGAATAAGTAGATGTGCAAATTGGCGTCCGGTGATACCGGTTTGTGACAACATCTCAGGGATGGCTATTTGTAGGATGTCATTCGAGAATAAAAAACTTGGCTCCAGTGCCATACCACTAATCCCACCCCGATTTCCTTTTACGGGAGTGATCTCATCGGGCTCAGGTTCATTGTCCAAGAACCAGGCAGGATCTTTCTGGAACACCTCAGCAATGACCTCGAGCATATCGATACTTGGGACACGCTTTCCTCGCTCGATCATGGAGAGGTATGAGACAGAAGGGGCGTACTCTGGGTTGACTCGAATACAGCGCGCGGAGAGATCTTCCATCGTTAAATGGTTACGTTTCCGTAAGTTACGGACCTTGGTTCCCAAAAAGTGGGATTGGCGGATTAGACTTTTTGACAGGGGCATTTTGTAAAATTCACATTGTAAAATTTTTGTTGTGAAATTGTAGTCAAAAACACGCTAGTCTACAAAGTATACAAATCACAAAACGCATATAAATTTAAACAACCGTTTGGGTTTTTTACTCTAATTTGGACTAGCAGCTGTATGAGGGAAACACTATGAACATGCTGACATTCGATAAAACAGAACTACATAAGAACCACTCAACCTTTATCGCTGAAGCCGTGTTTGCCGTCGAAATGGTGAAAGCTGATGAACAAATGGAAAAACAAAAAATGGCCAAGCAGCTTCTGGATACGCTGTTTCCATTAGAAAACGGTTCGCACGAGGATGTGGTGAGTTATGAGATTGATTACCGCCACGTTCAGGCTTATTTCAAAAATGGAGAGCACACAGGCCTCAAGCGTGCTAAGCATTTTGTGGCGTTTGTTGGTGACAAATGCTCACCAGAAGCGATTTTGCTTCGAGATGAAAGTGGTACGCACCTAGAGGTAACCATTGGTCGCCGAAAAGGTACCGGCAATCTTGAACTGGTTGAGATTGAAGATATCCAGCTTGAGACCTGCACGACCTTTGGCCAGTCGGAAAATTGCCATGCGTCAGGTATTCGTCACTGGGTAAGTTTAGTAAAAGGTGATGGTCAAGGCCGCCCTCGTGCTTGCAGTGAAGACAAAGAATACACCGCAAAAAATGGTGATGACTATAACCTTGGTTTCAGCTTCGCATTTTAATTCACGCTAGCACATTTGTTATTACCGAATTTTCCTTTGGTAGTTGCCCCGCTTAATAGTGGGGCTTTTTTTATGGAGTTTGAGAATGTTTTGGTTCTCGTAATCCTTTTCCTCAGCTAGTCTTACATGGTGTTGTTTCAATGTGTTAGCTGCTATGCCGCCGAAAAGAATAAAGACGCTCCCCTTACATGTTCACATGTTCATTATGTTCGTCACCCTGGTATTACTCGTATGTGGGGTACAGATTTGGATTACTCAAACGAGCCTCAATAAAGTACTTCTCGAGGCAAACGAGAACCTATTTGAAAGAATTGCCAGTGAAACCCGTAGCAACATGTCTTTTCACTTTGGGCCGACTTTCAGCATTGTTGATGCCTACTCTTCCGGAGAACTGACGAGAGAGACTGACCCTGATAAACGATTCGATTTCGCTCCAGAGCTAATGTCACTTCTTAGTGCACATAGACACGTTCTATCGTTTAAGGCTGCGTTCCCAGATGGAGAGTGGCTTGCTGTTGCCAGGATACATAATGGGGAACTCAGAAAGCGTATGAAAGTCGACGACGTCGCTGAGTTTGCGGCGTTCAGTTATAACGTGCACACCAAAGAGCTTGTTCAAAAGAGTTATGACGCGCAACTGGTTATGTTAGAAACTAAAGTGTTGAAAGACATTATTATTGATCCACGCATAGCTAATTGGTTTAAAAGCTCATCTTACATTCAGGCACAAGTGTCTGATCCGTATTTTATGCCTATTATTGGTCGTTCAGGTATCACCATTCATCGTAAGTCGATAAATGGTGCCGCTTTTGGAGCCGACATTCTGTTAGAAGAAGTATCGGAAGTGCTGCAGGATAGTGATGAAAATCGCGATGCCTTACGTGTTATGTATGATGATGACTTTAATGTTTATGGATACAGCCGCCCCGAATTGTTTAAGGTGCGCGATGCACTAAGGTTGCGAACAACGCTCAAATTAAGTGATATTGATCATCCTCTTATTGCGAGTACGGCTAATGTCGTCGAGTTTGGTCCTGTAGCTAAAGAGATTAGCTATGATGGTGAAAGGTGGGTTGTAAAAATCGATAGAGTACGAGGTACCAGAGACCAAGTGTTTAACCTTGCGATGGCAGTTAAGTCTGAGCACCTCCTGAAGGAATCGAACCTTGTTGCTAAACGTTCCATCATAGGCTCGCTTATTGCTTTGCTTGCGGTATTGCCCTGCATTTACTTTGCTTCACAGTGGTTAGCGCGACCTATTCGTCAAGCAACCAAAAAAGCGAAATCTATTGAACATTTCAAGTTTAACGCGATATCACAACATCGCTCTCGAGTTACCGAGATCAAAGAGATGTCGGATTCCCTACGCTCTATGCAATCTACTATTAGACGGTTTTTATCGCTCACAAACTCCATGGCAAAAGAGGATGACTTAGAACGTTTGCTTGCTCTCGTTTGTCAAGAAACTGCAGAAGCGACGGACTCCAATAGTAGTTATTTATATCTATTGAGTACTGATGAGGCTCATCTAGAACCCAGGTTTTTGAGTATCCGTAGTCAAGGTGTGCTCGACCCTTCAAAGCACTCTGCTATCCCTCTGACAGATCCCCTTATTGAAGATGAAGTACATCAGTTCTTTCAATTGAAACAGCCGGTGTTCACTCGATACAACGAAGTTCGTAACTACGTACCAAGAGAAAGTAAGTCGGACAATACTCTTTTTATCCCATTGGTAAATCGAAAGCAGCAAGTAATTGGCGCGCTTGGATTAGGGTTTGACGAAGCTCATGAGAATACGGTTTTACTTGAGAATAGAGAATATTTGGAAACGCTCGCAGCCTACGCTTCCGTCACGATTGAGACTCAAACAATGATTAATGACCAACGTGCACTGTTGGATTCGTTTATTCAAGTGATGGCCGGCGCTATTGATACCAAATCACCCTATACGGGGAATCACTGTCAGAAGGTGCCTGTACTGACGGAGATGCTCACTCTTGCCGCGCAACAACAAACACAAGGTAAGTATTCCGACTTTTCGTTGAGCGATGAGGAGTGGCAAGAGCTCCACATGGCCGCCTGGATGCACGATTGTGGCAAGGTGACAATACCCGAGCACATAATCGATAAATCGACAAAATTAGAGACTATTTACAACCGAATCCACGAAATTCGAACACGTTTTGAAGTGCTCAAGCGGGACGAAGAGTTGTCCATGTATCGTCAGCGTTTTGCTGAAGCTATCTCAGAGAAAGAGCGTCAACATCTGCAGGCTAAGCTTGAAAAACTGGATGAAGATTTTGACCTGATCGCTGAAATCAATTTAGGTTCAGAGTTTTTAGATGAGACCAAACTTAACCAACTTGAACAAATAGCGGCGCGAACGTGGCAGACCACGATAGATAGACGCAAAGGCTTATCTTGGGAAGAGTTAGCTCGTTTTGATAGCCAAGATATCCAGATACCAAGAACGGAACCACTGCTTGCTGATCATCACGACCACCTTGTTCCATGGGAAAAAGAACCAAAACGAGAGTCGCGTTTTGTTCTTCAAGCTGGTGAGTACCAAAATAACCAGGGGGAGATGTATAACCTCTCAGTAAGAAAAGGGACTCTGAACAGTGAAGAGCGCTACATCATCAATAGTCATATGATCGAGACGATACGGATGCTAGAGAGCTTACCGTTCCCAAGACATATGAAGAATGTGCCGCTATTAGCCGGTAGTCATCACGAAAAAATGGATGGGACTGGGTATCCATTGGGTACAATAGCTTCTGATCTCCCGTTACCGGCCAGAGCAATGGCTATAGCGGATGTATTTGAAGCGCTGACAAGCTGCGATCGTCCTTATAAAAAGGCGAAGAAGTTGTCTGAAGCCCTGCGGATCATGAGCTTTATGGTAAGAGATAATCATCTAGATGGGGATTTGTTTGAGCTATTTCTAACATCAGGCGTGTATCTGGAATTCGCTCAACAGAACATAAACAGCTCGCAGATTGATGACATTCACATCGAAGATTATCTGGCACAGTAAGGATGTAAAAAAGACCGCTGCTAGCGGTCTTTCTTTAGAAAGGCATAACGCGGTTGCGACCGGAGCGCTTAGCGTCGTAAAGCTGTTTATCCGCACGTTCCACTAAAGAGGCATAGCTGTCACCAGCGACAAACTCGGCAACCCCAAATGAGGCAGTAATATTGCCCACCTTGTTGCCGTTTTTACGATCCTTAATAGTCATTTTTTCGATAGCTAGACGCAGGGCATCGGCCATCTGTCTTGCGACTCGAAGAGACTTATTTGGGACAATTAGCGCAAACTCTTCACCACCAAAACGATACGCAGCGATGCCACCTCGGCAGGCTTGCTTCAGTCGTTGGGAAATGCCTTTGAGAATGGTATCGCCAAACAAATGACCCATTTCGTCGTTGAATTTTTTGAAGTGGTCAATATCGAGAAGAATTAGGCTCATTGGTTGCTTTGCTTGACAGAACATCGTTAAGTCAGCATCAAATGCACCTCGATTGTAAAGCGTGGTGAGACTATCAAACATGGCATTGCATTGGACTTTGGCCAATTGCGATTTTAAGCGGCTTATCTCGTCACTGGCATTCTTCAACTGTCCTTGAATAAAGTCAGTGGAGTGGCGTATTTCGCTTGCTTCATCAACAAGCTGCTTGATTAGTGGCATCACGTCATCAAGGGTTGGAGCACGTTCAGCATCTAGGCTCGATGATAAACCGTCGAAGCTATTCTCGAGAGCTTTCGAAAAATCGGTGGTATCAGTGAGTGCATCAGACATGGAACTCGACATTTCTGTCACTATTGCTTCTAGATTGACCTTGAGATCTTGCAAATCAACTTCGGCTTTGTCAGCGATGTGGTTTCTGTATAGGGAAGCGGAATTGACGGGTGGCAGGACATCGTAGTCTTTTAAGATGGCGTCCATGTCTGCATTTAACTCAGGGATCGTTTGATCTACGTAGGTGTACCAGAGTGCGTAATTAGCTGGCGTAGCGGGCACGTGATGTTTCACCATCAATGGTACTGCCTTTTTGAGGTTGGCAGCCGATTTTTGAAAATCGTTTTTCTTCATAGTCCGTATTTGTCCTTAACTCATTCCGATATGTGCCGCGATCTTTTTTTGTTATTTTTTATTTGTTTATATAAGCAATTATCTAACGAGATAGGCAAATTGTCACTTTTGGAACCTCAGTTTTTGTAAATGTCCCCAGTTTTGGGTGTGATATTGCTTCAGTAACGATACATTTTAAATATATCGTTACTGAGTTCTTTGACAATGATCACCGATTGGCTTGCTTTAACCGGCGCTCTCGTCGTTTTACCATCGCCTCTTTTGCCAGGTGGTCGAACAACGGAGCAAAGAGGTTGGCAAACAGGATTGCGAGCATGATGCCTTCGGGGTAGGCGGGATTGAGCACGCGTATAAAGATGGTCATCACACCGATCAGTATTCCGTAGGCAATCTTACCTGTATCGGTAAACGCCGCAGAAACAGGGTCTGTCGCCATAAAAAAGGTGCCAAATGCCACGCCGCCAATTACAAAATGCCACCATATCGGCATTGAGAACATAGGGTTGGTGTCTGATCCTATGGTATTGAGTAGTGTCGCGGTGACAGTGAGTCCAATCAGTACACCTAAAACAATCCGCCATGAGGCGATACCGATGGCAATCAAGAAAATACCCGCTATCAAAATGAATAAGGTGGAGACCTCGCCCATAGAGCCCGGTAAGTTTCCGATAAAGGCGTCAGTCCAGCTTAATGCCTCTCCTGTCATGTTGTTGACCAACGCACTTTGCCCGCCTTCATACCATTGGCTCAGTGGTGTGGCGCCTGAATAGCCATCGGCAGCAACCCAAACGGCTCCCCCTGACATCTGAGCAGGATAAGCAAAATAGAGGAATGCGCGCCCCGCGAGTGCTGGATTGAGAAAGTTACGTCCTGTTCCACCAAATACTTCTTTCGCCACAACGATACCGAAGGTGATGCCAAGCGCCGCTTGCCAAAGAGGAATAGTGGGGGGCAGGATGAGTGCAAACAGAATGGAGCTGACGAAGAAGCCTTCATTAACTTCATGTTTGCGGACAATGGAGAACAACACTTCCCAGAAACCCCCAACGATGAACACCGTCGCATAGACAGGTAGGAAGTAACTGGCTCCGTAGAGCATTTCTCGTCCCCAACCTGCGGTCGCTAATGCCTCAGGGCTTCCAAAGGCGAAAGACAACCGCCAGCTCGCTTCGAAAAGAGCGGAGAGTTCTGCAAGGGTGTAGGTCGCTGTCAACGCAGCATTGGCTTGGTGACCAATGTTGTACATGCCCCAAAACATAGCGGGGAACACAGCAAGCCACACCATGATCATAATGCGTTTAAGGTCGATGCTGTCTCTTAAGTGGGTACGCCCCTTGGTCACATGACCTGGCGTATAAAAAAGGGTGGCGACAGCTTCGTAGAGTGGGTAGTAGGTTTGGTATTTCCCTCCGGGTTCAAAATGTGGAGCTAAGTTATCTAAAGTTTTTTTGAGTGCCATAACTCATGCCTCCTCTGCAATAACACAGTTATTACGTGTTGGCTTCGCGATATGTCCACTCTTTGACTAAGCTAACTAGCGCAATCACTCGTATGTGAATGAAGGCAAACGCTTTATGAGTGCGGGATAGTGAGGACAATATGACGACTCGACGAGGTATTTATTGGTTTTATAACGATTTTCGACTCCACGACAATCCGTTGCTCGCGAAAGCCGCTCGGGAAGTCGACTCCCTACATTGCCTCTATTTTCCAGAGCTAAAAAGTCAGTTTGAGCGACGCTTCTTACCCATCGAAATAAACGACGATGCAAGGCAGCATTTCGCTATGCAGTCTATCGGCGAGCTCAATCAATCTTTGAGGCAAGTTGGGCAGGTGTTGCACAAGCTTGAGGCTGATGGTCCTAGTCAAGCTCTAGATGCGCTCAATGAACTTATCAGAACCTATAACATTACCGATTTGTTTGTTTCGCACTCCGCAAGTTGGTATCTGGATACCATAGTTGAGAAATTGGAGGGGCAACATCCTAAACTGGCCATCCATCGAGACGACACACACAGCCTCTTTAAAGAGAGCGAGCTTCCCTTTGATCTTGGAGATCTTCCTCAGAGTTTCTCAAAGTTCAGAAAGTTGATAGAAAAACAGCCCATTCCCTTACCTAGTGGAACGGTCACCACACTTCCACCTCCGGTAAACAATCGACAAGGGCTTCCAGAGGCTTATGGAAGCTTCGAGGAGGCGCTCGATCTAGGTCAAAATGTACGAGGAGGTGAGTTGGCAGGACTGTCCCATGTGCGAAGCTACTTCGAAACCGATGCTGCGCTTAGCTACAAAAAGACGCGAAATGCGCTCGATGATTGGCAAAGCTCGACTAAGTTTTCGCTTTGGCTAGCCAATGGCAATATCTCTGCGAAAGCAATAGTAAGCCAACTTCATCGTTTTGAGCGACACAACGGCGCCAACGATTCAACCTACTGGATCGTGTTTGAACTGTTGTGGCGAGAGTACTTCCATTGGTATGGCAGACGACATGGTGCTCGGTTGTTTGCTTTTTCGGGCATTCAAAACAAGGCACCCTTGACCTCATTTTACGCTCAACGTTTTCGTCAATGGGTCAATGGTACTACCCCTTACCCGATAGTTAACGCTTGTATGCGCCAGCTTAAACAGACGGGTTACATGTCGAATCGAGGTCGTCAGCTCGTTGCCAGTTGCTTGGTACACGAGTTGTCTATTGACTGGCGCTATGGGGCAAACTATTTCCAACACACGCTCATAGACTATGACGTGGGGTCTAATTGGGGTAATTGGCAATACCTAGCTGGGGTGGGAGCCGATCCTAGAGGGCATCGAAAGTTTGACCTACAAAAACAGACTCAAATGTATGATCCTGATGGGGTTTTCATCCGTAAGTGGCAAGGAGAGGGACTGACTATGAGTGTCGATGCCGTCGATATGGTGGACTGGCCCCTAGACACGAATGAGTAGCAGCCAATATGTAGCAGCTAATAAGTAGTAACAAGGGAGAGAGCGATGACGTATCACACCATTAGGCTTGTGTTGGGTGACCAGTTGAATGAGCGACATTCTTGGTTTTCTTCCGTGGATGATGGCGTTCTGTATCTCATCGCCGAGCTCAAGCAAGAATCTGAATACGTGACTCATCACATACAGAAACAGGTCGCGTTCTTTCTCGCAATGGAGTCGTTTGCTCGTGCTCTTACGGAATTAGGGCACAGCGTTGAGCATCTCAACCTTGACCAAAGCAGTCAGTACAAAAGCCTGTCTGACCTTATCGTGACGAAATGCCAACAGACACAAGCATCCCGATTCGAATACCAGCGTCCTGATGAATACCGCTTGCTTCAACAACTCAGAGAGTTGAAGCTGGAGAATGCACAAGTAGTAGAAGTCGATACGGAGCATTTCCTCTTGCCATTTTCTGAGATTGAGGAGATGTTTCCAACCGGCAAGGCGATAGTCATGGACCATTTCTACCGCAAAATGCGTCGCCGGCACGGTATGCTGATGGCTAACGAGGATAAGCCACTTGGCGGCAAGTGGAGTTATGATGCAGATAATCGTAACAAGCTGAAGGTCAACGATATTAAAGAGTTACCCAGCCCATTGATGTTCTCAAATTCAACCCAATCTACTGTCGAGCGAATCCATCGTCATGGATTGAAGTCCATTGGTGAGATTGGAGAGCATTTACTGTGGCCGATTAATCGTGAGCAGTCACTCAACCTTCTTGCGCACTTTTGCAATATCTGTCTTCCTAACTTTGGACGCTTTCAAGATTCGATGACAGGAGAGCATGACTCTATGTGGAGTCTTTATCACTGTCGACTGTCATTTTCGCTCAACAGCAAGATGCTGTCACCGATAGAAGTGTTGTATGCGGCTATCGATAGCTACTCACAGTCTGACGGTGATATTACGCTTGCACAAGTCGAAGGGTTCGTTAGACAAATTCTTGGTTGGCGAGAGTACATTCGCGGTATGTACTGGAGCAATATGCCGGATTACAAGCGCAAGAATGCGCTTGATGCTCACCGACCGCTACCGGACTTTTACTGGACCGGACAAACCAAAATGCGTTGTATGCAACACGCTGTCAATCAGTCATTGGAATACGCCTATGCGCATCACATCCAACGTCTGATGGTCACGGGCAACTTTGCATTGCTGACCGAGGTTGACCCTGACCTGGTCGAAGAGTGGTATTTAGGTATTTACATCGACGCGATTGAGTGGGTAGAGATGCCGAATACCCGAGGCATGGCACTATACGCAGATGGCGGCTTGATAGCGACGAAACCATACTGCTCGAGCGGTGGTTACATAAATAAGATGAGCGATTACTGCGGTGGCTGCTACTACAACGTCAAAGAGCGCAAGGGAGAACAGGCTTGTCCATTTAACGGCTTCTATTGGCGCTTTATGCACAAACATCGAGAGCGTCTGGGAAACAACCCAAGAATAGCGATGATTTACCGTACATGGGATCGAATGGCTCCAGAAGTACAGGACGAACACTTAACCACAGCCGAAGCCAATCTGGCACGCATCAACGAGTTGTAGGGAGCAGATGTGACAACAAACGTACTAATTGTGGGCGGTTCTGGTGGTATCGGCTGGGCAATGTGTCGGCAACTTGCGCAATTACCGGAGATTCAAGTCTTTGCCACTTATCGCAGCACACTGCCCCAAGGCTCTGAGGACTACGAACGCATTTCTTGGTTCCAACTCGATGTCATGGAACAGGCGCATTACCCAATGCTGGTGGAGAGGCTTAGCGAGGTAGTGCACCTAGATTGGCTGATAAACTGTGTCGGCGCGCTCTCTATTAATGAACGTATGCCGGAAAAGAGCTTGAAATCGGTGGACTCAGAGCAGTTTATTGATGCAATAAGAATCAATACCTTACCTACCTTACTGCTAGCTCAGCACTTTCAACCTCTTTTGAGAAAAGCACACTCGCCAATCTTTGCAACCATCTCGGCTCGGGTTGGCAGCATCACCGACAACGGACTAGGGGGCTGGTACAGCTATCGGTGCTCAAAAGCAGCGCTTAATATGGCACTTAAAAATATCAGCATTGAATGGGGGCGTTTGATGCCGCGTTCGTGTACGGTCGCGCTCCATCCGGGAACAACCGACACGTCGTTATCCAAACCTTTTCAAGCGCGTGTCCCAGAGCACAAACTGTTTTCAGCAGATAAGACGGCTAGATTACTTATCAAGGTTCTTCAGTCCCTTGACCGCAGTAATAACGGCCAGTTTCTCGCGTACGACGGCTCACTCATTGAATGGTAGGCGACGCTTGTTGGATGAGCATCGCTTCGAACAGTATTTCACTTCGTCCCAGCACTTATCCCACTTTCTTCTCCAACTAAAGCTGCGTTGACAAACTGGACATAGTTTTTTGGGAAGATGAGCTTTCTTGTGCATGTGTATTTTCGACAGTAGTTCGACACATTTTGATATACGCAACCAGACTATTGATGGTGCAGTTTGCACTGAGTTATCCCAGATGATATACGGGGATGTAGTTAATATTGTCGTTATTATCTATTCTATAGTTGAGCAGTGGTGAGAAAGGTAAAGATTCATGGAACTAGAAATCTATCAGGTGAACGCGTTTACTGCGGAGCCGTTTAAGGGTAACCCCGCTGGGGTTTGTATTACTCAAGAGCCATTGCCAGCATCACTAATGTTGAGTATTGCCAAAGAAATGGCGATATCCGAAACCGCATTTTTGTCGCTTAGTGATAAACGATTACGTTGGTTCACGCCTCAAGTAGAGGTTGCATTATGTGGGCATGGAACACTCGCGACGGTGAAGGTTCTTGATAACTTGAAGCTGTTAAATGATGACGGTTCATATGAGTTTAATACGTTGTCTGGTGAGCTATCAGTGAAGAAATCTGGAGAGCGAATCTCGATGGATTTCCCGCTTTATCACCCAGTGGAAAGCACATTAATCTCTCCTGATAAGTGTGCGGCGCTCGGTATCAAGGATGATGATATTGAGTTTTGTGCAGAGTTTGAGGGTGGTAAAGACTTTATCGTGCTTAAAAGTGAAGACAAGCTTCACCAGTTAGCACCTAACTTCCACGCTTTATTGCAAACCGAAGGACGCTCTATCGTTGTGACTGCAAAATCATCGAGAAGCGATGTGGACTTCATCGCTCGATACTTTGCGCCATGGGTAGGTGTGAATGAAGACCCTGTGACCGGTTCTGCGTATTGTGCGTTGGCACCGTATTGGGCTGAGAAACTGGGTAAGTGTTCGTTAATTGGCTATCAAGATTCTGAGCGTGGTGGCTACGTCGGTATGATGATTAAGGGCGAACGTATAGAGCTCAGTGGCCAAGCCGTAACCCTTATTCGGGGCACGTTCAACATTTAGCTGTTACCCTTTTTCTGTTTTAGGTTATCTTTGTCGAGTGACATTAAGATATCCAATAAAATCAGGAGTTTTTATGATCGAACACCAACCAGAACGCCATCGATTCGTCTTTGCAAAAGATGGTCACGAGAGTGTACTTGAATATAAGTTGGACGGAAGTAATGTGAACTTTACCCGCACGTTTGTACCGGATGTGTTTCGTGGTCAAGGGATTGCCAAGCAGTTAGTCGATAAAGGGTTAGCATGGGCGAAAGGCGAGCAATATCAGATTGAAGCTGACTGTTGGTATGTCGCTAAGTTTTTAGATTGAGATTCATAAATAATAGGCGATGCGACTACAGGAGCTAGCCTGTGGTTCTCCCCCTTATTAAGGGGGAGCTAGAGGGGGTAAAGCGGACTTACAACATGTGACTTGCTCGCGATTCACATTCGGAGCTTGACCCCTCCCAGCTACGCGCCCCGCTTCCAAGGGGAGGAGCAAACAGCTCGATACATATAGCTTTTTAATAATAGGTTGCGCGGCGCTAAAACCCACTCACCAATTCATCAATCACCTGCATCACCTCCGCCACTTTCCCACTATTGGCTGCCTGCGGGTGCGGTGCTGCAAAACGACCGATATCGTTGTCAAAGTATTTACCAGAAGCATCGGCAAACTCTTCATCCAATGCCGCTCGGCGAAGAATATCAGCACCGATGTTGATATCGCCGCCAGCAACGCCATACGCGTCTTTTACCATCTTACTGCCCAGCATAGACGCCGGATTTACCGCAACAATCACTGGACCTTGGCTGCCAAGCTCTTTAGCCATCTCTTGTGACCAAATAGTAATGGCTAACTTACTTTGTGCGTATGCCATACCATCACCCAGAGCCGCATTACCACGCAACGCTTCGGTCTCCACCGGTGCTTGAGCGGCAGAGGATAAGTTTACAACACGTCCAGACTGAAGCAGAGGCAACAGTGCTTTGGTTAACAGGTAAGGGGCCAGTGTGTTAACTGCAAAACGCACATCGAAACCATCTTTAGTACGCGCATTGTTTGTGGTGTAGACACCTGCGTTGTTGATCAGCGCATCTAGGCTGTCGTGTTCACTTTTCACCTTATCAGCAAACGGTTTAATTTCCGACAATACAGACAGGTCAGCAATGTAGGTTTCAACTTCAGCATCACTATTTACATCAAGAAGTGTTTGTTTGGCTGCTTCGAGCTTTTGAGGATTTCGGCCATGGATCAATACACGGTGACCTTCTGCGACGAGCATTTTTGCTGCAGCTAAGCCAATTCCGTCAGTAGCGCCTGTAATTAGTACGGTTTTTTTCATTTTTAAACACTCCAAAGGCATGATGTGAGGGACTTCTCTAGTCTGGTTTTAGCATAGATTATCAATGTTACACATTCTATTGGTGCCAGCATGGAAACAGTTTATAGATATTTTTGATAATCATGGATGTGTAAATCCCTCTGCTACCCGTGGGTAACAGAGAGGGGAACCATAAAATCGTTCATTCTTTATCGATTAGGGTCGAGTGGATTGGGATCTAAACCATTACTCACACCGTCATCGTCACTATCATTATAGATACCATCGACAGGAGCGCGCCCCCATTCGTCGAGTGAGCGATTGATCGCACTAGATATCGACACGTTGTCGAAGTAAATGGTTCTCGCATCTCTTATCTCAGTGTACATACCGATTTTGGTATAGCCATCGTTACCAATGATTAAAGTTTTCCCCGAGCGATCAAGTTTGAGCTCACCATTTACCCAGATCATAACGCGCCCATCGGAGCCCAGTGATTTCTTGAAATAGACACGTATGTCGGTCCATTGATCTTGTGGTGCAAAGCCAAGATCAATGATTGGATTGTTTGGCGATTGAAAGGTGAGTTTAAAGTCACCGTTGTTACTCAGCCTGATTGCACCGTGTGGACCAGATTGAAACGATTTCCATTGAGTGACAATGATGGAATACTTAGTGACATTCTGCCAAGACACATCGGGGCGGATACTTGCACTGAAGTAATAATCATCCCCCGCTGAATAATTGTAATCACTGTTCATGAACGCGATTTCGCTTCGAAAGGCTGGTGGCTCGCCAAAAAACTTGAGTACATGTTCTCCTGTACGCGCCCAGGGCACATTCTCGACGCTGTAATAGTGATAGCTAGCTGGTACTTGAGTGAGAGAGTCGTAACTGCTAGAAAAAGAGGGCGTTAAGAGTTGCTCTAGCCCAGACTGAGGGGTACCGTTTTCATAGTTCGCGGTGTAGATTGTCGCTGCGTTCTCAATCGTCGTTGTACGTTCGACCAAAACGTCAACTCGTGTTGGCTCTGAGAGGTTAAATCCATCATCGACTTGATAGCTGAACTCATCAAGCCCGACGAAGTTCTCTTCTGGTGTGTAAAGCACTTTACCCTCAGAAACAGTGAGCGAGCCATAACTCGCTGAGTCAGCGAGAACGATAGTAAGTTCATCCGCTTCAGGATCAATGTCGTTGGCTAATACATCGCACAATAGTTGTTGATTCTCTACCCCTTCACAATTGTCTGGCGCTGTATTGGTGACCAGATTTTGAGAGCGGCTAGGATCGAGAGGGTAATCATCTTCAAGATCGGGCACGCCATCATTGTCGTCATCTAAATCCTTATTATCTCCGACTCCATCGCTGTCGGAGTCTTTGGTTTCGGATGCATCATTAGGAAAGGCATCTTCGGCATCGACAACGCCATCACCATCGGTGTCTTTAGATAAGGGCGAGAGAGCAAACTGAAGTTTGTCGACGCGCACTGACCCGTCTCGAGCATAGAGAGTAAACGTGTGTTCCCCTTGTTCGAGAAAAAGTGTTGTAGGTGGTGATTGTTCGAATGTTCGAGAGTTTCCTGAGCTGGATAAAAATGCGAGCTCCGCAAGAACAGATTGCCCCTCACGTAACTCGACGACTTTTGACGAAGTCGCTTTTGAACCTAGCCACGCCGAAAATTCGTAGTAGCCAGTGCTCGGTACACTGACGGTGTAGTTCATCCATTCATCACGACTAAACCAACCAACATGAGTCGCGTCTCCGTGGGTAGAAAAGTCGACCCATTCATTGCGATAGTCGTGAGAGCCTCGATTATCTGCCTCTTTATCTGAGTACGCTACACCCTGTCCACCTAAGTCAAAATCTTCCGCTTCGACGGTAGTCGGCAACTCATGAAAAGGTAACACCCATTTTTCTGGATCCAGTGGAAACACATCAACGGTGTCGATAACACCGTCACCATCGGTGTCAGCTGCGAAAGCGGAAAACGAAAGACAAGAACAGGTAATGGCCGTCGCCAATGAACTAAACAGCAATACTCTACTCATACGTCACTCCTTGATTGTTTGATACGCACAGACGCTTCGCCTCCATGCTAGAAGGTGATAAACATCGGGTAAGAAAGAGTGCACTCAGCTTGAAGATAGCCAATTCAATATCTATATCAAACTGGCTTTATATTGATTGGGTGTATGTGTTTGGGCTGTCATTGTGAATTTTGGATGATTCTATGACAACTTGCTGTGTGTGCTGAGAAAATCAATACTTCTGAGTTAAAGGTTATTAATATCAGTTAGTTGTAGGACGATTGCATTACGTGTCTCACTTTCATTTGGGTGCAAGAGTAAGCGGAAGAGCTACTTTACTCGAATTGGCAACGTTTGAAGTTGAACTCTCTATTACGATTTTAATAACTTAATCTATTAAGTAATGTGCCATCAATTTTTATCTAATAATTTCAATTGGTTGAAGTTTAGGTGCAGGCAATATCTCTTCTTGGTGATATTTGTTGTAAATTGGAACAAAAATCTCGCACATGTGTGCTAGTGCAGGTAGTACCAGTTTGATATGCTATTGATGAATCGGTGGTTTGGAGATGTACGATGAAGCGGATGAAGTGGGCAGTTTTGGTTCCCGCATTAATACTCGTTGGATGCAGCAAACCCGAAATGGATGTCACGGACACAGAGCTCAATGCTCACCACGCTGAGCAGGTAGTGATTGTGCACGGGCTCGCCCGCAGTGCTTGGTCGATGCAAAATATGTCAAAGGGCATCGCGGATCAGGGGTACCAAGTTTGTGTGGTTGACTATCCGACGATTCGCCAGCCGATAGAAAATACTTTAGAGAAAAGCGCTGAAGAGCTTTCTCGCTGTATTGCTGAATTTGATACCGCGACACACCATGCCACCAACCAACCTAAAGTCCACTTCGTCGGTCACTCACTAGGCGGTTTAGTGATTCGCTCCTATCTCGCGAAGCATCCTGAGTTTGTTCAATCAGAACAAATGGGTAATGTTGTTTTCGTAGGTACACCAAATCATGGTAGTGATGTTGCCGATTTTTTCTCCGATACCTGGATGCTATCCCTTGTTGGTGGTACGGCGGAATCGTTGACGACCAGTCCTAATAGCTTTCCCAATCAATTACCGCTCCCAAACTACGACTTTGGCGTGATAGCCGGAACGCAAAGTTATCCGGTGTTCAATGGCATGTTTGCAAAAACCAACGATGGCTTGGTGTCGGTAGAATCGACCAAGCTCAAAGGGATGAAGGATTTCGTCGAAGTCGATATCAAGCACGACCGTCTGCGTCGAGATCCTTATGTGACGGAGTTAATTCTCAACTTCTTGCAAACTGAGCGATTCGAAAAGTAATCGCTTAGATACTTACTCCGTAAGGCAACTGTTTAAACAACTTAGGGTCGGTTTTAACATTTGGCCCTTCGTAAGGTGGCTGCCAATCCAAAAGCATAATAGCGAGTACGTTTCTGTGTTCTCCATAGGCAAAATCAAAGTCGCCTGATACCGATGGGATCATGCCGTGTCGTTTATCAATAGACTTTGTGATGGCTGCACGAGTTTTTGCTACGACTGGATCGTCTTCCAATCCGGCTAGCAAAAAGCTAATGCCAACTTCCGCGATAATGTCTTCTTTAGTGTGCTTAATAATATCGTCAATATTGCGGCGGAAATAGTCGTAGATCCATTGGTGCTCTTGCTCGCTAACCTGGCGTTGATAGTAGCCAGAGTCGGCCAAAATAATGTGGGTCATACCGTAAAGCTTGTTGCCAAATTGCTGTTTGCTTAGACGGTAGTCTTCACTGCTTGGATACGTTTTCTTAAATGCAGTGATAAATTCATCGACTAGATCCTGTTCGCCAATCTGTTTTAACCAGTAGGCTTGGTTGGCAAGTTGCGCCGCCCATGCAGTGATCATCTCTTTGTCGGTGAGTACAGATTCGAAGTCATAGCTGCGCAGAAGTTTACGAAGCTTCTTATCATCTTTGTGGGTGACACCATATTCTTGCAGTCTAGCGAGATACCTTAGAACATCGAGCCCCATGTAGAAGTATTCGGGCTGATCTTTGGTCGCCTTGTATCGACGTACACTTCTCTCGTCTTTGCCTTTTTTATATTCGTTTAGGCGTTCTAAAGAATGCTGGTGGATAGCATCCGGTGTGTTGACGTTTGCAGCAATGTGATTAAGTCGGTCGGTGACATTGGCAAGATCGACGAGTATTGTCGTTTTGTATTTGGTGTCTTGCGTCTGCCTATACATGCGTAAGCCAAAATGACCTTGCTTATAGGGAGACAGAGAAAACAGTCGAGACTCGTAAGTGTCTTTAACCACGTTTGCGTGTGCCTGAAGTTGATGCGGCTTTGGTGTGCTACTGAAGTCAATAATACTAGCACCAGTAATTAGAAAGGCACTAACCGTCAATGCGAGTATTCGTTTTTTCAATATCATAGTTTCTTCCTTCCACCAAAAGATCGATATAGTGTAAGAATTAACCGACGATAAATTGTAATGGTTACGTCAGTTTTATTGTTTTGTTGAATGTGTTGCGGTGGAGTAAGCAAAGGCACGAGGGTTTTCGTGCCTTAGATTAAGAAAGGTTTAAGATACTGTAAATCGGGATACTAGCTGTTCTAATTGCGAAGCTCTGCCGTTTAGGTTAGTACTGCCGTCGCGATTTTTTGCGGCTAGACTTGCAGACTCAGCACTTTGATCTGAGATGACCACTATGCGCTGTGCAATGTCTTTACCAACAATCGCTTGTTCTTCTGTTGCCGTTGCTATGAGTGCATTCATATCGTGGATATTGGCGATCGCTCGCTGGATCTCCTCAATGGCTGCTGCAGCATCATTAGCTTGTTGAACTGTTGCTTCACCGCGTGTTCTGCTTGAGTCCATCGCTTTTACCGCTTCATCAGAAGCACCTTTTAACTGCTCAATCATTTGGTTGATCTCACCAGTGCTCTGTTGCGTGCGACTCGCAAGTTGACGTACCTCATCTGCGACGACAGCAAAACCTCGGCCCTGCTCACCTGCTCGAGCGGCTTCGATAGCAGCATTAAGCGCGAGTAGGTTGGTTTGCTCTGCGATATCTTGTATGACAGCGAGTGATGTCGAGATGTTTTTCACATCGCCTTCTAGCCTGCTAATTACATTACTGGCTTGTAGTACTTCTTCTGCGAGTTCACGTACCGAGGAAGCGGCAGTGTTTACCGTCAGTTGTGCGTCGCGAGCGTTCGTGTCGGCTTCTTGGGCTGACGCGGCAGCGCTGGTTGCGTTGCTCGAAATTTCTGATGATGTTGTGGTCATCTCGGTCATCGCCGTTGCCACTTGTTCGGTCTCTTCACGCTGACTGGAAGCTAGGCTGTCCACTTGAGCGGCACGAGACTTCATTTCTTTGGTTTCTTCAACCACGGCATGGCTAGTGCTCGATACATTAGCGATGATTTCCTGCAGGCTTGAAACAAAGGCATTGAAGTTACTTCCCAAGCGCTTAAATTCAGGGGCGTCAAACTCTTCCATACGTGCGGTCAGGTCGGCATCGCCCTTTGCAAAGCTTTGCAGTGAACTGTCGAACTTCTCTAGTGGCTTCATGATGCTGCGATTAATAAAGGTCGCAAGCACGAACACAAAGGCTAGCGTGACGCCAGACAGCATAAAGATGGTGAAAATTTTGCTCTGCAGGGCAGAGGTGGCTTCTTGCTCCATTTTAGAAATGGTTTGGTCGATGTCATCGATATAGAAGCCAGTGCCAATCATGAGATCCCATTCGGGGATATACATAGAGAAGCTTAACTTAGGCTCTGCTAGAGTTTGTCCCGGTTTTGGAAAGTAGTAGGTCGTATACTGTCCGGACTTGGCGTTTTGAATCAAGTCTTGGATAAAGTAGTTTCCTTTACTGTCTTGAGCCGAATAGTAGTTGTTGCCAATATCTTTAGTGCTCGTCCCCATCAAAAGTCGATCACCTTTGGAGTTATAGCCGAAGATATAGCCATTGCCGTCAAACTTCAGATGGCGCAGCACCTCTAAACCTTCTTCTAGGCTGGCACCCTCTTTTGCTAACCTCAAGACTGAGGTTTGAGCAAGTTCAACGTAGTTTTTGAGTTCAAGTTGCTTATTGCTGAGTAGGTTCTGGCGAGTGTCATCAAACTGTTGTTGATTTAGCGCAGAAACCTTGGAGTAGGTGATCCCCAGTATCCCTATTGTAACGAGCAGCAAAGGTACTATGGTAAGTACATAAAGTCGTTTTCGAATCGACAAATTCATAAACATTCATCCTAATAGTCGTAGTTGTGTATCGTGCCCTTTTATTGAGCATCTGAACAATAAGTAAGCAAACGCTGTGCCATTTACAGGATGAAGATCGGTAATAAAGCGTCACGGATTATACTTTCATCTTAACTATCTGTTTGTTATGGAAATAATCATAGCAGTCTGGTGGTCTGACCCGTCGTGCTACAGCTAAGGGTTCGGGCAGAAGCGAGGGGGGTGATGTCACGAGGGTCGGTTTTGGTATTGGGTGGATAAATATTGCCACCCTCTGTTATTGATGGTGGTTATCTATATGAAATTATTGAATAAATTCTTTGTCGCTATTGCTTTTTCTTGACTATGCTCAAAGAGCGAGGCAGGGAGTTTGCCGCGCAGAACAATACGTTAGTAAGGAGATATCACAATGAAATCATTAGTGGTTTTCGTGCTTAGCACGGTATGTTCTTTTTTTGCATTAGCCGATGATGCAGGTGAGCCTGGCAATATTTGTCTAACCGATGCCGGTCTGGTGGTCACAACTCACCTCGATACCTGTCCGAAAGATATGAAGAAACTCTAACGCAATTGAACCAGCTTAGCTGGTTCTTTTTTTTTCACTAGGCTTAGAACTCACTCCGCAACCATTTACTCTCACTTAAACCAAATAGCTCGTTAACTAAATTTTTCCCATTATTATTCAATGTTGAAAATACACTGAATCATCGTTTTGGAAATATCACAGTAATATACTTGGGTATTTTACTTTTGGTATTTGATAATATTTATCTAAGTATTTTATTCATTCCATATTTAAGCTATTCGCTTTTGCGTTAGTTCATGTTGTGTCCTATTTTTCTTTTGAATAGATTCAAAAGGTAATTAAAAATCGTCTTTTTTAACCAACATGAAACCTTTTTGGATCGCTTTTCTATCATGCTTAACTAATGGTTATCAATGTGAGCTTGTGTATCAGTGAAACTTTATAATTTTGAGACATAGAGCATTACTATTTTTTCAAAATATTGATTTGAACTATTTCAATATTTATTTTTGGTAGTAAGTTAATAATCAACAAACAAAGTAGTACTTTCTAGTAGTGGCATTAATAATGGTTGCAACACATGTAACATTAGTGTTTTTCGCTAGAGAATTATTATACCTGTTTGATACTAGTCAGAGTGAATGGCCATGATGGCCAACTTTTTTACCAGAAGGATGCTTGTTGAAATTTTGCCGATTGAACCGGAGGCTTTGTCTCATCTTGGCAAAAGGGATACGCAGAATAGTTATGCTAAAAAACCTATTTAACAAACTTGGGATCGAACTTTGGTTTTCAGCCCACCTCGCATACGGCTTTGTACAGCTTGTATTCATTCCTATTGTTATGCCAGCTTTCGTTGCCGAGCGAACGGGTAGTTTTGCCAATGCAGGTATTGCAATGGGTTTCTTCGGTGTGGCAGGTCTTGCAGCACCGATTATCGGTTTACTTGCCGATAAGTTTAAAGCGCACCGCTTAGCGCAGTTCTTAGGCATGATCGCGTATATCATCGCTGGTTTTTGCTACATCGCATCGGGTACTGATTTTACAATGATGGCGATTGGCTCAGTGTTCTTTGGTCTGGGTTCCGCAACGCTGTTAATGCTAAACCCAGTGTTTATTGCCTTTGCTGGATATGACGACAAAACTGAGGCACTAAAGCTCGGTCGTATGGCGCAAGCGGCGATCATCGGTACTTTGCTGGGGGGTGGTGCATTAGCGGCATTGACTGATGGTGGATTTGGCTATGAGACAAGCTTTTACACAATGATGGCGACTGTGGCTGTGTTATCTGTTGTGACATTTCTTAGCAATAAAGAAGCTGGACAGCGCGTATTAGACACGGCTGAAGCGCGTGAAAAAGAGGCGGCAGAAGAATCCCAAGAGAAAGTGAACATCGTTAAAGTACTATTCTCGAAGTTTGGGCTGTTCTTATTTGCCGTTGCTGCCTTATGTGCTGGCCAAGGTGCATTCCAGGCTCAATTTCCTAACTTGATGAAAAATGCATTCACGGTTTCTGAAGCCTTGTCAGCGACGAGTCTTTCTATCTCAGCAGTACTAGGTTTGATTGTTGTTATTGCGGCTGAGAGATTTTCAGCGAAGTTTGGACCAACAGCACTATTCAAACTGTGTACGGTTGCGTCTATTGCAGTAATCGCAGCACTGTATTTTATCGCAGAACTTCAGTTCATTCCGACGGTGATTCTACCAGTGGCCTTGGTGATTGTTTACCTACAAGGCATTACTGTGACAGATATGTGTTCGCCAGCGGTCGCGTCTCGCTTAACACGTGTTGGTGCGGGCTACACACAAGGCCTGATGATGTTCTTTATCTCAATCGGTTTTGCGACAGGTAGTGCGATCAGTGGTTTCACGGTTGAGTCATTCAGTTGGAGCGCTCTGCCAGTAGCCATTGGTGTGTTAACTGCTATCGCATTTGTGGCAATTTGGATTGTTACCAAAGAAAAGCAAACGCACGAGCACAAAGCAAAGACAAATCACGCTTGAGCGGAAAAGGGTGATTGATAACAAAAGGGAGCAAATTTGCTCCCTTTTCTGGTTATAAGTGCACGATAAAAGTGACTTGAGGAAACTGTGTCCTCAAATACCGCGTCATTAAAAGCTTTGCCAAATCGCCGTCAGACCACTAATTGAGCACAGCAATAAAGCCGCCAGTCGAACCTTCTCTTTAGGTAGAGACTGGGTAGTAAGTCTTGCTAAGTGATAGCCCAACCACGCGGCGGGAATGAGTGGCACAGTGATATAAAGGTGATGGAGTGTTAGAAAGCCGATAGGGGCTTGCACAATAAGCGACATGATTGAGCTGAACACAAAGAACGCTGATAGGTTGCCGCGTAGCTGATTCGCTTCTTGATGCTGAAGTAGAAGTGCCATTGGCGGACCACCAATACCACTGCTAGTGCCAAAGAAGCCTGAAAAGAAGCCTGCAATACCCATTCTTGTTGGTGTTGGTTCAATACGCACGGGTAAAAGGCTCACAATAACCGCAAATACAACCAACAACCCTAGCCAGAGTGACAGCACTTGAGTCGATACGTATAGCAACAAAGCTGCACCCGCAACAGAGCCAGGAACGCGACCTATCATTGCCATTTTAAGCCCGCCGATAGCGATGTTGCTCTTGTGCTTCATGGCGTTAAGGATTGAGATAAACAAAGCGACGAGGCAAATTGGAGCCGGCACATAGTCTGGAGAGACTTGAAACAAGAGAGGCGCCGCCACAATTGCGAGTCCAAAGCCGATTGCTGTTTGCACGTAAGCGCCAACGAAGATCAAAAGCATCGCAATGAGTGAGGTTTGGCTGAGCCAATCAGCAAGCATGAATCATCCTTTTCAATATCAAAGGTCAAAGAGGACGACATTGTACCGCTAAGTTACGGTAAGGGGCAGAGGACTTTAACGATAAACTGGATATTATTGATATATAGGAAGGTATGAAATAATTGATTTAAATCAAGCTTAATGCTGTGAAATAAAAAAAAGGGAGCAAATAGCTCCCTAAAAATATAAAGCAACGTAAAAAGGTTTATTAGAAGAATGTCGCTGTATATTCCCTTACAAAAACTTAATCAGAGTTTTCCATCCCTGTGCACATTAATAATTCAGCAGCGAATGCACCACTGCTGAACGTGATACCAGCCATCAATAGCACGATAGCGTACTTGCTTGCTATGATGCATAACCCTAAGGTATTGATTATTCTCTCCATATTACTTCTCCTTAAATCAGGAACCGTTATTGACTAGGTGTATTTTACAATAACCCACCAGGCCAAATTGAGAGCCGACGCTATTATTAAATCGATTTATGAATTATGTTCCGTAAAACGCGATCGCGTCATAGAATTACAACTGGTTACAATCAATTTTGATTATTGGTGCTGACGAATATCACTTTTGTTATTTCACTTTAGCCATAGTGCTTGATAAAGATATATCATTTTGCCTGAGTAAGACTTTGCCTTGAAGTAGACACAAAAAAACAGCGCCAAATGGCGCTGCTTTTAGATGTTTCTTTGATTTTATGGCTGCTGACGGGTCGGAGCCAATACAATTTCTCGAATACACACATTCTGAGGTTGCGCATAAGCAAACTCTACCGCTCTTGCAACATCATCAGCGGCAAGGACGCCACCCATGACTTCCTTCCATTGATCATAGCCATCTTTGATCTCTTGTGAAGTTGTGTGCGACAACAGTTCTGTTTCTACCGCGCCAGGAGCGATGGTGACAACGCGAACATCAGACTCTGCAACTTCTTCACGAACGTTTTCTGAAATAGCGTGAACGGCAAACTTGGTACCGCAATAGGCAGCGTGGTTACCAAAGGTTTTGCGACCGGCAATCGAGCTGATATTGATGATGGTGCCGGTGTTGCGTGCCTTCATTGGTGCAAGTACCGCCTGCATACCATTGAGAAGACCAACGACGTTCACGTCAAACATGGTTTTCCATTCTGATGCGTCTTGAGTATCGATCTGACCTAGTAGCATAACGCCAGCATTGTTAATCAGAGCGTCAGCAGGACCATATTGCTGTTCCGCTTTCGCAATTGCTGCTTCAAACGTCGCTTTGTCGGTAATGTCGACTTTTTCACACAGTGTATTCGGTAGTTGCAGTGCTTCTAGCTTCTCTACGCGACGAGCAAGAAGAAGTAGTGGGTGACCAGCATCACTTAAACGACGTGCGATCGCTTCGCCAATACCAGAACTTGCACCTGTAATAACAACTAGCTTTTTCATATGTTCACCCTTTTTTGAATTAGTGGACTTCTGTAGTGAAGTTGCTAACAAGTCTAGTCAAAAAACTATTGTTGATATATGGGGATTTAATTAAAACAGTGTTGTCATATTGCAACAATTAACTTGCTCGTTTTCTTTCTATACTCTACTCATTGCATTAGTTCGTATCAGGATAACAAGAGCGATGAAATGGCACATTTCGTTGGAACTATTGTCATAAAGGGATAAGATTTGCGTTCGAATTTTGAGGGAAGACTGATGTATAAGTGGTTATTGGTTATAGTTTTGTCTATTGCTCTTCCATTTCAAGCGCTTAGTTTGGAATTAGCAAAAGAGGCTGTCGTTGATCGAGTGGAAGTAAAAAAGTCTTCGAGACGAATGTACTTGATGGACGGTGATGTTGTGGTCCGAGAGTATCGAATTGCACTCGGGAAAAATCCACGTGGTCACAAGATTCAGGAAGGTGACAATCGCACCCCTGAGGGCAAATATTACCTCGACTTCGTGATGGATGATTCTGCGTTTTATCGTTCTATGCACATTAGCTATCCAAACTTGAGAGATAAGAAACGCGCGCAAAGTCTGGGGGTGAGTCCCGGTGGTAACATCAAGATCCACGGACTTAAAAATGACAACAATAAGCCGCCACAGTTTGTGCAAAGCTTCGACTGGACCAATGGCTGCATTGCCATTACTAACGAAGAGATGGACGAACTGGTCTCTTTAGTGAAGATTGGTACGCCCATCTATATTCGTTGGTAGCTGTTTTATTTGGGGGGTTAGTAGCGATAGGTTAGACCGAAACTCACACCGTAACCTTTATTTTGCACATCCACCTGATAGCTTTCATTCAGCTTCACGTTCTTTCTCGCATAGTTCTCGCTAAAGCCAGAAAGGTCCAAGGTCAGGTGTTCGTTTACCGTGTAGGCTGCGCCGAGTCGATAACGAACATCTTCTCCACCAAAGGAATCAATAGCTTCATCCATACTAACGCCACCACGTAGCGCTAACTGCCCAATTCGATATTCCATGGAAGTCGCGTAGCGTTTGCTGTGACGTGATCCTTTCAACAGTTGGATCGGATCGTCATAATCAGTGTAAGTAACACCTTGGCTATCCCAACGCGATAGACTGAAGGTGTTGTGCCATGACCAACTGTCGGTCAAAGCAATGGTGCCGTAGACACTAGTAATCGATGGTAGAGCAAATTGGATATTACTGTCACCAAACTGGCTATCGAGCCTGTGTGTTGCTGCAAGAGTCAGCCACGAGCTAGCTTGCCAAGTTGCGCTGATAGCACCTGTCCAGCCATCGGTATTGCCTGTTGTGGTCTCAGTATTACACCCGCCTAAGAACTTACATTTATCAACTTCAAGCAAGTAGTCCGCATATTGATATTCAAGCGTTAAACCAATACTCACATCGCCCATCTTATAGGCAACGCTAGGCGCAAAGGACACGACGATAGGGCGCACTCGCGCTTGCTCTAAGATACGTATATTGAGTGGCGGCGGAAGCCTAAACTCTGAAATTGAGATATCTGCTGCGGTGCGACTATAGGCGGCAAGCCCAACTGACCAGTTTGAGTCTATCGGCATCACCATAAAACCCGCTGGAATCGGATTCGCTTTCGAGTAAGACGATTGCGTGCCCAAAATATCGTAATCAGTATCGACCTGATAGCGAGTGACACTTGCGGTTACCGTAGTGGTTTTTAACTGCGTCATACTGGACGGAGCGGTTGCCAAAATACTCGCATCGACCGCCGATGCGCCATTAGCGCTCGCGAGCGCACTATTTGAAGTTGAGGATTCCCAAAAGTTAAGACCAGTGGCGTTAGCGATCGGTGAACTACAAACCATTGCCGTAATGGCAATACGTTGTGTAAGAGACATGTTTGTTATCAAGCTATGAAAAAACGGCATTCTAGCATGGTGGATTTTTATACCATGCAATTTTTGTGTGAATAAAAGTGACATTGCTGATTGCTAGCCGTGATTGCAGTGTTATTAGACGTTATAAGAGGATGGGGCTCGTTACTAACTCTATGATGTTTTGTGGAATGTGCAGTGTAAGTAGCCGTTGCGTTTCTTACGAGTTAAGAAAGTATGCTTTGATGTTTTGACTTAAAAGACTGTCAGAATTTTCCTTTGAGCGCTTCGGGGTAACAATTAATGTGACGTATGAGGTGACGATCGTGAGCATGAATAGTGCTTGTGGGGGTAGGAGCATAAACATGTAGCTCACGACCGTCTGAACTCTTCTAGTTAAAAAACTGGCAGGTTTTTGCGAGTTGCAAAAGGGCATTTGCTTGTAATTGAGATTTGGCGTTGCTTAGCTGATTTAAATAGTAAGCTTTTAGAGGGCGTGCAGAGCTGCTGGTTCGTCGCGTTGTATCTTTTCTCATTAGGCTCTCCGGTATCTTTTGTGTTGGGGGGAATCTGTACATATTGTGTTGTTTTATGCGGTATAATAAAACAGATAGTATTTTGGATATCTTGTTCCTTATATTGGCTTTAAAACCAAGGATTTCGCCTTTTTAAGTCATAGTTGTCATATATGAGGAATGGTTTGCTTAGGATGGAGTGCCTAATTTGGAAAGTATAAACCTATATCGCTACTATGAGCGTCTCATCAAGTTTGAAGTCTCAGTTGAGTACGCGGTGACCCTCGCCGATGTTGCCGATACGATGGCAACCAGTCCGCGCCATGCTCGCTCTGTCCTAAAGCAGATGACCGAACTAAGCTGGATTGCTTGGTTGCCCAAAGTGGGAAGGAACCAGCGATCGACATTGATCAAAAAGCTGGACCGAAGTGATGTTAAGAGGTTAATAGCGACCGAATGGTTAAAACAGAGCAAGTATGATCGTGCACTGGAATTTTTAGATAATGACCAATCCACATTTGGTCAGCTTTTGCAGCAAACCGCGGGGGCTCAGATTAATGAGGGCAGTGTACATGTTCAGCTTACTTACAACCGGTCATTTGCTCGATTAGCACCAAACGTACCGCATCGCAATAGTGAACGTTTTTTGGTGCGACAGGTTCATGCTTGTTTAGTGTCGATGAGCCGTGACGGTGAGCTAAAACCAGATATCGCCCATCATTGGGAAGCCGATGAGCGCTTCAGAAAATGGTCATTCTATATAAGACCATCCGTTTACTTTCATGATGGCACTAGAGTGAACGCAGAGTCCATCGCCACATTATTGATGCAACTGAAAGAGCGTGACTATTATCGTTCAGAGCTCGATCACCTAGAGAGCATTGAAGTCAATCATGCGCTTGGATTTACGGTCTCGCTTAGTCGATCTGATAGAGGCTTTGCGGCACTGCTTAGTGATTTGAAATACTCCATCCAACCCCCACAACAGCTTGAAGAGTCAGATCTTAATGTGGTTGGGTGTGGCGTGTTTTCACTCGCCGATCAATCGAGTTCTCTCCTCAACCTTTCTGCCAATGAGCGCTATCATGGTTTACGTTCTTTAACCGATCATGTTTCGATATGGTCTGTTAGTGCTAATAGCCAGCATTCTAATGGCCACAGTCCTAAAAACCCGGCATCTTGCGAACAAGCTTTGGTGTCGGGATCACGAGTCAACGAACCGTACTCTCAAAAGGTGATCACGCATCCAGAGATAGATTTGGAGAAAGAGGCGCTGAGTAGTACAACCTCTCGTGCTCGTATCGAAGATGGTTGTATGTTCATGATTTTCAATCAAGCGAACCCTTCACTGTCTTTTGCGCAGCGCAGCTGGCTCAGCCAGATGCTAAGTGGCGAAAAAGTGTGGCAGCAACTTGTTAAAAACCAAGACACCTTTGGCGCCGAGTTTGCGAGCAGCTTCTTCCCGTTCTGGCACAACGTAAAACGTATCCACAATCGAGCGGTAGTACTGCCACGAGAGCTAAAAATCGCGTATTACAACCATCCAGGGATACTAAGAAGCGCTAAAGCCGTAAAGCAAATTTTAGAAGCGGAGGGTATTGAGGTAACGCTTAACCTTTATGACTTTGATGTATTTGTTGGCAAGGCGACAAGGGAGCATTTTGATGAAGATATTGTGATGAGCAGTCTAAACCTTGATGACAATAGGCAGGTATCAGCACTGTTGTTCTTCTTAAGTGACCCTGTACTGCATGCTGGTATCGGTGATGATGTGAGCCAATGGTTGAAGGCGGAGCTTAATAAGATTCGTGCCGATTGTAGACCAGAAAAATACCTAACAGAGCTTGAACAAATCGGTTCTCTTTTGATACACGAGGGTATCGTAAGCCCAATGTTCCATCATAGACAGACATTGAGCTTTCAAGGAATTTTAAAAGGCGTTGAGATAACGACTTGGGGCTGGCCTCAAATTCGAGATGTTTGGTCTGCAGATTGAGTCTTTTCTGACTCATACGCTTCCAGTCTCTCGGTCAACACTCTTTGATTCGCTGTCGTTGTCTCTAGTGACTCTGCAGTTTTATGAATTGCTGATGCCATCTTAGATACGTTGCGTGTTGCATGCAGTATCGTGCCCTGCATTGGACGCAGTAGCAGCCAATAAGCAGCGATCAGCGCCAATACAATCGAGAGTACTAGTAGCGCTAACAAAAGCAGCACGTTAAAGCGAACATCATAAGCGAACTTTTTGGTGCTGTTGGCAATCGAGTTTTGAGACTGCTCTAGAGCGCCCGGCAGTGCCGCCAACGAGGACTTGGACATCTCAGTCAGTTCGTTGATATTGTCCATGGTATCAACCAGCACTTGTCGTTGCTCTTCATTCAAACTTTGGTTATTTGAAAGTAGAGTGAGAGAGGTCGCTAGATTATCGATGGCAACGCTTGAGCTGTTGATCGACTGCTCTATTCCCTTTAGGTCGAGCATCATATTGATGTTCACTAAAGGCTGCTCTGCTTCTTGTTCAACGTCGTCCGCCGGGAGATCACTTGCCGCAATACTGATTTGTAATGGCAAAAGGGCGGCAAGCAATAGAATAAATGGTCTCTTCATGATCATCTCAGGTAGTCATAAGCTGAATTACTGTTGCTATAAGTTAGTGCAGTTCGTGTCGAGATACCAATTAAGGTTTTGTATTTTATTCACTTTTTTATGGATACGAAGGATGCAGTTAGGTTCATTTGCGCGCTTTTGCCCAAGAGGTTAGTGCGATTCCCGATAAAATAAATAAAGTCGCTATCAACGCGAGTAATGAAGGAGTTTCAGCTAAGAATAGCCAGCCAAGCAATAATGCAATGGCGGGTACCGTGAGCTGCATCAATGATGCTTCCAGCACATCTATCTTCGGCAAGAGGCGGTACCAAAGATAGTACCCTAGAGCGGAAGCGACAATACCAGAAAGAAATGCATACAAACTGCCACTCAGCGTTAGGTAGCTGGTTGTTGAAGCCGTTAAACTATGAACAAGCACCGCAACGATAACCAGAATGCTTGCCACCACAAACCCTTGCCGAGTCGCGGTTATCGGTGAAGCCACCTTTTTGCCCAATAAGGTAAAACCGCTCCAGCACAACCCTGAGACCATCATAAGCAATGCTCCTAGAATAGAAGGCTGGGAGGCACTGGGTAACATCAGTAATACAAAGCCGCCTAATGCTACCGCGATTCCAATCATTTCCACGAAAGCGAGTTTGTGTCCACTGAACTTATGGTGAAGGATGAGTGCAATCTGCACCGTACCAAAAAGAATCAGCGCCCCCGTACCCGTATCGAGAGTGATATAGGCCAGTGAAAATGACAGCGCATAACCGAAAAGTGTCACTCCTAAGGCGAGAGACATTTTTAGTGATGGACTTGAATCGCCTTGTTGCTTTTTGAGTATCAAACCTAAACAGACCAGTGTTGCGGCGCCACTCACGAGCCTAATAGAGGTGAAACTAAGTGGATCAATAGCCGATGTTCCCAGTGCCAAGCGGCACAGCAAAGAGTTAAAAGCAAAGGCTGTCATTGCAGCGAAGGAGAGGGTAAGCGTGTTATTCATTATTGGGCGCCTATCTTGAGCATGTCTAAATCCTAACTTGATGTCAGCAATCGCTAAACAGATAATTGTTTATAAGATATATACCCGAGTAACCTCAGCGGTTTAAATAGGAAGTAAAGGATGAGTGTAGAAGTAGTAAAGGTGTCACCAGAGTTTGATGAAGCGCTGTGTGAGGTTATTAAGTCTGTCGGTGCAGAGTTCGGTGCGGTGGGAGAAGGATTTGGTCCCTCGGATGAAGAAGTGTTGGCGATGAGTCAGTATTACAATGAAGAAGATCGCAGCCTGTATTTAGTGGCGTTGGTAAATGGAAAAGTGGTGGGCGGCGGAGGTATCGCTCCATTTGGTCAAGGCGACGACGTATGCGAACTCAAAAAATTGTTTCTACTACCTGAAAGTAGAGGCTTAGGCCTTGGCAAGACATTGACTGAACAATGCTTGTCATTTGCAAAAGCGCAAGGCTACAAACAGTGTTACCTAGATACTTTAAGTTCAATGGGATCAGCCATTGCTTTATATGAGCGGGCTGGATTTGAGCATCTCAGCGAGCCGTACGAAGGCACGTTGCACAATGGTTGTGATGTATGGATGCTCAAAGCTCTATAGTGAGGATTCAAGTAACTAGCAAAAACCGAGGTAATTAGCACGAGTCAATAAAGATCCAGCCTCACTCTTTGGCTTTGTGCACTAATGTTTCGAGCCAATGCTGGTGGTAGGCGTCTACTTGACGTTTAACAAAAATCCCAGTGAGCCAACGCAGACCACCACGCTGCGTTGATTCTGTCACAATTCGGCACCCTTCAGTACAGGGCGAGATGAGCCATGCGTGGTACATATCCACGTCTCCCGTTTTACCTCGCCATGCTATCCTCTCAAAAGGTTCATATTCGACCACCGTGCACTCAAAGCGCATGGTTTTCGTTATCCAATTAAATACACTGCCTTTGTGAAGTTCGTTACTGTCGCCTTTCACGATTTGTACTGCGGTCTTTCGGTGCTGCCAGTTGGGCCAGCATGGCGCTCGCACAATGTGGCTCCAGATGGTCTCACAATCTGAGGGGATGACAATTTCGTTTTTCACGTGAACAGGAGCATTCTTAGGGTGGAAATACTCCGGCCACTGTATTTGATGTGGATCGTTCATAGTCACCATGCCAGGGTTTCGCGTTTGGACACTTTAACTATATACCCAGAATGCTGATTGCGTCGGGTGGTATGCAGTCTGTCGTGGGTGGTTTTTCAATTCTCTCAATCTTGATATGTGCGCTAGCAAGAC
The DNA here is from genome assembly GCF_023716585.1 of Vibrio sp. SCSIO 43140. NCBI lineage: Bacteria > Pseudomonadati > Pseudomonadota > Gammaproteobacteria > Vibrionales > Vibrionaceae > Vibrio > Vibrio sp. SCSIO 43140. Next base: position 262,585 of record NZ_CP071851.1, read on the forward strand.
ATTTGGTGAATTGTATGAAGACCCTTGTCGATAAATTGGGTATAATGTATTACAAGTGATGCGTAAAAATTGAACGATTTAGGCGCAATTCAGGCAATTTCTTCCTTTTTGTATGAATTTTTCTGTTCTATCTCTCATAATTTAGATCTGATCACATTTTCTCGAGGAATGAAGATTGCGAAATTCCTATCGAGCAGATATAGTAACTGCAAATAGTCATACAATAGTATTTTATTAGGAGTCACACATGACAAAGCCAGTAATTGGTTTCATCGGTCTTGGCCTTATGGGCGGCAACATGGTTGAGAATCTTCAAAACCGTGGTTACGAAGTAAACGTAATGGATCTTAACAAAGATGCAGTTGCAGCTGTTCTAGCTCGTGGCAACGCATCTGAAGCAGTTTCTGGTAAAGAACTAGCTGAGAAAAGTGACATCGTTATGCTATGTCTAACAACTTCTGAAGTTGTTGAGAAAGTAGTATACGGCGACACTGGTATCCTAGCGGGTATGTCAGAAGGCAAAACGCTTATCGACTTCGGTACTTCTATCCCAGCTTCTACTAAGAAGATTGGTGCTGACCTTGCTGCTATCGGCGCAGGCATGATTGACGCTCCTCTAGGTCGTACTCCAGCTCACGCTAAAGATGGTCTTCTAAACATCATGGCTGCTGGCGACATCGAAACATTCAACAAAGTTAAGCCAGTTCTTGACGAGCAAGGCGAAAACGTATTCCACCTAGGCGCTCTAGGTTCAGGTCACGTTACTAAGCTAGTTAACAACTTCATGGGTATGACTACTGTTGCAACTATGTCTCAAGCTTTCGCAGTAGCTAAGCTAGCGGGCGTTGACGGTCAGCAACTATTTGACATCATGTCAGCGGGTCCATCTAACTCTCCGTTCATGCAGTTCTGTAAGTTCTACGCGGTTGACGGCGAAGAAAAACTAGGTTTCTCTGTTGCTAACGCAAACAAAGACCTTGGCTACTTCCTTGCTCTATGTGAAGAGCTAGGTACTGAGTCTCTAATCGCTCAAGGTACTTCTACAAGCCTACAAGCAGCAGTTGATGCTGGTCTAGGTCAAAACGACGTACCAGTAATCTTCGATTACTTCACTAACCTAAAAGCAGAAGCTGAAGCTTAATTTAGCGCTTTTAAGTTAACAAAACCCTACCTTAACCGGTGGGGTTTTTTGTTTGTGTTGAATATGTCAAAACGGTCACTTTATCGACACATTTATTTCGTCTTACTGGCATCTAAGTGTCATTGAGCGGGGCAACACTGGATAGGCTTAACTACTCAATCGGAAGCCAAGTATGCCAGAGTTATCATCAAGAAGTGTAAAGCCCCTTCTATTGCCAGAAGCACCCAAGCCCCAGCGGTTCACAAACTCAGAGACTCTTTACAACCCCACCTTTAAAGATACGATCACTACCCTTCGCTCTTACCTTAACATCGACAAGATACTGAACTTTAAAGCGCCTAATATTCCCGTAGAGCCAATGCAAGCTGATGCGATAGAGACAGAGAAGCAAGACTGCGTTTATCGTTTGGGACACTCAACGGTATTACTTAAAGTCGATGGGATGACAATCTTGACTGATCCGGTGCTAGGAAATCGAGCTTCGCCTCTCGATTGGGCGGGCCCCAAGCGCTATCACGCGCTGCCGATTTCGGTTGAAGAACTGCCTTATATTGATGTGTGCTTAATAAGCCATGATCACTACGACCATTTAGACAAACAAACTGTAAAACAGCTACATCATAAAGTCGGTAAGTTCTTGGTGCCCATGTGTGTGGGCGACCATCTAATTGAATGGGGAGTCCAGGCAAGCAAAATCGTTGAGTTCGAATGGTGGGAATCAATGACGGTGGATAAGATTCGCTTTGTTTTTGCTCCCACGCAGCACTTTTCTGGACGCTCGTACAAACAAAGGGATACGTCGCTTTGGGGAAGTTGGGCTATCTTAGGGACTAAGTCTAGTGTCTATTTTAGCGGTGATTCTGGCTATTTTGGTGGATTCAAAGAAGTCGGTAAACGATACGGTCCCTTTGATCTGACATTAATAGAAACGGGTGCCTATGATGAGAACTGGGCGGATATTCATATGTTTCCTGAACAAAGTGTGCAGGCACACATTGATGTACAAGGCGCGGTGATGCTACCGATACACAATGCGACTTTTGATCTTTCCTATCATGAATGGAATGAACCCTTGCTAAGAGCAGAAAGCGAAGCTAAGCGTCGCAATGTTGATTTTGTTTGTCCGAAGATTGGAGAAAAAGTGATCGTGAGTGAGCTTAATGTTCGAAAAAACGATGACCGCTGGTGGAGTGAGGAAGGAAACGAAGCAAAACAAAGGCGCTGATAATTAGCGCCTTTGTTTATTATGGGGGTAGAAGCATTCAGTTAGTTAAGCGGCTGCTGTAACTCGCTTTGAAGCTTTTTGCTTTTCACGCATACCAAGAACAATGGTTAAACCAAACGCAACTGCGAATGAGAATGCCATGCCGGCGACATAGTAGCCGATGTTTTCTGGGCGAATTGAGATAATACCAGGTAGACCTGCCGCACCAAGCGCTTGAGCCTTTACATTAAACATAGTGATAAACGCACTTGAAACCGCCGCACCGATAATCGCTGCAACAAATGGATAACGCAGTTTAAGGTTAACACCAAACATCGCAGGTTCAGTGATACCAAGCAGAGCTGTTACGCCTGATGGCATCGCAATACCTTTTTGTTTCACATCTTTAGTGGTGAAGCCAACAGCTAGAGCGGCTGCACCCTGAGCAATATTAGACATTGCCGCGATTGGGAAGATAAAAGTACCACCTGTGATTGCGATATCAGTAAGAAGCTGAGTTTCAATGGCGATAAAGCTATGGTGCATGCCGGTGATAACAAACGGTGCATAGATAAAGCCAAACAGTGCACCGCCGATGAAGCCAGCTGAATCGTAGAGCCAGTTTAGACCGTCACCCAGTAAAAAGCCGATGTCACGTGTGAATGGACCCACCACAGTGAATGTTAGGAAACCTGTGATAAAGATGGCAAGCATCGGAGTGAGCAGGTTGTCCAACACGGATGGGATAAACTTGCGAAGACCATTTTCAACTTTAGCGAGAATAAATGCCGATACCAATACAGGTAGTACCGAACCTTGATAGCCCACTTTTTGGATCTCGAAGCCCAGAATGTTCCAAGTTGGGATTGTGCCAGACACTGCAGCCCCACCAAAGCCCCAGCCGTTGAGTAGATCAGGATGCACCATCAACATACCTAAGGCCGCGCCAAGGAATGGGTTACCACCAAACTTCTTAGAAGCAGAGAATGCCAATAGAACAGGTAAGTAGACAAAAGGTGCATTGGCAAAGGTGTTGATCATGCTTGCGAGATCAGCAAGACCTGGGTTTGCATCGATTAGAGATTGACCTTCAATGAAAAGACCCGGTGCGGTGAGAAGGTTGAAAATACCCATCAACAGACCGCCGGCCACGATTGCTGGAATAATAGGTACGAAGATATCGGACAAACCTTTTACTGCGCGTTGCAACCAGTTTTGTTTCTCGGCACCCGCAGACGCGACATCCTTGGTCGACATTTCGGACATGCCCGTTAGTTTGGCGAGTTCTGCATAAACTTGGTTTACGATGCCCGAGCCAAATATGATTTGGTACTGACCTGCTACCTTAAATTGTCCTTTTACACCCTCAAGATCATCAATGGCTTTTTCTTGGATCAAAGATTCATCTTTAACGGCGAGGCGCAAGCGAGTCGCGCAATGAGCTAAGGCAGAGAGGTTTTCCTTTCCCCCTAACAGAGTAAGTAGTTCTTTGGCTATGACTGGGTAGTTCATAACGAGCTCCGGTTACATTTTGTGCGTTATTATCGTATTCGCTCCCTGTTGTGTGTTGAATACTTTTGGGAACGTTTGCAATTTCGAATCTTAAGCATGGATGAGGTAGTGTCAAAAGATAAAAGGCGACAGTGTGACCGTGATCATTTCTTAGTATACAAGGAGCCAAAAGAATGTGCGCTAGATAAGGTTTTTCCTTGAAGCTATAAAATTAGAACCATATTTGGGGCCCTAACTGGTTATAAGAATGGTGAAAGTCGTGGTATTCTTTGCAAACATTCCCATAAATATCGGACACTTATCCTATGGCAAGCCTTCATGATGTCGCCAAACTTGCTGGCGTTTCTAAATCGACAGTCTCTCGCGTGGTAAATAATGAGTATGGAGTCAAGCAGGCGACCAAAGATAAGGTACAAAAGGCCATTGATGAATTGGGGTATCAAACGAACCTTGTTGCTAAAGACCTCAAATCGCAAAAGACCAACTTGATCGGAGTAATCGTACCAAGGGTTGCGTCTAACGCGACGTCACAAGGGGTTGATGGATTAAGTGCGGTGTTTGAAAGTGCTGGTAAACACGTCTTACTAGCCAGTACTCAACAGTCCTTTCAAAAAGAGATTGAGTTTATTCGTCTATTTAACCAGAAGCGGGTAGAAGGCATTATTCTTTATGCAACGCATTTGGATGAAGAATTGGTGGAAGCGATTCAGCACTCGATAGCTCCTGTTGTACTCGTCGGTCAAGATGGTTCGTTATTCAATATCCCAAGCATTGTGCATGATGATTTTCGTGTCGGATTTGAGGCGGGAAATCGTTTACTATCAGCAGGTTGTTGTAATATTGGTTTTATTGGTGTGGCGAGCTCCGACATTGCTGTTGATAAACTGCGTTACCAAGGTTTAGAACAAGCTTTACAATTCAAGCGTAAAGGCGAACCTTTGTTTCATAGTCGTGGCGAGTTCACCATAGAGTCGGGCTACCAACAGGCGAAACAGCTACTAACAGAATATGAAAACCTAGATGGCTTGTTTTGCGCGACTGACAGAATCGCAATAGGTGCGGTTAAGGCGATTGGAGAGAGTGGTCGACAAGCCGGAGAGGATATTAAGGTACTAGGAGTCGGTAATGATGAACTGGGCTCGGTATCTTCGCCGAGTATTTCAACCTTTAACTATCCCTTTGATAAAGCGGGGGGAAGTGCTGCTAAGGTATTGATTGAATTGCTTGATGGGCATCCACCTGTTATGAGTAAGGTCGTTCTTACTTTCCAAAATATCGAACGACAAACCTGCTAATTCCTCCCCAAATTTTTACGACAACACCCTCACTATGGCTCCTAATCCAAAGGAGTCATGGTGTGTGTTAAGTCACAGTTTCTATTAAACCCAGCCATTGCGCTTGTATCACTCCTGTTTCATCGCTAGTATTGCAAACGTTCCCAAAAAATTTTAATCATTGGTATAGGTGTATAGCTATTATGGTTTCAGTCACTAGCAAGGTTTCAGCAACCAAAGATCCAGAAGCAAAGTCTTCAACAACCGCGATGTCAGTGAGCGACTTGGTGAACCTGCTTGGTGGTCCGGCTAACGTGAATCGTGTCTTATTTCCGAATAATCAGCTAGTAATTGAAGTCCATGATACGTCTCTAGTTAACACATCTCTAGTTAACGAGGGCGCGCCACGCTATTCGCTTGAAGAGGTGTTAGGTAAGCCTCAACTGACGTTTGATATGCCTAATCATTTCGATGATTCATCGTTACTTGAGCTGGGTAGCGTAATTAGTCAGCAGCAAGTATTGAAAGTTGAGGCTGTCAGCAAACCAGTTGATTGCGAGCATCGACCGTCTTGGCATGTTTCTCCACCTCAAGGACTTTTGAACGACCCTAACGGTTTTATCTACCACAACGGAGAGTACCACCTCTTCTATCAGTGGTATCCATATGCCTGTGTCCACAAAGACAAGTACTGGGCTCACTTAACGAGCAAAGATCTGATCAATTGGGAGTGGCAGCCTCTCGCATTAACGCCATCAGATTGGTTTGATAGCCACGGCGTTTTTTCTGGTCATGCGTTGAGCCAAGGCGAGCAACTCATGCTGTTTTATACCGGTAATACAAGAATTGGTAATCAGAGAGATCGTCACACGACTCAATGTTTAGCGGTATCGAATGATGGAATTACCTTTGAAAAATTGGGTCCTGTGATCCCGAACCTGCCTAAGGGTGTCACGCCTCATATTCGAGACCCTAAAATCGTTCGTCACGGTGAGCATTGGTTAATGCTACTAGGCGCCCAAACAACCGATCTCAAGGGGCGATTGGCAATCTACCGTTCAAGCGATTTACATCAATGGGAATTCGTATCGCTTTGTGGTGATGAAATGGGGGGTTTTGGTTATATGTGGGAATGCCCGGATCTTTTCGAACTGAGTGGCGAGCATTTTGCGATTGTTGGACCTCAGGGGATTGAGTCGGACAGCGCGTACCACACCATCCCTCATCATAATGGATATGTGAAGGCTGAACTGGATCTAGAGGGAAAAATCTCGCTAAAAGATTTTGATAATCTTGATAAAGGTTTTGACTTTTATGCACCGCAAACCATGTTAGCCGCGGATGGTCGTCGAGTTCTCTCTGGGTGGATGGGACTGCCAGATGAAATCAACCATCCGTCGAGTGATAACGGTTGGGTGCATCAGTTGACAGCGCTTCGTGAGCTCACGAACAGAAACGGGCGACTTGTCCAAACCCCTATTGCTGAAATCGCGACATTACGTAAAGAGAAGCAGTGCTTCACATTAGATAACAGCGGATACCCATCTCTTTGTGACAAGGCGTTTGATATGAGTGTGGTTCTAGAGTGGGGTAGCGAGCTTAGGTTGCATGCAAAAGCGGATCAATACGTATCGATACGACTAGATGAAACGACTCGCTCATTAGTGTTTGATAGAACCCACACCTTAATTCGTGAGGGAGATACAAAGCGCGAATTGCTGTTGGATAGCGAAAAAGTAGAGCTGCGAATTCTCTCGGATGAGTCATCTTTAGAGATCTTCGTTAATGGTGGTGAGTTTGTACTGACTGGTCGAGTCTTCACTGACAAAGATGCTACTGGTATCGAGTTACGTGGAGGGGCATCAGACTTTGAAGTCTACCCATTGAACGCGGCAAGCGCTCCATTTATAAGTTCGTTGAGTTAACAACAGCCATTCACTTTGAAAAATACACCATAAAAAAGCCCTGTAACCAAACGGTACAGGGCTTTCTATTCTCTACACGCTATGAATTAGCGTTGTGACTTCAGTAACTCGGTGACCTGGTTAAGTGAGTCGAAAATATAGTCCGCTGTTTCTATGACATCTTGATGCGGCGGCATGATATCCGGAATCATTGCGGCATAGCATCCAGCAGCTTTCCCCGAGCGCATCCCGTTATTAGAATCCTCAAGCACCAAACAGTCTTGTGCCTCAAGTCCGAGTTTGTCATACGCCATGATGTAGCAATCTGGCTGAGGTTTGCCATTATCGACATCTTCTGCGGTGATAATGAGATCGAACTGATTGAGGTAGTCAGTAGCACCAAAGTTCAGCTTGGTTTCGGGTAAATGGGAAGAAGTAACGAGAGCAATAGTGAGCTTTTGGGCTTTGGCTTCTGCAAATAGTTCATGAAACCCTTCTTTAAAGGCAATGCCTGCTTGACGCGCTTCATGGTAATGCGCGTCGCGGATGGTTTTATAGTGGTTGAGGTCAAAGCCTGAACCAAAATGTTCAACCAGCATTCTCTCGCAGTCTGGATCTTGCACACCAATAAAACCTTGATAGAACTCATCCGTTAAGTCGTACCCCATCGTCGTTGCTGCGTATTGCCAGCTCGCTTTATATACCGTCTCGGTATCAAAGATAAGTCCGTCCATATCGAACAGTAGTGCTTTGAACATTGTGATGTCCTCTTTATTTTCACGTTTTTTATTCGCTCTACTTTGTCAGAAGTCTTGTGAAATTAAAACTTCAATCCTGTAATTAAATTACACTTCAATGCTATTGCGGTTAATACGTGTTCAGTTTTGAGTATGAAATAGCTGCCTTGAATAGGTATTTGTGAAGTGATTTGTTTATTATGTGATTTTGGTCACTAACTATTTAGGGGTGTCTTGAGGGTAATTAGTGATTCAGATCACTGTTGAATGAGAGTTGTTATCAATTAAAATGCTATGTAATTTATCAACGCGCAAATAACGTGATCGTGATCACTATAAAAAATAATCTATGAGCTTTTTGATGTGACAGTTGTCACAAAAAGTGCCGTCATGCTGACTTTTGGAAATCCTGTGTTACTTTTTAATGGACTTTTGAATAAACATTTTTAGTCCATTGGACACATTTTCTAATAACGAGGATGACCTTATGCTATCTCCTGAAGCAAAAATCAAAGTACAGAACTTTGGTCGTTTCCTCTCCAACATGGTAATGCCAAACATTGGTGCATTTATCGCTTGGGGTTTGATTACGGCGCTATTTATTCCTACTGGTTGGATTCCAAACGAAACACTAGCCGCAATGGTTGGTCCTATGATCACCTACCTTCTACCGCTACTTATCGGTTACACCGGTGGTAAAATGGTAGCAGGTGATCGCGGTGCTGTCGTTGGTGCGATTACCACTATGGGTGTTATCGCCGGTACGGACATTCCGATGTTCATGGGCGCTATGATTGTTGGTCCTCTTGGTGGCCTAGCGATTAAGAAATTTGACCAAGCAGTTGAAGGCAAAGTGAAGAGCGGCTTTGAGATGTTGGTGAACAACTTCTCAGCCGGTATCGTTGGTATGCTTTGTGCGATCCTTGCTTTCCTAGTGATTGGTCCTGCAGTAAAAGTGCTTTCAACAGCGCTGGCTGCTGGCGTTGGCATGATGGTTAACGCGGGTCTACTACCTCTTACCTCTATCTTTGTTGAACCTGCGAAAATCCTATTCCTAAATAACGCAATCAACCACGGTATCTTCTCGCCACTCGGTATCCAACAAGCAGAGGAAGTGGGTAAATCTATCTTCTTCTTGATTGAAGCAAACCCAGGTCCTGGTCTAGGTCTACTGCTTGCGTACATGTTCTTCGGTCGTGGCAACGCGAAGCAATCGGCACCGGGTGCGGCAATCATCCACTTCTTCGGTGGTATCCACGAAATCTACTTCCCATACGTTCTAATGAATCCACGTCTAATCATTGCGGTTATCGCTGGTGGTATGACAGGTGTGTTCACACTAACCATGTTTGATGCAGGTCTAGTATCTCCAGCATCACCAGGTTCAATCTTTGCTGTACTGCTGATGACACCTAAGTCTTCATTCCTTGGCGTGATTCTATCAGTGATTGCGTCAGCAACAGTTACCTTCTTCGTAGCTTCGCTACTAATGAAAACATCTAAGCAAGATGATGAAGAAGAGTCACTAGAGAAAGCAGCAAGCCAAATGGCGGATATGAAGGCAGCTTCTAAAGGCCAAGGTGGTGAACTAGACCTAGCAAAAGTACGCAAAATCATCGTTGCTTGTGATGCAGGTATGGGCTCAAGTGCAATGGGAGCAAGCATGCTTCGTAAGAAAGTCGAAGCGGCTGACCTAGGCATTGAGGTGACTAACCTAGCGATCAACAACCTACCAGATGGTGCAGATATTGTTATCACTCACAAAGACCTGACTGACCGTGCTCGCACTCACGCTCCAGATGCACATCACATCTCTCTGGGTAACTTCCTAGATGGTGCACTGTACGACGGTTTAGTTGCTGACTTAGTTAACGCACAACAAGCAGGCGCTGAGCCAAAAAAGCCTGAAGCGCCAGCAGACACTAGCTCAAGCAATGAAGAAGGAACGCTTAAGCTATCAAATGAAAATATCTTCTTGGGAATGGAAGCAAAAACCAAAGAAGAGGTTATCAAGTTTGCTGGTGAGCAACTCGTAAAACTTGGTTATGTAGAACCGCAATATGTTGAAGGCATGTTGGCTCGTGAAGAGTTGGTTTCTACTTACCTAGGTGAGTCGATTGCAGTACCTCACGGCACTATTGAAGCAAAACAATTCGTTAAAAAGACGGGCATCGTGTTCTGTCAGTTCCCTGAGGGTGTTCAGTGGGGCGAGGACGAAGATGACGTAGCTAAGATGGTTATTGGTATCGCGGCGCAAGGTGATGAGCATATTCAGGTTATCACTGCGATTACGAATTCACTTGATGACGACGAAGCTGTCGAATGTTTGAAGTCTACCACCAATGCTGAAGATGTACTTCGCATCCTGAGTGGTAAGTAGCAGAAGTGGTGATTATCACTTTGGCTTTGAGTCATAGCTCCTAAGTGAAAGAGACCAACAGCCCCCCTTGTTGGTCTCATTTTTGATTTTTTCTTTTTCTTTTTTTAATGAGTTATTTAGGAAGACGTCTTATGAAAGCATTACATTTTGGCGCAGGTAATATCGGTCGTGGCTTTATCGGAAAACTACTTGCAGATGCAGGCATTCATGTAACATTTGCAGATGTAAACGAAACCGTGGTTAACGCTCTGATTGAACGTCAATCCTACCCTGTAAAAATCGTTGGCGAAGATGTAGTAGTAGAAGAAGTAACCAATGTTACGGCAGTAAACTCTACCAGCGGCGACATTATCGACCTTATCGCTAGCGTAGAGTTGGTCACGACAGCAGTCGGTCCGACAGTACTAAAAATCATTTCTAAGTCGGTAGCACAAGGCATCGAAAAGCGTGCAGCAAATGGCAATACAGCGCCACTTAATATCATCGCGTGTGAAAACATGGTGCGCGGTACTAGCCAGCTAAAAGCGATGATCTTTGAGCACCTTTCTGAAGATGTTAAAGCGTTTGCAGAGGCAAACATTGGCTTTGTCGATTCTGCGGTAGACCGTATTGTACCGCCAGCAGAAGAGGGCGAAACTGATCCCCTAGCAGTAACGGTTGAAACCTTTAGTGAGTGGATCGTCGATCAAACTCAGTTCGTGGGTGATATTCCGGCAATTTCGGGTATGGAATGTACTGACAACCTAATGGCGTTCGTTGAGCGTAAACTGTTTACACTTAACACAGGTCACCTAATCACGGCATACCTTGGTGTACTAGCGGGTCACGAAACGATCAAAGATTCTATTGAAGACGAAGCGATTCGAGGTGATGTAACCGCAGCAATGCAAGAGAGCGGTGAAGTACTGATCCGTCGCTACGGCTTTGATGCGCAGGCTCATGCTGCTTACATCCAGAAGATCCTGGGTCGTTTCGCCAACCCATATCTTCGTGATGAAGTGGACCGCGTTGGTCGTCAACCAATCCGTAAACTGAGCCCGCAAGATCGCTTGATTAAGCCTCTTAACGGTACGCTTGAGTATGGATTGCCGAATGGGCACCTATTGAAAGGTATCGCAGCAGCATTCCTTTACAAAAACGACGATGACCCACAAGCGGTTGAGCTTCAAGCTATGTTTGCAGAACAAGGATTTGAAAAAACACTGGCTCATTATTCAGAGCTGAATGTTGATTCAGAAATTGTTACACTAGCGCACGAAGCGTATTTAGCGCTCAAATGATTCAAGCTGTTGGTGCCACGCAAGTGGCACCCTTTGTTTTAAGAGATGTTATGCCACTGCACCCGCCCAATGAAACCGAACTATTAGAAGCTCTGTCCGAAGCAAAGGACGCGAGTGAATGTCTTATGGCCGCTTATGATGCCATCGACGACACTCTGGACACCCTTATCAATAGTATCTTTCATAAAGACGACTACGCAGTGAAGTACGTTGTTGATCCCCTTCTCACCAGTGATGGTCCTCTTGGCGACATTCTTGTTCGCGCTAAATTGCTCCTCGGCCTCGGTGTTATATCTAAAGAAGTGTTTGATGATATAGACATTTTTGTAACCCTAAGAGAGTGGACAAAGCATCAAGAGAACAACGTTAGTTTTACCGAAGTTGATGTGCTATTCGAACTGAATAAAATCAGTGCTATTCAAAAAATGATGCCGATCGAATACGATGCCAGCATGACCGCAGGTCTTGATGAAGTGATGCTGGAGATGTTTTTAGAGCGTCATTATCAGCGAGTGAAGTCTACTATCATCCTTGCCATCACCGAAATGGTGAACACACTTTGCCGAGATAACCCTCTCGTCTAGTCTATTTCAGCCCTAATGCTTAACAAGTGTTGGGGCTTTTTATTGCCTTCTCGTCTTTTACCAATTTCCCTAGATCCACTTTCGTTTATCCACGTTAGCGTGCTTATTTTCGAACTTGTTCTGTAAACTTACATAATTAAATTTCGAAACGAAACTTAACTGTTCGATTTTTCATCAGTTAAATCGTGTCTTACAAATAATACAGCCATTTTCTTGCGCTATAAGTTACGTTGTGAAATAATTTTTGCATCAGTTAAGTTTTGAAGCGAAAGTTAAAGTGAGAAAACGTAATACTCAGGTTCGACGCCATTCCATTGCCCAGCTAGTCCAAGAGCGTGGCGAAGTCAGTGTTGAAGAGTTGTCTGCTTTATTTGATACCTCAGAGGTTACGATTCGAAAAGATCTCACATCGCTAGAAAAAAATGGTCAGTTGCTTCGTCGCTATGGCGGGGCCGTCTCTCTTCCTCAAGAAGCCGTAGATGAAGTGCTAAACGAATCCGTGGCGACGTCTGAAACCAAAGAGAAGATCGCAGAAGCCGCGGTAGGGTTGATTAACGACCATTATCGTATTGTTATTGATTGCGGAAGCACAACAGGTGCATTGGTGTCTCGCCTAGGCAACAAGAAGGGCTTGGTAGTGATGACAAATTCGCTCTCTCTTGCCAACGCGATAAACGACCTAGAAAACGAACCGACCTTGTTGATGACAGGTGGCACTTGGGATGCACATTCCGAATCTTTCCAGGGTCAAGTGGCAGAATCGGTATTACGCTCTTATGACTTCGACCAGCTGTTTATTGGCGCTGATGGCGTGGATTTAGCGCGCGGTACGACAACCTTTAACGAGCTTATCGGGCTGAGTAATGTCATGGCCGAAGTCGCTCGTGAAGTGGTCGTCATGATCGAGTCCGAGAAAATTGGCCGAAGAATTCCTAATCTAGAATTAGCATGGGACGCAATTGATGTGCTAGTGACTGATAAAGGCTTAACTCAAGAGCAAAAAGCTCTCATCGAATCCAATAGCGTAAAGGTTATTTGCGCTTAAATAATTTATCCCTCTTCTATTGACTTGCTTGCGTTCATAGAGGGAAACAGAAACTAAAAAGTGGAGAATTACTATGTGTGGAATCGTAGGTGCGGTAGCACAACGTGACGTAGCAGAAATTTTGGTAGAGGGTCTACGCCGTCTTGAGTACCGTGGATATGATTCAGCGGGTGTTGCCGTTGTTGATGCTGATTTAGAGCTTAAGCGCGTTCGTCGCCTAGGTAAGGTGCAAGAGCTTGCTGATGCTGTTGATGCACAAGATGTGACAGGCGGTACAGGTATCGCGCACACACGCTGGGCAACTCACGGTGAACCATCTGAAGCGAACGCTCACCCACACGTATCTGGTGATATCGCGGTTGTACACAACGGCATCATCGAAAACCACGAAGAACTACGTGCAACGCTTCAAGAGCGCGGTTATGTGTTCCAATCTCAAACAGATACAGAAGTTATCGCTCACTTAGTTGAGTGGGAACGTCGCACGTCAGAAACACTGGTTGAAGCGCTACAAAAAACAGCAGCTCAACTTGACGGTGCTTACGGTACAGTAGTTGTTGACCGTAAAGACCCAAGCCGCATCGTTGCTGCTCGCTCTGGTAGCCCAATCGTTATCGGTTTCGGTGTTGGTGAAAACTTCCTTGCTTCTGACCAACTTGCGCTTCTGAGCGTGACTCGCCGCTTTATGTACCTAGAAGAGGGTGACGTAGCAGAAATTACTCGTCGCGACGTTAAAGTTCTTGATGTTGACGGTAACCCTGTAGAGCGTGAAATCACAGAATCGAACGCAGAACATGACGCAGGTGACAAAGGCCAATACCGTCACTTCATGCAAAAAGAGATCTTTGAACAGCCTCGTGCGCTGATCAACACAATGGAAGGCCGTGTTACTGATAAAGCAGTCGTGACTGAAGCTATTGGTGTTAACGCGGTTGATATCCTTAAGAAAGTTGAGCACGTTCAAATCATCGCATGTGGTACCTCATACAACTCTGGTATGGCCGCTCGCTACTGGTTTGAATCTATCGCTGGCGTAAGCTGTGACGTAGAAATCGCGTCTGAGTTCCGTTACCGCGACTTCGTTGTTCGTCCAAACAGCCTACTTGTGACACTTTCGCAGTCAGGCGAAACAGCCGATACGCTAGCAGCACTTCGCCTTGCGAAAGAGAAAGGTTACATGTCTGCAATGACTATCTGTAACGTTGCGGGTTCTTCTTTGGTTCGTGAATCTGACTTTGCATTCATGACTCGCGCAGGGACAGAAATCGGTGTTGCTTCAACTAAAGCATTTACAACTCAGCTAGCTGCGATGCTGATGATGGTTGTGTCTATTGCTCGCCTTCAAGGTCGCATGACTGAAGAACGCGAAGCAGAAATCGTGAAATCACTGCACGAACTGCCTGCAAACATCGAGAAAGCACTAGCGTTCGACAAAGAAATTGAAGCACTGGCAACAGATTTCGCTGATAAGCACCACACACTATTCTTAGGTCGTGGTGAATACTACCCAATCGCGATGGAAGCCTCTCTAAAACTCAAAGAGATCTCGTACATCCACGCTGAAGCATACGCAGCAGGTGAGCTTAAACACGGTCCTCTGGCACTAATCGATGCAGACATGCCAGTTGTGGTTGTAGCACCAACCAACGACCTGCTAGAGAAGCTTAAGTCAAACATCGAAGAAGTACGTGCACGTGGCGGTCTACTCTATGTATTCGCAGACGAGAAAGCGGGCTTTGAAGGCGACGAAAACATGAAGATCATCCAAATGCCTCATGTGGACGACATCATCGCTCCAATCTACTACACAGTGCCAATGCAGCTACTGTCTTACCACGTAGCATTGATCAAAGGTACTGACGTTGACCAACCACGTAACTTAGCGAAAGCGGTGACGGTAGAATAAATCTCGTCTTTAGTACTAATGAAAGGCAGCATAGGGCAACCTATGCTGCCTTTTAGTTTGTAAGCAATATCCCTCCGATAAATACCTCCTAAAAAAACACGCCACTCACTTCTATAAAAAGCGATCTTCTCTCGTTCGTTTTTAGTCATTCAAGTGTGATTTGAGTCACATTTTAATTCAGTCTATTCCTTATCCCCAAAAGAGCAATTTGCTTATGAAATGAAAATGTTTCATATGCAAACGTCTTTGATTGAGTTGTTAAAGTTTTAAAGATTGCATCTAAATGTAGTTATATCGCAAATAATCCTTAATAAATCTGTAATAGGGCCTGTTTACTCTCATCAACGTCGAAACAAGGAAGGCGTAGAGATGAACATCAAAGATGTAGCGGAGCTGGCAGGTGTGTCACCAGCGACGGTTTCGAGGTTCTTAAATCAGTCTGACTCAGTTGCCAAGTCCACTGCGCGAAAAATCGAGCGAGTAATTACAGTGACCGGTTACAGCGCGGTTAAGCGTGAGAATAAAGTAGAGATAAGCAAGAACCCAACCATTGGAGTGGTGATCTCAAGTCTTCTCAATCCGGTGTTCTCTGAAGTTGTCGCGGGTATTCAAAGACGAGCGCAACATTTTGGCTATTCGACAATTGTCATTGATACCCAATACGACTCAGAGCAGGAGCTCAGAGCGGTAGCGGACTTAATTCGCTTGCGGGTTGAGGGCGTGATTATGACGGTCGCAGATGCTGCCAATAATCAAGCGCTCGGCGTGCTCAGGGATTTCAGTTTTCCTTACTGCTTGCTCCATAACGAATCTCAAGATGCCCCTTGTGTGTACGTCGACAACTATCAAGCAGGTATCGATGTGGCGAATCGGCTGGTTACCCTAGGGCATAGAGATGTGGGCATGATAACGGGTCTGTTTACTTCTTCTGATAGGGCAGAAAAGCGTTATCAAGGTTTCAAATATGGCCTCGCACAGCACGGTATTCAGATCAAAACGTTACTTGAGGTGCCATTGAGCAAGTTGGACTCGTTCGGTGAATCCGAAACCGAGGCAATGAAAGCAAAAGGTGCTCCGACCGTTTGGTTTTGTAGCAATGATCTACTCGCACTAAAAGCAATCAACGCGTTTCAATCAATGGGACTTCGTGTTCCTCAAGATGTTTCGATTATAGGATTTGATGGCATGAGCCTAGGCAAACTCGTAACGCCAAGCCTTGCCACGGTAGCGGTCCCCCATCTCAAGATGGGACAAGTCGCTGTCGACATTTTATTCAATGCCAAGGCTGGCTCAAAGCTGAAAACTTGCCTTGCCATGGATTACGAACTTCAAATGAATGGCTCACTTGGTGAAGCCCCGATAGTAAGCATTAACGAACAGGCACTTATTGGAGAATAAAAATGGCTGTTAAAAAACGTTCAACACTAATCAAGGCCGCAGGTATGTTGGTTGGCCTTGCTGGCGCTACTTTCCAAGCGCAAGCTTCAGACGCTATCTGTTATAACTGTCCACCGGAGTGGGCAAACTGGGGTGGTCAGCTGCAGCTGATCAACAAGGAGTTGGGTATTCGTGTTCCGATGGACAACAAAAACTCTGGTCAGTCTTTATCTCAACTTGTTGCTGAGAAGAACAACCCAGTAGCAGATGTGGTTTACTACGGTGTTTCGTTTGGCATCAACGCAGCGGACCAAGATGTGGTTGAGCCATACAAACCAGCGAACTGGGACCAAATCCCAGAAGGTATGAAAGATCCTGATGGCAATTGGTTCGCTATCCACTCTGGAACGATCGGCTTTTTCGTGAATGTGGATGCTCTTGACGGTGCTGAGGTACCACAAAGCTGGGACGATCTGCTAAAACCTGAGTATCGCGGCATGGTTGGTTACCTAGACCCAACAAGCGCATTTGTTGGCTATGCTAGCGCTGTAGCCGTAAACCAAGCAATGGGTGGTGATGTTGAAGACTTCACTCCAGCGATTGAGTACTTCAAGAAGCTGAAAAACAATCGACCAATTGTTCCGAGACAAACATCATACGCACGCGTTATCTCTGGCGAGATCCCAATCTTGCTTGACTATGATTTTAACGCTTACCGCGCCAAATACGATGATTACTCAAACGTTGAATTTGTTATTCCTCAAGAGGGTACCATTGCCGTTCCTTATGTAATGAGCAAAGTGAAGAACTCTCCAAACTCTGCAAATGGCGAGAAGATCTTAGACTTTGTTTTGTCTGAAAAAGGCCAGCAGATTTGGGCCAATGCTTACCTTCGTCCGGTAATCGATGGGGTGATGGATGAAGAGGCACAAAGCAAGTTCCTTCCGGATTCAGAGTATCAACGAGCCGGCTCGGTCGATTTTGCTGCCATGTCCGCAAACCAAGCAGCATTCGCTGACCGCTATCTAAGTGAAGTTAACTAACTCAAATCAGTTTTATTAGGGGGTGGGGACTCCTCCCACCCTTACTCTTATGAAAATAAACAATCTTTCGTTTTTACTGGCGCTTCCTGCTTTGATAATTAGTGGCGCTTTCTTTTTGCTGCCTGTGGTTCAGCTCATTCAGGTATCACTGGTGGATGGCGGGGCAGTAAGCTACCTACACATTTTAACTCGACCTTTATATCTAAAGAGCTTGGTTTCGACCGTTACTCTTTCGGCGTTAGTGACGCTGGTGAGTCTTGCCATTGCGACGATAAGCGGCCTGTTCCTAACTCGTTATGAGTTTCGAGGCAAGGAGTTGCTGGTGGCAATGCTGAGCTTTCCTTTGGCGTTTCCGGGTGTCGTTATTGGTTTCTTTGTCATCATGTTGGCAGGTCGCCAAGGGCTTTTTGCGCAAGCAGGCTTATGGCTGACGGGAGAGCGCTGGATGTTTGCTTACTCCATTGCTGGTCTCTTCTTGGGTTACCTTTATTTCTCGATCCCACGTGTCGTGCTGACCGTGATGGGAGCAGCAGAGAAGCTCGATTATAACTTACTTGAGGCCGGCCGATCATTAGGCGCTAATCGCTGGCAAATCTTTAAAGATGTCACGCTTCCTGCGTTGAAACCGGGTCTTATCTCATCAGGTTCCATCTGTTTTGCTACATCGATGGGCGCATTCGGTACCGCATTTACGTTAGCCACTAATATCAACGTGCTACCAATGACGATTTATACCGAGTTTACCCTTAACGCAAACTTTGCCATGGCTGCGGCCTTAAGCTTGATACTCGGCTTTGTGACCTGGGTATGTTTGGCGCTCGCCAAGCGTCAAGGTGATTCAACAGTCGCAATGGGGGGCTAATCATGAAAAAAGACAAATACTTCTATCTGCAATTGATGTTCACCTTGTTAGTGTGCGCGTTTTTGATTGTGCCAGTGATCATGTCGGTGATGGCCGGTCTAACTAACAACTATTTTGTAGGTATGAAAAGCGGCTTTACCTTGAGATGGGTGGAGCAAGTTTGGTCACTCTATTCCGATACCATTTGGCTAACACTGCAAATTGCCGTAGCGACGACCGTAATCAACGTCTTGGTCGGGGTTCCTTGTGCGTATGTACTGGCAAAAAGCAAAAGCCGCTGGGCTTCGCTCTTTGATGAAATCCTGACGCTACCTATTGCGATTCCGGGTATGGCGATTTCTCTAGGTTTAATCCTCGCCTATGGCGGATTCAGTGATTTCCGAGCGAGTTGGATGTTTATCTTAGTTGGTCACGTGATCTTCACTTTGCCATTTATGGTCAAATCGGTGTTGGCAGTGCTGCAAAGTATCAACGTCAGTGTGCTTGAAGAAGGAGCAGCAAGCCTAGGCGCTAGCTTCTGGCAGCGATTCTTTGATGTGATTGTCCCAAACTGCAAAGCAGGCATTGTTGCTGGCATGCTGATGACACTCACCCTGTCTATCGGTGAGTTCAACCTTACCTGGATGTTGCATACGCCCCTGACGAAAACATTACCCGTTGGTCTGGCTGACTCTTACGCGTCAATGCGCCTAGAAATCAGTTCGGCTTACACCCTTATTTTCCTATGTCTTATTATGCCTCTGTTGGTGCTGGCGCAACTGATCAACAGAAAACCAGTTACTAATAGTTAAGAATTTTCATGATGTTAGAACAAAAAAACGGCGTCGAAATCACGCTAAACAATATTACTAAAACGTTTGAAGACGGAACCTTGGCACTTAAGCCAACGGATCTAACCATTAAAGCAGGCGAAATCTTAGTACTCTTGGGCCCTTCTGGCTGCGGTAAGACCACCACACTTCGCTTGATTGCCGGTCTAGAGTTCGCTGATGAAAATGGCGGTAAGATCGCTTTTGGTAACCACGATGTGACCTCTCTACCAATCGAGCAGCGCAAGGTCGGCATGGTGTTTCAGTCTTATGCTTTGTTCCCGAACATGAATGTCAGTGAGAACATCACTTATGGCTTAAAAGTGCGCGGTGTAGATTCAGTCGTTCGCGAAAGAAAGCTGAAGGAAATGCTAGCGATGTTCGATTTGGAGAAGTACGCAACTCGCGGTGTCCATCAGTTATCTGGTGGTCAACGACAGCGCGTAGCGCTTGCTCGTGCGATCATTACTGAGCCTGATGTACTGTTGTTAGATGAACCACTATCGGCATTGGATGCGCTGCTTAAACAGCGTCTTCGTGGTGATATCCGAACCTTGCTGAAAAATCTCGGCATTACAGCGGTATATGTTACTCATGATCAAGAAGAGGCAATGGCGATGGGCGATCGTATTGCCGTACTTGACCACGGTGAGATTGCTCAGATTGGGTCAGCAAAAGAGATCTATCTGCAACCCAACAGTAGCTTTGTCGCCGACTTTATTGGACAGATGAACCGCTTTGAAGGTCATGTTGAAAACAGCCTACTCCGTCTGGATACGGGCAAAGCTCTGTCATTGCCAACCGACATTATTAATGGCAGTTCAACATTAAATGTGATGCTAAGACCTGAAGATATTCAGTTAACGGAGATTACGGATGATAAAGACTCACTGCAAGGAACGGTTGCTAGCACAGTATTCCTAGGTGACCGTACTCGTGTCATGTTGTCTGGTGTTACTCACAATGCGCAGGTGATGGTAGATTGCTTTGAACGTGTTGAGTATCAAGCAGGACAAGTCGTCACCTTGTCATTTGACCCTTCTCGTTTGATTCCACTCAAGAAGTAACGCCATGCTCATTGCACAGTTAACAGACCTACATATCAAAAAGGGCGGAAAACGCGCCTATCGTCGTGTGGATACCTTAGACTGCCTTCGCAAAGCGGTGTCCCATATTAACAACTTAATTCCACAGCCAGACTATCTGGTTATTACTGGTGATCTCGGAGACTTCGGTACGCCTGATGAGTATGCGGTTATCAAACAGGAGCTAATGAACGTCGAAGTTCCGATGCTAATTGTTCCAGGAAATCATGATCATCGCGCTAACTTAAGGGAAGGGTTGAGCGAGTTGGTTCGATTTGATCATTCAGAGTTTTGCAACTTTGTCGTTGAGCGTGATGAGCGGTTATTGATCGGACTTGATAGCTCAGTGATCGGCAAGCCTTATGGTCAACTATCATTGGAAACTTTATCTTGGCTGGAGGATACTCTAGGTCAACATCCCGATAAGCCGACTCTACTTTTTCTTCATCATCCGCCGATGCATGTTGGACTGACTCATATGGATGTTCAAAACCTCCAGAATTCAGAAGCGCTCTATGGGGTATTGAGTAAATTCAACAATGTGGTTGGAATCGTTGCCGGGCATTTACACCGACCGATCACTGCTGTTTGGAAAGGAATACCAGTATGGGTTGGACCCTCGCATAGTCATTCAGTGACTCTAGACTTGGAGCCCGATGCACCTTCATCGTTTTCACTCGAGCCGAATGCGATTCAGCTTTTTAAGTTTGATGGTGATTCAGTGGTTTCTCACATTAGTTATATCAGTGACAGTGAAGGACCTTATCCCTTTTTTGATGAGCAAGGTAATCTAATAGATTGATGTGTAATCATTAAAAGTAACTAAACATTAAAATGCCACCTAGTACAAGGTGGCATTTTACGTCTCGTTTTCTGCACTTCTGAGTGGTTAATTTAGCTTACTGCCACATCACCAAAATCGCCGCAATAGACAGTAAAATCAGTGCGGTAATGTCCTTGCGAGCGACGCTTTGCCCCAGCCAAAAATAAGAAATCAAGATCATAAAAATGACTTCAACTTGCCCTAGGGTCTTTACGTAAGGCACTGCCTGCAATGACATTGCACTGAACCAACCGAGAGACCCAATAACGCTAGCGAGGCTTGTCATGATTACTAGCTTGGGCTTCTTGAACATCTGAACTAAGGTGTGACGCTCTCGCAGTAGTAAGAAGCTGGTAATGATGATTGTCTGGAGCGAGATGACCAAAAACAGTACCCATGCAGCACTGTGGGGAAAGGGAAGTCCGATGCTCAAGCTTGCCTCTCGAACCCATAGCGACGTCAGTGCAAATGCGGTGCTGCAGGACATACCCAAAAAGAAAATTTTTGGTGACAGGCTTCGCCAGCCTGATGAGCTACTCATAAGCAGAACACCCAGAGTGCCAATCAAGACGCCAATCCAACCGGTGACCGATAATACTGTTCCAAAAAAGAGGACACCGAGCACCGCCGACACAGGTGCTTCGCACTTAGCCAATCCTGCCCCGATAGCATAGTTCTCTAACTTAAAAAGCAGCACCATCAATCCGGTGGCGAGTATTTGCATTAGTGCGGCGGCAATAATGTAAAACACGAACTCTCCCGAGAAAGTGGGAATAGCGACGGGCTGCCATTGATAAAGCGCAAAAAGATAAAGCAACGCGATAGGTCCTGCCCACAGAAAACGAGCAAGAGTGACGCCGGCGACACTCATAGTGCCGCTGAGTTTGCTTTGAAAGGCGTTACGCCAAGACTGGCTAAATGCAGCAAGGAGAGTAAAGGCTATCCAACTGAAAGACATTGTGGTTCCGGTGAATGTATAAGCAGATGATTATGTTAGCAAATGCCAACGCGTTAAAGAACCAGTGAAAGACGGGGTATCAAAAGGATATGATCCAGAGCTAGTGGAACATCAGTAATTGTGCCCTCCACATTTAAGTGAAAAGCACTATTATTTGTAAGTCTCGGAACATTCAAATTAGCGCATGATGTTCGTCATTTTTTGTAGATCTTGCCGTCATTGATTTCAGCGCGCTTTGCGTTGGCTCTCGTTCTCACCTCATATAGCATGAAGGTGTTTCTATCGCGAGTCCAAGGTTGTCCTGAATTTGCATCGTAATCGGAAGGCATTTCATAGCCTGCCGGGGCAAACGCCTCTAGACCAGCTTCTCTTGCTGTATTGACTGCTCTTAAGTTGTGTTCGTAAAACGCTAGGACAATGGTTTTACCCATTTTTTCAAAACCGCCTGCTTGTTTAACTGCGTCAAGCGCTACCCCGGTCGTATTCAAATAAATGAGTTCACCACCTTCGTTCACGGTGGGGTAGATAGGAAATAGTTTATCCGCTGCAACTCTATCGCCAATTTGCTGGGCAATTTCCCACTGTGCATAAACAGGCTTTCCTGTCTCCTTATGAAGCTCTACAGCAAGATCCGCCAATTGACCATTCATTGGCCCCGGAATCTGGTTGCCATTCTTGGCGTGTCGATTACCAAAGGCAAAGGCTAGAATGCTATCCGCTTCTTTTATATCAAGGGTTTCTGCTCGCCATGTGAGCACATCCTCAATCAAAAACTCAGATAGCAGTTTCGCAGCTTGTGGATCTTTGAGCTGCTCAACCAATCTAGCCTCCATCGCCATTTGTAATTGTTCATCGGTAAGTTGTGGTTCTGCTGCATTCGCGATAACAGACACTGCCATTAGGCCCGCGAACAAGGTCGTTTTTATCATCTTCATAGAACTGCCTCCGATTTTTCGTGTTAGATATTTATGGTTCGGCTTAAGTGTAGATTCGTGAATACAAGGGAACAAAAAACATCAGTTAAAAATCAAGATTAGTTAGCAAAACGCCCTTCTATATCCTTAACTTTAAAAGAGGTTTGTGACTTAAGGCTGAGAAAATGACTGAGAAAAAGCGAAGCAGTGGAAGCGAGAACAAAACTGAGTTATCGAAAAATGTATCAAAGCGTCCGAATGAAGCTAAGCCCAAGAAGAAGCAGCGGGAAAAGCGTCGACTTTTTAATACGTTAAGATATCAGGTGGGCGTTCCGCCGACATTGGCTCTTATATTACCTTCTCTTGCTAAAGCCAGTGACGACATTGGAGATAACAGCGAGATTGTTGAAAACAGTGCCCTCACGCAAAAAAGCACAGGGCCTCAAGAAGATACTAAGAACTCTGAGTCAGTTTTTAAGGCTACGTCTTCTCATGAACATGAAGACATCGTCGCGGAAAGTCATAATAAAACAGATCAAACCCATCACGCTTTACCAAGTCGCCATTTAGCATTACACCGCTACCCAATGCATGCATATACATCGCATCATATTTTGAATCAGTCAGGCATAAAGTCGCTAAATAATACTCATCCTATCGGCACAGCCCCATTTGTTGTCTCTAGCGAAGAAGTAGAACACTCTCAGAAAACTGATAAACCGGATCACATTCATTCCGCACCCCAAATGTCAGGGCAATCGCAAAACGTAAAAGAGGATGGTGCTGTCTATCATGGGCAGATGAAAGCGACCGATGTTGACCGCGATGCTTTAACTTATTCTATCTCCAATTCAATCGACGGCTTGTCGTTCAATTCCGATGGCAGTTATACCTTTGACCCGAGTCATGCTTCTTATCAGCATTTAGCAAAAGGGCAGACTGAGGTGGTTCAAACCACAGTGACGGTCACTGACAGTGCTGGCGGTACGCACAGTGAAGCACTGCAGTTCACGATCACAGGGACGAATGACTTGCCGGTGATGTCAGGGCAATCTCAAATCGTTAAAGAAGATGACACCGTTTTTCATGGTCGGATGAAAGCGACAGATGTAGACCACGACACGTTGACTTTTTCTATCTCTAACCCAATCGATGGCTTGTCGTTCAATTCTGATGGCAGTTATACCTTTGATCCGAGCCATGCTTCTTATCAGCATCTGGCGCAAGGGCAAACAGAGGTTGTTCAAACCACAGTGACGGTCACTGACAGTGCTGGCGGTACGCACAGTGAAGCACTGCAGTTCACGATCACAGGGACGAATGACTTGCCGGTGATGTCAGGGCAATCTCAAAGTGTTAAAGAAGACGACACCGTTTTTCATGGTCGGATGAAAGCGACAGATGTAGACCACGACACGCTGACTTTTTCTATCTCTAACCCAATCGATGGCTTGTCGTTTAACCCCGATGGCAGTTATACCTTTGATCCGAGCCATGCCTCTTATCAGCATCTGGCGCAAGGGCAAACAGAGGTCGTTCAAACCACAGTGACGGTCACTGACAGTGCTGGCGACACGCACAGTGAAGCACTGCAGTTCACGATCACAGGGACGAATGACTTGCCGATGATGTCAGGGCAATCTCAAAGTGTTAAAGAAGATGACACCGTTTTTCATGGTCGGATGAAAGCGAAAGATGTAGACCACGACACGCTGACTTATTCGATTTCAAACCCAATCGATGGCTTGTCGTTTAACCCCGATGGCAGTTATACCTTTGATCCGAGCCATGCCTCTTATCAGCATCTGGCGCAAGGGCAAACAGAGGTCGTTCAAACCACGGTGACGGTCACTGACAGTGCTGGCGGCACGCACAGTGAAGCACTGCAGTTCACGATCACAGGGACGAATGACTTGCCGGTGATGTCAGGGCAATCTCAAAGTGTTAAAGAAGACGACACTGTTTTTCATGGTCGGATGAAAGCGACAGATGTAGACCACGACACGCTGACTTTTTCTATCTCTAACCCAATCGATGGCTTGTCCTTTAACCCCGATGGCAGTTATACCTTTGATCCGAGCCATGCCTCTTATCAGCATCTGGCGCAAGGGCAAACAGAGGTCGTTCAAACCACAGTGACGGTCACTGACAGTGCTGGCGACACGCACAGTGAAGCACTGCAGTTCACGATCACAGGGACGAATGACTTGCCGGTGATGTCAGGGCAATCTCAAAACGTTAAAGAAGATGACACCGTTTTTCATGGTCGGATGAAAGCGACAGATGTAGACCACGACACGCTGACTTATTCGATTTCAAACCCAATCGATGGCTTGTCGTTCAATTCTGATGGCAGTTATACCTTTGATCCGAGCCATGCCTCTTATCAGCATCTGGCGCAAGGGCAGACAGAGGTCGTTCAAACCACAGTGACGGTCACTGACAGTGCTGGCGGCACGCACAGTGAAGCACTGCAGTTCACGATCACAGGGACGAATGACTTGCCGATGATGTCAGGGCAATCTCAAAACGTTAAAGAAGACGACACCGTTTTTCATGGTCGGATGAAAGCGACAGATGTAGACCACGACACGCTGACTTATTCGATATCAAACCCAATCGATGGCTTGTCGTTCAATTCTGATGGCAGTTATACCTTTGATCCGAGCCATGCCTCTTATCAGCAGCTGGCGCAAGGGCAAACCGAGGTCGTACAAACGACGGTGACGGTCACTGACAGTGCTGGCGGCACGCACAGTGAAGCACTGCAGTTCATGATAACAGGGACGAATGACTTGCCGGTGATGTCAGGGCAATCTCAAAGCGTTAAAGAAGACGACACCGTTTTTCATGGTCGGATGAAAGCGAAAGATGTAGACCACGACACGCTGACTTATTCGATTTCAAACCCAATCGATGGCTTGTCGTTCAATTCTGATGGCAGTTATACCTTTGATCCGAGCCATGCCTCTTATCAGCATCTGGCGCAAGGGCAGACAGAGGTCGTTCAAACCACAGTGACGGTCACTGACAGTGCTGGCGACACGCACAGTGAAGCACTGCAGTTCACGATCACAGGGACGAATGACTTGCCGGTGATGTCAGGGCAATCTCAAAGTGTTAAAGAAGACGACACCGTTTTTCATGGTCGGATGAAAGCGACAGATGTAGACCACGACACGCTGACTTATTCGATTTCAAACCCAATCGACGGCTTGTCGTTCAATTCTGATGGCAGTTATACCTTTGATCCGAGCCATGCCTCTTATCAGCATCTGGCGCAAGGGCAGACAGAGGTCGTTCAAACCACAGTGACGGTCACTGACAGTGCTGGCGGCACGCACAGTGAAGCACTGCAGTTCACGATCACAGGGACGAATGACTTGCCGGTGATGTCAGGGCAATCTCAAAGTGTTAAAGAAGACGACACTGTTTTTCATGGTCGGATGAAAGCGACAGATGTAGACCACGACACGCTGACTTTTTCTATCTCTAACCCAATCGATGGCTTGTCGTTCAATTCTGATGGCAGTTATACCTTTGATCCGAGCCATGCCTCTTATCAGCATCTGGCGCAAGGGCAAACAGAGGTCGTTCAAACCACAGTGACGGTCACTGACAGTGCTGGCGACACGCACAGTGAAGCACTGCAGTTCACGATCACAGGGACGAATGACTTGCCGGTGATGTCAGGGCAATCTCAAAGTGTTAAAGAAGACGACACCGTTTTTCATGGTCGGATGAAAGCGACAGATGTAGACCACGACACGCTGACTTTTTCTATCTCTAACCCAATCGATGGCTTGTCGTTTAACCCCGATGGCAGTTATACCTTTGATCCGAGCCATGCCTCTTATCAGCATCTGGCGCAAGGGCAAACAGAGGTCGTTCAAACCACAGTGACGGTCACTGACAGTGCTGGCGGTACGCACAGTGAAGCACTGCAGTTTAAAATCACTGGAACCAATGATGCAGCTAGGATAACCGGGCAGTTCAACGGCACCCTCACAGAAGACCATAATGTTGATAGCTCTGGTTTAATGCACGTCCATGGAAAGGTGGATGTGGTCGATGTCGATCAGGGAGAGTCTCGTACACTGTCTGAGGTCCTTCAGGGTAAATTTGGTATACTAGATATAGATTCAGACGGGCATTGGCACTATCAAGTCGATAACTCTCTGTCAGCTATTCAACAGCTTGCGTCCGGCAATAGCATCAAAGAGCAAATCGCAATCCACACGGTAGATGGAACCAGTCAACTTATAGAAATTGTTATAGGAGGCACGTCAGATTCCGCGATCATTTCTGGTATAGATTCAGGTTCGGTGAAAGAAGATCTGAATGTCGTAAACGGGAGTATCAAAACATCTGGAGATTTATCAATATCAGACAGCGATCAAGGCCAGAATCACTTCCTATCACAAGCTTTGATAGGAACATTTGGCACCTTGACTATCGATGCTAATGGTCATTGGCAATATGAAGCGAACAATCAACAAACGGCGCTGCAAGAACTAGCTAAAGGCTCTCATCTAAGTGAATCCTTTGCTGTCTCTTCGGTAGACGGTACGCATCATAATGTAGACATTCAGATAGATGGCACAAATGATTTGCCAGTGATGGCTGGTCAATCGCAGGCCGTGAAAGAGGATGGTGCGGTCTTCCAAGGTCAAATGGTGGGTACCGATGTTGACCAAGACTTACTGACGTACTCTATCTCCAATCCAGTCGATGGCCTAGCATTTAATCCTGATGGCAGCTATACGTTCGATCCAGGTCATGCGTCGTATCAGCATTTGGCAAAAGGTGATACTCAAGTTGTGACCACCATGGTGACTGTGACGGACACCGCTGGCGGTTCGCACCGAGAAGAACTCAAATTCACCATTACAGGTACCAACGATTTGCCGATGATGGCAGGGCAATCGCAGTCGGTGAAAGAAGATGGCGCGGTGTTCTATGGTCAAATGGTGGGCACCGATGTTGACCAAGATTTGCTGACGTACTCTATCTCCAATCCAGTCGATGGCCTGTCATTCAACCCTGATGGTAGCTATACGTTCGATCCAAGTCACGCGTCGTACCAGCACTTGGCAAAAGGTGACACTCAAGTCGTGACCACCATGGTGACTGTGACGGACACCGCTGGCGGTTCGCACCGAGAAGAACTCAAGTTCACCATCACAGGCACCAATGACTTGCCAGTGATGGCAGGGCAGTCTCAGTCGTTGAAAGAAGATGGCGCAGTCTTCCATGGTCAAATGGTGGGCACGGATGTTGACCAAGACTTGCTCACTTACACCACTTCGAACCCAATCGATGGCCTGACGTTCAACCCTGATGGCAGCTACACGTTCGATCCAAGCCACGCTTCCTATCAGCATTTGGCAAAAGGTGACACGCAAGTCGTCACTACAATGGTCGCTGTGACCGATACGGCAGGCGGCTCGCATCAAGAAGAGCTCAAGTTTACCATTACAGGCACCAATGATTTGCCGGTGATGGCAGGCCAATTTCAGTCGGTGAAAGAAGATGGTGCGGTGTTCCAAGGTCAAATGGTGGGTACCGATGTTGACCAAGATTTACTGACATACTCGATCTCACATTCAGTTGATGGGCTGACGTTCAATCCAGATGGCAGCTATACGTTCGATCCAAGTCACGCGTCGTATCAGCATTTGGCAAAAGGTGACACCCAGGTTGTCACTACTATGGTTACCGTGACCGACACCGCTGGCGGCTCGCATCAAGAAGAGCTCAAGTTCACCATCACAGGTACCAATGACTTGCCAGTGATGGCTGGCCAAGCGCAGTCGGTGAAAGAAGATGGAGCCGTTTTCCAAGGTCAAATGGTGGGTACCGATGTTGACCAAGATTTATTGACGTACTCAGTCTCACACCCAATCGATGGTCTTTCATTCAACCCAGATGGCAGCTATACGCTCGATCCAAGCCATGCGTCGTATCAGCATTTAGCAAAAGGTGACACTCAAGTTGTGACCACTATGGTCACGGTAACCGATACGGCAGGTGGATCGCATCGAGAGCAGCTCAAATTCATCATCACAGGCACTAATGACTTGCCCGTGATGGCAGGGCAATCGCAGTCGGTGAAAGAAGATGGCGCAGTGTTCCATGGCCAAATGGTAGCCACCGATGTTGACCATGATTTGCTAACCTACACCACATCGAACCCAATTGATGGCCTGACGTTCAACTCTGATGGCAGCTATACGTTTGATCCAAGCCACGCGTCTTACCAGCATTTAGCAAAAGGTGACACTCAAGTTGTGACCACTATGGTCACGGTAACCGATACGGCAGGTGGATCGCATCGAGAGCAGCTCAAATTCATCATCACAGGCACTAATGACTTGCCCGTGATGGCAGGGCAGTCTCAGTCGTTGAAAGAAGATGGCGCAGTGTTCCACGGTCAAATGGTGGGCACGGATGTTGACCATGATTCACTAAACTACACCACTTCCAATCCAATTGATGGTCTGACGTTCAACCCAGATGGCAGCTATACGTTCGATCCAAGTCATGCGTCGTATCAGCATTTGGCAAAAGGTGGCACCCAAGTTGTGACCACCATGGTTACGGTGACCGACACCGCTGGCGGTTCGCATCAAGAAGAACTCAACTTCACCATCACAGGCACCAATGACTTGCCAGTGATGGCAGGGCAGTCTCAGTCTGTAAAAGAAGACGGAGCCGTGTTCCATGGTCAAATGGCGGGCACCGATGTTGACCATGATTTGCTAACCTACACCACTTCAAATCCAATTGATGGCCTGACGTTCAATCCAGATGGCAGCTACACGTTCGATCCAAGCCATGCGTCGTATCAGCATTTGGCAAAAGGTGACACTCAAGTTGTGACCACGATGGTGACGGTAACCGACACCGCTGGCGGTTCGCATCAAGAAGAACTCAAGTTCACCATCACAGGCACCAATGACTTGCCCGTGATGGCAGGGCAGTCTCAGTCGGTGAAAGAGGATGGGGTGGTGTTCCATGGTCAAATGGTGGGCACCGATGTTGACCACGACTTGCTCACTTACACCACCTCAAATCCAATTGACGGCCTGACATTTAACCTAGATGGCAGCTATACGTTCGATCCAAGTCATGCGTCGTATCAGCATTTGGCAAAAGGTGACACTCAAGTTGTCACGACTACAGTTACTGTAACGGATACCGCTGGCGGTTCGCACCGAGAAGAGCTTAAGTTCACTATCACAGGCACCAATGATTTACCCGTGATGGCTGGCCAATCACAATCCGTGAAAGAAGATGGTGCAGTGTTTCACGGTCAAATGGTCGGCACCGATGTTGACCAAGACTTACTGACGTACATCACTTCCCATCCGATTGATGGCCTGACGTTCAACCCAGACGGTAGCTATACGTTCGATCCAAGTCATGCTTCATACCAGCATTTGGCAAAAGGTGATACCCAAGTCGTAACTACGACGGTAACGGTGACCGACACCTCTGGTGGTTCGCATCGAGAAGAGCTCAAGTTCATCATCACAGGTACTAATGATTTACCAGTGATGGCAGGACAGTCGCAGTCGCTGAAAGAAGATGGTGCAATGTTCCACGGTCAAATGGTAGCAACCGATGTTGACCAAGATTTGCTTACTTATACCACCTCAAATCCAATTGACGGCCTGACATTCAACCCAGATGGCAGCTATACGTTTGACCCAAGTCATTCGTCATATCAGCATTTGTCGCTTGGCGACACACAAACCGTGAAAACCACGGTCATAGTGACTGATACTGCGGGTGGGCAAGATCAAAAAGAATTGTCTTTCCTTATCGAAGGAACCAATGACAAACCTTCAGTGACGCCAATCACTGCTCAGTTCCATGAAGATCAGTCACAGCATCTTGATATTAACTTGTTGTCCCATGCTCAGGATGTAGATGGTGACGCACTAAACGTGGGGAGTTTGTTTCAAGTTAAGGTGAATGGGCATATAGAGAGGCTTCCGGATGGCTTTGGCATAGTCAATGGCCATTTGCAGGTAGACCCTTCCAGTTCTGCATTCCAGCATCTTGCGCAAGGCGAGGTCGCGACATTTGAACTGAGTTACAAAGTCACGGATAGTCATGGAGCGTCAACACCTCAAAGTGTCACTGTAAAAATAGTCGGTACCGATGATAAGGCGCAGCTGGCTTCGAGTTCGATAAATATCGGTGAAGCTGCTGCCGAGCACACCTATCACGGCACCTCTATCAAAGGTGCACTTCAACTGACGGATATTGATACGACCGACAGCCCTCAGTTCGTCGATATGATCTACCAATCTAGCTCTCGATTAGGTGCTCTCGCGCTACGTGCAGATGGACACTACGAGTACTTTCTTCAAGGTAATTATGTTGGTACAGCCAATGCTCAAAAAACGGTGGCTGCACTAAAACCTGGTGAGAGTATCACTGAAACCTTCAATGTGAAGACCGCCGATGGGCAAACAAAACCCGTCACTGTGACCATTCATGGTGAAGAAGATAGTGCACAGATTGTCGTTAATTATGGTACGACAGACAATCACTTACATGAAGACTCGATGACGTCTCCGGCATACCCTACAGAGCTGTTTGCAACGGGTATCGTCAAGGCCATTGACCCTGACCATGATGACGACCAATTGAAGCCTCAAACGTTAGTGTCGACCCACGGAGGTCACTTCACGGTGACAGAAACGGGCATGTGGCAATATCACATTGACAACAGCTTACCTGCGATTCAGCAGCTAGGTAACGGAGAGAGCTTCCAAGAGCAATTTACCGTTGAATCAAAGGATGGGTCTGCGCAAAAAATCATTACCGTAACGGTACATGGCACCAATGATGACCCGGACGTCTCTTCGGCCGTAACATTGCCATCTGGTCATGAAGACAAGCCTTATATTATTAGCGGTGCCGCCTTGCTTGCCAATGCATCGGATGTTGATGCTAACGATGCAGGTCATTTATCAGTCGCTAGTCTTGTTGCGCTGAAGGCTGATGGTTCTTCTGCTGGCACCATTACAGATAATCACAATGGTTCGTTCACATTTACCCCTGAACTCAACTACAACGGACCAGTGCGTTTTAGCTACGACGTCCATGATGGTCATGGTGGAAGCGTCGTCACCTTTGCGAGCGCTTCGCTCAAACCAGTGTCAGATAACGCACAAATAAGCTACTCATCGACCGACCATCATTTGGCTGGTGTGACCGAAGACAGAGGCTACATTGATACCCATGACAAGCTTCACTTTGAAGGTAAACTCAACATTGTTGATCCTGACCAAGGAGAAGCGATATTTGATATTAACTACGGTCCACAAACCTATACAGGCATAGGCTATGATACCAAGCTTGGCGGCCATATTTTTTTGATGCGCGATGGCCACTATACCTACACGATCCGAGACCATCAGCCCCAAGTTCAATCATTAAACCAAGGAGAAGTGCTTACCGATCAGTGTGTGGTTCGCGCGAAAGATGGGACGACGTTTACGATTGAAGTGAATATACACGGCACTAATGATGTGCCAACTCTAAGCGCTCAAACCCAGTCTGTAATTGAAGACGGTAGTCGTTTAACTGGGCAGATGCAGGGGCAAGATATTGACCACAGAGCGACGCTCACATATTCGATAGCTCATGCCGTTGATGGACTGGTATTCAACACAGATGGTAGTTATTCATTTGATCCTTCTCATGCTAGCTATCAACAGCTAAAAGACGGCGAGCATAAAGTCGTTACCATTCCTGTCACTGTAACCGATGAACAAGGCGCTAGTACAACTCAAAACCTGACTATCAATGTTCGTGGTACCGCAGACAGGGCGGTTATCGGAGGCGTCGATGCTGGCGACGTTGACGAAGGCCAAGGTAGCTTCGGGGACATGTCACCAGACTACGCCCATCGAGGAATGGCAAAATTAGGGCAAGCAGCCCTCAGTGTGTCGGGCAAGTTAGACATCATTGACCCTGATAGTGGCGAGTCTCAATTCGATCCTAAAGGAGGGGCTTGGAATAATTCGTACCATGGTCAATATGGACATTTAATACTCAACACAGATGGTACATGGCATTACGACGTCACCGTTGGTAATGTTGACTGGGTCGGTAATCGAAAATCTACCGTTGGTACCACCATAGATCAACTAGGTGAAGGGCAAACACTGACGGACACGATTACTATTCAGTCTAAAGATGGAACCACTCATGACATTGTAATAACCATACATGGCGACAATGACCGCCCGTACTGTTCTAGTGAAGTACAACTCAATAGTGGAAAAGAGGACCTCGCACAAACCATCACAACAGCCGAGTTGCTAGCTAATACTATAGACGTCGATGCCAACGATGCTGGCAAGCTCTTTGTTACGAATCTGCATGTCGATCATGGTTCAATTCTCGACAATAAGGATGGTACTTTTACCTTCACACCAGATAAAGACTACAACGGACAAGTTCACTTCTCCTATGACGTCAAAGATGCCCATGGTGGCACGACACATACTGGTGCAAATGCCACACTGGTCGCGACCCCAGATAAAGCCATTATTTCAGAGGTATCCACTGGAACCGTGATAGAAGACGGGCCACACGCAACGCACAACAACGGAACAATTACCGAGTTGGCAAGTGGTCAACTTCAGGTCATAGACCCAGACAGCGGCGAAGATAAGTTCCAGTACAGCCAATTTGGCGAGACTCGCGTTCACGACCCATTTGGTGGAATACTTCGAATTGATAGCGCGGGTAATTGGGGCTATAGCGTCGACAACGCGGCGCTTCAACATCTAGCACAAGGGCAAGTTGAAACAGTGACATATCGCGTCCACAGCTTCGATGGCACCGCATACGACTTACATATTGATGTCATTGGAACCAACGACGCCCCTACAGTCAACAAAGTGGTTCTCAGCAACGGCGCAGAAGATACAAATTATCAAATGCAGGCAAGTCAGTTCGGATTCACGGACGTCGATACTGGTGATACGCTGCACTCAATTGTCATCACCGACATTCCACCAGCCACTCAAGGCAAATTTGTGCTTGATGGCCACGAGATTGCGGCAGGTCAGAGTATTCCGGCTGCCGATATATCTAAGTTACAGTTCGTGCCTACCCTTGATTTCAACGGTGATGTTCAGTTTAAGTTCACTGTTAATGACGGACATGTCGACTCACAAGAAGCAACGAATACACTGCATATTGACGCTGTTAAAGATGCGGCTCAAATCAGTGGTGTTGATACCGGTGACGTTGACGAAGGCCAAGGTAGCTTCGGGGACATGTCACCAGACTACGCCCATCAAGGTATGGCAAAACTAGGGCAAGCAGCCCTCAGTGTGTCTGGCAAGTTGGACATCATTGACCCAGACAGTGGTGAGTCTCAATTCGACCCTAAAGGAGGGGCTTGGAATAATTCATACCATGGTCAATACGGACATTTAATACTCAACACAGATGGTACATGGCATTACGACGTAACGGTTGGTAATGTCGACTGGGTCGGTAATCGAAAATCTACCGTTGGCACTACGATAGACCAATTGGGTGAAGGACAGACATTAACTGACACGATTACAATTCAGTCTAAGGATGGCACCACCCATGACATCGTCATAACCATTCACGGTGACAACGATGCACCATATGTCTCTGGCGAGGTTCAGCTCAACTCTGGTAAAGAAGACACAGCTAAAACCATTACTGCTGCAGATTTATTAGCGACTGCGATCGATGTTGATCACAACGACCAAGGTCAGCTGACCATCGCTAACCTCGTTGCAGATCATGGCTCAATTCTAGACAACCAAAATGGCACTTATATCTTCACACCTGACAAAGATTACAACGGTCAAGTGCACTTTATTTATGATGTTTTGGATGCTCACGGCGGCACAACACACACGGGAGCAAATATTACTCTTGCCTCTGTCGACGACAAAACCACGATTACAGGCGTTGATCACGGTACTGCTACAGAGGATGTCGCTACGCATATGTCGACCAATGTAAACATCATGGATGCCGTTGACTGGCAAGCGTTACAAATCACAGATGTGGACAGTCCTAATAAACAAGTGAAGGTTGAGTTTGCCGGACAACAATACACGTGGGACTTGGGCAGCGACCTAGATGTAACCACTCCGTATGGTAAGTTTCAATTTCATACTTTGGTGAGTGGGCCACATGCGGGTGAACATTCATGGAGTTATATCGGTGACAACTCTAATGTTCATGTTCAAGAGTTAAAACACGGTGAATCACTCACTGAATCGATCAAGCTAATCGCCGCTGACGGCACTGAGTTTCCAATAACAGTGAAAGTGAGTGGTACTGAGGATGGCGTTGTCATTGATTCTAAATCTGAGCTGGGTCATGTTGTCGAAAATGCCCAGACAGGTGCGTCTGTTGCAGGTGGCGTGACGGCGCATGATACAGACCTTCATGATTCTGTGAGCTGGACACCAACACCTGCGGGTGGCGTTAGTGGTCAGTATGGCTCGTTCCATCTAAGTACCGATGGCCAATGGCACTATAATGTTGACCAGAGCAAAGCGACTAAACTCGGGGAAGGGGACGAATACTGGGAACACTTTACCATTGAGGCGGTATCTACTGACGGTAGTAAGGTCTCACAAAGTGTATCAGTTGTTGTGCGTGGCAATAATGATGCACCAGTGGTGAGTGGCGAGGTGACTTTACCGTCCGGCAAAGAAGACTCGTCAATACACATTACGCAGGCACAACTTATCGCCAACGCCACAGATGTCGATTCAAACGACAGAGGTTGGCTGCACGCTCAAAATCTAACGGCAGACCACGGTACTATTACCGCTAATTCGGATGGCAGTTTCACCTTCAATCCAGCCCCTAATTATAACGGCACCGTTCATTTTACTTACGATGTTGCTGACAGGCATGGCGGAGTTGCACACACTGGAGCAAACACGACCTTAGCTGCAGTCAATGACAGCCCTGATGTTCAGCCAATTACAGATCGAGTCAAAGAAGACTCAACCAATCATCATGCCGTTGACCTCTTATCTGGCGCAACAGACAAAGAAGGGGATGCCTTGTCTGTGTCCCAAATCAGATATTCAGTCGATGGTGCTACCGCAACGGCTAGTTTGCCTGACGGTTTGACTTTAGGTGCAGATGGTCATTCTGTGATTATTGATGCAACTCACTTGAGCTTTCAGCATCTTGCCGTAGGCCAGACACAGCAAGTTGTAGTGAATTATCTTGTCGATGATGGGCATGGAGGGCAGACACCACAGTCGGCGACCTTAACGATTGAAGGGACAGATGACAGGGCAGTTCTGATATCTAATATTATTCAGATGACGGAGTCTGAAGCCTTACTAAGTAAAACAAAGAGTTATCATGGAAACTTGCACCTTACAGACCCTGATACAGGGGATCACACTCAGTTCGTGTTTAGTGGTCGATACATGGGTCAGGGTTATGCGCCGGGTAGTTTGTATGTTTGGCCAGACGGTTCTTATGAATTCCGATTAGAGTCAGCTCGCAATCGACATGCCGATGATTTGATCGACAGCCTCCATAAAGGGGAATCGATGGAGATCCCTTATCAGGTCAGAACCAGTGATGGTCAGAGACTCAACATCATCGTTAAGGTAATTGGGGAAGATGATCAAGCTCGTATTGTCGTTGGACAATATTCGTCATTAGCTAATCATGTTTATGAAGATAACTTGTCACCGGGAAGTACGCCAAATCAAGTGTGGAGCGGTGGCAATTTACATGTTATCGACCCCGATCATGGTCAAGCGGGGTTCGTTACTCAGAGTTTTGATACACCAGAAGGGGGACATTTCTCTATCAATGTTCGTGGCGGATGGCAGTACACAATAGACAATGCCAAACTGCAGCATTTAGGTGAGGGGCAAAGCTACCAGAAAACGTTTACGGTTGAATCGATTGATGGCACGGCTCAGCAAACTATCACGGTGACAGTACACGGTACCAACGACACGCCTGTCGTTACTTCCGCAGTGAGCTTATCTCAAGGCACAGAAGACACGCCAGTTACATTGAACGCGGCGGATTTACTCGCTCATGCCAGTGATGTTGATGACCATAGTCTATTGAGTGTGCACAACTTGAGCGTTGATCATGGGCTGGTGGTCGATAACTTAGATGGAACCTTCAGTTTCACTCCGGAGAAAAATTATCACGGACAGGTGCAGTTTACTTATGACGTCAAAGATGAACATGGCGCTTCAGTATCGACGTCCGCCACAATGAACTTAACTGCCGTTAATGATGCGGCAATATTTACTGGCGATTCAGCAAGTCTGGTCGAAGATACTAACCTTCAACACAACACTCGACTTGCAGGTACATCCACTATTCAGGATGCACTATTTTGTCGTGGAAGCCTTGTGATTTCTGATGTTGACGGACAAGGCGAAGCGGCATTGGACCTCAAAGGTCTGCACCAAATATCGCAAGATGGTACCTATGGTCACTTCTTGATTAAGCCAGATGGGACATGGGTCTATACTGCCGACAACAGCAATACAAACATTCAAGATCTAGATAACGGCCAGACCTTAACCGACAGTATCGAGATTACCTCGATAGACGGTACTAAACATTCAATTTCAGTGACCATCAGTGGCTCGACGGATAGACCAACGATACACAGTTTTACGGATTCAGGTGTTCAAAACACGGGACCTATTGAGGGTAATCTCATCTCTGGTGTAGGCACCTCACAAGGTACGGCGGCAGCGGCGACAGACTCAGACTCTAATGCTCACCTTGTTCTTCAGGACATTCAGATAAAAGATCCTGTGTCAGGAAATTACGTGGCTGTCACTCCAGGTCACCCTCATGCTATAGCGGGAATTGGCACACTAGCTATTGAAGCCAACGGTCACTACATCTTTACTCCTGAAGCGGGCTTCACCGGAAAAGTACCCAACATGGTGTATCGAGTCGGAGACGATGGCGGTACCCCAGTTAATGATTCCTCGCAAAATACGCTATCCATAGAGGTTAAGCCGCCAGCTCAACATGCACCAACGGTGACACCACAAACGGTCACAAGCGATGAAGACCAAAGTCATACTTTCACCGCTGCAGAATTTGGCTACCAAGATGCTGACCATGATGCGCTAAACCACATCACGATTACTCAGTTACCTTCCCACGGTCTGTTAACCTTAAATGGTGTAGCTGTCACTGCGAATCAACAAGTTTCTAAAGCAGATCTAGACGCGGGCCATTTAACCTTCACACCAATACAAAATCAGAGCGGCGCTAATTATGCGCATTTTGAGTTCCGTGCCAATGACGGGCATCAGGATTCGACAAGCGCATCCATGAGCATCGATGTGAACGCGATCAATGATGCGCCTGTTCTTCACATAGTACCGGTGACACCGATAACAGGGCAGTTAACCAATATAGATCCAGACATTGGGGATGTACATCACTATTCTGTCGCTTCTTCAACGGGTCGTTTTGGTCAATTAACGTTAGATCAGGATACAGGTGACTATAAATACGTGCCAAGCGGCCAACTATTAGGGATGCAGTATCACTCAAGCGGTAACCAGTACACGGCTAAGGATACATTTGAAGTCACTGTTACTGATAGGGCTGGCGCAACTTCAACGCGTTATATGACCTTTGATTTAAATGGCAACATGACAGCGCCTACAATCCAAGGTCAGCGCCCGGGAATCAGTGTACATGTCACTGGTCTACCAACGGTCACCACTACTATGCCTAGTCATGGAAGCAGCGTCTCTCAACCTGCGAATCGTGTATCTATAGATCTGGTTACCGCAAGCGACTCAGGACAGTCACATACCGATAATGTGACTAACCAAACGACACCAACTATTGCCGGGCATACGGATATCCCGTTTTCTGAAGTGAAGCTTTATGATGGCGCTCATGCAGTGGGTAGTGGATATTCGGATGCACAGGGTAACTACCAAATATCCACAACGGCTCTGACAAACGGTGTTCACAATCTCTCAGCAAGAGCGCTGGCGCCTTCAGATTTAGTGCCTGCCATATCGGGGCTGCTTCCTGTCACGATAGATACTCAGCCTCCGAGCCCCGCGTTGACTGTCGACACTATCGCAACGGATGATGTTATAAATGCGCACGAGTCTCAAGGAATTGTTACGATTACAGGGTCGGTCTCAGGTGATGCTCAGCAAGGCGATGTCGTCACCTTGAGAGTAGGTGGCCATTCCTATTCTGGTACCGTTGATGGTTCTCACCATTATCATGTTGACGTTCCTGGGTCAGAATTAGCCCAGACAACAACTGTTCACGCGAGTATTACGAGCTCTGATCTTGCTGGCAACGTGGGAACGGCATCGGTTGATCACCACTTTGATGTTGATACGACGGTAGCAAGCCCCTCTATCAGTTTCGAGAGCCCCGGCCCAGATAAGTTATACAGTAAAGCTGAGATAGCAAGAGGAGCGGCAGGAACAGTGACGGCAACCGTCCACGCGGCGGCCGATGCTAAGGTTGGTGAGCATTTGAACATTAATGGTGTAGACCATGTTCTGGATGCTAATGCTATTCAACATGGAATCCAATTAGAAGTGGCACCAAATACCGTTGTTAAAGCGGTGATGACCGATGAGCATGGTAATGTGAGTTCTGCTCTTAATGTATCGGCGGGAGCAAAACCTGAACCTATCGTCGTGACGGCCCCAAGTGGCAGCCACCATATCAGCGCGAACCTCGGTGTTCCAACCCTGATGCCGTCACAAACGCCAGTGCCAACCTCACAGCAAGGATGGAACATATTGGTTGGCGGGCATTATCAAACGTCTTTCACCAGTCAGTGGGGGACACTCAGTATTGATCCCCAAACAGGGCATTTGAGTTATCAAGAGCATGCTAATGTTCATACTGGCCCTCATGGTTCTGCACAGAATGTTGGGGTTCATGAAGACCATTTTCAGATTGCTCTACAAGGCTCCCATCATGATGATGTTGTATTGCACGTACAAGTCAGCATTTTAAGTCACGGACCAGGGCATAGTGGGAAGTTAACGTTGGGCACTGAAGTTTTAGATATGACGGTCACACCTGTGCTTCCTCATACATCACCACCGCCTCCACCGCCACCACCGAAAGATGCTTATGATGAACCAGAGCCGGCTCTCCTAAAAGAGACCCCTCATGAGCTAACAATCATGGCGGAGCTGGGAATTGATCATCCCAAACATAGCGATGATACGCCGATTGAGAAACATACAGCCGCAAGCAGCTACATGGAGCAGTTGAGGATCGGCAAACAGGATTCTCACACAGATAGTTCCAGCACAGACTTGCCTGATGATATCGATATTGTTTTCAACGATGCGGACCAACACGATACGAAATTTGATCATCACGAAGATGCGAGTCATTATGGCAATCATAGTGGTCTTGAGCATCTGCAGGATACGGACAGCGAACACCATGACGTGGATGATCCGACGTTACCTGATGACCCGACCCGCTAATCTTTAGTAGCCAAAAAAACGCCCTTGTCATGCAAGGGCGTTTTCCTGTTCGAAGAGTAGGTTATCGCTCGCCGAAAGCTCGGCTTACATTGGTATAGATTGGTTTCCAAAGGTATTGAAAAACGGTCTTTTCACCTGTTGTGATGTCCACCTCACCCGTCATGCCCGGTAGAATTGCAAAACGTTCCGGGTCATCTCTGAAATAAGGCGTATCAACAGATACAGTCACTTCATAAAAGATGTTGCCTTTCTCATCTTTTGTGGTGGTTGGAGATATCGATTCAACCACTCCGCGCAGAGCACCAAAGCGGCTGTAGTCAAACGCATCGACCTTGACCCTTGCGAGTTGCCCCTCATTAACAAAGCCGATATCGCGAGGGGATAGCTTAGCTTTAAAGGCTGCCTTACCACCAATAGGGACGATCTCTACCACGGTGCCGCCGGGTTGGATAACGGCGCCTGCTTTAGTACTTGGAATGCTTTGAACCAACCCTTGTACTGGCGACATTAATACCGTGTTCGATAGCTTTGCTTCACCCGAGCGAACCCTCGCTTCTAGGGCTGAGAGCTCTGAAGCCGCTTTTGAACGCTGGTCGGCAACTTCCACTTTGGCTTCTGCTAAGAGTTGTGAGATCTTCTCATCGTTAGAGTCGGCCTGTTTTAACAGGAGTGCTTTCTTACCACGAGTTTCTTCAATTTGCTGCTCAATAGACGCGACCTTTTGCTGCATCTCGAGCACGCGTAATCGAGAAATATTGCCACTCTTTTGCCCACGTTGGAGGATTGCCAATTCTTGTTTTGATGCCTGTAATTCGCGTTCATAGGCAGGGATCGCGTTATCGGTACTTCTGAGTTGCTCCGCTATCTGTTCTGCCTCTTTCTCGAGTACGATTCGCTTTTGATAGTAGAGCGCAACCTGAGCGCTGCGCTGTGCTTTTTGTTGTGCGACTAGCTCCGGAAATTGTGCTTCATACTCTGAGAAGTCTGGTTCTCGCTCGTCTATTAGTGAGTTTAAGCGCTCAATGGTTAAGTTGAGAGAGGCTTGTTGAGCTTTAAGTTCCTCTAAGGCAGTGGTTTGAAAGGTAGCGTCAAACTCGACCAGGACTTGTCCTTCTTCAACTAAGTCCCCCTCAGATACCGAAATCGTTTTGAGTTTGCCACCTATATCGCTTTGAATAATCTGCCTTTCTCCTTCTGGGATCACGGTACCTTGAGCTTTGGCAATTTCATCGACTTTGGTAAAGGCAGACCACGAGATAAATGCTACCACCGATAAGGCTATCGCTGACGTTGTCACAGAAAGAAGTCGTCGAGTCTGTTTGGATTCAATAGCTTCGGCGTAATAATCCTTACTCATTAGCAACGATCTCCATAGGTTGTGATTGATTGTCCGAGTCTTGGCTGTCTAAAGTGCCAAAGTAGGCTA
This sequence comes from Vibrio sp. SCSIO 43140, assembly GCF_023716585.1. NCBI lineage: Bacteria > Pseudomonadati > Pseudomonadota > Gammaproteobacteria > Vibrionales > Vibrionaceae > Vibrio > Vibrio sp. SCSIO 43140. The sequence goes on from NZ_CP071851.1 coordinate 304,386, forward strand.
CTCCGCCTTGGTTAAGAACCAGAACTTTGTCGGCAAGCTTAATCAGCTCGGTATCTTGCGTGCTGAAAATTACCGTCGACTGTCCGCGTTTCTCATTCAGAAATTCACTAAATAGCGCGACCGAGCTAGGCGCTGAGTCTTGCAACGGGCTATCAAGCAAGTACAAGGGGTAGTGGGTGGCGAGTGCTTTCGCGGTTATCAGCATCCGAGCCTCAAATCGCGAGAGCAAGTCGTACATATTATCTGGCCATAAATCAGCTAAATTGCTATCAAGCCCTTTATCTAATGAAGCGAGCCACTCTTTGCCACCGGCTCTATCGATGGCGGATATGATTTGTTGATCGTCGATATCTTGCTTGTCAGAGAACCAGTCTCTGATACTGGTGAGTAACACTTGTGGGTGAGCGGCTTGATAAAACAGCCAGTGTCGATATAGGTGCGGAGCATATTGATTTAAGTTGATACCATTAATATTGACGACACCATTTTGCACGGGTTGGAAGCTAGCGATGGTGTCAATTAAGCTCGTTTTCCCGCTATTTGAAGGACCCGTTATCGCAATGATTTCTCCGGGCTCAATAATGGCTGAGACCCCACTTAGCGCTGGCTTCGCTTGTTTTGCGTATCGAAGCGTGACTTGGTCGAGTTCGATACGTGGTGGCGACTGCTCAAGTGTATGATGGTGATAACGGTAACTTTCCTCTGAGTTGATGCTTAATGAACGATTAATCTGTAGCTCAGTTTGCTTCAACTGCTGCAGGCGGGACGCATTATTAGCGAGTGTTTGAGCTGGCCCTGTGATCCTTGATATCAGCATCATTGTCGCAATTAACCCACCTGCTGACATGACGTTTGTAAAGATAAGCTCGATCCCCAGCCCAATTACGGCGATGGTTGATAGGATTCCGATCGCGTAGTAGAGCGAGGTATATTTTGCCTGATGTAGGGATTGCTTGAAGCTGTTGGTGGATGCTAGATGGTTTGCTTTGTCAAACTTCGAAAGCCATCCATCGATCATTCGGCTACTGCGCATGAAGCCGAGTTGTCCAGAGAGCTCGGCGATAAGCGTTTGACGGTTAGCCCCAGCAACCGTGGACTGGTTAGCTCTCACCGCAGAATGCTTGATAGAACGCTTCGCAACTAAGTAGTAAAGACCAAGTGAAATAATAGGCACCATGACTAACCAGCCACCCAGAGCTCCGATTGCAATTAGAAATACCAGCACAAATGGGATGTCGAATAGAGTATTCCCCAGCGGGCCTGAAAGAACCCCTGCGATGCGTTGGGAGAAGTTGAGTTGATTAACCTGCGTTTGTTGCGTGGTGTTTTTACTCACTTGGTAGCTTTCTGTTAACAGCTTTTTGACTAAGGCGTCGGATATTTCGCGGCTTATTCGATTGGCAACGGTTGCTAAGGTTTGACTTCGGATCACACGCAGTAGCCAAAGCAGGGCAAACAGCAGCGTAGCACCAATGGCAATCCCAGTCAGTTCATGCGCTGCGTCTCCTCCAATCACGTGGTCGTAAATAGACATGGTGATAAACGGGATAGCAAGAGCGAACAAGTTTGCTACCAAGCTGGCGAGCGCAACTTTAGGGATAATATCTCGAAACGCATCGAGGCGACTACCAAGCCAATTGGGATCCGGTTTATCTGGTGGGGAGTCTTCCAGAAGGACAATATATTCACACTCTGCAGAGGCTGCTTCCATTGCTTCTTTGCGCGGATAGGCGGCAAGGCCTGTTTCCGACACATGGACGGAAACTTTAAACTCGTATTGAGCTAATGCCGTATCGCTGCCTACGATTCTATAAGGGACGTTTAGGCGGTCGAGCATGCTCAAGTAGTCCTGTAGGTCTGACAGACCATTCTCTTCTACCCATTGATTGGCGAAGACGTCAACGTTGCTGTTTACGTCCAGTAGTCTAAGAGATTTTAGCGAGGCGGTTTCAAAACCATTCATCTGACGCACCTCGTTGACTTTCGCCGGCTTCATCTACGGTAATAGTTTGATTGGCCAATTGCTTGAAGACCGTATTGTGAGTGACCAAAGCGAGAGTCCTGCCGTTACTAGATTCGTTCTCTAGGACCGCAGCAAGCTTTGGCCAAGTATCTATGTCGAGATCAATTTCTGGTTTATCGATCAATAGTAATGGTGTGGGTTTGGCCAGTTGGAAGCACAGGTTTATTAAACGGATACTGCTGTGGCTGAGCGGTATGGTTGGCATGTCTGCCAGTTTAGTCTCAAGACCATCGGGTAGCTGAGTCAACACATCATAAAGACCAAGCTGTTTACTGTATGACAAAGCACGCTCAGAAAGCTCTGGATTGAATCCGCAAAGGTTATCCAAGATTGAACCTTGTAAAATTGAACCACGAGAGCTCAGATAAGAGGTGATAGCTGCTATGGAATTGGGGTCCGTAACCACTTGGTCAACGCTTACCTCACCATCAATGACCGTATTGACCCCTGCCATCACTGCGAGCGTTTGTCCGGCAATTTCACCGTTGGGGTGTTCGACCAAGTATATTTCTCCACTGCAGAGTTCGGTGTTAAGAGTCATATTCTTCTCGTAACGTTTGAATATGACGTTCTGATAGCTAACTCGATTGAAGGATGTTAAGTCGTCATTCAGGCCGTCTTCGTGTGGTGTTAGGTTGAGTAACTCTCGAACGCTTTGAACTGAGGTTTGCATATTGGCGTAGCGGATATTGAGATTTGTTAGCGCCGTTAATGGAGCGACAGCTCTACCTGCTAGAATTGAGCAAGCTGCCAAACCACCCGTGGTTAGCTCTCCAGAAAGCACATGTGAAGCTCCGGCGATAACGAGGACTACCGATGTCCCCAGAGACGCTAAATAAATGCACTCTTGGGCAAATGTGTTTTTTCTCTCATCGTCAGCGGTGACGAGTCGATATTTTTGGTTGATTTTCTTAAACGTAGAGAAGGTGCGATACTCGGTTGCCTGACGTTTAATTCCAAGTAGATTTCGAGAAAGTCCAATGAGAAATCCAGCTCTGAGATCATCGAGTTGAGCGTGTTTCTCGCTTCGACGCTTGGCTCTTCTTCCCGAAAACCAGACGATTGAGAAGGTAATCGCCCAGACAGTTAACGGAACGAGTACTAAAGCTCCGCCTACGTAGTAGATTAAGAAAAGAAACAGCAGTGCGAATGGAACATCAATCAAACCAGATAGCAACCCGCCTGAATATATATCCTTGATCTTAGATATTGACTCCAATCCATTCTGAACCCCTCCAACCTTTAGCTTTTTAATCTCTGCGGTTGGTGAGCTTGCGAGCACGCGAACCGCTGAGGCATAGCGAGTCTTTTCCATATTCGAGGACTCTGCCGCCAGTATCCAACTTCGTGCAAAACGCAAGAAAGCGTCGAGAAGCACGGCAACCGTAGCGCCAAACAGCAAAAGCGTCGCAGTTCCATAACTTTGGTTGGGAATAATGCGGTCATAGATCTGCAAAACAGTTAATGGAACCGCTAGGGAAAGAATGTTGATCAGTATCGAGGGTATAAGGACTTTTCTTATACCTGATAGGCCTGCTGAAAGTGTCGTCTCCATACGTAATCCACTTATGAACCATATGAATTAAGATTCGGACAGAAATCGCCAACTTTCAAATAGTAACCAAGGAAAATGTTATCTAGCGGAGTCGTATTTTTGAAGTTACAAATTTGAGTCTAAGATCGAGTAATAATTTGAACGTGAGGATGAGAAAAGTTCTATTTTTAAACAAGAGAGCTCAATTTACAGGGAATGAAATGAAAATCTCGAAAAGGTCGTTTCCAATCCATGTTCATATCGTCACTATCATTATATTCGTTGTTGCTATTGCATCTGGGACACAGATGGCACTCAGTAATAAGGCGATGTCAGAGGTGATTTTTAAGGCCAATAGTAAGATATTCGAAAGAATAGCTGAGCAGACTAAGCACCAATTAAATAGTCACTACGGCACTGCGTTCTCCGCTTTAGGGAGTTTTTCCAACAGCCATAGCCTAAATACCTCTGTTGGTTTTGAGCGCTTACGCGTTGTACCAGAAGTGATTCACTTGCTCTCACAGTTTGATCATGTGCAGACTTACACCTTTTCTTTTAAAGATGGTGATAGTGTTGTCGTAATGCGAGTATCGGAAGACTTGACTTCTGATATCGTGATCAACAATCAGCAATCGCAATATATCGTGGCGCACGAGATTGGTGGTGTAGTCGAGGTTTACACATACGATCGCAGCCTCAACTTTGTTGAGAGGCTAGAGGTCAATGAGGAAGAGTTTCACCAAGCCTATCAAGAGAACTCGCCAGCAACACCCGGGCGCAATACGATTTCCAAACCGACTAAGCTCGCTAACTCCACTGCAATGGGGGTTGTAATATCACAGGTAAATCAGCAAGGGCTGAGAGTTTCTGTTCATGTCATGCTCAAAGATCTACGCCAAAGTTTGCAAGACACACTGACCAACGACTCTTCTATCCGGGTGCTATATAACGACGATGGCGCTGTGTACGCGTTTTCTAGCGGTTTTAGTAATGAAAACAATGGTGACATTTTGCAGATCGCCGATATTAATCGAGATATCGTCCCACATGCGATAGACCGAAAAAAAGGAGGTGTTGAGCTAGGGCGCTTTGAGTTTCAGAAAGAAAATTGGTTTGGGCGCATCGTTACCATCAAACCGCTCAACAGTGAGCACATCCATTTGTTAATGGCGACAAAGGCGTCATCAATATTTGATGAAGGACTATTGATAAAGCAGCAAACCTTGTATGCGTCATTGATAGTGTTACTGCTGATGCTCCCCTGTATCTACTTGGTCTCAAGGCTTATCTCAAAGCCTATTGTGAGAGCGACCGAAAAAGCGAAAGCCATTGAGAACTTCTCGTTCGATACTTCACCACTCCCGCATAGTTATATCAAAGAGATACAAGAGTTGAATCATGCCCAATTGTCGACTCAAGCGACGATATCTCGATTTATTACGCTGACGGATGGGATCGCACGTCAGCAAAACCTCGACAGCATGCTTGAGCTGGTGTGTGGTAACACAGCTGACTCAGTCTCTGCTGATGGGGTATTGCTGTACTTACTTGATGGGAAAAGTGATGAGTTGGTTCCTCATGTTGTCCAGTTTAATAGGGCTCAAAATGTTCACGCTAAAAGTATTTCCACGCAAGATGCGACTCGGTTTATCGAACATGTTTTTGTAGGCAAGAAGATTCAGGCTTTCCCGTTACACGATCTCAACCACCTGCAAGTTGAAGCAAGTCTTCCCGAAAAAAGTGAAGTGATATACATACCGCTGAAAAATAGAGAAGAGGTCGTTATTGGTGCACTTGGCCTGATGTTTGAGAAGGGAGGTGCAGAGTCGATTTATCGAGAGTATTCCGACTATTTGCAGACGCTACTTGGTTACGTATCTATTGCAATTGAAACTCAGCAAATGCTGGAGTCTCAGCGGGCTCTTTTGGACTCCTTCATTCAAGTATTTGCTGGCTCACTTGATAAAAAATCGCCGTATACAGGTAATCACTGTCAGCGAGTACCTGTCTTAACCGAATGGCTAACACAGGCGGCGCAGGAATCCACATTAGAGCCGTTTAATGACTTCCACCTTAATGATAAAGAGTGGCAAGAGCTAAAAATGGCAGCGTGGTTACATGACTGTGGCAAGATCACTACGCCTGAACATGTGGTTGATAAATCCACGAAGCTCGAAACCATCTATGACCGAATACATGAAATCAGAACTCGTTTTGAAGTGATTAAGCGAGATAAAGAAATTATGCTGTTGAAGGAAAGTTTTGGCGAATTGAGTCAAGAAGCAAAGCGTGATCTGGAGGAACTGCATACACAAATTGATGATGATTTTGACTTTATCGCGTCGCTTAATATCGGGGGGGAATTTGTCAGTGATGAAGACCTTAAGCGGTTGGAGCAAATAGCGAAAACTCGGTGGATACGTACCTTAAGTAAACGCAAGGGCATTTCTTGGGTTGAGAGGCAGCGCCATCAAACAGAAGAGCAACTCCCCCAACAAGAAACGTTGTTGGCTAATATGCCTGAGCACCTTATATCTTGGGATGCCCCTCACCAAAGCGATCCACGTTTCACGATGAAGCCAACGCAATACAAAGCAAACCAGGGAGAGGTGTATAACCTGTCGACACGTAGGGGTACGCTCACTGAAGAGGAACGCTTCATCATCAATGATCACATCATTCAAACGATTCAAATTCTGGAATCTTTGCCGTTCCCAGCACATATGCAAAATGTCGCTAAGATTGCTGGTGGCCACCATGAAAAAATGGATGGTACAGGCTACCCAATGGGACTAAAAGGGGATGAGATGCCATTGACGGCAAAAGTCATGGCTATTGCCGATGTGTTTGAGGCGCTTACTAGTGCAGACCGTCCTTACAAAAAAGCGAAAACACTATCAGAATCGCTGAAAATTATGAGTTATATGGTAAAAGACAATCACTTGGACAAATCGTTGTTTGAACTGTTTCTAACCTCGGGTGTGTATTTACGATTTGCACAAGAGTACATGTTAGACGAGCAGCTTGATGAGGTTGATATAGCTAAGTTGATTTAAAGTGCTTTAAGTTTCAACAATATCTCTAACAGTGAGTATGCACATACGATAAAGTGTCCTGATGGGCAATCGCTATTTGGTTTTTCAGACTAATTATCTGGGGTGCGCCGCATTATTGAATTTGTGCTTCACAAGTGTCATCACACGGTTTAGAGCAGTTGATATGCTTGGTCGTCACACTCCCCGCAATCAACGCTCGTTAGCGTATTCAGTCAGAAGGAATTGTCGTGAGTATACCCAAATTACATTTTGAAGTGCTCAACAATGCAGACACTTCGCTCAAACTCAATATCGTGCTAGAAAACAGCTCCGACACGGAACTAAAAGATTTTGTGTTGTGCTTTGATATGCCTCGCTTTATTGACAAACATACTGTGGTGAATGGACAGATTGTTTCGCAGGTTGGCTCTCATATCGAGATGGCGCCTCTATCAAGCTCAGTGATTGAAAAAGGTGGTCGCTGGCAAATGACGGTTGAAAGCCAAACTTGTGGTTTGTTCAATCTCTCTGAGCGTCCAAACCACCCTTATTTGAAATCTGGAGAGACGATTTTAGACGTTGAGGTGGGGACTCATAAGATGAGCCAACCAGAAGATTTAGATCTTCGAGGATTAGCGCTTCCCCCACCGACGTCCGGCGTTATTCCTCATCCACAATCAATTGAGTTTGCTGAAGGTGAGTTTCAACTTGGTCGCCAAGTGACCATCGATGCTGAACCAGCAGAAGCCAGTAATGCAATAGCTTGGTTCTCAAATCAGTTTTCTGATGTTTCCTTTACCGAGCTGCAAGGTAATGCAACCCTATCTTTGTCGAAGGTAAGTGCGGAACATATCAAACCCGAAGGCTACGAACTTACGATTAGCAGTAACTCTATACAGCTCAAAGCAGCAACATCGGCAGGGTTCTTTTACGGCGCAGTAACCTTGGCGCAGCTTTTAGTGACAGGTCAACGAGTCGTAGCCTCAGCGACGATAATCGACGCACCTCAATACCCTTACCGCGGACAGTTTTTGGATTGTGCTCGCTCGTTCCATGACATAGATACTGTGAAAGCAGTGATCGACCGAATGGCATGGCTCAAGCTAAACACTTTCCATTGGCATCTCACGGACGATGAAGCGTGGCGTATCCAAATTGATGCCTTTCCTGAACTCACTGACATCGGTGCGTGGCGTGGAGAAGGAGAAGCGCAGCCATCTCAATTTGGCTCAGGTCCAGAGCGCTACGGTGGCTTCTTTACCAAGCAGCAAATCAACGAGGTGATTGAGTATGCCAAAGCGCGGGAGATCACTGTGATCCCCGAGATTGACATTCCGGGTCATGCTCGAGCGCTGATCATGGCATTGCCTAACTTATTGAGAGAAGCTGACGATAAGTCTGAATATGTTTCTATCCAGCAATATCAAGATAACGTGCTCAACCCAGCGTTGCCCGGTACTTATCAAGTACTCGAAACCATACTCGATGAAGTGTGTGAGTTATTTCCATCTAAGGTGATTCACCTAGGGGGCGATGAGGTACCTAAGCATGTCTGGGAGAAATCACCTGCGTGTATTGCCAAAGCCAAGGCGATGGGGCTTGATGATGTGCGCTTACTCGAGGGGCATCTGATTTCCCACTTAGAGCAATATCTTGCTCAAAAAGGTCGAACGATTGCTGTATGGGAAGAGGCTAGCCATGGCAACAAGATAACTAACAAGGCTACAGTCTGCGCGTGGTCAAATGGCGCTGAAGGACAAAAAGCTGCGCAAGCCGGTTATCCGGTGATTATGTGTCCGGCTCAAGCGACATACTTGGATATGGCTTGGAATAAGGACATTAATGAAACGGGTGTACTTTGGGCTGGGGCAATTGATTTAAAGACTGCTTATGACTTTGATCCGGGTAGCATTGAAAACAGCGAACAAGTGATTGGAACTCAAGCTCTGGTTTGGACGGAGTTTGTTAAAGACAGGGCAACGCTTGAGTTTTTATTGTATCCAAGGCTGTTTGCTGTCGCTGAGGTTGCGTGGACGGCGACAGAAAACAAATCTTGGCAGAGCTTTTTACCAAGAGTCGCAGCGCAATTAGATTATCTAGACTCACTCAACGTCAACTACAAGCGGTTGTCATAACGAGATTGATGATACCTCCATTAAAAAACCGCCAGCTAAGGCGGTTTTTATTTGTGTGATACTCTTTACTGTCCGAGTGCTTGGCACTTCTCGCACACATGCTCGACTTGAGCTTGCTGGCCGTCCTTGTGTTGCTCGTTGTCTACTTCAAACGCATCATGAGTCGTGACCGAGTGACAACGTGGGCAGTAATCATTAACTAGGTAAAATTGCAAATCATCCATAACGCCTCCTTGCATGAGTTTACAAGAAGAGCTTAACGTCGCACTGATGCAGCACTCAAGTCCAAGTTAACAAATAATTTACATTCATCACAATTTAACGTTTTTTTCCTGCCTTGCCCTGAACGGCTTTGAATCGAGGGTTCGATTTGCAAATAACGTAGATACGGCCACGACGCTTGACGATTTGACAGTCAGGATGGCGTTTCTTGGCACTTTTTAGGGAGCTAAGAACTTTCATTGTATCCGCCTTTATGACTTAGTTTTAATGCCGCCAAAGCGACGGTTAAAGTTAGCTACGCGACCTTCTTTGCTAATGACGCGCTGTTTTCCGGTGTAGAAGGGGTGAGATTCTGATGAAACCTCAATGGTCATGTATGAGTAGGTCTTTCCATCTTTCCACTCAATGGTGCGGTCGGTTTGTAGCGTGGAACCCACGATAAAATATTCGTCTACAGTGGTGTCATGGAAAACGACTTTTCTGTAATCAGGGTGGATATTTGGCTTCATTATACGTTCCTGTTGTTATGTTATAACATTATGCAAATGATAATTGTTATCGATAGTGAGATCCAGTGTTTTTTGAATGACGCTGATCGGCTTGCAACCCTAAAAATAATGTGGTTGAAATACAAATGATAATCAATATCATCTAGTGTCGATAGGCAGATATGGAATAGGTGATATGGACACTGTTAAATGGGAGAGACACACTTTATTGGCTGATGAGGCAGTTAAGCGCGGAGAATTAATGTCAGCAGTCGCGCATTATCAAGTCGCGTTAGCAGAATCTCAGTATATGGAGATCAATGCTGAGGGAGACATGGAGGAGCTCGAAGATCTATTAGCCATCAAGGTGATGTCTTGTCATAACTTAGCCGATTTTTGGCGTGCTCAAGGCGACAGTGATTATGAGCTAAAGTACTTGCAGCTTGCTTCTGAAGAAGTGATGACGCTCTTGCCACAGTGTCCTAGAACGAGCTGTAGTCGTTTTGTTTCTTCCCTAGGCTGTTGTAAATCAGCACTGGTTGAGTTCTTGAAGCGTCATCCAAATCCGAAAGTGGCGAAACACGTAGAGCAGATTCAGTCGGTCAACGATTGCGAGTTGATCGTCAAGTTTCAAATTCATTAAAAAGGTCAGCTTCACAGAAGCTGACCTTTTTAATTATGCACGATGGAGCTTGTTGTAGCGCTTTGTGAGCTTGTGTTTTTGGGCGCTGATGATGGCGGGCGATGATACGTTTAGTGGTTTACCGAAGATGAGAAGATATTGATGATCATTGTCCCTAGGAGGATAAAACCTATCCCTATAATCGCGTAGATATCGAGTTTCTGGCCATAAACCAGCCATGAAATACCTGCCACCAAAACAACACCAGCCCCACACCAGATCGCGTAGGCGATTCCCAGTGAAAGGGTTTGCACTGCGACTGCCAGTAAATAAAACGCGAGCCCGTAACCCACCAAGACAGCGAGTGTTGGCACGACAGCAGTAAATTGTTGAGTCTTAGGAAGCCAAGATGTGGCAAATACCTCAAGCCCTATTGCGATGGCAAGAGCGAGGTAAGGAGGGATTGATAGCATGTTTGGAGCCTAGAGTATGAATATTGGGCGGCAAAATAGCACACCTTTGTTGCAACTTGTTGGTTTTGTATCGCCAAAATAGTAACGACATTTCTAATTGACTATGATAATAACAAAAAATTATCAATAAAATAATAATTGATAATTTACCCTAATCTACAATTCTCCATATACTCTCCTCATCGACACAAGGTCGGAACAAACAAAACGAACTGAGGTAACTGAATATGAAAATGAGCCACATAGGTATTATGGTCAGCGACATGACTAAAGCGGTTGAGTTTTACACTAAAGCGCTCGGCCTACGCATTGTCATGGATAACACTCCTGTTGTTGAGGAGCGTGAAACCGCCATCGGTCGTATGTGTATCGAAGTTTTTGGGGAGGGCTTCAAGGGCTTCAACATCGCACATCTAGTAACCAATGATGGTGTTGGTTTTGAAATGTTTGAAATGGTGGATCACCAAGAACGCCACCGCGTTGATTTTTCTCGTATTGGCCTGTTCCACTTCTCGTTGCAAAGTGATGACTTTGAAGCAACGATTGAGCGTGTAAAACAATATGGGGGTAAAGTAAGAATGGACATTATGCGTTACCACCCAGAGGATGACAGTAAACCTGCAAAAATGGTTTACCTAGAAGACCCGTTCGGCACGCTATTTGAACTTTATTCACACACATATGAAGAAACTTACGCGTCTGATTACGAGTAATTGACAGCGAAAAATCAGAAAGGGTTGGCATTAAGCCAGCCCTTTTTCGTTTTGTGCCACCTGTCGCCGTCTGCTCCTTACTTCGAAGGTGTGTAATTTCCTATACTAAGAGCGCGAACTGTTGCCAAGTATTAGGGAGACTGCAACAGAGATGCCGAGCGCAGATAAAATATTAACGGTGTTAACCCCCCAGATTGCAACGCAAACACTGACTGTCACCGCTGCCCAAACAAGTGTTTCTAAAATCCAAACTCGCATAGTCACCTCATTACCTATTCAATATACTGCTAGTCTAGGTGGAGAAAGGTTATCGTTTGGTTAACGCAGCTTTCCAAACATCAATTCTGTCACGTACGTTGAGTTAGAACGCTCAAAATGCAAAGCCCAATCTTGCTGATGACAGATCTTTTCAACCAGCGTTAATCCAATACCAAACCCTGAGGGCGAAGACTCTTCATCGTGCTCGGTAGTTGGGTTGGAAATTAGAACACCCTCTTTGAAAACACGGATGGTAATTTGTCCTTCGGTACAGTGCTGAAAAGCATTTCGAATAAGGTTTGTGAGTGTAATTTGGGTTAGCTCGAACGGCAGTTCAATTACTTTAGCTGACTCGCATTGGATCTCGACCTCGACCGCTTTACGTTCGATAAGGTAGCGATTATTTTCGATAAGCTCGTTTACGAGGTCTCGTAATCTGATGTCTGACTCTTGAACAGGAAGTTGCTCTTTTCGACTTAACCACAACAGAGCGGTAATTAAGTTATTCATGTTCGCAGTGGCACGGTTGATGCGCTTGGTCGCCCGTTTTTGACTTGGTGAAAGGTGCTCTTTACCGCGTTCAATTAACTCGTTGCTGGCTGAGATGGTGGCAATTGGAGTACGCAATTCATGACTGGCTGTTTTGAGAAACGTTTCTTCTCTCGCGATTGACTCTCTTTCTCGCTCAATACTTTGTGTCAAGGTGTCAGCAAGCCCAATTAATTCTTGGTAGCGCAGTTTCTGTTGGGGGGGAGGTTCTTGGGTGTCTAAGGTCGAACTCCACTTAGCCAGACGAAACACGGGCTGTGTTAATCGGAAAATTAGCCATCTAACCATGACAAAAACTGCCAATAGCAGCGCCCCGCTAATCAATAGAGCCTGATTGAATTGAGTATAGGAATCAGGAATATCTGACTCTAAGAGTTGATAGTAAAGGGATTCATCGTATGTGGTGACAAAGTAAAGCATATTCCCATTGGCTTTTGCTTCCTGCATTGAGGCGTAGAGGTAATGAGCATTGCTATTGTCTTTGGCAACGAGGTAGTGCTCGTAAATCTCACCGGGCTCAAACGCTTGCCAGTCGAAGCTTTTGCGAAAATGTATCGGCATGGAATCAAGACTCGAGAACACCTGAAATGTTCGACCTTTGGTGTTAGGGAGTGTTCCTGTCTCTTGATAATATTTTTCTACGGCACGCATTTCATAAAGCATTTCATATTTGGCCGACTCTTCCAGCCCAAGATAATAACTCTGGCTTACCATGATACTGTAGGCTGTGACGAGGAGGAAAAGTAACCCGAATAGAAATAGATAAACGTCTCTTTTAATGCTGATCATGATTCTCTCTAAGGGCGATACCAACACCATGAATGGTATGAATGAGTTTGGTGTCGAAAGGGGTATCGACAACCTGCCGTAATTTAAAAAGATGAACCTTTAAGCTGTCAGCCGCTGGGACATCGTCTTGCCAAATAGCTTGTTCCAATTGAGATTTTGAGACCACGTTCGGGCTGTGCTTTGCCAAGCAAGCGAGCATTTTCCAGCAAACGGGTGGAAGGCGAAGCTCCTGTCCATCACGTACTGCGAGATGCGTTTGTAAATCGACAGATAAATCACCAATAGTGAGCTTACTGACCGATGTGAGCCCTCGTCGAGCCAAGGCTTGCAGCCTAACCTTGAGCTCTTCCATTGCAAATGGTTTAACGAGGTAGTCGTCTGAGCCCGCTTGAAAGCCAGTTAGCTTGTCTTCCAAAGTATCGCGAGCGGTTAGCATAAGAATAGGCGTTGCGACTCCTTGAGTCCTCAAGGTTTGAGTCATGGTTAAGCCATTCATCTTGGGCATGTTGATGTCAGTGACTATTACATCGTAGTGGTTGGTTGAGGCAAGCTCTAATCCACTGACTCCGTTGTAAGCGAAGTCAAACTCAATGTTATCTACTTCCATGTAGTCGCTGATTGCTTCAGCAAGATCGATATCGTCTTCAATGAGTAATGCGTTTATCTTGCTCATAATTACCTGTTTACCGATGAGTCTCTGTCTATTGTATCAACTAGGATGGATTCGCATCGCTGCGTCGCTGTTTTTGTGACTGCTCCCACGCCCAATGCGGCGATCGAACCAGCAACTGACATCGATATGCCCACGACGGCGCGTTCCAAATTTGTTGAGCTAACTTCCAGTAGCCATGAAACAGCACTTTTATTGGGTTGACGGAATTCACCGCAGGGTAGATGCCGTACTTTACCTTCTCTTCTTCCCTCGCAAAGGTGCCAAACATCCGGTCCCATATAATCAGGATCCCGGCGTAGTTTTTATCTAAGTAACGCTTGTTTGCCGCATGATGAACACGATGGTGAGAGGGTGTATTGAACACGGCTTCAATGGGACGCGGAAAACGTTTGACCGTTTCGGTGTGAAGCAGCGTTTGGAACACCTGAACGATGGTTTCACACATCAACACTAGAAACGGATGGAAACCCAACAACACTAAAGGGAGATGGAAAAAGAAAGGGAACAACCAATCAAGTGGACCAAACCGATACGCCACCGAGATATTGAAAAACGGTGAGCTATGGTGAACCGAGTGTGTGCCCCATGCAAAGCCATTGCTATGGAGAAATCTGTGTTCCCAGTAATAAGCAAGATCAGCAAGGATTAAACAGCCGATCACGGTCCAGCCAGTGAGTGGTAAGTGCGTGAGGCTCCAGTTCTCGTATGTGAATAGAAAGGCGCCGACGTAAGCAAGCCCAACAATAAACACCATCACAAATAGAAAGCCAAGCGTGACGAAGTTAGTCGCACTGTCTCCAACAAGCTGCCAGCTAATACGACGCTTAAAGGCATAGCGAACAAGCTCGATAGCAAAAACGAACATGGCGAGTAGGAAGAAGTTATCGTCTATCCATGTTTCCCAATAATACAAAGAATCGGGTGTTGTCAGCTCGGACAGCATAGTGAGTATTTCCATAGTCTTAGCTCCTAGTCCTTATAGTAGACGGTCAGTGAGTTGCTGTCGGGCAATCCATGTTGATTGAGGTCGTGTGTTTCGATAATCACTTCAATTTCTCGGCGGTAGTCAATGTCGTTCCAAGCGCTTTCTATCGCACGTTTGTCATGGCTTCCATTGCTAAGCAGAACCTGTTTGTTCTGATTGAGTTCGATAGTTGATTTCTCGCCTTTGACGGCAGTGCTCGATTGATATCCGATAGTGATGTCGGCGGTGGCGAAATCTTGGCTAAGGTCTGTGTAGGCGACGATAATGGTGCTCAAGTTATCCCTTGAGACAGATTCAAGTTTCTCATAGGCGTCGTTCCATAGCATTTCAATATGGTCTAAGTCAGCTCTTGTTTGCAGTAAGTAAAAGTAGTGAAGTTCTGTCTTCGTTGTTCCAGCAGTATTGGCTTTAACTTTAGGTTGTTCTTGAGCGGAAACGCCGTTCCAGGTTACTAAAGTGATGAGCATTGATGTGAAAATGGATTTGGTTAGGTTCATAGGCTGCTCCATAGCGGTTTTCTTGTTGAAAACAAGCGTATCGCTATGGGGGTTAACAAAAGGTTATCACCTAAGTAATGGAGCTCAAGTGTCCACTATCTATCTAAATATCGAATGCATTAGAGGTTTTGCTTTGCATTGCTAATCGAAAATCAACAAGTTATCTATATGTATCAGTTTGTCTGATGGTATCTGTTTTCATCACTCCGATGTTGTTCGATATATTTATTAACAACAGGCGGGGTGATGGAGTATTCGGCTATTCACTACAGATATAAAGGTGAGGTGGTTACGATGAAAAAATTAACTCAATGTGTACTGGCTGCGTGCTTGATTTCGATGTCTTCATTCTCGTTTGCGAACAACGATGATGTGACTTATGGGGCTTATGTTGGCGAGAAAGAAGTAGTTATACGTGATTATGTTAGTACAAAGGTGAAAACCTGCCTCTATAAAGGCAGTACCGAAATGCCGCTTGAACTAAAGTGGGGCAAAGCGTTGGAGTGCCCGGAGCACATCAAAATTGACGGTAAAAGTATTCATGAAGGCGATGGTCTAAATACGTCGGGTTATATCCGTATTTAATATCAACTTTACTGAGAGTAAAACACCGAGCCTAGCGCTCGGTGTTTAAGTATTTGTTGTGTCGAGTAGATTGAATTACGCAGTGGCAGGCTCCTGGAGCACCTCGATGCTCGCGCGGCTAACATCTTGGTCGATGTATGCCATGCCAAGCGTGTCTAGAAAGGCCATTCGATCAGCATTTTGTAAGTCGATCTCTGGGATAGCTATATTGTTGTCTTGGTATAGCTTAGCGATATGCGCCATATAAGCTTCGCCGTCACGCATCATTAATAAACTCATAGCACCTACGTCCGGTTTTACGCTTGTCTGCTGTTTTTCGCTAAGGTTGATCTGCAATACAACGGGCTCTTCGACCCCTTCGAATCTCATACTACGCTCACGAACGGTCTGCTGTGCCCAGTAAAAAGCCAGCTCTTTACTTTGGGTTAGGAATACCGGTTCAACGATTTCAGTGTATTGGTTACCTATTGTTGCCATGGTGGCTTTAGCTACTTCATTGAGCGCCTTATCACCTGAGCGTTTGAGCCCTTGCGCTTGGATTGAAGCGACGAGAGCAGAAGAGGTGCCGTGGTACCACGTGTTGCTGGTGGCAAATCCCTTGTCTGATAGAAGGGTTTTTGCGTCTTGTAGATGTGGGGGAGTTTGAGTGGTCATAGGGCTGCCTCTGTGGTTATTTTTGTGGAGGGTGGGGGGTGGGAGCACGCTGTGGTTACCCCCTCTAGCTCCCCCTATATAGGGGGAGAACTTCGGGCTCGTTCCTAACGTCACGTAGCTCTTTAAGAAATGGCAATGCGTTAGCGAGCCAGCTGTCCCTCCCCTTGCTAACTGGAAGCTAGGAGGGGTCAAGCTCTTTAGTCAAACTGGTTCGACGTATTCAGTTCACCAGCTGCTTTTAGCGCATTTTCGCCTGCAAAGTACTCTTTGTGGTCATCACCGATATCTGAACCAGACATGTTTTGGTGTTTAACACACGCGATACCTTGACGGATTTCTTGACGCTGAACGTTCTTAACGTAGCCAAGCATGCCTTCATCACCGAAGTACTCTTTCGCTAGGTTATCTGTTGATAGCGCAGCGGTGTGGTACGTTGGTAGTGTGATTAGGTGGTGGAAGATACCCGCTTCACGCGATGCGTCTGCTTGGAACGTGCGGATCTTGTCATCTGCTCGCTTAGAAAGCTCAGTTTCATCGTACTCAGCACTCATTAGGTTTGCGCGGTCGTATGCTGATACATCTTCACCTGCTTCAACCATTGCGTCGTACGCTTGTTGGCGGAAGTTTAGCGTCCAGTTGAATGACGGCGAGTTGTTGTAAACTAGCTTCGCGTTAGGGTGTACTGCACGTACGCCGTCCATCATCTCTTTGATTTGGCCAATGTGTGGCTTCTCAGTTTCAATCCACAGTAGGTCAGCACCTGCGTTGATAGCTTCGATACAGTCAAATACACAGCGATCTTCACCGGTACCTGAACGGAACTGATATAGGCCAGAAGGAAGGCGCTTAGGACGTACTAGCTTGCCATCGCGGTTAAAGCAAACGTCGCCTTGCTTCATGTCAGCTACATCGATTTCTTCAACGTCTAGGTAAGAGTTGTAGATGTCGCCTTGGTCGCCCGGCTCTTTCACTACCGCAATTTCTTTGGTTAGGCCAGCGCCTTGTGAGTCAGTACGCGCAACGATGATGCCGTTGTCGATACCAAGCTCAAGGAATGCATAACGTAGCGCGCGCAGTTTGGCGTGGAAGTCAGCGTGAGGTACGGTTACTTTACCGTCTTGGTGACCACATTGCTTCTCATCGGCTACTTGGTTTTCAATCTGTAGACAACAAGCACCCGCTTCAATCATTTTCTTAGCTAGTAGGTAAGTCGCTTCAGCGTTACCAAAACCTGCATCGATATCGGCAACGATTGGAACAACGTGAGTTTGGTGGTTGTCGATTTTGTCTTGGATTTGGTCTTGAAGGGCTACGTCGCCGGCTTCACGTGCTGCGTCTAGCTCACGGAATAGACCGCCTAGTTCACGTGCATCTGCTTGGCGAAGGAAAGTATATAGCTCTTCGATAAGTGCAGGAACAGACGTCTTCTCATGCATTGACTGGTCTGGAAGTGGGCCGAAATCAGAGCGAAGTGCTGCAACCATCCAACCAGAAAGATATAGGTAACGCTTATCAGTCTTGCCACCGAAGTGCTTCTTAATAGAAATCATTTTTTGTTGGCCAATGAAACCGTGCCAGCAACCCAAAGACTGAGTGTACTGAGACTTGTCTGCGTCATACGCTTCCATGTCTGCACGCATAATATCCGCCGTGTATTGCGCGATATCTAGGCCAGTTTTGAATTTGTTTTGAGCACGCATGCGAGCAGCAGATTCAGCATCGATTGCATCCCATGGCGTACCTGCAGCGCGTTTTGCAACTTCGATCATTTCGATATCTTGATTAATTTGCGACATAACTATTCCTTAGTTTCACGTTGGATATAGGGTGGCCAGTGGCCTGTAGTATTAACTTGTTGTTATGGACAAATCCTAGCCGCTTGTGTGATAATTTTGTTAATTTATAGTTGTTATACTCGGTATTTTTGTTATGAATATTGCTCGTATTGACCTTAATTTACTTGTGTATTTAGATATGCTGCTGCGTGAGCGTAATGTGACCCGAGCGGCGAATCAGTTGGGTATCACTCAGCCTGCGATGAGTAATGGATTACGTCGCTTGCGTGATTTGTTTGAAGACCCGCTTTTGGTGCGAACCAGTGAGGGGATGATCCCGACCGAGCGTGCCCAGAAGCTTCAGCCGCAGATCCGAAATATTCTTGCTAATGTAGAAAAGACGGTGCAAACCACGACCGAGTTTAATGCAGAGGACAGCGAGCGCGTGTTTCGTATCATGGCGAGTGATTACGCCGAGTCCACTATTATTCAACCGCTATTGGAAAAGCTAAGCGAAATTGCCCCAAAGATACGTTTAGACATCATGACGCCAAGTGATGTGAGCTATCAGGATGTTGAGCAAGGTACTGTTGATATCGTCATTAACCGCTTTGATGATATTCCTCAGTCCTTTCACCAAATGAGTCTGTGGCATGATGGCTTTTCTTGTCTATTCAGCCGCGACAACCCTATCGCAGACAACTTTGACTTGTTCTCTTATCTAAAGGCACAGCATATCTGGGTAAGTAAAACCGGCATGGGAACTGGGCACGGCGTTAACCCCAGTCAAGCTCAGAAACTGGGCTGGATAGATGAGGCGTTGATGAAGATAGGCAAAACCCGCAACATCACGGTGTTTACCCGTCACTATCTATCCGCGATTCTTTTTGCACAGCAGAAGAATCTGATTTTGACCATTCCGAGCAAGGCAGCCCAATCACAACGCAATAATCCCAAACTGCTTATCAAGCCAGCGCCATTTGCAATAGAGCCATTTGAGGTCAAGATGGCATGGAGTCCACTGTTGCAAAGCAATCCCGATCATCAATGGATGCGCCGCCTAATAAAAAGCGTCGCTAATGAGCTAGAAAGTGGCGTAACGGAGTAACTGAGAAGGTCAATATTAGGGGTATTTTTTCTATGAATGTTAACTATAAGTGGCATAAATTAGTCAAATTCTCCTCAGTTACGTAGATTTTTAAGCAGTGGTCATCGACTAATTCGAGAGAAATTTTATGAGCAATCGTATTCAACAGGGAAGCTTGAACATTGATAGCACCCTCTACAATTTGGTTAATGAGCAAATCATTCCCGGTACTGGCATTGAAGCTGACGCATTTTGGCAATCGTTCGAGTCGATCTTATCTGACCTAGCACCAAAAAATCGCGCGCTGCTCGTCAAGCGTGACGACCTGCAACATCAAATCGATGCTTGGCATCAAGAGCGTGCGGGACAGGCCATTGACCCGACTGAGTACAAAACTTTCCTACAGCAGATTGGTTACCTAGTCCCTGAAGTTGAAGATTTTGAAATCACCACAGAAAACGTAGAACCAGAAATTGCGACACAAGCAGGTCCACAGCTGGTGGTACCTATTATGAATGCCCGTTTTGCACTTAACGCAGCGAATGCACGTTGGGGCAGTTTGTATGATGCGCTTTACGGTACGGATGTGATTGGCGAAGAAGACGGAGCGGAGCGTGGTGGCAGCTTTAACCCAGTGCGTGGTGAAAAAGTGGTTGCCTATGCTCGTGAGTTTCTTGACTCAGCAGCACCACTCAACGGTGTATCACACCGAGAAGTCGCTCAGTACAGCATCAGCAATGTCAGTGTAGGTAACACGCTAACTGCCACCCTTACCAACGGTGAGGAAGTGACCTTGATGGATAGCACGCAGTTTATCGGCTATCAGGGAGAGGCGAGTTCACCGTCATGCATTCTTCTTAAACACAATAACCTTCATATCGAAATTCAAATCGACCCGAACACACCTATCGGTCGTGTAGATGTAGCGGGCATCAAAGATGTGGTTGTTGAAGCAGCGCTTACCACCATTATGGATTGTGAAGACTCGGTGGCGGCGGTCGATGGTGAAGATAAAGCGTTGGCCTATCGTAACTGGTTAGGTCTGATGAAAGGCGATCTGCAGGAGAGCCTAGAAAAGAATGGCAAAACCATTGTTCGCAGTCTGAATCCAGATCGTCAATATACCAGCGTGACAGGCGGAGAGATCCACCTTAAAGGTCGCAGCATGCTGTTTATTCGCAACGTCGGCCACTTAATGACTAACCCAGCGATCCTTGATAGTGAAGGTCGTGAAGTGCCTGAAGGTATTATGGATGCCATGATTACTTCGCTAATAGCTATCCATGATCTCAAAGGCAATAGCCAGTATCAAAACTCGACATCAGGCAGCATCAATATCGTTAAACCTAAGATGCACGGCCCTGAGGAAGTGGCGTTTACCAACGAGCTATTTACTCGTGTGGAAGATGCGCTGGGTTTGGAGCGAAACACCATCAAAGTTGGCATTATGGATGAGGAGCGCCGCACCTCGGTTAACCTCAAAGCGTGTATTCACGCTGCGAAAGAGCGTGTCGTGTTCATCAACACTGGTTTCTTGGATAGAACGGGTGATGAGATCCACACTAGCATGGAAGCAGGCGCATTTGCTCCTAAAGCGCAGCTGAAAACCATGACTTGGATTGGTGCTTACGAAGATCAAAATGTGGATCTCGGTTTAGCATGCGGTCTGCAAGGCAAAGCGCAAATCGGTAAAGGTATGTGGCCGGAGCCAGATAACATGGCAAAAATGATGGATGCTAAGATTGGTCACCCACAATCAGGTGCCAATACTGCATGGGTACCGTCACCGACTGCAGCGACATTGCATGCGCTTCACTACCATCAAGTTAGCGTACCAAGCCGTCAAAAAGAGCTTCGTGAGCGCGTGATGGCGAGTGTGGATGATATTTTGACGATTCCACTATTAGGCTCGCAAAAGCTGACAGCAAAACAAATTCAAAGCGAGTTAGACAACAACGCACAAGGCATTCTTGGCTATGTAGTACGCTGGATTGACCAAGGTGTTGGCTGTTCCAAAGTGCCAGATATCAATGATGTTGGTCTAATGGAAGATCGCGCTACGCTGCGTATCTCAAGCCAGCACATTGCCAACTGGTTACGTCATGGTATTTGCACTGAATCTCAAGTGATGAAAACCATGCAGCGTATGGCACAAGTTGTTGACCAACAAAACGCCGATGACCCAAATTACAACAATATGGCCCCCAATTTTGATAGCAGCATAGCGTTCTCTGCTGCGTGTCAGTTGGTGTTCGAAGGCTGCGCACAGCCCAATGGCTATACCGAGCCCGTATTGCACGCAATGCGACTCAAATTAAAATCACAACAACGATAAAACACTGTAATTACCAAGCCCAAGGTAACACCGCGCTTTCGAGCGCGGTTTTTTTTGTTCTGACGCAAGAGGTAAGCAAAGATCTACAGATAAAAAAAACGCCAAGACAATAGGTCTTGGCGTCAAAAAAGATAGTAATAGTAAACTCGGGAGGGCTGAGTCTCCCAACACAAAAATCTTAAGGATCGTTGGCTACACATGTAGGGCAACGAAAGTGATCTTATATTCACACCGCTGATAACAACATTAGACTAAAGGGGTAAAGCGAACGTCATAGATGAAATCTGATTTTGCACTTTTATTAAGCAACTGCATTTGAATTTGCGAGCATCTTTGCTACCACGCATTTCAATGTTCCGTAGTCGTAGCGTTGTTCGAAGTATTCATAGAGAGGCTTAAGGGCACCGTCTTCAATAGTGTTTAACGCGATGACTTGCTGGTTAATACTCTCGATTTCTTCGCTGGATAAAGCGACGACATTTGAAAGTTCACAAACATTGAGTTCAATAGCAGTCGCTAAGTGGGTTTGGACCGTGTTTGTTTTTAGCCCGCGAGCATTAGCGATATCTTGAACGGTAAGGCCTTGGTTCAATAGTGATAGCGATTCTAACTCAGTCTCTGAGAGAGCTTTCTCTGCCAATGATTTCGGTTCAATGACTGCAATGAATGCTTCACCATATTTTTCAATCTTTGCTTCACCCAATCCCGGTATGGTTGCCAGTTGGTCCAAGTGGGTAGGACGCTCGGTGGCGAGTGCTTCTAGCGTGACGTCTTGACAGATTACGTAAGCTGGAACCGATTGTTGTTTGGCAAGCTCAGATCGAACTTCACGAAGTCGCTCGAATTGAGGCATATCCGAGGTCAATAGTGAGCCCTTGTTTCTCTTTTTAGCGCCTTTAGTTGTTGACTGCTTCGAAACACGAATCTTTCTTAGTTCAATTGGGTGCTGCCCTTTAAGATAAGGCCGGCAAGTCTCGGTAAGTTGCAGGCTGCCATGTTCGCCGTGCGCTTCAAGCAAGTTCATCGCCAGCAATTGCCTGAATACACCTTGCCACTCTTTCGCGGATAACTCAGTGCCAATACCAAATGTCGATAGGGTATGGTGTTGGTTTTGCGTGATGCGAGCGTCAGTTTTACCTAGCAGTATGTTCACCAAATAACTCACGCCAAATCGTTGTCCCGTTCGATAGACAGTGGATAGGGCTTTTTGTGTTGCTTGTAAGCCATCCCAAGTTTCTGGAGGGTTGAGACAGTTGTCGCAATTGCCGCAAGGCTCTGCAAGCGTCTCTCCAAAATAAGCGAGTAGAGATTGGCGTCTGCAGGTGGCGAGGTCGCAGTAGCCTAAGAGGAGGTTGAGTTTCTGAAGTGATACACGCTTATATTGTTCGGCGGCATCTGAGTTTTGAACCATTTGTCTTTGCAGCACCATGTCTTGCATACCAAAGGTCATCCATGCGTTGGCTGGCATTCCATCACGCCCTGCACGGCCCGTTTCTTGATAATACGCCTCAATGCTTTTAGGTAAACTGAGATGCGCGACAAATCGAACGTCAGGTTTATCTATACCCATACCAAACGCGATAGTGGCAACTACAATGATGCCATCCTCGCTCAAAAAGCGGCGCTGGTGGCTAGCTCTTTGCTCACTTGATAGGCCAGCATGGTAGGGTAGCGCGACTTTACCCATATCAGTAAGCCATTGAGCGGTTTCTTCGACCTTTTTACGAGATAGACAATAGACAATCCCTGCATCATCGGGATGGTGAGTGCTAATAAAGCTCCAAAGCTCTTTTTTTGCGTTACCTGAATCGGACACATGATACTGAATATTTGGTCTGTCGAAGCTATGAACATAAACGTCAGCTTGTTCAAGTGCTAGCTGCGCGATGATCTCTTCTCGAGTCTTAAGATCAGCTGTTGCCGTCAGCGTAATTCTTGGTACGGATGGAAATCGTTGCTTAAGAACGCTGAGCTTTTGATACTCCGGGCGAAAATCATGACCCCATTGGCTCACACAGTGCGCTTCATCAATCGCAAAAAGAGATAAATTGGACTGCTCGAGTAAGCGCAGCGTTCTCTCCAATAAAAGACGCTCTGGAGCCAAATACAAGATTTGTACTTCACCGGTGAGTACCTGTTGCTCGACCACTTGCTGATCATAAGAGCTGAGTGTTGAATTTAAGTACGCGGCGTTTACGCCAACTTGATGCAGGGCTTCAACTTGATCTTGCATTAAAGCAATAAGCGGAGACACCACCACACCAACACCCTGACGAAGGATTGCTGGGATCTGGTAACAAATTGACTTACCACCACCTGTTGGCATCAAGGTTAATACATCTTTGCCAGCCATAAGAGAATCGATGATGTCGGATTGCTGGTGTCGAAAATCATCATAGCCAAATAAGGACTTGAGCAGTTCGTTAGGGGTCATAAGTAAATTGGAGTCGGTATCAGGTCGAGAATGAACCATGAGTCTGTCAGGAGGTGCTTTGCTTTTCAAGAGGGTGGTTGAGGTTTGTGCTTGTACTCGCAGTGGAAACGCTTATCTGTGCAAACGGAGTTGTACGACTTGCGAGAGAGGGGTTAGAACAAAAGGGGAAGTCGGGCTTAGCTTGGCATATAAGCCCGACTTATACGGAGCTTTGGATAATTTTGCATTTTCCATCGCCTTTGTTACCAAAGTAAAACGAGGTAACAATTTTTTAGACACAAGGCAGTGAAAAAGTTCCACTGCCTTGCTCTAAACCTGCGCACATCAACTAGAAAAGAGTTGATGTGCAAGAGAACTGGGCTTATAGGCCTTTGATGTTCTCAACTTCAAGTTCGTTGAAGTAACGAACCGTTTTAACTTTAAGCTCTTGTTGAGCTGCATCGTCAGCAACAATGATTGCTTTAGGGTGCATTTGCAGCGCTGTTACTGTCCACATATGGTTTACGCAGCCTTCTACTGCCATTTGCAGAGCTTGAGCTTTGTTGTGACCCATAGTAAGGATCATCACTTCTTCAGCGTCTAGAAGAGTTGCAACACCAATAGTCAGGGCATACTTAGGCACTTGGTTGATGTCGTTGTCGAAGAAGCGAGAGTTTGCAATGCGAGTCTCAGTCGTCAGCGTTTTGATACGGGTACGAGAGTTTAGAGATGAACCAGGCTCGTTGAATGCGATGTGACCGTCGATACCGATACCGCCCATGAACAGGTTGATTTTGCCGTATGAACGGATTTTTTCTTCGTAAGCTGCACAATGAGCATCGATATCATCTGCTAAACCATCAAGAAGGTTGATGTTCTCTTCTTGCACATCAACGTGGTTGAAGAAGTTATCGTACATGAAAGAGCGGTATGATTCTGGGTGCTCAGGGTCAATACCAACGTACTCGTCCATGTTGAACGTAACAACGTGCTTAAAGCTAACTTCACCAGCCTTGTGCATTTCAATCAGCGCTTTGTACGTTGATAGAGGTGTTCCACCAGTAGGCAGACCCAAAACAAATGGTTTTTCCGCTGTTGGTTGGAAAGCATTGATACGCTCAACGATATGGCGTGCAGCCCACTTACCTACTTGTTCTGCGTTCTGTAATGGAATAAGTCTCATGTTGATCCCCTAATAAAAGAATTTAGTTTGTTCTGAAACATTAATTCGCATTATAAAAAAAGTTTTTCGACACGGCTATTACTTTTCTGTGAATTTTGCGATTTTTCTTGATCACGATCGCCTTTTAGTGGATTTGCTGCGGAAATGTAAACGAAATAGACTTCTTTAATCGTCAAAATTTTGAAGGTGAATAAAGTGACTTTGTTGATAGAAGCTAGAGAGGATAAGGGCAGGAGAGGTGCTGCCCTTGTAGTATGACTTAGATTGCTTGCCCATTCGCTGTGACTGCGACATCAACATTGCCGCGAAGCGCATTTGAGTATGGGCATACTTGGTGAGCAACACGGACGAGTTCAACTGCTGCGCTGTCTTCTAGATCAAGAGTCACATCCAGTGCTACATCCAATACGAACCCACCTTCTTGATTGGGCTTCAGAGCTACCGTCGCTTTTGTAGGAGCCTGTTTCACGGCAATTTTTTGTTGTTGAGCAACGTGCAAGATCGCATTAGAAAAACATGCCGAATATCCAGCGGCGAATAATTGCTCTGGGTTAGTTGCAGCGCCAGTCCCGCCCAGCTCTTTTGGATAAGAGAGAGCAAGATCAAGTAGACCATCGTCGGTAGAAACCTGACCGTTACGACCCGCAAGAGCGGTGGCAGAAGTAGTATAGAGTGCTGACATGATGTATTCCTTTCTCAAATTTTTAATTGTGTAAAATTAGGTTGCACGCAAACTATATTGTCAAAATGAACGGATTGCAAGTATATTGTGCACAACTTAATTGAAAAGATGACTGGTTATGGATCTAGAAAGCCCTGAAGCACTCGATTTGGACAAGCAAGTCTGTTTTGCTCTTTACAGTGCGAGTAATGCGCTGACACGTGCCTACCGCCCAATTCTGGAACGAGTTGATCTTACTTACCTACAATATATGACGATGCTCGTGCTTTGGAAAAAAGCACCGATGAACGTTAAAGACATTGGCGCAGAGTTGAAGTTAGACTCTGGTACGCTAACCCCTTTGCTAAAACGTTTGGAGCAAAAAGGGTTGGTGGAAAGAAAACGTAGCGAAACCGACGAACGCGCTCGAATGATCTTTGTTACCGAAGAGGGCAACGCGGTTCGTGAAAAAGCGATGTCGATTCCTGGAGCTATAGCATGTAAGGCGAAACTATCAGAGGAAGAAGCCACAATGCTAAAGCGCATTTGTGAGCGCTTGACCAATAATTTAATGGATTAAAAAATGGATATCGAAGGACTTACACGGGTTGGGTTTAAGCATCTGCTAGCACTTCACGTGATGTTGGATACATGCAATGTAACTAAAGCAGCCGAACAGTTATCTGTGACTCCCTCAAGCGTGAGTAAAACTATTACTCAGCTTCGTGAAATTCTAGATGATGAGCTATTTTTCCGCGATGGTACGTCATTAACCCCGACACCTTATGCCGTAGAGATAGCGCCGCTTATCCATTCGATGCTGGCCAGCATGAATGGATTACTTAACCAAGCTCGCTTTGAGCCTAGTGCGTTTGAGGGGCGTTTTAGTTTATCAATGCGCGAAAGTACGTTCGAACTATTCGCACACTCGCTCGCGAAACTCTCTACCAATTACATCCCGAAAGCCAAGCTCAACATTATGACCAAGGCAAAGTTTGGCTTTGGTGCCCTGCACAGTGGTCAGGTCGATTTCATCATATTGCCGCATGATGTTAGCCAGCCACCAACCAATACCAAGGAGTTGGTTTGGGAAGTTGTACTGCAGGATGAGCTCGTGTGTCTAATGTCTCCGGAACACCCTTTGGCTGATGTAGAACTGACCGTCGAGCATTACCTTAATAGTCAACATATCGGTATTGCGGAATCTGAGCTGAGTCGCCCTTATTTTGAGCAGACACTAAGACAACAACATGGCACACGAGAAGTGAAAATAGTCGTGCCTGATTTTGGTGCCGCGGCGGTAATGTGCCATCAGTCAGAATTGCTTTTTACTTGCTCTAAGCATTGGGCAGATGTTGCTCGTCAAGCGAAAGGACTGACCGTTAAAACGTTACCTTTTGAGTATGGTAAAGTCGCGTATAGCGTTGTTTGGAACCGAGCAAGTATTAATGACCCTGCGGTTCAATGGCTCTGTACATACCTTCGTGAGCTTGAGGTTTCTCCATAGTGGTTGCATATGGGACTAAGTTCTTGTAGCCTGAAATTTCATCACAAAGGATTTTCAATGCACGTTTCACACTCCTACCTCTGGCTCTCTCTTATTATGCCTCTAGCTCGGTAGGATTATCTGCGCCTGGCTACGAGTTGATTGTAGCCACCTCATACATTCATTCTCGTCGCCACCATTAAAAGGGAACAAGAATGAATCAAGCGACATCAGTAGAACCAAAATCCAACAGACAGAAGCAAGTGCAAGGGCTTATCTATGCTCTGATCGGAACGGCGCTTTTTTCGATTAAACCTATTTTCGTCAAGGTTGCTTATCAATATGGTGGTGATGCAACGGCGATCATGTCGCTTCGTGCATTAAGCTCCCTCCCATTTTATGCCCTGATTCTTCTTATGTTGTGCAAAAAGCCGGAACGTCGAACTCAGGTTACGCAGTTTGGTTGGCAAGCGGCTTTGGTAGGAGTGATGGGGTACTATGTGGCGAGCTATCTTGATATTGCGGCGCTTGATTACATAAGCGCTCAGCTAGAGCGTCTATTGATTTTTCTTTTCCCAAGCATTGTTGTGATATTAAGCTGGATGTTTCTAGGGCAGAAGCCAACTGGGAATGTGCTGCGCGCCGTCGGTCTTGGCTATTTGGGTATCGCGGCAATACTGTTTCATGATGTTCAATCTCTAGGTGAGGAAATTTGGAAAGGAAGTGCCTTGGCGTTGGGCTCAGCGTTTGTCTTTGCGGTCTACTTGATGCTGAGCAAAAGTATTATCAGCAAGATGGGTAGTGACCTGTTCACGAGTATTGGAATGGGAAGCGCTGGCATTGCGATTATTACCCACTTGTCCCTATCTTCGGCTGAGATGAGTCAATGGTCTTTTGAGCTTATTGTACTGGGCGTATTGCTAGGCGTTTTTTGTACTGTTCTTCCTTCTTATTTTGTCGCAGCTGCAATGGCGAGGTTGTCGCCAACAGAATTGAGTATTACGTCAAATATCGGACCTGGTGTGACCGCAGTCATGGCAGTAGCCATACTCTCAGAAGCCTTTACTTTGTACCATTTCATTGGGCTGTGTCTGGTGACTTTTTCTGTGTACAGTATGAAAAAATCGTCATGATACCCGCCGAAGATGCCGCTTTGCTGCGGCATCATTCAACGTATTGCCTAGCGCCAAGCACTACCAAATTGGATGTAGGTCGTCCATTCTTCCGGACCTTTCGCAACATCAACACCGACGCGAAGCCCTAACTGCCTTGCGATAAGATAACGGAAACCGCCGCCCCGAGTGTAATGTACCTGACTTTTGGCAATGCTCTCGTCATGATTAAAGGCGGTGCCCGCACCAACAAAGCCAAGTACTGTCCATCGGTCATCAATGTCGTAGCTGAGTTCGACTTCGCCAAGGGCGGTATTCTCGGCACGATAACGCATCGCCGCGATGCCTCTCATTTCAATAAAAGGTGTCGCGTAGACAGATGCCCTTGGATCGACGTTCTCAGAGATAGACTTGAAATCAGCACGCAAACCTAGCCCCCACTTATCGGATAAGCGAGAGTAGTTCTGCATGTAGGCGTTATACTTCTGGTAGTTAAACTGACCACCAAATGCTTTGTTGTGATAGTCCACTTTTATACCTGCTTTCGTGCCTTCGCGCGGTGAGAACTGGTTGTTGCGACTGTCGTACATAAAACGCCAACCCAGTTTTCCATCTTTCGGCGCCCAATCTGCGTGACTAAAGCCATCAAGTGTTGGTTTTGATGACATATAGCTGTATGAACCACCAACAAAAAAGTTGGAATCACCGAGTCTTACGTCTAATTCTTGAAAGAAGTATAAGCCCTCTAAACTCAGGTCCATTGGCGCTGATTCTGCCACAGGATAGAACTTGAGATTGAATTTGGCACCGAATAGGCCGCCGAGATAGCGAATGCGATCATTCATCCAGTTTCCTGAATGGAAGCCACCGTATAAATGACTGCCGTTATTGGTGCCTAACGCCATTAAACCAGATGTACTTGCAGGAATATCTTTAACTTCCTCCCCAGCTAATCGCTTCTGCTTGCGCTCTTCAGATTCGTGGAAAAATAACAATGCCGCGCCGCCACCAACACCAACAGCTGGGTCAGTAACCGTCAATGGAACAGGGAGAAAACCAACGGCGTTGTCGAGAATGAACTGACTACCGTCGAGCCGCCCATCTTGTGGATCGATGAAATTATCCATCATGCCTGCATGAGAAAAGGAGCCGCCGACTAAAGCACTGGTTATTAGAGATAGCCGTACCGATCTATTATTTAAGTTCATAGTTTAATGCGTCGCTTAAGGTGTGTTTATAGGTGCTCCATGCAATTTGTCCAATTATATCGGCATTTTAGCGACGTTAATGTCATTTTTCGAGCGGCTAACTGTACTTGTTTTGAAAGTAGCGGCTTAATCCAATTGTCTATCGAATAGGTTCTATTTGATTATTAGGTTTTTTGCTCTAGTGGGGGCGAGAGTTTTTTGACAGCCGTGCTCAATTAAAACGCAATTTCTATGATGAATAGTGGTTAGTTTTATACACTAGAGAAGGGCTAACGTTTTGTTCGATAAATTTGCGAACAAAACAGTATTTTATTGGGATTAAATGCGGTAATGTCCGCACACTCTATTATGGTTGTGTGTTAGCTATGGTTCGCAGATTTCAAGATTTGTCAGAAACGTCGAAAGGTGTCGTTGCTTCTATAATTGCCTCCTGTTTATTTGGTCTATTGCCGTTGTATGTTCAATTTCAACCCGATGTCGGAACCTTCCGTTCAGGCGGCGGTGCGGGCAATTGGATTGCGGCACAGCGAATCATCTGGAGCGTTTTGATTGTGATCGTGTTCTTAACGGTGAGTGGGCGCATTCAGCGCTTGTGGTCAGAGTTGAGAAAAACGCGCCGCTGGCATCGATATCTGTTTTCTGCGTTGCTTGTCGGTCCCCAATATTGGATTTTCGTATGGGCGCCGTTGTATGGCGAGACGCTGTCTGTTGCTCTGGGTTATTTTACGCTTCCCTTAGTACTGGTGGTGGTGGGCAAATTTGTTTACGGTGACAAGCTGTCTCCACTTCAACTCATCGCGTGTTTAGTTGCTGCCATTGGGGTTATCTACGCTTATGTGATGGCAGAGGGGCTGTCTTGGATTGTTTTGCTGATTGCTCTGGGCTATCCAATCTATTTCATTCACCGCAAGACTCTTAATGTGCCGAGTGATGTGGGTTTCGCTTTGGACAACACGTTTTTATTGCCAATCGCGTTTGGTGCTCTGTTTTATCTGCTTCCTCTAGAACAAATTCAGCAAATAGAGCTAACCAGTTGGGTATATTATCTCGGATTAGCTATCGCAGGCTCTGTACCTATGCTGCTGTTCCTCTATGCTTCTCAAGCGCTACCTATGTCAATCTTTGGGTTGCTTGGTTATGTTGAACCAGTATTGGTGTTTGGAGTTGGGTTACTGCTTGGTGAGCGAGTTGACGCCGCGGACATGCCTACCTATATATTGGTCATGATCGCTCTGCTAATCTTGGCTTTAGATGGCGTAAAAAGAGCAAAATCACACGGTGCCGTATGAAGCTAATCGTCAATCATCATTCTAATAATAGGAGTCATGCAATGTTAGAAGCGGTATGGTCGGAATATCAAAACGGGTTGCGTCGTTTCTTGCGTAGCAAGATCGCAAACGAAGCCGATGTTGATGATGTGCTTCAAGAGGTGTTGATTAAAACCTATAAGAACATAGACAAGCTCGAGAGTCCCGAGAGCGTCAAGTCTTGGCTGTTCCAAATCGCAAACCGAAGTGTGATAGACCATTACCGCAAAGATAACGCGACGGAGGATGTCGATTTAGACACATTTTGGACGGAGGAAGAGGAGGAACAAGTGAGTCGTGAGCTCGCTGAATGTCTGCTCCCAATGATGGAATCGCTTCCAGAGAGCACCACTGCCTTAATTAAGTCGATTGATATAGACGGTCGCTCTCAGAAAGAGGTGGCTGCAGAGCTTGGTATAAGCTATTCAACACTTAAATCAAGAGTCCAAAAAAGTCGCCATGAGTTGCGTGTCGTCTACGAGAAGTGTTGTCAGTTCTCGTTCGATACACAGGGCAACGTGATGAACTATCACCCCAAGTCGAAGAAGTGCAATAACTGTTAGTCCGCCACCTGTGTGATATCACCAACAGCCAGTTCGACTTCATTTGACCTGGTCAATCAGATGACAGAATCAAACCTTCCAAGCGGTACCTCGAGTGTATTTTCTCCTGCTCGGATAGGGCTACCAACCATTTCGTCGTAAGCACTATCCTGTCTCAATACAGTTTCCGTCGCGGTTAAATTTTGACACAACCTTCTCATATCGACGACGTTGTGCGTACGAAGCAGAGACCCGTTATCATGAGTGACGTAGTGTTCTTCTCCGTCCAGTATTACCGACGCTTGGTACAGCGACATTTCTAACGAATGAATGACTAGTTTGTCGAATCTCGCGAACTGTTCAAGCGTGCTGAGTTTTGTGTTCATGTCGCATCTCCTCCAATGTGTAACCGAGTTGTACGGCGACAAAAGGAAAACAACTTAAATTGTGAGGGAATGGTTCTCGGTTAGGATGAAGCTTAAGGTGTTATTTACAATGTAAAATATAGGCAGCACAGTAGTTAGGCTGCCTAATTGTGGATGGTCAGGGAGGAGGTGTTACATTGCCGAAGTAAATATGGCTTCGATCTCCGATTGCGAAGCCTGTCTCGGGTTTGTCATACAACACACATCTTCCAACGCGCTTTTGGCGAGCGTTTCAATATCCTCGCTTTTCACACCCAACTCGGATAACGTAGCTGGAATGCCTATCTCTGACGACAGTTCTTGCATCGCGTCAATCGCAGACATTGCTGCCTCCTCGATGCTTAATCCCGATACATCCTTACCCATTGCCTTCGCAATATCGACAAACTTTGTTGGATGAGTCGATGCGTTGAATCGCTGTACATGCGGTAGTAGTACGGCATTACACACGCCATGAGGTAAGTGATAGATAGCACCTAGTTGGTGCGCCATCGCGTGGACATAGCCAAGCAGAGCGTTGTTAAATGCCATCCCTGCCATAAACTGCGCGTAAGCCATTTGCTCTCGAGCTTCGACATCTTCACCGTCGCTAACACACTTAGGAAGGTATCTAGTAATCATCTCGATGGCTTTAAGTGCAACGGTATCCGTAATTGGGTTGGCTGCCACGGAGACGTAAGCCTCGATAGCGTGTGTCAACGCATCCATGCCTGTTGCAGCAGTAAGTGAGCTTGGCATAGCCAGCATTAAGTTGGGGTCGTTAACGGATATTAATGGCGTAACTTTTTGGTCGACAATCGCCATTTTTAGTTGTCTTGCTTCGTCGGTAATCACACTGAACATCGTCATTTCGGATGCGGTGCCAGCGGTAGTATTGATCGCTACCAATGGAAAAGGGGGTTGGGTTGCTTTATTTATGCCTTCGTAGTCGGTGATCTTTCCACCGTTTGTAGCGACAAGTGCAATCCCTTTTGCGCAATCGTGAGGTGATCCACCACCAACAGATAGGATCAAATCACAGCTTTCGTCGGATAGTACTTGAAGCCCTTCTTCGACATTTTGAATAGTAGGGTTGGGTTGAGTTCCATCATAGACAGCGAATGAGATCTGACGATCTTCTAGTTTTTTTGTAATCTGAGCGACAAGGCCGATTTGATTTAGTACCGCATCAGTGACCACTAAAGCCTTAGTGAATCTTTGTTGTTGCACAACGTCTAGCGCCTTGTCTAAACACTCTCTTCCAAGAAAGTTTGTAGAAGGAAGAATAATAGTACTGCTCATTTGAATGCTCCTTGCTATTCGCCATGATGAATATAATGGCGGTAAGCTAACATGCAAAAATTGTGATAAGCATGACTTAAATCAATAGGATGAAAGGCGTATAAGTACAGAGCAATTTAAGTTAAATTATTTAAAAACAACATGTTAATATTTGTAGGACAAGCCTAGCATTGAATAATTGGGTGATTGCTAGGCTGAACTATAGAAGAGTCTGGTAGGTTGAGTTGGCTGAGTTTACGTTAGAAAGCGTGCATTTCACCCATTGTGAGCTTTGAAAGCTCAGAGTTCACTCGCAAGGATTCGTTGATGATGATTCTTGGGTCATCAATGTCGATGCCTTGCTCGAGAGAATGTTTTGTTTGCGATGACAAGGTATTCAACATCTCAATTGAAGCTGAAATATCGTCAATGGAGCCTTTCAATGAGCTAAGCGATTGCAAACTAAACAGTTGTTCCGTGAGCTTGCTGACCGCGAGCTCTAGGTCATAAGCTTCTTCGCTTAATCGAATGTTGGGTTTGTAGACCTCTAGTTGCCTTATCGTAGAAATTAACGTTTCTTGAAGGGTAAGTTGGTCCATGCTGCCTCCTTGCGCATCGGTTCTGAGCGTATGATGGGACAGCATATTGTTAAGTCGAGCTAAAAAGAGAAAAATGAGATCAAGATCGCTCGTTACTTGATAAGCCCTTTAAGTTTTGCAAGCCCCCAAGCAGCCGTTGTCACCACGTCCGGTATATCTCCTGCAATCAGCATTTGTTCGAATTCAGTAATTGGAAACGATTGAGTGATAAGATCTTCTTCCTCAGTATCAAGGTTGCGATCTTGCAAGGTAAGTTGAGTTGCGAGGTAGATATGACAGGTTTGGTTTAAAAAGCCATAGGCAATGAACTGTTTGCCAACGTACGTCATCTTATCAGCGATAAGACCGGTTTCTTCCTGCAATTCGCCTCGAGCTAGCTCTAAATGATCAGCATCAGGGTTCGATTCCCAGGCTCCTTGTGGCAATTCCCAGTAGCTATCGGAAACGGTATAACGATACTGATTTACTAAATGAACTCGCTCATCTTCGATCGCGATGATAACCGCACAATCAGGCTTATCGACCACGCCATAAATGCCTTTGGCACCGCTTTCCCGCTGAATATCATCCTCTCGAACGGTCATCCATGGGTTTTGATAAACGACTTTTGAGCTTAGGGTTTTGATCGTCATGACTTCTTTACCTTAACAAAATCAGAAATCTAGCTTATCGAACTTTTTATGTTGGCGCTATTTAGAGATAGATTTTGATAACAAATAACCCTAGCACCGACGCCTCTATTTTGTTAAAACAGGGCACAAACCTGCCTGCTGGAATCATTGACTGAGGGTAGCAGGTAAACAAACAATAGTAATGAATAAAAAAGGACATCAACGTGGCACAGTCTCTACAGTTTGAAAAGTTCGTCGACCTTGATTTTGATTTAGCGGAATGCCCACGTTGGGATTGGCGTACTGACTCATGGATGTGGGTCAACATCAATGACGGTGAGCTTTGGCGTCATAAAGATGGCG
This sequence comes from Vibrio sp. SCSIO 43140, assembly GCF_023716585.1. NCBI lineage: Bacteria > Pseudomonadati > Pseudomonadota > Gammaproteobacteria > Vibrionales > Vibrionaceae > Vibrio > Vibrio sp. SCSIO 43140. Next base: position 338,988 of record NZ_CP071851.1, read on the forward strand.
TAAACGAGAAGCGTAAGTTTGATGATATGCTTGGCTGTTTTGCGATGCATGGCGATCAAGGCTTTATGCTCGGTATGAAAACGGGTATGTATTATCTCAGCGACTGGAATGCGGAATTAACGTCGCTAGTCCCTCTTGTCTCTGAGTTCCCGCGTATGCGCTACAACGACGGACGTTGTGCTCCAGGAGGACGTTTCGTTGCCGGCACACGTAATGGTGCGAAAGAAGGAGACCAAGGACAATTCTGGCAACTGCACCTAGATGGCACGATTGAGGCGTTACCTATGTTCGCATGGACATGTAATGGTTTAGCATTCTCACCGGATGGTCAGTGGTTATACTGGTCAGATACAGGCTCAAGCAAAGTGTACAAGCACGCATACAATGCTGAGACTGGTGAGTACGGCGAGCAGGAACTTCACTGCGACCTGGCTGACTATAACGGTCGTCCTGATGGCGCGAGTGTTGATGTAGATGGCAACTATTGGGTTGCGATGTACGCAGGTCAATCTGTGGTTAAGATCGCGCCGAATGGTGAAGTCCTTGCGGTGATTGACGTACCTTCGGAAAACCCAACAATGGTTGGTTTTGGCGGTAAAGATATGCGTGATGTGATTGTCACATCAGCTGCTGGCAGCAACGAAAAAGGCAAACTTGTCATTGCCAAAGACGTTGTAGAGGGGCTAAAAGAGCCGTTATCCAGCGTTAAGATCGCTTAATGAATGCCTAGCGGAGCCAAAGAGCTCCGCTTTTAACAGGTCATTGAAAAAGGTAGGCTGGTCGCGCGATTCATATCACTAAGGTCATCTTCAGTGATGTATTTTTTGGCGACGACATTACCGGCAACGACTAGGTGTGAGATGTAGTCACGGCACGACGTAGTAGGCATATTGCTCCACATGAAGTCGGCTTTGGTTGCGTCTGAGAACTCGATATTCAGAACAATCGCTTGCTCTTCATAGCGCATATCATAAACATTAATTTCATACTGCTGCATACCACTGTCCCCCAAAACTTTCATTAACTGTTATTCAAGGCTAACCACACGTTTGAGTGCAGGGAACGCAGATGAATAGCATGTTATTCAAAATCTCATCATTGCAACATAATCTTGTTTTTGTGTAACAGTTAAATTACACGTTGTTCGTACGGTAAACTTTGAAGCAGTTCAAATAGTCTAATTTGTATGACGTTCAAACCAAATTTATGGAATGTTGATCGCATAAAGCGGAACACAAATGGCGGGTTTTGCTAAGTTTTTTGAAATTATGGATAGATGTGAGCCCATATTCAAGACTGGTAGCATGGGCTCAGTATGATTAGTTCAAGATAAGTCGTGCGTTGAGTTCTTGAGTTGGTCTTGCATTATCACCCATGGTGTTTGATAGGCGCTTTAGCTGATTCTTTGGAATAAACTGAGGCTCTTGGAGTACGATCCATCTTACGCCTTCACTGCAAGGTGGCGTTGTAAGCGAGCCATTGTAGCGATAATAGTCTTTTACTCTTGGGAGTAGTTGCTCAAGCCCGATATCGGATTCCGCATTTATCTTCTCTCCAGCGGCAGGCAAGGTTTTCAGGATACCGGCCAGCTCATCACTTTCACGTTCTCCGTCTTTATACATCACTGCAACAACGGCTAACTGTCCCTTCTGGTTAGCATGAACAAAATGTGCCTCTAGAGGGGCTGATTTGCCATTGATAGTGTTTTCTGATGGTGTGTGGAAGTGGAACTGTTTGAGCTCAAAGTCTTGACCGTCTAGGCGTAGAGAATTACTACCCGTGACATTAACTTGGACTGTGTGACCATTATTAATAATCTGATCTACTCGTCCATTGTACTCAAAGCTCAGTGGCGCCTTTTTCGCCTGAGTGAGTTGGTTGGTTTGAATATCAACTGGGCTCTGGTTTTGTCCTTTGTCGCAAGTGGCGCTTAGCTTCCCCCATGTCGCAGGGCCATCGCCCTCACCATATCCCCATTCCGCTGAATAAGCCGGTGCAGTGATAGAGACTGCTGTGCCGATGACCAATGCAAGCTTCATTGCTGTTTTCATAATTATCCTTAGTTTACTGACGTTTGCGAAAGCGGACGCTTTCGGCGACTAGATTAGGGCAAAACCATTTGAACCAATCAGTTGCATACTTAGTTTGCGATTTTACGCGAGAAGAAAGTTTCAAATTTTCATTGAGGTGACATAGCTTCGGTAAGAGTATCACGCCCTATGAGAGCGTTGGTTCACGTTTTTGAAGCTCGTAATGACATGAGTTAATAAAATTAATACAATGCGTATACAAATATTTCTCATTTGCAGTTAGATTTGACTGCGTCAACCATAAGATGATGAGTCATTATGTTTTCACTTAAGCAGGCGAGCTTCCATATTGGCTCGCTTGAGATTCTATCGCCATTTGACTTGGAGTTTGTTCCGGGACAAGTCACCGCTTTGCTTGGACATAATGGCAGTGGTAAATCGAGCCTAATCAAACTTCTTAGCCGTCAGAATCAAGTCTCTTCTGGGAGTGTTTTGTTGGATGAAAGGCCACTTGATAGTTACGTAGCAAAAGAGTACGCCAAAAAAGTTGCCTACCTGCCTCAGCATCCGCCTATCACAGATGGGGTTACTGTTCGCGAACTGGTTATGTTCGGTCGTTACCCTTGGAAAGGTGTGTTGGGGCGATATACCCAAGAAGATCACGAGCTCGTGGGCGAAGCGATCGATAGGGTTGGGCTAACCGTGTTTACGGAGCGTTTCGTGAGTACCTTGTCAGGAGGGGAGCGTCAAAGAGCGTGGGTAGCAATGCTGTTAGCACAGAAAAGTGAATGTATCTTGCTTGACGAACCGACGTCAGCCCTTGATGTCGCTCACCAATATGAGCTGCTCAAGTTGATACGAGAGCTTAATCAAAGCCTCAACCTAACGGTAATCATGGTCATCCATGACGTCAATATGGCTGCCAGATTCAGCGACAGGTTGGTTGCTCTTAAAGGCGGGGAAATTATCGTTGACGGCACGCCAGAACGTGTGATGAACGAAGCCTCGCTGTCCGAAATCTATGGTATGCCGCTGTCCACTTTCACAGACCCTAGCACTCAGCATGTCATCAGCTACGTTAGATAATCGATAAAAGGATAATTATTGTGTTTAACAGATTTAAAACCACGCACTTCACTGTCGTATTAGTCAGTTTATTGGCGTGTTTGTCATCATTCGCTGCATCAGCAAAAACGTACCAACACGAGTTAGGAACTGTTGAGATAAACAAAGCGCCGAAGCGTGTGGTTGTACTGGATTGGGCTCTTGCAGAGTCAGTGCTCGCGCTCGGTGTGACTCCTATCGCTTCCGCTGATGTAAAAGGCTATCAGGATTGGGTTGGGTCACCAACCATGCCAAGTGAGGTGACCGATGTTGGATCACGTCGCGAGCCAAACCTAGAGTTGATAGCAAGCTTGAAGCCCGATTTGATTTTGATGAGCGGACACTTGGCTCCGGCCTATGAAAAGCTGAATGCAATCGCACCGACATTGGTGATGAGTATTTACAATGACAAGAAACAGCCTTATCAAAATGCAAAAACTCTCGTGATAACCCTCGGAGATGTGTTCGAGCGACCTGAGCAAGCACAGCAGCTTGTCGATGAGACTAATCAGAAGTTGGCTCAAAATGGTGAACAGGTAGCAAAGATGAACAATGGTAAGCCATTTATTATGGTGCGTTTTATTGGAGATAGGCACATCCGTGTCCACAGTGCGGGCTCTCTAATGAATGACACTATTTCTGCCATGTCTCTGGAAAACAGCTGGCAAGGACCAACCAACAGCTGGGGATTCTCTTCAGCAAGCGTTGAGCAGCTCGCCCAGTACCAAGACAGTAATGTGCTTATTTTTGGTCCGCTATCGGATGCCGAGCAAGCACAGCTTAATGGCTCACCTTTATGGGCAGCGATGGCGTTTTCGCGAGAAAACAGAGTCAAGATCGTACCTAAAGTATGGACGTTTGGTAGCTTGGTCGCAATGCAGCGTTTGAGCGATGAAGTCGTATCACAGGTTTCAACACTGGGCAAACAGTAGGTCCTTCATGCAGTTAACAGCCCACCGCGGTGCAGCGCCATTTGGTAAAATGGCGCTGTTTGTTTTTATTAGTGCGCTCGTACTCGTCTGGCTTTTCCAAAATGCTGTGCCCTATCACCTGTCATTCTCTGAGTGGCGAACGTACTTTTTAAGTCGAGATGACAGTGATTATCGTCAGCTCATTTTGCACTTTACCTTTTTTCCACGCCTCAGTATGGCGCTGCTTTGTGGCGCTGCGCTGGCGATTGCTGGTTGTTTAATGCAGCATTTGCTACAAAACCCACTTGCCTCACCAACGACACTGGGTGTTGCAGCCGGTGCTGAACTCGGCATGACAGCCAGTCTGTTTGCAGGTGTCGTTGGAGGAAGCTTGATTCAATATGCTTACGCGTTTGGCGGAGGCATGCTTGCAGCAAGTCTGGTCTTCTTGCTTACTGCTAAACGAGGGTTCGCACCGCTGCAGATGGTTTTAGCGGGTATGGTTGTCACTCTGTTTTTAGGGGCGACAAACATGATGTTAGTCATGCTAAACGAGCAGCAGCTTACAAGTTTGTTTGTATGGGGAGCTGGCGCTCTCGCTCAGCAAGGTTGGGAAAACGCTCATTTGCTTTTTTGGGTGCTGGCGGTTGTGCTCGGCTTGGTCATGGTGATGCTACGACCATTGTCAGCACTGGAGTTAGGTAGCGAGGTCGCAGAGTCGGCTGGTGTCAATGTTGCTAGAGTTCGAGCTTTTGGACTAGGGCTTTCGGTTGTTATTACTTCTGTCGTCGTCGCGACAGTTGGCGTAATAGGTTTTGTCGGTCTAGTCGCACCAACCATTGCTAAAATGTTGGGCGCGAGAAAATTTGCTCAGCGTGTATTGCTAAGTGGCGTGGTAGGCGCGCTGCTTCTATTGACTGCTGACTTGATCATTCAGCCATTTTCTGGTGTATCTAGCGAACTATTGCCTACGGGCGCAATGACGGCCTTGTTTGGCGCGCCTTGCTTGCTATGGTTGTTAACTAAAAAAAAGTTTGCCTCTAGCTTCAAAGCGGAAGAAGTCGCTAACAAAGTCTATCACCCTAAATCTTTTGCCTTAGTGTCACTTATCTTGGCTCTGTTACTCGTCGTCGTAACAGCACTGGCAGTTCTTTTAGGGCGCACACAAGTCGGTTGGGGCTTTAGTGGCGACCTGAGTATTCTAGATCTGCGTATGCCTCGTGTACTCGGCGCGATCTTCGCAGGCTGCGGACTGGCACTTGCGGGTACCATGGTGCAGCGCATTACTGTTAACCCAATGGCAAGCCCAGAGGTGATGGGTATCAGTTCTGGTGCAGCACTCGCACTTGTATTGTGTGCTTGGTTTGGCTTCACACCAACTCGAATCGAACAGATTGTTTACGGTGGGGTCGGTGCCGCTCTGGTCATGATAGTCATCCTGCAGTTTAGCAAGCGCTCAAACTATGCACCGTCGCAATTACTGCTTACGGGAATAGCGGTAAGTGCTGGGCTCGATGCAGTACTTCGAGTTGCGTTATCGTCAGGGCAAGATAACGTGCAAGCATTGCTAACTTGGCTGTCTGGCTCTACCTACTTGGCAAGCTACAATGATGTATTCGCTCTAGGGCTAGGTATTGTCGTGTTTGGTGGGGCGACATACGCTGCTAGCCGATGGTTAGATATCTTGAATCTGGGGCAGGTATCCGCTGTTTCAGTTGGCGTGAATACCAAGCAAACGCGTCTTTTCTTACTTGTGATCGCATCTTTGCTGACAGCTCTCTCTACGCTTGTGATTGGACCGCTTAGCTTCGTGGGTCTTTTGGCGCCGCATATTGCAAGAGCGCTCGGGCAATACAAAGCAAAAAACCAGCTGGTCGTTGCCTGCTTGGTTGGTTCCATTTTGATGGTGAGTGCCGACTGGTTAGGAAGGACGATTTGGTTTCCGTGGCAGTTTCCTGCGGGACTAATGGCTTCCGTTATTGGTGGCGCCTATTTCCTTATCCTGCTTAGGAAGGGAAGCTAAAATTAAAACAAGAATGGCGCTGATTAGCGCCATTCTCTATTTCATTGAGATCTAATTGCGTTTAGGTCCATTGCGAACCAGGTCTTTACCATTTTCATAGACGTCTTGAGATACCCAGCGTCCCAGAATAAGTTCATGGTTGTCACTCAGAACGGCAACAAACGGACGACCGTCAGAGTTAGACGTTGCCAACGCAACACCGGCGACCCCTTGTAAACCTAAAGCACCACTTTCCAAAAGAATCAGAAATTGCTCGAGTTCCTCAAGGGTTTCAATTACTTCGTTATCAATGTTCATCGTTATCTATCACTTGAGTGGTATATTTGGTGGCGTACTCTACCTAAGTTAAACAGAGAAACCAACAATAGGTCTAGAAACTCATGAAAAAAGTGCTAATCACCGACTATGAACCTTGATGACATGGTGACTGGTATTAGAATTGCTGCGCTGGTGAGTTTGGATCATGTCCATGATATTAAGTATGGGTCAGGTCAGATTTGCTAGGGTTAAGGACCTGCTGTGTGAACAATACATTAGTGAGCCATTTGAGAGGTCGAAACTCGGATCCAATGACAATTTGGTGTCCGCAGTTGGCACACGCATAGTACTCTTTGACCAACAGCAATCTCATCATTAGCGTGCGTCGTTGGCGTTGAAGTCTTGCTCCGTGTTCACACATTCCTTTTCTCTCCTTTTCCATTTCTCAATCAAAGTGTGATCTTGGTCCAAAGACTAGCACGGTATATTGCCGTACCCTATATCGAATTAATGCAACTGCATGCACTTTAATATCACGTTAATGATGTTTTACATTTTTTATGAGCCAAGTTGCTATTCGCATGTGAAAGTGACAAGAAGTTCACTAGATAGTGCACCGTGATGCACTATTTGAGGAGAAATGTGTTAGTGGCGCGAGTAGAGGTTATTGCTGTTCCTTCAATCGCGCCATATAGTAAGTAGAGATGTACTCACCATCTCTAAAAGCAGAGCACAAAGCTTCACCTTCGATTTCAAATCCATACTTTGAATACAGTGCAATCGCCGCTTTATTGTCGGTGTTCACTTCAATCTGAATCCGCATTAGGTTAAGCCAGTTGTCGGCTAAATCGATAACCGTTTCGATCAGTTGGCTACCAATACCCATATCATGATAGTTATCGTGAACCGCAATCCCAAAGGTTGCTGTATGCATAGTGCGAGGACGCTGAGAGTGAGTCAGTGCTATATTGCCAACGATTTTTCCGTCGAGCTCAGCAACAAAGGTATAGACACCAGTGGGAATATTGCTAAGTCGCTCTTGCCACATTTTTAGCGATGAGTGAGGCAGATGCAGAGTTTCCCTCTGTGCCTTAGGTTGTGAAAATAGCTCGCATAAACCTGCGGCATCTTTTTCATCCGTTGGTCGAATATTGACGTTCATCGAAGTCTCCGTTATGGCAAGTTATTGCGTCAAAAAAGTAAATTATCTTGCTATACAACTAATTGAATTAGCGAATGTTAGCAAGGCAATTCTGTTTGTTTCATGCTAGTGCCTAGATTCAAACGTAATAGAAACGAGTGCATGGTCTGGAGCGACGTCATCAATACCAAACCTCGGGTCAACAATATGCTTGTCGGTGATGGTATATTCGGTTAGCTCATAGAGCGAATGATCATATTCTGGTGCAAACTCACTGGATACTAGAATGTGGTCAATTCGATTCCCTTTCTCTCCATAATAATGGGTAACGGGCGCTTTGATTTGGTCTTGAGGGCGGATGGGCTCACCATGTCGCACAAGCGTCCAGGTATCATAAAAATGATATGGAGAAATAAAGTACCGAGACTCTTTACGTCGTTGTCGATGCCTAGAATGAAAAGGATCAAACTCACTGGCACTCAATACGTTGTTAAAGTCACCCAATAGAATGACAGGATGTTGACTGCTACGTTTTATCCCTATGATTGCTCTATGAAGAGCGAGCGCTTCCTGTTGTCTTAATTGTTGGGATAGGGCAACGCCGTGCAATTCATCTAACCAAAGTTTGACCTCATCAGTGTTTTCATCTTGTTCACCAAGAATGGCTCTTTTAGATTTAAGGTGAACATTGATAAGGTCGATCTCCCCAAGACCTTCCGCCATTAATGTCACGTGGAGTGGCGGACGGCTATAGTCGCCTGAGAATAACTCAGACATAATTAAGTTGGGATGTCTTTTTAACGGATGTTTAGACGCGAACGCTAACGCCGGATTGGAATAGATGTAATCTGCTTCGATAGTGGGTTGTTGGTTATACTCAAAATATGGGTAACCAAGAGCTAAAGTGAGCGAACGCAGCGCTTCAATAGAAAATACTTCTTGGAACGCGATAACGTCACTGTCGAGCGATATTAAGGTTTTAGAGAGCCAGTTAGTTTTTTGAGCCCATTGCTTCGCATCATAGATGTTATCCATCTCATAAAACGCAAATGGTGGCTCTGCAAAATTGCACAGGTTGCACGTAGTGACTTTCAATTTATTTATTTGTGTCAAAGTATTAGACTCCATGACAGCTTATGTTTAACCCAAGTCGCTGTGGTTAAGGATGAGCATATAAAAATAACGCATTCAAAGGAATAACAATGTCTCAACAGCAAACCGAACCTGCTTGGCGAACGCCCAAAAATTTCCTCATCATCATCTCGATTATAGTGCCCATCGCTTTTTCGAGCTGGATGGCACTGCTTAATAACTTTGTTATTGAGAAAGCTAATTTCGACGGTTCGGATATTGGTTTATTACAAAGTGTGCGTGAGATACCTGGCTTCTTGGCGTTTACTACGGTGTTTGTGCTTTTGTTCATTCGAGAGCAAAAATTTATGATCGTATCTTTGCTTTTGCTTACCGCGGGCACGGCGATTACCGGTTTGTTTCCTTCGGTGGCTGGACTACTGATTACGACGCTTATTATGTCGACCGGTTTTCACTATTTTGAAACCTTGAAACAGTCGTTGTCACTGCAATGGTTGACTAAAGAAGAAGCGCCAGAGGTATTGGGCAAGCTCATATCCGTTGGAGCCTTGGCATCACTGCTGACGTACGCTGGGCTTTGGGTCATGGTCGAAATATTTAAGCTTGATTACGCATGGGTTTACGGTATTTCTGGTGGTATTGGATTTATTCTGGTTCTGTTTATTGCCTTCGCTTTTCCTCAGTTTAAGACAGACACTCCGCAAACTAAAAAGTTGGTGCTTAAGAAGCGTTATTGGCTGTATTACGCGCTGACCTTTATGAGTGGTGCTAGACGTCAGATTTTTACCGTTTTTGCTGGCTTTTTGATGGTAGAAAAGTTTGGGTACAGCGTGTCCGATATCACGCTATTATTTTTGATTAACTACCTATTTAACTTCTTGTTTGCGAAGAAGATTGGTCGATTCATTGGCGTCGTGGGTGAGCGTAAAGCTCTGATTGTAGAGTACGTTGGACTGATTTTCGTGTTTGTCGGATACGGTTTGGTGCAAACAGCGGAATGGGCTGCTGCGCTGTATGTTATCGATCATTTGTTCTTCGCATTAGCGCTAGCCATCAAAACCTACTTCCAGAAGATTGCTGACCCTGCGGATATGGCTTCAACGGCAGGCGTGTCATTTACGATTAACCACATTGCCGCGGTAGTGATTCCAGTGACGTTTGGCTTTATTTGGTTGATTTCACCTTCTAGTGTGTTTTATATCGGTGCGGCGATGGCGGCAGTGTCATTGTTATTGTCGTTGAATATTCCGAAGAAGCCGGAAGAGGGGAATGAGGTTAGGGTGTTGAAGTGGAGTTGAGGATTTTTTTGCCAATCACTGGTTGATAGTTCAGCGCACTTTACCCCCTCTAGCTCCCCCTATATAGGGGGAGAACTGAAGGCTAGCTGCTAGCGCAGCATTGCCTGTTGTTTGTTGGCGATGCACCGCGAGCACTATGCTCCTCCCCTAGTTAGGGGAGGCTGGGAGGGGTAAATGCGCGAGACCAACAGCAAACGCCCATCTCCCCCAATTACCCATTAAACATCAAACCTATCCGCATTCATCACCTTGACCCAAGCAGAGACGAAGTCACAAACAAACTTGTCATTAGCATCATCACACGCATAGACTTCAGCCAGTGCGCGAAGCTGTGAGTTAGAGCCAAACACAAGATCGGCACGTTTAGCTTTCCATTTCTGACTGCCCGATGCGCGGTCAAAGCCACCAAACTCAGTCGCGTCATCGTTGGTTGGACGCCATTCAGTGCCCATATCCGTCAAGTTAACGAAGAAGTCGTTGGTTAGCAGACCTTTGCGGTCAGTAAGCACACCAAAATCACTGTCACCATAGTTTGCGCCCAGTACGCGCAGACCACCAATCAACACGGTCATTTCTGGTGCGGTGAGCGTTAGTAGTTGAGCTTTATCTAGCAATAGCTCTTCTTCAGACACACTAAATGCTTTCTGACTGTAGTTTCTAAAGCCATCAACAAGTGGCTCAAGTACAGCAAATGATTCAGCATCAGTCTGAGATTCAAGCGCATCGGTACGACCAGCGGCAAATGGGACGTCTACTGAAACACCTGCGTCTTTCGCAGCTTTTTCGATAGCCGCGTTACCGCCAAGAACGATCAGGTCAGCAATTGACACTGCCTTATCAAACTCAGCTTGGATACGCTCATAGACATCCAATACACGACCGAGTTGCTCAGGCTGGTTTACATCCCAGTTGCGTTGCGGAGCAAGGCGTATACGAGCACCATTTGCACCACCACGATAGTCAGAGCCACGGAAGGTAGAAGCAGAAGACCACGCGGTATAAACCAGCTCAGAAACACTCAATCCGGAAGCCAAGATCTTAGCTTTCAGTGTCGCAGCATCTTCAGTACTGATAGGTTCGGATGTTGCGGCTGGTACGGGATCTTGCCAGATCAGATCTTCAGCAGGAACCTCCTCACCTAGGTAGCGCGCTTTTGGACCCATGTCGCGGTGGGTTAGCTTGAACCAAGCGCGAGCAAAGGCATCAGCAAACTCATCTGGGTTTTGATGAAAGCGTTTAGAGATCTCACCGTAGATCGGATCCATGCGCATCGCCATATCAGCGGTTGTCATTATGGTCGTGACACGTTGAGAAGGATCGTGTGCTTTTGGAGCCATATGCTCCTCAGGAACACCGACAGGTACCCATTGCCATGCACCGGCTGGACTCTTCACCAAGTCCCAATCGTAGCCAAATAGCATGTCGAAGTAGCCGTTATCCCATTGGATAGGGTTGGGTGTCCATGCACCTTCGATGCCGCTGGTGGTCGTATCGTCGCCTTTACCGCTACCAAAACCATTACGCCAACCAAAGCCCATCTCTTCGATAGGAGCCGCTTCCGGCTCTGGACCCATTAGCTCAGGGTCACCCGCACCGTGTGTTTTACCAAAAGTATGACCGCCAGCGACCAGAGCTACGGTTTCTTCGTCATTCATCCCCATACGGGCGAAGGTTTCACGAATGTCGCGACCTGATGCAAGTACGCTTGGATCACCGTTAGGACCTTCTGGGTTTACATAGATAAGACCCATTTGTACTGCAGCAAGTGGGCTTTCTAGCTCACGGTCACCAGAGTAACGCTTGTCACCCAGCCATTCGCTTTCCATGCCCCAATAGACATCTTCTTCTGGTTCCCAAATATCTTCACGACCGCCGCCGAAACCAAAGGTTTTTAGGCCCATAGATTCGATAGAAACGTTACCAGTAAGAATAAACAAATCTGCCCAAGAGAGGCTTTGACCGTATTTTTTCTTCACTGGCCAAAGTAGGCGACGGGCTTTATCTAGGTTGCCATTATCAGGCCAGCTGTTTAGAGGTGCAAAACGCTGGTTACCAGAGTTGCCGCCCCCACGACCATCGGCAGTACGGTAGGTACCAGCTGCGTGCCACGCCATACGAATCATGAATGGACCATAATGACCGTAGTCGGCTGGCCACCAATCTTTAGAATCGGTCAGCACATTCTCAATGTCTTGTTTAACTTGTTTTAGGTCTAGCTGTTTGAACGCTTCCTTGTAGTTGAAGCTCTCATGGTAAGGGTTACCCTTGCGATCGTTCTGATGAAGGATCTTGATGTTCAGTTGGTTTGGCCACCAATCTAAATTTTGAGTACCACGACCACCAACACGAGTATTACCACCATGCATAACAGGACATTTGCCTTGCGGTGCATTTTTATCACTTTGCATATACGCCTCCGATTTGCGACCAACGCTAAGAATTTCCGTTAAATATAGTCCCAAAGCTGGATTTGGGATGGTTAAATTCACTTCATATTGTATGAATTAACTACTAATTAATATGGTTTTACAGATGTGGGTATTGATGTGGATCAAAAGTTAAATGAGTACACCTCTCATTTACATTAATTTACAAAGGGTGGCGATTTAGGTGAGAAAAAGACTACAAAACAGTGGGTTAGATTCTGAGTTAAAGTGATGAAAAACAGACATAAAAAGGGATGCCTGCTGAGTGGCATCCCTTTTGGATTCTCATTGAACTTGTTAACGAGTGTTAAGCAACCACAATGAAGAATAGGGTTGTAGCAACAATACCGATAAGCGCGTATGGGAACTGCGTCGTTGCGTGTTGCATTGACGTACAACCAGAGCCCTGAGCGGATAGCACAGTCGAATCACTAAAGAAACATGAGTGGCTACCTGCCGCCGATGCTGAAAGCATTGCTGCAATCGTAAGGTGTAGCGGTACACCAATTTGCTCTGCCAGTGGCAGGATGATTGGCATGGCAACCGCAAACGTACCCCATGAAGATGCTGATGCGAAAACTAGACCACCTGTGACCAAGAAGATCAGAGCAGGGAAGTACTGAGCAGATAGATAAGGGCTAACTGTCTCAATCACGTATTGCGTTAAACCAAGCGAGTCGTTAACGCTTTTTAGCATAAAGCCGCCAATAACTGTTGCGAGTGGAAGCAACATGACCTTGATACCGTCATAAACCGCATCAAACAGCTCATTCATGGTTACAAGCTTTTGGAAGCCGTAGAAACAGATGGTGAAGATGATTGCAACAAACACACCTGCAAGTAGATCGATACCAAAGTACCAAGATGCACCGACTAGTACGACCATCGGCAGTAGGAAGTTGATCAGCCCCATTGTTGGATTCGAGTGCGCTTTGATGTCTGAACCAAAATCGATGTCTACAGCACCATCTGGCTTCACTTGACCATTACGTGCACGCTCTTCCGCTTTTTTCATCGCGCCGAGGTCTGGCATTTTGCCAATCGCAACTAAGAACACGATGCCGAGCGTTACCCAGCCGTAAGCCATGTAAGGGATAGCTTGAATGTACGCCGCAATACCTTGACCTGGTTCTGCTACTTCATTGGCTTCTAGAAGGGAGCTGAAAAAGATAGCCCAAGTTGAGATAGGAACTAGGATACAAATTGGAGCCGCTGTTGAGTCAACGAGGTACGCAAGTTTCTCACGGGACACCTGATAGCCATCGGTGATCTTCTTCATTGAAGATGAGATCGCGATAGCATTGAGGTAGTCATCGATAAAGATCAGAATACCCAAGAAGAAGGTCATCAGCAGTGATTGATTACGGCTCTTAACCTTGTTTACTAGCATGTCACTGAAGCTTAGGATACTGCCGCCTTTTTCAAGGATAGCGATCAAGCCGCCCATCAGACCACAAACCAAGATGATCCAAGCAATTGTCTCGTTCATCATGACATCCATCGAGATGCCAACGATTTGTTCAACCGCGCTTGTTGGGTCTAGCAGAAGCACCCCAGCGATAGTGCCGCTAAACAGTGCTTCGACGGTTCGGTGAGTCGTCAGTGCGAACACAAGAACAAGTGATGTTGGCAGCAGGGCAAGCCAACCATAGCTTTCACCTTCGACATGGTTCAATCCAATTGAAGTAAAGGTAATAAACAAGAAGACAATAGTCAGGCTGACCGCCAAATGTTTGCTGCTTATTTTGAGCGGCGCCTCCAGCGCCTTTGTCTGCGTAGTCATAAACTAATTCCTTTCTTTATGCAGAGTGAAGCATCCAGTCGATTTCAAGCGGTGTAATAATGCGCTCAAATTCAGCCAGTTCACTTCGTTTGCAAGCGAGATACATATCAATAAAGTCCTGGGAGAAATACGTGCCTAATTCACTGTTATCGAGTTGAGTTAGGGCATCGGACATGCGTGTTGGCAGGTCGATGGCATTTTCACTTAGGGCTGGTGGACACTGTTCTTGGGTATAGTTATCACTCGCTAATACTGCGGATAGTACTACTGCAGCGAGAATGTAAGGGTTAACATCCGCACCAGCGATGCGGTGTTCAATACGACGGTTTTTACCATCGCTAATCGGTACGCGAAGTGCGACTCCTCGGTGGTTCTCACCCCAATCGGCACGTGTTGGTACATAAGCACCTGGTACAAATCGACGGTAAGAGTTCACGTTCGGGCAGAGAAGTGCCATCGCGTCCGGAATTTGGGACAACATCGCTGCCATTGTTTGGAAGAACAATGGACTTGCTGAGTCATCCTCATTATTAGTAAATAGGTTATCGCCTTGCTCGTTGATGAGACTGATGTGCATGTGCTGACCGTTTCCTGCTTCTTCGAGGAACGGCTTCGCCATGAAGGTCGCGTCAAAACCATGCTTGTGAGCGATCTGTTTGATTAGGCGTTTTGAGAAGACGATTTCATCGCAAACACGCAGTACGTCTTTAGAGTGATTGAAGTTGATTTCAAATTGACCTGGCGCAGACTCTGCTAGCGCGCCTGCTGTATTCAAGCTTTGGTCGGCGGCAGCTGCGTTCAGTTCTGATAAGAAGTCGGCATAGTCATCAAGGCCATCGACATCATAAACTTCGGTGTCACGTTCTCTTTTATTCTTAGTTGGGTTGATGGCGGTTTGCAGTTCACCATTCTCGCCGCGCACTTTATCGATAAGATAGAATTCAAGCTCTAGCGCCACGACAGGGAATTGATTTTTAGCGTGTAGGGTTTCCACCATACGTTCAACAATATTGCGGATAAACAGTCGATGTGGCGTTTTGCCATCATCTTCCATCATGGAAAGCAAAACCTGACCTGTTCCTTCTTTTGCCGTTGGTAACAGTGTTCCAGAAACAGGGAAACAAAGGTTATCAGGCTCACCAAGGTCTTCACCCAGCCCAGCCGATTCAACAACAGCACCTTTGGTATCTAGAGTAATAGTAGAGAGGGGGAGGGCGACACCTTTCGCGAGCTTCTCAAGCGCGCCGACTGGAATGCGTTTGCCGCGAGGCGTGGCGTTAAGATCGGTAAATATAACGTCAACATACTCAATCTCTGGCCAGTTTTGTCGAAAATTTTTAACTTCCTGTAAATAGGTATCCATCTTTACTACTCCTAGTTACCCTGTCTGACTGACGCTAAATGATGCGGTGTTTAACAAATTGAACACAATAACCATTAGCTAATGAGGGTTTTTGGCTGAATTGTAAGTTTAAATTGTTGTTTTTATTGTGTTTTGTTCAACTTGGTGATTATTTCTACCGTGTTAAACGTTAACTAATTTGTAACAGTTGATCGGCTTTTGCTCAATATATCGAGCGAAATTAGTGCTTTTTTTGACCGAAATAGAGATCAAAATCACGCTTTGGAATCTATTTTGAACACTACTGTTGATAATTGTGTACGTGGGTTGTACGGTTTTTGTTAAATAAATCGAACGTGAGTGTGACAATGTCTGAGATAAGAAAACCAATAATAGGACTCGTAAGCTGTAAGAAAGAGCTCGCTGGCTATCAAATACAGGCATTGAATGAGTTCTACCTACAAGCGGTGAAAGATTTCGGTGGTACACCAATCATCTTGCCATCGGCTATAGAAACAGATGAGTTAGACAGCGTGCTGGCTGTCTGTGACGGGCTACTGTTTCCAGGAAGCCACTCTAATGTAGCACCGCACCGTTATAACGGCAGTCATGAAGAGAAGAAGAAAGATGAAGCGCGTGACGAGCTATCTATTCAATTGATTCGTCGAGCTATAGACATGAATATTCCGTGTTTAGGGATCTGTCGCGGTTTCCAAGAGATGAACGTGGCGCTGGGTGGTAGCTTAGATCCGGCGGTACATGAGTCAGGTTATCAAGATCATCGTGAAAATGAGTCGAAAGACTTTACTGAGAAATACGCACCGGCTCACCCTGTATACGTTGAAGGTGACGGTGTATTCAAAGAGTGGCTGGTGAATGCCAAATGGGAAGATACCAGCAAGTTTGAGGTCAATACCCTTCATAACCAAGGGGTTAAACAGCTCGGTTCAGTACTAAAAGTGGAAGCAAAAGCACCGGATGGTCTTATTGAAGCATTTAGCTTACCGGGGCAAAAATACTTTGTTGGCGTGCAGTGGCACCCAGAATGGGAAGCAAAAAACAATCATTTCTCACAAATTTTGTTTAAAGAATTTATTATGTCAGCTTTCCAGTAATTTAGAGGCTGAATGCATGGACAACCACCAGATTGGTAAAAATATTGCTCAACTAAGAAAAGAGCGCGGACTTTCACAACGAGAACTGGCAGAGCGAGCAGGCATTACACATAGTGCTATCTCATCCATTGAAAATGCCAAAGTGAGTCCTTCGGTGAGTTCTCTGCAAAAAATAGTGAACGTTTTTTCCTTGTCACTTTCTGAGTTTTTTACTCTGGAGCAGCAAGAAAACAAAGAAGTAAAAGTAGTGATTAAGCCGGAAGACTTGATTGAAATCGGCAGTGAAACGGTATCAATGAAACTGGTCAACAACGGCAGCAACAAACAAGAAATTGGATTTTTGATAGAGGAATACGCTCCAAAAAGCACAACAGGAGCGTCCAATATTAAGCATGACGGAGAGGAAGTCGGCACCGTATTGAGCGGTGAAGTCGAACTAGAGTACAACGGTGAAACCTATCTAATCAAAGAAGGCGAATCCTATGTAATCGACACGACCATCCCACACAAATTTACTAATTACTCCGATAAGGCTTGCAGAATGATAAGTGCTCATACACCAAAAGCATTCTAGCGCCTTGAGGTAACCAAGGAGAGCGTATGAAAACGCAACAACAATGGATTGAACAACGAGAGGCGCAGGTAATTGAACAGCGCGCTTTTCTTAACGGCGAATACACTACCGCTGTTGATGAGACGACACTTGAAGTGGTCAACCCTGCCACGGATGAGATCATCGCCAACATCGCTCGCTGTAAATCTGCCGACGTCGATCTTGCCGTTGAATACGCGAAAAGAGCCTTTAAAAAGGGCGAATGGAGCCAAAGCTCTCCAGCACACAGAAAATCTATCCTGATCAAGTTTGCTGATCTTATCGACGAAAACGTTGAAGCGTTGGCATTACTTGAAACCCTTGATACGGGTAAACCTATTTCTCATAGTGTCTCAACAGACATACCGGGCGCTGCTAAGTCCATCCGTTGGTATGCAGAGGCTATCGATAAAGTTTACGGCGAAGTCGCTCCAACCGAGAAAGACGTGCACGCGTTCGTGTCTCACCAAGCCATTGGTGTGGTTGCGGCTGTGGTTCCTTGGAATTTCCCATTGTGGATCGGCTGTTGGAAGCTAGGTCCGGCATTGGCCGCGGGGAACAGCGTTATCCTTAAACCGTCTGAAAAGTCTTCGTTGACGGCCATTTTCCTCGGCAAACTCGCCAATGAAGCAGGGATCCCTGCTGGCGTATTCCAAGTGATTACGGGCTTTGGCCATGAAGCAGGTGAAGCGCTCGCTCGTCACGAAGGGGTAGACTGTATTGCGTTTACCGGTTCAACACGTGTTGCGGGCCATCTGATGATCGCATCGGGTGAAACTAACCTCAAACGAGTGTGGGCGGAAGCCGGCGGTAAAAATGCCAATATCGTATTTGAAGATTACGCTGACCTAGACAGAGCCGCAGCAGAAACGGCAGCAGGATGCTTCTACAACCAAGGTGAAGTCTGCGTTGCCGCTACCCGATTGCTAGTACACGAAAGCATTAAAGAAGTGTTCATCGATAAAGTCATCAGTGCCGCTCAAGGCTTTATGCCAAAAGACCCGATGGACCCAACGTCGTCCATGGGTGCATTAATCGACCGTGAGCATAAAGCGAAAGTACTCGACTATGTAAAGCTTGGCCAAGAAGCCGGCGCTGTGGTTCGCTGCGGCGGTGATGTTGAAGGTACGGGCGCATTTGTTGAGCCTGTGATCCTAGACAACGTCGATAACAGCATGCGTGTTGCCCAAGAAGAGATATTCGGACCTGTTCTTTGTGTCATTCCATTTAAAACAGAAGAAGAAGCCATTGCCATTGCCAACGACTCTCAGTACGGGCTAGGTGCGGCTTTATGGAGTGACAACATCAATCGCGTACACCGCGTCGCTAAGCAATTAGAGGCGGGATCGGTGTGGGTGAACAACTACAACGAGGGCGATATGACCGTCCCATTTGGTGGATTCAAAATGAGTGGTAACGGACGTGATAAGTCTATCCATGCCATTGAAAAATTTACCGAAACCAAAACGACGTGGATTCGTCTCCAACCTTAAGCCCGAAGCTGTAACAACAAGGAATAGAACTATGAATAAACATACAGATTCATACTACGCTCACTCGATTCAGAACGTAAGTGAGTACCCACAACTGCAAGATAATATCGAGTGTGATGTTTGCGTGGTTGGTGCAGGTTTCTCGGGACTATCGTCAGCGCTGCATCTTGCTGAAAAGGGCTTTAAAGTCGTGGTGCTAGAGAATGCTAAGGTTGGCTTCGGCGCTACCGGTCGCAATGGCGGCCAGATTGTAAATAGTTACAGCCGCGATGTGGATGTGATTGAAAGCCGCTACGGTGAGAAGCAAGCAAAAGCTCTATGTGACATGATTTTCGAAGGTGGCGACATCATTCGCGGTCTTATCGACAAGCACAACATCGACTGTGACTTCAAACAGGGCGGTATGTTCACTGCACTAAACAACAAGCAGATGAAAGGCTTGGAAGAGCATAAGAAACACTGGGAACGCTACGGTAACGATAAGCTAAGCCTAATGGATGCAAGTGAAGTTGAAGCTACGGTCGGTACGACAGCTTATAAAGGCGCGCTACTCGACATGAATGGTGGTCACATTCACCCACTAAAACTTGCGCTTGGAGAAGCCGCAGCTATCACAGCTCTTGGTGGTCAAATCTTTGAGCAATCGGGCGTAACGCGCGTGGAAAAAGGCGTGAACCCTGTCGCTCACACAGAAAAAGGCAGTGTAAAAGCGAAGTACATTGTCCTAGCAGGAAATGCGTACTTGGGCGGTTTGGCACCAAACATCAGTAATAAAGCGATCCCTTGTGGTACTCAAGTTGTGGCTACCGAGCCACTATCAGAATCGATGTTGAAAGATATCTTGCCATCAGATTACTGTGTTGAAGACTGTAACTATCTGTTGGATTACTTCCGCCTCAGTGCAGATAAGCGTCTGCTGTTTGGAGGTGGCGTAGTATACGGCGCACGTGACCCAGAGAACATTGAAGCCTTGATTCGTCCGAAGATGGAGAAGATCTTCCCGCAGCTTAAAGGCATCGGTATTGATTACAAGTGGACGGGTAACTTCCTGCTGACTTACTCCCGTATGCCGCAGTTTGGCTCTTTTGCTGACAACATCTACTACCTGCAAGGCTACAGCGGCCATGGTGTGACTTGTACGCACCTTGCAGGAAAACTGCTCGCTGAAGCGCTATCTGGTCACGCTGAACGCTTTGATGCCTTCGCCGACCTTACGCATGTAACGTTCCCTGGCGGTCGCCATTTCGCGATTCCGTTCACGGCAATGGGTGCGGCGTACTACAACTTGCGCGACAAACTCGCAATCTAATCCCAGGTAAATATAAAAACACCACTAGACAAAAAGAAGTGCCTGCAATGACAGGCACTCAGTCAGCCCTAATTAAGAAGAGATAAAGGAAGATCCTATGAGTAAAGTAATCAAATTTGCTGCCCTTCAGTTGACGAAAACTTGGGACCTAGAAGCAAACCTAGAGAAAATTAAAGGTGCGATCCGTGAAGCAGCATCAAATGGTGCCAATGTCATCGTGCCACAGGAGCTCATGGCTGCCCCTTATTTCTGTAAAAAACAAGAATCTAAGTACTTTGAACTAGCGGAAGAGACAGATAACTGTCGCCTAATCAAAGAACTCAGCGCCCTTGCAAAAGAGCTCGATGTAGTGATTCCAGTGAGCTACTTTGAGAAAGCAGGCAACACTTTCTTCAACTCCCTTGTGATGATTGATGCTGATGGTTCGGTACTAGAGAACTATCGCAAGTCTCACATTCCAGATGGCCCTGGTTACAGCGAGAAGTACTACTTTAGCCCTGGCGACACCGGCTTTAAGGTTTGGAAGACTAAGTACGGTACGTTTGGCGCGGGTATTTGTTGGGATCAATGGTTCCCTGAGTTAGCTCGCAGCCTAGTATTGAATGGGGCAGAAGCGATCTTCTATCCAACGGCAATTGGCTCTGAGCCACAAGACTTGACACTTGATTCTCGCGATCACTGGCAGCGCACAATGCAAGGTCATTCAGCAGCAAACCTAGTCCCTGTGATTGCGTCGAACCGTGTTGGTGTTGAAGTTGATGACGGCATTGAGACGACTTTTTATGGCTCTTCATTTATCACCGATCACACAGGTGGCAAGCTAGCAGAAGCTCCGCGTGAAGGCGAAGCGATCATCTACGCAGAGATTGATCTTAAAGAGACGACAAAAGCACGTCACGCATGGGGATTGTTCCGTGACCGTCGCCCAGATCTTTATCAAGATGTTCTAAGCCTAGCGAAGTAACGAGGTGACCGATGAAACTCACCACAACACCAAGACAAGATGGATTCGTATTTCCCGCAGAGTTCGAGCCAATTAGAGAAGTATGGCTAGCTTGGCCTGAGCGCCGCGATAACTGGCGTAACAAAGCCAAGCCCGCTCAGCAAACTTTTGCTGCTGTCGCCAATGCGATTTCTGAGGTCGTGACGGTCTCTATTGCAGTGAGCTCCGCGCAATATGAAACCGCTCGAGCTATGTTGAACAGCTCAGTCAAATTGGTTGAGATGTCGTTTAACGACTCATGGATGCGAGATATTGGTCCAACGGTGGTTGTTAACTCGGCTGGAGAAAGACGCGGTGTGAGCTGGCAGTTTAATGCTTGGGGTGGTGCGTACAACGGTCTTTACGAGGATTGGAGTGATGACGACAAGGTCGCAGCAGCTGTGTGCGATGTCATGGGCATTGACCATTACCGTGCGCCGTTTGTACTAGAGGGCGGAGCGATCCATACCGATGGTGAAGGTACTTTGTATACGACAGAAGAGTGCTTATTGAGTCCGGGTCGAAACCCGAGTCTGTCTAAATCACAAATTGAAGCGCAACTGCGCGAGTATTTGGGTATCGATAAGGTGGTTTGGCTACCAAAAGGCTTATTTAACGATGAGACTGATGGTCACGTAGACAACCTTATCCATGTGGTCGCGCCTGCGAAAGTGGTGCTGAGCTGGACTGATGATCCATTCGATCCTCAATATTCTCTTTCAAGAGAAGCGTTCGCGGCACTAGCCTCACAAACAGACGCAAAAGGTCGCTCGATTGAAGTCATCAAGGTGCCACTACCTGGACCTTTGTTCTACTCTCATGAAGAAGCGAATGGGATTGAATCGAGCGATGGCATGAATCGCCAAGAAGGGGAACGTTTAAGCGCATCCTATGCCAACTTCCTTATGGTTAATGGGCATATTTTCCTGCCATTGCTAGATAGCGACTTTGACGACATCGCCAAAGAAATACTCGCAAAAGCATTACCAGATTACCAAATTGTCGGTATTCCGACGCGTGAAGTCCTCCTTGGAGGGGGTAATATTCACTGTATCACGCAGCAGATACCGGCATAGCTTGTCTGCTTATTCAATGAAAACCAGCTAAAAGATTAGCGCCCAGCCCCTCGCTGGGTTGATGAAACATAAGGAATCACCATGCAGCAAATTGATAACAAGAGCCTATTGTCCTTTATGGTGACGGCAGCGGATGACGCTGTTGAAGTAACAAATCCTGCAACGGCAGAGATCGTTGGCTACGCGCCTCGCTCAAGCGAAGCAGAACTGATGGATGCCATTGAGCGCTCAGACATGGCTCAAAAAGAGTGGGCAAAAGTGCCAGCTAAAACACGAGCTGGTCTGCTGAACCGTTGGTTCCAACTTATTCTAGAAAACAAAGATGACCTTGCTCGAATCATGACGATGGAGCAGGGAAAGCCGTTGGCAGAAGCAGCGGGTGAAGTGCTTTATGGGGCGAGCTTTATTGAATGGTTCGCAGAGGAAGCTAAGCGCACTTATGGCGATACGATTCCGGGTCCAACAGCGGATAAACGTGTAGTCACCATCAAGCAGCCAATTGGTGTGGCTGTTGCTATTACCCCTTGGAACTTCCCAATTGCGATGATCACACGTAAAGCAGGTCCAGCACTGGCTGCGGGTTGTAGCTTTGTGGTGAAACCATCGGATTCTACACCGCTATCGGCATTTGCCGTGGCTGAGCTTGCGTATCAAGCGGGTATCCCAAGAGACGCATTGCAAGTGGTGTTAGGTGAAAGCTCTCGTAAGATTGGCGCAATCTTTACCTCGCATCCATTGATCAGAAAGCTATCTTTCACAGGCTCTACTCAGGTAGGCAGCGTATTGATGGCGCAATCGGCGAAAGATGTGAAACGCACCTCTATGGAGCTTGGTGGTAATGCACCGTTCATCGTGTTCGACGATGCTGACATTGATGCCGCAGTACAAGGTGCTATGGCATCTAAGTTCCGTAACGCTGGACAAACATGCGTGTGTGCAAACCGCTTTTACGTCCATAGCAATGTCTATGATGAGTTCGTTGCTAAGTTTGATGCTGCGGTACAACAGCTCAAGATTGGTAACGGCCTAGATGAAGGTGTAAACATCGGTCCGGTTATTAACGAAAGTGCAAAAGAAGGTATCCAAGCACTGATCGACCGTGCGGTTGAGCAAGGTGCGACACCGGTAACTCCGCTGAAAACCCTAGACGGTCTTTTCATGCAGCCAGTCGTGCTCAAAGACGTTGAGCACAGCATGGATATCGTTCAAGAAGAGATCTTTGGTCCGGTTGCGCCTGTGATTCGCTTCGAGACAGACGAAGAGCTTATCGAGATGGCCAACGACACTATCTATGGTCTAGCGAGCTATTTTTACAGCCAAAATATCCACCGTGTATGGAAAGTGGCAGAAGCACTGGAATACGGCATGGTTGGAATTAACGAAGGCATTATTTCTACTGAGGTTGCACCGTTTGGTGGTGTTAAGCAGTCAGGCATTGGACGTGAAGGCGCGAAGCAAGGTATCGACGAGTATATGGACGTGAAATACCTATGTTTTGGTGGCAACTAAGCGATAACTTATCAAGGATTAAACAATGAAAAATCAACAACTACACGAAAGAAGAAGCAAGGTTATCGCTCAGGGCATGGGCGCACTGTATCCACTGTACGTTGAAAAAGCAGAAAACGCTCATGTCTGGGATGTCGATGGCAACAAATACATCGATTTCGCGGCGGGCATCGCTGTAACCAACACAGGTCACTCTCATCCGCGTATTACAGAAGCGGTGAAAGCGCAGATTGAGAATTTCTCACACACTTGTGCAATGGTTACGCCATACGAGTCATTCGTTGAGCTAGCAGAAAAGCTCACTGAGCTTGCTCCTGGTGATACTGAGAAGAAGGCGATCTTCTTAACCACGGGTGCAGAAGCAGTAGAGAATGCGGTCAAAGTAGCGCGAGCGCACACGGGACGTAGCGGTGTTATCGCATTTAAAGGTGGTTTCCACGGTCGTACCAACATGACCATGGGTTTGACAGGCAAAATCGCCCCTTACAAGGCGGGCTTTGGCCCTTTCCCAAATGAGATCTTCCACGCGCCATACCCAAATGCGTTCCACGGCATTAGCACTCAAGATAGCTTACAAGCGCTAGAGGATCTGTTTGCTTGTGATATCGAACCAAGTCGCGTCGCGGCGATCATCTTTGAACCGGTTCAAGGTGAGGGTGGTTTCTATCAAGCGCCTCAAGATTTTGCCGAGGCGGTACGTGCACTGTGTGACAAGCACGGAATCTTGTTGATTGCTGATGAGATCCAAACGGGTTTTGCTCGCACAGGTAAAATGTTTGCCACTGAGCACGTTGGTATCGAACCAGATTTGATGACTATGGCAAAAGGGATTGCGGGTGGTTTCCCAATCTCAGCGGTTGTGGGTAAAGCACACGTAATGGACTCAGCACTTCCGGGTGGTCTTGGCGGAACGTATGCGGGCTCTCCACTTGGCTGTATTGCTGGCTTAGAAGTTCTGAAGATCATCGAAGAAGAGCAACTGTGCGCGAAAGCTCAAGGTATTGGTGAAGTCGTCAATGCTCGCATGACAGCGCTGCAAAAAACGGTTCCTGCCATTGGTGAGATTCGAACAATTGGTGCAATGATGGCGATTGAGTTCACCGATCCAGAGACACAAAAGCCTTTGCAAGATGTCACTAAGGCCGTGATCGCCAAAGCCCAAGAAAATGGTCTTATCTTGCTATCGTGTGGTGTGAAAGCGAACGTCATTCGCTTGCTTCCACCGTTGACGATTGAATCAGATGTGCTGGCAGAGGGCTTAGATAAGCTAGAAGCCATCATTCTGGATGTAGCGAAGTAACCCCCAAACCTCCACATTCGCTCCGATAACACAAGCCCCCTCGATTCGAGCCCGAGGGGGCTTTTTTGATCGTCCAACCTTTTTTCTCCTGTGATTTTTTTCAAAGTTTGATCTAGTGCTTATTTATATATTCTTCTACATTTAAAACTATATAGTTATAAATGTAGTTCTGTTAAATTATATAGACTCCTCACAGGATCCCAGTGACTTATTCGGATCTTGATAGCGATTTGGCGCAGATGGTTATCAAGATCCCTTTGAAATTTGGTTGGAATACAATGACACAGCAGCACTTTTTACCGATGAGTAACGTGATTCAAACGTATGCGTGGGGCAGCGATACGTCGTTCTCGGCGCTTCTCGGTATCGACAACCCAGAAAACACACCACAAGCCGAACTCTGGATGGGTGCCCATCCAAATGGCTGCTCTCATGTCACGCTAAACAACGAGCAAGTTCGTCTTGATCAGTTGATAGCTGCGAATCCAGAGGCAGTGTTAAGTGCGTCGATCGAACAAGAATACGGTGAGCTACCCTATTTGTTTAAAGTCCTTGCGGCGAAAAGTGCGCTATCGATTCAAGTTCACCCGAGTAAAAGCCAAGCTGAGCAAGGCTTTGCAAAAGAAGACCGTGAAGGGATTCCGAGAAACAGTGACACTCGCAACTACCGTGACCCAAACCACAAGCCTGAGCTGGTCTACGCTTTAACGCGCTATCAGGCGATGAACGGTTTTCGACCTCATCAAGAGATACTGAGCTACTTTGAAGCGTTAGGTATCGCAGAGCTGTCGGAAATGGTAGAAGGCTATCAAGCCAATCAAAACGCAGAGGGGCTTGAACGCTTTTTCGTAGGTATGCTGAACTTAGAGGGGCACAAGAAGGAAGCCGCGTTAGATAAGCTTTTGACTTATGCTCAAAGCCAATCGGGTAATGAGACCTTTGAGCTCATTGTGTGGCTTGAACAGCGATACCCTGGAGATATTGGACTGTTCGCTCCGTTGATGCTTCATGTATTGACTCTTGAGCCGGGAGAAGCCATGTTCCTCCATGCTTGTACTCCGCACGCTTATTGTCAGGGCACAGGACTTGAGATCATGGCGAATTCAGACAATGTGCTAAGAGCGGGGTTAACGCCAAAGCACATTGACGTCGCAGAGCTTGCGTCGTGTACCATCTTTGAGCCAAAGGCTCGCGATGAACTGCTAACCGCACCAAGCTTTGATAATGGCGCAGAGCACTATCCCGTACCTGTTGGTGACTTCAAGTTTAGTGTGTATGTGAATCAAGTTAAACGAGAGGTAACGGTGTCCACCCCTGAAATCCTTCTTGCTTTAGATGCGCCAGTCGAGTTAACGCATACTGATGGTGAGACTCTAACTATTGAGCGTGGGCAATCGGTATTTATCCCTGTATCAGCGAAAGGTTATAAGGTGACCTGCTCAGGTAAGTTTGCTCGAGCGTATTGCTGATGTAGTCAGCTGTTAAAAACAAGCCGTTATCCAGTCAATTTTAGGGAGATCGCGATAGATCTCCCTTTTTTACGTTCAAATGAACAGAAGATAATCAGCATGGATTGCAATTTAGTTACAGATAACTAGTATGTAATTTAAGGATATGTAAAAACTAAAGCACTAGGTACTGTAAAATGGAATTTAGAGTAGCAGAATATGCTGACTTTCAGAGTGTTGCGCAACTTCATGCAGAAAGTTGGCAAGCCGCCTATAAGGGCATCATGCGTCAGTCTTATCTTGATGAAACCGTACTCGAAGATAAACAACTGATTTGGCAAACAAGATTGCTCAATCCACCTTTTAGCCAACACGTATTGGTTGCGGAAGAAGAAGGTAAGCTATTGGGCTTTATCTGTCTTTTTGGTAATCATAACGTGGATTACGGCACTATCATCGATAATCTACACGTTACTCCTGAGGCGCAGCGTCGTGGTATCGCCAAGCAACTGATCATCCAAGCGGTCAAGTGGGCAGAGAAGTTCTATCCTGACAACGGCGTATTCCTAGAAGTGTTAGCAGATAACGCCAACGCAATTAAGTTCTATGAAGCTTTGGGTGGAAATCGAGAGCTCAAGCAGCGTATGGAATCGCCTTGTGGCAAGTATCTAGATGAGTACCTTTATACTTGGAAGCGACCTGCAGAACTCAGTGAAGGCTGCAATGTATTAGCATAATCGCTAAATCGGATGGCAATAAAAACGGCGGCTCAAGTGAGGCGCCGTTTTTATGTTTAGAAATCGATACTGTATACCGACGTCGTGCCACTCACTTCGTTGCACACGGCAATAAAGTGCTGGCCTTGCCTAGTGAAGTACTTGATAGACTCTGGACCGAGATCGCCCGCTTTTGGATTGTAGGTGTCGTTGTCACAATCACCATCATCCACCTTGGTACAAACAGGTTGGCTGAAGTCACGGTTATTTACGTAGCTTACGAAAAGTGCTTGAGTTGGTGTGGTAATGTCGTAAACCATGATGCCACCATGACGCTCTAACCCAATAAAGGCGTAGTGGCGATTATTGATCGATGCGACTTCAATGGCTTCTGGCTCAACACCTTTATCATCGCTGCGATCATCCGCAGAGTCGTTGTTGTCATTGGTGCTATTGAAGTTGGCTTTGTCGTTCATCAGGACAATGTTGGCAAACTCGTCACCGCTGTCATACACCCTTTCGCCCTTGTCATTCCAAATAGAGAACGAACGAGCACCAAACGCCTGCACTTTCTGATCGGCGGCAAGTTCACCCTCAGGTTTAATCACCTTTAAGCGCGCAAGTTGCTTGTTGTCTTTGAGTGCTGCGGCAAGCGGGTGGTTATCAGCAACCTTTAGCTTTTTACCGCGAACCTCGTCGATATAGGCAATACAAAAATCTTGTTTCGATTGATAATCAGCTTTCGATTGGTCTTCGTCGCCATCCCACTTGTAACCTAGCTCATCGCATTTTTGTTGGGTGGTATCAAAGCCATACTCTCGACCGTCGCCTTCATTTGCGGTGAGGATATAAGTCTGCCCGTCAACCGTGTAGCTGGCGATGCTGTCAGGCATGTATAGCCCTTCTAGCATTGGGTAACTTTGAAGATTGCCAACTATCTTGTCTTTGTTTGACGCGTCGAGCTTAGCGTCTTGCCAAGACTTGCCACCCAGTCCATAGATGCCTGTGACTCGCTTTGCACTAACATCAATCGAAGCCAAAGCATTGTTTTCTTGCAGAGCGACAAACAACTGACCATTGTCATCAAAGGCTAGATATTCAGGCTCCAGGTCTTGCGCGACGGTTGCGTTCGGATGAGAGATACGAACGTCCGAAGACAGTTCACCATGACGGGCGTTGCCCTCATTGAACTCACGGAAATCAATCTGAGTGACAACCGCATCGAGTGGTCCACTTTTCAGGTCGATTAAGGTAACAGACCCTTCAGGATCGATGGAGTAATCGGCGTTAGGTTCACCCTCGTTAGCTACCGCGATGTATTGACCATCTTTTGAAAAACTGACCATATCTGGCAGTGCACCTGCTGGATAGGTGGTGATCAGCTCAAGAGAGTCTGAGCGGTACAGTGCGATGATGCCTGGTTCTTGCTTGTTTTCGTTTTCAATGGCGACCGCAACCAAACCTTGGTGCGCGGACACGCTGTTTGCTGCGCCGATCGCAACGCCAGACTGAGTCGCTGCTGAGGTTAGATCGATTTGACCTTGCGCACTAGGCTCGCCACTTTCTGAAAGCGATAGAACGTCAACCTTCTTTCCCTGCGCGTTGACGACGTATAGCTTGTCGGTACAGGTGTCATAGCTAACGATCTCGGCTGCTGATGTGCCAAATGGTGCGTCTGCTATTGAAGTACCGACCAATGTTAGGCCACTTACCGACATTTCGCTCGGCTGAGGTTCAATGCGAGTTGCACACTGGATGTTGTATGACTCAACCGCTGAAAAGCTGGTGGTAGTGGATGTTGGTGAGTTAGAAGAACATCCTATTAAGGCTGATGTTGTTAGAGCTAATGCAGATAGTGCGAGTGTGTGTTTCATGTTTCCTCCTTGAAAGTAGACTCGCCGACTGTAGAGAAGTGGTATGACAGTTTTATGTCGATATTATAACCATCTGATTAAATGACATATTTGACAGCAAACAAGGGAATAAAACAAAGCGAGAGCCTGGGCTCTCGCTTCTCTCGTCTCTGATAGTCAGAGCTATCGCCTTAATGTATTGAAACTCGGTTGATTGCGAACGATTTTGTCATGAACCTGCGTGTAGGTTTGCAGGTAGATGTCGTCAATCTGCTCGGCACACGGAAAACTTTGTGAAAACTCGGGATGCTTACTATCAATAGACAGAGTTGCTGCTTCTATGATGTGGGCAATAAACATACGTGGATCTTCAAGACCAATAGAAAGCCTCATCGTGGTGGGCTTTATACCTGCTTCGGACAGCGCTGAATCACTAAGCTCTGAGTGAGTCGTCAGAGCAGGGCACAGCGCGACCGTGTTGGTTTGTCCAAGGCTGACTTGCATGCCAATCGCAGGCTCAAGCATGTCAAAGAACTGCTTGAACACTTCTCGATTGATAGATGCTCGATTGCCATTTCCCTCCATGTCGATGGTAAACAGCGCCGCTGGCAAACCGAGATACATGTTCTTCTGACAGTGATGGTAGTTGTCGCTATCAGGCAGAGCAGGGCAAGAGACATTAATATCGGGATGTGCATCGAAGATCTTGGCTAGCGTTAGCGTATTAATCGTTTTTTGCACCACACGCATCTCGTAGGTTTTCATGCCGTTGAGTACTTCAAACGCCTTGTCCGCATCGAGGAAAGCCCCCTTGATGTAGTAAACGTTCCAAAACAGCGAGTTATTCCACTCAATAGTGACCTCATCACCGTTGGGTTTAGTGAATGGAACACTCTCGCCTTTGGGGATAAACATGGTTTCGTTTCGACCTATGACCACGCCGGCGGTCGTTGTTCCCGAGCCTGCGAGCTCTTTAGTATACGAGTGAATGACATAGTCAGGGCGCTCCATAACGTCATCGCGTTTCAGCACAGGATGTAGCATTGGCGTACCAACCGTTGAGTCGACAATCACATCCCAACCGCGAGTGTGTGCGGCGCGGCTAATAGCAGCGACATCCAGCACGTATCCGTGAGGGTTGCACGGTGATTCAAGGTAGATATAGATGCGTTTGCCATTTTCTATTCGGTCAGCGTATTTCTCAGCTACTTCATCCAAGCGTTTGGCGAAGTCATCACCGGAATAACCATCTACCCATTCAACCGCGACATTGAGATTTGAAGGTTTAGCGAACCAGTCTTCTAGCAATTGATATGAACCGCCATAGATGTTTCGTGACGCCAGTACGATATCTTCATAGCCGAGCAGATGACTCAGTAGACCATCTATTGCTGCCATCCCAGAGTTGAAGTTCCACGCGAGATATTGGTTGGCTCTTTCCCCCGCTTCCAAATCGACCATGTGGTTGGCGAGAGAAATAGACGTTGGATTAAGAAGCCTTGAGTAGATGTCATGCAACGGCTCTTTGCCGTTAAATGCATCTTCAATCCACTCAGTGCACGCGAAAAGATAGGTTGCTGTGCGGGTGATGACTGGGCTTGCCGAGAAAATAGCCGCCACATTGTCAAAAATAGGGTAGGCCCCTTTGGACGCGAAGTTACCATTGTTAGTCGCAATTGACTGATACGTGGCGCGCATGGGATTTTGAAGATTATCGAGGATCTTGGCGATCTGGAACGACAAGAATCGCTTAGCATTAAACCATGCGATGCGATCGCTTTTATCAAGATCCGATAGGCCCTCGACCGTGATTGCCCATAGGTCATGAGTCTTGTTGTTCGCTTTGTATAACGTGGTCGCGAGTTCTACAAGCGACATGCCGTATTCGCTGTTTGGATCGATACCAAAGTGTTTGGCTTGCTCGATAGCCAATGCCTCTGCTTGTTCGTGTTTGGTTGTTTTTCGTAGAGGGCTGAGTTGAGTCGAGGTATTCATATTTCCATCCTTTGTTTTACCTCTTAAAAGTTTAGTGTTATAAAAATGTTAATGATTGCGATGTGCCAACTGTTTTAGGGTCTCTGAGCAATAAAATTGCGCGGAAATACAGATTATTGAAGGAACCTGCCAATGGATGAGATTGATAAGAAGATATTGAAAGAGCTTCAAAGCAATGCCCGGCTGAGTAATCAGGAGCTTGCTGATCGTATTGCTCTCTCACCCTCCCCATGCCTACGTAGAGTCCGAGCATTGGAGAAACAAGGTGTTATCCGCGGCTATCACGCGAGCGTGGATCAAGAAGCGTGTGGCTTACCGATAAACGTGTTCGTGCTGGTTAAGTTGGATAAACCAACCGAGGACAATATGCGTGACTTTGAGCGTCACATAGACAGTATGGACGAGGTATTGGAGTGCTTTTTGATGACAGGCAATCACGACTACTTGCTGCATGTGGTGAGCGAATCACTAAAAACCTACGAGCAGTTCATTCGTCGTCAGCTTACGCCGCTTACCAATATCGCTTCGATTGAATCCAGCTTTGCATTCGGGCAAGTTAAGCGAAAAACCAAACTCCCGATTAGCTAGATTTGGCTTAATCGACCCGTCGAACCGTCGAAACACGAATGTTTACACAGCTTTACATTCCTGACTATCGCCTAACAATTGTAAATTCTTGATAATGTCCTTAGCTTTTTTAAGGAAACATAATCATGTCAAAAAAATTATCAAAACCGACAATTGCTCTTCACTGGTTAACAGGACTAACCTTTATCGGGATCTTCGTACTCGGTAAAGTCTTTGAATCGATGGAGCGTAGTCCAGAAAAATTCGAACTCCTCGGAATTCATAAATCACTGGGTGTGATTTTACTTGTGATCGCCACCACTCGCCTGCTCTGGCGATTTAAAGAGGGTGCGATCGAAAGCGTTGCACCTATGCCAAGACTGCAAGAAATCGCTGCGAAATCTATTCATCACTTACTTCTGTTGGGCACATTACTCATGCCAACGTCTGGCATCATGATGAGCATCGGCGGAGGAAGAGGCATCGATGTGTTTGGTTGGGTTCTATATGACAAGGGTGACAAGATTGAGTGGCTTGGCTCGCTCGGCAGTAACTTACATGGCATTGGAGCGACGGTGTTGATGGTGGCTGTTGCTTTGCATGTACTAGGCGCTATCAAACACCAAGCCATAGACAAAGATGGCACGCTAAGCCGAATGCTGGGTCGTTAATGATTCTATTGGTAATCCAACTTTAGAGCGCAGAGAAGCACAAGAAAAGACCCCGCCTAGCAGCGGGGTTGGTCAAAGCGGTTGTTACGATTTACGTAAAAGACCATAAGTTACCAATAGTGAGCCTGTGAAGTCTCAATTAAACAGGCTCTAGGTGTTTTGAATGCGTTCACGGTAACCGGGGGTTAGTTAAACGCACGAGCAAGAACACCATTCCCTTGATATTGGTAATGAGCAGAATCATTGCTGATGAATACCGATTCGCCAGGTTTTAATACAACTTGGTTGTCTGATGACGATATGGTTACTTCACCTTCTACACAGAACAGTATCTCTGCACTGCGCAAGTATTGACGTTGGACTTCTTGGTTAGACTGAATAATGTCAAACCCAAAATCGTCCACTGGAATAGGGTAACTAAGCCGGCCTGACTTGTTTACAGGATTAAGCCTGATATCTTCTGGTTTGATAGGCTGGAACTTAACGTTGTCGATAAGCTCGGATACGTCGATGTACTTCGGTGTTAAGCCTGCGCGCAGAACATTGTCTGAACTCGCCATGATCTCTAGGCCTGTTCCCTCTACATAAGCATGAGGGGTTTCGGCATGCAAAAACATCGCTTCACCTGGTGCGAGTTCAACGGTGTTTAGCATCAGTGGTGCAAACAGACCAATGTCATTGGCGTAGTGTTGAGAGAAACTCTGACTATAAGACAAGGCTTCCCTAACCATCAAACTTTTTGCGGGTCTCTCGTACGCGGCATAAAGCTCTTGCAGTGCCTGCTGCTTATTGTCTCCGCTAATAGACATGATCTCGGCAAAAAAGCGTTTGAGACCAACACTGGTTTGGTTGTTCGCCAAAGCAGTCACCTGAGGCTCAAGTGAGTCAATACTAATGGATTCAAACAAGCGAACGATGTCTTCGATTGGTCGAAATCCATTCATCGCCTTGTAGAAAGTAAGCGCATAAACCAGTTCAGGCTTGTGGTTCGGATCCTTGTAATTGCGGTTTGCGGCATCAAGTGGGATACCTTGGGCATTCTCTCGCTCAAAGCCGAGCTCGGACTTATGCTTGTTAGGGTGCACCTGAATCGATAATGGCGTTTCTGCAGCAAGCACCTTAAACAAGTACGGAAGCTCTCCAAATCGATTGGTTGTGTAGTCACCAAGGGCTTTTTGCTTGTCACTGGCAATATAGTCTGCGAGTGAAGAACCAGAGTCTTCAAGGACTGAACTACCATTGGCATGGGCACCCATCCAGATTTCAGCCTGTGGTTCATTCTTTGGGTTTTCAATGCCAAATAGCTCAGTGATGGAGGTTTTGCTTCCCCACGCATAGTGCTTGATATCATTGCTAAGTTTTACTAGAGACATGTGTTTTTCTACCAATCAGCGATGGGTTGCTCCCCCAATTGAGGGAGCTGGTGGATGTTAGAACTTGATTTGGAAGCTTCGAGCTTGGCAAGGCTTCAGCTCACCGAATGATTGCAACGCTACATTCGTTTCGCGCGCTCGTTCATCTAGGCTCACCTCTCGCCATGACGTCACTGGCTGAGCAAAGTCAATGTGGTCCTCGATGCTGCCCGTCTCTGCTGGGTTGTAGACACGTAGAATCAATGCATTGTCATCTTCAGCTTTTTTGAGGACACTCAGAACCGCGCCTTTTTTGCCCTTGTTGAGTAGCGAGTAGGTCAACGGCTTATCTTGCTCGCCTACGTTAAGCTTCATCGCGTTGTATGGGATCTTGTTGTAACACTGGATTGGCGTCACATTGTCACGAGCCTCGGCCATTAGGTTGGCGTCGATGTGATTACCCGCAAAACCAAATAGTGCGAACTCACATACAATCTTGCCTCGAGTTTGTGAGTCTGGTGTTGGGATCTTAATACCAGACGGTCGACCTGGGCGAAGCAGCAGGTTTTCTTTACCAAGCACGCCTACACCGCGGAATAGAGTGAGTGCGAAGGTGTCGCGTTCTTCATTACCTTGGCTGGAAATCACTTCGAACTCACGCAGACCATTGGTCATCAGTGCCATGCCGCCAGTTTGGTTTTCTACCGCTGCAAAATTCATAAGCTGGTACACCGGCACTGGTGCTTCCTTCCAGCCCTCTTGCTCCCAAACATCCATTGCTGGGTCGTTGGTTGGACGAGTAATCAAACCAAATTGGTTGTCCGCTACTACAGTCTCAGAAACAAACGGTGTCGGTACCAGCACGCGAACACGGTGATCGTCGGCTTGGTTGTCCATTTCCATACGAACTTCGATCCGGCGTGAACCTTGTTTGAGCACTACCTTGCAGTTCATATCGACGAAGCCGTTTTGCCCTGAACGCGCCTCGCGTTCTTCAAGGTTTGCTGGCACGTTCATGCGTGTTTTGATTGTCGCAACAGACTGGAAACCTTCGTGTTTGATGTTGGTTTCAACATCAAACTCATCGGAATATAGTAGCCACTCTTTACGAGACGGTGAGTAGTCGTACTCATCACCATCGTCTGAGCCGTCTTCCACGCGCAGCACTTGGTCGAAAGTCATTTGCGTTTCTTTGTCCAGTACGGTTAGGGTACCGTTGCTGTTCACAGAGATTTGGTAGAACTCATTCTCTAGGTACTCTGACGTCGACTTCACAGCTTTTTGTGCGCCGTTTTGGCTACCTTGAATATGCAGCGTGGTAAAGCCCATCGCAGGCACTGTGTATTTGATCTGGATATCGTATTCAATGAATGGGTCGTAATTACCGTAGTGAACGATTTGACGGTCAATCTTACCTGGGTCAATCACACGCTGGTCTTGAATGAAGTATTCAACGGGGTTGCCTTCATCATCAAACAGATTAAATTTATCAGCGCGGATAGTGATGGTGGTATTGATCACTTCTTCACGCTCGTATGGTGATAGGTTAAAGAACGCCAGCTTGTCACAGCCCTCGCGCGCTGGCATATGGTCAACGATCTTACGCTTGTAGAAAGTGATCAGGTTGGTGGCCATATCGTCAGCAAGAATGTAGCGGTTCAGGATCTCAGCATGAACCTTGTCTGAGCAGCAGCAACCAATAGAATCGTGGGCATGGTTCTTCATGCTCTCTTTCCACATTTTCTCTATAAGACCATGGTGGTACTCAAAACCCAGTGTCCAAGCGATCGCAGCGAGCGGCTCTAAGATATTAACGATCTTGTTTTCTACCTCTGCGTGGATCAGCTTGATGTCCATGCGAGTCGAAGAAATGGTGCGGTGAACACGCATGTACTTACCGTCGTTAAACTCACCTTTGATGGTATCTAGGTTGTCACGCTCTTCGCGGATACGGTCGAAGACCTCTTCAAAGCGGCTCATGACGAACTCACGATCTGGGTAGATTTCACGTAGCTTGTCCATCACCTCAAAGATGTCTTTTTGGATTGGCATTTGATCGTGACCGTTTGGTAATAGGATGTCTTTGGTCACAGAAGGCTTTTCAAGCACAGGGAAGTACTTATCTAGACGAGCCCTTAGACCTTCTTCATCTTGTGGTAGGTATTTACCAATCGCGTAGCCAAGAGGCAGCACCTGCGCCATAACCTCAGAGCCATCGTTTGATTGCCACAAGAATTCCGTTTTGTCGGTACCGTGACGCTCAGAGCAGCCGCGCCAGAACATAGCAGTGTCGATATCAAAACCGTTGTAGATCATTGGTAGCTGTGAGCTCATTGAGAATGAATCTGGCAGGTAGCCGATCTTCATTGGTTTGCCCAGCGCAAGACAGTCACGCATTCCGTAAAGCATGTTGCGAACAATGGACTCGCCAGAGACTTGCATGGTGTCAGTTTGTGAGTACCAAGGACCAACAATCAGTTTGCCAGCCTCAACCAGTGCTTTAACTCGCTGTTTATTTTCTGGTTTGATGGCAAAGTAATCTTCAAGAACCGCAGTCTGACCATCGAGTACGTAGTATTTGTACTCAGGGTCATTTTCCAGACGCTGCATGATTTCTTCCATATTGTTCACAAGCAGAATGCGTGATTCCTCTGTTGTGAAATACCATTCACGGTCCCAGTGCATGTGAGGAGTGATATGAACGCGAGATGTAGTCATTGTGAGACCCTTTTTAATGCTGTTGAGTTAGGTGCTTTGGTATAGGTAACTCTTAAGAGCGTCCAAACAGTTTCGATACAAATCCAGAGAATCCCGTTGGCTCCTTCTTTTGTGGCTGCGAAGCCGGCTTTGCAGCAGCCGTTGGTTCGACAGCTGGCGCAGGCTCTTCGTCACGAAGAAGAGTCATGATCTCATCAACGGTTGTTGCCTTAAGGACGGCTTCGCGCACTTCATCATCGACCAACGTACCGGTAAGCTCGGTTAGTAATTGCATATGAGTCGAACCTGCTTCGGCATTTGGGATAGCGATTAAGAAGATGAGGTTTACGTCTTCCTCTTCATCAATGCCTTGCCACTTGAGATCCTGCTTTAGCGTGGCGACGGCGAATGCGGCTTCTTTTACTGCGTCCGTCTTACCGTGTGGAACCGCAAGCCCCTCTCCGAGAGCGGTGGCTCCATGAGCCTCGCGTTCATAAACTGCTTTCAGATACTCATCTTTGTCGTGGAGCTTGCCTTGTTGATCAAGTTGAGCTGCTAATGATTGGATCGCTTCATCGCGACTCGCAAATGTGGTCTGTAGGTTAATAAGAGATGGGTTCGTTAATGTCGTTAAGTTCATAATCTTGCTTCCGTAATCCAATGCCTGGGTTATGTCTGATTGGCTAATACAACAATAATACCACTACAATACAAATAAAGGGTGATCAATGTCTCATTAAATGCAAAAACCGCATTTGCCTAGAGAGGAAGTAAAGACTCTGTAACGTAACTAATTGTTTTGTTACTTTAAGTGATTGATTCTTATTGGCGCAAGTTGCTGTTTTTATAATTCCTTTCTTGGTTATCTTCAGACAAATACACTTCGTAATAATACAACAAAGATACCTATTTAATACATATGTGAAGGGGGTCACAGATGAGAATCTAAAGCTAGGCAATAATTGACGCATTGAGCAAATCCAATATTGCTTCAATAATTGTAGAAGCGTGAAGAAAGGGACTAAAGATGAAAATCTTAGCGATTACAGCATGTACTGCCGGTGTAGCTCACACCTACATGGCAGCAAAGAATCTAGAGAATAAAGCGGCTGCCCGAGGGTGGCAGATTAAGGTCGAGAAGCAAGGTGCTAACGGCCTTGATGGTCGCATTACCGAGCAAGATGTGGCTGAAGCGGACGGCATTATTTTCGCCACAGATGTGGGCGTTGCCGAAGTAGAGCGCTTCGAAGGGCTTCCGTCTGTTCAAGGCAAAGTGAAAGATGGCATAAAAAAAGCGGATGAGATGCTTGATGCTCTAGAGCAAAAAGTAAAAGCGGGCGGCGCCACTCCCAAAGCCAATGTAGCCTCTTTCTCAGAGCCAGAAGAGCAAAGTAATGACAACATCGTCGTTAAGTTCCTAAAAGATTGGTATAAAGGCGCACTTTCAGGTGTTTCTCACATCATCCCTCTTGTCATAATCGGCGGCCTTTGTGTTGGTTTATTGAACCTATTCTTCGGCTACGATTATACCCACCTTTATGATGAAGCTATCCTGATTGAATATACCGGTAAAACCTATGCTGATCTTGGGATCGTAAGCGCGGCCGAAGGCCTTGCTAGCAGTGATATCAGTGCGATTAAGAATGAGGTATATGCAGCAATAGCCCAGCCTGAAGCGAAAGCTCAGTTTGAGTCTTCATTGCAAGGCATTGTCCACTTCCTGTATTACAGCACACTGAAAGCATTCAACCCGCTATTGGTTTGTGTTCTCGCTGCCTTTACCGCCTATGGCATGGTTGGTAAACCAGGTTTAGCTCCGGGATTTGTTGGCGGCTATGTCGCCATGGGTGGTGGGTTTGGTAAGATCTCTATCATGACGGGTGGCTTCCTTGGTGGCTTAGTCGCAGGTGCGGCTGCAGCGCTGTTTGTGATGTTGATTCGCCAGATAAAAGTACCCGCGGTGCTTGAGTCCGTTAAGATGATCATCATTACTCCGCTACTGGCCGGTATTTGTACGCTGCTGTTTATGTACGTAGGCCCAGGTAAGTTCTTTGCTCAGTTAAACTCTGGCCTTGTCGAATGGCTGACGTCGATGGGTACTAACAACCTATTGATCCTCGGTTTCATCCTTGGTGCGATGGCGTGCTTTGATATGGGTGGTCCGGTAAACAAAGCGGCTTATATGTTCTGTATCGGTGTCGGTACCAGTGGTGACTTCGCTGGCGATGCTTCGATTTTCTATGCGGCGTTTACGGCTGCAAAATGTATCCCTGGTATGTCTCTTGGCATCATGTCAGTACTATTTAAGCGCTACTTCGACAAAGAGGACAGACTGGCAGGGCCGTCTACAGCCATCTTGGGCTTCTGTGGAATCACTGAAGGTGCAATCCCTTACGCTGTAAAAGATCCAATGCGTATCATTCCAGCACATATGATTGGCGGTGGTGTTGCTGCGGGACTTATTCTCTCGTCGAAGATTACTATCGGTACTGTCGCAGGTGGTGCGGTATTCATGCTACCGGTTATCGGCGACCCAACGGCTTGGC
This sequence comes from Vibrio sp. SCSIO 43140, assembly GCF_023716585.1. NCBI lineage: Bacteria > Pseudomonadati > Pseudomonadota > Gammaproteobacteria > Vibrionales > Vibrionaceae > Vibrio > Vibrio sp. SCSIO 43140. The sequence continues at coordinate 377,617 of NZ_CP071851.1, forward strand.
TACTTTATTTCTTAATTGGTATCGCGGTTTCTATCGCATTGACGATTGCCCTGAAAGCTTTTGGCCCAAGTAAAAAAGCGGTAGTCGAAACAGCATAGTGGGCAAGCACTTTGCTCCTTTTTTCAGGCTCTAGGTTTTCCTAGAGCCTGATTTGTATTATTTGGTGGAAAGTCACCATCTAGGTACTCGTCACTACGTGAGTCGGTCTCTTTTAGCTGACAAATTTGAATGCGGTCAGAAGATTACCAGATTGTATTTGTATTATAATTTTATAATTTGTATTATATGCTCTATCTAATTGGTCTATAAGGCAAGTTCACTAACATCGCTCACTCATTTGTTAGTCGATAGGTCTAAGTGTTGAGGTATCTATGGCTAGATTGCCAATGTATCGTAAAATCGCTGATGAAATTCGTAGTAAAATCAGCACTGGAGAGTATCGCGTTGGTCATGCTCTTCCGACAGAAGCTCAACTGCGCGAAGAGTTCTCTGTGAGTCGTGTGACGGTCAGGCAAGCACTTAAATTACTCATAGAAAACGAGGAGCTTGAGAGCGTGCAAGGCAGTGGTACTTATGTGAAAGAGAACAAAGTTAACTACGATATCTACCGCCAAACCAGCTTTGCTGAGAAATGGGCTCACCTTGAAGGCGTCACTCACAGCGATGTACTTGCTTTTGAAATTCAGTCCGCTTCTCTAACGATGGCAGAGCATCTAGAGATCAACCAAGGCGAGCGAATTTTCTACGTGAAACGTGTCCGTTACCTTGATGAAACTCCAATCACGGTAGAGGAAACTTGGATGCCAACCGCAATGTTTCCTGATCTCACTTACCAAGTGATGCAGGGATCGAAATATGAATACATCGAGAAGCAAAAAGGAATGGTCATTGATCGTAGCGAGCAGGAAATTATCCCAATCCTACCGCCTGATGAGATTGCACAGCTACTCGATATGGACCCCGCTCAACCTATCATAGAGAAACGCACTCGCAGTCACTTACAAGATGACACGGTATTTGAGTATAGCCGCAACTACTTTAAGTCGAGCGAGTACAAGTTCACCTTGGTAGCCAAACGTCACTAACTCTACTTGATGCTGTCGCTTTTTTGAGCCTTGTGGTCCAAGTTCAAGCTTTGAACTTGGTATCTTCAAGGTATCCCATTTATAGTTAACCTATCAAGCATACCGAAAAGGAATAAAAACAATGCGTTGGATGTTAATTGGAGCCTTGGCAGTAGGTGGTTTAGTGGGCTGCCAATCAACTTATTACTCTGCAATGGAGCAAGTTGGTTACCACAAACGCGACATTATGGTGACGCGAGTTGAAGACGCCAAAGAATCTCAGCAGGAAGCGCAAGAAGAGTTTACGAGTGCGCTCGAAGCGGTATCAGCACTGAGTGGTTTTGATGGTGGTGATTTAGAAAAAGTCTACAACGACATCAACGATAAGTATGAAGACAGCGAAAAGGCAGCGGAAGAGGTGCGCGATCGCATTTCGGCAGTAGAGGATGTCTCAGAAGCGTTGTTTGAAGAGTGGCAAACTGAACTTGAGCAATATACCAGCGCTAAGCTGCGTCGTTCGAGTGAGCAGAAGTTAAAGGATACTCGAGCATCCTACCAAACCATGCTTAAGGCGATGAAGCGAGCAGAGCAGAAGATGACGCCTGTCCTCAATACGCTGCGCGATAACACGCTGTACCTCAAACACAACCTTAACGCGAGTGCAATTGGCTCATTGCAAGGCGAATTAATCAGTCTGGAGAAGGACATTCAAGTCGCGATCAACCAGATGAATGCCGCGATAGAGGAGTCGGATAAATTTATTGGTAAGCTTAATAACCAATAGAGAGTTAAACAACGAAGCTTCATCGATAGCCCCCCTGTGTTCAGGGGGCTTTTTTCATTCTGTGCCTAAATTGTATTTTCAAGATTCCCGTCACATCAATTTCTTGTGTTTAAGTTTGTAAAACCCCTTAAAGCAAACAACTATTAACGAATAACTCACCACATCCGAGGGGAACCATGAGTAGTGTATTTCATCGTAGTTGCCGAGGGCAGTTGCCGACCGTGAGTCATGGTAACGGAGTCTATCTTTTTGATACCAAGGGCAAGGCATATTTAGACGGTTGTGGTGGAGCTGCGGTGTCTAATTTGGGGCACAGTCACCCCAGAGTTAAGCAGGCGATTCGAGATCAGCTCGAGAGCATCCCCTATGCCCACACCGGATTTTTTACCACCGAGAGTAGTGAACGATTAGCGGACCGCTTGGTGGAGCTCGCGCCTAACCCACTAAAGCATGTGTATTTTGTGAGTGGTGGCTCGGAGGCTGTAGAGGCCGCGCTGAAAATGGCACGTCAGTATTTTGTCGAACAAGGCAAAACACAAAAGACTCAGTTTATTGCTCGTCGGCAAAGCTATCACGGGAATACTCTAGGAGCGCTCGCTGTTGGAGGTAATGAGTGGCGTCGGGAGCCCTTTAGGCCTTTGCTCTCGACTAGTCATCATATCGCCCCCTGCTATGCCTATCGTGACAAACTGGATTCGGAAACTGAGGTGGAATATAGCCTGAGAGCGGCGAATGAGCTTGAGAGTAAAATCCTGGCCCTAGGCGCTGAGAGTGTCATGGCGTTCGTCGCCGAGCCGGTCGTTGGGGCAACCGCTGGCGCGGTGCCAGCGACAGCGGGTTATTTGCAGCGTATTCGAGAGATATGCGACCGATATGATGTACTGCTTATTCTTGATGAGGTGATGTGCGGTATCGGGCGAACGGGGTCATTTTTTGCTTTCGAGCAAGACGCTGTTGTACCTGATCTTGTCACCGTCGCGAAGGGATTGGGCGCGGGGTATCAATCTATTGGGGCAGTGTTGGCTCATGAGAAAATCTACAATCAAATCGCCAATGGCTCAGGCTTTTTTCAACATGGCCATACGTTTATGGGTCACCCAATGGCGTGCGCATCAGCGTTAGCAACCGTAGACACTATTGTTGATGAAAGCTTAACTGCTAAGGTCTTACACAAGGGGCAAGGGCTGCAGTCGAGGCTCCAAGATGCCATTGGTGAACTGCCATTCGTCGGTGATATTCGAGGGAGAGGCCTATTTGTTGGTATAGAGCTAGTGGCGGACAGAGAAACCAAAGCGCCGTTAGCCATAGAAACACAAGCACATAAATGGGTGAAGTCGATAGCGATGGACAATGGTCTCATGTGCTATCCCATGTCTGGAACGATAGATGGTAGGCTCGGGCACCATGTCTTGCTCGCACCGCCTTTCATCATTTCAGAGTCAGAGCTTGATGAGTTAGTTTCAAAGCTCAGTGTGTCGCTCAGTCTTGCTGCTAGTTTATGGGGGCGCTAAATATGTCACTGTTTCAGCCATCCCAAACGGCCATCATTGTCGCTCCCAATGGCGCTCGTAAGACTCAAGAGGACCACCCTAATATACCGATAGCGCAGCAATCAATAATAGATGAGGTGATCGCCTGTCGAGAGGCGGGAGCTGCCATGGTGCATCTTCATGCTCGTAAGCGAACTGGCCAGCATTCCCTCGAGATAGAAGACAACCTCCCGCTTTATGAAGCGCTAAAAGACAAGGTTGGCGACAGTATTCTGGTACAACTCACCACGGAGGCTGTCGGTCAATACAGCCCCGCGCAGCAGCAAGCGCTGATAAGAGCAGTAAAGCCAGAAGCGGCCTCTTTTGCGTTGAGAGAACTCATTCCTGACGAGAGCGACATCGCTTCAGCGAGTCATTTTTTTCACTGGGTGGCTGAGCAGGGGATCTTATCGCAATACATCCTCTACGATAATCACGATTTACGGCGTTACTTACAGTGGTTATCTCAAGGTGTGTTGCCTAACTATCATCACCATTTGCTATTGGTACTAGGGCGATATAGCGATGGACAGGTAGCTTATCCGAGCGATCTTATCACCATACTTGGATCGCAATTATTTGAGCTCGATCACCGTTGGGCAGTGTGTGCATTTGGTCAATTTGAACACAAGTGTTTAACCGCTGCTATGCTTATGGGGGCTGATGTTCGTGTTGGGTTTGAAAATAATCATTATGACAATCAAGGTGCTATCGCCCCGAACAACGCCACTTTGGTCTCTCAGTTGGTAGAGACAGCAAGTGCGCTCAACATTGAACGAATGACAGCCGAAAGGTTGAAATACCATCTCACTTCGACCGGTAGTTAAGGAGTAACCGGTCAGGACCCCTACGACAGGAAAAGGAATACTTATGACCAAATTGAAGACCATGTTAACCGTGTCCGCTGTATGTATGGCAATGGGCGGAGCGACCCTCGCGCAAGCTCAAGACCGATTTGTGACAATAGGTACTGGTGGCGTAACGGGCGTGTATTATCCTACTGGAGGTGCGATTTGTCGCCTAGTAAATAAGAACCGCGCCGACCATTCGATTCGCTGTTCGGTAGAAAGTACGGGTGGCTCAATTTACAACATCAACACGATTCGAGCAGGCGAGTTGGATCTGGGTATCGCTCAATCCGATTGGCAATACCACGCCTACAATGGCACAAGTAAGTTTGAAGATGCTGGTGCATACAAAGACTTGCGTGCTGTATTCTCTATTCACCCAGAACCGTTCACGGTTGTGGCCCGCGCTGATTCAGGTATTGAGACATTTGAGGATCTAAAAGGTAAGCGAGTAAACATTGGTAACCCGGGCTCAGGTCAGCGCGGTACCATGGAAGTTTTGATGGATGGCTACGGCTGGGGTATGGATGTCTTTAAATTGACATCAGAACTCAAAGCATCAGAACAGTCGAAAGCGCTTTGTGATAACAAAATTGACGCCATGATCTACACCGTGGGACACCCAAGCGGCGCAATCAAAGAAGCGACCACATCGTGCGACAGCAAGATTGTGACCGTCGCAGGTCCAGTGGTTGATAAGTTGGTGGCAGACAACAGCTTCTATCGCGTGGCAACGGTGCCTGGTGGCATGTATAAAGGTAACGAAGCAGACGCTATGACCTTTGGTGTTGGTGCGACGTTTGTTTCATCTACTGCCGTGCCAGAGGATGTGGTTTACAACATAGTTAAATCAGTATTTGAAAACTTCGATGACTTTAAACGACTTCACCCTGCTTTCGCGAACCTGAAGAAAGAAGAGATGATCAAAGATGGCCTTTCTGCGCCTCTTCATCCAGGGGCTGAAAAGTACTACAAAGAGGTGGGTTTGTTGAAGTAACTAACTCGTATCTCTAAACCTTACCCTTGAAAACAACAAACCCAACGCTTTTGCGTTGGGTTTTCTTTATCTGCTAGCTCTGAATTTCTGTCGTTGTCTCTCGTGTGGCGAGATAGCGAATATGAATGAGATCTGCGGGTGTGATATCAGCGAGATGGCAAATCATTGACGGCGCCATGCCATAAGCAACGAGGTTTTCCCAGCTTTGATAAGCACGTTGTATATGTTCTAACTCCAGTTCATTGGCGGCGGCGACTCCCTGTCTTACATTGCGCATCTGCGTTCCGATCCAGATTGGAGATGCGTGAGCATTATCTTGATTTGATTGCTCATAAGGGTTAAGTGTCGTCATCGTTTTCTCTTCTTTGGGGCTTGCTAACTAGATTAACCACCACATCATTTTAGATATAGGCAGTTATATAGATTTGTACCATTAATCATATTTATGTTTCCTAGTGGACGTCGAGTGCTTTTCATCATCGTGGCACGAAATGGTAAGTACAAAAATCATTCAGCTCTAAAATACGCTCCATCACTTGGTCGAACACACAAATGAGAAGCTGCTAACGACGGGTAAATAACAACATGCCCAGCAGGAATCGCATTGTGTCCGACTCCCATTATTGAGGATTGAACCGCTTAGGATGGCTTGATTGAGGCAACGACTTTGAAAAAAACATTCATCACAAAACTAGCACTAGCAACTACTGGTATTTTGGCATTGACAACAACAGCACAAGCATTTGAGTTAGGTGCGGATACCAAACGCGGTGTGACCTTCCAGTTCGATAAGGTGATTGTTGGTGTTAAAGACAACTATGTGAATGGTGGCTTTGCTTTCTTAGAAAAACCAATTTCTGCTGAACACAATATCAGCTGGTTTGTCGAGGGTGGTGTCGGTTATAACTGGAACAGTGAACGTGTCGATATTCACGCGCCTGTTGGTCTTCGTTGGGAGCCAGTGAAAAACTTAGATGTGGATCTGTTTGCAACACCAGAGGTGAAGTTTAACGATGGTGCCGATGTCGGAGTTGGTGTGGACTTAGGTGTATCTTGGAAGTTCTAACACAGATAAAAAAAGAGGCAATACAAAAGGGGGTATTGCCTCGAGTTACACGCATAACACATGCACTAGGTGCTTAAGGCATCGCCATAGTGCATCGACTTGCATTATCCTTTGTCAGGGTTAGGTGAGCGCAATGTTAGTGCTATAGTGAGTTGGAACTGTGTTCACAGTTCCAACTAAGTTTTTGTTATTAAAGCGTTCCTGTTAGTTTTGCTGAAGTAATGAACTCCCCAAAACTCTCACACCAAATAATTGCGGCCTGATACTGACTCAAATCTGTTTGCTCTGGCAGTGGAATCAAGAAGCGATCAAATGTTTTCACATCTCCCACCTGCAACATTGATGCTTTGGCTGCCATAAAGTCAGCTTCGGTCTCGACGTAGGTCGGCGATAGGTACAGCTTGTAGTCTGGTCCCGGTGCCAGTTCCCCAACGAAAATAGCACTGTCCGCTGAGAAGCTGATGGTTCCTTCCCCCCAATGAAGAAAATCGCTGTCTTGGCGGTTTTTATCAAACTCTCCCTGATAGAGGATGGCGTTAGATTGCGAACGAACCATCTCTTCTGATGGCGATTCTGGCTGAGTCAAGATCGGCAATACATAGATGCCGAGCATGAACCCAAAGAAGAGGGCTCCGAGGTGGGTAAATAGTAGAATTACTCGTTTCACAGTCACTCCTTTGACGTTACGACGTTGTCACTTCTAGTGCTAACCATAGTGCAAGCTTGATGCGCTCATCAACTTCGTTAACGTAATAAGTGCTCTTATTTATTGATACTGATTGTTTTGGATGACCGCTTTGAGTGTTTCACGTGTTGCCTTGTGATCGGTATCGTTTATGAATCGGCGATGATAGATCATTCGATGTTGGACGTTGCGTATCTCTAATGGAATCGGGAACACCTTTAGGTTAAGCATTGGCGCCAAATGGTTTGCAAGCGAAAGCGTTGACGCACCAAGAAGGTTGGTTGTTGCTGCCAATGCCAACATGCTAGAAACTGAGCCTGTTTCCGCTTTAACCACTCTGTGCGGGCTAGGTTTTTCCGATAGGAAGTCCATCATGTTGACGTTGTTACGGCGAATTTTTAGCGCGATATGTTGTGCGTTGAAGTAGTCCTCATAAGACAGAGTGTCGCCGATGTCTGGATGATCTTTTCTACATACGCACACAGCAGGCTCATCAAAGATATCCTCTACAATATGGGCTTGGCTCATACTTGTTGCGATATCAATCGCGAGATGAACTTTTTGTGAGTCTATATCTGCCAAAAGCTGCTCTTCACTTAATGGTGCTTCGATGAATGACAATCCCGGAAGGTCACAAACCAAGTGCATCAATGCCTCGCTGCAGTAGACCTTTGTTATCTCTTGTCGTTTTTCTATCGTTTCTAGAACGGCGAGCGGCATTTCAATTTTATCCGCTAAAGCTACCGCGGCCCCAGTCGGTGCAATGCCTCTACCTGAGCGCACGAACAAAGTTTTGCCTACGACGCCTTCCAAACGTTTCAATGCGGCACTAACGGCCGGCTGTGTAAGCTCTAACTCTTCCGCCGCAACGGTGATAGAGCGATGTCGATAAACGGCGCTAAACGTTGAGAGTAGGTTTAAGTCCATAACAAACTGATTTGATGGATGATATCTCTATCCTAGCAGAGGGTTGAGTGCTGTCAATTGGGGGAAGCAGCCTGAATATGTAGGATATCGAAGTATTTATATATAAATTAAATTTATATATAAATGGATTTTTGCTTTATTTATATCATTCTTACGGATGTTTAAACTTGCTCTCAACGACACAAGGAGGTGATTGGTTATTCAGAGATTAAGAGAACTCAAACAATGAAAAACACTCGTATCATTTCTATTATGGCGTTGTCAGCGCTGGTATTCACTGGCGCAGCGAAGGCTCACTCCCCTGAGTCAGATCTTAAGTTTAGAGGTGGTTTAGGCTATTCATCCCTTGAAGGCAGCCATTCAGCAGTCAATGCCACGGTCGGTCTGGAGCTAAATCAATACTTGGGGATCAATTTTGATCTTTATAAAGGTACGGACAGCAGTATTGATTATACCGGTGGCGGTTTTGCTCTTGAGCTTGGCTACAACTTCGCTTTACCAAACAGCTTTGAACTTCGTCCTTTTTTAGAAGGCGGCATGACGACGGGTGTTATGAATAATGAAGATCGCAAAGCTACAGACAAAGGCGGTCATCTAGGATTCAGCTCTAACATCGGTCTTCGAGTGCAGCACCAAGAAGTCCCCGTTTATGCTGAGTTTAAAACCGACATTCACACTTCCCATACCGACGCACGTTTCCTACCTGAGAATACATTGCTGGTCGGTTTTCGACTGCCCTTATAGCGTCACCCTAAACCAAATAGCGGGGTAGCCCGCGACATATACCTCAACTTTTAATCACCAGCCTCACATTGTGGGCGTGGAGAGATCACTATGCGAAAAATTCACCAATTAAGTGTTATCACGGGCGCGATTCTCATGTCGAGCTCGGTATTTGCACAGAACCCTTTCGAGCATTATCAATCTGAAAATTCAGCCAGTTTTTCAGGTTACAAGCACTACAACTACGAACAAAATGTCAGTACGGATGAGCTGATGAAACAAGGAGGAAAAATTTATTCGTCTCCAGAAGAGATTCACGCCATTTTACAAGGCGGTCTCAAAACGGACATTCAAACGGGTGAAGAGCTCTGGAAAGAGGGCCTGATGTTTGATGGTATCGAGCCGATGGACCATATGGTTACCGCGGCAAACTGGTTTCCTCGAACAGAACAGGTTCAGCACAACGAGATGCGCGTGACGTTCATGGGTACGTCGCCAATGATTCGACCTGGTCAGGCGAATACATCTATCTATGTAGAACTGGGTAACGGCGATAATTTTGTATTCGACTTGGGAGAAGCGTCGATCGCCAACTACATCGGTGCTGGCGTAGCTTTAAACGAACTTGATAAGGTCTTTATCACACACCTACACGTAGACCACTTCGGTTCATTACCGTACCTGTACCAGTTTGGTGGATGGAACGGTCGCTGGGAAAAACCACTAACCATCTATGGCCCGTCAGGTCGAAATCCAGAAGACGGAACACGTCACATGGTTGAGGGCATGCTTCAGATGCTTTCGTGGCACCAAGATGCCTTTGATGTGTTCCCTTCAGGCAACGATATTGAAGTAGTGGAGTACGACTTTAAAGACGATGGCGGCGTTATCTACGACGTTGACGGTGTCAAAGTTTCTCACTGGCGTCGCTCACACGCGAAAGATGGCGCATCTGCTTACAGGCTCGATTGGACGATCAGTGAAGAAGAGTCGTTATGTTTTGTATGGACAGGCGATGGTCGACCGACCGAACTTGACATTGAATATGGCAAAGGCTGCGACCTGTTTGTCACCGAAGTGCAAACCGAGTTGGTTGGGCTTGCGTCTATCGTACAAGGTGTTCCAGCTTTCTTGACGCGCTATACCATCGATACTCATCACACGTCTGGCTACGCGGCGGGTTGGCTTGCAAATCAAGTACAGCCAAGGCTGTTTATGACCACACACATGGAGTTCGACCCTTATTACAACAATGAGACCGTAGCGCAGGTCCGTGAGCACTGGAAGGGACCTTACCACTTTGGCGCGCCAGACATGATCGTTGCCAACATTACCCCTGAGAAAGCTTGGGTACGAGAGGGGATCATTCCAGATTTTCCAAACAACCGAGCGCCTCAGTTCAACCTTAATGACGGTGAAGTGTTCCGAGTACCTGTTCCTAAAAACTCGCGAGCAGACATTCAAGAACAAGAGATCAGAGACCTCGAGATTGATGAAGCTTTGTATTACCCAGAAGGCTATCACCCAGAACTGCTAAAAGAGTGGCCGCTGGATCGTGACCTTATTGTGCCAACGGAAGTGTTACCAGAGAGCATGAAACGCGGCATGGGTGAGAAGCAACGAATGGTGGATGAAATGCGTGAAGCGCATGGCTTAGAGCCGCGTTCTGTCCACAGAAAAGAGTCTGCAGACCCTTATCGCGATACTCGCAAAGACAATACAAAACAACAATAACCCAGACTGGCGGGCATCACGCACGATGCCCGTGTTCCAACCGCTTTTTTATCGAGACCACATTATGTTTAGACGAATGACCACTTTCACATTGATGAGCTTGAGCCTGATTGGTACCGCAGCTCATGCCGCGCAACATGATCACGACACACTCTTTAGCCGAGATAATGCCGTAATGGCCGCGGCGGCTGTAGAGAGGGTAAATGCATACTGCGTAGAGCTAGGCACTATGAGCCCGGAGTACTCGCTTCAAAACGCCATGATGATTAGAGAAACCATTGAAGGCCTATCACAAGAAGTACTTCATGAAACTTATACCTTTAGCGAAGAAGATGAAATGTATCTACAGGGCGTCAGCCTTGGGGAAAAACTGATTCAAGAAGCCGAGCAGAAAGGGCATGTCAAACAAATGTGTACTCAACCTGAGGAGAAATCGCTATGAAGAAAGTCGTAACTGGTTTGGTAGCACTGATTCCAACGTTGGCTATTGCTTGTGGCGCTCACGTCCACAACACCTTGCCGCATTATGAGAACTACACCGAATCGTTAGTGGCAATGTCGGTTTGCAAAGTTAACGAACACATATCCGAAGAGCAGTCTGCGGTGTGGTTTAAAAAGCTGGCATGGGTTGCAAATGGCACAGATGAGGAGTTGTTTGAGCACTATGCGCATTTTGCAGCAGACCATGTAAAGGACATCGCTAACGATCCAGAAATGCTACCTAAATGGACCAGTGACTATTGCAAAGATCAGTTCTTTGACGTGATGGCGATGGATCAAGTGGTACTAGAGGACCTATATGACGAGCAAGAACTGGCTGATAGAGAGTTCAATCGCCAAATAAAGCTATCAGGAAGTGAAAAGTCACAAGATAAGCCTGAAGCGTAACCGTTTTAACAACCCAATCTACTAACTATTGAGCGGTATTTAAGGAGTGATGACCATCATTTCCAGGAAAAAGCAGTACAGTTTGGGTGTCTTTTGAGTATTAGCTCTTTGGGTATGGGGGCAGTATCTAGAGGGCTGAGGATTTCAAAACCTCCAAGTATGAACACAAAGTAAGAGGGTCAGCTTATTTAAAGCGAACCCTCATTGCATGCACAGTTACGTAATCATTTATGCCATGCGAACTTTTCAAACACCTTATCGACAGGCGTATCCGCCATGTGGTTTACATAGTTACTGATCACCTTCTGTGATAGACCCAAGATCACTTCAAGGACTTGCTGTGGCCCGTATCCGGCATCGTAGAATGCAGCAACCTCTTCTTGTGGCACATTTCCGCGATTGCGAACCATGCTGAGAGTGAAGTCTTTGAGCGCTTGCAGTTTATCTGTTGGCATTGCTGCATCATTACGAAGTGCTTCGATCAACTCTGAATCGACTTTCATCGAATGAGCGATCCCCGTGTGTGCAGGTACACAGTAGTGACATTCATGTTCAACGTTGATAGTTTGCCAAACCACAGTGAGCTCTTCAGCATCAAAAGACGTCTGGGTGAACAGTTGATGCAGTTGGGTATAGGCTTTGAGTGTTTCTGGAGACTCTGCCATCACCGCATAAAGCCCCGGAACCATCCCCATCTGTTTTTGAGCACCCTCTAGAATCGCTTTGCTTTTTTCTGGTGCGCTATCGACGGTATGTAGTTTGAAGTTATTCATAGTATTTTCCTCATTCAATTCTGACTATTTTTGATAGTGGTTACGTTGACTATTTCGCTTCTGGCTCAAGAAGGATTTTAGTCACTAATAGGCGAACTGTCGGTGCGACGATCGCGAGAAGTAGCAAGGCTGATGGAAGCATTTGTCCCGCAGCATTCATCCAAGCGTCTAGGAAAGAGGCGCCATTTGGAAGATTCTTAGCCACCATGATTGCCGGCATACCTAACAGCATGGTTGGCAATACCATGGATACCATTAATGGGTACTGAAATTTACGTGGAAACTTTTTCATTGTTTGCTCCAGTTGACTAACTTATGACGCTATTCTAGTCTTCGATTAATCAATCAAAAATAGACAATATTGAATCTGAAGCGTGCAATTATGAAAGCTAAAGATATATCCAATCTGTACCTGTTTTGCCAATCAGTAGAGTGTGGAGGTTTTGCTGCTGCAAGCCTCAAGACGCATGTATCTGCTCCAACTCTCTCACGAGCTGTTGCTAGTCTGGAGGAACAAACAGGAGAGAAGTTGGTTCACCGAAACGCCAAGCAATTTCAATTAACCACGGCAGGGGATGAGTACTATCAGCGATTTGCTGCTCTGTTTTCTCAGCTCAATGATCAATGGGTTCAGCTTTCAAATAGCCAACCTGTATTAACCGGGGAAATCCGTGTTTCTTGCCCAGAACCATTTGCGGATAACTTTTTGCAAAAACTGGCTATCGATTTTATGGAACAGCATCCAGAAATCACCATAAGTATCCAGTTTAGTGCAGGGACTGAGCGCTTTTTTGACGATCAGATTGACCTTGCTATCGTGACGAGTCCGCCCCATGCCACAAACTTAGTTCAACGACGTCTTTTTGAATCACCGCTCGTCATGGCGGCGTCGCCGGATTATTTATCCAAGCATGGTGTGCCTAAAAGTACCGAAGACTTACTGATGCACCGCTTACTGTCTGGGAATAACCTCCCTTATTGGGAACTAAAGGAGGGCAGCAAGACCGTGCAAATTCCTTATCAACCCAAATATGACATCAGCAGTCTACGTTTGAATATTGAAGCGACGTTGCAGGGAGCAGGGGTTTGCATGATGCCATTGGCGGCATTTGATAAACATGCCAAGGCTGGGCGATTAGTGCGAGTATTACCTGAAGTAGAATGTCCGGCAGGTAAGGCCTATTTAGTTTGGGCAGATAGGAAGTTGATTGCGACAAGGGTTGTCGCATTTAGAGATATGGTATTCGAGAAATTTGGAAAGACTGACCAATTTTTGGCATCGATTGGTGATGAGAAAACCCAAATAGAATAAAAAGAACCCGCATATGCGGGTTCTTTTTTATGAACGGTTTCGCTGATATAGATAGGCATTTAACCAAGCTAATCCAAGAATAATTAGCGTCATGACCGGCGGTTTAGATTGAAGTGGGAGTACTTCAGCAGGCACGCTTGGAAGCAAATGAACATACACGGCGACGATCATGATTGCTGTCGTCAGTAACGTAGAAGCCGTTATCAGAATGTCATTGGTTCTGGTACTCAATCGATGAGATGCGACCATGAGAACCATTAACAAAACGCCTGCGGTAATCTCTCCTAATTGACCTGCCCAGCGAGACAAGGTCGGAAACGGAAGCTCACTTAGCGCGATTTGTTGTGTGAACATGGTTGTGAATGGGTCAAAGAACTTAACGGTTCCAGCCATAACCATAAACGCACCCAGTAAACCGGTTAGGATTTTTTGTGAGCGCTTTGAGACAGAGTCTGAAGCGTCATAAGTGCGAAAAAGATAGTAACCAGTGACAAGCAACATAGTAACGATTAGCGATAATTCGAGGATGAGTTGTGAAGTGCTCATAGTATTGAACCTGTAGTGAACGTGACCAAGTGATAAGCATGATACCGAGCTTCTTATCATTCAAAAATAGACAGTAATGAATTAGAAGCGTGCATATTTGAATTTTTAAAGGTGATGATGAATACTGGTCATTTTCGGATCTCTAGTTGAAATAAGACCTAAGTGGGGGTTGTGATTTAAATATCCATGGCGCAAAGTAAGGAAAAATTACTACTACAAAGACAGACAGATGGATTTAGCGAGTTTTTTAAGGTTGATTCTTCTTGCCTCAATATGGGGCGGTTCCTTTCTATTTATGCGTATAGCTGCCAACGTGATGGGACCAGCGGTTCTGATAGAGGCTAGAGTATTCTTTGCAGCGATTGCTCTGCTCGTTATAAGTCTCTATCTAAAAAAGAAGCTTGAGTTCACCAAGCATACCCGCCACTTTTTCACCATTGGGCTTTTCAATACCGCGCTGCCATTTCTGCTATTTGCTTACGCTGCTCAAACGCTAAATGCCTCGACCTTGTCGATCCTTAACTCTACGGCTGCCATTTGGGGGGCTGTGATTGGAGTCTTCTGGACTAAAACGCCACTGACCAAGCGCGGTGCACTAGGGCTATTAGTTGGTGTTATTGGTGTAGCGGTATTAGTTGGTTGGGATGCTGTCCGCATCGGAGAAGAGGCTACACTGCCAATTATTGCCGGTGTCATGGCCGCGTGTTGCTATGGTATCGCGACCAATTATGCGAAAAACGCACCGTCGGTTCCGGCGTTTAATAATGCTCACGGAAGTATGTGGGCGGCGTGCTTGATTGTTTTACCGTTAATCCCTTTTGTCCCGATGCGAGAAGTGCCAACACAAGAAGTTTGGTTGTCTGTTGTCCTGCTCGGCGTGGTGTGCACGGGAGCGGCCTATTTGCTGTACTTTAGATTGATTACTGATATTGGTCCGTCATCAGCGCTATCGGTGACCTTCTTGATCCCAATGTTTGGCATCTTGTGGGGAAATCTGTTTCTTGGAGAGCCGATAGGTGTCAACACAGTAGTCGGCACCGTATTGGTTATTAGTGGCACTATGTTAGTGACGGGCTTTTCATTCTCTTCTTTCGCCAAAAAAGCGGAGTCATAAAGCTATTGGGGCAGAGAACTCATTTCCCTGCCCATCATGATTAATGTGTATTGTCTTGCTTTATCGCCTCTTTGATGCGCTTACGTTCATACCAAAGCACGACGAGTAACGCGGAAATCGCGATGACCAGCCAATTGCTGGCATCGTCGGTTAAGCAGTAGTGCATTTGCTGCAATACGATATCCATTAGACCTCCGCTACGATTCTGCAAACAGAGTAACGGCTGACTTGTAGCAAGGAGCTATCGTGACATCGATAACATACCAGCCTTCGCCACAGATCTGTTTAAAGCCGCTAGAATCAACAACAAAGCGGTTGGCACCATTTTGGATTAGGAAATATTTCATCATGACCTCGTTTAATCGGTTTAGGTGATTAGTCCGTTAATCAAGGTTTGTGTGTTTGGATGGGCTTATTGTCTCAGAAAGGCGAGATGGTGCGAGTTAGTATCTATCAGTTACGCTAATAGGAGAGCTGCTAGTGGAGCTCTCCTTAACGTCATCGATTTTAAATAGCCTGAATGGCAACGGGCTTGAACCTTTCTCGAATTTGCTGGATAAGCACAAAGAACACGCTCGCCATAATGCAGCCAACAAACGTCGCAGTCACAATTCCGCCAAACGACGCCCAGCCCAGAGCTTGTTGACCACCAGAGCCTACTGCGTTAGCGAGCATCAGTGGAATCAGTCCGACACCGAAAGAGAATGCGGTCATAAACACGGCGCGTGCACGTAAGCGTAGCGCTTGTACCGCTGCCTGCTTGATGGTTAGCTCACCCTCATCTCTAAGTGTCTTGGCAAACTCAACGATAAGTATTGCGTTCCTCACTGTCATGCCGATTAACAAGATGGCAGATAGTTGGGTGAGGATGTTGATGTTACCGTTAATGTGAATCACGCCTTCCACAATACCAATAACCGCCGTAGGTACCGTTAGCATGATGGCTAGCGGAATAAGCCATGATTCGTACTGGGCAACCAATACCAAGAAGGTAATAAGCATCGCCAGTCCCATTACGATAGCGACCGTATTTCCTGCGCTGACTTCTTCTTTTGCCGCTCCAGTGAACTCGACGCGGTAGCCAAACTCTTCAGCTAATTCTTGTATAGCCTCAATCGCTTGACCGGAAGCGACACTCGGGATGACGTCGATAAATACGCCTTGCTCTGCGTTGTAACGAGTGATGAAGTTAGGGACTTTGATCTCCTCTACATCGAAGAATTTGTCGTAGGTAATGCGAGTACCGTTAGACTTTGAAAGTCCTGTTTTCTTTAATGCTTCTGGATCGAGTCGGTACTTAGGATCGTTTTGCACCATCACCTTGTAGTTACGACCACCCATGTTAAAGGTGTTGATGTACATCCCCCCGAAGTGAGTCTGCATTCCTTCTACAACGTCAGCGAAGGTGACACCGTATTTGAGCAGGTCATCGCGCTTGATGTTGAGTTTCATTGATGGCTTGGTAACTTCAAACTGCCCCATAGCAAGGCCGATGCGATCGTCTTCCATCAGACGTGTATTAAAGTCCATCGTCAGCTGATATAGCTCGGTCGGGTTGAGTTCAGGCGCAAGTAATACAAAGTTAACGCCATCCACCATGCCAAGCTCTGGGATCACTGGCGGTTTAAATGCAAAGGCCTGAATATCAGTATTGGACGCAAGTACTTCATTGACTTGCTCTGTGATTGCAGCATCGCTTGTGGCTCGGCTTTGCATTTCATCAAGCGATAGCAACATCATAAAGCTGCTCATTTCAGCGGTATTGGTCAACAAGTTAAAACCTGAAGCCTCAACGCTGGTGGACACGCCAGGTAGGGCGTTGAGCTGCTCTGTTAGTGACGCTAGATACTCGTCTGTTTTAGACAAAGCCGTACCTTGAGGGAAACTGCCAACGACAAAGATTGCGCTAGTGTCTTCCTCTGGAAGTAAGCCTGTTGGCAAACTTGCACCACGCTCAACAGATAGGTACAGGCCACCTGCTAGTAAAGCGATAGTTAGGATAGGTAGGCGAGTGGCGGTCCAAGCCAAACCGGTAAACGCTCTGATCTTTTGAGTGATCACCCATTCCACCGATTTCGCAATGACGTTTTTCTTTGGCGGCGTCATGAACAGTGCGCAGAGCGCAGGCGTAAGGGTGAGCGCAACCAATGTGGATACAACGACAGACGCACACAACACGATGCCAAATTCTGAATAAATCGTGCCCGCCATACCAGGGATAAACAGAGAAGGTGTAAATACGGCAAGTAGAACCAACATAGAGGCAATGATAGGGGAGAAAGTAATATCCAGCGCTTTGGAAACCGCTTCTTTTACCGTCATCTCAGGGTGCTCGTGAAGTTGGTGTTCGGCATTTTCAATAACAATGATCGCTGCGTCAACAACGATGCCGATGGCCATGACCAAGCCAAACATTGAAATGATATTGATTTGAATACCAAGTCCGCTCATAACCGCAAAGGTGCCGATTAGAGAAACAGGAATTGCCGTTACTGTAATCAAGGTCAGTCTAAAGTTTTGCATAAAGAGGAGCGTGACCAAAGATACAATAGCGACCGCGAGCACTAGGGTTTCGAGTACGTTGTATATCGCGCCATCAATAAAGGTAGTGGCGTCATAAACCGTTTTGATTTGGTAGTCGCTTGGCTCGGCGAGCAGTGTTTTAATACCAGAGGCAACGTCCATAGCATTGGCTTCTGGTGTCTTATAGATGAACAATACTGCACCGTCCGCATTCTCTCCGTATGCATTCGCGGTATAGATCTCACTGCCTAGCTCGATATTAGCAACGTCTCTCAAGAAGATGGTTTTTCCCAGTTCATCTGAACGAACCACGATGTTTCCAAACTCTTTTGGCGAGGTTAACCCGCCTTCAACGGTAATCGGAAACTCTAGTTTGTCATCAACTAAACTACCTGCAGAAGCAATCTTGTTCTGAGTGGCAATCGCGTCATTTATCTCGTTAACATTGATAGAGTAGTACTTCATTTTGTCTGGGTTGAGCCAGACACGAATGGAGTACTTCTTCTCGCCAAGCACGTCGATCTTTGACACGCCATTGATACGTTGGATTTTCTCTTTTAGCGGACCACCAGCAAACGCACTGATATCAATTGCTGAGGCGTTCCCTGAAGGGTCGGTAATCGAAATACCAAGCATCAAGCCATTGGATAGCTTCTCCACTTTGACGCCGTTTCGCATCACATCGCCAGGTAGCTCTGGCAGAGCAAGATTGACACGATTCTGAACTAAGTTAACCGCTTTGTTTGAGTCAGTACCGCTCTCGAAAACGACTTCAAGGGTGTAGGTGCCATCTGCGCCGCTGGTGGATTTCATGTACTCCATACCAGCCACGCCGTTGACTTGCTTTTCAATCTCGGGAGCAACAGATTTTGCCATGACATCAGCGCTTGCCCCGTCCATAAAGGTGCGAACTTCGACTGTGACAGGCGCAACATCGGGATATCGGCCTATGGGGGAATTAGCGGCAGATATTGCCCCAATAAGAGAAATCAGAAGCGCAATGACAATTGCAAACTTAGGTCTTTCTATGAACATTTTAAACATGTCAGCTACCCATTGATGAATAATTGTGCCGAGTGTACGCCTCGGTTTTTTCAATCTCAAATGAGAGCGAGCTTCATCTATTTGGAAATAAACTGATTAATATCGAACATTCGAATGGCTTGATTTTTTGGGTGTCGTTTCTCCCTAAATTAAGAGCACAAACTTAATGTATTCAAATATGTAATAGAAACCATTTTCTCGGATAGGCTCAACCACATTAAAGTGCTGCCACGTTTCTATCGTGCACTTCGCACATCAACATCTTAGGAAAACAATGAAAAAAATACTTATTAGCTGCCTCTTCGTGCTTGGCGCACATTCTGCTTTCGCGTATCACCCTTGTGAGTCTGGTAATGTGGTAACCGATGCAGTTGAAGGCGCGGTCGTTGGCGGTGTCGTCGGCGCCATTGCTGGGGATGCCAAAACTGGCGCTATGATTGGCGGTGCTGCTGGCGTTGTTGATGGGGCTTATGATGACGCTGAATGTGATGCTTTGATTGGTGAAGCAGTTGTTGAAGATGCTATTGTGTCCGACTATGAAGATAGAGTCGTTGGTGAAGCCATCGTCGAAGATGCGATCATTGCAGACTATGAAGATAGCTTAGTCGATGATGCCATTGCGGACGCAGCACTGGATGATGCTTGGTAGAGACATTTCATGTATTGATAGCCTCAATTCCATTCGATTGTCAATGCTCAAGTTCGCCTGACCTATCTGTAAATATAATGGGATCTAGTTGACATTTCTAATAGTTAATCGGCTTGAACCATTTAAGGTTTCGAAAATAGTGGATAATATATCGCCACCTATTATCCCGTTCGACCCTTCCAGCAATCAATATGAACCCGGTTTTACCTGTCTCAGAGTCAGTTAAACGTTCTCTGAAGCCTAACTATTTATTAACTATTTGCATAGGTTGCTGGCTGCTGATAGGTGCCGTGTGTATGGCGGCAGAGAGCCATTATCGGGTGGCAACTTCTCCGAGCGACCAGGTTGCACCACTACTATTTTCTGCCGCTGAACAAGCGCTCGATTCAGAGTTCGAGCTAGTTGAAGCGCAGAGTCAGTATCACGCTATTTCTATGCTGGAAGAGGGAAGTGTTGATTTTGTCGCTAATGTGATAAGTAGTGACATCAATGGAAGTAAGATAGCCTATTCTAGCCCGACAAACTTAGAACCTGTTTTTGCGGTAAGCAGGAAGCCCATCGATTGGCAAAACAAACTTCACATTGGGCTACAAGTACATTCACCCTATAAGCAGTATCTTCTTAGCGCATTTCCCCACATTGATGCCGTCGAGCTATTTGCTGAATCAGACATGTTCAACAAGCTCAATCAAAATGAGATTGATGCATTCTTGATTACCTATCGCGACCTCGCACGAGTGGCGAAATACGATGTCTTTATAGAATCTGTCGATGGCATACTAAAATTGCCGCCGGCTTCGGTGGCAGCGCTGAAAAAGAGCCCAGCAGCAGGTCTGCTAACAGATATCGCATCGGTTGCCTCAGAAAAAACCACTGCGCTCACCATTTATGACACGATTCAACAGGCAATCAGGTCCGCACGCTTAGAGGCGTTGGATTATAAAGTTAAGCGGCTTTTTCCATTGTCTTACTCGCTGAATATTGCGTTGGAGGGGCGAAAGCCGTTTAGCTTTTATGAAGCTGGTCAACAAAAAGGGATAATGCTCGAAGTCATCGACAGTGCCTGTCGTTTACTTAAGTTTCATTGCACCATCACTGATACAAAACATATGACCTGGGAGGAAATCGAAGCTCAGTTTATTCAAGGTGAAGTCGATGTCATTGCCCCTTATGTCTCATCTGAACCTCGTCAGTTGCATACCTATTTCTCCGATGTCATTCACGAAGCGGAAATCTACGTTGTTAAGCGTGTCGGATACAGGGACCATTTTTATCATTCGGCGTCTGAGCTGTTCTTGGAAAAATTAGGTGCGGTCAAAGCGGACTATTCAGAGTATTTGTGGGAGCGCTATTTACCCAATAAACCCATTACTCTGTTTGGCACTCAAGAAGCTCTAATTGAAGCATTGCTCAGTAAAAAAGTGGACTACATCATGTTGGACTCAGTGAGTCTCAATGCCATGCTCGCTGATGAGCTTTTACCAATCAGACCTGAAATGAACATTCCAAGTGTGCACTCGGTGCCCGTCGCCGTCGGCTTCTCAAAGCGTGACCAACATAATCAGGTTGCCGCCTTGTTTTCGGAAGCGCTTGAACTGGTTGATATCGAAAAGATCATTAACGCGTATGATTCGCCGCCTGACTGGCAGAAAATCTGGATCTCCCATAATAGAATTTCAACACTCATCTACGTCATTGCAGCGCTCATCATCATGATGGCATGCGTGGTCGCGGTATTGCTTTACCGAACCTCACGAACCGATACGCTTACTGGGCTTAAGAACCTAAGATCGCTAGAGAGAAGCTACTTTAAAGGGCTCAAGGAAGGTGAGACGGTATTGTACTTAGATGTGAATCGATTTAAGCAGATTAACGATAAGCTTGGGCACAAGGTGGGGGATGCATTATTAGTCTTACTGGGTAAGCGCATCAAGAAGCATTGGCGCGGTAAGGCTTATCGCGTAGGGGGAGATGAGTTTGTGTTAATAGGCACGCCTACCGATTCTCAGCTCAGAGATTCGCAAGCCATGCTAGAGGAGTTTCTGGTGCCACTTGAGCAAGAGCCATCTTCTATCTTGGTATCGGTGGCCATTGGTATCTTTCGTGCTGAAAAGGACATAGGTCTAGAGGAGGCTCTGAGTAAAGCGGATATTTTAATGTATGAAAACAAAGCCGAAGTTCGAGTCAACACGGAAAGGAACTCACAGCCACTTAATAGTAAAACGACCAGAATCCTTTAGTGATCGCGCTTACAAATCCGAGAAGCTATTGAGATTATGCGCTCATGAGTAAGTCCTTGTTTTATTTTATTAATAATTAGGTCAATAATCTCGCGGGAATAAATACTATAACTTTCAGTTAATTGAGCTCACCGCTCCGCCCCTTTAGGCTGCACGCGCACTTTAGGATTGAAGTGCTGTGGTCGCCAATTTTCGAACCACACTGAGTAAGGACGCGCTTTTTAACTTCAGGGTGAGTTTACATGCGTGCGAGCATTTCCATTTTAAGCGCGGCTATCGCTGCGACGGTTTCTTTTTCTTCTTTTGCAGACCAAAACTCTGATAATGACGTTCAGGATATGTCTGATCCGTTAGCGGTATATACCCAGGCGGGCGCGGGTGCGTCAGATAAGGGCCTCAACATTAAAGTGGGTCGAACTTATGATACGGGCAACCCAGAAACGATGGCAATGAACATCATCGAGGTGAAGGGTATTGCTGGTGAATATTTAGGTTGGTCAGGTTCAAGCCATCGCGATAATTCAATTGATAGCGTTCGTTTTCGTAACTTCAGCGTCAACACGACCAATGGTCGTGGTGCTCAAATTGATCTTAATTACAACGTTGAGCAAGAGAGCCTAAATGCGTCGTACAGCTTTATTCAGGCGCTGCCAAAATTGGGCAACTTGAACCTATACCCGCTAGCGGGGCTTGGCGTAAATGTGCGAAATGGAGAGTTTCCTGGTTGTGCTAATGTCGGCGTAGATTGCCAAATCGATCAGCAGAACATCGGTTACACCATCCCAGGAACCTACGCGGTTGTGGGTGCTTATACTAAGTATGCGATTACCGACAAACTATGGTTGAACTACAATCCTATGTGGCTGACAACGATCTCAGGTTCAAAGTCCTATGTTGAAAATGCTTATGGTCAAGGAATGGGTTCTATTTTCACTAACGAGTTTGCTGTGTCCTATCAGTTCACACCACGTTTTAATGTTCGCTATTTTGCTAACTGGACTCAAGAGCAAAGCTACTTCGACGGCGATCAAAGAGTGGAGTTTAACTATCAGTTCTAGAAGCTGCAGCTTTGACGAGTGGTCAGATTAGATTGTTCATTGAGCAAGGACGCTCTACTATGGAAGAGAAGATATTCATTCCTTCGAATATCTTGGAATAAGAGGAAGTTGAAAAAATTAGAACGGGAAGACGATGCCAACTTTACCGTAGGTATTACGCTTGTCTGTGCCGTGTTTACCTTCGTTACCAATTTCAACATAAGGGATCATGTTGTCGATAGCATTGAACGTCGCGCGTAGCTCAACGTTGTAGATCATGTCTTTGTTTTTATCGCCAGCAATCACTTTTTTCTCATGTTGCTTCTGACCAACTAACTTAGCGTTTAAATACATGCGTTCAGTAAGTTGTCTACCAGCAGCTAGGTCAAAGCGAGTGATGTCGCCGCGAGCATTGCCATTGTTTGAGTTTAGGTCAATATCCTTACGCAAACGAAGTGATGTATCAAACATATCAGCAACGTTTCCGCCTACAGTAA
Organism: Vibrio sp. SCSIO 43140; assembly: GCF_023716585.1. Classification (NCBI taxonomy): domain Bacteria; kingdom Pseudomonadati; phylum Pseudomonadota; class Gammaproteobacteria; order Vibrionales; family Vibrionaceae; genus Vibrio; species Vibrio sp. SCSIO 43140. Next base: position 400,597 of record NZ_CP071851.1, read on the forward strand.
CACCAAACTTGTTTTGGTCGTTCACATTGCCTTGAACACTTTTCTTATCGACGAACTCGTACTCACCTTTTAGCCAGAAGCTTTCAAAGTCGTGTTTGTAGTTAACGTTATACTCGTTCTCAAAGTTTGCTTTACGCTTTGCCGAAAGACCAAATCCCTCGTAACCCACGAAAGCTTTGATGCCAGAACCGTTAGTGGTTGTGTATTCTTTTACACCGTCAACGAACTTCGCATCTAGCTCGATACCGCCAGTCACGCCCTCAGCCATTGCGTTTACAGAGAATGCAGATGTCATAGCGAGAAGGATTGCTGTTTTTTTCATTTTCTTATTACCTATTTTATTGTTTTCGCTCCTGTAATTGGAGCGGCACAAAGGTACCTAGAAAATGCAATAGGTCTAAGTTAGGAACTATTCGGTATTTTGATTGGTCGGGGAGTTTTTGTATTGTAAGAGCCCCCCTCCCAACCTCCTCTTAGTAAGAGAAGGAGCAACAGGCTCGCTGCGCAACGCTATTTAACTTAGGCGATGCGACGATAGGAGCTAGCCTGCAGTTCTCCCCATTGATAGGGGGGAGTTAGAGGGGGTAAAGCGGACTCAAAACTAGCGTATATAGCTCGATTAAAGCTTAACGTTTCACTCCTTCCGGCTACGCGCCCCGCTTCTAAGGTGAGAAGCCAGAACTCTGTAAATAGACAGGGTTCAGAGATTTATCATATATCCCAAGTATCGTTCCTCAATCCCTCGTCTAAACTTAGAAAAAACACACCGATATACATGTTATCGAAACATGGAGCATGACGATGAAGCCAATCTTGATCATTTCCCCTCTTTTTCTTCTGGCTGCATGCAGCGCACCTGTAGACCATGTATCCGGAGTTTCAAGTGATGATCTTTGCACGGCATTACAAACGGGTAATGTGGCAGAAAATAGCACCATGATTGGTGACGAAGAGGTGACGATGGACAGCGTCTACGGCGAGCTAACACAAAGAAAGATTAACCCGTACGCGAGAGGGTGCTTTGGCAGTCAGGAAAAGGCGGTGGAGTATCGAAAACACCAAGAAAAAATTGTCTCAGAGGCGTTAAATTATTAAATTTTAGGCAAAAAAAAGCACCTCAACTAAGTGAGGTGCGGTAGACCCAAGTTTCCGTTCCAAGTTCCAATCAGAGTTCCAACTATGCGCGGGTCCAAAAAGGGTTAACTGGTTGTATTACAGGGCATTCAAGTATGCCTTCAAGGCTTTTAATCGAACGGTTGCCCCGCCGATTATGTCCATAAATCCAAGCTTTGGTGAAGGTTTTGTGGCTGAAATCCAACCTGAACCTGTGGCACCGAGCGGTACGTTGTAGCCTTCGGGCTCATTAAACTCGATGACTACCGTACGTCCGTGTGCACTTGTGTTGTCACCAACATGTTGTCTAACATGCTGAGTTGCCCCGCGTGCTGCAACCGCTGCTTCACCTGTATTGCTTGTAACACTATGCACTCGCCCTCTAAATACTTCGCCAGGGTGTGAGTTGACAAAAAACTCTGCAAATTGCCCCTGTTCTATATAGCGATACGTTTGATCACTCACTCGCATTTCGACAAACTTTCGGCTGGTATCGAATAAGTGCAAGTTACCTGTACGTGAACCTTCAGCAATATTGATAATACCGACGACGCCATCAAACGGTGCTCTCACTTGGTTTCGGTCATTTAACCACTGTTTCTGGTTGATTTGAGCCTTAATACCGTCCACATCAGATTTTGCGGCCATTAGGTCCGCCGTACCTTGCTGAATTCGGGTGTATAGCTCATCGCGTTCTTGTTCGGAACTGAACTCGTCAAGTTCAATCAGACGTCTGTAGTTCTTCTCGTCAATCGCAATTTGTTCTTCAATGCTCGTTATTCTGTGCTCTGCGGCAACTAAACTGGATTGCAAGCTTTTAAGCTCTTCATCCGTGTCTTCTGATTCCAGGGTGTACAGTAAGTCGCCTTTCTTAACCTCTTGGTTATGGGTGACATAGATATCTTTAACCTGCTGACCAAAAAGCGGGCTAAGGACGGCATGAGGCGCTTTTACCGTGGTGCTGTCTGTGAGGTCGGCAGGTGACCAAAATCTGTGCGCGGTAAATAGCATGAATGCTAAAAATGCACCAAAGCCAACACTGATAACGGCATTTCTGAGCGTCCACTTTATGACGCCGAGTTTAACGAGCAGCCAAATAATCAATACGTAAGGCAGCATGATCTCTTTCATTACGCTTCCTCCGACTCTTTCTTACCGTGGATACCGACATTGATGACTTTACTCACTGCACTCGCTACTGCTTCCCAGTTAGTAAAGGCGATAATGATGGCGAGTACCCACCAAAGCTTGTCGATAAACAGACCGCAGAGAGACAATGCGAACACTAGGTTTGCTTGTGCACTTTGCATATATTGACTGCGATGTACCGCCACTTCATGCAACTGCCAAAGAAGATAAAGTACGTAAGTGATGATTGAGAGGGTAATGACAAATATCATTCCCATAAAAAACTCGGAATTAAACAGACCCAAAATATTAGGTAAGCCTTGTGAGAAATACTCTGCCGGCAGTGTTTTACCGTGAATTGTAGAAAGCTGCGCAAACGCGTAGCTCAGCGACAGAAAGCCGCCGACGATAACGATTGATTTAACACTCAATCGTAATGCTGATTTTAGTAGTCTGACCATGTCAGCTCCTTCATTCAGGCTCTCCGTAGCTATGTGATTGGAAAACATCCCAAGTCGTTTTTGTTTAGTCGCTATTGCCTTGGGTGTGAACATAGTAACTAACGCTTACTTTTGGATACATAGCCTGAACTTGGCTTTAAACATAAATGTGGTTTATGAATTAAGCGGCTTTTCGGTGAGTTGAGATGGGGGAGATGGATTAGAGAAAACAACGGTTTGAGCGTCTAATACGCAAAGTGATGAATTATTCACCGAACAAACTGATTTCACTACATTTATCCAACGAAACGCTATACAAGCCCAAAATCGTCAGTTAATATTTCAACATCCACTAATTAAGTGGATGTCAATAAGTGCAGCAACACGCCGCATTATCGATGCCGAGATGGTGAAATTGGTAGACACGCTAGCATGAGGTGCTAGTGCCTTTGGTGTGAGGGTTCGAGTCCCTCTCTCGGCACCATTATTCCTTTCCTTATACTACCTACAGACTACAATGCAGAACAAAGGATCCAGTTCAAAGCAAATGAGTACGTCTAACTCGGAATCAATACGTCTATTGACCGAGGTGTCTTTGCACGCCCTTTTATACCTCGAATTTCAAAAGCTTGATCGCAAATCTCCGTTCTTCGACCGTGAAAAGAAGAACGAGTTACTTGTTCGCTGGCTGAAACCCAAGCTAAAGAGCAATAAGTATAAAGCGATTCGCAAGCAGTTGAAGACGATGAGTCTGCAAGCTAAAAAGTCTCAGGTAGATCTAGAGGATGTGCTGCTTACAGCCGTAGAGGCTAAACCTGAAGCACTGCAGCCACACCTAGATAGCTACTTGCTACTGATCCGAGAAATAGAAAAGAAACTGGGTACAACAGCGCTTCTTTCTACACCTGAAGATGTGGATCTTAGCCATGACGAAAATGGCTGTTTACTTTGTGTGTTGTCCAATGATCTCAATGCTCACTTTGGCACGAAGAACCAGCTTGTTGCCGACATCTCCATCCTGTTCCGCGGCACTGTGCGTGAAAAGCACCTGTTCTTAGGAACAATATATGCGAATGAAATCTTCGGTTATCAGATCCAATATGAAGACGAAAACTTCGTTCGTATCTCTTTGACGCTCAATAAGTAATGTCATAAAAAAGCCCAGCGCTAGGCTGAGCTTTTATACTGGTTTGACAGCGATCAATCCTCAATTGGAACCACAAGAACATCCACTGGTGAGCTATTGATAACTTGTCTGGAAGCAGACACAATTTTGCTCCAGAAATCATGGTGGTGACCGCAAATTAATAAATCAAAATCATTTTGCGCAATCGCAACTTTCAATTTGTCACCAAGGTCGCCTGTGCCAATAATAAAGTGATTTAGCTCGCACTCGGCATACTCTGCAAAACCATGTAACTGTTCCATCGCTTCGATGTTTAGCGGCCGTTGCTCAGGGTCGTCTTTCAAGTCAACTAGGTCTGAATATATTTCACCGTGTGTGCCATCAATATGGATAAATGAAACATCGGCGTCCAATAGTTTTGCTAGAAAAACAGCCCTATCAATCAACACATTACTTTCAGGAGAAAGCTCAAGTGCCACTAGGATATGTTTGTATTTCATAACCACGCCCTCTTGCCGTATAACCTACCTCAATCATAGTCTTAAATTAGAAAAATTTGTGTCTAACAGATCTCGTATCGGCGATTAAGTGAACGAAAATTGATCTAGAGATGCATACCGACAGTATTGTGGAAGATTTTGCCCATAATGTCTGGGGAATTTGGCTCTTTTTCTTCTAGCGCTTTAGCTCTAATCTACACCTCGCCGACACGAGTTGGTTCTGGGTTAACAAGCGGTTTGCGATGCTGTAAATCACCGAAACATTCGCTGAAGCCCCAATTTTGTAGTGAATATATAGTGGAGAGAGCACAGTGACTCATCAAATCATTAAAGATCTAAACAACCGTTACACAGCTAAAAAATACGATGCGACTAAGCGTATTTCTGCAGAGGATATGGAAGTTATCAAAGAGGCAATTCGCCTGTCAGCTTCTTCTATCAACTCACAGCCGTGGAAGTTTATTGTGATCGAGAGTGATGAAGCGAAGCAGCGTTTCCACGACACTTTTGCAAATATGCACCAGTTCAACCAACCACATGCGAAAGAAGCATCTCATACGATTCTATTCGCACACAACCCGCACTTTACCAAAGATGACTACAAAAAAGTGGTGGACGTGGAAGTAACATCGGGTCACTTGCCAGCAGACATGTACGACCAAATGCTAAACGGTGCGTTTGGCTTTGCAGAGCTAAACACCGATGAAAACGGCTTTAACGGTCAGTGGACGAAAGCGCAAACTTACATCGCGTTGGGTAATGTACTTCATACTCTTGCGCGCATGGGCATCGCATCTACTCCGATGGAAGGCGTTGACCCAGAGATGATCGGTGAGATCTTTAAAGACGAACTCGGTGGTTACGTGTGTGATTTTGCACTTGCACTTGGCTACCACAAAGAAGGTGAAGATTATAACTACGGTCTGCCTAAGTCTCGTTTAGCTCAAGAAGACATCATTACGGTTCTTTAATCTGAGTTAGCCGACGAAAGACACTGCCAGCCCCCATTGGTCGCTATGCGATGAATGGGGGCTTTTTGCATTTTAGGATGAGGCAAGGGCATTACATATATAGTCCCGTAAAAAACTTATGCACCGGACCATGCTCTGCCCCCTCTAATTCGACGATATCAACAGCAATACTGACCCCAGCGTTAATTAGATCTGATTGAATGATTTTTAGGAACCCGAGATCTTGGCGCTGAAGGGCGATTTCCTCTGGGACACATGCCCATCCTAAACCTTGTTCGACAAGAGCAAGTACGTCCTCTAAGCTCGACGCTTCCCACTGTTCTGGCGAAAATATCAATAACTGTGACAGAAGCGGGTTATGGACCAGGCTGGAACAAGATATCTGACGCTCGGTATAGAGAGTGTGAGTTGGTACCATTTCTAGATCAGCAAGTTTTGAGTCAGGGGCACAAACAAGACTAAGGTTGATATTGCCAACCCCCTTGCTTTCAAACTCATCCATCAACTTACCCTGTGTCCCCACCAGTAACACATCCAAAGATTCTTCACTTAGTTGTTTGAATAGACTGTTCGAGTCGCTGCGAACAATATGTATTGCAGTATCCGTGTATCGTTGATTGACTCTATTAATCTGCTCTTCGAATACACTTGTCGGCAATATGTTTTCAACCCCGATCTTAAACGTTTTCTCAGCATCTCGATTTTGAGGAAGCATGCTGCGTTCAATTTTAGTTACCTCACGCAGAAGTATCTGTGAGTTAACATAGAGCCTCTCTCCATCTTCGGTCAGGGTTGGCTTTCTCGTACTTCTGTCGAACAAAGCGACATCAAGGTAATCTTCCAGAGCTATTATAGCGGCACTCACTGTGCTCACACGCTTGCCAACTACCCTTGCCGCTGCAGAAAAACTGCCTTCTTCTGCCGCAGTTCTAAACATCAGCAACTGATCTAATGACAGCATCGACGCTCCTTAATTACGGTTACCTTTGAATAATCCTTAGATAATAGCTCGTTACGGGCCGTATTTGCTGACTTTGAACATCAAACTTCCAAAATTATTGGAAATAACTTATTCGCTCACATTTTCCTCTCAGTTTAAATTACACCCAACGCAACGCGGTGAAGTTCAGCGCAGCGTTTTAAACCTTAAGGTGGGGGAGAGGATTCTTCACCAGTTAATGTAAATCGCACGGATGCCATAAACACTAGTCAATACGAGGCACAGATTATGGCTAAAAATGATATCCAAAATAACCCGCACCTAGATCCTGAGATGAAGTCATTCATGCTTTCAGAGCAAGAAAAATGGGACAAGCTCAACGCAAGCCTAATTAAGCAGTTTAAAGATACGCGTTGTCACGTTGAACACGGTTTTGCACGTTACAGAGCGGCATATGTTGGTGACCTGAATGCGGTTTATGTACCGGACCCAGATGTAGGCGAAATGCATGCAATGACGGGTGACAGTCTGGCAGACGAAGCAATGCAGTTTTGGCGTGAACACAAAAACAAACCGCTAAAAGATGTAGATCCAGAGCTGTTTGCTGAGATGCAAGAAGAGTCCGATGGTCTAGCAGCGGCGCTCGAAAGCTGCGGCGTCAAAGTGATTCGCAACCGTGATTGTGAGTACCCAGAGGCGATTGTCGATAATAACGCAGCATGGAAAGGTCCAAAATTCTGCTCAATTTATGGCGGACCTGGCTATGGTCGTATTATGGGCGATACATTCATGCAGATTTGGGAGTGTGGTCCTGTACGTCAGTGGGAATTTGCAACACGTGCTGGTACCAATGAGTTGTTTAAAGCCAACCCTGATTTGCGCTACCGTTCGATGCCGTTTCCTGAACCAGATGTAAACATGCAGGGGCCAGGCATGATTGGTATTGATAACGCAGCTGTGAAGATCTTTCCTGACAAGCACTTACTGTTGGGTTGGGGTGTACCGAATAAAGAGTGTATTCCAGAAACTTACCAAGAAGAGACTTGCCACGATCATACCTCGGCAGGTAACCCACTCGGTGGTAAGTTCATGATGGAACGTATCTTGGAAGATGAAGGTTATACGTATGAAGAGGTTTTCTTCGACTCTAACTTAACCTATCACTTTGATTGCTTCATCATGATGATTAAAGAGGGTGTTGTTGGTCTGCCTGATGCGCCAAACTATGGCTTAATGAGCGAAGGCTTGCCTAAGTGCCTTGAGGGTTACACCATTATTCCAATCCCTCTGGAAGACGTGGCTCGCGGAGCGATGAACGCACCGACGATTGGTGACGGTCGAGTCTTGATTGATGACCGTTGTGAAGAGACAATGCGCCGATTGCGTGAACACGGCATTGAGCCAGTGCCGGTGAAGTATTCTGCTTGTTGGGATACGTTTAACTCTGGTATGGATTGTTCAGACGCAGAGATCTGGCGCGAAAATGATATCAGTGAATATGAAGCGAGCCTGGTTGAAAAAGAAAGCGATTAACCTGTCCGTATTCAACACAGTTACTCTCGATAGCTGAAGTTAAAAAGACCACATAATGTGGTCTTTTTGTCTCTATAGGAGTAACCCGCTTGTCCCTAGCAGAATGAACAGGACACCGGTCAGCCGATTTATAATCACAATATGACGTTTTAAAAACCTAGCTACTTTCTCAGTTGCAAGTGATAGAAGTAAGTGAATAGACAGAGTAATTAAGATCAACTCTAGAGTAAGTACCGCTGCTTGCAGCGCGAAGTATTGTTCACTTTTCACGAAAAGAGGAAACAAAGCGCCAAAAAAAACAATAGTTTTTGGATTCAATAGCGAGATCAGAACTCCGCTCTTGTAACCGTATGAACGCGCCTCAATCATCGCTTGGCTTCGTGAATAATAAATCGCACGACAACCAAGGTAGATAATATAGCTGCTGCAAAGCCCGGTCATGACTTGGTAGGCGAGGTCATTAGTATGAACTAAGGTCAGCAACCAAGAATTGGACAGTATAGAAGCAAGCAAAAGCCCAGTGGAAATGCCGAGAATGACTGGAATTGTACGTTGCATATTCTGGTTCAAACTATTGCTCAATACTGCCAACATCCCCGGTCCTGGGGATGCCGCTGAAGCTATGCAAATGGTGATAAAGGCTAGCTGACTTTCCATTTTATTCCTTGATAGCTGTCATCACAGTCATTGGCCAGTTAAGTGCCCACCCTTGCGGTGTACGTCGTATGCCGAGTAGGCGCTCAGCATCATCTAAACTGTGTTTGTGGGAATACTCAGGCTTGTTTGAATGAAGTAGCGACAGAAAGACACCGATATCTTCTTTTCGCTCAAAATGCCACTGTAGTGCTAAATCTGTGAATTTAGGCTCACTCCATCCTGTCAGTTTGCACAAACTCTTGGCGTATGGTTTGCTCAAAAAACTCACTTCGTGCCCTGTCGTGCATGAAATCGCGACATGCTCATCAAAGTAGTCCGATAGCTTAGTACCACTGAAGATGTCACAAATCACCAAGCGCGCACCAGGCTTGGCGAACTGTGCTAGGTTGCTCAATACCGCTTCTTTACTTTTTACATGGTGAAAAGCACCGCGTGACCAAATTGCGTCGAGTGCTACGCCTTCAGACAGAGAAATATCCTCAGCGGGTCTTTGCATTATGGTGATGTTCTCATTGGCTCGATCATAGATGGGTCTTAATTGATCTGGAGAGGGATCAACAACAAAAAGTCGTCCTTCTGGACCAATGGCGGTAGAAATGTCGAATGAGAAAAAGCCGCTTCCCGCTCCAATTTCTAGTATTGCCTCACCACATTGAGGGGCAAGAAAATCAAACATCATTAAGGTGTCTTCTTTCCAACACTCTGGAAATTGATTCAAAGCCAATTTGTACGAACGAGATCGTTCTGTCGAGAACTCGACTTGATGTAACTCCATTTTATTTATTACTCCAACTAACCTAGCTACTGACGTTGTTATTTTATTTGTTTATGCAGTAGCCACTCTAATGAGCCTAGAGTCAGTTATCTTGTAAAAAATTGTTGTTGGTAGGTCGTTGGGTTGATTCCCATCGCGCTGACGAAGGTTTTGTGGAAATGGCTTTGATCATGAAAACCACAGGCTAGCGCAACGTCGATGGGCTTGTTGCCAGCTTTTAATAAGGATTTGGAATAGCTGATCCGCTGTTGGACTTGAAACTGGTGAGGGGTAACGCCTAAGTGACGTTTAAATTCATGAATTAGATGGTATTTACTTACGCCAGTTAATTGCGCTAGTTCATCGAGAGCGACCTTTTTGGTGCAGTTATCAGCGAGGTAGTCACGGGCGACAATGATGTTGGACTTGGCATTGGAACCATCTGTAGTAGCAAGTCTCGATGAACCATATTGTAGGATCATTTTTACCAATAGCAGTTCTAGATGGCTCTCCACCTCTAGTTGTTCGCCGCCGTTGTTGATGGTTGAAAATAGCAGATGCATTTGCCGTTTTAACCTCTCATCAGAGATGGTGCTATTACGAAACGTTGGCAGTCCATCCTTTGCGTACATCTCTTTGTAGATGTCACGGACTTGCTGTTCACTAGGATAGATACCACGATAACGCCATCCTTGTTCACACCCTTTGCTGCCAGTGTGGATTTCGTCTGGGCTAATGATACAAATATCGCCACTAATAGCATTATGAGTTGCACCTTTATGAAAGAATTGCTGAACGCCTGCATCAACCAGCGTAATCACAAATTCTCCATGTGCGTGTTTGCCAAATGTGGTATCAACAAATTGTGCGTTGATGACATCCATTCCATCGAATGCCTCAAAGCTTGCCAGATGACAGAATTCTTCTTTAGACATTAACTCAACGTTCCTCGTATGACTCCTTGTAAAAAATAGCGGTGTGCTCATATGCAACACCGCTATTTCTGTGGAGCCTATCACACAATATTGGCGCTTTCCCGTAGGCGTCGCATTTTTTGTGCACCTTGTTGCAATGTCGGTATTACTCTATTTAGGTTGTTTGGCGAGTACTTCGTCAATATCTGCTGCACTATGGCGCTCAGCCAACGTTTCCCATTCTTCCCCCCAGACGCGGTTTACAATACGGCCACGCTTCACAGCTGGACGCTCAGCAACCTCTTTTGCCCAGCGGATTAGGTTAGGGTAGCTTTCGACATCTAGAAACTCAGCCGCATCGTACTGGTTGTTGATCACTAGATTTCCATACCATGGCCACGTAGCGATATCAGCGATAGTGTATTCGTCACCCGCAAGGAACTGATTCTCAGCCAATCGAGCATCAAGAAGGTGAAGTTGGCGCTTAGTTTCCATCGTAAAGCGATTGATTGGGTACTCGAACTTTTCCGGCGCATAAGCGTAAAAGTGACCGAAACCACCCCCTAGGTAGGGTGCCGAACCTTGTAGCCAGAATAGCCAGTTCATTGCTTCTACACGAGTTTCTGCTTTCTTAGGTAACAGAGCATCAAACTTTTCAGCGAGATAAAGAAGAATGTTTCCCGATTCAAAGACGCGAACAGGTTCACTACCTGAGCGGTCAAGCAATGCAGGAATCTTTGAGTTTGGGTTTACCGCAACGAAACCAGAGCCAAACTGGTCTCCATCACCGATCTTAATGGTGTAGGCGTCATATTCAGCATCAGCTTTACCAAGAGCAAGAAGCTCTTCAAGCATGATGGTAACCTTTTGACCATTTGGCGTAGCTAACGAATAGAGTTGAAGAGCATGTTCGCCAGCGGGTAGGGTTTGTTCGTGTCTTGCGCCAGAATCAGGGCGATTGATGCTGGCCCATTGACCACCACTTTCGCTATCGTGAGTCCATACTTTTGGTGGGATATATTCAGTACTCATGCTTCTTTCTCTCCACAATTGTTATAGGAAACATTCGTTTGTATCGAGAGGAAATCCTAGCGTGATTAAGGTAAGTCCGCAATAACAGTTAGGGAAGCTTAATCTATATCTTATGCTTTCTTAATCTTTTGCTAATACAAAAAAAAAGCGGACATAAAGCCCGCTAAACGTCATTAAACGTAAGGTCAAATTCCGTATTACAATCCGAAGAGGCATCTCCTCTTCAAGGGTTAATAGCATCTAGGGGTAGTTCAACCTAAGTAGACTGTGACCATCATACTCAAGCATAAGTACCGATGCTTGTATGTCATTATGCAGACCTTGAATGTTTTTCGCTATAACTGAAAAATGCAGTCATTTGCAGTGCTAAAGTCCCTCAAAGCCACAGAATACCAACCAGATCACAGGAACCGTGTAACAAAATATTATGGTTTAAATCTTTACTATGGGGCTGTTATATTTACCCAATAAATACATAAATCCTCTGTGGAGCCGACAGTTATGAATCCGCTACCCAGTGATGGATACATTTGCTATTTGGTGACGGAACACCTAAAAAAATTAGTCTCAGAAGCCTCAACGACGAAGCTCTCATTGTTCAATTTCTTTGTACTCCAGTACGTAGAGAGGTGCTCTGAACAATGTGAGTGCACGCAGTATCAAATCAGCCAAGCTCTACTGGCTGATACCTCCAAAGTCAACAAAGCGGTTCGTGAGCTAGAATCGAGTGGTTTGCTCACTGCGACAAAGACCAAAGAAAATGGTCGAGTTAAAAAAATGCTCAGTGTCACTGAGCAAGGCCGAGCCTTAATTCGATTGCATAGAACGAAAACTGATGACATCGCGACGCGATATGTGGCGGAAGTTAGAGATAAAGTCAGTGTGGACGAACTATTTGATGCTCATGCTAAGACGATGGCGGCGTTTTATGATGCCTTGAAGCTGTACAAAAGCGACAAGTAAAATAAACAAAAAAAATAGAGGGGCGCGAGCGCCCCTCTTTCGTTAGGTTTAAGCAAGTAGCTAGGTTTAAGCTAGAGCCTCAATATCGCTGTTAGCGTCGACTTCTTGTTTAGCCTCAAACATCTCGGCTGAAACGAGTACTACATCATTGTCAGTTACCGTGTAACGTTTCTTGTCTTTTTCAAGATCATAACCAATGACTGTACCATCAGGTATGATGCACTCTTCACCAACGATGACTTTCTTAAGCTTGCAGCTTTTGCCAACAATTGAGCGCGGTAAAAGGATACTGTCTTGTACTTCAGCGAAGTCTTCTACTCGTACATCGGAAGAGACCAAACTGTGGTTGACTTGACCACCAGAAATAATCGCACCAGCGCAAAGCACTGAGTCGACTGCAAACCCTCGGCGGTTTGGATCGTTGAACAAGAACTTCACTCCAGGTCTTTGAACCTGATTGGTCATAATTGGCCAGCTGGTGTCATATAGGTCCAACTCTGGCGTCGGAGCCAACAGATCCATAGTCGCGGCGTAATACTCATCAACATGACCAACATCGCGCCAATAACCATTACCTCCTGGGTGACCACGCTCGGTAAACACATAGCCTTTTAGGTTGCTACGGCCAATTAGACTTGGAATGATGTTATGACCAAAATCGTGTTTGTAGTCAGGATTGTCTAACGCTTGACGAAGCTCAGCATCCAAGACATCGACATTGAAAATATAGATACCCATCGAGATTAACGCCTTGCTGTCATCGTTAGGCATCGGAGTTGGGTTCTTTGGTTTCTCAACGAAATTGATGATATCGCCCTGTTCGTTTAGACCCATCACACCAAATTCTGAGGCTTGTTCGATGGGTTTTTGGATACAGGCAACTGTGACGTCAGCACCGCTCTCAACGTGGAAGTTGATCATTCGCGAGTAATCCATCTTGTAGATATGGTCCCCGCCTAAAATCAAAATACGCTCAGTGGCCGTTTGACGCTTGATCAAATCAAGGTTTTGGTAGATGGCATCTGCCGTACCGCGATACCAGTTTTCACCGATACGCTGTTGAGCAGGAATGATGTGTACGCCTTCGCCCAATGCAGAATAAGACGACTGCCAGCCTGACTGAATGTGGCTGATCAGGTCTTGAGCCATATATTGGGTCAGGACACCGACCTTGCGGATACCTGAGTTGATGCAGTTAGAGAGTGCGAAGTCGATGATTTTAAACTTACCACCAAACGAGACCGCAGGTTTTGCGATCGTCGAGGTAAGCTCTTTAAGCCTAGTGCCTTTCCCTCCCGCTAGAATCATAGCGGTTGTGTTTCTTAGACGAGCGTTACTAGAAATATGGGAATATTGGTTTTCCTTCGGCATTGTATAACTCCTTATATAACAAGCACAAAAGACGTTTTCGGGGGAGTGTGAGTAACGCTACCCTTCTTTGGGGTAGCTTAATTTGTAACTAGAACACTCGATGACGTCGATAAAAAATTCCCCTCTATAAGAGCAGAACTTTCGTATGCAATCCATACCATAAAATGTAAAGTTTTATCAAAAATACATAATTTCAACCTCTTATCACAGTTAGCTTCGCAACGTATGAAACGAAGGAGAAATTTCGTACAGACCCTTACGGTCATATTGATTGATTTTTACTAATATAAGCACGCTATATGTGTTTTGTTACATGATGGTGACAAATAAAACCTCAGGGATATTCGATATGATTTTTTCTCATCGCCTTCACACTCCAACCGTGAAGTTGTTTTTACTCGCCACACTGGCCTTGATTCAAGTTGCTTCGTTTAGCGCACATGCACACATAGAGACACCAGATAATCAGACAACACTTTGGTTTGAAAAGTCAGATCTGCCGCTTGATGAGAAACTGCATGTCAAAGCTTTGGGCAATGGTATGAGGGTGATTGTTATTGCTAACGATAAGCCTAAAAAGGCCGTGTCGATTCGTATGCGTGTTGCGGCGGGCTCCTTGCAAGAACCGGGGCAAGAAGAACCGGGTTTAGCGCACTTTCTCGAGCATATGGCATTTAACGGTTCGACGAATGTGCCCGAGGGAGAAATGGTTCAAATCCTTGAAAGACATGGCTTGTCATTTGGTAAAGATACCAATGCTGAAACCAACTTTAAGCAAACGGTATACATGCTAGAACTACCGAAAAATGATGTTGAAACGTTAAAAACATCGCTATTTATCATGAGAGAAACCGCGTCGGAACTGACACTTGATAAAGAGGCAATTGAGCGTGAACTACCAGTTATCTCCTCAGAGGTTCGCGAGAGGACGACGCTCGATCTTAACATGCTCTACGACTGGTCTAGCTTTGTTCTACGAGACGGCAATATCATAGAGCGGATCCCTCTAGGAACACTTAACGGCATGAAAATGGTGGATAAGCAGCGTTTGACAGACTTTTATCGCCATTACTATACGCCAGAGAACACGACGCTAATCATCTCTGGTGATGTCGACGTTCAGCAAACCTTTGCTATGGTTGAAAAGCAGTTTGGAGATTGGCGGGTAAAAGGCAAGCAGCCAGAGGCGTATAGCAAACAAGTCACTCTGCCAAGTCAGCCTGAAGCGAGGGTATTTCTTGATGTTAACGCTAGAACTACGGTGGAATTGAACTTTCTCGAGCCAATAAATCGCGAACCAGACTCAAAGTCAAAACGCTCCCAAGAACTTACTTTGTATATTGCTAATCAAGCACTTCAGTATCGACTTGAAACTCAGTCTTATGCCAGTGAAGGCAAGTTATTGTCACCTTATGTCGGCTCTTACAATCAGTTTGATGTCATTGCCATTAATCAATTGAGCATGACAACCCCTTACGGTCTGTGGCGAGAAGGACTTCAGGTATTAGACCAAGGTCTTCGTCAAGCGGCTCAATATGGGTTTACCGAGCAAGAGATAAAACGACAGCTCGACAAATACCATAATCTGCTCAAATTAGACGCAGAGGCGGAAGACGATACTTACAGTGCGGATTATGCGTCTAAGCTTGTTAGCGACGTCAACAATAGCATGGTCACGACCAGCAGTGCATTTGATTTGTCTCTGTTCGAGCAAGATGTGATGTCACAAGATATTGAGGTATTCAATCGCGCTTTTCAGCAGCACTGGCAAGGAAAAGCGCCGCGAATTTACGTAACCGAACGACCTTCTACTGGACAGGCGAAATCTGCAACGAGTCGGGATGTTCTTGAAACTTATCAGATAGCGAGCGCTAAACAAGTGTCTCCTTACACTCCTCAGAAACAAGCTGAGTTTGCCTATCAGAGCTTTGGCAAAGAAGGGACGGCTGAAAAGCTGGAAACAACGAATTTTGGCGGCGTGACTCGTTATAGGTTTGAAAACGGCGTCTATCTTAACGTAAAACCAACCGACTATGAGTCAAATGCGGTTTACATCAGCGTTCGTGCTGGTAAAGGCAAGCTCGGGCTCACCCCGGAGGAGGGCGCATTCGCAACACTTTTTGATGCCGGCTTTGTGGCTGGTGGATTAGAGGCTCACGATATCAATGACCTGAGATCGATATTTTCGGGTCGACAGATTAATGCCAACATTTATCTGACAGACGATGCGATAGAGAGTCAATATCGTGTGCCACCTCAAGATGTGCTTGACCAGTTAAGAGTGACGGCAGCGTTTCTCACCCATCCCGGATATAGAGCAAGTGGTCACGCTTTCGCGATTGAGCACCTAAAGTCAATTTATGATTCGTACCCAACGACGCCAGAGAGAGTTCTAGGCTTCAATAGTGGTGAGTTAATGTATCAGGGTGACCCCCGCTGGGTTTATCCAAGTATTGAATCGGTTGAAGCGCTTCCCTTGACGGTGTTGCAACCTTTTGTCGAGCGTTCGATTAATAAGGGGCCAGTGGAGGTGTCGCTGCTGGGGAACATCAGTGAGCAGCAGGCTGTCGATTACGTAGCTCAAACTTTTGGAGCATTGGATATAAAGGCACAAGCCTTTATAGACAGGCCTGTGACGGAGATGAAGTTACAACCGAATAAGTCGTACACTTTTTACCATCACGGAGAGCCGAATACCGCTCTGGCATCGGGCTATTTTACTTTACCTGACGGCTCCAATTATAGCGATGTCGTTGGTTTTGCGATCTTAAGATCTATCCTGCAAATTCGAGTCAACGATGCGATTAGAGAGTCGACCGGTAAAGCTTACTCTCCTTGGGTGGATTCTTCTCAGTCACTTCTCTACAAAGACTATGGTTACCTCAACTTAAACAGTAACACCACGATTGAAAATGTAGATGTGGTGCTCAATATCTACAAACAGCTGGTTAAAGATCTTCAAGAGAAGGGAGTGACTCAGGATGAGCTAGTCCGTGCGGTCACACCCATGACTGACCGCGTAGAGCAAAGTTATGAGAGCAATGGCTTTTGGTTTGGTCTTATGGCACAAGCATCAAGCTATCCAGAGAACCTAGCCAATGAAGCAAATTTTGAAGCTTATGCTCGTCAGGTGAGCGTGGAAGATATTCAAAAACTAGCGAATCGGATTGATGTCTCATCAATGATTGAAGTGAGAGTACTTCCAACAACAAAGTAATAAAAAATCTAATGCAAGTGTTGACAGGTTATTTTCGGAAGCATATATTATTTACATGAACTGCCTATTGGAGTTCTTGAGCGGTTAGCTTTGCCTTACTAGGGAAGCAATAACCGTTCGTTATTTGAAGCCGTTTGGCGAGACTAAATGAGCTTCAACCCTGTTAACACTTGGAACATATGTCTAAATGCGGCACCTGAGCGCGCGGAGAGTATGTGTCCAGTCTCGATGTTATCGCATGTTTGTGATCACGTTGAGAACTATTGCTTATTGTGAGGATAGTATTATGCGTAATGTAGACTTTTCACCCCTATACCGTCATGCCATTGGTTTCGATCGTCTGTTTAACCTAGCGGAAAACAGTGCGAAGAAGCCGTCATCTAATGGATACCCTCCATACAACATCGAGCAGAAAGACGAAAACAACTATCGCATCACGATGGCTGTCGCTGGCTTCGCTGAAGATGCATTAACCCTGACTCAAAACGAGAACATGCTGATCGTGTCTGGTGAGGTTAAACCTTCGGAACATAAGCCAAACTACGTCTATCAAGGCATCGCCGAGCGCAATTTCGAGCGCAAATTCCAGCTTGCAGATTATGTCACCGTGAAAGCAGCAAGTGTGGAAAATGGTTTACTACACGTCGATTTAGTCCGCGAAGTGCCAGAAGCAATGCAGCCACGTAAGATTTCGATCAGCAAATAATAAGTCTGTTGAGAGGCACAGTCGTTAGAGTCGAAAACTAGCAAACCATTTAATTTGCTAGTGATAACCCTCAACGAGATAACAGTGCCTGATCGAATGTGCAATCAACGTAAACTGCGCGCCTAAGCTGCTCCTTTGGTGCGCAGAAATAAACTATAGAATTAAGGCTTTGCATTAGAATAAATAATGCGAAGCGGAGAGGTATTATTATGGGAAAAATTATTGGTATTGACTTGGGTACAACAAACTCATGTGTCGCGGTTCTTGATGGCGACAAACCACGTGTGATTGAGAACGCAGAGGGTGAACGTACCACGGCATCCGTTATTGCTTACACCGATGGTGAGACTTTGGTCGGTCAACCGGCGAAACGCCAGGCAGTGACTAATCCAGAGAATACACTGTTCGCTATCAAGCGTTTGATCGGCCGTCGCTTTGAAGACGAAGAAGTTCAACGTGATATCGAAATCATGCCTTACAACATCGTCAAGGCAGACAACGGTGACGCTTGGGTAGAAGCCAAAGGCCAAAAAATGGCCGCGCCACAGGTTTCGGCTGAAGTACTGAAGAAAATGAAGAAAACAGCGGAAGATTTCCTTGGTGAAGAAGTTACCGGGGCAGTCATTACGGTGCCAGCTTACTTCAACGACGCACAGCGACAAGCCACAAAAGACGCAGGTCGCATAGCGGGTTTAGAAGTTAAGCGAATCATTAACGAACCAACGGCTGCGGCCCTTGCTTATGGCCTTGATAAGAAAGGCGGCGACCGCACAATCGCTGTTTACGACTTAGGTGGTGGTACTTTCGATATCTCTATTATCGAGATAGATGAAGTCGAAGGCGAACAGACCTTTGAAGTATTAGCAACCAATGGTGATACACACCTAGGTGGTGAAGACTTTGATAACCGCTTGATTAATTACTTAGTGGAAGAGTTCAAAAAAGAGCAAGGCATCGACCTTAAGAAGGATGCTCTAGCGATGCAGCGTGTTAAAGAGGCGGCTGAGAAAGCGAAGATTGAACTCTCTTCTACTTCTCAAACAGATGTTAACTTGCCGTACGTGACAGCCGATGCAACGGGACCTAAGCACCTAAACGTGAAGGTGACCAGAGCTAAACTCGAATCCTTGGTTGAAGATCTTGTACTTCGTTCGATTGAACCGCTTAAGACCGCGCTTAACGATGCTGAACTGTCAGCAAGTGATATCACAGATGTCATTCTTGTCGGTGGTCAAACGCGTATGCCAATGGTCCAAGCGAAAGTAGCAGAGTTCTTTGGTAAAGAAGCACGCCGTGATGTCAATCCAGATGAAGCCGTCGCTATGGGGGCTGCGGTTCAAGGGGGCGTTCTCGCGGGTGACGTGAAAGATGTCCTTCTGCTTGATGTAACCCCGCTATCACTGGGTATTGAAACCATGGGTGGCGTGATGACTAAGCTTGTCGAGAAGAACACCACGATTCCAACTAAAGCGAATCAGGTATTCTCTACTGCAGAGGACAACCAGAGCGCAGTAACGATTCATGTTGTACAAGGTGAGCGTAAGCAAGCGATGTACAACAAGTCACTTGGTCAGTTCAACCTTGAGGGTATTCAACCAGCACCACGCGGAATGCCACAGATTGAAGTGACATTCGATATTGATGCGAACGGTATCCTCAACGTATCTGCGAAAGATAAGTCTACTGGTAAAGAGCAAAAGATCACGATCCAAGCATCAGGCGGTTTGAGTGATGCTGACATCGAAAAAATGGTTCAAGAAGCAGAAGCAAACAAGGAAGCGGATAAAAAGTTTGAAGAGTTAGCGACAGCTAGGAATCAAGCGGATCAGATGATTCACTCCACGCGCAAGCAGGTGGAGGAAGCAGGTGATGAGCTCCCAGCAGACGTGAAAAATGAGATCGAAACGGCCATATCTGAGCTAGAAGATGCACGCAAGGGCGAGGATAAGGTTGCGATTGATGACAAGATTCAGGCTCTGGTAACCGCAGCGCAGAAGCTAATGGAAATTGCTCAGCAGAAAGCGCAAGCCCAAAGCAACAACGCTCAATCTAAATCAGGCGCTGATGACGATGTCGTCGAAGCAGATTTTGAAGAAGTGAAATAACGCCTCTGGTGAGCCGTGAAAACGGTGTAATAAACAGTTGAGTTATGTTCATAAATACATAAACTTATCGGTATTCAGGGCGTAAGAGGGAAACTCATACGCCCTTTTTTCCGTTTGAGTAAGAGATTGAGTGAGGTTTTAGCATGTCAAAAAGAGATTATTACAGCGTGCTAGGTGTCTCCAAGGGAGCCTCAGAAAAGGATATTAAGAAAGCCTACAAAAAGTTGGCGATGAAATATCACCCAGACAAAAACCCAGGTGACACCGCAGCAGAAGCAAACTTTAAGGAAGTTAAAGAGGCCTACGAGGTACTCACTGATACTGAAAAAAGACGTCAGTATGATCAGTTTGGCCATGCTGCATTTGAAGGTGGCGGTTTTGGCGGCCACGGCGGCCATGGTGGCGGTGGATTCGAGGATATCTTTGGCGACGCATTCCGCCAGCGTGGTGGTGGCTTTGGTGGCGGCTTCGGTGGTGGATTTGGAGGTTTTGAGGATATCTTCTCCCAAGCGCGTGGTGGTCATGGCCGAGCAAGAGCTCAGAAAGGCAGAGATCAAGAGTTTACTCTAACGGTCGACTTTGTTGATGCGATTCAAGGCGCTGAAAAAGTGGTTGAACTGCCGATTAACGGCGAGAGCAAAAAGATCAATGTGAAGATCCCAGCAGGGATTAAAGATGGCGAGAAAATTCGCTTCTCGGGCAAAGGCGGTGCGGGCATTAATGGTGGTCCAGCGGGCGACCTTCTCCTGTCTATCGCGACGCGCAGTCATGCTTTTTTAGAGCGTGATGGTAACGATTTAATCTGCAACACCAAAGTTGATATGGTGACGGCTGCTCTGGGCGGCGAGGCTGAAGTGAATGTGCTCGATAGCCGCTTTAAGCTAAAGATTCCAGCGGGCACACAATCTGGTCGAAAATTTAAAATGACTGGGAAGGGTGTGACAGACCGTAAGGGGCAAACGGGTGACTTGCTTGTTAAGATTCAAGTGGAAACTCCGACTAACCTGACTGACAGACAAAGAGACTTGCTTGAGCAGTTCAAATTGACGATTGGCTAGACACGCCAGCATTACATACTATCAGCAGCCACCTAGTGTGGCTGCTTGTCGTTTTAATCAAGTATCGCTGGTGCACTAGTGAAGTTAGGTAATGTGTACATTTTTGCTGATGAACTATTCTTACTTTTACCCGTAAGAATAATCTCACTAAAAGGAGGCAGAAATGAGCATGGTTTTCAAAGCATTGATACTCGGTTTATTGTTTGGTTTATTCGCCAAAGAAGCCCTCGCAAGCAATTGTCCCTCCTTGTTGGATTCTACCCAACGCAAACTCAACTCTAACGATTCCGTAAGTCTGTGCGACGCCTATCAGGGAAAAGTGTTACTTGTCGTCAATACTGCTAGCCAATGTGGATTCACTGGTCAGTTTAAGGAGCTTGAAGCGCTTCACAACGAGTTTAAAGACCAAGGCTTCAGTGTGGTTGGCTTTCCTTCAAACGATTTTAATCAAGACAGGGGAAGCGAAGAAAACACGGCAAAAGTGTGTTACCTAGATTACGGCGTCACCTTTCCTATGATGGCGCGAAGCTCAATCAAGGGAGACAATGCTAACCCAGTTTTTGCTGAGATGGCAAAGCAGAGTGGCGTGACGCCGAAGTGGAATTTTTATAAGTATCTTGTCGGCCGTGACGGTAACGTCGTCGGTGTTTTCTCGACAGGAACCTCGCCAACAGACGCTAAGATTACGTCAATGATCAAAGGTCAGTTATAAGCCAAGGCGACTCGATTGACCCCAGTTCTGGCGTTAGCTAAAGTATTGCTATCACTTCATATTTTAACTTCCAGCCATGAATATCGAACACCTTAAACTGTTTGTCCGGCTTGCTGCCACCAACAACATCAGCCTTGCAGGGCAAGAGTTGGGTCTTTCTCCTGCTGTGTCGAGCGCGCATATAAGTAAGCTTGAGCAGGCGCTCGGCGTGCGTTTAGTACATCGAACCACGAGAAAGGTGTCGTTGACCGAAGAGGGCGTAGCTTTCCTACCTCATGCTGAAGAAGTGCTTTCGACGGTGGAAACCGCAAGGGCCTCAGTCGGCGTGGGCAGTACAACGCCTTCCGGCACACTGAGAGTAACGGCGCCAGCGTCATTTGGTCGTTTGCATATTGTTCCTGCTTTGAAGGGCTTCTTAACTCAATACCCCGAGCTAACGATTGATTTTCGTTTTAGCGACAATATCGTTGATTTGGTTGAGGGAGGATTTGACGTAGCGATACGCGATGCAGAGCTTAAAGATTCAACCTTGATCGCTCGAAAATTGGCGACAGATAGGCGTATTGTTTGCGCTTCACCTGAGTATCTATCAAAGTTTGGCGCACCTGAGACGCCGAGCGAGTTATCAAACCACCAATGTGTGCAATTAGTGGGTTTAGAGAGCTGGACCTTTGTGACCTCTCAGGGAAAAGAGACAATTAAGACCAAGGGTGTGCTGCGAACTGACAATGGTGACGCCATGAGAGATGCTTGTATCGATGGATTAGGGCTTGCTATCAACTCGACATGGAGTGTGTATAAACAGCTTAAAGAGGGCACTTTAGTCCAGGTACTAGAAGATTACCCCTTGGACTCAGATGTGGCGATTTGGGTGGTTTATCCAAGCTCACGATTACTTGCGCCTAAGGTGAGAGCATTTATCGATTACTTTACTGAGTTTTACGGCAGCCCACCGTATTGGGAATGTTAATACGTATTGGGAATGGTAGAAAAAGCAAAGGCAACTCGTTTGAGTTGCCTTTATTGTTAATCATAGTCCCAAATATTAGTGGTCTAGATACAAGTAGTTTTGCCAACTCTTCATTCTGATAAGAACTTTGCGCATGATGGACACGTGCGTGAAGCTATCTGAGTAGACGGCAATTTCGGCATTGGAACCCGTAGGTAGTACGTATTCACTCATATCATCCTCGATAATCAACTTCACCATAGCTCTACCAGAGGTATTGAAGGTTTGCGTAGTACGCAGCGTGCCGCTAGCACTGATTTGCCCTTCTGGAATCGTCGGCAACACTTCAACGACTTTTCCTTTGAATACTTTACCTGGCAGTGCTCGGAACAAGAATTCCGCTTCGAAACCTGACTCTAGGCGCTGTAGTGAGTTTTGTCTAAATGCACCTACATAAAAGTCTTGCTCAGTGTGGACAAAGGTCATGAGTGGTGCAAGTGGAAGAGGCACTGCCATCATACCGGGTCTTAACGCAAGCTGGGTAACGTAGCCATCTGTTGGCGCAACGACAACCGTTTCTCTTAGATTAAACTCAGCTTGAATCAGCTGTGCTTTTAGCTGAGCGACCATCGTATTCTCGCCAAAGATCTCTGACTCGAAAGCGAGTCGCGAGCTTTCTTCTTGCGCTTGTGCTGCCTCTAAAGCGGCTTGATTTGCCTTAAAGGTTTGTAAGCGAGTGTCGACTTGTTGCTCGGTGAAAGCGCCTTTTTTAAAGCCTTGTTGGTAACGATTATACTCACGTTCCGCCTTATCACGTTCCGCTTGCGCCTTGATGGTTTGTGACTGAGCGGCTTTATAAGCACTTTCTAACTCAAGAACATCCTGCTCTGCATCAGCGAGTGCAGCTTTTGCACGAATGACTTCTGCTTCAAACGGAATAGGATCAATTTTGAATAGGACATCACCTTTGCGCAGTTGCTGGTTTGCCTCTACGTCAACCGAAACCACTTTGCCTCGAACACTTGATACGATAGGGGTGGTCGTGTAGAACTGCCCGCCGATTTGGCTAAATGGGTGGTTGTAGTTCATCAGCAGGATTAGCGTGCCGACTAGCACCACGCCACCAAGTACAGCCGTTGGAACGGTCCATTTATTCAGAGGGATCTTAAAGATCTTAAAAATAGCGATACAAAGCGCGGCATAGGTTAAAACAAGTAATAAATCCATGGCTTACTTCTCCTCGGCCTGCGGCTGTGATTGAGTTTGTGCGGCGGCTTTTTCTTGTGCTTGCTTGCCTTTGAGGTAGCCCACCTCTTGCTCGAGTGAGCTAACTTGATCAATCAGTTTTTCTAGGCGGTGGTGAAGGTCGTGTTGTTCTTCTTCGAGCTTATGGAAGCCCCAACCTCTTTCATTGCGCCATAACGTGGCCCAAATCCACAGAAACGGCCAGATGGCATGTAGCGTAAATAAGCTTACCCAACCTGCGACATGTATGGCATCCTGATGAGGGTGGTCGCGCTCTTTGGCGATCTCATAGGGAATATCGTGGATAACGATAATTCCATAAAACAGTACCAGGGCAACAAACACGAGTAGCCCTAAGGCAAAATAGTCCAGAAACATAATGCATCCTTGCTCAACAACATTTACAAAAAGCGCAACGAATCGACGCTAGTTAAGTATTTGTTATAATTATGTATTGTGCAATAGCAATCTGATAAATATTCGAGGTTTTAGTGACATTTCTTGGGGAGTTCGCCGCGATAGGCGCTGCGGTCGTATGGGCCGTCGCGACATGGATCTACAGTCAATTTAGCCATCAGTTCTCTGCAATGCAGCTTAATATTATTAAAGGCGTATTAGCATCGACCATGATGCTGTTAGTGATGCCCTTTATACCAATGCCAGCGGTAGAGTTGAAATCAAGTTACGTTTTGATTCTCGGTATATCTGGCGTGATCGGGATTGCCATCGGGGACAGTGCCTACTTTGCGTCTCTAAAACGCATCGGTGCAGGGAAAACATTGCTACTAGAATCCCTTGCTCCGCCACTGTCTGGTGTCCTGGCATTGATGTTTTTAGGTACTGCTCTGGGTTTTCAAAGTTGGTTAGGTGTCGTTATTACAACCGTCGCGGTTACCGCGGTTGTGTTCCAGCCAAATGGTGATGGAAACGAAAAAACCAGCCTTTCTGGGATCGGGTTTGGATTGGTGGCGAGCGTTTGCCAAGCGACGGGGGTGGTTATCTCTCACTTTGCGCTAGTCCAAGGGGATTTGCCACCGCTTCTCGGTGCCTTTATCCGTCTGACTATTGGTGTGGCCGTTGTTGCTTGTCTTGTTCCATTGCTCGAGAAAAAGCCTTACCGCTCGATGATTCAGCAAGGGCGCACTATGAAAGCGGTGAGTTGGTATTGGCTAATCGCCGCTATCTTTGTTGGAACTTTCCTTGCGTTGTGGCTGCAACAAATTGCGCTCAAGCATGCGAATCCGGCCGTGGCGCAGACCCTTATTGCAACCAGTCCATTGTTCATTTTGATTATCTACGCAGTGCGAGGAGAGCAAATCTCTCGACGTAGTGTTGTCGGTACTCTGTGTGCGCTATTGGGAATTTCTTTGTTCTTTTTGTAAAGCGACAAACTAGCTACTCAAGTAGACAGCGAAGCGTCATCGGAGCGTCGGTGACGCCAAGCCTCTGAGCAGCCGTCAATCCTTGCTTATCTTGATAACATAAGTTGTGCCAAGCTCGGAAGATATCCAGAAGGGGATGTATTCCGGCGGGTCTTAGCTTTCTTCTGGGCTCATTAACGAAGCTCTCAAACAATAGCTGGAATCTATCTTGATAGAAACTGACTTGCTTGGTGTTCGCGGTTTGTAACCAGTATGAGACATTGGGGTTGTTGCCAGCTAGGTAGCAAACGCCTTTGCTTGCTCCTGTGCTCTGATGAGTGACTGCCCAGCGATCTCTCCACCACCCCATTAACACTACATCCACAAGCTCGGAAGTTTCACCATCTTGCCATTGGTCGTCTTGCTCTACATACATGAGTTCGACATGATTACTTTGAATCTGCTTTAAGAAAACGCTGAGCGCGGCAGAACGGAGTACAGGGTCTTGGGGCATGTAGAGAGTAATACGTTTATTGCCGTCTGAGTTTTCCTCGAACAGTGACTCTAGAATCAGCAAATAGTGTGCATAGGAAGTATAAGGTGCGCGAATGAGCGACCCCACCGCAGGGTAGGAAAAACGCGCGTAATTCCCTAAAGGATCCTCAACATTGCTTCTTGCCAGAATGTTTTGATAGGTGAGATCGATGCGCGCTTTTAAATCAGAGGCTGATGCTGAAATCTCATGGTTGGTTTCTGCGCTATAGCTTTTCGGAACAATCTGAGCATTTACAGCGTATGCGTCATGATCTTCTAACGCGTCTGTGGCATCACTTGCAGAATAGTTCGTGTGCTGGCAAAGCACATACCCCGATTTAGCATCACAGGTAGCAAACCAAAAAACACCATTGTTACTTTGTGGTTGCAGTGCACGGTAATGCGATGCGAGTTCAAAAGTATCGGCATGTTTTATCCAGCGACCATCAATATCCGCGAGTTTACGTCGGCAACGACTCGCGATTTGATCGATATGGTCGTAGAAAGTCTTCGGATTAATACCTAACTTACGACAAATCTCACGAACGGAATATCCGGTGAAAAGCAGCCCTAAAAGCGACTCTTGAAAGCTCAGTTTCTTGTTACTTCCAGACCATTTATCAACAAAGGTACCCTGACAAGCTTTGCAGCGGTAGCGTTGACGATCACCACTAAAACCAAACGAGTGGTAACGATCTTTGTGGGTATGAACAGAGAGCCCAAAATGTTCGCATTGAGGATCTTTGCACGAAGGGAGTCCTTCATGATGATGAAGTTTCAACCGTTTAAGCTCATTGAGAACTTCTTGGTTGTTAAGTAGGGGGGGAAACGCGCCACACTCGCGGCATACCATCGCTGGCCGTTTAGGGTTACTGTGCTGCAGGATATAGAGGTTTGCATCACTTAGTCCAAAATTGTCACACGCCAATGTTTTACAAAAATTGAGCTGTAACCCTTCTGCGGCCATCGGCAGTCTGCCTTCTGACACGTTCACCCCCTATGGTTTGTTTCGTACCGCGGATTCAACTCAGTGATTATCTCGCAGTACGCTTTATCGTTATCCAGTTAGAAAAAAGCCAGCTCATTTCAGGCTAAGAGCTGGCTTTTTCTGATTACAGGTTAATCGCTGTTTCTAGCGCGACGACCATCATATCGTTGAATGATTTTTGACGGTCTTCAGAGCTTAGTTTTTCACCACGAATGATGTGGTCAGAAACAGTAAGTACGGTCAGCGCTTTTGCACCTAGGTCAGCAGCAACGCCGTAGATGCCTGCGGCTTCCATATCAACACCAAGAATACCTAGATGCTTCATTTTGTCGAAGATATCAGCTTCTGGAGTGTAGAACAGGTCTGCAGAGAAGATGTTACCCACTTTTACTGGTACTTCTTGAAGGCGAGCTTGCTTAACCGCTTCTTCTAGTAGGCCAAAGTCTGCGATGGCTGCGAAATCGTGATCGTTGAAGCGAATGCGGTTCACTTTAGAATCAGTAGAAGCACCCATACCGATTACAACGTCCATTAGGTTTACATCGTCACGCACAGCGCCACAACTACCCACGCGAATAACGTTTTTTACACCGTAGTCTTTAATCAACTCATGAACGTAAATGCAGCATGACGGGATACCCATACCGTGACCCATAACGGACACGCGTTGACCTTTATAAGTACCGGTGTAACCGAACATGTTACGAACATCGCACACTTTCTCAACGTCTTCTAGGAAGGTTTCAGCGATGTATTGAGCACGAAGTGGGTCGCCTGGCATTAGGACAGTTTCTGCGAAATCACCTGGTTTTGCATTGATATGTGGGGTTGCCATGGAGTCACTCCTAAAGTTTTAACTAATATTGTTGAACGTGTCGTTCGTTGTTGTGGGTGATTCTAGCGCTTGGTGTAAGGGTTCTATGAGAGTTTAGTCACAGTTTTATCTGTAAGGAGAAGATAATGACATGATGATAACTAAATATGTTGAAAGCGGTAGGGCAATCGATTTTTCTGCAACTAACAGCGATGGCGAGGTATTTCTCATCTCGATGTGAACCAATCGCTTCCCCTCTCCATATAATTGTACAAAACAATTTTTTGTATCACATTCCAAAGTAGTCTAATACTTATACATAGATATTTTTTGTACAACGTTAGCAAGAGCGATAAGAATAGGGAGATGGCAATGGGTGACAAAATTAAAGTGGGTATCAGTTCCTGTCTTTTAGGTGAAAAGGTTCGATTTGATTCAGGTCATAAGCAAAGCACGTACGTAAACAAAGAACTTCGCGACTATTTTGACTTCGTATCCGTGTGCCCGGAGGTGGGAATGGGGCTGTCTGTTCCACGTCCTACGATTCGATTAATGAGTGACGAAGAGCGCATTATTCTAGTTGAAACAAAAGACGCTTCGAAAGACTACACCGATGGCATGATGCAATTCACCCGAGGTAAGGTCGATGAACTCAAAGACACCGAGATGTGCGGCTACATCGTGTGCGCGAAATCGCCAAGTTGCGGTATGGAGCGTGTGAAGGTCTATTCAAATGGTCACGCATCAACCGATGGCGTTGGCTTGTATACAAAACACTTGATGGAGACTATGCCTTGGCTGCCAGTAGAAGAAGATGGCAGGCTCAATGACCCTATATTGAAAGAAAACTTTATATCGCGCGTATACGGCCTGAATGACTTCTACAAATCAATGGAGGGGGAACCAACTGCGGGTAAAATCGTTGCGTTTCACTCACGATACAAGCTGACGCTCATGGCGCATGACCCTGCCTCGTACAAGGAGTTAGGTAGATTGGTGGCGAATCAAGCCGATTATAGCCCTGAAGAGTTTTATCAAGCTTACCGGCTCGGATTGATGGAGGGTCTTAAGAATCGTGCAAGCCGTAAAAACGTAACCAACGTTCTTATGCACATCCAAGGCTACTTCAAACGCTCGCTCACCAAAGCTGAAAAAGCAGAACTTGCGACGGTAATAGACGACTACCGTACTGGCATACTTCCTGTTCTTGCTCCACTTACGCTGCTGAAACACTATCTCAATGCGTATCCAGATGAATACTTGGCGCAGCAGCAGTTTTTGCAACCACACCCAGAGGAGATGCGTCTAAGGTATGGCTTGTAATGAAACTTTATATGCGATCCGTGAAGTCGCCGATTTAACGGGCGTAAAGCCCGTTACCTTGCGAGCGTGGCAGCGCCGATACAACTTGATTCAGCCCCAGCGCACTGACAAGGGGCATAGGCTCTACACGCCGGAGGACGTTGAGCGTATCAATACCATACAAGGTTGGCTAAGCAAGGGCGTTTCTATAGGCAAGGTCAAGTCGTTACTCGACTCTGACACACTCTCACAAGCGAGTGTTGATACCGACCAGCTCGAAGAGGTGTCTGAGATGTTAGACGCGCTCAGTCACCTGAATGGCAATAAGATAGACAAGATATTGGATACCGTCTTGAAGGAATATCCTCTCGATATAGTAGAGAGTAAATTCGTGGTCCCAGTGCTTAACGCTGCAGAGTTTTTGAAAGTGGGTCCAAAAGCTATACAGCTATCTCTATTCCGAACGTCCCTTGTTCAGAAACTCGCAGTGATGTCGACGTTGGATTCCAAGCGCAAAAAATCAGAAACAGTCTTGTTCGTTAGCATGGATGTAGCAGGAAACCCTTTTGCTTGGCTCAGTTACGCTAAGCTCGCGGAGCAGGGTGTCAGTGTGACGTTTTTAGATGGTGTCGAAGATTTATCGGTACTTCAGTCCGATCCTTCGAGCTTTGGCTCGGTTCAGTTGTTCGCAGAAAAGTCTTTGTCTGAAAAGCAGCTTGAATCGATTCGCATACAAAGAGAAAAAGGTGGCGTGGTGTGGAAGCTGTCACCTGTCATAGAACATTTATTAGAAGAAAAAGAGAGTACTGAAACATGAGATTGGTGTTGTTTAACCGTGATCTAAGGGCGATTGATAACACTGCCCTCATTGAAGCGATAGATGGAACCACGCCTGTTATTGGCTGTTATATGGTTACCCCTAAACAATGGGAGCAGCATGATCTGTCTCCAATGCAAGCCGATCTCATCTACCGACGACTCGGTGAACTAGAATCCGAGCTCAGCGATATTAATGTCCCACTTATTTACGGGTGCAGTGATAACTTCAGTTCTGCGAATGATTGGTTGATTAGCTACTGTCTCAAACAAAGCGTTACCGATATCTATTTGAACAGCGATTACGAGTTTAATGAAGTCCAGCGTGAAACATTTTTATCCCAGGCAGCATCGACTCACAATATTTCAGTTCACACCTTTTCAGACAAATGTATGCTGACACCCGGAACGGTACTGAACAAGCAAGGTGGCTACTTCAAAGTCTTTACGCCTTTTCGAAAAGCTTGGCAGAACCAATTCTCTCACGCCGAGGTAAGAAAACCGAAGGTGTCCGTTGAGGTGTCATTGCCTCAAGAGGATCGTGACTCATTAGATGACGTGTTTGATTACCCGCGCCAAGACAGCAGCCAATGGTTGGTGTCAACCAAGGACATATTGGCACGATTAAGGCAGTTTTCTGATGAATCGGCTCGTTACTACAATACCGAGCGTGACATTCCCTCGATAGACGGTACAAGTCAACTCAGTCCTTATTTGGCTATTGGGGCGTTATCTGTCAGACAGTGTATCGCGCGGCTTTACTATGATGCGGGTAATGAACCGTTATCCGAAGGTGCTCAAGTGTGGTTGAGTGAACTCATTTGGCGTGAGTTTTACCAACACCTAACCCATTTTGAACCTAAGTTAAGCAAACATCATGGATACTTAGATTGGGAAAGGGCATTGAGGTGGCCGGGGGAGGATTCGTGGTTTGAGCGCTGGTGCGAAGGAAAGACGGGATACCCTATCGTTGATGCCGCCATGCAGCAACTGAACCAAACTGGTTGGATGCACAATAGGTTAAGAATGATTGTGGCGAGCTTTTTGACCAAAGACCTCAACATCGACTGGCGCCGCGGAGAGAGATATTTTATGAGTAAGCTCGTCGATGGCGACTTTGCAGCCAACAACGGCGGGTGGCAGTGGTGCGCATCAACAGGGTGCGATGGTCAGCCTTATTTTCGAATCTTCAACCCGATTACTCAGGGTGAGCGGTTTGACTCCCAGGGTGAGTTTATTCGCACTTGGCTCCCAGAGCTACGTGATGTTCCTAACAAATTTATCCACAAGCCATGGACGTGGCCAGAGTTTGCTTCGTTGGCCTATCCGGAGCCAATAGTTGATCATAAGACGCAAAGAGAGATAACCTTAGCACTATACAAAGAAGCGAAGGACCAATTTTGATGTTACGTAAGACCTTGTTAGCAGCATGCTTAGGACTCTCTCAATGGGTGAGCGCCGCGACATTTGAGCTTCCTACTGATGGAAGTAACATGGTGGGCACTCTTCAGTACCACAGTGTTGAAGCAGGCGAAACAATGTCAGACATTGCCAAACAATACGATGTTGGCTTTTTGTCGCTGATGGCAGCAAACAAAGGCGTTGACCCATTCTTGCCAAAAGAAGGGTATGTCTTGACCATCCCGAGCCAAGCCATTCTGCCAGAGGTTGAGTACAGGGGGATCGTTATTAACCTTGCAGAGCTTCGTTTGTATTACTTTGAGCCAGAGAAAAATCTGGTACACATTTTCCCTGTGGGCATCGGTCGTATTGGACAAGATACGCCAGAGATGACTACCAAAATAAGTCAGTTAAGGGAAAACCCGACTTGGACGCCCCCAGCCTCTATTCGCAAGGACTACTTAGCAAAAGGGGTTGAACTGCCTGATGTTGTCCCTGCTGGGCCTGATAACCCTCTAGGCGACTACGCCATGCGATTGGCTTATGGTACGGGCTCTTATCTTATCCATGGCACGAACAAAGACTTTGGTATCGGTCTGAGGGTGAGTGCGGGTTGTATTCGAATGGACCCTAAAGATATTGACTGGCTGTTCCATCAGGCAAATATCGGAATGCAAGTGCGCATTATTGATGAACCGATCAAAGTAGCTCTAGAACCTGATCGCAGTGTATTTATCGAGGCTCACGAACCGCTTACGCGAAGCGATGGCAGCAAGAAAGACATGGAGATCCCTCAGGAGCTGACTTGGTGGTTGGAAGAGTATGGCATACGTGATCAAATCGCACGTGCCGCTGTGCTCGCTCAAAATGGGGTGCCAGTAGAGGTGGTTCCGGCGATGGATGACCTTGAATAGAGTGTTTTAACAGATATAAAAAAACGCCCACGTTATGAACTGACCCCCAATAGTTGGACATTCCAATTACTGGGGGTCTTTTTATGTCCAAACACCACAGAGCATTCAAGCTAAAATTGGCTAAGTATGCACAACACGAGGGGTCAAGAGCTCTTGACCTTAAATTCGGAGTATCGTCAGACCAAATTCGTTATTGGGTGTCGGTTTATCAAATTCATGGGGAAAATAGCTTTCGTCACGAGCAAGCTCCCTATAGTCAAGACTTTAAACTAGAAGTTCTAAAGACTATGCGTATTAATAACTGGTCCTTAAGATATACCAGTGCTTACTTTGATTTATCGTCTCCAGGGATACTATTTCAATGGCAAAAGCTTTATGCTCAGCAGGGTATATCCCGGCTTAAACCACAGAAAAAAGGCAGACCTTGCATGACAAACCACTCTCTTAAACCTAAGCCATCTGAGCAGATGACAGAGAAAGAACTAAGAGAGGAACTTGAGTATTTACGTGCAGAGAATGCTGTCCTAAAAAAGTTAGAGGCCTTGGCTCAAGCCAAAAAGGAAAAAGCAAAGCAAAGACACTCGTAGTCGATGAGCTCAAGGCAAAGTACCGCTTGCACCATTTACTCAAAGCTACTGGGTTAGCCCGAAGTGTGTATTACTATCATCGTAATACAACACAGGAGTCATACTCTGAATCGAGTTTAAAAAGGCAAATACGTGATATCTATCAGCAACACAAAGGGCGCTATGGATATCGCAGAATCACATGCACCTTGAGGAAGGCAGGCATGGTGATTAACCATAAACGAGTTCAACGTCTTATGATTGAGCTTGGTCTTAGGTCCAAGGTCAGGCCCAAGAGATACAAATCATACAAAGGCGAAGTTGGGCGGATCGCTTCGGACTTATTAAAAAGAGAATTCAATGCCAACAAACCGAACCAAAAGTGGGTAACGGATGTGACCGAGTTTAAAGTCGATGGTCAGAAGGTTTATCTGTCACCCGTTATCGACTTATTCAACCGAGAAGTCGTGAGTTATGAGGTGCGTAAGTCAGCAGCATTACCCTTGGTCACTGACATGATAAAAAAGGCGATAAAGACACTTAAAAAGCATGAGAATCCCATCGTGCATTCAGACCAAGGCTGGCAGTATCAAAATAAGGCGTATCAAAACCATCTCAAGAAGAAAGGGCTCGCTCAAAGTATGTCTAGAAAAGGGAATTGCTTAGACAATGCGGTTGCTGAGAACTTCTTCGGAATACTCAAGACAGAGATGTATCATAACGAAGTCTTTAAAAGTGCAGATGAACTGATTGAAAGAATTAGAGAATACATAGACTATTACAATAACGAACGAATTAAGCTGAAGTTAAAAGGCCTGAGTCCGATAGCATATCGAAATCAAGCCTTAGCAGCCGCTTAGAAATGAGTCCAACTTTATGGGGTCAGTTCATTATCGTGGGCGTTTTTCGTAGTGTCTAATTTATGCTTACTTAGTGTAAGACTGAGCGATGTTGTCGATACGCTCGTTAGCACGCTCAGCTTCTTCTTGAGCAGCCATCGCGTTTTTGTTACCCATTTGTACTTCATTCTTAAGTGCTTGTACGTCTGCACTTAGTTGGCTAACTTGGTTGCTTAGGTCATCCATTTTTGCTGTCGTTGCTTCATCTGGACCAGATGCACAACCTGCTAGTAGTAGAACTGACGATGCTGCAGCTGCAATTAAAACTTTCTTCATTATAAGCTCCTTCAGGATTAGTATTTAAAACAGCCCTGCAACTTGATTGTTAGCAATAAGGCTATTTTTGAGTTTAGTGCCTAATTTTAAGAACGCAAATTATTTAAAAGTCAGAAAAACCAAAAAATTACGCGATTTTGAGGTTAAACTTCCTTTGTCTTAATTATGAGATTAACACTGGCGAGATTAATGTGATCTAAGTCACGTTGAGTTCATGTTGCCGTGATAAGTCTCTGTATAGACTGATTTTATTTCATTTTGATGAAAAAACAATCGAATTGTGTTCGGAGTTATCCTACATAGGCGGTATATACGCTAGTTAGATACTATATTTATCGGCTGGTGGCATGAGGAATTATCGGGTATCATGCGCGCTCATTTTTAGCCTGCAACCGTCTGAGGAGAACTTGCATTGCAATTTAAAGAACTTGGCCTAGATAACCGACTATTGAAGAACTTAAGTCACTACGACTTTAAAAAAGCGACCGATATCCAGAAGCAGGCTATTCCAGTAGCCATCGCTGGTAAGGACTTGCTGGCGTCTTCAAAAACGGGTTCGGGCAAGACTTTGGCATTTGTATTGCCGATGCTGCATAAATCTCTTAAGAACAAAGCATTCTCTGCAAAAGATCCACGTGGTGTGATTTTGGCACCAACACGTGAATTGGCAAAGCAGGTATATGGTGAGCTGAAATCTATGTTGGGTGGCTTGTCTTACGAGGCAACACTTATCTTAGGTGGTGAGAACTTCAACGACCAAGTAAAAGCACTGCGCCGTTTTCCAAAGTTCATTGTAGCGACGCCAGGACGCCTAGCTGACCACTTAGAGCACCGTTCATTGTTCTTAGACGGCCTAGAAACCTTGGTTCTTGATGAAGCTGACCGTATGTTGGATCTAGGTTTTGCTCCAGAGCTGCGTCGCATCCACAACGCTGCGAAACACCGCCGCCGTCAAACATTGATGTTTTCTGCGACGCTTGATCACGCCGAAGTGAACGATATCGCAGCAGAAATGCTGGATGCGCCAAAGCGTATCTCTATTGGTGTTTCAAACGAAGAACATAAAGACATCACTCAGAAGTTCTACCTATGTGATCATCTAGATCATAAAGAAGCTATACTAGAGCGTATTCTAGAAGAAGCTGAGTACAAGCAGGTAATCATCTTTACCGCTACTCGTGTTGATACCGATCGTTTGACTAAATGGCTAAATGAAAAACAGCTTAAGGCTATCGCGCTTAGCGGTAATCTAAACCAAACTCAACGAAACACCATCATGAGTCAGTTCGAGCGTCACGTGTTTAAGATCCTAGTGACTACTGATGTTGCCTCTCGTGGTCTGGACATCGCTACTGTCACGCACGTAATTAACTTTGATATGCCAAAACATACCGAGGAATACGTTCACCGTGTTGGTCGTACTGGTCGTGCTGGCAACAAAGGTGATGCGATTTCATTAGTTGGTCCTAAAGACTGGGATAGCTTTAAACGCGTTGAGGCGTTCCTTCAGCAAGACATTAGCTTCTCAGTACTAGAAGGTCTTAAAGGCAAATTCAAAGGATTCCGTCCTAAGAAGCCGGCTTTCAAGAAGAAAGCACAAGCAGCTAAAGGCAAAGCTCAGCAGAAGAAAGCGACGCCTAAGAAGCCTGCCAAGCGCGACAAAACGTTTTTCAACAATGTTGCTGTGGGGGATTCGGTCTTCATTCCGAAGAAAAAACCTAAGCCAACAGACAGTGAATAACTAAAAAGGGCCTCATCGAGGCCCTTTTTGCATCTTAAAAGAGGCGAAAAACTCAGCAAACGAGTTCGTTTATGACAGTCATAATCGTACGATTTTTCGCTGTCATATTTGAGTTTAGGCTCAAATAAGCCTGGTAAACCTCTGAATTATAGTGATCTTCTCCCATTACCCCTCATTTTTAAAATTCTCATTTGTCATAGACCTTTCAAGGAACTGAAACACAACTGTCATATTTCCCCACTAATCTTGTCAGCGTTCAAACGAAACAAGGCAATCAAGCCATTAAAGGAAATTGTGATGAAAAAGACAGTTATCGGTGCAATCGCTCTACTAGGCGCACTAACAGTGACATCAGCTTCAGCAAAAGAAACTATCTCTGTAGTAGGTTCTAATAGTGCTTCTCCACTGGTTGAGGTTTTTGCAGAAACTTACATGAACAAAGGCGAACCAGTGTTTATCGAAATCCAAGCACCAGGTTCTTCAGCAGGTATTCGTGCAGCGAAGGATGGCAGCGCAGACCTAGGTATCTCTTCTCGTGACCTTAAAGCAGAAGAAAAATCAGCAGACCTTAAAGAGCTAGTTATCGCTCGTGACGGTATCGCAGTTGTAGTTAACCCAAACAACAGCGTAAAAGAGCTAACTGCTGACCAAATCACTCGCATCTACAAAGGCGAAATCTCAAACTGGAGCGAAGTAGGTGGCGAAAACAAACCAATCGTTGCTATCACTCGTGACACAGCTTCTGGTACTCGTGGTGCATTCGAAGACATCATGAAACTGAAAATGGAGATCAGCGGTAAGAAAGTTTCTGCTATCTCTCAACGTGCTCAAGTTGCAAACGGCAACGGTGCACTAAAAGTATCTGTAGCGAACAACCCATACGCTATCGGTTACATCTCTCTAGGTACAGTTGATGACACAGTTCAGCCTCTAACTATCGATGGCGCTGCTGCAACTGTAGACAACGTTAAGAACGGTTCTTACAAAGTAGCTCGTCCTTTCCTTGTTCTTTACAAAGATGGCGCTCCTTCAACAGAAACTCAACAGTTCCTAGACTGGATGGTTGGCGACGAAGCTCAAGCACTATCAGCTGATAAAGGTTACATCACTGTAAACTAAGTCACCCAGTAAATTATTTAAGTTGCTCGGCCCACCTTTTCGGGCTGAGCCTTTTGCGCGTCTATCGAAGTATTTAAAAATAGAAGCAGTATTATGACCATCGCAACAAATAGTGAGAAGCTTATGAACAACGAAGCGACTCAGTCCGAACCTCGCAGCCTTAAGGCACAAAAGCGTGTGGATTGGAGAGAAAGAATCTTCCACGGACTTTTCCTAACCAGTGCAATTATCGGTATCGTTTCTCTTGCCGTTATTGCTTACTTCATCGTTAAAGAAAGTATCCCAGCATTCCAAGAAGTGGGTGTTAGTGGCATCGTACTAGGTCAGCACTGGCTACCACCAGCGCTTTACGGCGTTGCAACCATGATTGTGGCATCGATTGTCTCTACACTTGGTGCTGTCGTCGTTGGTGTTCCAATTGGTGTTCTAACGGCTATCTTTATCGCTGAAATCGCACCAAAGCGTCTAGCAGATATTATCCGTCCTGCGGTTGAACTACTGGCGGGTATCCCATCGGTGGTTTACGGCTTCTTTGGTCTGATTATCATCGTACCGCTTATCCAGCAGGTGTTTAATGTACCAGCGGGTAACACGATTCTTGCGGGTATCATCGTACTTGGCATCATGATTCTTCCAACGGTAATTACCGTGTCAGAGACATCGATTCGCGCAGTACCACGCACCTACAAAGAGGGCTCACTGGCTCTTGGTGCATCAAAGATTTACACCATTTTTAAACTTCTCGTTCCTGCGGCTCGTTCAGGCATCATG
This sequence comes from Vibrio sp. SCSIO 43140, assembly GCF_023716585.1. Taxonomy (NCBI): domain Bacteria; kingdom Pseudomonadati; phylum Pseudomonadota; class Gammaproteobacteria; order Vibrionales; family Vibrionaceae; genus Vibrio; species Vibrio sp. SCSIO 43140. Next base: position 437,533 of record NZ_CP071851.1, read on the forward strand.
ACTGGCGTGATTCTGGGCATCGGTCGTGCTCTAGGTGAAACCATGGCAATTATCATGGTAATGGGTAACGCCCCAGCGATGCCTGGCAGCATCCTAGAGTCTGCTCGTACACTGACAGCAAATATCGCAATCGAAATGTCTTACGCAAGTGGCGTGCATGCAAACGCACTTTACGCGACAGGTGTTGTGCTTCTCGTGTTTATCATGATGCTCAACTCGATTCTTCTGTACTTGAACCGTGAGAAAGCGAAGTAATTATTATGGATACAGTAAAACTAAAGAAAGCGCGTGTTCAAAAAGACGCGATTCTCAATGCCTTTGTTTGGGCAGCAGCGGCAATGACCGTAGGCTTCTTGTTCTGGATTATTTGGTACATCCTATCCAATGGTCTTCAGCACGTAGATTGGAACTTTATTACTGACAACTACACGGCAACGGGTAAAGAGAAGGGCATCTTCCCGATGATCGTCTCGACCATCTACATGGTTATTGCATCGATTGCTGTTGCAGCGCCTCTGGGCATCATGACGGCTATCTACCTAACCGAATACGCGAAGGTAGGCAGTAAACTGGTTAAGGTTATCCGTTTCTGTACTGAATCGTTGGCGGGTATTCCGTCAATCATCTTCGGTCTGTTTGGTATGACGTTCTTTGTAGTCATCATGGGCTTTGGCTTCTCGATTCTATCGGGTGCATTGACGCTAAGTATCTTGATTCTACCGGTTATTATCCGTACGACAGAAGAAGCGCTAATGGCGGTACCACAAACTTACCGTGAAGGTTCTTACGGTTTGGGTGCGTCGAAAATCTACACCATTTGGCGTCTTATTCTGCCAAGTGCAACCCCAGGTATTCTTACTTCGGTCATTCTAAGTATTGGTCGTGTTATCGGTGAATCTGCACCGGTATTCTTGACAGCAGGTATGGTGGCACGTGTGCCAGATTCACTGCTAGATTCAGGTCGTACCCTAACGGTTCACCTGTACAAACTCACAACGGAACTGTTTACCATGGATGAGTGGAACCAAGCATACGGTACAGCGACTGTACTGATTGTGGTTGTCCTACTTATCAATATGCTAACGAAGTTTATCGCTAGCCGCTTTAATACAGCAACGTACTAATTGAGAACAATTCGACTGATGGTGAGGCCAGACCATAAAGAGCCAAGCCATCAAATTAAAGACGAATTAACACGACAAAGAATTTAGAGAATAAAGACATGAACAAGTTTAACATTGAAAATCTAGACCTTTTCTACGGCGAAAACCAAGCACTTAAAGCGATCAACCTACCGATCCCTACTCGCCAAGTAACAGCGCTAATTGGCCCTTCAGGCTGTGGTAAGTCAACACTGCTTCGCTGTTTGAACCGCATGAACGACCTTATCGAAGGCGTTAAAATTACCGGTTTGCTAGAAATGGATGGTACGGACATCTACGGCAACATCGACGTTGCAGACCTACGTATCAAAGTAGGTATGGTATTCCAGAAGCCAAACCCATTCCCAATGAGCATCTACGAGAACGTTGCTTACGGTCTTCGTGCACAAGGCATCAAAGACAAGAAGCACATTGATGAAGTGGTAGAGAGCTCGCTTCGCGGCGCAGCGCTTTGGGACGAAGTTAAAGATCGTTTGAAGTCACACGCTTTTGGCCTGTCTGGTGGTCAGCAACAGCGTCTATGTATCGCTCGTACGATTGCAATGCAGCCTGACGTTATCCTAATGGATGAACCAACGTCTGCACTTGACCCAATTGCGACACACAAAATCGAAGAGTTGATGGAAGAGCTTAAGAAAGACTACACCATCGTTATCGTAACGCACTCTATGCAACAGGCTCGTCGTATTTCAGACCGAACTGCATTCTTCCTAATGGGAGAGCTAGTAGAGCATAACGATACTCAGGTTATCTTCTCAAACCCAAGCGATGACCGTACTCAAGGTTATGTAAACGGTGACTTTGGTTAATGTTGGTCTTGCCAGCAAGCGTTTGAACACAATTTCCATTTATCGCACGATTCATTTTGAATCATAGAGTTAGCGAGTGACAGAATTTACTGGCATATCACTATAATTATAAGCGATGGTACTATTGCCCCTCCTAGTGAGGGGCTTTTTTTATCTGTGGGATCGGAAACTATTGGCAGGGCTAACCAGTGGTTAGGCTAGTTCTGAAATAGAAAAACGCAGCTCACCAAGTACTCCAGCATGTCTTGTCGAGATAGTGACTGGTCGGCCTTATAGCCGGTAATTAAGCCATAAACGATGGAATAGTTTTTTTCATTGTGAGCAATATTCTCTTGCGAGAAGTAGTCCGAGATTAAAGAGCTAAGCTGAAAAACATCGCTACGACTCAGCGTATCGGCGTCTTCGCTTTGAGTGAGTTCTTCCTCAGAGACGTGACTGAGTTTAGTTGTTAGCCATTTGACAAGTTGCGAGTCTTCTACGGTACTCTGATATTCAATTTCCACAGCGTTAATCCGAAAATGAGTGAATGCTCTAATGCTAGGAAACTTTTATCATACTTGCTATAGGAGAAAAGTCGCATCTATCTAACTTAGCGATTGAAGTCACATTGATGTCCCGGCAATTACAAAGAAAGTCCTCAAACTATGGGGTAATACTATTTCTACAACACCTATTTTAGGCTTAAGCGTTTCATCAATCGGTGAAGGTTACCAGGGTTCACGTCAAGCTGGCGAGCTGTCGCGCTGAGGTTCCTGTCATTATCCAAATACGCTGACTGTATATACTCGATTTGAAAGTGATCGATCGCTTCTTTCAAACTCCTTGCTTTGATTGAATGTGCTTGAAGTATTGTTTCACCTTCAGTATTTGGTTCTGTTGGTGACGTGGAAGTCTCGTGATCTAGGGTGAGGTGGCGACTACCAATTGCAATATGCGATGAGCGGCTTTGAGCTCTAGCAATGACCGCCGCACGATTAATAGCGTGTTCAAGCTCTCGAACATTACCCGGCCAGGAGTAACCTTTAAGCACAGAGAGTGCGCTGGGCTCTAAGCTGATACTTGAAACTTTGAGTTTGTACTGACAGCGCTCCGCGAAAAAACCAGCAAGTAATACAACGTCATTACCGCGCTCTTTCAGCGTAGGTACGAAGATAGGGAAGACACTCAGGCGGTGATACAAATCTGCTCGAAAACGCCCTGCTTTGACTTCTTCGTGCATGACTCTATTGGTGGCAGCCACGATCCGAACATCAACCTTGATATTGCGATCATCACCGACACGCTGAATATCACCATATTGTAGCGCCCGAAGCAGTTTTGCTTGAAGTGCCATAGAAAGTTCACCAATTTCATCTAAGAAAAGGGTACCACCATTGGCGAGTTCGAACTTACCTTTACGATTGCTGATTGCGCCTGTAAACGAACCTTTTATATGTCCAAAGAGTTCACTTTCCGCGACAGACTCAGGAAGCGCAGCACAGTTTAGGTACACAAAGGGTTTATCTGCTCGTTCGGACTGAGAGAAAATAGAGTGCGCCACCAGCTCTTTACCTGTACCCGTTTCTCCAACAATCAGTACAGATAAGTCGGTGGCAGCAACGGCTTCAATTTGGCTTTTAAGGGAGAGCATTGGGGCAGAGTTGCCGATGATGTCGTTGGGCTCTTTAATAGGGCTTACCGAAGGGCTACTAGAGCTGATTCCACCGGAGCGTTCCAGTTTATCAACCAGAAGGGCGGTATGAAGACTGTTAGCCGCCAAAGCACTTAGTATTCGCAAATCTTTGTCTGATGTTGCATTAAACTGCTCAGGGTTGAATGCGTCAATTGTGATTGCACCTATGAGGTTGTCTTGGAGTAAAAGTGGCAACCCAACGCATGAGTGCACCTCTAGGTTTCCTTCGTGATTAGGGATAAGACCATCGTATGGGTCCACCAAGTCACTATCTGAAGGAAACCGAACAATATCACCAGCGCGTGCGATGGCCTCAAAACGTGGGTGCTTATCAATTGCAAAGCGTCGTCCTAGAACATCGGCACTCAGGCCATCAATGGCTAATGGTACAAACGATTTACCGTCAAACTTAAGCAAAGCTGCAGCATCACTTTTCAACACGCTGCGGATGGTTTCTAGCAAGCGGTCAAACCTATCTTGTTGTGAAATACCGGACGTAATATCAAGCGCTATTTGTAGCCAGGCAGACCGAAACTGTCCCATAGAAAACCTCTAATTATTGTCATAAATACAATTGTTTTGTCTCTATGATAATACGACGCCTTTATCATTTTGATAAGTACTAAAATCAATGTGTGCATGATAGACGATTGAAGTATGGATAACTGTCGTAAATTCAGTTGGTTAAGTTAATTTTAGCGGGAACCTTCATGTTGAGCATAATTTGGCACAGTAGATGCAAAGATAGTAATGAATATCATTTGTATGTCACTGTATCAGAGGAAGCCATGATATGAATCAACTTCATTTAGAGAATGTACTCAATGAGGCCAATGCTGAGCTATTTGCGATCGTCAGTAAAGGCGAGGTACACGAAAGCTTTGCGCCGCGTCAGTTCATTGTGAATATCGTGCGCCGTTTAGTGACGAGTTTCTTTCATAAAGTATTAAAGAGGTCATTGCTATGAGTCATCACCGTATTCCTGCAAACTGGACAATCCAGCGCTCTACCCCTTTCTTTACTAAAGAAAATGTCCCTCAGGCACTGTTATCTCATCACAACACTGCGGAGGGCGTATTTGGGCAGCTGTGCGTAATGGAAGGGACGGTTACCTATTTCGGATTTGCAGATTCGCAGTCAGAAGTGCCTGAAGTTAAAGTCGTGATTGAGGCGGGGCAATTTGCTACAAGCCCTCCACAATACTGGCATCGAATCGAAATGTCGGACGATGCACAATTCAATATCAACTTTTGGTCTGATAAAGAGAAATCAGATCAAGCTATGTTTCATAGTCGCTAGAAGCAATTGTTGTTTGAGGCGTGGTTTGAGGATGGTGATTGGTTTCTGAGAATCAATATTACGACCCATATTTGCAGTTAGGCTCCACAAGTTGGAGCCTTTTTTTGATTCGTATTTTGTCACTATGACAATATATTGTCTTATGGACAATTTTTATTTGTTGTCTATAGGACAAATAAAATGTCATTGATAAATAATATTATATATCAATCAGTGGCTTACAAGATATTTTTAAGTTGGCATGCACAATGCAATAGGAAGGGCAACTCACTAGAATACAAAACACAGGTATAGGTAGTAGTATGACTATTCACGTAAAAAACAACATTCATTGGGTAGGCCAACGTGACTGGGAAGTGCAAGACTTTCACGGCACAGAATACAAAATGACAAAAGGTACAAGCTACAACAGCTACCTCATTCGTGAAGAAAAGACCGTCTTGATTGATACCGTTGATCACAGGTTCAGCCAGCAGTTTCTACAGAACCTAGAGCTGGAGATCGACCTTAGCTCTATCGATTATATTATCGTGAATCACGCAGAAGAGGATCACTCTGGCGCGCTCGCTGCGCTGATGGAGCGTATTCCCGGAACACCAATCTACTGTACAGAGGCTGCGATCGATTCAATCGTTGGTCACCATCACCATCCAGAGTGGAACTTTAAAACTGTGAAAACGGGTGATTCTCTTGATATTGGTAATGGGAAGCAACTTGTTTTTGTAGAAGCGCCAATGCTTCACTGGCCCGATAGTATGATGACCTACTTGACGGGGGATGCCGTCCTATTCAGTAACGACGCATTTGGTCAGCACTATTGCGATGAAAGACTATTCAACGATGAAGTCGATCAAGCTGAATTGTATGAACAATGCTTGCGATACTACTCAAACATATTGACGCCGTTCAGTAATTTAGTCATCGCGAAAATTAAAGAAGTCCTGAGCTTTAACTTGCCAGTCGATATGATCGCAACTTCTCACGGTATTGTGTGGCGTGAGAATCCAGTTCAGATCATCGAGAAATATCTCGAGTGGGCAGATAACTATAAAGAGAATCGCATTACGATCTTTTACGACACTATGTCTAACAACACTCGAATGATGGCCGATGCGATTGCGCAAGGTATTCATGACGTCGATCCGAGTGTGGCCGTGAAGGTGTTTAACGTTTCCCGTCAGGATAAAAACGAAATCCTTGCCAATGTATTCCGATCTAAGGGAGTACTTGTCGGTTCATCAACCATGAATAATGTGATGATGCCTAAAATTGCAGGCATGCTGGAAGAGATCACTGGGCTGAGATTTAAGGATAAGCGAGCGGCTGCATTCGGTAGCTACGGCTGGAATGGTGGAGCCGTAGATCGAATCCACACTAGGCTGACTGACGCGGGTTTCGAGACGACCGCAAGCATGAAGGTAAAATGGCGACCAGACGGCAAAGCAATGCGCGAATGCAAAACGTATGGACAAGAGATCGCTAAAGCGTGGTCTGTTGGACAAACAAACTTGCGTCCACTGGAACAGGCGCCACTTCAATATCAAGAGCCGGTGAGCACTCAGGCCAATGAGCAAGGACCAATAGGCTCAGAAGTGTTACCTGAACCTGTGAACGCTTCTGAGCATGGTGCAAATTGCCAATGCATGATTTGTAGTGTTTGCAATTGGGTTTACGATCCGGAACTTGGCGAACCCAACCAAGGCGTAGATCCAGGTACAGCGTGGGTAGATGTGCCGGATTACTTCTTATGCCCGGAATGTAACCTTGGAAAAGACGTTTTCGTTCCTCACAACCAGTAGGCTCCAGTATGAAACTATTTGATATTGTCATTATTGGCAGTGGCTTTGCTGCATACCAGCTAATAAAATCGGTGCGTCGTCTGGACCAAGACAAAACCATCGCTGTGATTACCCAAGACGAAGGGCATGAATACAATAAACCGGACCTGAGTCATGTTTTTTCAAAGCGGCAAACGGCATCAGATTTGGTGGTAAAAACGGCGAGCGAGTTTGCTTCGGAATTCAACGTTACTCTGTTTGCGCAAAGTAAAGTGGAAGATATCGAAGTCTATGACCGTGTCGTTAAAACGGCTGTGGAGAAGATTCAGTACCATAAGTTGGTATTGGCGACAGGTGCCTCACCGTTTATTCCTCCTTTCACAGGGAATGCCGAAACAGATGTCATTACTCATAATTCTCTGTATGAATACCAGCAGAGACAAACTCGCTGGAATGATGCACAAAGTGTGTTGGTTATTGGTGGCGGGTTAATAGGGGTAGAGTTGGCAATGGATTTAGCTGATTCAGGAAAAGAGGTAACTCTAGTTGAACCTGCAAATCGCTTAATGACTGCACAATTGCCCGAGTTTTTGGAGGCAAAACTACGCAACGCAATGGAGGCTAAGTCAATCAATATCTACACAGGTTTGTGTATGGATGAAGTGTCACACCGATCAACAGAGAAGCTGGTCAAGCTCAGTAATGGCGAAACGTTAAAAGTCGATGAAGTAACCGTATGCGCAGGTCTACGTCCAAATGTTCAATTGGCAACGAAAGCTCAACTGTCTGTGAACAGAGGCATCATTGTTGATGAGTACTTAGCAACCTCTCAGCCAGACATTTATGCATTGGGAGATTGTGCGGAGATCTATGGAATGGTTCGAGCCTACTTACAACCCATTGTTGTTAGCGCTACGGCACTTGCGAAAACGCTAACGTCTTCGCCAACCAAAGTACTACTACCTAACATGCTGACCAAAGTTAAAACGCCAGCTTACCCAATACAGTTATCTGGCGTATTAACTGGCGAGGATGTGACACGCTGGTCTTACGACGTAAGTCGATCGGGCATTGTAGCGAAATCCTATAATGCTGATGACAAGCTGATTGGCTTTGTTGCGACGGAGCAAAGGATCCAAGAGTCATTCCCGCTGCTCAGAGAACTTTGATATGTAGAGCTTTCGATTATTAGGGAAGCGTTCAAAGCATATAATTAAAAAAGAGGTCAACAAATCAGATTCGTTGACCTCTTTTTTACAGTGCTTTCAGGAACATTAAGCTGCTGCTGGTACTCTCAATGGCTTGTCATTTATTGGCAGGTGAATCAAGGCTGCTGCAAATGCGAGTACCACAGTTGACCACCAAATAGGTTCATAAGAGCCGTAGTAATCATAAATACGACCGCCAGCCCAAGCGCCCAAGAAGCTGCCGACTTGATGGGTGAAGAAGACTAAACCGTATAGAGTCGATAGATAGCGCGCACCAAAGATCTGGCGAACAAGACCCGAAGTTAATGGCACTGTGCCCAACCAGCAGAAGCCAATAGCTCCACCAAAAAGAGCGGCAGTATGCTCGGTAACTGGCATGGTCACAAATGCGGCGATCACTACCGTTCTAAATAGATACAACATCGACATCACATGGCGTTTGCTGAACTTGTCACCCATCAAACCCCAGAAATAAGAGCCAAAGATATTAAAGATACCCACATAAGCCAGTGCCAGTGCGGCGCTGCTCGATGGAAGGTTCTTATCCGCTAGATAACTCGGTAAGTGCGTAGCGATAAACATGACATGGAAACCACACACGAAAAAGCCGGCATGGATAAGCCAGTAGCCTTTGTGATTAAACGCTTCTTTTAATGCTTCTTTCAGCGTTAACTCGTTTGCTTCGACTTGAGCAGAGGCTGCTTTTCCTTGGCGTGACGACTTCATGAATAGCGAAAAGGCGATCATCAAGGTACAAAGCACAGCGAAGCCCTGTAGGGCACCCTGCCAGCCCATATCTTCTAGCATTAGCTGCGCACCAGGAATCATCGCGAACATACCAAAAGACCCAGCTGCGGTTGTTAAGCCGAATGCTTTCGCTGCGTGCTCTGCTGGTACTACTTTGGCGACGGCGCCAAGCACAATAACGTAGCTAGTTGCACTGAGACCTAAGCCAACCAATGCGCCCAGTGAGAAGTAAAGAACTGAGGCTTCCGTTGTAATCGACGTCAGATAGAGTCCTACTGCATAGGCGATGGCGCCGAGCAGAATAATGCGTTTTGAGCCCCATTTATCTGCAGCCATGCCAACGAACGGCTGGAATAAACCGAACAGCAAGTTTTGCAGCGCAATCGCAAAACTGAAGAACTCACGTCCCGTTTGAAAGTGATCAGAGATTGGCATCATGAAAATACCAAAAGACTGACGAATACCCAGACTAACGATCAGGATACCAATGCCCAGCCAGACAAGGGCTGGAAAGCGGAAAATACTCATTGTAATGACGCTCTAATGATGGTGGTGTTGATGATGAGAATGATCCATGGGATCCGATGGGTTCTGTTGGTGACACCCACTGTTAATCGCTTGCTGTGCCAGCAAGTCTAATAACTTTGGTGAGTGATGTACCGCCAACAGAGTCACTGCCAGTAGAAGCGACATCCTCATTAGCTGAGCAAAAATGGATTGTGAAAACATAACGCCCAAAAGTGAAATAAAAAGAGCGCGCAGTGTAATGATCAACAGTGTATGACTCAAATGACATTTTGTGAATCCATCTATGCATTTTATGCATGTTTTGGATAGCACCAAATTATGTGGGTACAGTTTGTTTTTTAGAGCGTATATAATCGCCCCGATAGTTAATAAAGGTATAACAATAATGAAGTATGACTGGATCTTATTTGATGCCGACGAGACGTTATTCCACTTCGATTCATTTGGTGGAATGAGACTGATGTTCGAGCGTTTTGGCGTTGATTTTACACGTGAAGACTACGACGCCTATCAGTTGGTCAACAAGCCACTATGGGTCGATTACCAAGACGGCAAAATCACTGCGGATCAACTAAAACAGATTCGTTTTGAAGGGTGGGCAGCTAAGCTCGGTATCACCCCTTTAGAGATGAACTCTGCGTTTTTGGAAGCCATGGCGGATATCTGTACTTTGCTGCCGGGTGCCAAAGAGCTGCTTGATGCCATCTCAGGTCGAGCCAAACTTGGTATTATCACCAATGGTTTCACCGAGCTACAGGCTATTCGTCTTGAGCGTACGGGCTTAACAAATTATTTTGAGCATGTGGTTATCTCAGAGCAGGTCGGCATAGCAAAGCCAGACTTGGGGATCTTCGATCACGCGCACCAACTTATGGGGTTGCCTTGTAAGTCGAAAGTGCTGATGGTGGGGGACAACCCGCATTCAGATGTATTGGGTGGGATTAACTTTGGTGTTGAAACTTGTTGGCTTAACACACAAGGTGCTGCAGCCCCTGAGGGAATTACGCCTAATTATGAAGTTAACTCTCTGACACAGTTGAAAAATGTATTGATCGCTTAAAGTCGAAATGCTCTTATGTTAGTAACAGATTGTTTGATTTTGTAAACTCTGATGTGCACTTTCCCCCATATTAGGTACTTATAAATTGCAGATTCAAACAGTTGTTCTGTATAAATTTGTACTTTCATTTAGTACGATATACTGAAACTTCGGCCTGGCCGAGTAGTAACCGACAGTCCCGAGTTTCAGTACCATGTCCAGCAAGAACCTCCCTACCTTACAGCAATTTATCGATGCACTTGATGACCATATCTGGGTCAAGGATGCAAACGGTGAATATATTGCGGTCAATGAAGCCAGTGAAATCGCTTGGCAGCGCCATCGAAACGATATCTACGGCAAAACCGATGACGATCTGTTTGATGCTGAGAGGGCAAGGCACTTCAAACAAGTTGATGATCAAATCATTTCTCATGGTTCTCAGCATACCGTTGAGGAGTGTGCCGCGCTTGATAAGCGCGGAAATGAAGTTTGGCTAGAAACGGTTAAATCGCCTATTCATAATGAGAGTGGGGATTTCGTGGGCATTATAGGCATGACCCGAAATGCGACTCGTCGTAAGCAGGTAGAAGCTAGACTATCGATCACCAGCGAGATCTTTAATAACTTCCAAGAAGGCATGATGATCACAGATCACAATGCCAGAATCATGGACGTGAATCGCGCTTTTACGGTATTGACTGGGTATCAAGAATCGGAAGTTATTGGTGAGAACCCACGTTTCTTGCAGTCAGGTCACCATAGTCGGACATTCTATACCAGTATGTGGGATCAACTTAAAGAACAAGGACAATGGAAAGGGGAGTTCATTAACCGCAAGAAGGATGGGACAGTGTATCCTCAAATGGCGACGATAAGCGCTATTACTGGTGATCACGGAGACCTACTTCACTATATTTGCGTGTTTGAAGATATCTCTTTACGTAAAACCAATGAAGAAAAGCTCCGCCGTATGGCTTTTTTTGATCCACTGACCAATCTCCCGAATCGAGCTCACCTAACCCGACTATTGGAGCAGCACATCGAGGTGGGTAAACAAGAGCGTCAACCCTTCGCGACACTGTTTCTCGACCTCGATCATTTCAAGCACATCAATGATAGTAAAGGGCACCATTATGGCGACAAGCTGCTGGCCAGTGTCGCGAAGCGCCTCACTTCGCACCAAAAGGCTAACGGAGCTGTGGGGCGAATTGGTGGTGATGAGTTTGTGATGATTTTGACGGGGTACCGCTCTGAGGCGGAGCTTCTCGATATTGTCGATCAGACCTTAAGTGTTTTTAATGCGCCATTTGAAATAGAGCAAGACGACCACATTTGTGTTTCTGGAAGTATTGGTATTGCGCTATATCCTGATGACGGAAGTGACAGCGAAACCTTACTGAAAAACGCCGACACGGCAATGTACCTTGCCAAGAAGAATGGACGCAATGGCTATGCATTCTATTCCCCGGATCTGACGGATAGGTCGGTACAACATGTGCGTATTCAGTCTGCTTTACACGAAGCGGTAGACCGCCAACAGTTATCCCTAGCGTATCAACCTCAATACCGTTTTTCGGATCGCTCGCTAATTGGTGTTGAGGCATTACTGCGTTGGGAGCACCCCGATCTTGGCTGGATACCGCCAAGTGTGTTTATTCCTATTGCTGAGAAAACGGGCCTGATTCAAAGCATCGGTGCCTGGGTGCTGCGTGCGGGTTGTGAGCAAGGCAAGCGATGGCTGGATTCTGGTGTGAATTTTGGAAAAATCGCCGTTAATGCTTCGGCATTACAGTTGCAACGCTCCGACTTCGTGAGTCAACTGGTGGAGATTACACAACAAACTGGCTTTCCGACATCGCAACTAGAAATAGAAATTACCGAAAGCTTCTTATTAAGAAACCAGCAACACGCATTCGCAACCCTAGGTCAATTGCGAGAGCTAGGGATAGATATCTCGCTCGATGATTTCGGGACGGGTTATTCATCACTTTCCTACTTAAAAGGACTACCGATCAACAAACTCAAAATCGATCGCTCTTTCATCAATGATGTCCCTAGCCAGGCTGACAGCAATGCGATCGTTCAAGCGATTATTGCGATGGCGCAAGCGTTAGATTTAGTTGTGGTTGCGGAAGGGGTTGAAGATCAACAGCAGGTTGAATTTTTGACGGAACATGGTTGCCAGTTTGGGCAGGGGTATGTGTTCTCCAAACCAATAGATCCGTTGGATTTTGCGAGACTAATTTCTAATAATAAATAATTCTTATTTCTCTCCATTTCTCAAATAGCTAGCTCAATATTTGTACTCTTTTACGTGCGGGTGCGTAAGTACTCTGTGTGCCTCCTGACTTACTGAAGGCGAGCTATTACGCTCGCAAGCGTCAGACCAATATAGGCTGACGCTTTGACTGATCGGGTCACCACTACCTATGCTTTGACAACTATGCAGTCATAATCCTGACCAAACAAGGACGCGTATTATGATCAACCCCGTCACACTCCTGTCTCTTCCACTAGCGTTGGGTTCGCTGGTGGTATCACCATTGGTCGCTGCAGATGAGCGATTTAAGTTAGGTGAACAGAAATCCAAAACCTGCATGACCTGCCACGGTGACAATGGCATATCCAGCATAGAGTCATACCCGAATCTTCGCGGGCAAAAGATGGCTTACCTCATTACATCGTTAAAGGCTTATCAAACCAGAGAGCGCAGCGGAGGCTTGGCGGTATTAATGCAACAGCAAGCTGACGCGCTCAGCGATCAAGACATCAGCGATATCGCTTATTACTACTCAAAACTTGGCACAGAAGCCGATAAGCAGTGAAGGAGCCATTATGGACATCACGGCGACTCAATACGATACAAAAGTAGTTCGTTATTTCATTCTGGCCTCGTTCATCTGGGCTATTGCCGGTATGGTTATTGGCGTCATTCTGGCGGCGCAGTTGTATTGGCCAGTCTTGAACTTCGACTCTCAGTATTTTCAGTTTGGGCGGCTTAGACCGTTGCACACCTCTGGTGTTATTTACGGCTTTGTCGTCAATATATTGATGGGGACATCGCTTTATATCGTTCAGCGAACCTGTCAGTGCGTCCTGTTCAATAAAAGCTTATCTTGGATGGTGTTTTGGGGTTGGCAACTCGTTCTGCTTCTTGCACTGATATCCTTGCCTCTAGGCTACACCACGTCCAAAGAGTACGCGGAGTTGGAATGGCCGATTGATCTCTTAATCGTGCTGGTTTGGGTGCTGTACGGTGTTTTGTTTTTCGGTACGATCGCTAAACGCAAGGTCCAGCATATCTTCGTCGCCAACTGGTTCTTCGCAGCGTTCATAATCGTCATCGCGATGATCTTTATCGTGAACAACCTTGCGATGCCAGCGTCATTGATGAAGTCCTATTCTGTGTTCGCGGGGGCGCAAGATGCCATTGTTCAATGGTGGTGGGGCCACAATGCAGTAGGCTTTCTCCTCACTGCGGGCGTCATTGGGATGAATTACTACTTCATTCCAAAGGTCGCAGATAGACCCATCTACTCATATAGACTGTCCATCATTCACTTCTGGGGTTTGGTCGGCTTCTACACTTGGGCGGGCACGCATCATCTCATCTATTCTTCTGTACCGGTCTGGGTACAAAATATAGGTATCGTGATGTCGCTGATCCTCTGGCTTCCCTCATGGGCAGGGGCGTTCAACAGTGCGATGACCTTGCTACAAAATAAGCAGAAGCTCAAAACAGATTACATCATGCTGTTTTTCTTCTCCGCGATTCTCTATTACTGCCTAGCAACCTTTGAAGGGCCACTTCTTGCCATCCGTTGGTTCAACATGATTGCTCATAACAGTGAGTGGGTGATTGGGCATGTTCACTCCGGTGCCCTAGGTTGGGTAGGCATGTCGGGGATAGCGGTTTTTTACTACTTCATACCACGTTTGTGGGGCAAGACAGAGCTATGGTCACCGCGACTCATTAAGTGGCATTTTTGGTTAGCGCACGCCGGCGTTGCCTTGTACGCCATCGCGCTCTGGGTTGCGGGTATTGGTGAAGGCGTTATGTGGCTAGCGCAAGGTGAGAATGGTGGGTTGCAATATAGCTTCGTTGAAGCGATGAACTTTAAAGCACCTTGGCTATTCCTGCGCTTCTTTGGCGGGTCGTTATTCGTGCTTGGCTTGTTCTTGATGGCGCTAAATCTTTACAAAACAGTGCGAGCACCTGCCGCTCTTGTAACTAAGGAGGCGTGATATGAATGCGGATTTTACTAAATCACTCGTTATATTGATTGTATCGACAGCGGTCGTTGCCTCTTTCTCTATTTTGGTTTGGGTGTTACCCAACTTGCTGAGAACGCCTGAGTTAGTCGCTGAGAGCCAAGCTAAACCACTGACCGCAATCGAAGTGGCAGGGCGAGATATTTACATCAGTGAAGGGTGCCATGTGTGCCACACTCAGATGGTGCGCCCTTTGGAGCCGGAGACCAAGCGCAACGGCAGAGCAAACCAGGAGTCTGACGACATCTATGAATTTCCAAACCTGTGGGGCTCAAAACGAACTGGTCCTGATCTTACGAACTTAGGTCGCAAATATTCTGACCAATGGCACGAAATTCACCTTATCGACCCACGTAGAGTTATCCCAACCTCGATAATGCCAGCGTACCCGTGGCTGTTTCAGCAAGTGCTTTCAGGCGATGACATTACTGGCAAAATGGAAACGCTCCGTGCATTAGGTGTGCCTTACACCGAAGATGAAATCGCGAATGCCCGACTGCAAGTAAGAGGCAAGACCAAAGGCGAGGCATTGATCCGTTATCTTCAAAGTCTTGGTGTTGATACCGCAGAGGAGGGACTGTAATGAGTAGCTTCTGGAGCTGGTGGGCAGCTATCTGCACCATTATTTTCTTTATTCTGATGGTCGGCGTCATTGTTAAGTATTGGCGCAGCAATCATTTGGCAGACAAAGATAAGGTGTTAGACACTTTTGATGGTATCGATGAGAACGACGCACCGCCACCTAAGATTTTGTTTGTCTCTTATTTTGCTGCGTTTGCGATATCGTTTGGTTATCTCATTCTCTACCCGGGGATTGGCAGTTGGTCTGGTCTGATGAATTATGATCAATCGGAAGATAAACTCAGTCGTCCATCGACTTCACTTGATGAGCAATTTGAAAGTGTACAAGACACCTCGCTAGTATCGCTTGCTAGCAACAACGAGATTGTGTCGTCTGGACGTATGTTGTTTCAAACTCACTGTGCCGCTTGCCATAGAGACAATGCTCAGGGTGCTAAGCATTTCCCAAACCTTATTGATAATGAATGGATGTACGGTGGATCAGATGAGGCGATTATTCACTCCATTGAGCTAGGACGAAACGGTGCGATGCCAGGCTGGATAGATGTACTTCGTTCTGACGAAATATCAAAGATCTCTTATTACTTAGCGTCTTTGAATCAACGCCATACTGATGTCCCTGAGGTGAAAGTCGAGTTGGGTAAAGAGCTGTTCATAAAAACCTGCTCATCTTGCCACGGTGACGGAAGGTTAGTTAACACCGAAACAGGCGTCCCGGATCTCTCCGACAATATCTGGCTCCACGGAGGCAGCATTGAGGAGATCCAGCATACGATCAGAGCAGGATTAAACAACGTGATGCCGGCCTTTGGGGGCCAGCTTTCGCAAAACGAAATTTTAGCGCTCGGCGCTTACATCACCTACGCACGGCTTCAAAGTGACCAACGACTTGCCTCTCTAGATGCAGAAGCGGTGACGAGAGGGGAGTATCTCGCCCATGCTGGTGACTGCGTAGCCTGTCACAGCGCAGAGGGAGGAGAGCCATTCGCTGGAGGCCTACCTTTTGTCACACCATTTGGCACCATCTACTCGACCAACATTACCCCGCATGTGACTGAAGGGATAGGCAGTTACGATTATGAGGATTTTCGCGCAGCGTTGGTTGATGGGAAGGGCAAACATGGATACCTATATCCCGCAATGCCGTTTACCTCATATCAATACGTAACAGAGCAAGACATGCGGGATATGTGGGAGTACATGCAATCTATCGCAGCAGTTGCTCGCCGCAATGACACCAATGAAATGATGTTCCCCGCGAACATACGATTGGGTTTGCTCGCTTGGGATATTGTGTTTGCTGACAGAACACCAATGAACTACGACCTGCCGACAGAACTGCAAGGCAAGGTGGAGGATGTTGATAAGTGGCAAAGGGGCAAATATTGGGTCGCAGGGCTTGGGCATTGTTCAGAATGTCACACGCCGCGCAACATTGCGCAGGCGCTAGATAATGATCGCATCTTTCAGGGTAATCTCATCGACGGATGGAATGCGCCCGACATTACAGCAGAGGAAC
The DNA here is from genome assembly GCF_023716585.1 of Vibrio sp. SCSIO 43140. Classification (NCBI taxonomy): domain Bacteria; kingdom Pseudomonadati; phylum Pseudomonadota; class Gammaproteobacteria; order Vibrionales; family Vibrionaceae; genus Vibrio; species Vibrio sp. SCSIO 43140. Next base: position 454,152 of record NZ_CP071851.1, read on the forward strand.
TCTATGTTGATGGCTGGGATCTCAAGTCATTAACTGACTTCCTCCATACCGGACATTCAGATAAAGGAACGGCTTTTGCGGGCATGGCGGATGTCATTAAAAATAGCCTTAGTTTGATGACCCGAGAAGACATTGAGTCTATGTCGTATTATTTGTTGGCTGGCGATACCAACAACATGATTAGCGACACGGCTGTTGTCTTGCAGCCAAAAGGGTTTGATGACGCTGCGTATGCAGAGGAAATATACGCTACGTACAACCAAACCTGTGGTGCTTGCCACGGTGCGGATGGCAAAGGGCGAGACCCGATTGCTCCGACATTGCTAAACAACGGGATAATCATGCACAGTGATCCGTTCAATACAATAGCGGTGACAATTAGAGGGCTTCAGCCAACCTATCTCGATAAGGATCGTAACTTCATGCCAATGGCGAGCTTCGAAGATGTGCTCTCAGATAAAAAGCTGGCAGATCTCATTACCTTCGTGCGACTGCACTTAGGGGCAAGAGAAGAGTCGGTCACTGAGAGCGATGTAAGAGAGGTTCGAGAAATGCTAGAAAAAGCGGGTTATTCGGGAGGCTTGCACGTCACTCCGGAGATGTATGACCAGAGAGATACACGCATCAATGTGAATTGATAGTGACTGCTTGTTCAAATCAAAAAGGCTCGCCGACTTATGTGTAGCGAGCCTTTTTGTTATCTAGCTTTCTGCTTCCGTAAGCTCCACTTCCGGCTGATGCTTGTCTGCAGCCGCGAGCATCTTACGAATAGCAATGGAAGAGACCAAGGCTACCAGAACCATCACGACAGCGAGCATTGTGAGCATTCCGAAGTAGTCACCATAGACGGTTTGTACAAACTCCTGGGTGATCTTTTGTCCTTTCTCTGCCGCGATCGATGTCGAGAACACGGCGCCAACAATACCTGATAGTGCAATCGCCACCGAGAACAGACTAACAGAGAAGTTCTCAATATGCTTAGGCGCAACAGACAGGATAAAGGCAACAACAAGAGAGCCCACAATCACTTCAGCAAATGCTTGGAAGAAGTGGATTACTAGGAATATTTCTGGACGAATAATTACGTCTTCACCGACGTTTTTAACTGCAAACGCAAGGATACCAAACGCAATTGCCGTCAGAATGAATGAGAAGCCGATCTTGGTCGCGGTGGTAAAGTGAATATTACGCTTTTCAAGACCTGAGAAGGTCGCTGCGATTACTGGACCAGCGACAATACACCATAGTGGGTTCATCGACATAGAGGCTTCTGGTGCAATAGGGATAAGACCGAATAGATCACCGCGCATTGTGTTGATGGTGACCATGGTCATAGAGGTCATCATCTGACCGTAGTAGACAAAGAAGGCTGTGGTTAGCACGGTCACGATGATAATGGTGCCCATTCGCAAGGCGTCTGCTCTCTCAGCTTTGAACATCAATGAAATAAAGTAACCGATAGCGGCCAGGCCGATGGCGTAAACGATGTTCTTACCAATATCCATGTTTGAGAACATGAAAAACACCATGCCAATCATTGCCACGGAAGTAATGCCAAATTTGATCCAGTTAGCGGTCGATACAGGCGCTTTATCGATGTCGGCCCCAACGCCTTGTAGCTGTTTCCTAAAGCTAAACAGCATAAATAGAGCGGCAAAGGCTAAAACACCCGACAGTGCAAAGCTTCCATAGAATCCGATTACAAGCACAAACATAGGGAACAGATATTGACCCAGCAATGCGCCGACATTGTTCACGGAGTAGTTTACTGGATAGCCATTCTCAAAGTCTTCTTGGCTTTTAAACGTGCGCTTGTAAAGGCTTGGGTAAGAAGGAGACATCAAGCCACGTCCGTAGCTGGCTAATGCGATACCGGCAAGACTCATTGGAATGTTTACGGTCGAAGCACCGAGTACAAGCAGTACATAGCCGCAGGTAAAGCCCAAATAAGCGATAGTGAGAGAGCGGTAAGCGCCTAAGAATTTATCTGCAATAAAGCCGCCAGCAATAGCAAACAGTGGCCCGATCGAGGAGAAGGCACCGACAACCATCATTGTATCGGCTTCGCTGTAATCTAGATTTTCTAGGAAGAAGCGAGTAAGAATGACCATAACGCCATAGAACGACAGACCAAACATCATCTGACAGAACATCATGGATTTGTTGAGTTTATTCCACATGATTTTATCCTTAATAATTTCTATTAAGTGGTTTATACATCCATTATTATTTTATCAGACAAGATTTGTTACATGTTTTATCGTTGTATGAGAATGTGGGCTACGAGCACGAGATTTTCTAATCGGAAAGGTGAGCAGAACTAATAATGAAGAAATACTGGGCGGTATGTTTTGTTTATGTTGGAAGAACTCGTGCTATGTGAATAATTCTTCTCTTTTTTGTTTGCTTATCTGACGTGCCCTCAGGTTGATATATGATTCCGGAGTATAAAAAACGCCTCGAATGAGACGTTTTTCTATGAAGCAATTGCCTATTGCTGGCTTTAGGTGCTAGCGACGATTTGAGGCTTGCGCTTTTTTACCATCAATCGATACATGACGGGGACAAAGTAGAACGACAGTAAGGTGGTTAATACCGTACCACCTGCGATCGCCACTGCAAATGGGGGCCAGAAACCACCACCTGCAATGATTAATGGCATAAATCCGCCCACGGTCGTAATGGTTGTTGAAGTAATGTGTCGAGTGCATGACATGACCGCGTCGACCGATGCATCAATATCACCCTCGGACGCGTCTTTATCTAATCTTAGCTCTGCCAAAATGACAATCGCGGCATTGATCGCTAGACCCATGATACCGAGCATGGCAATAATGACGGTGAAGCCAAATGGGTAGCCAAATAACCAGACTGAGAGCAGACCTAAACCGCCCGCTAAACCGGCAACCATAAAGATGATCGAGCTTAGCCTGAATGAGTTAAACGACATCACAACCACTAAGATCATCAAGACCACAACCACTGAGATGTTTGAGATCAGTAAGGCGACGGAGCGATCACGCTCTGCGGACTCACCACCAAAATCGATGCGATAGCCAGCGGGTAGGTCATAAGACTCGAGTCGACTCTGAAACTCATTAAGTACAGTTTGAGGAAGCACACCTGCCTGAATATAACCTTCAATTGTATTAACGCGTTCGCCATTTCGTCTCGTGATAGCGCCACGGCTGGTGGTTAACTCAAGGTCAGCGAGCGTCGACACACTGACGCCGGTCGTGTATACCTCTGAAGAGATAGGTAAACGCAGATTACCAAGGTGAGAGAGATTTTCACGCTCTTCATTTGCGACTCGTACCCTGATTGGAATCGACTCAGAGCCCTCAGTGACTGAGCCCGTTTCTCTGCCCACAAGAGTGGCTTGTAGCATGTTGGCGAATTGATTAAGTGAAATACCATTGAGTTTGGCGGTATCCTCGTCAACTTTTAGCCAAACCTTAGGTGTTCCAGGCTGCAGTGTTTCCCTTGTGTGAGTGACATGAGGAGTATTAGCGAGTATGAGGCGAACATCTTCACCAATGGATTTAAGTACATCCAGGTTTTCGCCATACACACGCAGCTCAATAGGTGCTCTAAACGGAGGTCCTTGCTCTAGCTTACGAACCAGAATTTGTGCCGCAGGCAACTCTCTATTGAGTCTTGTCTGCAGCTCAGGAATCAGTTCATTGGCGAGTTGGAAGTTATCCATTTTTACCATCGCCTGCGAGAAGTAAGGCGCGTTGTTTTGCGTTGCTTGCAGGTTATAGTAGAAGGATGGAAAGTTAGCGCCTACCAACCAATCGACACGTTCAACGCCATCATAAGAGCGGATAACGGCATCAACCTCCTCGGTTATGGCTTGCGTGGCATACAAACTTGCTTGAGGTGGCAAATACACCTGAACCTCAAACATGTCTCTATCCGATGGCGGGAAGAACTGTTCGGTAAGCTGAGAAATGCTCCAATAGCCTGTAATAGGAACCGTTAACACTAATAGCAATGATATCGCAGGGTGCTTAATCGCCAGTCGAACGGACTCGCTAAACCACTTAGTCATCGCCGGTATACGCAATCCAGTGTTATACCAATGGTCACCGGATGCGTGACTAGGCAATAACATAGTCGCAAATCCCGCTATTACCGTGTGAGATAAAATATAGGAACCCACGAGTGAGAATGACACCGTAATCGCAATGGCACCAACAAACTCACCTGTCGCGCCGGGCATCAGGAAGATTGGTGCAAAGGCGAGAATGGTGGTGAGCGTTGAGCCTAACAGCGGAACCCATAAATGCGAGATGGCATTCATTGTCGCCTCTAGCCTAGCCTGTCCCTTGAGTCGATAGCTTTGGATGGTATCGACCATAACCACGGCATTGTCGACCATAATACCCAACGCAACGATCAAGCCTGTCACTGACATCTGATTGATTGGGATCGCGGTCATTTTCATCAATGACAGCGTAAGCATACAGGTGAGAGGGAGAGCGATGGCGACAAGTATTGCGGCTCGAACACCAAGAGTGATAAAGAGCACGATGAGGATCAGCGTAAAGCCGATAAGCAGGCTTTCACCCAAGTCGACGAGGCGAGTCGTGGTGTAGCCTTGCTGGTCAAATAAGATGGTGACGTTTACGTTGCTTGGCAGGTCTCGTTCAAAACTCTCAATGGTGGCTTTGGCACGAACTGTCCATTGATCAACTCGAAGTGTTGGCTCCATTCTCGCAGCAACGATCACACCAGGCTCACCATCGATAATGGCAACTTCACTTTCTGGTGTTTTCTGGCTTCGAGTGACCGTTGCAATGTCCTCAACTCGAATGATATGACCGTTTTTAGCGACAACTAATGGCACCTGCTTGATACGCTCTATAGAGTCAAGTTCAGACTCTATCTCTAGTCCAAATCGAGAAAAATGACTGACGAGTTGTCCCGCAGAGTTTTTCGCATCTGCGCCACTTAAGCTATCACCTATTTGGATACTTGAAGAGCCAAATGCGGCAGTGTCTGCGGTCCTTAAGTTAACCTGAATCTCTTCTTCAGGCATCGCGTACTCATCAACGAACTCCGTTCCTGAGAGGGTTCGAAGTCTCTTAGCCAACTCTTTGGCGTAGCGCCCCAAAGTTAAAACATCGACGTCACCTGGGCCTGCCCACGTTAATGCAGTGATAACGGTGAAGGCATAGGTGTGGTCACTATCAAGATCGGGAGGGGCCGTTCCTGAAGGCAGGAAAGGCTCGACATCCGAGAGCTTGTCTCTGGCCTTCGACCACACAGGCTCTGGCTCTGTGATTTCATCCTTGAGCTCGATGGTGACAATAGAGACACCAGGTCTGGAGGTAGAGGTGAGCAGTTTAACTTCGCTCAGTTCACGTAGCTTGTTCTCAACGACTTCAGTAACGAGTGTTTCTACTCGTTCTGCACTGGCACCGGGAAAGCTGGTGGTAACATTGGCAAATCGGTTACTGATGATGGGGTCTTCGGCACGCGGCAAAGAGGAGAAAGCAGCAAAGCCACTCACAATGAGCAGTGCAGTGATGAGAATCAGAAGCCGAGTATTCGTTATGGCGTGAATAACCTTCATTGTGACAGTTTACTCCGCTACTTTAACTGGCTGACCGGGTACGACCCGGTGCAGACCGCTTGCAATGATCGCTTCTCCATCTGCGACAGCGCCTGAAATAAAGGCCTGCTCGCTGTTAGCATAAAGTACGTTAACGGTCCTGCGTTCTACCTGGCTTTTTTCACCGACCACATAGACGTTCCAGACTCCGCGTAAACCGTCAATGAGCGCCGTCAATGGCACCCAATAGCCGTGGTCTTGAATCGTCTCATCAAATGCTAGGTAAGCAAGCTGACCTTCAAGTACGTCAGCCCCTTCAGGTAACTGATAACGAAGCCCTACACTTCTTGACTGGGTATCGACTCTCGCTCCGGGATTCAGAAGTTTTACGTCATATTCTTGAGTATCTACACGAATAGTGGGAGAGGAGAGGTCAGAGACTCGTGATAACTGAGCAGCTGGGATCCCTATGAAAGCTTCCTTGCCTTCCGTGGCCAATAACACCAATGTTGGTGTTCCAACATTGACCACATCGCCAAGAGAGACATGACGCTGAGCAATCGTACCGTTATAAGGTGCGAGGATAGTTGATTTTTCGATTCTGAGCTTCGTCGCGCTGATGGCGGCTTTTAATCGAACTAGGTTGGCTTGCAATACGCCTTTTTCACTGGTCAATGCATCGATTTCAGCATCCGCGCTGAAGCCTTTCGCTTTTAGAGATTGCTGTCGTTTCAGGTTAGCATTGACTAGATTGAGCTGTGCTCGTACCTCATTATCTTGTGCATTAAGCTGCCCAAGCTCGGTATGTAAAAGGTCGGTATTAAGTTGGATCAGTGGTGTATCTTTGGTGACAGTGTCACCGACATCAACTTGGATCGTCTCAACTTTTCCTGAAAGCTCAAAGCCTAAATTTGCTTGCTGACCAGCTCTAACCGTACCTACATATTCTCGTCTTACTTGGTAAGAAGGGCTAAGAGCAACATTTGTTGTTGAAACGGTTAAAGCTTCAACTTCGGCGACGCTTGATTCTTCTTCTGTACCACAACCTGCTAATAGGGTTATGGCACTCAAAATTGATGCTTTTATTAATAAACTTTGAGAGCGCATCATTATTATCCTATACAACCAACTGCAATTTATAGGGTAATCAATCTAAAACGACACTGTCTAGCTCAGCCATGTTAATGAAAGGTTATTCATCGATTTGATGGTCGGGGTGTGACGTTGATCGTGAAATGAGGGGCGCAAACAACAGAGAGTCACGCCTGATTTTTCAGTTAGCGTATGACTGATGGTACCTAAAGAACGATTATTTGCTTGTTATCGTGTTGTGTTGCTTGCTGTTTTCAAAAACTTCAGAGATCGATGAGGTAAACCAGTTCATCATTTCGCTGTTGGTATGACGAGCATGGAAATAGGCGTTCGCTGGATATTGAGCTTCTGGTACATCCATATCGGGTCTCAGCATGATGAGATCTGGAAAGTCCTGGATTGGGAAACAGTTGCTAATACCCATGAACATATCTGAGTGGCGAATTACGTCTATTAACACTACTGGGAACTCAGAGGCAAAACCAACCTCTAGCTCGAAGCCTAGTCTGTTAAATACCTCAACAGTCGGACTGTTGAGTTTACTATAATCACTAACCAGCGAACGTGCTAAAGGGTATTTCACCAAGTTTTCAGGAATTATAGCTTGCCCCACTATTGGGTGGTCTCTTCTAACCATGATGCTTGCTTCAAGCATTGAAAGTTCTACTTCAGTTAAAAAAGGCGGGTTATCGATAATGGGTGCATTGATACCAATGAGAACCTTACCTTTCTCAATGTCATCCATCGTATGCTCATTCCACGAGATAATGTGAACCTTAAGCTTGGGGGCATGGGTTTTGAAATAGCGATATATCTCGCCTGACACCGAGAATACAAACTGAGGCGACAGCGCAATAGTAATCTCACCATCTAACTCTTCAGGCTTAAATTCACTACTTGCGTTAATAGTGCTTTCGATTTGATGAAGTAGGGGCAATAGATCTTGGCAAAGTGTCTCTGCAAATGGGGTAGGGGCCAAACCTGTTTTGACTTTAACAAACAGTTGGTCATCAAAGTTGTGTCGCAGCTTTTGTAGTGATTGGCTCACGGCAGGTTGAGAAACAAATAAGCGCTCTGCTGCTTTACGCATGTTGCGTTCTTCGAATAGCACCTTAAATACTCGTAATAAGTTTAAATCAAGGTTGGTGAATCGATTCTTTGCCAAGGTACTAACTCTCATAACTGCTTCTCCAGTAATGCTAGCATGCTAAGTGGAGTGAATGTCAAAGAGCCAACAAGAAATCGCTGGCTCTAACAATAGTTGGTAACAAAATGCGACGAATTAGAAGCGATAGCCAACGGTGAACGAGAGTGAGTCTGCATCGAAACCATCGTAGCTGCTCATGTCATAACGTAAGTCAGCATAAACACCCATTTTGCTTTGTGCTCTTACACCCATGCCCAAGAACAGGCTAGAGTCGCTTGCAGACAGACTTCCTGAACGGTCAGAAATTTTTTCATTGCCGTATGCGAGACCAATAGCACCGTATGGCTTTAGCCATAAATCACCAAGATCAAAGGTATAGCCAATATCGGTATCAATTTTGAACGTGTTAAAATCATAATCTACGCCATACGCACCTTTGCTGTTCATGGCATAAGAGGTGTTTACACCGAAGATGTTGTTGATGTCGTAACCGTATTCAAGTTTGAATCCTGTATCCATCTTCAAGTCGAAGCCGCTTTCACTCAGTGTCAGACCAGATAGACCCGCACCAACACGGTGCCCAGTGTAATTACTGTTAGCAATAGCGCCGAAAGAGAGAGAAGAAATAGCGACGGCTAGAATAACTTTTTTCATTTGATTTGCTCTTTTTTTGAGTTTTCTTTTTTCATGGAGAGTGACGGAGTCCATTCTTCTATGTCCAGCTCCTTGCGGGATGTGCGGCATTCTAAAGAGCGAGGCTTCTTGCGACTAATCACCTTTAATTAGCAAGCTCATAAGAATTACTTATCAAGCTAAGCCAAGCAGCGAAAGTTCCCTTCTCAGCGCAGATTCATATCGCAATTGCGAATAGGTTAGGTCGTCACTCTAAGTAATTTAATCTACTGATTTTTATAGAATAAATTGTTCTATTAGACATGCTTTTGGAAGGCTTGGGTAACTATTTAAAATTGATATACAAATGGGTTTGCTTGATAAAGGCCAGAACTCTAACTTAGGCCAGGTAATTGATATGTTGGAGCGGAATAATGACTGACAAAAAAGAGCCAATCAGTGATGTAGAAAAGCAGCGCCAGGAGTTGATGGCGAGACTAAAAGGGGCGCAGTCGCAAATGAAATCATCAAGTTCAGACAAAGCCAGTTCATCGGGTTTTCTTGATGTCATGATCAAAAGCACGGGCACTTTTGAAAAGCAGTAGTTTAGAAACGAAAACACCCAAGCATTGAGAATGCTTGGGTGTTGTTCTTTTTCTTACCAAGAGTAGGTTTGAATAATGTTGTCTTTCGCCATTGGGTTATTGCGAATAGCGTCATTGACATGACCGAGAAAGAACTCTTTAGACTGCGGGAACATGCCACGCATCTGGATCATGTTATTACCGTGGTCACCCCAGTAGACGGTCTCAAAGGTCATATTCTCAAGTAAGTATTTCTCTTCTTCGAGCAACTGAAGTTGGGTTGGCATTTTGAAAGTACCATCTTTCACTTCTTGCTCTAGCTCCGTACCAGGTTGAATAGCGAGTGCCATAGGTGCGATTTGCTCTGGCTGCAGCAAGTTAAGCAGGCGAGTGGTTTCTTCGATGTGCTCACGAGAGCGATCTCGTCCGCCCAGTCCAAAGATAAACGACAGCAGAACTTCGATACCCGCTTCTTTAGCCATAGCCATACCCTCTAATGCTTGCTCTGGCGTCATGTTCTTTTTGACGCGCTCAAGCACCACAGCGTCACCAGACTCTAGACCTACGTAAGCCATATCGAGCCCCGCCGCTTTGAGTGCTTTGAGGTCTTCAACAGACTTACGTCTGAAATCATTGAGAGCGCTATAAAGAGATAGTTTTTTGCACTCAGGGAAGGTTTCGCGAACCTTCTTGATGACTTTTAGTAAGTAATCAGTACGCGCTGCCATTACGTTACCATCGCATAGGAAAACGGATTCAACATGTGGATAGTAACGACGGGTCTCTTCGATATCAGCGAACACATCGTCAATATCACGAACCTTAAAGCGTTTATCGCGAAACATGTTACAGAAGGTGCAGTGGTTCATGCTGCAACCCAATGTGACTTGAATCAAGACACTGTTGGCTTCAATCCATGGACGATAGACTTTACCTTCAAAATTCATTCTATTTCTCTCCAGTCTTGCGACTTTCCAGTAGTAAAGGAACTCAGGTGTAGGTTCCTAATGGTGGGCAGTCTATCAGTAGGTTCTAATGTTGATAATTGAGAGAAATGAATAATCAGTTTTAAGATTTTGTTGATAATCGTGAATGGTGCATCATGACTAGCATTAATCTAGCGAGATATCAGGTGAGAATCTTTCACTTTTATTCTCAGCTCAGCTTGATAGTTTTGTTAGTACCTAAGGATAAGGTACTAACATATGGAATTTTGGATAAAAATCGAATACTTGGCGCTGCAAATCTGGGCAGTATTGGTGATCAAAGCCTTGTTGTTTAAGTAACGCTGGGACAATACAGTCAGTCTAAAAAGTAGGTTGCAGATACTTTGTTTCCAGTCGGATCACGTAGATATGCCATATATATTTTACGATCGCCTGTGTCGCGAATGCCCGGCGGATCCTCACACTCGATACCTCCGCTATTGAGCCCCGCCTCGTGCCATCTATCGACCATCCCTGGAGAGCTGGCAAGAAACCCGATAGTCATTCCATTTCCGTGCGAAGCAACATTACCATCAAGTGGTGTGGTGAGCCCTAAAACGCCGGTCTTACTGAAGTACATGCAGCGCCCTTTTGCATCGAGCACACCAGCTTTGTAGCCCAATGTCACCATAGTGGCATCGTAGAATACTTTGGATTTTGGGATGTCGTTGCTCCCAAGAAAAATATGGCTATACAAAATACACCTCCATAGCGCAAACCTGTTTAGACCGTACATTAAATCGAAGTACAACAAACTTCTGTAAAGTAAGATTGCGAGATATTTCTAACGGCTATAATCCGTTGATTTTGTCTCTCTGGGTTTATAATCAAAGCATGACTATCAAAATTGGATTGATAATATGCTCCTTGAAGATTTGCAAGTGATACTAAAAGTTGCCGAGTTTCGAAGTATTACTGCAGCAGCAACCAATCTCGACATGCGCACCGCCACAGCAAGTGCCGCCGTTAAACGCGTGGAGAGCTTTCTTGGTGTGGAGTTGTTTGTGCGTACCACACGTCACCTGCGCCTCTCAGCGGCGGGCGAACGTTACCTTCCGCAATGTGAGCAAGCTTTAGCGATGCTGGCGCAGGCGAAAATGAATATCAAAGATGACTTAGACGTGATCGATGGTGAAGTGAGGATTGCGCTTTCATCGGATCTTGGTCGAAACATGGTCATTAACTGGCTCGATGAGTTTATGGAAGAGTATCCAAATATTACTCTACGCAGCAATATATCTGACAGTAATGTTGATTTCTATCGAGACTCCGTAGACATGGCGCTTCGCTATGGCGAGCCGACCGATTCGTCTATGTATGGGTTTAAGATATGCAGCGTACCTAGAGTCATGTGTGCCAGCCCAGTATATCTCAAGCAAAACGGTACCCCTAAAACGCTCTCGGACCTTACAAAACACAATGGCCTTTTCTATCAACTGCACGATGTACTGCAGGATAATTGGGTGTTCAATGAAGGACAAGAAGACCATAAGTTGCGACTAAAAGGGAATCGAGCCTCTAACGACGGAGATATTGTGCGTCGTTGGTGCGTTGCGGGGCAGGGGCTGGCAATCAAGTCATGCCTAGATATGTCAGAGGATTTGTTGGCGGGAAATGTGGTTAATGTGTTGCCACAATACAAGCCTATGCCAACAGAGCTGTGGTTGATCTGCCCGAGCCGCCAGTCGATCACTCCGACGGTTAGGTTGCTTCGAGATCTCTTTAGAAGTAAAACGCGTGTAATTTTGGAGAATTTGGTTGTTCGAGGGTTTGTTGATAAGGCCAATTTAAATTAGAAAAGGGGCGATGTGCCCCTTTTCGAAAATAGTTAGGTGTTGTTAGCCAATGTGAGTCATTTCGCTAACGGTAAAGGTGTCAACAGCACCTTCTGTCGCTGCGAGATAATCGGCTAGGTGTTGATTACCCATGTGAGCTTGCCATAGCTCGCGTGATTCCCAGTTCTCATAAAACACAAAGTGAGCTGGGTTCTCGTTGTCTTGGTGAAGGTCGTAGTTAATGCAGCCTTCTTCTGCTCTGGTGATATCAATCAGCTTGAGTAATTCTTGCTTTACTAGTTCTGCTTTGTCTTGTTTAGCGATGATGTTTGCAACGATAGTTAGCTTAGCCATGGAGTTTTCCTCTCGATATTGCGCTTAATTGCGCCCTGTTCTGTGTCGATGTGTGTATCTTAGGACAAGTTTTTATCACCAAAAACAGCATACCAATTGAAATATTATCAAAAATTATTTGATAGTCATTAATGAGGTTGGATGCAGTTCGTGTATGCCTTTACTAACCATAGAGGTGAATGAGGTTTACCGCTTGGCTTGAATTTGGATTCTGTCTCAAAAATTATTTGAGAATGTGAATTGGGAGTGTTTTAGTCAATCTACGCCCACTCTGCGGCAAGTCGCTACCAACGGACAGAATTCACATTTGGGCTTGGTCAGACAAAACTGTTGGCCATGCTCAACCATGAGTCCATGATAATAAGCGTAGGTCTTAGTTTCTGGCTGTATCGCTTGTTGCATCTGATTGCGAAAAGTCTCATAGCTTTTTGGAACTTGATGACCAAAGCGAGAAAATATCCTGCGAGCATAGGCATCAATAACAAACGAAGGCTTGCCAATCGCATAGGTAAGTATGACGTCCGCAGTTTCGCCGCCGACACCGTTGATACTCAGTAACTCAGGTCTAAGCTGCTCCACAGAGCACTGTCGGACTTTTTCTATTTGATATTCATAGTTTGCAAACCACTGCGTCACCGCTTTGATTTTTTTCGCTTTTTGATTGTAGTAGCCGCTAGAACGAATTTTTTGAGCTAGCAAGGTAAGATCCATCTCTTCGATAGCCTGTGGGGACAAGTCTTCTTGTAAATTATCCAGTGCTTTTTGTGCGTTTCGCCAATTAGTGTTTTGTACCAGAATCGATCCCAGCATCACCTCATAATGGTCATCACTTGGCCACCAATCAAACCATCCATAATGGCTCTCCAGTGTTGAAAATAGCGCTACAATTAGGGTTTGTTCATCACTTGTTAGCGTTTGAGAGCTTCTCATAGACATTACCTAGATTAAGCGTTCGCGCAACTGGTTTGGTGATTGACCATTCCAAGTCGTATAGGCGCGAATAAAAGAGTTACTCTCTTGGAATCCAAGTAAAAACGAAATCTCACTTACGGGTAGGTCAGACTTGGTGAGGTAGTCTTGAGCAAGACTTTGACGCACTTCTTGCAATACATCTTGATAGCTTTGCGCCTCTGTTGACAGCTTACGTTGCAGCGTACGTTTGCTCATCGCCAGTTCGCGTGCGACGAAGTCGATGCTGCTCTGTCCTTGAGGCAAGGCGTCAAGCAAAACCGATTTCACTCTATCAGTGATTTGTTTTTCTCCAACCATCTCATTTAACTGCTTCTGAAGTTCATTCTCAAAGCAGTTAAGCATGACTTGATTGCTCGTGAGAAAAGGGGTGTTCGCATCTTTAGCCGAGAATCGAATCCGCGTCGAGTCACCTTTGGTAATTGAGCAGCCAAAATAGGACTCATAGGCAGCTATGTCGCTAGGTAGCGCAGGCAACTCCACCTGTAGCGGCTTTACGTGCTGACGAGTGGCAAGACGTGTTAGCTGGGTAAAGAAGATAAGCTCCGACAAGTTTAAGCAGAGCGGGAGCGGCTCTTCATATCCGTAACAGCTGATCTCTAAATCGGTAAAATCTGTGGTGCTCTTGATATCGAGTAGCATTGGGCCGATCAATGGCTTGTATTCCTGTAAGCGCTTGGCAGCAGCGTTGAGGTTTGGTGTACAGATAGCCGCGTATATTGGCACATCAAAGAACTCCAAGCTCATTACTTTTGCAAACTCTAGAGGCATCTCTTTACCGTGTGCTGCGAGATCGACGCCGCGCCACAACTGAAAGTATTGAGAAGGAGAGAGCTGGATTTTTTCTTGCGAGAACAATCCTTTGGGAAGTCCCGCGTAAGCGAGTACTTCCTCAATGTTAAGTCCAAGATCACTGAACAGCAGTTTCCAGTTTGGTGGGATAACAAATTTGTTAGCTCTTCTCATCTCAATGCTTCTACCTTCTCGAATAACAGAAGTTTACCTAATAGTTAAAGGTTACTTGGCGGTTTTTTCCATCGCTTGGCGAGAGATCTTAAGTACCATCTTACGAGGAAGGAATGGAACAATCCAATTCAACATGAACTTCAATCCAGACTCATTAAAAGCAACCAGTTCGCCTTTCTCCATCGCTTGATAGCCGCACTCAGCAACCGACTTTGGCGTTTTAGCCTTATCGAAGATCTCAACACCCTGAAGGTCAGCAGCAGCCACAAAGCCGGTCGCCACGGCACCCGGACACAGAGCCGTAACCGTGATGTTGTTATTCTTCACTTCTTCCGCGACGGCTTGACTGAACGACGTCACATAAGCCTTGGTTGCGTAATAGACCGCTTGTAGGGGACCCGGCATAAATGAGGCAGTAGATGACACGTTAAGAATTTTACCTCTGTTTCGCTCGACCATCCCGGTTAGGTAAAGATGCGTCAAGTTCGTCAATGTCACCATGTTGACCTGCATCATTGCTTGTTCATCCTCAAGAGAGCGTTCGTGGAAGTTACCATGCCCACCGAAGCCCGCGTTGTTGATGAGTGTATCGATTTGTAACCCTGCTGCCTCGGTTTGCTCGAAGAGTTGCTGCGCTGACTCAGGCTTTGAGAGATCCGAAGGAAGCACGGTTACGGTAACGTTGAACTCGTTTTCGAGTTCTTGCTTGAGCTCTTCAAGTTTAGCTTGTGAGCGCGCCACAAGAACCAAATCTCCACCTTTTTGAGCATGAATTTTCGCCAGTTCTAGTCCAATGCCACTTGATGCGCCGGTAATAAGTGCTGTATTTGCCATGATGATACTCTCCGAGTGAGGTTGTAGGTACGTGTTGTTATTTGATGAGGAGAGTATAGATAATCAAATAGCGCCAAGAGACATCCGATCGTGCCAAGATGAATTCCGATCGCGCCAACTTATCAGAAAACGAGCGCTTGGATGCGGTTGAATGGTTAAGTGATTAATATTACTTGATATTACTACTATGGATTTGCAATATGGTTGGAGAGGTCGCCTCTTGAGCTCATCGGATGGCGCCAATTAGTATGAAGTGTGGTGGCAATGGATATGATTGAAACACAGAGGTTGATACTTCGCCCTACGACAAGCAATGATCGGCAATTTTATGAGGTGATGTTCAAGGACCCTAATATCGTTCGATATCTCCCAGGAGGCAAGCCATATACCAGTGACTATATTTCCAATTATGTGTCCAACAGAGTGGCACACTGGAAAAAGGGCTTCGGTACTTTTTCGGTCGCATTAAAGGGAAATCCAGAGGTTGTTGGCTACGCCGGTGTTGAGCAGTTACCTGACTCTCCATTTCATGATATCCGATATGGTTTTTTGCCAAGGTTTCAAGGGCGAGGTTTTGCTAGTGAAGCCGCTCGCGCGTCGATCGAGTTTGTTTTCAGTAATCGTTTGGTTGAAGAGGTGTTTGGTGTGGCTGTCGTTGATAACCTTCCCTCTGTTCGTATCTTGCAGAATTTGGGTATGACACCGTCATCAGAGGTACTTTATGACAGTGTGGATTTAGTGACCTTTTCTATCGTGCAGCCATGTTGTGAGCAGGAGTGAGTTGGTTTGAAAATACTCTTAATGACAATAGGCTCTCGCGGTGATGTTGAGCCCTACATAGCGCTTGGCAAGGCGTTAAAGCAAAGAGGTCACTATATTGATCTTTGCGCAGCGCAGCGTTTTAAAGACTTAGTTGAGGCTCACGGGCTTTCTCATAAACCACTTTCCGATGATTTATTTCAGCTGGTGGAAGGAGGGACGTTTGAGAAGATGGGGAGTCTTGTGAGTGGCGTTAAAGCTGCCCTGCGTTTGATGAAGTTAGCGAAACCTATCAATCGCCAATTGATAGTCGATAGTATTCAAGCCGGTCTTGAATCAGAGCCAGAGCTTGTCATCTATCACCCCAAGTGCCTAGCTGCGGTCTCAATTGCTGAGAAGTTTGGCGTACCGGCTGTCGTTTTAGCGCTTCAACCTATGATAGTGAAGACGCGCTCGTTTCCACCGGCAGGTATACCTAACTTTGGGTCTATAATTAATCGCCTTAGCTACCACTTAATTAATCTTGGCTATCGTCAATATCTTTCAGACCTTAATGCCCAAAGAGAGGCGTTATTGGACCTACCGCCATTAGAAAAAGACAAAGGGATACTCAGCCACAGTGATGGTCGATCTGTCTCTGTCTTGCATGCGTTTAGCGAGCACCTTGTACCTCGTCCCCTTGATTGGCCCAATCACAGTGCGATAACAGGCTACTGCCAACTCACCGCTGATAATGAAACATACCAACCGCCTCAATCCCTGACTGATTTTTTGGCCGTTGACAAGCCGACTGTTTATATTGGTTTTGGAAGTATGTCTGGGAAGGATCCTGAACGGACGACCCAGATTATCATTGAAGCGGTGCAAAAAGCGGGTGTACGAGCGATAATCGCGACAGGTTGGGGAGGGCTAAAAGCTGGTAGTTTGCCAAGCAATATTCTCAATGTGGACTCGGTAGCCCATAGTTGGTTATTCCCACAAGTCACAGCTGTGGTACACCATGGTGGGGCGGGAACCACTGCTGCCGGTTTGATGGCAGGTAAACCTACGCTTATTTGCCCATTCTTTGCTGATCAACCTTTTTGGGGGGCTGTAGTGGCTCGTAAAGCGCTTGGCCCCACGCCAATCAAACAAAGTGCACTCACCGCCGATAAACTTGCCTGCGCACTCCGTCAATTAGTTGAAGATGAGCGCTTTAAAGAGAATGCACAACGACTATCGATTGCATTGCGCAGTGAAAATGGTGCAGACAATGCAATCGAATGGATGAAACAAAGCGGTATTCTCAAAGGCTAGAGAGCAAGCAGCGCTTTGATCTCTGGCATCGCTTGCTTCGCCGCTATGTAACCAGCTTTAATGGACACCGCTTTATCGTCAAACGCTTCACCTCCATTAGGTTCGTATGTTGGCGCGATGATGATGTCTGCACTGTTAAGTTCCTCTTCTGAGAGCCGACAGCTTTGCATCCTAAATGCAGCAAGTGTAATTTTGCTGGCGGAAATCTCTGGGTGAACCTGATTGTGGCAATAGATATCAACGGCGATCACCTTCTTCGCACCAAGCGCTCGTGCGGTGTAAACAGGTACCACGCTGAATAATCCGCCATCGACCAATATATCGCCATGATTTTCAACCGGGACAAATGCACCGGGAATCGTAGAGGACGTCTGTACCGCGTGCCCGGGGTTTCCTGAGCGGATCATTATGGTCTCTCTGGTTGTCATGTTGGTTGCGGTTACAGCAAGCGGGATAGGCATCTTCGAAATATCGTCATAGTTGACTTGGCTATTCACCCATTCCGCTAGTTTCTTACCATTGACTATACCTTTTGAGGAGAAAACAAAATCAGCGATATCGGACATACCAACCTCTTCGATTGCGTGTTCCATTTCCTCTACGGTCATCCCCGAGGCGTACAACGTGGCAGCAATAGAACCAGCAGATGTACCGCTGACAACATCTGGTTGAATGCCTTCCTCTTGCAGTGCCTTGAGCACTCCCAGGTGCATGAAGCCGCGTACACCACCGCCACCAAAGGCGAGACCAAGTTCGTATTCTTCCGTTAGGGGTGTTTCCGTCGCGTTGATGTCATCATAGACGTTAGGTGATGAGCAGGCCGCCAACACAGACGTGACTAAAACTGCGGATACTATTTTAAACATCTTGGTTTTATATCCCATGATTACAGCAAACAGTCGATAGCGGCTTCGATTCAGCCGGGCTGAGGTTCAACACGACAAAACGAGTACCACTGTTCGTACCTGTGACGACACAAGTCTTACCTACAAGTGAGCGAATACGGTCAGGCGTCCAACCGTTTTTACCGAAAAGTTGAGTGGTCATATTGTTTACCTTTGTCTGTTTACTGAGCTTTTCTGTTACGTGACAAATCAAGTTGCTTGTCGACATCAGCAGTAGTATCGTTGTCTGATATTCACTATAACTCTCACCGCGGTGTGTAAATAGGCGAATTCATCTCAATTAATTGCCTATTTGTGTCAATATCGATGTAAGGTGCTGAAATGATAAAGCAACAGATCAAACAGCTTGTTGAAGAGCGAATCACTGAAGACGGTATGTTTGATACCGGTATAAAAGGGGTTCGCCTGTTTAAGGTCACGACGGCAGTTCCTTGTGTTCCCGCCGTATATGAACCGACGGTCATTGTGATCTTGGGTGGCAAGAAAGAAGCGATACTCGAAGGTGCACGCTACGTTTATGACAATAACCAGTACATGTGTTGCACCGTATCGATTCCGGTCGAGGCAGGTACGCCAGAAGCATCCCCTGAGGAGCCTCTGATTGGCGTTTATATCTCACTTGATACCAAGCTGATGACAGAATTAGCGATTGAGATGGAAAGCACGGCGGGCGCCGTTAAGCTTCCTAAGAGCAGTAACCAGCCGCCAGGGATGTCTCTAGCAAACTGGGATGACGCATTTTCCGATGCCTTATTGAGGCTTCTTCAGCTTGGCGATGATAAAGCTGACCTGTCTATACTTGGTGATAGTCGATTGCGCGAGCTGTATTACGCAGTGCTTAAAGGGGAGGCGGGAGTTTCTGCCCGAAGGGCGTTTGGTGTTGGAAACGAAATTGCTCGCTCAATTGAGTATTTGTCTCTTAACCTTAGTAAGAATGTCACCATAGATGAACTTGCATCGTTAGTCGGAATGAGCAGGGCGGTGTTCCATCGAAAATTCAAACAAGCCACTCGGATGTCACCGATTCAGTTTATGAAGTCGATGCGCCTTAACAACGCGGCGATGAAGATTGCGAGTGGCATGAATGTGAGTGAAGCAGCGATGGCCGTTGGTTATGTAAGCTCTTCTCAATTCAGTCGAGAGTTTAAGCGTCTTTATGGCGTATCGGCGAAACAGTGGAGCCAGTCTCAAGAGCTGCCCAAGAACATCGCGTAGTGAGCGGTTACCTCCTCAGATTTGTTGTTTGATACAAATAGGCAATTTTTAGAGACTATGTCGCCTAGTTTTTGCTCAGTGTGAGAGATAAAGTATAGACGTACCAACAACGAAGGTAACTCGTCGTGAAGAAGCTATTTTTATCTATAGGAGTCGCTATGGTTCTCGCTGCAAACTCATCTGCAAATGACATCAATTCTGAGCTGAATAAACTTGATGGCACAGTTCAGGATAATGAAGGCAACATCTATCGAACTGTGCAAATTGGTGATCAAGTTTGGATGGCTGAAAACCTAAGAAGCACTAAGTTTCAAGATGGCACAGCCGTCAGGTCGGGCGCTATTCCAAAAGATGACGAAACAAACTTATTGAAATATGGCCGACTCTATAACTGGCACGATGTTGCGGATGAAAGACGTTTATGTCCAGAAGGCTGGAGAGTCGCGACCGACGAGGATTGGAAGACGCTTGAGCGAACCATTGGCATGTCCGAAGAGGAGCTTGACCAAGAAGGTTGGCGCGGAGGTGACCAAGACCTAGGCTTACAGCTTAAAGAAGCACAAACGGATGGTCCATTTAAGAAAGTAGATCAATCACTCGTTAACAAGCATAACTTCTTTGCTAGACCTGCCGGGGTTAAATGGAATGGTTGGTATATCACTGAGGGAGCGTATACCGAATTTTGGACCGCAAGTAGCGCTTCTGAAAGCAAAGGTATTATTCGCACGCTGGCATATTCTTGGTGGAACGCACATAAAGGTGAAATACGCCGTGCAACCAGTTCTAAAGAATATATGTTCACCGTTCGCTGCGTGAAGATTTAATGCGCTTTCTCTTAGTAAAAAACTCTGCCAGTTGTTTCGATAGCTGTTCCATTTCCAATCGTAGGTAATCTATATGACTCATTCTTCAATTCTAATTACAGGTGCTAACTCAGGACTTGGGTTCGAGGCTGCGAGACAACTTGCCCAGCAAGAAAGTGTTTCAAAAATTGTTCTGGCTTGCCGCAATCAAACGCGAGCGGAAGAAGCATTGCATCGGTTAGAAGAACTTACCGGCAGGAATATATTTGAAATATTAATTGTCGATGTAAGTAGTTTAGAGTCATGCCAAACAGCGGCTGAAAACCTCAGCACCAATATCGATAGCATGATTTTGAATGCAGGTGGTGGCGGTGGAACAGAACCGACTAAACTGACAAAGGACGGATCCACGTTTATCTTTTCAGCCAACGTTTTGGGACATGTCCATTTTACTGACCTTCTAATGCAGAATGGTAAGTTATCCAAACAAGGGTCAGTGATGTATGTGGCTAGTTTTGCAGCAAGAGGTGCTTCTGAGGTTGGCGCAGCGAGACCGCCAATTCACGACGGCTCCATCGAGGAATGGACGTCAGTTGTAAACGGAGAAAAGTTTGCTGATAACAAAACGTACACTGACATCTACGGTTCCGTTAAGCTCATGGGCGCAATGTGGACGATGAGTATGGCTAGACAGTACCCTCAAATGCGTTTTGTCACGGTTGATCCTGGAATGGCGAGAGGCACTGCTGGAACGGCGACACTTCCATGGCACCAGCGTTGGACTATGAATACCGCTATGTGGGTTATGCAATTACTTGGTAAAGCACACTCTGTGGATGTAGGCGCAAAGCGTTACGTGGATGTTCTGTTGAACGATGATAGCTTTACGTCAGGTATTTGGTGGGGTAGTGAGAAAGGACTAACTGGAACACTGGCTAACCAAGTTACACATTGGCCTGAGATCATTGGCAAGGAATCAGCCCAAGACAATGCTAATGCCGTTATCCATAACTTCATAAAGTGATAGTTGGCCTAGTGTAATAGAGTTGGGTGCATGTGATTAGCCGAATAGAGTCTATTAGACCTGTTCGGCTTTTATATTTTGCAGAGCCATTCCTCCAAAAAACGTTTTGCCTCTGATTGTCGACTCTTAGGGTGCAGTAGGTAATACCCGTTGCCAGACTTGACGGTAGTTGGACTGAGTTGGGCTAGCCGCCCGATTGCAAGGTCCTGTTGCGCTAGGGTGGTATCACCAATTGCAATACCAAAGCCCTGTAAAGCCGCGTTCATGGCTTGATCAAGCGTAGCGAAGTGTTGGTTGTTGTGGCTGCTTAGTCCTTTGTGACCCGTTTGTTCAAGCCATAGTTTCCAGTCACTCTGCTGAGGATTGGCATGAAGCCAAGTATAGTCTTTGAGTGCTTCGGCTGGTTGCTGGCTTAGCTCTGTCGCCGGAATTTTGTCGGGGCGACAGATTGGTGCGAGTGTTTCCTCAAACAAACATTGGCTATGAAGCCGATGATTCGTATTTTCCTTTCCATAAACGATGACCATATCAAACGAATCAAAGTTAGGCTCTAGGGCGTGCTTGATCGTTGATGTCAGCTCTACATCAATATCAGGATACTGTTGCTGAAAGTCCATCAATCTTGGTAGTAGCCATGATGTGATGCAACTTGGGGCATTTAGCCTGATCTTCGACTCTCCTCCAGAGACCTTTTCTAGTGCTGAATGAAGTTGATTGAGCGATTCTTCAATAAGAGGTGAAAGTTGCTCACCTTTTGGCGTAAGCGATAGTCCTCTTGCGTGGCGATAGAAGAGTTCTGTACCTAAATGCTGTTCCAACGATTGAATCTGTCGACTAATCGCCCCTTGTGTCAGATTGAGCTCACTTGCTGCATGGGTGAAGTTGAGATGAGAGGCGGTAGCAAGAAACGCCTGCATTGATTTGATGGAGGGCAACGTTTTTTTCATTCAATTAAGCCATGCAATTATTTCATGGCTAGTATGTGTATATTTCGTTTCTTAAATCAAGCGTCATTTGATTAAATAGCCCAATAAAGTGAATTAAAAGTCAAAAATGACAGTTGATAGTGCAATTGTAAGCTGATTTAACTTATAACTATAAAACGGAAAAGCAGTACTTTGAGTGAGTTTATCGCAGGGCTTGTGCCTCAAGCCGTAAAAAAATTAATACCTTACCAGTCAGCAAGGCGTATCGGAGGAAGTGGTCGTGTTTGGCTAAATGCCAATGAACTTGAACACCCAGTGCAAAACGATAGTGCTGATATGGAGTTGAATCGCTATCCAGACTTTCTACCTCAGGATATAGCGAAAGCGTACCAGCGCTATGCACGCACCTCTGCCGATGTCGTCGCTGTACGCGGTGCCGATGAAGCGATAGATCTGTTGATCAGAACCTTTTGTCAGCCAGGGAAGGACAGTATCGTCATCTGTTCTCCAACTTATGCTATGTACGAGTTTTGTGCTGAGTCTCTTGCAATTGAAGTGCGGGATGTACCTCTTAAGCCATGCTTTAATTTGGATGTAGACAAGGTGGTCGAGGAAGCGAAGCATGCCAACATGGTCTTTCTATGCTCACCGAACAATCCGACCGGTAATGTGATTCCACGTGGAGATATCATCTCAGTACTTGAAGGGACAAAACAGTCTTCACTAGTTGTGGTTGATGAGGCGTACATAGAATTTGAGTTGGGGGCTTCAACAGCGGATCTGATAGAGCAGTTCCCACATTTGGTGGTCATTCGTACATTGTCGAAAGCGTTCGGATTAGCGGCGGTTCGCTGTGGCTTTATTGTCGCCAGTGGTGCGGTGATGGAGTATGTAAACAAGCTCATTCCACCTTATCCAATGCCGGATTGTTCTTCCAAGATTGTCCTCAAGTCGCTTTCTGAGAAGGGACTTGAACAGGTGAAACACGTCATTGAAGAGCTTATCGCAACGCGTGACTGGTTCAGCCTAGAACTGGCGAAACTCGATATTGTGTCTGAAGTGTACCCGTCATCAACCAATTTTGTTTTGGTGAAGGCGCGCGCGGGCGTTGATTTGTTTGATGTGATGAAAAACAAAGGCATTGTCACTCGAAACCAGACTCACGAACCTGCTTTGCAGCAGTGTGTAAGAATTACCATTGGCTCTAAAGCAAGCATGCTTGAAGTCATTGACGTATTAACAACCTATTCAGAAGAGCAGTGTGTAGAGCTGTCATAAAAGGGATTTACCAATGAAGAAAATTATTACTAGCATCGTTTGCATATCAGCACTATTCATCGGTTCAGTGCAGGCTAAAGAGGTCAGGCTGGCTTCAGATTTTACCTATCCACCTTTTAATTATAAAGACAGCCAAGGAACGCCAGTAGGGTTCGATATTGAGATCGCCGACGCCTTGTGTGCTCAAGCTGAGCTTGATTGTGTTTGGGTCACGCAGAGCTGGGACTCTTTGATCCCGAGCCTGCTATCTCGTAAGTCTGACGTGATTATGGCATCCATGCGAATCACAGAAGAGCGTAAGAAGAGAGTGCTATTTACCAACAAGTACTATCAAACACCTGCTCGCTTTGTCGCCGCAAAAAGCGCGACTTTTGAAATGGATAAAGAAGGTCTGAAAGGGAAGACGATTGGTGTCCAACAAGGCACTATCCATGATACCTATGTGACTGACCATTTTGGCTCTATCGCGACAATCAAACGTTATAACGGTCAGGATGAGGTTTACCTTGATCTTCAGAATGGTCGCTTAGATGTAACATTCGGGAACTCTGATCAATTGGCTCTGGCACTATTAGATAAGCCTGAGGGTGCTAATTTCGAATTTAAAGGTAAGGCAGTGACTGACAAAGCCTACATTGGTGAAGGAACGGCGTTGGCGTTGAGACTGCAAGACAAGAAACTCGCCGCTCAGTTTAACCAAGCCATTAAAGATATCCGTAGTAACGGAACCTATGACAAGATTGCGGCAAAGTACTTCAATTTTGATATTTATGGCGCGGAATAAGCGCGCACTAAAAAGGAGAGCGATAAGATAAGCTCTCCTTTTTCATAGCTTAACCACAGTGTTTGATTAAGGGTGCTCGCCTGCGACTAATCGCTCTTCAATATCAGCAATCACTTCAGGCAGATCGGCAATAGTATCAATTAAGTAGTGCGGGGCTGATTTACCCAGTTTCACACGGGCACGCTCGCGCGCTGCGTCGAGAGTTTCTGCATCAGCGGCTTGGTATTCTTCAAATGTTAGTCCGGCCTCGTTACCCGATAGCAATAGACCCACAGTCCACATTCCTGCATTGTGACCCTCTTCGATGCCAGGCGCAGCATCGTCAACTTTGACGCATGCGCCAACGCTTGTAACACTTAGCTCAATGGCATTTTTCAGTGCCATGAATGGTGCCGGGCGACCGCCTTGTGGAAGATCGTCTGTCGCTACTACGTAATCAGGTTGGTAGCCGTAATCGGCCGCAACAGGAACAAGAACGTCCATGACTTCACGCGGATAACCTGAACATGAGCCGATTTTAATGCCTTTCTGTTTTAGGTTATTCACGACCTCGACAGCATTTAGAATTGGCGCTGCATGGTCAGCGACTTTCGCTTTCTGCAGAGGCATAAATGCCGCGTAGATAGCATCAATGTCCGCATCGTCCATCTCTTTGCCAAACTGAGCCACCCAACGTGCTTTCACGGCTGGGATCTGACCAACGGCTTTGATGTGGTCCCATTTACCGATACCCATCGGCTCACGGGCTTCTTCTAATGAAATGTCGAAGTCGAAGCCTTGCTTAAACGCAGAGACAAAGATGCTCGTCGGTGCGAATGAACCAAAGTCAACAATGGTGCCAGCCCAGTCAAAAACAACAGCTTGGATAGGGGATGGTTGAGTCATAGTGGTATTCCTTATTTTCTAACTTATTGTTTAGCGACAAACATGAGCAATGGCGTGCTCAAAGATATCGAGAGCTTTGGTGAGCTCTTCTCGGGTGATAATTAAAGGTGGACTTAGCTGAATGACGTTTCCTTGAGAAACCTTAAAGCTCAGTCCTTGATTCAAGCACTGGTATAGCACCTGCTCCGCTTCATCGTAAGCACGCTCTTTGGTGATATGGTTTGTCACCAACTCAACACCCCACAACAAGCCAATACCGCGCACATCACCAATGATTGAGTATTTGTCTTTCATCTGCTGCAGGCGTGCTCTCACAAACTCGCTGTCTTCACGTGTTTTTTCGAGTAGCTTTTCTTGTTCGATGGTTTCCATCGTTGCCAGCGCAGCTGCGCACCCTAGAGCGCTTTTTTCGTGGGTATAGTGACCGAGCGAGATCTCGGCAGCAGTGTTGTACTTGTCTTTGGTCACCATGGCAGCGATAGGGACTAAGCCGCCACCGAAACCTTTACCGATACATAAAATATCTGGCTCAATGTCGAATGCTTGATAGGTGAACCATTCGCCGCTTCGCCCCATGCCATTGGGAATGTCATCGATGATCAGCATGACGTTGTGTTTGTCGCAGATTTCACGAATGCGCTGCCAGTAGGCTTTACTTGGTACCTGGACATCGGTATTGCGAACGCCTTCTGCGATAAATGCGCCGATACCGCCCTCTTTTTCAATGACATACTCTAGGTAGTCGGCGTAGTGGACGTCGCTACCGTCTTGAGAAGGGAACGCGCCTCGGTATGAAACTGCTGGTGGTATGCGTTCGACACCTGCCATTAGAGGTCCCATACCTTCGCGGAAGCACGCTTCGCCCCCGACAGAAATCGCGTCAAGAGAAGCGCCGTGGAATGAATCCCAGAGTGAAACAACCTTGTAATTGCCAGTGATGTAGCGAGCAAGCTTAAGCGCCATTCCTACAACGGATGTACCGCCTGGCGCAAACAAAACTCGGTTTAAATCACCACCGCAGATTTCAGTCAGTTTTTCAGCGCATTGCACTGCTGTTTCATTGGTAAAACGGCGTGGCGAAAATGGTAATGAGTGCATCTGCTCAGTGATTCGTTTGATCACATGAGGGTGCGCATAGCCTAATTGATGCACGTTGTTACCATGAAAATCCATATAACGCTTGCCACGCGTGTCCTGAATGTAGATGCCTTCGGCGGCTTCTAGAGAATCAAGACATGGCGTAGACATAGATTGATGTAAAAATACCTCAGCATCACGCTTAAGTAGCGTTTGTGTCGCCTCGTCTTGAATCTTGCTGTTCCATTCTTGGCGAGCAAGGGTGTTGTTCACATCCCCTTCGCTGCGAAGGTGAGTCGCTGTACTCGACATTATGAAAGCTCCCAATACATAGCGTTTTTAATGGCACCGATTAGGCGTTCAATGTCTGCTGGGTGAACATCACCAATGTTACCTATGCGGAAACAGTCAGCATTGGAGACTTTACCTGGGTAGATAACAAAACCCTGCGCCTTCAATCGGTCATAGAACTCTTTGAATTGATAGTCGCTATGCTCTGGCGAGTAGAACGATGTGATGATGGGTGAGTGCAGATCATCATTGAGCAAGGTACGGAAACCCAAAGAGCGCATTCCTTGTACTAAGGTTGTCTGGTTGGTTTGATAGCGCTGGTGACGGGCACTAATGCCGCCTTCTTGCTCAAGTTCAATCAAGGCCTGATAGAATGCACGTACTGTATGAGTAGGAGACGTGAAACGCCACTTACCATGATTGGCTTGCATGCAGTGCCATTGGTCATAAAGATCGAGACTTAGTGAACGTGCGCGGCCTTTGCATTTTTCTAACTCAGACTGTTTAGCAACCACAAAACCAAAGCCTGGGACACCTTGAATACATTTGTTGGCAGAGCTGATCATAAAGTCGATGCCCAGATCCCCAATATCCATAGGAATACCACCAAAGCTCGACATCGCATCGAGAATCACGGTTTTGTCATATTCTTTTGCTAGCGTGGCGACTGCTTCAATTGGATTTAGCATGCCAGTGGTCGTTTCGCAGTGAACTATCGCGACGTGCGTGATAGAGGCATCCTGCTCTAGTGCGGTTTTTACCTTGTCTAGGCTTGGTTGGCTTACCTCTCCAGGGGCAACAACATGGGTAGCAATGTTTAAGTAGTCGGCAATTTGTGCGATACGCGCACCGTAGGCGCCATTATCGACCACGAGTAGCTTGTCATTCGGACCAATAGAGCTGCCAATCGTTGCTTCAACAGAAGCAGTACCGCTACCTTGCATGAGCACACTTGTATAGCCTTCGTGCTCAGTCGCTAGCTTTGTTAATTTGGCACGAATCACTTCGACGATCTCTTTGTTGTAATCGTCATCCCAAGTACACCAGTCTTTCAACATTGCCTGACGTACGGTTTCGGAAGTCGATAATGGACCGGGCGTAAGCAACAAGTATTCGTTTTTCATTTTGCGTCTCGTTTGTTTTGGACTATACCAATTATTGTAATCACTCTAGCAACCAAATTTTGTAAACGCAAAGGGCGGAATCCAACTTTCACAAAAGTTTCATAACTGCACTTTGAGCGTAAAACTAGTCGGTAAAGTCGATTTTATTTAGTAAAACTGCCATTTTTTGTTCATTTAATCGTCATATAACAAAACTAAGGTGGGCTTTATCAACTGGTACAGACCAAATTTAACTGGAGACGAAGATGAAAAACCGTTTGACGAAGGGAACACTGGCGACACTGGTTTCTCTACTAGCCACTAATGCACTAGCAGCGACAGAAGTAACCGTGTATACCGCTTTCGAGACTGACATTCTTGCTAAATACAAGAACGCGTTTGAGAAAGAAAACCCAGACATCAAGATCAAATGGGTTCGTGATTCGACAGGTATCATGACGGCGAAACTTCTCGCCGAGAAAAACAATCCTCACGCGGAAGTTGTATGGGGGTTGGCAGGCTCATCGATGGCTCTGCTTAAGGAAGAAGGCATTCTTAAGCCATATACACCAACAGGCTTAGAAGACTTGAATGAGAGCCTTAACGATCCTCAGACGAATCAAGCTTGGTTTGGTAACGACGCATTTTTCAATGCTATCTGTTTCAACGAAGCGGTGGCAAAACAGCTTAACCTGCCGAAACCACAGTCTTGGGAAGATCTGACTAAGCCGGTTTATCAAGGTCATATCGCTATGCCAAACCCAGCGTCTTCGGGTACGGGATACATGCAAGTATCGGCGTGGCTGCAGAACATGGGTGAAGATCAAGCTTGGAACTATATGAAAAAGCTAGATAACAACATTGCACATTACACGCACTCTGGCTCGAAGCCATGTGTTCAGGCGGGTATGGGAGAAGTCGCTATCGGCATCTCAATGGCTGTGCGCGGTGCTAAGCTCATCAACCAAGGTGCGCCACTCGCGGTTATCACGCCAAAAGGCATCGGTTGGGAGTCTGAAGCAGTCGGTTTGGTTAAAGAGTCTGATGCCGCTAAGCGAGTGGTTGACTGGTCAATCTCCAAGGCAGCAAACGAGCTTTATGTTGAGTCTTATCCAGTGGTTGCTCATAAGGCGGTAACGGGCAATGTGTCAAACTACCCTGAGGTAGAAGAGGCTATGGCTGACATGGACTTTAGCAAAATGGGTGCAGATCGCGCTGAAGTGCTAAAAACATGGTCTCAAAAATTTGACGGTAAGTCGGAGCCACGATCGTAGTCAATGATGGCTGACTGTTGCATACATCAGTCACGCATTAACTGATGATGTATTAAAGAAGGGAAGTTCTTAGGATCTTCCCTTCGTTGTTTTTAGCAAACAGAGATACCATCATCGCGAAAATTGTCGATTGCAATCTACCTGCTACAAAACTGTCATCCCGATGAAACAAACCAGATTTACATTTGGTATATACCATTGGAGAGACGATGATGACAGTATCCAACCCTTATCTAGATATTAAAAATGTGGTGAAACAGTTCGGTCAGTTCACGGCATTAAAACAGATTTCCCTCGCCATCAACAAGGGCGAGTTCGTTTGCTTTCTTGGACCATCTGGTTGTGGCAAAACCACATTACTTCGCGCCATTGCGGGCTTGGATTTACCAACTACGGGTGAAATCCATCAAGCAGACAAAGACATTACTTTTCTTCCACCAGAAAAACGCGACTTTGGCATTGTATTTCAATCTTATGCGCTATTTCCTAACCTAACGGTACAAGAGAACATCGCCATAGGTTTAAAGAACCAAGGTATGTCAAATAAAGAGGCGTTGGAGAAAGTAGAACACTGGCTAGAAATGATTGGTCTACCAACGTCTGGCAATAAGTATCCTAACCAACTTTCTGGCGGTCAGCAGCAGCGTGTTGCGCTAGCGCGCGCGTTGGCGCTGTCTCCAGGTCTGCTTCTGCTCGATGAACCTTTGTCAGCTCTTGATGCAAAAGTACGTACTCACCTGCGTGAAGAGATCTGCCAAATGCAGCGAAAGCTTGGCATCACTACCATCATGGTAACGCACGATCAGGAAGAGGCCTTATCCATGGCTGACCGTATTGTGGTGATGAACCATGGCGTGATTGAGCAAGTAGGCACGCCGCAAGAAGTGTATGAGAAGCCGGCAACGCGTTTCGTTGCTGATTTTGTCGGCAGCATGAACTTTATCGAAGCTTCAGTAGCGTCAACGACGAGTCTGCGCATCGCGGAAAGTATGCTGTCATTACCGACTTTGGAAAACATGACGTTAGAACAAGGAGATATCTTTGACCTTGCTGTCCGTCCTGAGAGCCTGAAGTTTGTCGAGCATGCTGCCAATGCGATTCCAGTAAAAGTACTGGCAAAAGAGTTTCAAGGCGCGTTTTATCGCGTCGAGGTGATGATGCAGCACGCGCCAACTGCCGCGCCTATTTACATTGACGTTCCAGTCAAACATGCCAACGAGCTTCAACTTCGTCGCAACGATATTCGTTACGTCGAGTTTTCTGAGAGTGGATTGCTTGGCTATCGCCGAGAAACAAGTCAGCTAAAAGCCGCGGCATAGGGAAGGGTCAATGCAGGTTACTTCAACTCTAAATTCTGGTGGCACAATGAAACAACGTCTGGCGTTACTCACCACTCAAAAAGTCAGTGCTAAGTTTAGTAAAGACAATATGGTACTTTTTGGACTGCTAACGTTTCTATTTGTCGCTATGACACTGTTTATCTTGATGCCCTTGTGGGCAATGATGAAAAAGAGTGTGCAGAACAGTGCCGGTGAGTTCGTTGGTCTTGAGAATTTCGCTACCTATTTTGCCACCGACAGTCTGTGGTATTCACTAAGTAATACGATGACGCTCGGGCTTATTGTCACTGTGGTGGTTGGCTTTTTAGCATTCGGTTACGCTTATGCGTTGACTCGCTCGTGTATGCCATTGAAAGGTCTGTTTAACTTGATGGGGACGGCACCAATCTTAGCGCCGTCGCTACTCCCAGCAATTAGTTTGATCTTCTTGTTTGGTAATCAAGGTGTGGCGAAAGAACTACTGCAAGGACACTCTGTTTATGGCTTGATTGGTGTTTCACTGGGCCTAATATTTTGGACCTTTCCCCATGCCTTGATGATTTTAGCTACGTCACTGCGCACCTCAGATGCTCGTCTATACGAAGCGGCACGTGCACTAAAAACATCGCCGGCTAAAACTTTCTTCACCGTTACTTTACCTGCGGCTAAGTATGGATTGATCAGCACACTCATCGTCGTGTTTACTCTGGTGGTTTGTGATTTTGGTGTACCTAAAGTGATTGGTGGCAGCTACAACGTGTTAGCGACCGATATATTCAAGCAAGTCGTTGGCCAGCAGAATTTTTCTATGGGGGCGGTAACCAGTATCTTGTTGCTTCTTCCGGCTATTCTGGCGTTTACTGTTGACCGCTGGGTACAGAAAAAGCAGAAGAGCATGCTAGATAGTCGCTCCGTGCCCTATCAGCCATCTCCCAATAAGTTGCGTGACTCCCTTTGCTTTGTCTATTGTCTGTTGGTTTCTTTGGCGGTGTTAGCTGTGCTTGGTATGGCAGTGTATGGTTCGCTGGTTACTTTCTGGCCTTGGAACAAAGCCCTCACTCTCAATAACTATAACTTCGCCGAGATGAGTACTTATGGCTGGAGCCCGTACTTTAACTCCCTGAAACTGGCGACATGGACAGCAATCATAGGCTCGGTGGTTATCTTTATCGGTGCTTACTGCATTGAGAAAGGGCGTGCGTTTGGTCCGGTTCGTCAAGCGATGCAGATGATAAGCGTGATTCCAATGGCCGTTCCTGGGTTGGTACTGGGTTTGGGTTACATCTTCTACTTTAATGACGCTAACAACCCCCTCGGTGTGTTGTATGGCACCATGGCATTCTTGGTTATCAATACCGTTGTGCATTATTACACTGTGGGGCATATGACGGCGTTGACGGCACTCAAGCAGCTACCTTCAGAAATTGAGGCGACGGCTGCGTCGGTTAAGCTGCCGCAATATAAGCTGTTTTTCAAAGTTTCTTTGCCATGCTGTTTGCCGGCTGTGTTAGATATAGCGATATATCTATTTATCAATGCTTTAACAACCACGTCTGCGGTAGTATTCTTGTATTCAACAAACACGATCCCAGCGTCTGTCGCGGTGCTTAACATGGATGATGCCGGTCAGACGGGCAGTGCAGCGGCAATGGCGGTAATGATCATGCTCTCGGCAGCCGTTGCCAAACTGGTTCACATGGTTGTTGGAAAGCTATTTGAAGGCAAAACTCAAGCTTGGCGTAAACGCTAATAGACGAGATATTTCGATTAATAATCGTGTTGGATAACGATTGAATTAAGGATGCCAAGTGCAATACGTAAAAATAAAAGACGCCATTGTTGAGCAAGTTGAATCGGGCATGCTTGCTCCGAGGCAAAAATTGCCAGCAGAACGCAAGCTTGCTGAGTCGTTTGATACCACTCGTGTCACGCTTCGTGAAGCACTGTCACTGCTTGAAGCAGAAGGGCGCATTTATCGTGAAGATCGTCGTGGCTGGTTTATATCTCCTGAGCCGCTCCGTTATGACCCTACGCAGACCCTTAACTTTACTAATATGGCGATTTCTCAGAATCGACAGCCTCGTACTGAGCTCATTGCAGCAAAAGGGATCCTGACAACAAAACAAGCGGCTCAGCTTTTGGAATTACCACCTTTCTCAGATATTTATCGAGTAGATCGCGTGCGTTACCTTGAAGAGCGCCCAGTCGTTTATGTGACCAACTTCATTCGAACCGAAAAGTTTCCAGACCTCCTAGATGTGGATATGGCTGGTGCGTCATTGACGGATATCTATCGTGAGAAATACGGTGTTGTCTACGATAGGGTGAAGTACCGAGTCACCACAACCTCACTGCTGGGCGAGGTGGCACAAGCGCTGCGTGCAACTTCAGGTACTCCTGCAATGATGGTCGAGCGTATTAATTACAATCAGCATGGCGAGCTTATTGATTGTGATATTGAATATTGGCGCCATGATGCTATCAGTATCGAGTCCATCGCTCAGCTCGAAAGATAGGTTTTCATACACTTCTTTTGATTTATCTTCTTACCAGCCGACACCCAAGTGGTGTCGGTTGTTTTTTATCGGATCTTGTTGTGACACTCTACGCTGCTCTTCTTGTTATCTTTTCGGCGCTACTTCATGCGGGTTGGAACATTCTTGGTAAGTCTAATAATGGCTCAGGCTACTCGTTCACTTTAGGCGCTTCTCTTTCACAGTTCTTGCTGCTCTCTCCGTTTATTGTCTGGTGTTTCATTCAGGTTGGAATCAGCAATATCTCTGCACATTTTTGGTGGTTGCTTGGGATCAGCGCTGTTGGTCAGGTTATCTACTTGGTTGGGCTGCTCAGAGCTTATAAGAATGGGGACATAGGCGTTATTTACCCAATCGCTCGCGCTTTGCCTGTGTTAATGGTTGGGTTGGGGGCTTGGGCACTAGGGCAATCGTTAGACCTCACCGCTTGGTTTGGTTTCGCTATTTTGACGCTAGGTTGTTTGCTAGTGCCATTGAAAACACTTAAAGGCTTGAGCGTGAGTGCCTATGCCAATCGCGGAGTCTTTTGGGCGTTCATCGCGGCTATTGGCACCACGATATACTCTATCGTCGATAAAGAGGGGATCAATTGGTTGGTGTCTGAAACGACAGCGCTGACGTCGCTCCATATCGCCATGTTGTATCTGGGATTGCAAACTGCCGGCATCACTTTGATGTTGATCTTGTGGCTAGTCTTTACCAAACAGACTCATGAGATCGCACTCGCTTGGAAGTATCGCTATCATTCGACGGCGGCAGGGCTGATGATGGGGCTAACGTATGGCATCGTATTGTATGCGATGACAATGGTCGAGAATGTGAGTTATGTCGTTGCCCTTCGCCAAGTGAGTATTATCTTTGGCGTCTTTATGGGGATGTGGTTTCTTAAAGAGCCTTGGCTGAATAGTCGCATCCTTGGGGTACTTTTGGTCTGTTCGGGTCTCATTATCGCTTTGGCGTTATAGCAAAGTGGTAAGAGTGACATTGATCCAACCCGTGTAATACCGATGGAAACTAGTGTACACTCTCGCAATAAGTACATGATTAAAATGGAATTGAGTAATAGATGCGATTGGAACACGTGATAGAAATCATCGAACATACTGATTCAGATCTCTTTGAAGATGCGATAGAGCAGTTTAATGCGTATGGCATTGTGACCGACGCTCAACTGCCGTTTTTGGATATCGTGTATCAATCCGCACCAGATGCTTTGTGTCAGAGATTGATGGGCGTAGGGTGCAAAGGTCGCCCTCAAGTCGCCAAAGGTGTGTTGTCGAATGGCTATATTGTATTCAACGCTGAGCTGTTTGATGAAGCTGAAGCGGTTGATAAGCATAAGGCAAGCGCTTTCTCTAATACATAATGTTATTCATACCGAACTAAAAAAGCCCTTGTATTTTCATACAAGGGCTTTGTTTTTGCTTCGAGATTAGTATTTCTTCAGAATCTCGATGATCGCAGCTTCACTCTCAGCAGCGATAATGGCTTCAACGTCATCATCGTTTTGGAACAGTTCAGCTAACGCCATAATGGTTTGAATGTGGCTGTCTGAATCCATTGCCGCCAGTGTGATTGAGAAGTAAACGTCACCGTTATCTTCTGACTCTAAATCGACACCGTTTTTGAATACTGTTACCTGAAGCGCTGCTTCGTTAACCCCGTCTTCTGGACGAGCGTGTGGCATTGCAATTTTAGGAGCCAGTACGTAGTACGCACCGATTTCTTTATGCTTCGCCTTGATTGCTTCAAGGTAGCTAGCTTCTACTTTACCTTGCTCCAATAGCTTTGAGCAGGTGATGTCGAGTGCAGCGTTGACAGACAAGTTTTCTTCGTTACAGATAACAATGCCGTTATCGCCAATTAGATTAAAAATACTCATTGAACAATCCAACCTAGAATCAGACCAACTACACCGAAGTCGAAGTCAGCAAATGTTGTTGCTTCAAGACCAAGACCACCTAGAACTGGTAGTAGTAGCATCGGTAGGAACGAGATACATAGACCTTGAACAAATGCACCAAGGATTGCACCGCGTAGACCACCCATCGCGTTACCATAAACACCTGCAGCACCACCTACGAAGAAGTGAGGTACAACACCTGCTACGATGATTGTCCAGTCAAAAGCACCTTGGATACCCATAGACACTAGGCCTGCAGCGAATGAAGATAGGAAACCAATCAATACCGCGTTAGGCGCTACTGGGAACACCATAGGACAATCTAGAGCTGGCTTCGCACCTGGTACAAGCTTGTCAGAGATGCCTTTAAATGCTGGAACGATTTCCGCAATCAACATTTTCACACCTTGAAGAACGATGTAAACACCACCTGCGAATACCAGAGATTGCATGAAGGTAAATACTACCCAGTTCTGACCGCCAGATACGCTCTCTACGAACTCACCGCCAGCGAAGATAGATGCAATCATAAAGAAGATTGCCATTGTTGTTGCAACTGCAACTGGCGTATCACGCAAGAACATAAGGCTCTTAGGTACGTTGATCTCTTCTGTTGATTTCGATGGGTCACCAAATTTGCTACCCACATAGCCTGCGATTAAGTATGAAAACGTTGAGAAGTGACCCATAGCAAGTTGGTCAGTACCCATTACTTTCACGGTATATTTTTGTGCAAGAGCAGGCATGATTACCATTAGTGAACCAACGATAATTGAACCCATTGCAACTAATGCTGCACCTTGGATCTCCGCAGTAGACAGGATTACCGCCACCAACATTGACATGAACATGGTGTGGTGACCTGTAAGGAAAATAAACTTCAATGGCGTGAAACGAGCCAAAAGAATATTAACCAAGAATGCGAAGAACATAATTAATGCCATTTCATAACCGAAAGCTTCTTGTGCTAGAGCAACAATTGCTTCGTTATTTGGAATAACACCACTTACGCCAAATGCTTCTGTAAATACAGTTGAAAAATTATTTAGTGCGCCAACAAGAGCGCCAGCACCAAAACCTAAAATTAGGAAACCCATTACGGTTTTAATGGTGCCTTTAAGAATAGTCGATACGTCAGCTTTCTGGGCAATTAAGCCCACGAAAGCTATAAGACCTACCATAATTGCGGGCTCTTTTAATAAGCCCAGCATAAACTCGAAGAAATTTTGCATTACATCTTTTCCTTACATTAATTTTTTCAATTGTTCTTCGATAGAAGCTTTATCAAAAATATTCGCAAGGCTAACAATGTTTTCTTTACCAGCATCAGCTAATTGGTTAGCAACGTCAGTCGCAGCAACCCAAATATCAGCAGTACTTGACGCTGCAGATGATAGATCTTCATGATCAACTTCGGCATCCAGACCAATTTTACCTACTACTTCCTTAACGGCCATTTCCATCATTAGTGAAGTACCAAGACCATTTCCGCATACAACCATAATCTTTTTCATATCATCATTCTCATGTGAGTTTATAGGGGAGGAAGGGTTTTCCTCGCTATTGGATGGTACAAATCATATCCAAACTGACCAAAACAACAATAGACCTGTGTCACAAAATCAAATTGACCTTGTGACGTGAGTCGCATTAATTTGAGTTAAAGTCCCAAAATAGGGGGCTTTAACTCTTTAGTGTTATGGCCCACAGAGAAGTATAGGAAAGGAGTGAGGTATTTGTAGTTTAAATGGAAGGCTTGTAATTAATCTTTTGTGCTATGAATATAATGGCAGTGCAGTAAATGATTATTTACCATAGTCAGTAAGCATCTTTTTGAGTAGCTTATTAACATCTTTGGTTTTCTTATTTCTCTTAGTAAGTGCACTCAAAGAAGTCGGTAGTTTAGGTTGGTCGTTGTCGATCTCTTCATCATTGATTTTTTCACGAAGTTTTTGCACGGCAGGACGAAGCATACGAATTTCTTCACCGTCTTCAGTTTCTAATAGAATAACATTTTCAGATTCGACTTGAGTAATCGTTAGCATTCCATGTTTTGGGGATAATACCGTTTCTCCAACCATGGAAGATTGAATGGGTGCGGCACGATCGCTAATTTGACCGCCACGTAATTTTGACGCGGTAGTAGAGCGAATATTACCGGTGTTCTCAAATGCGACAATGACAGTATGAGTATTGTAATACTCCACAACGGTAACATAACCATGAGATTTTGTTTCGAACCTAGCGCCTATTTGCATATCGTGTGGCGCATCCATTTTCTTTATTTGCATTTACAATCCAGAGTACAACTTCGCAAGTTCAACCTATTAAGTATACACACTCAAGAATTTTAAAGAAATATTCTAGGTACATGTTGATGCTAAACACTGTTACTTTTGGTAAAGCTAGTTCTAGATATGGCGAAGTGCAATGCGTGATGGTGCCAGTCCTGTAATGCGCTTAAACGACCTTGAGAACTGAGACACGCTGGCAAATCCGACATTGACCGCTACCCTTGAAACCGCTTCTCCCTTTTGCAACTGCTCCAGTGCAATGTCAGCAATGAGGTTATCTCTTAGCTGTCGAAAAGTGATGCCATGCTGACTCAAGCGTCTTTGCAGTGTGCGCTTACTCACTTCGATAATCTGAGCCGCTCGCTCTAAGTCAAACTTAAGCTCAAGGACATAAGGTCGAAGGGCGCTGTAGGTTTGACTGATGACGTTGTAGTGCATACCGTAGTCTTCTTCATCCTCATCCCTTCGTGCATTTGAGAAGGACGCAGGTTGCGATAGCAGTGCTGATTCAATGATCACACCAGACATCTCACGTGCCTGAATAAACTGAATTTGGCGTGGGAAACACCCAATCACATCACTGCAAGATTGCGATTGAATGTGCACTTGTTTGGGAAGCCACTTTGATTGAGTGATAGCCTGAATGAGTTCGACCATAGTCCATAATGAGAAAACTTCTGACCAAATAAACGCTGAGTCCGCACCTGTGTTTACTTTGTAGCGCGTGAAGATGAAATCTTCTCCATGCAGGGTCAATGATATCTCTGACTGTGGTATTTGAGCTTGAATCAACAGAATGAGATTGCGTACTGCCTGCTCAACAGTTTCGCAATCATTTAGCTCAGCAAGGAGTGCTGGGACAATTTGAGTGCGTAGTACCTGTCGAATGATTGAGGTTCCTTTCTCCTCTCCTAGTTCTTGATAGGTCAATTCTAGCAACCTAAATAGTGCACGTAGTGGCAAGAATGTAGATTCTGTCTGCTGATAATCACTAGGAAGACCAGAAGCCGCTACCATATAGCTAACATCAATACCGTGCTGTTTTAAGTGCGACAGAATGCTGGTGGCATAATCACTATAAACGACTGGGAACATGAGAGTCTCCTCGAGGTGGTGTGTTAGGTTGTGTGTTTAATATAATTAATCGAGATGTACTTTAGAAATGATAGGTTTGGATAAAGGATATGTGCGAAGTGTATATCTGTGGTTTATCAGAGAGTTATTAGGTGAGAATGGCAACCGCATTCTCACCTGTTTGTCGCCTATGATTTGATAACGGATTTCTCTGGAGCAATTTCACCGTTCATTACTTTCTGGCTCACGCCGTAGTAGCGCACCGTAAATGAGAAATCTTGTCCGTTGGTATCTATGTTGTTGATGGCATTCGAGCCACAGTTAAAAGACACAGTGACCGTGCCGTCGCCATTCGTTACCCAATCGTTTGATGAGATATGGTTAGCCCCAGCAATAAGGTAACGAGACTCATCGTACGGTGTTAATGAGGTAAAGTATTTTGACTCGGGTTCCTCAAAGGTTGTGGTTTGGCACTGCTCCGCGTCAAGCATGACAGAGTTGGTGTAAAGGTTCGCGACATTAACCTCTGGCGATGAACCGCCCCAGCCATTGGCGTTCTCCAAGTTCCACTGATGCAAATCCGTCACCTCTTTAGAGGTGCGAGGGAAGGTATAAGCAAATACTTGTCCCTGTGTTTCGGCAGTGAGGGTAGACGTCCACGCTTCGACTTCTTGATAGTCGTAGTCTTGAACTTCATAAGTGCCGAACTTGAGTGTATCTGTTTCGATCTTATCTTGAGCTGTGCGTGCTGCTTCTAGCCCTTTTTCTGTACCTGTACGATAGATGAGAAATGCATAATCTGTTTCAATCGCCGCGGTATATGAACCCTCACCAACCACGTAATGTTCACCGTGACCGCCTTCGTTCACAACCTGCACCGCCATATAAACGTCAGATTCTGGAATTTCAAATGTCACCATACCGTCCACTGCCTCAACGACTGCAACAGAGTATAAGGTGTCGTCATTCATCTGGACTGTTGGTGCATCTTTACCTCTCGGAGGCAGGTTACGCATGTGCGTGATCTGTTGGTTTGCACCAAGCGCTACCCAGTTGCGATAGTTGCGAGCGGTTTCCGCATGAGCGTAATTTTGCTCTGTGATCTCTATAGTGCTAGAGGCTTGATTTGTGGTTTCGGTGGATGTTGTGCTGCAAGCGGTGAGCGCAAAACCAAGGCCAAGGATTGAGCAAGTAATGAGTGATTTCTTGAAAGTCATAGCTATCTCCGAAGTGGATTCATCGTCACTATTAACTCGCCCTGTATTTAATAGCGTTGCTTGTTGATGAATAGCTTACGAAGATAGCCCTATCTATTCCAATGATATGTACTTATAGCTGATATGCCTGAGGTGCATATCATGTTTAAGTAGTTGAGATTCGCTCGGACAATGAATCGACGACAAGCTGCTTAAACCAACGATGAGCTGGGCTACTTTCCGTTTTTCGGTGTTCAATCAGATATAAGCCGACGTAGTAGTCGTCACGATTAAATGCCTTAATCACTTGCAGTTCTTCGTGGTTGAGTAGGTCGTCCGCTAACGCATGACTTGAAATCATTAATCGGTCCGTACCTGCAAGAGAATCCAAAAGCGTGGAAAGTTGCCCGGACTTCAGAGCTATGGTGCGACTCTGACCTTGTTTCGCCAACTCTACATCGATTGGGTTTAGGTAATTGTGATTGGAGCGAACATCCAGGGATAGATCGACAAATTGATAGTTAAGGCAGTCTTCTATGGTGATATCGGTTTGTTGCGTTAACGGATGAGTTCGAGAGCCATAGATAACAGGGTAGGTACTACCGATCTTTTGGAATTGATACTCATCACTTTGAGGTGGCTCTTCAACATGAATCGAAAAGTCGACCTGTCCATCTTTTAGTAGTTGAATCGGTTCGCGTGATGAGGGGTACTCTTCTAGCGTGACCTTAGGTGCAACGTCTTGAAGCGCCCTAGCTAAAGGCGCGGTTAGGAATCGACTCATCAGTGGGGGAACGGATAAACGAAAAGCACGTTCACATTCGAGAGGGGAGAAACTAAGCCCATTCAATAAAGTGTCAATTGAGAGCAGAATACTATCCAGTGATGCTTCAAGCTCAAGTGTTTTCGCTGTGGGCTGTAATCCATTGGACTCACGGTAGAACAGTGGATCGTTAAACAGATCTCTGAGTCTGGCAAGCGTTCGGCTCATTGCTGGTTGAGACAAATAAAGCTTCTCAGCAGCACGAGAGACGTTGCGCTCTTTAATTAGCACACTAAGGGAGACGAGTAAGTTTAAGTCAATTCGAGACAGTTCTTGTTCAAGGGTTTTCATCCGCTCACTCCATAAACACAATTATTACCACAAAGCATATCACTATATTGGCAAAGTGCATGGCATTAATAATTAATCCAGTGTTGGCTTGAGATGGGCATCACGGTGATCGAAAACCACTGAGTTTGAGTAACTTATATCAATATTCCGCTAATCCAGGTATCGACACATGCATGTTACTCATCAAGATATACTTAATTTAGAAGACCGCTATAGAGCTAACTTCGTCAATAGCTTATCAGGCTTTAAAAGTGCTAATCTCATAGGTACTGCAGATTATGAAGGGAACACCAATTTAGCCATTGTGAGTTCGGTATTTCATTTGGGTGCTAACCCTCCATTAATCGGAATGATTTCAAGACCCCACTCAGTCGCTAGAGATACGCTAGAGAACATTCAGTCTGTCGGCGAGTACACCATTAATCATGTCAACAATGATATTTGGAAACGAGCGCACCAGACGTCGGCACGCTACCCAAGAGAAGTTTCTGAATTTGAGGCGGTCGGATTAACACCTGAATGGCAAGAGGGTGTGCGTGCCCCTTTTGTTGCCGAGAGTCGGCTAAAGTATTCGCTTGCGCTAAAGAGCAGTCAAACTATCGATCTAAACGGTGTCGTATTGCTGATTGGAGAGATCACTAACCTGCATGTCGAGCGAGAGGCAATCGCTGAAGGCGGTTATATCGATATTGAATCACTAGGCAGTGTCGCCGTATCGGGTCTGGACAACTACCATGTGACAGACAGTTTGGGGAGGCTCACTTATGCCAAACCACACACCAAACCAGAAATCTTTGGTTAGCCGACAAAGATTTCAACACCTTTAGATTTTAAGTGTTTGAGCATATCCTGAGGCGCAGCCTCATCTGTAATGAGCACAGAAATTTCGTTGGTGCTGCCGATTGAGGAGGGGAATATCTGGCCAAACTTACTTGAATCAGTGAGCACAACATTACGACGCTTTTTGGCAAGTATGGTACTAGCGATATCGGCGCGCATCATATCTCGACTGGTAAAGCCAGTATCGATGTCAAAGCCGTCAATTCCTAAGAATGCGGTACTGAAGTGGATATTCTCAATGCAAAGCTTGGTCAGCGGTCCCACCAAGCTCTCCCCTTGATGTTGATATACCCCACCCAACAAAATGATGTTGGCAGACGTGTGGCGGATTAAATGGGCGATATAAGCTGATGGCGTGATGATGGTGACATCACCACGCTCTGCGAGTGTTCTCGCTAACAGAGCATTGGCGCTGCCACCTTCAATTAGCACGGTTTCATTTGGCGTTACAAGATCCGCCGCTTTATTCGCGAGTTGCTGCTTGATATCGAAGTGCACCTCAAGACGAGATTCAATATCATCACTTTGTAGTGCGACTGCGGCGCCATGAACCCGTTTGAGGTAACCGTTTTTCTCCAAGAAATTAAGGTCTTGACGAATAGTGACGCCAGACACACCTGTCAGTTCAGAAAGCTCGCTGACTTGCACTCTGGTTCTGTCGTTGACGAGGTTAAGGATTTCAGATTGTCTGGAGTTCATAATTAGTCCTTGGGGCGCAGGGGGTTGAGTTTTATGGTGTGGGTTGGTGATGATTCGAGTTATGGATGGTGTTTACTTCAGCAAGATTCCTGCCTGCGCAGGAATGACGAACTACAACGACTGAGCATCCCGAATAATGGCGTCATCCCTGCGCAGGCAGGGATCTACTCAAAGCGATCAGCAAACCAAAAGAGAGCAATTATAGCTCTCTTTCATTTATGTTTCATTTGAAAGCTAAACTCTTCACAAAAAACTGCGAAGTGTAGCTGTTAGCCCCTATCAGAGTTCGTGCTCCGTACGCGCAATAATATCGTCTTGAGCGTCCGGTGAAAGCGCCGTGAAGAAGGCTGAGTACCCCGCTACACGTACCACCAAGTCACGGTATTGCTCAGGGTTACGTTTCGCTGCGAGCAAGGTATCCCTCGACACAATGTTGTATTGCACGTGCCAACCTTTATGGTGGTTGAAGAATGTACGAATCAACATGGATAGCTTGAGTTTATCGCTTTCAGACGCCACGGCTGCTGGTGATAACTTCTGATTCAGCAGCACACCCCCTAAGATTTTATCAGCTTGGATCTTACCGACAGAGTTGTATACCGCAGTCGGACCTAAGCGGTCAGAGCCCGAAGATGGGCTTGCGCCTTCAGCTAGAGGTGTTGTTGCCTTTCGCCCGTCCGGCGTTGCCATAGTTGAAGCCCCAAACGGAACGTTTGCCGAGATACTAGACGTGCCCGCGTAGTACCCACCGCCGATTGGACCGCGACCGTGACGCGTATTGACGAAGTTGTTCAACTCATCGATATACACGCTGTATGCCTTAGCGAGTAGAAGGTCAACGGAGTCATCATCGTTGCCGTATTTTGGAGCGAAGTTAAGGATACGTTGACGAAGCTGTTCTTGCTCAGAGCCCTCGAAGTTTTCTTCTAGTGCTTTTGCTAGCTCAGGTTGGCTGATCTGTTTGTCTTCAAATACCAAGTGCTTGATAGCCGCAAGGCTGTTCCCTAGGTTGGCGATACCGACTTGCAGGCCAGATACCCAGTCATACTTGGCACCGCCTTCTTTCACCGTTTTTCCGCTCGGCAGACAGTTGTCTACTAACGATGAGCAAAAAATATCTTGCGCTTGATGCTCTAGGACGCTATCCACTACCGTGTCGATCTCAATCGATTTTCTTGCGTAGTAGCGAACTTGGTCTGCCCACGATGCCATGACTTCATCCATACCAGCAAAGTTACCTTTCGCCAGAGATTTGTCGTGTGGCAGGAAGCACTCGCCGGTTGTCGCGTCTTTGCCTTCATTTAGAGCGGCTAACAAGATTCGAGCAAAGTTGATAAAGCTCATACCTGTGCAGCGATAGCCCCATTTACCAGGTACAGCTGTCTCGATACAGCCAATCGAGGCATAGTTGTAGGCATCTTCACGCTCGACACCAAGCTTGATGAACTCCGGAATTACAATCTCATCGTTATTGAAGGCTGGCATACCAAAACCACACTTGATGACTTCGATACAGCCCATCAAAAATTCTTGGTCTAGCCCTTCGTGGTATCTAACGCTTAGGTTTGGTTGAGTGGAACGAAGCTGCCCACAAGACTCCAGTATTGCCCAAGATAGCGGGTTTACCGCATCTACCGGGTTACCTTGGTTATCAAGCCTTTGGCCACCAATACAGACGTTTTGATAAAGCGGAGAGCCTGCTGACGCTTTTGAGTGAGCACCAGAGCGGATTTTGTTGATCTCGAGAAGCTTGAGCCAACAGCTTTGCAGTAGCTCAAGCGCAAACCCAAGTTCCAAAGTGCCGTTGTAGATATCATTTACGTAGTAGTCGTTTAGGTATTGGTCCATACGCCCAAACGACACCGAGTGACCGTTCGACTCAATTTGCAGCATCAGCTGAACAAAATAACTGAGCTGAAGGGCCTGCCAGAAGCTCGCTGGCGCGTGATAAGCAATATGTTCACAGTTTGCAGAGATGGTTTCTAACTCGGCTTTGCGTTTCGTATTTTGCTCATTCTTTGCCATCTCAGAGGCTAACTCAGCAAAGCGCAGGATATGCTGTTGAATAGCACGCAGAACGATGTCGACCGACTTATAAAATTGCTCTTTTTTAAGCCCTTCGTAGGTTGAAATATCATTGCTTTGACGGAAGTCGTCAACTTCTGTAATGAGTCCATCAAGAC
Source organism: Vibrio sp. SCSIO 43140 (assembly GCF_023716585.1). Lineage (NCBI taxonomy): Bacteria > Pseudomonadati > Pseudomonadota > Gammaproteobacteria > Vibrionales > Vibrionaceae > Vibrio > Vibrio sp. SCSIO 43140. The sequence continues at coordinate 497,807 of NZ_CP071851.1, forward strand.
CGAGCGCAAGGATCTTTTCATTGTCGACCGCTAAGTGTGCATCACCGGAGGTCATGTTGCCTTCCGCCTTGATAATCGTGGTCGCAAGAATGGCTTGCTGCTCTTGTGTGAATATACCGTAACAGCGATCTTGCACTGTCTTACCACGCCAGTATGGAGTGAGCGAGTGAATAACTTCTTTGTCTTCTTCTGTTACCGCAAAGCCGGCACCTGGGCGATCCGCTAAATCGTCAATCTCAGCTTCAATCCAACGCACAGTGTACTCTGGGAAGATAGGAGCAGCGCGTAGCTTACTTGCCTGGTTACCGACAATTAGCTCGTCATTATCAATCCAGATGGTACGCGTTCTAAGGTGTTCTTCGAGCGCAAGAGCGCGCTGAACGATAACCGGCTTATCTTCGTTTTCACGATAAGCTTTTGTGTAAGCAACGGCACGCTCAGTACAGATTGGTGGCGTGACAATGTTCACTAGTGCTGTCTTATGGTCTTGAATACGCTTTGGTAAATAGTTGAGTTCCATAGTAATTAACCTCGTACGATCACGTTCATATGCGAATACTGCTTAGCGTGCTGTTGCGCGTATTCAAGCAGTTCAGGGTTGTTCAGTGGTTTGTCTGCACATAAGTAAGGCATATCAAGCAGACGGTATTTGTTGATGCCCAAGGTGTGGTAGGGCAACAGGTGAATTTCGTTGCAGCTTTCAAGTGAAGCGGCAAAGTCGATAATGTCAGCAAGCTCAGCTTCGGTATCGTTAAATCCCGGTACTACAGGGACACGAATGACAATGCGTTTAGCGATTGGAGCGAGCTTTTGAAAGTTGGCTTTGATTCGTTTCAAAGAGCCTTGTGCCCACTCGAAAAACTTCTGTTCATTAGTGTGTTTAAGATCTGCTAGCCAGCAATCAATGTGAGGCGCAGCTTGTTCAACATTTTTCCATGGCACATGCATGCAGGTTTCGATAGCAGTATTGACACCTTGTTGCTGCAATTCGGTTGCGATTGACGTCACCAGATCCGATTGCATTAAAGGCTCACCACCTGAAAACGTTACGCCGCCACCACTTTGATCGTAGAACGGCTTGTCTTTCATCAGCGTGTCAATGAGTACGCCTTCTTGAGCTTCTTCGCCGCATACGCTTAGCGCCTGCGTCGGACAGACATTTTGTAGTGTGATGATCTGTGCTTCATCCAGAGTCTGTCTGTTGATAGTGATGGTGTCTTTCGTTCTTTCAATTGAAGGGCAAACATCGACGCAGGCTGTACATTGCTCGAGGCAACTGCGCTCATCGAATAGTAACGAGTGCTTTGGGCTACGACTTTCAGGGTTCTGACACCATGGACACGCCAAGCTGCAGCCCTTTAAAAAAAGGATGCTGCGAATGCCATCGCCATCGTGAGTTGAAAATCTTTGTATGTTGAAGTACATGCTAGCCTCTCTCTAATTCGAATCTCACATTCTTCATAGGTTTCGTTTTTGAAAGTTCGTTGCTTTCGTTAAATGAAATCTAAAGGTTTCATTTGAAGTTTGTTTTGATCAAGGTCAAGATCTGAAACATTCGCTGGATCTATATTGTTCACAACTTGAGATTGTTCAAAGAAAGGTCCGAGAGATAACTATGATTGAACTCTATTTAGATACTGCTGATGTGAATGAAACCGCTCGCTTTAACCAGTGTTTCCCACTAAAAGGCATTACAACCAACCCGACTATCGTTGCGAAATCAGGTACTGGTCTTACCGAGACGCTAAAGGCAATGTCTGACGTTTTAGGTAAAGACGCTCGCTTTCACGCACAGGTCGTCAGTAAAGATGTCGCTGGCATGGTAGCAGAGACTAAGATGCTTAATGAACTTCCTTACGATATGGTGGTGAAGGTACCGGCGACGGAGAAGGGTCTCGCTGCGATTAAGCTAATGAAAAAAGAAGGTATTCAGGTTCTCGCTACCGCGATTTACACCGTTCAACAAGGAATTATGGCCGCGCTATGTGGCGCTGATTATTTGGCACCTTATGTGAATCGTATCGATGCGATGAATGGCGACGGTGTGGCGGTTGTTCGTGATATCCAAACACTGATCGAGAAAAACGGCTTACCCGCAAAAATTTTGGCAGCGAGTTTCAAGAACGTTCAACAAGCGATGGATGTTATGAAGCTAGGGATTGGTGCTATTACCTTGCCAGTAGATGTGGCCGCACAGATGTTCTCTCATCCTGCAATTGAGCCAGCGGTTGAACAGTTTGATAAGGATTGGAGTGGGGCGTTTGGGGGTAAGCTTTCATTTGAAAGTTAAGATCGAGCATTTTACCCCTCCCAACCTCCCCTTATCAGGGGAGGAGCAAAGAGCATGCTGCGCATCGCTGTTTAAAAATAGGCGATGCGACGATAGGAGCTAGCCCGAGGTTCTCCCCCTTGATAAGGGGGAGCTAGAGGGGGTCAAACGGAGTTTAAGTTGGAGTCGGAGTTAGCATGTGAGTCCGGCGCTTTACCCCTCTTAGCTCCTCCTCTTATCAGGGGAGGAGCAAACGCTCGCAGGGCGTCGCTGTCTAAAAATAGGCGATGCGACGACAGGAGCTAGCCCGAAGTTCTCCCCCTTGCTAAGGGGGAGCTAGAGGGGGTAAAACGGAGTTCAAGTTGGAGTCGGAGTTAGCATGTGAGTCCGGCGCTTTACCCCTCCCAGCCTCCCCTTATCAGGGGAGGAGCAAAGAGCTTGCTGCGCATCGCTGTTTAAAAATAGGCGATGCAACGATAGGAGCTAGCTCGAGGTTCTCCCTCTTGCTAAGGGGGAATTAGAGGGGGTAAAGCGGAGTTCAAGTTGGAGTCGGAGTTAGCATGTAACTCCGACGCTTTACCCCTCCCAGCCTCCCCTTATCAGGGGAGGAGCAAAGAGCTTGCTGAGCATCGCTGTTTAAGAATAGGCGATGCAACGATAGGAGCTAGCCCGAGGCTCTCCCCCTTGATAAGGGGGAGCTAGAGGGGGTAACGCAGAGTTCAAGTTGGAGTCGGAGTTAGCATGTGAGTCCGGTGTTTTACCCCTCCCAGCCTCCCCTTATCAGGGGAGGAGCAAAGGGCTTGCTGCGCATCGCTGTTTAAAAAATAGGCGATGCGACGATAGGAGCTAGCTAGAGGTTCTCCCCCTTGCTAAGGGGGAGTTAGAGGGGGTAAAGCGGAGTTCAAGTTGGTGTCGGAGTTAGCATGTAGCTTCGGCGCTTTACCCCTCCCAGCCTCCTCTTATCAGGGGAGGAGTAAACGCTGCGCGCCGCCTATTTCTTTAACTTCGCTATAATCCCTTTAATCATCTCAACAACCGTAGTGGTTTCCTCTAAAACCTCTTGATTCGTAAACCTCACCACACGTATCCGAACGCTTTCTAAAAACTCACTCCGCCTCACGTCTGAAGCCAACCCACGTTCGGAGTAGTGACTATCCCCATCGACTTCAATAGCAAGCCTCACTTCAGTTGAATAGAAGTCTAAAACATACTGACCAACACCATATTGTCTCCGAAATTTGGCACCAAGTTGCCCCCTTCGGAGGTAATACCAAAGCCTTGCTTCGGCAAGCGTTGGATTACTTCTAAGCTGTTTTCGAAATCCAGTCTGTTGGGAGTCATTATACAAGTGTCTCTTCATAGCCTTTGCCACGTTGATAAGTGATACTCGACATTGGAGGAAACAACGGGATCATTGCCATCGCAACTTGGAAGCTATGTGCACTTTGTAGGAGAAAGATGTAATTGAGAAGTTTGAAAGGCTTGAGTACCTCTTGCTCACTTGCAGTCTGAGCAAGAGGTGATAGTTAGGCTGGGATAAGTCGACTTAAACCCTCACAAACCGATTCTTAACGATACAATCGGCATACCTTTCCGCAGACTCATGCTTAAACTTCAACGGCTTGTCTAGCTCACCAAATAAAGATATGCCGCCACCAAGTAACACTGGAATCGTGCTAATTATCAGCTCATCTATCAGGTCTTCGTTTAAAAAGCTCTGAATGGTTTTACCGCCATCGATATACAGATCTTGGTAGCCCTTTCGAGCAAGGTCTTCAACGATATCTCTTAGCTCACCGTTAACCAAAAACACTTTGTCCTCTAACCCTTCCGGTACTTCAGTCATCGTGTTGCTCAGTACAAAGACAGGCTTTGAGTAGGGCCAATCGCAGTCAAAACTCAATACGATTTTTAGTGTGTTCCTACCCATAACGAGTGCGTCAACTCTGTCCATGAACTCCGCGAAACCAAAGTCCGAGCCCTCTGGATTTGGAATGTCATGCAACCATTCAACACCGTTGTCTTTGTCGGCGATGTAACCATCGAGGCTGGTAGCAATGTAAACGATGTTAGCCATGGTGAGCTCCTAGTTCATATCAGAAAATGTGTTAAATCTGGTCTATCTTTGCTAAAATTCTACAGTGTAGAAATAAATCGAAGTTTAGCTAGGAATTCTTATGACTGTCAAGCCGAAGAAACGAGGACGTCCCGAGAAAGGGAAAGATGGATTGAGTCAAGAGCGTATCGTTGATACGGCAAAAGCTATGATGAAGGTGGACGGAAAGATCCCAAGTATCAGAGCATTAGCGAAAGAACTTAATATCGATGCCATGGCGATTTATCACTATTTCAACAATAAAGATAGCGTCCTCGAGGCGGTTGCAATTTCTCTCGTTGAGGGCATTTACGAGCCAACTGGCACTACTCGATGGCAAGATGAGGTGGCAGAGTTGGGCTGGAGTTATCTTAAATTGCTTGGTGAATATCCGGGACTTCTGGAAACCTTGTTTAAGATGAAAAGCAGCGGTCCTGCAGACGTGTTCATGTCAAGATTCAATGAGATTGTAGACGCTATCAATTTGACGAAAAGCGAGCGCCAAAATGCTGTCAATCTACTCGCGGATTACTTACATGGCTTTGCCTTTTCAATGCAATTCTCCTCTGCCAGCGAAGAAGATAAACGAGCTATTTACCAAGGTTCGATATCTCTTTATTTGAAAGCAGTGACGCCGACACTTTCTTGTGTGAAAAACAGAGAGTAAGGTATTAGAAACACGTACATTTCACAGGGGATGTGATGACAGAGCTTTATGACTATATCGTTATTGGTGGTGGTATTGTTGGGGTATCGACGGCTTGGCAACTGCAGCAGAGGCATCCTAGCGCTCAAATAGCCATTGTAGAAAAAGAGTCTACGCTGGCGGCGCATCAGACAGGTCATAATAGCGGAGTGATTCATGCCGGAGTCTATTATCAGCCGGGAAGCCTTAAAGCTGAGTTTTGCCGCAGAGGTGCTGAGGCAACGAAACGATTTTGCGACGAGTACGGTATAGCGGTCGAAAACTGTGGAAAGCTGCTGGTGGCGACCAATGAGATCGAAAAGCAACGAATGGAGGCTTTGTACCAGCGCTGCCACGATAACCAAATCGATGTCGAGTTGATTGATGAAGATGAGCTCCGAGATATGGAACCAGCGATCAGCGGGTTAGGTGCAATAAAGGTTCATTCGACCAGTATTGTCGACTATCGGCTAGTCACTGAAAGGATGGCGCAGGCGTTTACCAAGTTGGGTGGCAGGCTTTATCTATCCAGTCGCGTAACCGATCTCACCGAGCATAAAGAGCGTGTGGAGGTCGAATGTGTATCGAGTTCATCTAAATCGATATTGAAGTGCAAACAGCTCGTCGTGTGTGGCGGGCTAATGGCTGACCGCCTCGCGGCGATGATCGGTATAACACCAGACTTTCAAATTATTCCCTATCGCGGTGAATATTACCGCCTAGCGGCCCGTCACAATCAAATCGTCAAGCATTTGATATATCCGATTCCAGACCCCGAATTGCCGTTTCTGGGGGTTCATTTAACCAGAATGATTGACGGCTCTGTGACGGTTGGACCCAATGCCGTTCAAGGCTTTAAACGAGAAGGTTATGGTGACTTCAATGTCAGTCTCGAAGACACGTTACAAATGCTTCGTTTTAAAGGTTTTTGGAAAGTAACGGCCGTTCATTTCAAAACAGGATTAACAGAGTTTAAAAACTCACTCTGGCGCCCTGGCTATTTGCAGTTAGTGCGTAAATACTGCCCATCAATAGAAATGCATGACCTAGAGCCTTATCCTGCGGGTATCAGGGCTCAAGCGGTGATGTCTGATGGACGGCTAGTGCATGACTTCCTCTTCGCTGAAACACCTCGCAGTCTTCATGTTTGTAATGCACCATCCCCAGCAGCAACCTCGGCGATTCCCATTGGGCAGTATATTTGTGAGAAAGTAGAAGCGAAGACTTGTTGAGCTTTGGCTGTCAATCTTTGGTAATGAAACTACTACATACTGCTCGGTTGAAGACAGTTTACAGATAAGCCAAACACAATGATGACCAGCAATCCAACCTTAAACATCCGTCTAGCGAATCAGCAAGATCTACCTTCCATTTTACCGCTTTTTTGGGATGACAAACCCGAACTAAAGCAAGCATGTCGAGGCGAGATAACGGATGACATGCAAGCTATTTTCGAGTGGTTCGAGCACTCAAGCGATCATTTTCTTTACGTTGCGACGTTAGACAATGTGGTAGTTGGCACATTACAGCTGAGTTTTATTCCTCAATTTACTTACAACGGTGAAATACGAGCTAATATTGAAGGCGTGTTTATCGCTAATAACGCGCAAGGACAAGGAGTCGGCGCGGCGCTAGTGAAGTTTGCCATCGAACAATCGAGACAGAATGGCTGTAAGATCGTTCAGCTGGTAAGCAATCAAGTCAGAGAAAGGGCGCATCGCTTTTATGAGCGACTTGGGTTTGAAAAGAGCCATTTTGGATTCAAATACTACATGGAATAGGACCGATGATCAGAGAGTACACCGACGCAGATACCGAGAGCATACTTAAGGTTTGGCTGGCCGCTTCTGTAGAGGCCCATGACTTTGTTGAGCCTATGTTTTGGCATCAGAAGCTTGATGATATGCGCGAGCAATATCTCCCTAACTCAGAGACTTATGTGTTTGAACAAGCTGGCAGGGTGGTCGGGTTTTACTCCCTCGTCGATAAACAACTTGCCGCATTGTTTGTTGAACCTCAGCTACAAGGTGGCGGCATAGGTATGAGCTTGTTATTAGATGCGAGGCGTAAACGCGATGCCTTGTCACTTTGTGTCTACAAAGATAACTGCCGTGCCATAGGCTTCTACCATCGCTGTGGCTTCACTATCGTTGATGAATCAACCGATCCTCATACTGGGCACTTGCAATTAACTATGTCGAGTTAAGCCTCTAGCTCTTTTTAAATCAGGCGTTTAAACTGGTTTGCATTGTTAGCTAGAGCGAAGACAGACCATGTTTGATTTTGATGAGATTGTAGAGCGTAGAGGAACCCACTCGGCAAAGTGGGATGAAATGGAAGCGAGCTTTGGGGTGTCTGCGGACGATGGTCTCCCTATGTGGGTCGCGGATATGGACTTCAAAGCGCCTTCTGAAGTTAACCAAGCCCTTCTTGATGCGGCTGCGAATGGTGTGAATGGTTATTACGGTGACGACTCACGCTATAAGGCATCTGTGGTTAATTGGATGCAAAAAAGACACAACTGGGAAGTATCACCTGAGTGGATCCTAACCTGTGCTGGTCTTGTTCAAGGCACGGCTCTGTGCGTTCAAGCTTATACTCAACCGGATGACGGCGTTATACTCTTTACGCCTGTTTATCATGCGTTTTCGCGGGTAATCAAAGCCAATCAGCGTGTCGTTGTTGAAAGTCCGTTGGTTGAGAACCAAGGCCGCTACGAAATGGATATAGCGGGGCTTGAAGCAAACTTAAAAGGCCATGAAAAGCTCGTTATCTTATGCTCTCCTCATAACCCTGGCGGACGTGTTTGGAGTAAGGAAGAGATCCGAGAAGTCGCGGACTTCTGTCATCGCCAAAATCTGGTATTGGTTGTCGATGAAATTCATCACGACCTCGTTTTTCCTCCTCACCAGCATACCGTTGCTACTCTGGCCGCTCCTGAGCATGAGCAAAACATGGTCATTCTGGCTGCGACAACCAAGACATTCAATATCGCCTCGGCGCTAACAGGCGCTGCGATTATTCCGAATACAGAGCTTCGCGAAAAGTTTCAATTTGTACTCAACGCTGCCGGTATCGGACCTAACCGAATTGGCATGCTGATGGCAACAGCGGCTTATGAACATGGGGAAGCGTGGTTGGAAGCATTGGTCGATTATCTTGATGAGAATCGCCGTTTATTTGACGAGGGCGTCAATAAGATTAAAGGTTTAAAATCAATGCCTTTGGAAGCAACCTATCTCTCTTGGGTCGATTTTTCTGAAACTGGGCTGACGTCCGCTGAAGTGATTGGCAAAGTGCAGAGTGAAGCTAAGATAGCGGCGAACCATGGCTCGAGTTTCGGTTTAGGTGGTGAGCAGTTCCTTCGCTTTAATCTGGCGACACCGCGTTCAAGAGTGATTGAAGCTGTTGCAAGATTACAACGAACCTTTGCTAGCGAGTGATAGGAAACAGCGATGCACGTTTGGATTAATGAGGTGAAAGAGGCGCTCGTCCCTCTCAGAAATAGTGAAAACGCCGCATTTATGAAGGCATACCTGAGAGAGCAGTATGAGTTTTTTGGGATCCAATCGGGACCTCGACGTGAGGCCCTAAAGCCTTTGTTTTCGAAAGGGAAGATGCCCAGCCTTGGTGAGCTTTCAGGGGTTATTGATGAGCTCTGGACATTGCCTGAGCGAGAATATCAACTTGTGGCAATTGATCTCCTCATTAAACAAAAAAAACTCTTACCGAGCTCGTTTTTGGGGCATGCAGAGCGTTGGATCACGACAAAAGCTTGGTGGGACACGGTAGATATGCTAGCGACTCACATTGTCGCGAGCTTGTTTCAGCGCTTTCCTATTGAGGCCGCGAGCTTTATCCAAAAGTGGCGCGAAAGTGACAATATTTGGTTAAGACGAACGGCAATTCTCTATCAGCTTAAGTTCAAGCAAAACACCGACGAAGCGCTGCTGTTTGATATCATCGGCGAGAACCTCGATGACAAAGAGTTCTTCGTTCAGAAAGCAATTGGGTGGAGTTTACGTGAGTATTCGAAAACTGAGCCAGCAGCAGTAGTTCAATTCATTGAGTCACAAAAAATCGAAGGGTTAGCGAAGCGTGAGGGGCTTAAGTGGCTCAAAGCCAAAGGAAAATTATAAGGCGTTTGTGGTCATTTAGTTCGCACTTACGTAAACAAAAGCAATCAGTTTAATTCACCAAGGACACAAAGAAACCCAATGGATTCAGTAACCCAAGCCGCATTAGGGGCAACCGTAGCGGGAGCGATAGCGGGCAAGCGATGCAATGCCAAAGTTTTATTAACTGGCGCGGCACTTGGTACGCTGCCCGATTTAGATGTCGTCATTGACTATGGTGATGCGGTGAGTAATACCATTAAGCATCGTGGCTTTACCCACTCTTTGTTGCTCATTCCCATTTTTTCACTTTTTGTATCTTGGCTCTATTGCCGTTTCAGATCCGATGCGTTTTGGTCGTTTAAACGAGTCTTTGCTTTAGTTCTCAGTGTGCTGGTTACGCATGTCGCAATAGATGCGATGACCACGTACGGTACTCAGTTGCTGTGGCCACTGCCCGGTTACTTTGAAGTAGGTAATGTGTTTATTATCGACCCGCTTTACACCATACCTCTGCTTATTGGTATTGTCGTTGCGTTGTTTTCAAAGCGCGTGGGTGGGCGTTGGTGCCAGGGCGTTGTTTTGGTATCGAGCTTGTATCTCTTGTGGGGCTTTGCAGCCCAGCAGGTCATCGCCGACCGAGTCGAGGAAAACCTCGCGGCACAAAACATTAGCAATGACCAAGTATTAATCACACCGTCACCATTTAACACTCTACTTTGGCGCGTTGTTGTCGTTGAAGGTGATCAGTATTTCGAAGGGCTAGCATCTCTGCTTGATTCTGATAGTCAAATTGACTTCATTCAGCGTTCGCGTGGCGAGTGGCCTCTCGAGAGTAAGCCGCAGACTCTCATTGGCTTAGAAGCCTTTTCACATGGGTTTTTGGGATATCGCCAAGATGGAGAAAAGCTGATTGTGTCTGATCTTCGGTTAGGCATGGCGGATAGCTTGGCGTTTGAGTTCGTTTTCGCTAAAGCCACGGCCGACTCAAAATGGCAGTTATTGGAGGCTCCGACTCGCTATCCTAGTGAGCGTAGCCTTGACCAAATTTCCGTGCTTTGGGAGCGAATGTTGGGTGACCAAGGGATTGATGCCAACTTACATAGAATGGCTTACAACAAGGCACGCGAGCATCAAGAATAATCGACAAGGTCCTACCTTGTTTGGTAACCAAAAGAACGAGTCTTTAAGGGCTCGTTTTTTGTCGCCACGATAAAAATCATTATTTGACGAAGCGAATCATGTAAGTTCACTATTCCCGTCCTAAAATTGTAGCTGGAGACAGTGACTTGCTTGTCAAACACACACATCTTTTCCTACTGAGGACACAGATATGACACTTGCCGCATTGGCGATTCTGGTTGGTTTTATCTTATTGGTTTGGAGTGCTGATCGATTTGTCGACGGTGCTGCGGCAACGGCGAGTCACGCTGGGATGCCTCCGCTGTTGATTGGTATGGTCATCGTGGGTTTTGGTACCTCTGCACCAGAGATGGTGGTGTCAGCGATGGCGGCGGCAGAGGGGAACCCAGAGCTTGCTTTGGGTAATGCGTTAGGCTCAAACATTGTTAACACTGGACTAATCTTAGGTGTGACTGCAGTGATCGCGCCAATTATGGTGCAATCCGTGATTGTTAAGAAAGAGCTACCATTACTGTTCGCTATCAGTCTATTGCTTGGTGCATTACTTTGGAATGGTGCATTAGGACGCGGTGAAGCGGCGATTCTACTTATTGGCTTTTTCAGCTTAATAAGCTGGAGCATTTATTCTGGAATCAAGGGTAAAGGCGACCCACTAGAAACTGATACCGAGCAAGAGCTACAAGAGAAGACGATGTCGTTAGGGAAGGCGATATTCTGGTTGGTACTGGGACTTGTACTGCTGGTAGTCAGTTCACGCATTCTTGTATGGGGTGCGGTGACGATAGCTCAATCCCTTGGCATCAGTGACCTAATTATTGGTCTAACCATAGTGGCGCTTGGTACATCGCTACCAGAGTTAGCGGCTTCCATCGCGGCAGCACGTAAAGGGGAGCATGACATTGCGATCGGTAACGTCGTTGGATCCAATATGTTTAATATTCTAGCTGTCGTTGGTATTGCAGGTATGATCTCACCAATCGCGAGCGTGCCTGAAGCTGTATTATCTCGTGACTGGCTGGTGATGATGGCGATGACAGTGGCGCTGTTCTTTATGGCTTATGGATTTGGTCGCCAAGGCCGAATTAATCGAGTTGAGGGGGCGCTGCTGTTAGCCGGTTACAGTGCATACAACATTTGGCTTGTTCTGTCCGTAACGGCGTAGCAGTTAGAACATAGATTGAGAGGTACGTGACTCGACGTTAGTCTTGAGTCACGTACTTGATTAGCGACACAGGAAAGCTCGCCTATCGAAATTAATCGTCTTCTTTTCTTCTACTCTGCTGGCGAATGTAATCGCCAAACTCGTATTTTCTCTCTTGATGTCCAATCTGGTATAGCTCTGTCTCTGTTCGCTGCTGTGAGTAGCTAGACGCTTTCATTGAGCCTTTACCGACGCGAAGCATGTTTTCTACTACACGTTTGAAGAAACGGTCGATACGACGACCATACATTTGTAGAACACCGAGCATACTGCAAAAACTCATAGCTAGGGCGACCGTCCAGTGAATTTCTATCATGCCAATCCTCCACAATGGGAAGAGAGAGCAGAAAAAGAGTGTTTGAAACAGGATTGGGAAGATAGTTGTCTTGTTACTATGTCATTATGTTGAGCGAATTTAGAATGATATGACTTAGTATGAAGAACGGTTCGCGTACTGCGTGAAAAGGATGGAACAAGCGCATTTAATTGGAAGAAAGAAAGGATCGCATGCTGTGCCGGTGGCGCTGCAGGCTGTGGGCGCGTTGAGCTGCGCAGTTGGTTTGGATCGCTTGTTGATGCGAAACGGGCCAAAGTGATCATGGATTTTTATACCTTTATTATTTGAGCTGACTAAGCAAAAACTAACTATGTCTTTGCTAATCGTGAATATTAGGTATGCGGCTTTGTAACATCAATGTGTCTGAAATTAGTTGATACAATCAGTCACAGAGCTAAATGCTAATTAACGAACCGTCGATGTTTGACACGGCTAATTAATATATTTCGCGCTTCTAAACAAATCGACGGATGACATCTAAATATCAGTGACTTAGCTCATTTATGATTGTGTGTTCATGGTGATAAACTCAATACTTTCAGATGGTTGTAGATTATTCACATAAGAGGCTTGTTCAGAAACCACCAGCACATGGCCATCTGTAAAGTAGTCGTGTTGACTGTTGTTCTTCGTTACAGAAGCAAGCTGAATGTTTTCCGCGTTCCATCGGTCATTCAATCTGAATACGTCGGTTTTTAACTGCTCTCGTTCAACGTCGACATCGGGCGAGATAGAGTGCAGTACGGTAACAATTCCTCCATAGGGTGTTAACTTAAGCCCGTCATCGTAGCTTAATGCGCCAACCCAAACGGGTTGTTTGGTTTGCGCATCAATACCCGCATACCACCATCGTATGTGTGAGCGATGAGTCAGTGTCCCTGGTAGCTGAAAAGCGAAATGCTGAGGCTGACCATTCCAAAGCAAGTCAGAGACGGGCGGTGTGCGCTGCTGTAGTAGAGAAACATAATCTGCTAGCTCAATATCACTGCGAGAGAAGGTTTTATTTTGAATCCAACCTAACTCGTCCATTAGCTTGATTGGAGATTCTCCTAAATAAACTACGTTAAGGGCCTGTGCTGCGTACAGTGTCGACTGTCCTGCGTAGACTTTATAATCAAGCTCAGCAAGGTTTACTTCAACGTTTTGTGTTTGTGTAAGCGGTACAACGGCGTCATCACTCCACCAGAAAAAATGCGAGTAGTTGAGTGCTAATGCACCCGCGAGAAATAGATTTGACGCTTTTAGCCAGGAGTAGCGCCACTGCTTCTTAATGCCAAAGTAGAGCAGAGCAAGTGAAACCAACGTCAGCCCTAGCGTATACTTATGCTCAGACACAAACGTCGCGGCTTCACCCAGTATCGGCACATTGTCTACACCCGCTGCCAATAGAAAGCCCCAAGTAACAAACTGACCAACACCTAAGACAAGCCCAATAAGCGCATAGGCAGAGAACTTACTCCATCGGATATGATTAGCACCTGCCATAAAGGGCACTACCCACGCGATTGGTCCCAGTAGGCGCGCAAAAGCGATCACCCAAAAGGCGTTACGATTAATCAGTAAGCGGCAGCGGGCTAATGGGCGACGGATTTTAGGTTGCCAGCGCAGTAAAGATTTTTGGGCGCGGAATCCATAGCGACGTCCAATTAGAAAACTGAGTTGGTCGCCAATTAGACCTCCTAACAGAACCGCAAACACGGCTAAGTAGGCACCAGAATAGAGCTGATAGCCTGCCGCAATCATGAAAGGCTCACCAGGCACGACGAGGTTTGGTCCTATAAGTGCGTCTAACAGCGATCCAAAAAACAGTCCTAATGTTTCAAACATATCCAATCCTTACCTAGCTTACTTGTTACAAATTTGCGCTAGCATTACTGCTGCTGATAATGTCCAAACTTGTATTCCATCTCGTTGTTGCGCATTTCACCAAACATGAAACGGCGAACGTTCGCTTTTAGGTAGGTAAAGCCCATTTTAAAGAAGCCATCTTGCTCAAGACGACGCGGATCGAACTGGAAGCTCATTGGCAAGAATCGAAAACGCCATGTTTGTGCAGCCTTCTTAACATAGTGGCAATCCTCGCAAAGTACGATCTCTTCGTCGAAACCACCGATCTCTTGGTGCACTCGTTTGGTTGAGAAAATGCACGCGCCAACCGCAGTAGGGAAGAAGAACTGAGTAGCAAATAGTCCTGCGTTAAAAAGACCGTAGCCAGCTTTGTAAGCGGGGGCGAGTTTGCGTGATCCCATGTAAACACCAGCCACTTCGAGCTTTTCTTCTTCAAGTTTGTCGATAGCCTTTTGAAGAAAATCCTTATCTAAACGAACGTCAGCATCCAAGAACAGTAGGCGCTCATTTTTAGCCAGGTTTGCTCCTGTGTTTCGGCCTAGGCTTACGCCACGATCAGACATTTGGTGTACCGTTAAACTAGGTAGTGCGGCGTGGTATTTTTCAGCAACTTCGCGGGTACGGTCATCACTGTTTGAGTCGACAACAATGACTTCGAAATCTTGATAGGTTTGGCAGCTCAAATCGCTAAGAAGACGAGCTATACGTTTTTCTTCATTTAAGGTGATAACAACTACGCTTAGTGATTTCATCATTCTTTCCCTCTTGTCTGTGGGGTCCATCAGTTGATACAGATAGCCGCATGATTCTTGAAGCGCGGCTGATTCGATGGAGGCAGTATGCTAGGGGTGCACTGAATGAAGAATGAGTGGGGAGTTCAGAATCAGTTCATCTAGATGAACGACGCGCTTTTCTATCGAAAAGCGCTTATGGAACAGAAGCCTAGGTACAATACGCAATGTGCACTAGGTGCTACACGCAATGTGCAAACTCGGCAACTTCGTCAAGAACGTGTGGGTTTGCAATTGCACCTTTGTTGTTAACTTCTTTACCATGCAGCACTTGTTTCACCGCAAGTTCCACCAACTTTCCAGACTTTGTTTTCGGTATTTCACTGATAGCATAGATTTCTGCAGGCACATGGCGAGGAGAGCAATGCGTTCTAAGCTGCTGCTTGATAGAATCGCGCAAAGATTCGTTGAGTACCGCTGCCGGTGAAAGCTGAACAAACAGAACGATTCTCTCGTCGCCAAGATGGGTTCGACCTACAGCAATAGATTCTACGATATCATCAAGCTGGTTTACTTGCTGATAGATCTCCGCGGTCCCAATACGCACACCGCCTGGGTTAAGGGTGGCGTCACTGCGTCCAAAGAAACGCATCCCACCATTTACTGTTTTTAATACATCGTCACCATGACTCCAGCACTGCTCAAAGTTAGCCCAATAAGCATTATGGTAGCGTTCACCGTCATCATTCCAAAAGCCAATCGGTTGATTTGGAAAGCTATTAAGACAAACGAGTTCGCCGCGCTCTTCTGAAACAGACTTTCCGTTGGCGTTGAACACGTTAACATCAAGACCAAGTCCTGGAGCTTGGCATTCTCCTCGATAGACGGGAGAGATAGGGTTACCAAGGACGAAGCAGCCACAAATGTCGGTACCGCCAGAAATAGACGCAAGATGGAGATCAGATTTAATCGCTTTGTAGACATAATCAAATTGCTCTGGGTACAAAACAGATCCCGTTGAGCAAAGGGTTTTGAGGTGGGTAAGTGCAAACTTTTTATTCGGAATAAAACCGTTTTTCTCGATAGCTTCTAGATACTTAGCAGCAGTACCAAATAAGGTCACTGATGAACGCTCGGCCAAATCCCAAAGTACTTCTTCAGAGGGGTAAACGGGATTTCCATCATAAATAACAAGCGTTGCCCCACTCGCGAGTGCAGACACATGCCAGTTCCACATCATCCAACCACAGGTAGTGTAATAGAAAACTCGGTCATCAGAGCGAATATCACAATGTAACTTGTGCTCTTTGAGGTGATTCAATGTGATACCACCAACGGAATGGACGATGCATTTTGGTTTACCTGTGGTACCAGACGAGTAAAGGATAAACAGTGGTGAGTTGAATGCGACCCTATTGAAGCGAAGAGGCTGTTTTTTGTAGTGAGAAAAGATAGAGTTCCAATCGACATGGTTAGCCTTATCGCTTTTAACGATCTCAGCGCTTTCCCTCAAAGGTTCCTGTTGACCCAAATGCTGATAGCCAATCGTGCAAATATGGGTGATTGAGTCGATCGCGTGACAGATAGCTTGATTCTTTTCATTCATTGAAAAGGACTTACCGCCAAACTGATACCCATCGACATCAAACAACACCTTAGGTTTTACCTGACCGAAGCGTTCGATGACGCTCTCAGCACCAAAGTCGGGTGACGTTGAGGTCCAAATTGCCCCAAGGCTTGTTGCCGCTAACATGGCAATGACGGCGTGAGGGGAGTGAGGCAAGTACCCCGCTACTACGTCACCTTCACCTACATTGACCTCGATTAGCCACTGCTGCATTTGTGAAACTTGGTCTTGCAGCTCCCGCCATGAAAGCTCGGCAGTGTAGCCTTGCTCGTTTTGAAATATGATCGCAAGGCTCTCTCCATTTTTGTCGCCATAAGCGAGCAAGTTCTCAGCATAATTTAGCCGAGACTTCGAAAACCAGATGGTATCTCTCGCCGGTACCAATGCTCCCCATGCCGCTTCACCTAACGTCGCTATTGGACCTTGCTTTGAACCAATGACGCCACAGAAGTCCCAGACCTGACCCCAAAACTGTTCAGCGTTATCGAGGCTCCATTGGTGTAGCTTTTGATAATCGATGGAAGTAGAGCCTTCAAGATCGAGCTGGTTGATAAATTGTTGTAACAGGCTCTTGGATGCTTTATTGGCATCAGGTATCCACATAGGCTGGTTTAGATTTGGGTGTGTTAACATTTTGCTTACACTCTTTAGGGTGTTGTTTTGATTCTAAGTTTTGGTTGTTTAACTCGCGAAGTCAAACTTAATGGTGAATTTCAATTGATTGAATTTTCAATTAAAAAAGTACGTATGTAAATTTTATGTTACACAGCAAGCGTACAGCAGGATCTACTGGGTTATTGTCAGCGAATACTCGAACACATAGGCTTTATGTAAAGAGCTTGTTAAAGGAAATGGCATGACTCAGTATGTATCTAACCCTGTGAATGAACAGGGATTAATTGATTGGAGTGAGGATGAGCATCGTATTTGGCACGATTTAGTCGCACGCCAATTGGATCTTGTTAAGGACAGGGCGTGTAAAGAGTACTTGCGCGGTCTTGAACTGCTCAATCTGCCGATAGATCGCGCTCCGCAGTTAACAGAGATAAATGATGTGCTAAAGCGAGAGACCGGTTGGCAAGTAGAGCCTGTCCCTGCGCTGATTGACTTCGATCGATTCTTCGCGCTTTTGGCGGAGCGTAAGTTTCCTGTCGCAACGTTTCTGCGCTCTAGAGAAGAGTTTGATTACCTACAGGAGCCCGATTTCTTCCATGAAATCTTTGGTCACTGTGCAATGCTCACTGACCCAGACTTTGCTCAGTTTACCCAGCACTATGGTCAGCTTGGTTACCAAGCGGACGGTAAAGAGCGTGTATATTTGGCGCGGCTATATTGGTTTACGGTTGAATTTGGTCTAGTTGAGCAGAATGGTGATCTCAAGATATACGGCGGCGGTATTCTCTCATCCCCTGGTGAAACACTGTATGCCCTCGATGATGAGAGACCGCTTCGCCAAGCGTTTAATGTTGATAATGTGCTTCGAACACCCTATCGGATCGACATTATGCAGCCCACCTATTTTGTGCTCGACGACATACGACAACTTTATGAATTGAAACAACAAAACTTATCCCAAGATGTTGCTCGCGCAATGGAATCTGGGCTACTTCCTCCACTTTTTGAACCGAAGGACATAACACATGCTTAATGAGTTACGCTGTGAAGCCTGCAGCAGTGATGCAATTGCGCTTGGCAAAGACGAGCAACAACAGTTGCTGACGGAGTTAAACGACTGGCAAATTGTGGACCGTGATGGCATTCCGCAGCTAGAGAAGGTTTACAAGTTTAAGAACTTCAAGTTGGCTTGGGCATTTTCAAACCAAGTGGCGGAGCTCGCAGAAGATGAGTTTCACCACCCCTCTATACTGTTAGAATGGGGTAAGGTGACCGTAACCTGGTGGAGTCACTCCATCAAGGGTTTGCATCAGAATGATTTTATCTGTGCGGCGAAATGTGATGCGATGATGGTTGATTAGAATCTATTTTTTCGACCAGTTGCTACAGTCATACTAATCAAAATCCCTGCCTTAGCGGGGATTTTTGCGTTTAGTGTGTACAAATAATTTGTTAGGTAACCCTTTAAGGGAATAGCGTAACAAGAAAGCGATATTGGTCAAAAAAGATGATGAATCCTTACAGTTAATGTTAGTGAGTTTGCGTACAATACTTTGAGGCTAGAGAACAACAACTAGAGATCTACAAAAGGGAAATTATGTTCAAGCGCAGTATTAAATGGATACTTCCTTTCGCCATCCTCGGTGTCGCTGGTGGGGGCTACATGTTGGTTCAAGAAACCGCTCCGGAGGTTGAAGAGCAAAAAGAACTCGATACCACCCCGCGTGTTAAGACGCAGATCATGCAGGCAGAAGCTCACCAGGTTCAGATCTCAAGCTTTGGTGAAGTGGTGCCTTTGGAGCGCACAGCGCTTTCAACACAGGTGTCTGGTGAAGTGACGAGTTGGCACCCTAACTTTGTTTCTGGCGGTGTTGTAAAACGTGGCGAGGTGCTATTTACCATCGAAAAGGATGACTACCAAGCGGCTGTACTTCAAGCTGAGGCTGAGTTAGCGCAGGCACAGGCCACTTTGATTGAAGAGCGCGCCAAAGCGAACGTAGCAGAGCGTCAGGCGAAGAAGATCAAAGATACTCAGGTCTCTGATCTTTACCTACGAATTCCACAAGTTCTTAGCGCAGAAGCCAGAGTCAAATCTGCGCAAGCGGGGCTGAGACGAGCAAAGCGTGATTTGGAAAATACCGAGGTTGTCGCCCCGTACGACGCGCTAGTGGTCTCTCGTAACATAGGTGTGGGTCAATATATTACGGCGGGTTCGCAAGTCGCTGACATCAATAACATTGAGTATGCAGAGGTCATGGTGCCCATTGCTGGCTTTGATGCGCCTTTCTTACCGCGCGACATTGTTGGTGTTAAGGCAGAGATTATCGCTAAAGGTCGTGTTGAAACGGTACGAGATGGGCAGATTGTTCGTGACTTGGGCGTCGTAGACAGTGCGACACGCATGGCGAATATGGTGATTCGTATTGCGGATCCTTATGGGCTGAAAACGAGCGTTACTCCGCTTCCATTTGGTTCCTATGTAGAGGTTCGCTTCAATGGTAGAGAGGTTGCGAATCTATTCAAAGTTCCCCAAGAGTTGGTGGTCGACGAGCGTGTCTGGGTGGTTGATCAAGAAGACAAACTCGTTCCAAAAGCGGTTCATGTACTGCGCGAAGAGCAAGCCAACTTCTTCATCGATTCGGGCATTGAAAACGGTGATGAGGTGGTGCTAACTGTGCCTGAATTCCCGCAAATTGGTATGACAGTGATTCGTTCTAACGATGAAGTAGAGGCAATTGCGCAGCAAGGAGAAGCCAGTGAGTAACAAAGCTCAACGCGGCATTATCGCCTTATTTGCCAATAACTCGGTCGCCGCCAACTTGCTGATGGCGTTTGTGCTGATCATGGGTACGGTGAGTTACTTCTTGATCCAAAGGCAGATGTTCCCAAATTTTGAAATTAACTACATCAGCGTGACGGCATCCTACCCAGGAGTATCAGCGCAAGAGATTGAAGAAACCATACTGATTAAAGTGGAAGAGTCGTTAAAAGACGTCACCGAAATCAAAAAAGCCGTCACCGACGCGTATCGTGGCGGTGGGCAGGTAACGCTCGAAATAGATACGAAAGCCAACCTGATGGAGGTGTTGGATAAAGTAAAACAGCGGGTCGATGCGATCGCGAGTTTTCCTAAGGCGATGGAGCCTATCAAGGTTACCCAGATAGAGTTCAAGCAAGACGTTATTGGTATGGTGCTATCTGGGAATACGTCCTTGATGGAGCTCAAGACCATATCAAAGCAGATAGAAAAAGAGCTGTTGCAGCTCAATGATGTGTCTCTGGTAGAGGTGAGCTCACCACCCGATGAGATCGGCATCGAGATTCATCCCGATGAGCTTCGAACCTATGATTTAACCCTTGATGATGTCGTCGCTGCGATTCAAAAATATTCCGCTAACTTCTCTGCAGGTCAGGTGCGAACCAGTACAGGCTTGGTCTCTATTCGCATCGAGAATCAGTACTATGATGGTTACGAGTTCAGGCAGATTCCCGTTAAGTTAGGGGCGAATGGCTCCAAGGTACTTCTTGGCGATATTGCGACCATCAAAGATGCGTTTACAGAGGGGCAGCACTACTTCAAGTTCTCAGGCGAAAATGGCATTTACCTCACGGTAAAAGCGACCAAAACGCAGAACATGGTCCCAGTCGCCGAAACGGTGCAACGCTATATTGAAGCGAGAAACCAAACGCTTCCACATGGCGTGCAAATCCATACGCTGATGGACATGACGTATTACCTGAATGCCCGTCTCGATATGATGCTAAAGAATCTGTTGCAAGGTGCAGTGCTTGTAGCTGTGTTGCTGACTATCTTCTTGCGCTTCCGCCTAGCCATGTGGGTAATGGTGGGGCTGCCAGTGTGTTTTCTCGGCGCGGTAATGTTGATGCCGTTGTTCGATGTCAGTATTAACATCATCACTCTGTTTGCTTTCATTATGGTGCTCGGGATCGTGGTCGACGACGCCATAGTGATAGGAGAAAGTGTCTATACCGAAGTCGAGAAGAGTGGTGGTGGCGTAACGAATGTCGTGCGTGGTGCGCAGAGAGTAGCGACACCTGCGACCTTTGGTGTATTAACCACGATAGCGGTGTTCGTGCCATTCTTGTTTTCCACTGGACCTGAAAAAGCCTTCTTCTATGGGCTGTCTATCGTGGTGATCTTCTGTTTAATATTCAGTCTTATTGAATCCAAGCTGATTTTGCCCGCTCACCTTGCGCACACCAAGTTTACTCCGGTCAAAGAGAACAGTTATCGGGCACGTTTCAACCGCGCTTTCTTCCGATTGATTAATGGACCATACAAACGCTTGGTGAGCCGCTGCGTTGAGTGGCGTTGGTCAGTGATGGCGGGGTTTGTCGGTATATTGCTGGTAAGTGTTGCTATGATGACCTCGGGGCATGTTCGTATGATTCCGAGCCCGAAGGTTCCTTCTGACTTTCCAATCATCAAAATAGAGATGAACAGTAACGTCTCCGATGAGCAGACGATTGATGCGCTTTTAACTCTAGAAAAAGTAGTCAGCTCTGTTGATAAAGAGGTTGAAGAAGAATACGGCATGCCAGTCATCAGAGATATGATGACGATTAATACAAGCCGCACAGAAGGTATGTTGATCTTACCTCTAGTGGATGAAGAAGTTCGCCCTGTCGATGCGTTTGAGCTGTCGCGGCGTTGGCGTGAAAAACTCCCTACTATTGTTGGCCTTAAGTCGATCGTTATCAATGACAATGTGACCGGAGGTGATGGGGGCGATGAATTTGGTTATCTGCTGTATGGTCCAGACATGGATGTGCTCAATGCGGCAGGTAGGGAGTTGGTTTCACAGCTTCGTTTACAAACGGGTCTATTTGATGTCAGCTCATCAATGGACACTGGCAGTCGAGAAGTACAACTTTCTCTCAAACCTGTCGCTTACGACCTCGGGCTAGATTTAGCTAGTGTGGCTGCACAAGTCGGGGGAAGCTTCTACGGCGGTGAGGCGCAACGTGTACTGAGGAATACCGAAGAAGTGAGAGTCATGGTGCGTTATCCAAAGCTTACTCGAGAGGCATTTTCATCGCTGCGTTACGCATTGATTAACACGCCATCGGGTAAGAAGGTGATGTTGGGAGATGTTGTCGATATCGAGAGTAAGCCAGGTATTAACCAGATCCGACGTGAGAATGGTTTTCGGACAGTTTATATCTATGGTTCTATTGATGAAGCGGTGATAGAACCGGATCAAGCGGTCAAAAACATTGAAGACAATGTGCTGCCAGAGATCAAAGCGCTGTTCCCAGGCGTAACGACGGAGCTTGGTGGTACCATCGAAGAGCAGCAAAAGCAGAAGGCGGAGCAAATCGTTTTCTTTATTGCTGGCATGATTACGGTCTATATACTCCTGGCTGTGCCGCTCAAGAGCTACGCTCAGCCGTTTATTATTATGTCTGTGATTCCTTTCAGTCTAACAGGCGCTATTTGGGGCCATTATTTCTATGGCTTGGATATGTCGATGATGTCGACGTTTGGTTTAATCGCGGCGGCAGGGGTTGTTATCAATGATTCCCTAGTAATGACCGATTATGTCAACCAAATCAAAGCGCGTTGCGATTGCGCTAAAACTGCTGTGGTTGAAGCAGGGTGCGCGCGTTTCCGGGCGATTACTCTCACTTCAATCACCACGTTTTTCGGTGTGTTGCCAATTATGTTCGAGACCAGCTTACAAGCCGCATTCGTTAAACCCATGGCTGTCGCTCTTGGATTCGCAGTGATGTACGCCACGGTAGTTACCCTTATCGCCGTGCCTTGTTTGTATGTGATGCTAGAGGATATCGGCAAGGTATTTACTAAACTCAAGCACCTATACTTCCCAGCTAAAAGTGGTCAACCTGAAAACTCTCCATCTAGCTAATTGCCCGCAATAAACATCACCGAGCACACATACTGTCGCTCGGTGAGGACTTTCCTCCACGCCTTTATTATCAACGCATGCAGCGCCAACTATTCGAAAGTTGAATATTACCCGCTTTGAGTCATTTCTAGTAACTCCCTAAAGTCAGAGCAAGAAAACAACGTCAATACACATGGCAACTTGACCATAGGCTTTAATGACCACGGATGACCTAATTAAACGGACTTTTCTTGATTAGGTAATATCATGAAAAAAACGATACTTAGTATGGCGCTTTGTGCGCTGACTGCAGGCGCATGGGCGTCAAACTCTACTCAAGCTGATGCTGAGGATATCAACTACGGCGATCCTACTGCTTCATTCTCTACGCTTGGTGTATCTCGCTCTGGTGACGCGACTCAGATAAACGGTATGCTGGGTTTGGGCAACAACATTTTTCAGCTTGATCTTGGTCTAGCAGATAAAAAAACGTATGACGATAAAATTGACTACAACTACCGTGCTCGTTACTTCCATGTAACTGATGGTTTGGGCTTTAGTGTAGATGTGCTTGGTGATCGCAACAGCACAACAGCGTTGGCGGGTCTCATCTATAAGTTTCAGGTGACTGATAACATAATGTTGTTCCCGATGCTGTCTGTTGGTCGTACCTCTGCTGACTGGAAGGAGCTCGGTGTTAACTGGAATCCTGGTGAGGCACAGTTGCACATGAAGAACGAGAAGTTTGATTCTAATGTCTACCAAGCTGGTCTCTACGGCATGTACGCTTTCGATGCGGGTCACTGGTTATATGCCAACCCTAAGTCTACGTACGTCCAACAGGCGAAAGAGTGGGTACCTCAAGTAGAAGTTGGTGGTGGCTATATGCTTACAGACGTGGTCTCAGTGGGTTTTAAAGTCGAACATACCGCTGAAACTAAGTACATGAAGAAAGACACCACAGGTTGGTTGCAAGCTAACTACTACTTCTAATGAGGTGAGATCGTGGAAGACACACTAGAAATCGTCTCGATGTGTGTCATGGATGATCGCAGTTTTATCATGGCTTACCTGATTGGCGCTGCCTCGATGTGGTTGTGGTTCGAGTTTCGCAGACTAGGACCTAAAGCGAGGCGCAATGCTCACGAGGCTGAGCAAGAATCAAGTAAAACAACGGCTCCCTAGGGAGCCGTTTTCTATTTACAAACTTAGTTCAAGCGCGTCATCGAGCGTTGAAATTGCTTGGGTGTCTGCCCAAACTCAGTTTTAAATAAACGAATAAAGTGCGAGATATTGTCATAGCCCGTTTCATAGGCAGCGTCGGTAACAGACATCGAGGTTAAATGACGCTTTGCCGCTTTTAAGCGCAGCTGCGTTAAGTATTGTTTAGGATTCTGTTCCGTCATCAATTTGAACTTCTGTGAGAAGCTGGAAAGTGACAATCCTACCTCTTCTGCAACTTGAGACAGGGATAATTGCATGCCTTCTGGCGAGCTCATCAGTCGGATAGCACGCTTAATAGGGTGTGATTGATTGCCGTTGATGATGCTGTGACAGGCGTTTTTTCGAAGTAGCTCAAACACTAACTCTTGCCCCGTGAGTTCAATCAAAAAGTCCATTCCAGCTTCTTGCTCACGCAGAATTTCTTGCATTCTCTCATGCAGGGCGTCAACCCGCTTCTCAATGGGATTAACGACAAAGCTCTGTGGATCTAACGATTGTGCGGTGTCGAACTCTAGGCAGTCAGAAACTCGCTGCGCGACCTTCTCGATGAGCGGTTCATTGAACTCGTACACCAAGGCTTTGGTGTATTCCGGCATCTTCATGTGAATGTTTGAATTCGGTGGCAATAAGACGAACTCATCACTTTGATAATCAAATGCCTCAGATTGGTTAACTCTGACCGATTTGGTGCCCTCTAGGATGGTGCACAGGCGAGGGGCTTCATAGGAGCGATATTCGTCGTGAAAGTCTTTCGGGAGATCGTAATAGAGTAAATTGATCTGACCTGCGTTCAATGCATACTCTCGCTCTGCGATGCGACTAAAGTTGCTCAACGTGTGCATGTGTGGCGTTTTACTCCTATTACGGTGGTGAATCCCATAATAGACAGGAGAAAATAGCACGACATTGATCTGTGCTAGTTAAACCCTCGCCATTTATAAAACAAAACTGCAGGCAAACGTTTGACCTGCAGTTTTGGGATTTTACTCGAAACTAGAGCTTTCTATATGCGTTATAGAGCCGCAGCTAGAATGCCAACAATCTCGTCATGGGTTGCTTGTTTCGGGTTGGTGAAGCCACACGCATCTTTCAGAGCGTTTTCTGCAAGTACGTCGAAATCGTCGCGCTTAACACCAAGCTCTTCTAAACCAGCTGGGATGTTTACGTCTTTAGATAGCTGGCGGATAGCGTCTAGACCTGCATTTGCTGCTTGCTCATCGCTCATGCCAGTTGTGTCCACGCCCATCGCGCGAGCCACGTCAGCTAGGCGTGCTGGTGCAACTTGTGCGTTGTACTGTTGAACGTGTGGCAGCAGTACTGCATTACAAACACCGTGTGGCAGGTCGTAGAAACCACCCAACTGGTGAGCAATAGCGTGAACATAACCAAGTGAGGCATTGTTAAACGCCATACCGGCCATAAACTGCGCGTACGCCATGTTGTCACGTGCTTCAAGGTTGTCGCCGTTTGCTACCGCTTCACGCAGGTTAGCTTGAATCATTTCAATAGCTTTGATTGCGGATGCATCGGTAACAGGTGTTGCTGCGATAGACACGTACGCTTCGATAGCGTGAGTCAGTGCGTCCATACCGGTTGCTGCTGTAAGTGAAGCTGGTTTCGCTAGCATTAGCTCTGGGTCATTCACAGAGATAATTGGCGTGACGTTTTTATCCACGATAGCCATCTTAATGTGGCGAGCTTCGTCAGTGATGATGCAGAAGCGAGTCATCTCTGATGCTGTACCCGCCGTTGTATTGATAGCAATAAGAGGAAGTTGAGGCTTTTGGGAAACGTCTACACCTTCGTAGTCTTTGATTTCGCCGCCGTTTGTTGCAAGAAGCGCAATGCCTTTTGCACAGTCGTGTGGTGAACCGCCGCCGAATGAGATAACGCAATCACAACCATGCTCTTTCAGTAGAGCAAGACCGTCGTTCACGTTCTCGATGGTTGGGTTTGGTTTCGTTTCGTCATAAACCACAGCAGCAACCTGCGCTTCATCTAGGAGCGTTGTTAGCTTATTCACAGCACCAATTTTGTTTAGAACGTTATCTGTCACAATTAGGGCTTTTTGAAAACCGTGGCTTTCAATCGTTTTCACGGCGTCAGCTAGGCAACCAGCACCCATAAGGTTCAAAGATGGAATATAGAATGCGTTAGACATGTTCTACCTCGTTTAACTTTAAAAATTATCAAATCAGGGTCGTAAGACCGACCTTTCTTCATGTTCTTACTGCAGACTACCAATAGAGTTAATGGTCAAACTAGCGCTAGTTTTACAGAAATAGTCGGTTTTTTAGAGTAGTTGAAAATCTTGATTTGTATCATGAGGGGGGCGCTAGCTTGATCGTGTCGAAGAGAGAGCTGAGTAGTTGTAACTGGATAGCCAACTCTATGCTTCACTACCCTTTATCCGAATCAAGCTAAAGGTCAAGCGTCTTTCGGTAGCATCTCTTCTACTTGACGCAAAAGCTGTTGAATTTTGTGTTTGTTGTAGCTGGACGTTTCTTTTTTGTCGCTACTTCTGCGTTTAATTAAATCAACAGGCACATGGTGCTGATGCAATTCGATGTTCGGTTGAATGCCAAGCTCGATAAGCTTCATTGCTTGAAGGATCGCTTGCCTGCCAATCTCTTCGAAATCCTGTTTGATGGTTGTAAGCGGAGGAGTGAAGTATGCGCTGTCTTCAATGCCATCAAAACCCACCACGGCTACTTGTTCTGGCACTCGAATGTTCAGTTCATACAAGGCTCGCAATGCGCCAAGCGCCATTTGGTCACTGGCAACCAACACCGCATCAAACCGTTTGTTTTGAGCAAAGGCTTCACGTATCGCTAAGTAACCACTTTGTGCCTGCCAATCCCCAGTGTACTGCCAAGCAATTTGTTTGTTCTCTTGCTTTATGATCTTTAACCAGCTCTCTAGGCGTACTTGCGATGCGCTTGAGTTTTTCGGGCCTGTAATCAGCAAAAAAGTATCTCGACCTCGCTCAATTAGGTGAGCAGCGGCTTGTTCAGCCCCTTCAGCATGAGCGCCATGAACGAAGTGAACTGGCGTAGCTTCTGGAACATCAATAAATACCAGCTTGAGGCTTTGGAATTGCTCCTCAAGCTTCAGCGCATTTTCACTAGTTAGAGGTACATTAAGCACTACGCCTTCTACCTGCTGAGCAATAAGCTCTCTGATTGCCTCTTGAACATTGATTAGTGTCGGCTCAGAGACGACAGAGATAGCAGTGCCGCAATCTAAGTCATGTGCCATGTGGCGAACACCGTTGGCAATCAAAGCTGCACCATGTAACGCCATATCCAACGTAACCAAACCGATGTTTTTCGACTTTGCCCGGCTAAGCATCTGAGCACCTTTATTTGGCACGTAGCCCAGTTGCTTAATCGCTTGGTTTACCTTCTTTCTGGTTTTTTCCGCCACATTCTCTGATCCATTGGTGACACGAGAAACGGTTTGAGTTGAGACGCCAGCCAGTTTCGCCACATCTTTGAAGGTTACGGTCATGATGTTTTAATCCAAGTAAGAAATGTCTTGAATAACATACATTATTGTTTTCGAAAACAAAGAGATCCAGTGCAAATAACACCGTTCTTGCATGGGATTTAGATCACGTTTAATCGTATTTTGGCTACAAAATTGGATTGAACGGAGCAAGATGGTGCTCACTAAATGTTTACGAAAACAAAAAAATAAACTACGTTTGAAACAGAAGGGTTGAACAGGTCATGAGTAAGTTTGTCCATCTACAAAGTTGTAATCACAGTCTGATTATCAAAACAGACCGAGTGCCAGAAATTCTTCATTGGGGTGCAAAGATCGCGCAGATCGATGAAGACCTTTTGCTATCGACAGAGCGTCCGATCTCTCAGGCTCGTTTAGACGTTGATGTACCACTATCACTCTGTCCCGAGTTGGGTAGTGGTCACTTTAATGCCCCTGGTATTGAAGGCCACCGTGATGGTTATGACTGGGCTCCCGTGTTCAAGCTGACATCAACTCAGGTTGAAGACAACCAAGCAGTATTTGTTATGGCCGACGAGACTGCGAAGCTTGAGTTGACGGTTGAACTGAAGCTAAATTTTGATACTGACGTGGTTCAAAAGCGCGTTAGTGTTAAAAACTTAGGTGATAGTAAGTATTACCTAGGTAAACTCTCTTCCACTCTACCTTTGCCAAATCACGCTAACGAACTAATGACGTTCCATGGTCGCTGGTGTCATGAGTTTCAAACCCAGCGTCAACGATTCGAGCATGGCGGCTTCATGCAAGAGAACCGTCGTGGCCGCACATCACATGAAAACTTTCCAGGACTATTTCTCGGGACAAATGGTTTTAGCGAACAGCTTGGCCAGGTGTGGGGCTTTCACCTTGGTTGGAGTGGCAACCATCAGATGCGTGCAGATGTGCGTAGTGATGGTCGCCGCTTCGTTCAAGCCGGTGAGCTTCTACTCTCCGGGGAGTCTATTCTTGAGCCGGGATCTGAGTATCAAACTCCTTGGCTGTACGGTTGTTACAGCAACTCAGGTCTAAATGGTATTTCACAACGTTTCCAGCAGTTTGTCCGAGAGAACATAGTGAAGTTTCCAGTCAGTAAGCCACGCCCGGTACATCTAAATACATGGGAAGGCATCTACTTTGACCATAAACCTGACTACATAATGCAGATGGCAACTGAAGCGGCTGAAATGGGCGTAGAGCGCTTTATTATTGATGATGGTTGGTTCATCGGCCGTGATGGTGAGCGAGCAGCACTGGGTGATTGGTACCTAGATGAAATGAAATATCCCAATGGTTTGGAGCCTGTGATTGCTCACGTGAACCAACAAGGTATGGAGTTTGGTCTTTGGGTTGAGCCTGAAATGGTGAGCCAAGACTCGAACTTATACCGTAACCATCCTGATTGGGTGCTAGGCCTAAAAGGGTATCATCAACCATCAGGTCGCTGGCAGTACGTACTTGATCTACAGAACGAAGATTGTTTCAACTACTTGTTTGAACGTCTTAATGAACTGCTGACTCGCTACAACATTACTTACCTCAAGTGGGATATGAACCGAGAGTTGGTTCAGCCTGGCCATCAAGGTCGTCCTGCTGTACATGGTCAAACACACGCACTGTACCGTTTAGTGGATGAGTTGAATAAAGCGCACCCAGAAGTCGAGGTTGAATCTTGTTCTTCAGGTGGTGGGCGTATTGACTTCGAAATCCTTAAGCGCACCCAGCGTTTCTGGGCGTCGGATTGTAACGATGCGCTTGAGCGCCAAGCGATTCAGAAAGGCATGAGTTACTTCTTCCCGCCGGAAGTGATGGGAGCTCATATCGGCCCTTACGAATGTCACTCTACTAATCGCCGTCACGGTATCAACATGCGCGGTGTAACAGCATTGGGTGGTCACATGGGCGTTGAGCTTGACCCTGTTAAAGAGTCTAAGGAAGAGAAAGAGGCGTTCTCTCGCTATATTGCCCTGCATAAAAAATATCGCCATCTATTACACGGTGGTCGCAGCTTCCGCATCGATCCTGCGGATAAGAATCAGAACATTTATGGTGTAGAGAGCGATGATGAAATGCTGATCACCGTTTGCCAATTAGCGATGCCTGATCATGCACTACCTTCACCACTGCGCATTAGTTGCGCCGACGTTCATTCGAAGTATCAAGTGAAGTTAGTCGAGATGCCACAAACCAGTTTTCAATTAATGAAACAGCGTCCTAAGTGGCTGGACAAAACACTCATTCTGAGCGGCGACAACCTGAAAGAGATTGGTTTAACCCTACCAATTCTAGACCCTGAATCTGCGTTGATCGTACACCTACAAAAAATCTAAGAACCAAAGAAAACATGGCAAGGATGCGATGATAACGTCGATTTGCATCCTTGTCTTTAACACGAAAATTAATATTAAGATCCAACACGTAAGGACAAAATTATGCCAATGACAATCCTACTGTCATTCTTTTTCTTCACAGGCTTCGTGGTGTTATTCACCTGGTCGCGTGTGAAGAATCAGAAAAATGATTCAAAAGATGGTTTCTTCCTCGGAGGTAGAAGCCTGACGGGTGGCCTTATTGCAAGTTCACTTATCCTAACCAACCTTTCTGCAACCAGCTTTGTTGGGATGAGCGCTCTGTCGTTTAAAGGAAACATGTCTGTGATGGGCTACGAAGTTGCATCAGGTATTACACTGATCATCATTGCTCTCTTCCTAGTACCACGCTACCTAAAGCAGGGTATTACAACGATTCCAGATTTCTTAGAATCTCGTTACGACCTGTCTGTTAAGCAGTTTGTTACGGTTCTATTTCTATTGAGCTACATCATCAACTTATTGCCAAATACCCTGTATGCAGGCGCAATGGTTATTGGTGGAATTTTCGATATAGAAACTATGCTGGGTATTAGCCGTTTCCAAGCGATTTTGCTTATTGCATCAATCATCGGTTTCCTTGGGCTGTTCTACGCGATTTACGGTGGCCTGAAAGCAGTAGTCATCGCAGATACCCTAAACGGTGTTGGCCTGATTGTAGGTGGTCTTATGATCCCAATCTTCGGTTTAATTGTTCTTGGTGACGGTAGCTTCATGGAAGGTGTCGATGTCATTACTACTAATGCAACGGACAAGCTACAAGCGGTGGGTGCAGAAGATGATCCAAACGTACCGTTTTCAACAATGTTTACAGGCCTACTGTTAGTAAACCTCTATTACTGGGGAACGGATCAAGCAATCATCCAGCGAGCTCTTGGTGCTAAGAACCTAAAAGAAGGTCAAAAGGGTGTAATTCTGGCGGGTGCGGTTAAGGTTATCACTCCTCTATTTCTAATCATCCCAGGCATCATTGCTTATCATATGTTTGGTACCGCTGATGCAGCAGGTCAGAGCTACGAAGCAGATACTATGTACACTCGTTTAGTAAACGAGGTACTGCCCAAACCACTGGTTGGTTTCTTCCTAGCAGCGATGTTTGGTGCAATCTTATCGACGTTTAATGGCGTACTGAACTCATCAACAACGCTATTTACTCTTAACGTTTACAAGCCATTGTTTGACAAAGAGAACAAGCTTTCTGATGAACAGTTAGTAAACAAGGGGCGCTCGTTTGGTCTGTTCATCGCAATCCTGTCTGTGGGTATTGCACCGTTCATCATGTTTGCGCCTAACGGTCTGTTCGATTTGCTACAACGTCTGGCTGGTCTATTCAGTGTGCCAATCTTCACTATCGTATTCATGGGCTACATCACCAAGCGTGTTCCAGCGCTGGCGGCGAAAGTGTCACTGGCAGTCTTCGTAATGGCTTACGGTATTGTGCAGTTCACACCAGCTGCAATGCACGATTATCTAGGTCCACTAAAGCCATTGGCGGAACTTCATTTCTTCCACCAACTAGCGGTACTGTTCGTTGTGTGTAGCGGCATCATGCTGGCGATTGGTAAGGTTCGCCCTCGTGATACGGACTACGTTCTACCAGTAAACGAAGCGATGGATATCAAACCTTGGGAGTTCCGCTTCGAAGCTTCTGCAGTGATTTTGTACATGGTACTTGGCGCGTATATCACGTTCTCTGATTTAGGCCTTGTCGCGGGTGACACTTCATTCATGGTGACTTACGCACTGTGTGGCATCGTAATTTTGGGTGGTCTGTTTGCTCGTATCAAGAAGAAGCAAGCAAAAATAGCGCAATTAAAAACACAAGAAGCGCGTTAACAAAACGCATTTCCTCAAAAAGCCCGTTACCTATTTATTGTCTACCGTTGGTGGTAACGGGCATTACTTCAGCACTAACGTTAACGTATTTGTTTAATGAAAGAATTAAATTGGGAGATTCAACGTGGAAGTATTGGTCACCGGAGGCATGGGTTACATAGGCAGTCACACCTGTGTGCAAATGATAGAAGCAGGTATGACACCTGTAATTTTAGACAAACTTTGTAACAGTAAGGAAGAAGTACTCAAACGTATCGAAGCTCTTACTCAGGTGAGACCTAAATTCGTTGAAGGCGATATTCGAGATGAGGTGCTACTTGACCGAGTATTCGCTAATCACAATATTCAAGCGGTGATTCATTTTGCTGGTCTCAAATCGGTAGGTGAGTCAGTCGCAAAGCCACTGGACTATTACGACAATAATGTAAATGGCTCCCTTGTCCTTGCACGCTCAATGCGTAAAGCTGGTGTGACAAGCATTGTGTTTAGCTCTTCTGCAACGGTTTATGGCGATCCAGAGGTGATTCCTATTGCTGAAGATGCGCCAACAGGCGCAACAACCAACCCATACGGTCGCAGCAAATACATGGTTGAACAGTGCTTATCTGATCTGTTCCATGCAGAAAACGACTGGAGCATCACCTTACTGCGATATTTCAACCCAGTGGGTGCTCATCCATCGGGCACTATGGGTGAAGATCCTCAAGGTATCCCAAATAACCTGATGCCATTTATCGCGCAGGTTGCTGTTGGTCGTCGTGAAAAACTCTCCATATATGGCGACGATTACTCAACGCCAGATGGTACTGGAGTTCGAGACTATATTCATGTCATGGACCTTGCTGATGGCCACGTAGCTGCTTTGACTGCGTTGGGAGCAAGGGCTGGTATACACATTTACAACTTGGGTACGGGTAAGGGCTCAAGTGTACTTGATATGGTTGAAGCCTTTGGCAAAGCGTGTGGTAGTCCGGTTCCCTATGAGATCTGTCCTCGTCGTCCAGGTGATATTGCAGAGTGCTGGGCAAGTACAGAAAAAGCGGAGCGAGACCTTGGGTGGAAAGCAACACGAAGTATTGACGCGATGACTGCTGACACGTGGAACTGGCAGTCAAACAATCCTAATGGCTACTAACTATCATCTACCCTGCAGTTAGCATACGTGCAGGGACCTTTAACACAAATCAATCTCCAAGGCGAAGAAATAGGTGCATTGGACTGACGTTATAAAAGAGTTCTCAATGTCTAATACTGAATTTAATCCAGTGGATCATCCACACCGTCGCTATAATCCTCTGACAGGTCAGTGGGTTTTAGTTTCTCCTCATCGCGCGAAGCGCCCCTGGAGTGGTCAAGACGAAAAACCTTTTACCGAAGCGCTACCAGCTTATGATAAAGAGTGTTTCTTATGTCCAAGTAACACGCGTATATCTGGCGATGAGAACCCAGATTACAAAGGCACATATGTGTTCAGTAATGATTTTGCTGCATTAATGCCCAACACACCGGATGCGCCTAAATCTGATAATCCAATATTTAAAACTCAAGGCGTACGCGGCCTTAGCCGTGTGATCTGTTTCTCGCCAGATCACAGCAAAACACTCCCAGAACTATCTGTCACTAAAATTCGCGGTGTAATTGATACCTGGAACGAGCAGATAGAAGAGTTAGGTAAAGATTATCTTTGGGTTCAAGCGTTTGAGAATAAGGGAGAAACTATGGGCTGTTCTCAGCCTCACCCACACGGTCAGATCTGGGCAAACAGTTTCCTACCGAATGAAATTGAACGTAAAGACAGACTGCTAAAAGAGTACTTCCAAGAGCAAGGCTCGAACTTACTCGTAGATTATGTGCGGGCTGAAATAGAAGATGGGTCTCGTACGGTAGTCGAAACAGAATATTGGATTGCGGTAGTGCCGTATTGGGCTGCATGGCCTTTTGAAACAATGCTTTTACCAAAAACACATATTCGTCGCATGAGTGAACTGACTGACGATCAGCGTGATGATTTATCGGTTGCTATCAAGAAACTGACGAGTCGTTACGACAATCTATTCCAATGCTCATTTCCTTATTCTATGGGCTGGCACTACGCTCCGTTCTTCGACGAAGGTACGGATATCGACCATTGGCAGCTGCATGCACTGTTCTATCCGCCATTACTACGTAGCGCAACGGTACGTAAGTTTATGGTGGGCTACGAGATGCTTGCAGAGTCTCAACGTGACCTAACTGCTGAGCAAGCGACTCAGCGCCTTCGCGAGGTTAGTGATGTGCATTACAAAGAGCAATAACCTCTATGTTGTAACAGAGGTAACGAAGAACATAATAATAGTGGCTTTAGGTTTTCAGCTGCTATCAACTGATAAATAGTTTGAGAATTTACTATGTCTGATCTAATTTAAAATGTTAGAGCATCTTTCAACGAAGTATTTAACTACCTACCAACACATATCGTGCAAGCGCCAGGTCGTGTGAACCTGATTGGTGAACACACCGATTACAACGATGGTTTCGTTCTGCCTTGTGCGATTAACTACAAGACTGTTGTAGCGGCGGCGAAGCGAGACGACAATACTGTTCGTGTTATTTCTGTCGATAACGGCAATGTAGTCGATACGTTTGATATCATAAAAGAAATTGCTTTCCAAAAAGACAAAGTATGGGCGAACTATATTCGCGGTGTAGTGAAGTGCCTGATTGGTCGTGGTTATGAATTGGGCGGCGCTGATATTTCTGTGAGTGGTAATGTTCCGCAGGGTGCGGGCCTAAGCTCATCAGCCGCACTAGAAGTGGTGATTGGCCAGACTTTTAAGGTGCTCTACAACCTTGAAATAAGTCAGGCTGAGATAGCACTAAATGGTCAACAAGCGGAGAATGAATTTGTTGGCTGTAAGTGTGGCATTATGGATCAGATGATTTCAGCAGAAGGGCGTGAAAATCATGCAATGTTATTGGATTGCAGAACCTTAGAAACTAAAGCGATTTCAATGCCAAACAATATTTCTGTTGTGATTATTAACTCTAATAGAAAACGTGGCTTGGTAGATAGTGAATACAATACTCGCCGCGTACAATGCGAAGAAGCAGCCCGAGTAATTGGCGTCAGCGCACTGCGTGACGCGACGATTGAGCAACTTTATAGTGTCACCAATGACCTTGATGAAACTGCTGCCAAACGAGCAAGGCATGTGATTACTGAGAATGCCCGAACCCTTGAAGCGGCAAGCGCTCTTTCGGTTGGTGACATGAAGCGAATGGGACAACTGATGGCAGAGTCGCATGCGTCAATGAGGGATGACTTCGAAATTACAGTAAGAGAAATTGATGTCCTGGTTGATATGGTCAAAGAGGTCGTTGGTGAGCAAGGTGGCGTTCGTATGACTGGCGGTGGTTTCGGAGGGTGTATAGTAGCCCTAGTGCCAATACATTTGGTTGATCCAGTAATAGCTACAGTGGAAAACAAATATGAAGCTTTAACTGGCCTGAAGGAGTCGATTTATGTATGTCAGGCTAAATCAGGGGCGAATTTAGTTTAAATTAGCCTTAAGACGCAGCTTCAGAGCAAACTAGAAGAAGCAGTCAACTGACTGTCAACTGCGTGATTCGTAGAATCGTGGCCAAGTAAACTTGGCCACCTAATGACGGCTTTATATATGTGAGCTAGTCCTTTACATTCTACTTAATCAAATGGCATTGGTTTTCGACAATTAGAAGGGATGATCAACCATGATCCAAAAGTTCGTACTCTCAGGTGATTTCGCCAAATCTGCGCGCACCACCAAGCCTG
The DNA here is from genome assembly GCF_023716585.1 of Vibrio sp. SCSIO 43140. Classification (NCBI taxonomy): domain Bacteria; kingdom Pseudomonadati; phylum Pseudomonadota; class Gammaproteobacteria; order Vibrionales; family Vibrionaceae; genus Vibrio; species Vibrio sp. SCSIO 43140. The sequence goes on from NZ_CP071851.1 coordinate 533,066, forward strand.
CCATTAACGCGCGAACTGAGCCACCGGCATCATATTTAAGATCAGTAAGCAGTTCATTCGCTGTATAAGACGACCCAACTCGACCGACTTCTACAAAGCCTACGAGTTGTATCCAGTCTACACGCAGGAAGTTAAGCCATGACACATTCTTAAGTGGGTTATAGGCAAGGGTGTAACGATATTCTGCTGCGCCATAGAGCACGGCCTTATCGTGGAAACGGTTGTTGTCGTAGCCTCTCAAGCGGGTGAAGCCGCCAAGTGTAGCGCCTTCGTTATAAGGTGGATTGCCTTCCACACGACGGTTGCCTTGAGCGTCAGTGTTCACTTCCCAAGTCGGCGACACACCTGTCCATAAGTTTAACGCAATAACGCGCTGGGAAGCCCAGTCAGACTTACCAAGAGAGAAGTACTTGCTCATGTCTAACTCATGGAAAGACCATTGCTTTTTAGACTCAAACCAGCCCCAGTCGTGAGAGGTGGCGACATACTGTCGACTACCATACGAGGGGTTGGGTGCGAAATCGGTATTATCGTAAAGCAGGCCGAACTCCATGGCGTGAATGGTGCCATCAAGCTTACCTTCGTTAAACTCGAACGACTGATATCGGTTGAACTGACGCGCTACGAATATCGTTGAACCACTTTCCAGCGGGTTCCATTCTTTACCGCCAGAAGGCTCAGAAACGAGCAAGCCGTTACGAATTTTATAGTCTACACGACCGTCATTTCTAGTCGTACCAATTGGTAGCACATACTCCATTTTTATGTCGAACCAGTTAGAGGCGCCATCGGCTTGGAAAAACTGGGTGTTGGATGATTCATTACTGCCTGGTAAGGGTGAGCCAGGGGGGTAAGTCTCTGGGCCCGTTGTGTAGGCGCGTTGCTGAGGGTAGTAACCAAACATACCATAAGCACTTAAAAATACCCGCTCGGTTCCTGGAATCATGTAGTTCCATACACCGCCGGCTATAGCGTGACTGGTTTCGCCACCAAACACGGTTCCACCTATGGTCATCTGATCTTGGTGGATACCTTTGATCATACCGCCCACACCAACGTTTAACCCCATGGTCTCCGTGCTAAATAGGTAAGGAAGAACCATAGACTCACGGATTTGGTCAGGTGTTTCTTGGCGGTCAATGCGCGATTTGACGCTAGTAGGGGTCGCTGCCTCAACCACGGATGTAGTTATGGAACAAGTCAAAGCGGTAACAACCGCTAAACCTCTGCGAAAGCTCATAAGAAGACGACTTCCTTGTACTTATGATTGTAATTATCTCTATAGCCTAGCGTTATTTTTGATGCGAGAAAATAACTAAAAGTGACTTTGTCGGTTTTTTGGTGAGAGATTTACAAAAGAAGGTGTTTTGTTCGTCAAATGCAGAAAACCCAAGCGTGAGGCTTGGGCTTTATGAATTAGATTTACGATTTGGTTTAAAGTACTTTCTTCAAATACTCTAACGCACCAACAACCGCTGCTACTTGAGCATCATTACATTCTTTGTCTGTGACTTTAGGACTGTCTGGGTAGACTTCAGTTGTGGTTGAGTATTCACAGTCAGTCATGCCCGTGCACAAGCTAAGCTTTTTGAGAGGGTAATTGATTACACCATGCTGGACCACATCTGAGCCGATGATCTTACCCTTGCTGTCAGCCGGGGCGATGTGCGTAACCTTCTCGACATAACCTATGATGGTTTTTTGGAAAGCTTCAGCAGGCTTTTCAGTATTGCCCACTAGATAGAAGCCGTCTGGAACATTATCTTCGATGTAATCAAGACCATCACGGGCTGCAAGGGCAGGGCGGAACTCGCTCTCATCGGTGTCTGTGGTTTCATGAAGATCGACGTGAGCCCAAACCTCTGTGTCTAACGACTCGACGAATGCCATCACATTAGCAGATTCTTCTGCAGGTGAATCTTTATAGAACGAGCGGTTTGGATCGACTGCGTTAGGGTTCCAGCGGTTGATGGTCTCGTAACCCCAAGGGCTCACACAAGGTGCAACGACGATGTTGAAAATATCTTCATAGCTGTGGATGTTCTCTTTGGCGAACTGAAGTGCACCGTGAACGCCCGACGTCTCGTAGCCATGAACACCACCAGTAACCAATATGGTAGGCTTGTTCGGGTCCCAAGTCTTAGTCTTTAATGCGAACAAAGGAAAACGCTGTTCGTCGTATGACAGTGCACCGTACTGAACGACCTCAAGCGTATCGCGAAGTGCATCGATCTTTGGCAGTACGTCTTCACTGTAGAGTCGTTTTACCAAAGTCGATTCACGCCATTGTTGTACTTCTTTGTCTGTCCATTTTTGACCGGGTGTGCCGATTGGGTATTGAAAGCTATTTTGCATGGTTTCCATTCTCAACATCTAATGTGCGAGAAAGCATAGCTTTGAAGAGGGTGAGTAGCAATCGAAGACAGGTGAAGATTGTGACAAAATTTTGGAGGAGCAGGGGAGTCCTCCAAAATAATGATTATTTAAGCGACAGACTCACGAGTAGTTGCAATTGCTTGGAGCAAGGTTTCGGAAAGATTGGCTTTTTTGTTTGTGCCAAAATTGAACATGACGATAGTTGCATGACCAATTGTCGTCACTTTCTGCAGTTTCTTACTGACGATCTGATACTCCATCGTGAAACGATCATCTTTCACATCCGTAATTCGTGAGCCAACCAAAAGAGTGTCGGGGTAGGTGATCGGAAGTTTATAGCGACAATACGTATCACCAAGGACAGGACCAATATTGGTGACTGCCATATCTTCCATTAGATGGATATGACTGAAATAGTCGAGTCGAGCGGTTTCAAAGTATCGAAAGTAAACCGCGTTGTTCACGTGATTGAGGGCATCCATCTCTCCCCAAGCCACCGGAATTACGGTGACGACTGGGAAGCCTTCTAAGAGCTGTTCCATATTGTAGTTAATCCTTCTTAAGTGGGGCTTTTACTCTATTTGAGAATTAACAATGTTGCAACAACCTAGAAGGGTGACATTATTTGAGCGGTAACTTGCTTAAACACTTTCGGCATAAACAGGTTGCCGACTTTTCAAGCTCGGATGTATCACGCTTCTCTAGCTCGAAACACCAACAAGTTGATTTACCTGCCGAGATATCACAATAGGCGGGTTCGCCACATTGTTGGCACTGGTGGGTCGACTGCTCACCCGAAAGTTGGTCGACTTTGTCTTGGCGCTGCTCATTGTCTAGAAAGCGCCATTCAGAGAGTTCTTCCATTGTTCTGTAGCAGCCGCTACAGATACCACCATCATTTTTACAGGCCGCACGGCACGGCGTAACGATTACGACTTCTTGGGACATAGTTATTGATTCAATAGGTTGCGCATCGATTAACTGAGAGTTAGAATCAATTGCAAATAATTATCATTAACAAAAAAATCAATGAATACACTCTTTCTGTTGGTCGGCATCATCTTTATTCTTGCTTTGGCCAGTAAGCTTGCATTTTCCAACGCAGAGCTCACGCTGTTAGGCTGCTATTTAGCGCTTTGGTTGTATTTTGATTGTCGAACCTTAACGCTCATCTGCCTATCAATCTTCGTTTTATCACCATTCTTGGTGCGAATGCAAAATCAAAACACGAAACTTATCGTCTTTCTACAAGCCTTGCTGTTGCCCTTAGCTTCGAACTTTTGGGTGTTCTAATAAAACAAAGGCTCCCATCATTACTTAGGGAGCCTTATTGATCGGCCTGTTACTAATTAGGGCGTTGCTAAACAGAGCTTACTATGGTTATTTAACCTTCCAGTTTACGGTCTCGCCGCCGCGAATTGGCACAACAATGTCGCTACCAAATGGCATAGTTTCTGGTACGTTCCACTCTGCTTTCTCTAGAGTAACGGTATCAGTGTTGCGAGGCAGACCATAGAAATCAGGACCATTGTGGCTAGCAAAGCCCTCTAGGTTTTCTAGTTTGCCTTCTTGCTCAAATACTTCAGCATAGAGTTCAACGGCAGCGTGAGCTGTGTAAGAGCCCGCACAACCACATGCTGCTTCTTTTTTGCCTTTTGCATGAGGTGCTGAGTCAGTACCTAGGAAGAACTTCTTGCTACCACTTGTAGCCGCTTCAATCAGCGCTTGCTGGTGGGTTCCGCGCTTAAGAATTGGTAGGCAATAGAAGTGCGGTTTGATACCGCCAACTAACATGTGGTTGCGGTTGTAAAGAAGGTGATGCGCCGTGATAGTCGCTGCCACATTCTCATTCGCGTTCTTAACAAAGTTCGCCGCATCCGCCGTTGTGATGTGCTCTAAAACAATCTTAAGGTTAGGGAAGTCATTGACGATAGGTGCAAGCACTGTGTCTAGGAACTCTTTCTCGCGGTCGAAGATATCAACTTCGTGAGTGGTTACTTCACCGTGGACCAGCAGTAGCATGCCCACTTCTTCCATCGCCTCTAGAACGTGGTAGATGTTCTTCGCTGACGTTACGCCAGAATCAGAGTTTGTTGTTGCGCCCGCAGGATAGAGTTTTGCCGCCACTACTGCACCAGACGCTTTTGCTTTGCGAATCTCATCTGGAGTGGTGTTGTCAGTCAGGTAAAGGGCCATCAAAGGCTCAAACTGTTCAGAAGGCTTCTCAGCCATGATGCGCTCTTTATACGCTAGCGCCATTTCGGTATCGATGACAGGTGGGATAGTGTTTGGCATGATCAGTGCGCGACCATTGTAGCGGCTGATATCGCGAACAGTATCTTTAAGAACATCGCCGTCACGAAGGTGTACGTGCCAGTCGTCAGGACGAGTAATAGTCAATGTAGTCATTTGGGCTCCCACCAAGTTAGATTCTTCTTGAAACGGAGCCTAAACAGCAGCGAAAAATGTGAATGCAATCGCTTACGTTTAGGCGACAGGATGATAGAGGAAAACGAGCAAGATTTCACTATGTTTCTGGGACATTGAGAAAAAAGACGTTACCATTGAGCACAAAACTAGGAAGACAAAAATAAAAGGGCTTAGTCGTGTCAAAATCTCCTCTGCTTTCCCAAATCAATATTTATCCTGTTAAATCCGTTGGCGGAATTTCTCTCTCTTCTTCTTGGGTAGAAAAACAAGGCTTGTGTTTTGATCGCCGATTCATGGTAGCGCTCTCAGATGGTTCTATGGTGACTGCGCGTAAATACCCAAATATGGTTAAGGTGGCTTCGAGTCTGCTGCCGACCGGTATCATCTTTACCTACCCAGGTATGGCGCCGTTGAAGCTGGAATACAGCAGCTTCAAGTTACAAGAAACGCCAGCGACGGTGTGGAACGATAACTTCGCGGCTTATACCACGACCGATGAAGCAGACGACTGGTTTAGCCAAGTCCTTGAGCAGCGTGTCGAGCTGCTTTTCACTGGTGAGCAATCTAATCGTGTTCGCGAGAAGCTAGGTCATAACGTTAGCTTTGCCGATGGCTATCCACTACTTATTATCAGCCAAGGATCGTTAGATGAGCTTAATCGTCGCAGTAGTGAAACGCATTCTATGGAGCAGTTTCGAACCAACTTAGTGGTGGGCTCGGATGAACCATTTATTGAGGACTCTTGGAAGCGCATTAAAATTGGTGAGGTAGAGTTTGAAGCAGTAAAACCTTGTGAGCGCTGTATTTTGACAACGGTTGATGTGGATAAAGGCGAGTTCCGCGAAAGCAAAGAGCCGTTAAAAACTTTTTCTCGTTTCCGCGCTAATGAACGGGGTGGCGTATTCTTCGGTCAGAACTTAGTGGCTAAAAACGAAGGTATGATACGCGCTGGCGATGACATTGAGGTGCTTGAGTATAAAGATAAAGAGTTCTACGAAGATCTCGATGCTCAGAAGCAGGAGTTTGTCTGCGTAGAACGTGAACATGTCGCGCGTAACTTTGAGACTTTCTGGCTCGAGCCACAAAAAGGAGCGATGCCAGACTATAAAGCCGGTCAACACCTTCCAATTGAACTTGATATCGATGGCCAAACCGTTAAGCGCTTATATACCCTATCTTCGAGTCCATCCCGTCCGGGACGTCTGTCTATTTCGGTCAAACGAATCGATGGCGGCAGTGTCTCAAATTGGTTGTTCGACAATTTTCAAGTAGGCGACACTCTAATCGCCGATCTACCAAACGGTAGCTTCCATATGGCGAATAGGGATCACGAACCGTTACTACTGCTTTCTGCGGGTAGCGGTGTCACGCCAATGATGTCAATGCTACGTGACCTATCAGATAGGGACGCTGTGAACAATGTGGTGTTCTTCCATCAATGTTCAACAATTGATGATATCCCATTTGCTGATGAACTTAAGTTGCTCGAGAATAAACACGACCAATTAACAGTGATAATTTCACTGACCCAGCCGAGTGAAGATTGGGAAGGCCTGAAAGGGCGCTTTAGCCTCTCTCATCTAAAGCTCATCTCAGATTTGAATCAACGACAAGTGTTCGTGTGTGGGCCTGATGGCTTCATGCAGAAGGCGAAAAACTTGATGATGAAAAAGGGTTTGGCTGAAGATCATTATCATCAAGAGGCGTTTGGTGTTGCTACAGTAACCGAAGAGCAAGTTAAAGCGGTGCAAATCAGTGTTGATGGAAATGTGTTTGAAGGCAACAACCAGAAAACACTGTTAGAGCAGGCAGAAGACGCTGGACTATCGATAGCACACACGTGTCGAGCGGGTTTTTGTGGCGCATGTAAAGTGACGGTGGAGTCAGGCTTGGTGCATCAGCCAGATGTTCCTGCAATACAAGAGTCGGAGATAGCGGAAGGTAAGGTATTGGCGTGTTGCTCAGTGCCGAAAACAGATGTGGAAGTCGTCAGCTAATTAAACTTTGTGGGTGCCAGTGTCCAACTGGCACCAGCTTTGATTTACATGCTTATTTTGAAGCACTCACGATACGTTGATGCAATGAGTCTTTTAAAGCCGCTCTGTCGTGCTTAAGTTGATGCATTTCAGTATCTTCGATGGGTGAACCATTCAGTTCCAACACACGAATTTCTTTATCCAGAGCATTGTAGTTTTTAGTGTCTGCAGCAAAGCTTTGATCGCTTTCCGTGAGCGCTAAAATCGTTTCTTGATGTTCTGGAAATTCCTTAAGAAGAGAGTGATCTTCGCCTAACATAGCAACCCCTTTTATCGGTGAACAATAGTTTTAGCTTGGGCATGAGCTCAAGTGACTTGAAGCGTTTGCACGCGAGTTATCACTTGTGCCTCTATAACAATGGCACAAGTTTTAGCCGATTAAAAGTTGACCGATGGCAAGATCTGATTTCAGAGAAGTAAATCACAAGGTATAAAAAAGCCAGCAAATTCTTGCTGGCTTTAAGAGCTTGATCAAGCTGAATTAATCGTAGATTGTTGGAATCGCTTCGCGCTTGTGCTGTGTTGCTTTATAGATAGCCACCAGCTTATCAGAGACCTCTTGAGATACTGGTTTGCCCTCAAGGAAGTCGTCAATCTGCTCGTAGGTCAGATTTAGTGCATCTTCATCCGCTTTTTGTGGATCAAGTTCTTCTAAGTCAGCGGTAGGCGTTTTCTTCACCAGCAACTCAGGAGCCCCTAGTGTCGCCGCTACTTCGCGTACCTGACGTTTGCTTAGGCCAAACAAAGGTGCCAAGTCACAAGCACCATCACCAAACTTGGTGTAAAAACCTGTGATGTTTTCAGCAGAATGGTCAGTACCAAGCACTAGGCCACCTACGTAGCCGGCGATTTCATACTGTGCGACCATGCGAGCGCGAGCTTTAACGTTGCCTTTTACAAAGTCTAACTTTGCCGCTTCTGTTGGTAGTAAACCCGTTCCCTCTAGGGCAACGTGTGACGCAGCATGCAGACCATCAACGCCAGCCTTGATGTTTACAGATACCGAGTGAGTTGGTTCGATAAAAGAGAGTGCTAGCTGAGCTTCGTCTTCATCTTTTTGTTCACCGTATGGCAGACGCACCGCGATGAACTGGTAGGCGTTTGTACCACTTTCTTCATTGAGTTGATTTACAGCGAGTTGCGCGAGACGGCCACAGGTTGTTGAGTCCACACCACCACTGATTCCTAGAACGACGGACTTACATCCAGACTGCTGCAATTTGTTTTTGATAAAAGCAACACGGCGTTCGATTTCAAAATGTGGGTCGATAGACGGAAGCACGCGCATCTCGTCTCGAATAAGTTGTTCCATGTGGGATCCCTTTTCCTGCAAGCAAAAATGTTTTCTTGTATGATACCTACGAAAATCACTGAAAAAAAGTTACAGTGACGCTCAATCTATGCATAGATACGATTTATTGAGATACATATGACAAAAATAGCGATATTTGGTAGTGCCTTTAACCCACCTAGCTTAGGGCACAAGAGTGTTATTAACTCCCTTAGCCATTTCGACAAAGTATTGCTAGTACCAAGTATCTCCCATGCATGGGGCAAAAGTATGCTGGATTACAATGTTCGCTGCCAACTTGTTGATATGTTTATTGATGACCTAGAGCAGAGCAATGTAGAGCGCTCAGATATCGAAGAAGCGCTGTACCAGCCTAATACTTCAGTCACAACATTTGCTGTTTTAGAAGCACTAGAGAAACGTTATCCAGACGCCGAGCTTACCTTTGTTCTGGGGCCAGATAATTTGTTCAGTTTCGAAAAGTTCTATAATGCACAGAAAATAGTCGAACGTTGGTCGCTATTAGCATGCCCAGAGAAAGTCAAAGTCAGGTCAACAACAATTCGTTATAGTTTGTCCCAAGGTTTGAATGTAGATCACCTAACGACAGTAAGTGTCGCTAAACATTTGGTCGCCAATAAGCTATATTGACCATAGAATCAAAACGGATAATTTATAAATAAATGAAAGCAACAGGGATTTGTATTGCTTTAGCAGTGGCCGTCAGTAGCCCCATCGCTTACGCATTATGCGAAAGTGACTCGAATAAATCTGTCGTTTTAAAGACGACGGAGGACGAGTCGTTTTGCTCACTCATTACTAAACCATTCAGTTATATCGGCAATCAGGTGATTACCCTAGGTGGGTTAATTGAACCTGAGAAACCGACCAATTCGCTGCAAGACTCTTATTGGGACCAATGGCTTCTTACCCAGGAGTCTGAGCCCGTATTGACAGGCAACTATGAAAACAACTTTGTTGGCATTGGGCTGTGGGCACCAGAAGAAATTGCTCGCCGTAAAGATGAAATGTCGATGCAAGAGTGGTTGATGGCTCAGGGACTTCACATTGGTGTAGGCTTTGGTGAAAAGGGCAAAGAGCCAAGGCTGCGCTTGGACTATCGCTGGCATCAAGATTACCAAGGCGACATGATGATGCAGGTTGAAGTGCCATTCTAACGAAGCTGGATGTACGAGATTAAAAAATAGCGAGCCTAGAGCTCGCTATTTTTGTGTCAGCTTTACTAAATTAGTTCTTTATTAAAGTGCTTCACCCAGCAAGGTCGTGGTGAGCTGTTTAAAATGCTCTTGGTTACCCGAGAATAGCGACTGACAAATCGCCTCGCTCTTTTTACCAGACAATTTTTGCTTGCGTGCTTCTCTGACTAGCAATACCAATGCAAGCTCACCCGTAATCGAGGTAGAGTTTGGTGTCCACGCGGTGATCTCCGCGCTTTCCTTATCTTGCTTTAATACCGGCTTGCACACTTTAACTTCGTGACGCATTACCTGTAAAAGATCTTTTTTAACCTCAGCGTCATCGGTTCTACTGAGTGAGTATAATAAAGCAGACATCAGTGTTGAAGGCTTTACTTGACCTGCTTGAGTCGGAAATTTGTCTGCCAATCTCACAGAAAACTTCACCGTATTAAACATGCTACCAGGCAGCAAAGTCAGGCTTGATAGGCAGTCAAATGGCAACCAAAAAGTGTCACCTGCGCTATAAGCGTACTCATTCTTGCCTAGTTTCAGCAGAACTTTTCCTTCCTCTACATGTACTAACTGATTATGTAGCGTCTTCTTACGAGGCGTAATAGTGAGTAATGGTGAATGAGTTGTGTGAAAGTCGATGGCGTGATTCATGATAGTCTTCGCTGGTTAATCTGCGCGTAGAGTACCTTGAGTCGCGTATGATGCCAACCACAGATCAGACATTTCCATTGGTAATTGCAATAAGAGTAGAAGAAACTGTGGTCTGACCTTAACAAAAATAGACCTAAGGTAGCTGCGGTCTTTTTGGACTAAGCGTAGAATAGTGCAGCTTTTAATTTGATGTAACAGACATGACAACACACAACGACCCATATATTGATATTCGTCCATACAATGACGAAGAGATCCCTGCCGCTATCGACCGTCTGATTAACGACGCCGAATTTATCGACGCGATTCTTCAGCACCGCTTCTCTAACCATGCTCCTTGGTTTAAAGCGGTGATGAGCCCAATTGTAAAAGTGTACTTGAAATTTAAGTGGGCCAAGCTTGATAGCGTTGAAACCATTCAGCTAGAGGTGAAAAAGTACCTAGAGCAAACTTTGGACGCAACAACGAAAGGTGTTACCTACAAAGGTCTCGATAAACTCGATAAAAATACGTCGTACCTATTCGTGTCTAACCATCGTGATATCGCGATGGATCCTGCATTGGTTAACTACGGCTTGCACGAGAACAATCACAGAACTGTGCGAATCGCTATCGGTGATAACCTACTTAAGAAGCCCTGTGCAACAGAGCTAATGCGTCTTAACAAAAGTTTCATTGTTAAGCGCTCTCTAAAGGGGCCGCGTGAAATGATGAAGGCACTTGGTACCTTGTCTTCGTATATCAAGCATTCATTAGATACAGGTAACTCAATCTGGATTGCTCAAAAAGAAGGGCGTGCTAAAGACGGTAATGATTTTACCGATCCAGCGATTTTGAAGATGTTCCATGTAGAAGGTCGCAAACAGAAGGTTCCGTTTGCAGAGTATATTCGTTCACTGAAAATCGTACCTGTCTCTATCTCATACGAAAACGACCCGTGTGATATTGCAAAAGCGAAAGAGCTTTATGAAAAAGCGACTCACGGCAACTATGAGAAAGGCGAGTTTGAAGATATTGAAAGTATCGTTCAAGGCATTGTCGGCCGAAAAGATCGCGTACAAGTCGTATTTGGTGATGTCATTGACCAAGATTTTGAAACTCCAGAAGCACTGGCTGAAGAAATCGACCGTCAGATCCATGAGCATTACACCTTGTTCCCGATTAACAAGCTAGCTGCTGGCCTTGAAGATGACACTATCTCAGAAGCTACTCGCGTAACGTTGAAAGAGAAACTGGATTTGTTGCCAGAGGGCGCTCATCAGTATTTGATCGATAGTTATGCAAACCCTGTGAAGAATATTCTTCTGGAGCAAGAGAAGCTGTCTGCGTAGAGCAGCAAACAAGCTATCGCAAGGCCGCCTTCTAAGAAGGCGGATTTGCTGCTTACTTCATTACGATGCCGACATCCGTCCTGATAAGTAAATAGTACTCTATTTCGTTGATACTTTAATTGTTGGTCAGCGATAGCGTTTTATAAAACCTTGCCTTTCTGGGTAGTGCAATATAATTTGTGAGCAGTTGAGGTGTCCAATCTGGCTTGGGCAGTTCAAAACGCTTGGTCGTAATAAAGCTGACACAATGAACCTCTAGCATGGCCGATTCAGGAAAGAGGAAGCCAATGAAGAGCCAAAGTCGAGCTAATATTGTTAGTGTTTTTTTAGTTACAGGCATAAGCGCATTATTGGTATTCGTATTGGCACATTCTCATCAAATTGAGGATATAGATGTTGAGCTAACCAGTGAAAGTGAGTGCGAAGTCATACACTCAACTGGGGAACAAGATTTCTATGTTTACATACCCGTTTCTATCGAACCTCAAGCATTTCTCACCACCTTATGTGACAACATATTAGCTGAAAGCCAGTATTCGAGAGTCAAAGTAAGCCGCGTACCGAGGTCCGAGTTCAAGGCAAATCATCTGACTGTAGAGCCCTTTCGGCTAATATTGTCGCGAGACTATTTTATGCGCGGTATTCTGCCTGGTTATGAGAGCTTTTACAGTGAATTGAGCGCTTTGCCCAAGTATAGTGTGTACTGGCTCTCTCACACTCCGATTAACCCAACGATGTTTGAGTCAATGCATATTGGATTGCTAAATGACCCATATAGCCAGTCCGGCTATATGGAACCATTGCGTTATCTGAAGCATCTTCAGCTAGATATTCGAAAACTGACCATCGGCTACTTCCATAGTCGTGACACGATGTTAAACGCCTTCATTGATAAAAAGGTAGACCTGATACCCGTTGCGTTTTTGGAACATCCTGAATTGAACGATGACTCTCTCCACTATAGCTTAATCAATGATCAACTAGATGTTGGTTCTTGGTATATGCATCGTTCAGTGCCTGCGAGCCTAGCGTACAAAATTCGCGGGCTCTCATATTCTTACTTAGAAGGTGTTTGGGAGTAGAAGTGTGTCTAAGCTAAATAGATGGTACAAGTCAGGTTTCTTATGTTTCACATTTAGTACACTGACCACAATCACGCTCATCGTTTATACACAGTTCATCATTGAACAACGGATTGCAAAGAAATTAGAGTACAAGTCTGATGCTTTCGAAAAGCTTTCGCTGTCTTATGCATCGTTAGATGGTATGTTAAATCATCTCGATTACGAGCTGGTTGGGCCTACTTTTAGTGTGGACCAAATACCGACTTTTATCTCTCTCGTTGAATCGACGAAGTTTCAAATTGTTAATTTTAACTACCCTGCAGATACAAGTAACTATGATGCAGTAATTATACTCGATGAAACAGCTATTGGTATCGTGTTGACCTACCATCACACAATCAATTTGCGCGCTATTTTAAGCTTTTTCTTTGTCCATTTAGTTCTTTCTTACCTAGTGTTGGACAATGTACTTAAAATCAACTTGGAGAATAATACAGTTACAGAAGGTATGCGGGAAGGGGTCGAATCACTAACGGTGCAGCTGGATTTGACATCAAAAGAACTGGGTGCCTTTAAATCAGTGGCAGCTCATAGAGATATGGATAACCACTCATTTCGTTGGTTCGTTTGGGCTTATCGTAAAACAGGTTGCATTGAAAGAGCGACGTCAGTCGCGAGTCAAGAAGATACGCTTGAATTTGATATTAAAAATCGAGTAGTTTTTATCAGAGGTATTGAACTGGAACTGCCAAAGACCCCATTTTTTTATTACTATTGGTACGCCAAACGTAAAGCTTCAAACCTAGCTCCATTTACTAACCCGGCTGTAAACAAGCCTGATTTGTTTGCAGGTATTGAGCTAGCCCGCATAATGGCGAAGCACAATGGCATAGGCCGTACCATTGAGGAACTCAATAGTGTTGGGCTGCGCGCAAAAAATCTCGACCTAAATCGAAGCAAGATAAAAGAAAAGTTAGGCTCTGAACTTGGAGATCTTTCTTCGCCTTACCTGTTTGAATCTAATCGAGATATTCGTACTTCTCGTTATCAATATCAGTTGGTGCTGCCTAGTGAGAACATTCGGTTTTTGACATAATTTTAGTTTTATTTGGTTTCAAAAGAGATATCTCAAAACTAAAAGAGACAACTATTTAACAGAGTAGACATCTAACACTTCTAACCTTGCCGCTACTGCTTAGTTACAGAACTGAACGGTCAGATAACTACTTCAACAAGGTTAATAAAAATGCTTCAAATCAAAAAGGTGGCGCTCTCTATTGCAGTGGCTTTAGCGTCAACGCAGGTGGGTGCCTTCATTCTACCTGAACATCAAACGGATAGTGATTGGTACAAAGCTTCTGAACAAAAGCTTGATTCTCAACTTGAGCAGTCGCCAAATATGGCTGCCAAAAATGTTGTCGTGTTCTTTGCCAATGGTATGGGGGGATCCACTTTAACAGCTGCTCGCATCCATGAAGCACAGCTCAAAGGAGAAGAATATGGTGAAGAAAACAGCTTAGCTTTTGAGGACTTTGCTGACACTGGTCTTATAAAGTCATATAACACTAATCAACAGGTTGCCGATACTGCTGGTAGCATGACGGCAATGACTACAGGTGTTAAGACTAAAGCAGGTATAGTCGCACTTACTGACAATGTAGACCGTGGTGATTGCGATATTCAAAACGAAAAGCTACATACCTTGCTCGAGCTAGCAACTCATCAAGGCAAGGCTACGGGTATTGTATCTACTGGACGAGTTACTCACGCGAGCGTTGCCCCCTTATATGCTCATACATCGAATCGAGATTGGGAGTCGGCCGTTTCTGCTGAGTGTGAAGGCCAGGTCAGTGATATCGCCTACCAGTTAGTCCATGAAGCTGCGCCAGTGAATGTCGTGCTAGGGGGAGGTTTGCGAGAGTTTATCCCTAAATCGGCTAATGGTAGGCGAAATGATGGAGATCTGACAAAAGATTGGACTGAGCGATTTGGCGCAAACTCAATGTTTTTGAATTCACGTGACGATTTCGACCGCACCAACTTTAGTGATTCAGACCGAGTGCTTGGCTTATTTAACGATTCACACCTTTCATACGAAGTCGACCGTAATCCTGATGAAGAGCCTTCATTGTCAGAAATGACAGAAGCAGCATTAGAGCTATTAACAAACAATGAGCGAGGCCAAAACAGTGGCTTTTTCTTAAGTGTTTCAGCGAGTCGTATTTCGCACGGTCACCAGGCGGGTAATGCTGCACGTGCGCTTACTGAAACTATTGCATTAAGTGAGGCGGTTGAAATAGCTCAGCAATATTTACATGACAATGGTCTTCTCGAAGATACGTTGCTTCTAGTGGCATCTGACCACTCATACACTATGTCCATAGGTGGTTTCGGAGCGAGAGGTAACTCAATTTTAGGTATTTCAGAGACATATGACGGCCAGGGGCTTGATGGTGCTGCTGATGCTATGGATGGTTTTAGTTATACGACTTTAGCATATGCTAACGGCCCAGGCGCTCAGTTTACTCGTGATGATTCTGGTAACCGTGTAGACCCAGCTACACAAGATACTCTTGATATCGATTACCTTCAGCAAGCGACGGTTCCATTGGCTGAATCTACGTCCGCTGGCGAAGATGTGCCTGTATTTGCTACTGGACCAAGAAGTTATCTTGTGCGTGGCACCTCAGAGCAGAACTCAATCTTCCATATCATCAATCAAGCTGCTGAGTTAGGCGCTCAAGCATACACTGCAAAATAGGACAATAGTAGAAATGAAAATTAAACACCTTAGTTTTGCAATTGCATCCGCCATGGTTTTAGCAGGTTGTAACTCTTCATCTTCAGATAAGCCTGGGTCTAACCATCCAAACTTTGGTTGGGAGTTGGGTGCTGCCGAAGTATCAGATATAACCAAAGTAAACTCATGGTTTAACCAAGCAGCTGATCGAATTGAAGGTATTCAACAGGAGTTTGAATTATCTCATGATGACACTGCCGGTAAAGCCAAAAATATCATCTTATTCATCGGCGATGGTATGGGGATCTCAACGGTAACTGCTGGCCGTATTCTTGAAGCACAACAGCGACATGGTATGAAGCTTGGCGAAGAGCATCAGGTCGTCTTCGAGAAATTCCCTCATACAGCATTGTCAAAAACCTATAATTCTGATGCTACGGTACCAGATTCCGCAGGCACTATGAGTGCAATGATGACTGGTGTCAAAAATCGACAGTCGGTTATCGGTTTAGATGAAAGCATATGGTATGACCAGTGTGATAGTTCAATCTATAACGCACAGCTTATTTCGGCACTAGACCTGGCAAAAATGGGCGGTAAATCCACCGGCGTAGTGACGACGACCTCTGTGACACATGCAACTCCAGCTGCAACTTATGCATACAGCCCGAACAGGAACTGGGAGGTAGATACTGCAGAGGGACTTAATGGTTGTATTCCAGATATTGCCAAACAGCTAATCGATTATCAGCATAAATTCGATAATGGCTATGCTGGTTTTACCACTGAGTTGAGCTCTGGCATGGATGTTATTCTTGGAGGAGGTCGAGGTTTCTTCACTCTAGGTAGTGGTGGGGTGTTCTCTGAAGGGGAGCGAGAAGATGAGGACTTAGTTGAGCTGTGGAAAGCACGAAATCCTGGCGGCGCTTATGTAGAAAGTGGGGATGAACTTACTGAGCTAAACCTTAATAATCATGACACTATTCTGGGCTTATTTGCGGAGTCGCAATTAGACTTTGACCTCTACAGAGGTGATACTGATCAGCCATCTTTATCAGAGATGACGGAGGCTGCACTAACCATTCTTCAGAAAAACGAAGATAACGGCTTCTTCTTAATGGTAGAGGGTGGTCGTATTGACCACGGCCACCATTTCGGTAGTTCGAAAAATGCTTTATATGATTTTATGGCGTTTAATAAGGCTATTGAAAAAGCCATCGATATGACTTTAGAAACTGCTGACGAAACTCTGATTATTGTAAGTGCCGACCACTCGCATGTGTTTACCATTGGTGGTAACCCTCAGCGCGGAAATCATATTTTGGATCTTGTCTATGACGTTAATGACAAGTTGGTTCAAGCAGATGACGGAAAGCCCTTTACATCATTGCATTATGCAAACGGTCTAAATGGAGGCACCGATGAATTCGAATTTTGTCAGCCTGGGTATGGTTGCTTCAACTTTACAGGTACATTTGATGATAATGGTGAGCGAAAGCATCCAGGAACATCAGAGCAAGCCTTAGCAGATGGTTACGCGCAACAATCAACAGTGCCACTTCCAGTAGAATCGCATGCCGGTGAAGATGTTGGCATTTGGGCGGTAGGCCCAGGTTCCGAACAAGTTCGTGGTGTGTTGGAGCAAAACAGCATTTTCCACATCATGGAGCGTGCTGGTAATCTAATTGAAAACGCTGAAAAAGCGATTAACTAATCGGTTGCGCCTAGAGCTTTGCTCGGGCGCACATTTCTATAGTATACAGGTAATCTACGTGAAGAATTCTAGATGTCTTTTACTTTTAAGTTTTTTGTTTCTGTTTAGCTTTGAAGCATTATCCGAAATAGATCGCAACTCATATAGCGCTAGGTTCAAGGTGACAGAGCAGTTTGGTTTTCAAAAAAGTATCAGCCCAATGCAATTTACCGTATTTGATAAGCATGTTATTAGGGAACTTCCGCAACAGAATATTATAGAGCATTGGGTGCAAAGAAATAGTGGAAGTCATGTTTTTTATCGCCATTTTCCGGAATACAAAAGTAGTATTCATTACACTAGGGGTGACCTAAGAGCTTTCAATCTTGATGGTGAATGGAGTACGGTCGTTCAGGTAGTGCCCGAGCGTTGGTTAACGCTACTGGAAAGGGTTGGTGAAGGAGCATCAGATTTTGGTCTGGTTCAATCTTTCAAGGGCAAACTAGGTGATGATCAAGTTGCTATTGATTGGATACAGGAATTGGGAATTCCTTTGAGGTTTTCGATTAGAAGGCAGCACCAGGGTCTTACTATCGAGTTAATAGAGCTCAGTAAAGCAGAGGGAAAGTTGAACCAACTTCATGACTGGGATACATACAGAAAAATAGACTTTTCTGATGCTATGGATATGGAACGAGATAGTTTCGTTCAATATTTACTTGCAACAGGTAAGCTAGAGACAAATGGTGGAGGGCCACATATTCATTGAACCTAAGTCAAAACCACTAGTTATGTTGGCTAGTCTACGCTGTCAAGTGGCCCCCCATACCACAACGCTTCTATGAGTTGAGCGGTTAAACAACAAGCTCGACGGGTAAATTACCCTCTCATGCTTGCTTTGATTGTGTCATTAAACGCTTGTTGAACCCATTCGAGTGGTAGCTCTCTTTGATAGAGTGCTAGTGAGCAAGGAGAAGAGAAACTATCATCCGATAACCCTATGAGCTAACATAAAAAAATACCCTCAAACGTAATGCTTGAGGGTATTGATAAACAATCATAGGACCGCTTTATTGAATCTGTCTATAAAATCTGAGAATAATATTCACAATTGATGTGTTTCAAGAAGTAAATAACACGATGGCGTATAGTGTGCGCGAGCAATTCACCTACTCACTTACACAATAAAAGGATCTTTGATGCGAAATGGCGTTGGCTTTGTACTAGGACTTACCGCTTTGATTTCTGGCTGCAGTAGTTCTATTCCGGTTGAAGAACGTCAGCCTATGAGAGAGGAAATAGATGCCTCTACCGTACAAATTGTGAATCGCTTAAGTGAACTCTACCCAGAGCTGGCTGAGCAGCTCGCCTATGCGCAAGGGTATGCCGCTATTTCTATGTCTAATATCAAAGTGCCTATTCTTGGCGCCGGAATGGGTGTTGGCGCTATTTATAATCAAGCGGATGGCTCGGTGACTTATATTGATGTCAACCGTTATGAGGTAGGTGCTGGGCTATCTTTAGGTAGCTATCAAGCACTGGCTATTTTTGATAGTCAGTCAACCCTGAACGAATATCGAGAAGGGGTTTGGGAGCCATCGTTGGGCGCAGAGTGGAACTTGGGCGAGGACGGTGCATACAGTTCGATGAGCCTTGCGGGTCGAGATGAGGACGTCCCTATCTACCTATTGTCGCATTCTGGTGGAGGAGCAGTGGGCAGTGCTCGTTTGGTGTCAGTTTCGGTTAACTATGACCTAACAGAAACTGGCTTAGGCGAAGTTCGTGTCGCCAGTAAAGATACAAAGGAAGTAAATAATCAAACGCCTAGGAAATGGGACAGGCCGTTGCCATTTTTTGCTCAAGAGGTGATTGATAAAGGTTACAGCCTGCCAAAGCCATTTGGAGTCAGCGTAATCTATGCAAATACCTATCAGCAGATGGATATCCGCAATCTTAATGTAGGTCTTAACGGGTCAAGAAAGGTTCCTATTGATTTCGTGACCTTTGATAATAACTCCAGCCATACTCAAACTCCTCAGTTAAAGCTTGATGCATGGGTGTTTCCTTTCATGAATGTCTTCGGCACGGTAGGCAAAATTTCTGGTGACGCACACATTGAGTTTAAGGTGGATCCTGAGCAAATGATCGATGAACTGCAGCTAGATTGTAGTGTGGTTGGTGGACAACCCCTGGTATGTGAGGGGCTACGTAGGCTATTTGCCAATCCTTATGGTGTCGATGTAGATATAACAGGTACAAACTACACGTTAGGGACGATATTAGCGACAGGATGGGATGACTATTTCGTTACTGTGCCGATTTCTTTTTCATATGCGGATATGAGAAAAAGTGATGCAGAAGGCTTTATTCTCAATGTGTCGCCGAGAGTTGGCAAACAGTTCATGCTGAAGGGGACACAGTCGATCGCCGTCTATGTTGGTGCGGCTTACTTGGACAGTAAACTGACCATTACTGGGAAGCAAGCAATTCCGGGGACGAGTAGTCATCTGGACTATAAAATTGAGCAGGAAAATATCGATAAATGGGCCGGACTGCTGGGCGCTAACTATAACTTTAACAGGGATTGGTCCATTTCTATGGAGTATGGTCAAAATGGAAGCAAGAAAAGGCAGTTTGTGTCTAGTTTAACTCGCCGCTTCTAATAGCTCGCTCCGCGCATTGTCGGGAAGCTCATAACAAAACTTATCTGAGTCATGAGAAAATCTCGTAATTAACTTACTGAAAATATTTGACCTTGCTCACAAATTGAGTAAAATTCGCTCTGTCTTTTGAAATGTAATTACATGAGGTAGAGAAGAATGAACTCAGCACTTCTATCAACATTGGACACTGAAAAATCAAACGCAGAAGAGAACAACGAAAAAGCGTCAGTATCATCGACCTCGACTGCCGCTGAGATAGCGACCATCCTAGCGATGTTTTTAGCGACTTCAGCAGTGATTTTGTTACTAAGCCTAACTTGGGTAATGTAACTAGCCTTTCATGGATTTGAAGCAAGCGATACTCCCTAAAGCAGCATGTGTGAGTATCGCCTATACCTTCCCTTCACTTTTTATGGTTCGACGACAACGTATTTCCCATTGTCGATAGCTAAGAACCAATTCCCTCTAGCTACGAAATATTGTTGACCGCGTTTGTTAACTGCAGTGGCTCCTTCAGGTAGTCTCTTTACGATTTTCCCCGGTCGATAGCGACGTTTGGGCGGCTTTTCTACAAAAACATACTTTTCCTTCTCTTGTTTATAGTAGTGTCCGTCGATCAAGGCATACGTAACCCCGGCGATTGCCAGTAGAACCGCATCGTCTGGAAGCCGGTGTTTGGGATAGTGATGTATCACGTGCACTTCTTTCTTTTTGTGTTCTTTCCATGGCTTTCCGATGATTTTATGCCAAGGATCTGCAAGGCTAGATGTAGAAAGCAGGCTACACGCAAGTAGTGTAGTTAGGGGAATTTTGATTGTCATGGCAGTCTAGGTTCAATGACTCAATTAGGAGGATTGAGCCATTGTTTATTGAAAGGTGCCTGCTTTCGTTAGCCTGAAGTCATTAGCCCGTGTGATTTTGATGGAGGCTAAATGAAAGGCTTGACGCTATTTATCTGGTGTATGATTGGGTTTGATTTCTGCTACGTAATAGCCGTACAAGGGTTCAATGTTTGGACTACATATTAAGTCCATAGCACCCTTTAGTTGATCGATAGACCAGTCCCACCAACACATTTCCAACAACTTGCGGACTTGTTCATCAGAAAAGCGTTGCTTGATTACCGTGTTATGACCCACGACTACGCTGTAAGGTGCAACGTTTTTGGTTATCACTGAACGAGAACCGATAACTGCCCCGTCACCTATTGTGACTCCGGGCATTATCATAGCTTCGCTTCCTATCCATACATCATTACCAATATGGGTATCGCCTGATCGTTCAAAACCGTCTTTTACTTTGCTACCAAATTCATCGGTAGAAAATGGAAACGCCGATACCCAGTCGATCCTATGACCTTGGTTGCCAGCCATCATAAAGGTAGCGCCTGAAGCAATTGAGCAAAATTTGCCGATAATGAGTTTATCAATATCTCCGTATAAGCCAGATTCCCACGCGGCGCGCGTGGGAGGATCGCCTAGCAGATAACGGACAGCACATTCTTCGAAGTTTTTACCGTGGTAGTAGCCAGAGTAATAAGAATACGCTCCGGCTTTTATGTTCGGATTCGTGATGGTGTCTTTAATGACCTGACCTTGTAGCCAATTTGGGAAAGGATTCATTGCCCCGTCCTTTTTGATGATTCCTCACAAAAACTAGCACGGCAACGCCCGATACCCAAATCAATTCTTGTCTATCTTTGTCAAGGTCACTAATTTAATAGATAAAGTGTCAGAAAAAAGGAAGCTCATGACCGAATTTAATATAAGAACCATGACGTTAGATGAATTGGGCATGGCTGTTGAATGGGCAGCGCAAGAAGGGTGGAATCCGGGTCTTAACGATGCTTACCATTATTACAAAGCAGACCCAAATGGATTTTTAGTGGGTGAGCTTAACGGTGAACCAATCGGTTGTATCTCTGTTGTGAAGTATGATGCGAGCTTCGGTTTTCTGGGGTTTTATATTGTTAAACCTGAATATCGACACCAAGGGTTTGGTATTCAAATTTGGGACCGCGGAATGGCGTATCTGGATGGTTGCAACGTTGCGCTTGATGGTGTTGTTGATCAACAAGAGAACTACAAACGTTCTGGCTTTGCTTTATCGCACAGAAATGTTCGATACGAAGGTCAAACGAAGAGTCTGCCTTTTGAAAGAGACAGTATCACTAAAACAGAAGAGCTAAGCTTTGACTCTATTGAAGACTATCTCGATGCATTTTTTCCTGCCTGTAGAAAGGTATTCGATAAAGCCTGGTTGAATCAGTCGGATAGTAGCTCGCTAGCTTATGTCAAAAACGGTGAGTTATTAGGGATAGGTGTGATAAGGGCGTGTCGAAGCGGTTTTAAGATAGGTCCTTTGTTTGCTGATAACAAAGGTGTAGCCCATGATTTGTATGCTGGTTTAGTTTCAAGCGTGTCTAGTGACCAACCGGTTTATCTCGATGTTCCTGAGGTCAATGAGTTGGCGATTGAACTGGCTAAGACTTACCACATGAAACCTTGTTTTGAGACAGCGAGAATGTATACCAAGCAGCCCCCAAGCATCTCTTTAGACCGCACCTATGGCGTCACTTCCTTTGAGATAGGTTAGCTTTATAAAGTTCGGCTATGCAGCCGAGCTCTCTCTATTCTCTGTTAGATTATTAACCCAGCGATCGCTGTATACGCGCCAGACCGCTGGAACAACCTTGACGATTTCTTCCGAGGTCATGAGAAGCAGTACGATAGGGAAGGAGAGGTCAAACACCATGGCTCCCATCGCCGTGATTGGCACTGCCCACATCCATTGACAGACAAAGTCCATGTTCATGCAGAATTTACTGTCACCACCACTTCGTAGCACACCAATGATCAAGGTAATGTTGATGGTACGCAGCATGATACTCAACGCGACAATAGGAAAGCTAAGTACCATTAGCTCAGTTACATCCGTGGTTAGCCCTCCGTAGAGCGATAAGATCGCGCCTTGGGCGAGCAATAGAACACCACCCAACAATGCACCCAGTGCAATGGAAGACTTAAGTGCCCACCTTGAATACAAGGTACTTTGCGTAAACTGATTAGCACCTAGGCTGTTACCTATCAAGATAGCGGTGGTACTTGATAAACCATGAGCGACAGACAGCCCAATCGATTCGAGTGGTGTGATGA
The DNA here is from genome assembly GCF_023716585.1 of Vibrio sp. SCSIO 43140. NCBI lineage: Bacteria > Pseudomonadati > Pseudomonadota > Gammaproteobacteria > Vibrionales > Vibrionaceae > Vibrio > Vibrio sp. SCSIO 43140. Next base: position 555,707 of record NZ_CP071851.1, read on the forward strand.
CTGCCATTGTGGCTAACTCTGTTTGTCCCATGCGACCTAAAATGATGTTGAATGCGAAAATCCCCGCACACCAAATCACGGTGCCACCCATAATGGGGTAGGTGATTGTGACGAACTTTCTAACCATTTTAGGCTCGAGGGCATCGATGACGTTTTGCCAACGCAGCGCCAATACTGGAAAGTATCTATAAATAATGACCAGCACCACTATCAAGCGTATAGAACGTGCGATAACACTGCCAATCCCTGCGCCAATGAGTCCCATCGCAGGCAGTCCGAAATGACCGAATATCAGTATGTAGTTGAGCGCAACATTCAGACCGACTTCAAGTATTGAAACGTAAAGGTTGATGCGGGTTTGACCAATAGAACGCAGCGCAGTGTCGGCTGCGATACCAAAGCCTGATAAGCACATAGCAATGCCAAGTAGTTGGACATAGTCACTGGCAAGCGCTAGAACCGTTTCGCTAGGATCAAATAAGCTAGGTAATAGTTGTGGTGTGAAAAAGCACAAAGTGAAACAGAACAAAGCTAGCCCTTGAGTAACGCCAGTCCCAAGCGCGAGGTAGCGCTTTAACCCCTGCTCATCATTCGCGCCCCAATACTGAGCCAACAGAATCCCCATGCCGGATCCTAGCCCCCACACTAATACGATTGAGAGCCAAAATATACGAGCTCCAATTCCCGCCGCTGCGACTTCTTCCGTCCCCAACTGACTGATCATAAGGCTATCGACAAAGCCAAGGCTACTCATAAGCAGGCTTTGCAGTGCAATGGGTATACCTAGAGAAAGGACTTTTCGAATAAAGCTGCTTATAGGCGGTTGTTCCATAGAGTTCTCCCTGCATGTTTATTTTTTAAGCTACTGATTTACCATGGCATATGCAACGAATTACTTTCACGTTAACCGTGATGTGTGTCGCAGAGTGGTCTGGGCGTTATGTCTTGAGATCTCGAGCTTAACCTTATGATTTTCAAAAGACGCATGCTTCAAAACGGTGCTTATGCGAGACACCTCTCCAAATTAGTGAAAACAGCACACCCTTTGCACCAAGATGCAGCGCACCAAATTGAACTTAGGGCATTTTAATGGTGCGCATAAAATTAAAACCTTATAAATATCATTGATTTAAATGTAATGCGGGCGTGCTTTCTAAATTGGCATTCTTCTTGAAATAATAGTGTTGAATAACTATTCACAATAAGGAGATATCCAACATGAACATGACGTTCAAACTCAAGCTTGCAGCTATGGGCGCGTCACTTGCTTTTGCATCAGGTTTTGCGATGGCGGAAGAAGAGACGATCAAGGTCGGCGTACTACATTCACTGTCAGGCACGATGGCGATCAGTGAAACAACACTGAAAGACACGATTTTGATGTTGGTTGAAGAGCAAAATAAGAAAGGCGGTCTATTAGGCAAAAAGCTTGAAGCTGTGGTTGTAGACCCTGCCTCTAACTGGCCTCTGTTTGCTGAGAAAGCGCGTGAACTGATCGAAAAAGAGAAGGTGGACGTGGTATTTGGTGGTTGGACGTCTGTATCTCGTAAATCGATGCTTCCAGTATTTGAAGAGCTAAACAGCATCCTTTTCTACCCTGTCCAGTATGAAGGTGAAGAGTCTTCGAAAAACGTCTTTTACACAGGTGCTGCGCCAAACCAGCAGGCGGTTCCAGCTGTTGACTACCTAATGAATGAGTTGGAAGTTGAGCGTTGGGTACTAGCTGGTACGGATTATGTTTATCCGCGTACGACCAACAAGATCCTAGAGTCTTACCTGAAGTCGAAAGGGGTGAGCGAGTCAGACATCATGATTAGCTACACGCCGTTTGGACACTCTGACTGGCAGTCTATTGTTTCTGATATCAAGAAGTTTGGTTCAGAAGGCAAGAAAACAGCGGTTGTATCGACCATCAATGGTGACGCAAACGTTCCATTTTACAAAGAGCTAGGCGCACAAGGCGTCTCATCTGAAGACATCCCTGTTGTGGCATTCTCCGTTGGTGAAGAAGAGCTATCGGGTATGGATACGTCCGCGTTGGTTGGTCATCTAGCGGCATGGAACTACTTCATGAGTGTTGATACTGAAGCGAACGAAGAGTTTGTTGAAACTTGGCAGAAGTTTATTGCGAGTGAAAAACGCGTAACAAACGACCCAATGGAAGCACACTACATTGGCTTTAACATGTGGACACAGGCTGTTACCAATGCTGGCACTACGGACGCCGAAGAAGTTCAAGATGCGTTGATTGGTGTTTCTGTGCCGAACCTTTCTGGTGGCTACTCTACGATGCTGCCAAACCACCATATCACTAAACCAGTACTTATCGGTGAAATCCAAGATGACGGTCAGTTTGATGTGGTTTGGGAAACAACCGGTCTCGTGGCTGGTGATGCTTGGTCTAACTACCTTCCTGAGTCATCGAAGCTGTACTCAAGCTGGTCTAAGCCATTCTCATGTGGTGCATTTAACGTTGAAACAGGTAAGTGTTCAGGTAGCGCACAATAATCTCTCACTATTTGGTGCCTCTCCCATTTCCATCTAAACAAGGGCAGAGGCGCCTTTTTATTTCTGCCTAAGTTGACGTCAGACTTAAGGCAGCCGAAAGGACGCATTTCATGAAAACCATAATTCACATATTGAAAGTCGTGGTGTTCTTTGTTTTGAGTACTCACTTCGCGTTGGCTAGCGTTAGTGACCGAGGCACATTTGGCCAAGCACTCATCGGAAAAAACAACCCTCAAAAAGAAGAGGCAATGGCTTGGATCGTTGAAAACGAGTCCGAGCTTGTTGCCAAATCAGTATTAACCGCATGGCTTGAAGGCGATCTCTACTATGTCAAAGACAAGAAGAGCGAACAGTATCAGGCTTTGTACATTTCAGACAACATCAAAAAATCACCCGATGCGAAAAGCGCTTGGGACGATACTACGATGGCCGTTGAGTCCTCACGCCAATTTAGCAAGGTGCGAGTAAACAACAGATTACGCGGTAAGATTCGCCTAGAAATCGCGTCGCTTGGGTTATCGAACCCTGAAGCATCCATTCGTTTGAGCGCTGTCACAGCTTTCTTGGGAACCACTGACGATACGGTCATGGAAAGACTTCAGCAGCGAAAAACGGTTGAGCAAGACGAGGATGTTCTTAATATCCTTAACTTAGCATTGGCGATAGACCAATCACTGACAGGTGACACGAGTTCAGATAAGGTTGCTGCGATTGAAACCTTGTCCGGCTACAAGCAGTCTGTCGTTTTGCAGACCCTAAACCAAATTATCAGCAAAGATAAAGACGAGTTAGTTGTAGCCGCGGCTGAGCGAGCGCTTGATAGTTATCAGCAGAGTCAGAAATTTTACTCGGGTGTAGAAACCGTCTTTTTTGGTTTGAGCTTAGGCTCAGTATTAGTGCTGGCGGGTATTGGTCTTGCGATTACCTTTGGTGTTATGGGCGTTATCAACATGGCTCACGGTGAGCTTATCATGATTGGTGCTTACACCACTTATGTGATGCAACAGCTCATGCCAAACAATATCGGTATGGCACTTATCTTATCCATTCCGATGGCGTTTATTGTCTCTGGTTTGGTAGGCATCGCGATTGAACGCAGCGTGATACGTCACCTTTACGGTCGTCCTCTGGAAACCCTACTGGCGACCTTTGGTATCAGTCTTATTTTACAACAAGCGGTTCGCTCTATTTTCTCTCCTCTTAACCGCTCAGTCAGCACGCCAGACTGGATGTCTGGTGCATTGAACATCAACCCAATGTTGTCGCTCACCTATAACCGTTTATACATCATTCTGTTCTGCATAATGGTGTTTGTTGGCTTGGTGATGGTGTTAAAGAAAACCCCTCTCGGTCTTCAAGTTCGCGCCGTCTCTCAAAACAGGGCGATGGCGAGAGCCATGGGTATTCGTTCTGAGCGTGTTGATGCGATGACGTTTGGGCTAGGTTCGGGCGTAGCGGGTGTTGCTGGTGTGGCGCTATCACAGCTAACCAACGTGGGGCCTAACATGGGACAAGCCTACATTATCGACTCCTTTATGGTTGTCGTATTTGGTGGAGTAGGAAACCTATGGGGAACCTTGGTTGCTGGGCTGAGCTTGGGACTATTTAACAAGATCCTCGAGCCATGGGCGGGTGCCGTTCTTGCCAAGATCTTGGTATTGGTGTTCATCATTTTGTTTATTCAAAAACGCCCTCGTGGACTCTTCCCACAACGTGGCCGTGCGGCAGAAGGTTAAGGAAAACGTATGCAATCAACAATTCAATCTTCTGGACATCCGGCGGGCACACAGTCTAAGTCGTTTGTTCTATCGGCTATGCGTGGAGATAAGGGCGGACAGCTTACGATTTTGGCTATCTTAGCTGCTGTTGTCTTGATACCGCTAGCGAACACACTATTGCCAGCAGGCCACCCACTTCACGTTGAGACGTTTACTATCTCGCTGATGGGTAAGTATCTAAGCTATGCGATGCTCGCTCTGGCGGTGGATTTGGTATGGGGTTACCTAGGGATCCTGAGTTTAGGGCATGGCGCTTTCTTTGCGCTTGGTGGCTACGCCATGGGTATGTACCTGATGCGTCAAATTGGTGATAGAGGCGTTTATGGCAACCCAATATTGCCGGACTTTATGGTGTTCCTAAATTGGCAAGAGCTTCCTTGGTTCTGGCATGGTTTTGATCAGTTTTGGTTTGCTTGCCTGATGGTCGTTCTGGTACCGGGCGCACTTGCTTATGTATTTGGTTATTTGGCATTCCGTTCGAGAGTGTCAGGGGTGTATCTGTCAATAATGACCCAGGCATTAACTTACGCCTTAATGCTGGCTTTCTTCCGCAATGAAATGGGTTTTGGCGGTAACAATGGCCTTACCGACTTTAAAGACATTCTCGGCTATAGCCTGCAACAAGATTCGACCAAAATCGCGCTGTTTATGGTGACTGGGATTGCTCTTGTCATCAGCTACATCGTTTGTAGAACGGTTATCAGTAGCCGACTTGGGCGCGTATCTATGGCGATTCGTGATACGGAGTCGAGAACACGCTTCATGGGCTATGACGTTGATGGTATCAAGCTATGGATATTTGTACTGTCCGCCGTGATCGCTGGTATTGCTGGTGCGTTGTATGTCCCGCAGGTCGGCATTATTAACCCTGGAGAATTTGCACCGCTGAACTCTATTGAGATCGTGGTTTGGGTTGCACTAGGCGGACGAGCCACCTTGTTTGGCGCCATTGTCGGTGCCTTGGTCATTAACTATGCCAAGAGCTGGTTTACGGTTGAGTTCCCTGAGGTATGGCTGTTTGCGCTGGGCGGTTTGTTTGTACTGTCTACTATGTACTTCCCGAAAGGCTTGATTGGGTTTGTTTCCGAAAAAATCGAGTTACTCAAGAAACGCTCAAAGCCCACGCAGGAGTCTGACAAGGAGGCAACCGCATGACGACGTTAAATAGAGCTCAGCAGCTAAAAAGCTCGGTGCAAGAGATCACCAAGCGTGATGAGGTGTTCTCATTCCTCAAACCAGATCAGCATCCCCTTGTCGATACACGTCATAACATTCTGCTCTATGTGGAAGGTGTGAATAAAAGCTTTGACGGCTTTAAAGCGATCAATGATCTCAACCTGTATATCAAGGAAGGGGAGTTACGCTGCATCATTGGACCAAATGGGGCGGGCAAAACCACCATGATGGACATCATCACGGGTAAAACGAAGCCAGATACCGGACAAGTTTGGCTTGGCTCCAACATTAACCTTCTCAAGATGAATGAGTCGGAGATTGCCAACGCAGGTATTGGACGTAAATTTCAGAAACCAACCGTGATTGAGTGCCTGACCGTTTGGCAAAACTTAGAGTTAGCGATGTCAGGTGTGCGTGGAGTGTGGGGAACCTACACCGCTACATTATCAGGTGAGCAACAAGATAAGCTTGAGTCAGTGCTTGAGTTGATTCATTTGAAAGATAACGCTGCGCTAACCGCGGGTAACCTTTCTCACGGCCAAAAGCAGTGGTTGGAAATCGGCATGTTGCTGATGCAAAACCCTAAGTTACTGCTCGTCGATGAACCTGTTGCAGGTATGACCCATCAAGAGATGGACAGAACGTCAGAGCTGCTTAACTCGCTTGCGGGTAAACACTCGGTCGTCGTGGTTGAGCATGATATGGACTTTGTCCGCTCTATCGCAAGCCACGTCACTGTACTTCATCAAGGTCATGTGCTCGCAGAGGGCACCATGGATCAGGTTCAGTCTCATCCTGAAGTCAAGCAGGTTTATCTAGGGGAATAGCATGCTACAGATTCAATCACTCAATCAGTTTTATGGTGAAAGCCACACCTTGTGGGATCTTGATATGTCGATTCCCGAGGGTAAATGTACCGTGCTTATGGGACGTAATGGCGTAGGAAAAACGACGCTGCTGCAGTGCATTATGGGCTTGGTCAAGGTTAAGAGCGGCGATATTCAGCTCAATGGAGAGTCGCTACTAAAACACGACGCAGAGTCACGCCCTAGAATGGGTATTGGTTATGTGCCTCAAGGCCGACAGATCTTTCCGATGCTCACGGTTCAAGAAAACCTTGAAGTAGGGCTACCGATTCGAGACAAAGGCGATCGCAAGATCCCTGAGTTTATTTTCGATCTCTTCCCTGTGCTAAAGGAGATGCTTCATCGTCGAGGGGGCGATTTGTCGGGTGGTCAACAGCAGCAACTCGCGATTGGTCGTGCATTAGTGGTGAATCCAAAACTACTGATCCTCGATGAGCCGACAGAGGGTATCCAACCCAATATCGTTCAAGAGATTGGCGATATCATCCGCATGCTCAATGAGAAACTGGGTCTGACGGTGTTATTGGTCGAGCAGAAACTGCCGTTTGCAAGAAAAGTCGGTGATCAGTTTTGCATTCTTGACCGAGGTCGCCAAGTGGCTGAGGGTGAGATGGCAGCTCTAAATGACGGCTTGATTAAGGAGTATTTGACAGTATGACCACGCTCCTTGAAGTACCCCAAGACCCGAAGGCGGGTCTTGGTCAAATCATTGACGCACAGACTGAGTTTGGCTGGAAAGCCAGACTCAGTCTGGGTTTTGTTAATCGAGGTGATAAAACTGTCCTAAAGCACCGTTCGCAGCAAGGACCACTCGCGATACAGCGTCCTCTCTACCCCGAGGGTAATCCCTGTCACACTTACCTGCTTCACCCTCCGGGTGGTGTGGTAGGCGGTGATACGTTGCAAATTAAAGCGAAGGCAGAACGGGGCGCTAATGTGTTGATTACCACACCAGGTGCCACCAAGTTTTACCGCTCTGAAAATAAGTATGCTAAGCAGAGCCAGATTTTATCGGTAGAAAAAGGAGCACGCCTTGAGTGGCTACCTCAAGAGAACATCTTTTTTCCCGATGCGCACGTGCGAATGGATACACAAGTGCACCTCGAAAAGGATGCACAGTTTTTGGGATGGGAGATGCACTGTTTTGGTCGCCCTGCACTAAATGAGGGATTTAGCTCAGGACATTTAGTAGGTAAAACAGAGGTTTACCTTGATGGGCAACGTTTACTTACAGAAGGTTTGAATGTTAGGGGTGAAGATAAGCTATTGAAAGATAAAGGTCTTCTTGGCTATCAAATGATGGGGACGCTTTACATTTCAATTGATGATGAAGATTTTTACCAGTTGGTACAGAGCTTGCTCACTACCATGCAGCAAGAAAACAAAAAAGGTGCAGTACTTATTGCTGCGAGTCAGTTGGAAAATTTGCTTGTAATTCGTGCGCTTGGGAACTGGAGTGAGGTGATATTGGATTGCTTCCAACAAGTTTGGCAGGTTGCGAGAGAGCATTGGACTGGCGAATGTCCATATCCACCGAGGATCTGGGCGACCTAAACCAACAATTAGAATCGACGATAAGGCTTATCAATGGAATTGACCCCAAGAGAGAAGGACAAACTTCTCATCTTTTGCGCTGGTATGTTAGCCCAGCAGCGCAAAGACAAAGGCTTGAAGCTCAATTATCCAGAATCCGTCGCTCTTATCTCTAGTGCCATTTTAGAAGGCGCTAGAGAAGGGAAAACAGTTTCCGAACTGATGGATTTTGGGCGCACACTACTTACCACCGAAGATGTGATGGAAGGCGTTCCGTCTATGATCCCCGACGTTCAAGTTGAAGCGACATTTCCAGATGGCACCAAATTGGTGACCGTCCATGAACCCATTGTTTAACTCATCGGTTTAACAAACTCGCTTAACTAAATTTAGGAGGTGACATGGCAGGTTCATCTAAACACTACACGGGCTTTGTCCCAGGGCAGGTCGAGACCGCCAAAGGTGATATCGAACTTAACGTGGGCCGAGAGACGGTTACGGTAAAGGTCGAGAATCTAGGCGATAGACCGGTGCAAATTGGCTCTCATTACCACTTCTTCGAGGTCAATGAAGCACTAAGCTTCGACCGAGACCTGACTAAAGGTTTTCGCCTAAACATTCCCGCTGGCACAGCAACGCGTTTTGAACCAGGGCAGTCGCGAACTGTTGAGTTGGTTTCGTTTGCAGGCAAGCGCGAAGTTTATGGTTTTCAAGGCAAAGTAATGGGCGCGCTTTAGCGCGCGGTAGCCCAAGTAGTACTTCAAAATAAGAAAACTATTTGGGCTAATCATCAGTACGCCAAACAAAACAACAAGGAAGAATAATGGCGAAGATATCCAGACAGGCATACGCCGAGATGTTTGGTCCCACAGTCGGGGACCGAGTTCGCTTAGCGGATACAGAGCTTTGGCTAGAGGTAGAACAAGACCTCACTGTATACGGTGACGAAGTTAAATTTGGTGGTGGTAAAGTAATTCGCGACGGTATGGGCCAAAGCCAGCGTCCAAGCTCTGAAACGCCTGACCTCGTCATTACCAACGCATTGGTGTTGGATTACTGGGGCATCATTAAAGCGGATGTCGCGGTGAAAAATGGGCGCATTCAAGCGCTCGGCAAAGCGGGCAACCCAGATATACAGCCAGGTGTTGATATCATCGTTGGTCCCGGTACCGAAGTATTAGCCGGAGAAGGTTCAATATTGACGGCGGGTGGAATTGACTCTCACATCCACTTCATCTGTCCGCAACAGATTGAAGAAGCCTTAGCTTCTGGTGTAACCACTATGATTGGCGGCGGTACCGGTCCTAATACTGGCACCAATGCAACGACCTGTACTCCTGGTCCGTGGAACATGCATCGCATGCTTGAGTCGCTAGACCAATTTCCAATGAACTTTGGCTTGCTTGGTAAAGGTAATGCCAGTCAACCAGAAGCACTGCGTGAACAAATCGCTGCCGGAGCGGTTGGCTTGAAGCTTCACGAAGACTGGGGTACGACACCAGCATCCATCGATACGTGTTTGACCGTTGCCGATGAAATGGATGTTCAGGTTGCCATTCATACCGATACTCTGAATGAGTCAGGTTTTGTAGAGTCTACGCTTGGCGCTATTGGCGATCGCGTTATTCATACGTATCACACTGAAGGAGCTGGCGGTGGTCACGCGCCAGATATCATTAAAGCCGCTGGCGAATCAAACGTACTGCCGTCTTCAACCAACCCAACGCGACCATATACGGTCAATACCGTGGATGAGCACCTAGATATGTTGATGGTGTGTCACCACTTGTCGCCTTCTATTGCAGAAGATGTGGCATTCGCAGAGTCTCGCATTCGCCGCGAAACCATTGCAGCAGAAGATATTCTGCATGACCTAGGCGCATTTTCTATGATTGCTTCTGATTCACAGGCCATGGGACGTGTGGGTGAAGTGATCACTCGAACTTGGCAAACCGCCCACAAGATGAAAGTACAGCGTGGCAGCCTTAAAGAAGACTCTAGTTACAGTGATAACTTCCGTTTGAAGCGATATGTTGCCAAGTACACCATCAACCCAGCTATTACACATGGTATGGCGCATGAAATCGGCTCCATTGAGGTTGGCAAACTTGCTGACTTGGTCCTGTGGAAGCCAGCCTTCTTTGGAGTAAAACCGAGCGTTGTGCTTAAAGGTGGCATGATTGCAATGGCACCGATGGGTGATCCTAATGCATCGATTCCGACTCCGCAGCCTGTTCACTACCGCTCTATGTTTGGTAGCTACGGTAAAGCATCACAAAACACCTCAATGCTGTTTGTCTCACAAGCGGCGGCTGATGCTGACATTGCCGCTCAGCTTGGACTGGGCAGCTTAATTGGTGTCGCTAAACAGTGCCGAACGATCAGTAAAGCGGACATGAAGCTGAATGATTGGCAGCCGAATATCGAAGTGGATTCCCAGACATATCAAGTGCGTGCCGACGGAGAGTTGCTTGTTTGTGAGCCTGCCGAGGTATTACCAATGGCGCAGCGTTATTTCTTATTTTAACCGATGGGTATTGAGAGTTTTTTGAGGACAGCACAGTGATTGAATTAATAGAAATTACCAAAGAGTTAACACCACAACCTCACGCATTTTTAAGTCTGCCTATCGACAGCCGTATTAAGAGCCGTCTAAAGGTCATTCTTGATGATGGACGTGATGCAGGTTTGTTTTTGCCAAGAGGCCATATTCTTCGCGGTGGACAACAGCTTAAGAGTAAGTGTGGGCTCGTGATTGAAGTAAAAGCTGCGCCTGAGCAAGTCTCGTCAGTGTATTGCAGTGACCTACATCTGCTTACTCGCGTTGCCTATCACCTCGGCAACCGTCACGTGCCACTACAAGTGGAGTTTGGCTGGGTTCGATATCAACACGATCATGTATTAGATGAAATGGTGGAAGGACTTGGCGCAGAAGTGACTTCAGAGCTCGCGCCGTTTGAGCCAGAAGGTGGCGCCTACGGTGGCAAAAGTGGTGGACATCACCACCATCATTAATCCGAATACAAACCGAACCACAACGATTTACTACTAAAAATATAATGAAAAGGAAATTTCAATGAAAACACCATTCCTCAAATTAACAACGTTCAGCTCTCTTTTATTGGCTCCGACTTTTGCATTAGCACATCCTGGTCATGAATCAACGGCATTCTCAAGTGGTCTTACGCACCCAGTGACGGGCATCGATCATCTGATTATGCTACTTGCTTTTGGTCTTCTTGTTGGTTGTCTAAGCGCGACCAAAGCTCAAAAAATTGGTCTAGTCGCCGGCGCGCTAGCGATGCTTATGGTGGGACTATTAATTGGTAGCACCTTTGGTCTCGCGACCGGAGTGGAGACAGCGATCGTGGCGTCTCTTTTTGTGGTCAGTGCGGCGATTTGGCATGCGTTCAGTGCATCGCAAAAGATGGTTAAGCTAGCGGTTGGTCTGTGTATTGGCATGATGTTTTTCCACGGCTATGCACATGGTGTTGAAGCTGAAGGCACACTTGGTCAGTTCTCACTGGGAATGGCTTTGGGCGCGACAGCACTGATGACACTGGGCACTCAAATTGGTAGTCGCGTTGCATCACGTTGGATGTCGGTTGGCGTTGCTGCGGCAAGCTCACTGTTCTTGATGGCAGCCTAATTTATGGCAATGAATGCCAATCAGGCTCTGGGGAGCGACAGCGATATTGCGTCGACGTCAGAGCCTAAAATCAACAACGATGTGTCTAGCTATCGATTGTTCCAGTTGATCAGCCCATCACTTCCCATCGGCGGGTTTACTTACTCGCAAGGTCTTGAGTGGGCGGTGGAGGCGGGCTGGGTGAAAAACCGCGCTTCGATGGAAGAGTGGTTGGCAAATATGCTGTTTAGCAGCGTTGCAACCCTTGAACTGCCAATCATCGACAGGCTTTATCAGGCGATTCAAGCTTTAGATACTAACGCGATTTCAGACCTGTCAGACAGATTGGTGAGCAGTCGTGAGACGAAAGAGTTGCGAGCTGAAGAGAAGCAACGAGGGCTAGCACTCAATACTTTGCTTGGCAGATTAGAAATAGCGATTGACGGCGTCGCGCTCGATGATTATCAGCCAAACCAGCTGCTCGGCTTATGTGTTGCTGCGGTGTATTGGAAGATTGATTTGAACGAGCTTAAGAAAGGCTACTTGTGGAGCTGGGCTGAGAACTTAGTCATGGCAGGCGTAAAGCTGGTTCCTTTAGGTCAAACCGACGGTCAGCTTGCACTTATCAATCTATCTGATCAGTTTGCTAAAGCGCTCGAAATCGAACAGCAGACGGAAGACTGGATGATTGGCAGTTTTACACCTTCGGTATCCATAGCCAGCAGTCTTCATGAGACACAATATACAAGATTATTTCGCTCATAGTGGTTAGCGGCACAAACTGCCTTGACAACAAACGAGTGACGAAAAAGGAAGAGATAACATCATGACAAGTACAACAGACAGCTATAAACAGCCACTACGAATCGGAATCGGTGGCCCAGTAGGCTCAGGCAAAACGGCATTGCTTGAGGTCTTGTGTAAAGCGATCAGGGATAAACTCCATATTGCTGTTGTGACCAATGATATCTATACGCAGGAAGATGCGAAGATCCTAACTCGAGCAGAGGCTCTTGAACCAGATCGTATCATCGGTGTAGAAACAGGAGGCTGTCCTCATACCGCGATTCGCGAAGACGCTTCCATGAACCTAGCAGCGGTAGAAGAGCTCGCTAAACTTCATAAAAATCTCGATGTGGTTTTTGTTGAGAGTGGTGGCGATAACCTAAGTGCGACGTTCAGCCCTGAGCTTGCTGACTTAACTATCTATGTTATTGACGTAGCGGAAGGGGAGAAGATCCCACGTAAAGGTGGTCCGGGCATTACGCGTTCTGATCTGCTTGTCATCAACAAGATCGACCTCGCCCCTTATGTTGGTGCATCACTAGAGGTGATGGAGCAAGACACACAACGTATGCGCCCAACCAAGCCGTATGTCTTTACCAACTTAAAAGAGAGTAAAGGATTGGACACCATCATCGATTTCATTTTGACTGAAGGTATGCTTGAGTTTCATAGTTAAGATTTTAAGACTTCGCTTGGATTTACAGACTCAAAGTTACACATAAGTGACGGTTGTGACTTACACTTTTGCTAAAGACGAGATAGGCGGAACGTGTATGTTTCAAGCAAAGCTGATGGTATGGATAACAACACTGGTCTTTTTTGGTTACGGGCTGTTGTTTTCTCTGTCCCCAAATATGCTGTTCGAACGAGTAACAGACAGTGCATTGTTTTCTTACTCGGCAGCAATTGATATACGAGCGACCTATGGTGGCATGATGATGGCGATAGGCATCATATTGGCGCTACTGGTACTTAGAAACGAGACATTGAAATTGTCGGTTATTGCCGCCACTCTGCTTGCAGGCTTAATGGCAGTAACGAGATTGATGGGTATCGTTGTGGAATCCCAACCTAACGATACGATGCAAATCTATCTGGCAACGGAAGTCTTCTTCACTGTTTGGGGATTGTTCATTCTCTGGAAACTGCCCAAACGGCGATTTTATTTCAAATAGTAGATAGCAAATACAAAACGCCCCTCTGGATAGACTCTTCAGAGGGGCGTTTTTCATTCTGGTATTTGTAAGTTTTGTATCGATATCAAGCGAGTTTAAAGTAGGTGAGTTGCTGCTTTAACTCTTCAGCCGCAACGGCCATCTCCTGAGTCTTTGAGGCTAATTGATTACTTGCCTCGTTAATCTCGCGAGCGGATAAATGAATAGTAGTAACGTTCTCACTCATCTCATTGGATACCATGCTTTGTTGCTCTGCTGCCGCTGCAATCTGAGCGACCATATCATTCGCACCACTTAGGTCACCAAGCATCGACTCTAGAGTCACTTTTGTCTCTTGTGCTCCTGAAACACTGGCGGCAATGCTGGTATTGTTCTGCTCCATGACATCGAGTACTTCACCCGTCTTAGACAGCAACTCGTTGATTGTGGTTTGCACTTCATTGGTTGATTGCTGCGTTCGGCTTGCGAGGTTGCGTACTTCATCCGCCACTACGGCAAAGCCACGACCTTGTTCGCCAGCACGTGCGGCTTCGATGGCAGCGTTTAGTGCCAATAGATTCGTCTGCTCTGAAACCTCTTGAATAACCTCAACGACCTTACCGATATTGTCGACACCGAGTTTTAATGCCGCCATGAGGTGAGTCGTCTCGTCGATTGAAATGGAGATAGCAGAGACTTCTTCGAGTGTTGAGTCCATGCTGACACTACTCGTTTTGGCATGCTCTGCGGCGCCGCTAGTGCGCTCTGCGCTCTGCTCAGCATTGGTTGCTACGTCGTTGATGGTCGCAGACATCTCGTTCATCGCTGTCGCAAGCTGTTCCAGCTGCGAGTTTTGGGAATCAAGGCTTTGTGCTGTCTCTTCACTTGTCGATGCGATGCTTTCAGAGAGTCGACTCGCTGTATCAGCGGTAATGGTCGCAGCCGTGATGGTGTCACGTATCGTTGATTGCATTTGACCCAAGCCATTACTCAGTTGGCCAATTTCGTCTTTACGCTTTTTCGTTAGTTGATTGGTAAGGTCGCCATTTGCCATGCGCTTTAGGTTCTCGACTAGCTGCTCAATTGGTTTAACGATGTTATTTCCAACCACAAAGCTTGTCATAAACAGGATCGCCACACAGCCTACAGTGAAAGCGATCTGCTTCGTCACTTGAGCGATAAAATCCTCTTTAATATCGGAGACAAATAACCCTGAGCCGATGATCCAATCCCATTGAGGAACATAAGCAACATAAGAGATTTTGTCTTTTAATTCTCCCTCTGGAGAGAGCCAGGTGTAATCTAAGAAGCCTGCGCCATCTGATTTTGCGATGCGCGACATTTCACGCCAATGGTAATTTCCTGCGCCGTCGGCAATATCGCTCATGTTGTTACCGATCGCTTGTGGTCGAAGTGGATGCAGGACTAAGGTGTTCTTGCTATCGGTCACCCAGAAGTAATTGCTTTTGTCGTAACGAAGGGAGCTAAGCGCTTGTCGCGCTGCTTGCTCTGCTTGTTGTGAAGATAGGGAAGGTTGGATGCGATAATAGTTAACCAGAGAAACCGCGGCCTCAACTTGAGCACGGAGTTTCCCCTCTCGCTCTGCGAGTTGCTGTTGCTGTTGCAGGAACACATTGAATATTCCCATCGATAGCATTAACACCGCAGATAATACAACGATGATCTGGATTTTTGCCTTAATGCTTATGTTGTTGAGCTTCATGCCTAGCCTCTATCACTTTGTTTTTATGATTGTTTATATGCTAACGGATAGACAAAAGCTGTATAGAGATAGGTATGTAAAAATTGTGGATATTAGTGGCTAATTATCGAAAATGTGCAGTAGGTTGGTTTGTTTTGTTAAATGGCGCGAGATGTGTAACATTTTGTAATGTATTAAAGGGTGATCACGCGCAGTAAGAGCCCACCCTTTGATAAAATTATTTGAAGATACAGTGCTTTGCGTAATCGCTTGCTTCGTTAGCCGTCCAATCGCCTTTTGGCTTTTCTTGCATGTCTTGGCACCAAGCTTCACTACCAACTTCGGTACATGCACTTAGTGCCAACATTGCTAGGGCGGCTAGTGCTAATGTTTTTAGCGTCGAGTTCATTACTACTTCCTGTGTTATATATCCGTTGTTACTAATTGTTACCAGTATAGCGTCAGCGGTTATGCGAGGGAAGCGCGTACTTAACTAAACAAGAATGTGCAGCATAGAATCACTAGACGACTGGTCTAATTCTATGTCATCATGGGTGCATGAATACGAAAACCAATGAAACTCGGCAGCATATTCTCGATGTTGGGTACGAACTTATTTTATCGAAGGGCTTTACTGCGGTTGGGCTCTCGGAGCTATTGAAAACTGCAGAAGTGCCGAAAGGCTCTTTCTATCATTACTTTAAATCTAAAGAACACTTTGGTGAGGTGCTGATAGCGAGTTATTTCGAAGGCTATTTGGCGCGGCTAGACACCTTGCTTAATGAAGCTGAAGGAACAGGCTATGAGCGCTTGATGGGGTATTTTCGTCGTTGGTTAGAGGTTGACGCGGGTCGATGCAACGCACACAAGTGTCTTGTGGTTAAGCTCGGTGCTGAGGTTTCTGATTTGTCAGAGCCGATGAGAGATGCGCTTCATCAAGGCGCCATTCAGATTACGGCTACGATAGCTCGCTGTATCGATGCTGGTATTAAAGATGGCTCTATCACGGAGCAAGACAGCACAACGACAGCCAACGTGGTTTACCAACAATGGCTAGGTGCCAGTTTGCTCAGCAAGCTTAGCCAAAACACCCAGCAATTAGAATTTGCTCTAGCAGCGACTCAATCACTGCTAAAGCGTTAAATGAACTAAAATTAACCTGCTTTTGCGATGCAGGTTTTTTTTGAAAACGAACACTAGACGACTGGTCTAATATAAAAGGAAATCACCATGTCACAACAGAACAGAAGAATTGTTTTAGCCTCTCGCCCAGTTGGTGCACCAACACAAGACAACTTCCGAATCGAACAAGTCGCCATTCCTCAGCCAAATGATGGTGAGGTGCTACTGAAAGCCATTTACCTTTCTCTTGATCCTTATATGCGTGGTCGTATGAATGATGCGGAATCTTACGCTGAACCAGTTGCTCTTAATGAGGTGATGGTAGGGGCTACCGTATGCCGCGTTGAGGCTTCTAAAAACGATCAGTTTGAAGAGGGCGAATGGGTACTTGCTTACACTGGTTGGCAGGACTTCGGCATTTCTAACGGTGAGGGCTTGGTTAAGTTAGGTAAGGCGCCAACACATCCATCATATGCGCTAGGCATTATGGGTATGCCAGGTTTCACTGCGTATATGGGACTGCTCGATATTGGTCAGCCTAAAGCAGGTGACACAGTAGTTGTGGCGGCGGCGACAGGTCCAGTTGGTGCAACGGTTGGTCAGATCGCTAAGCTAAACGGCTGCAAAGTGGTGGGTGTCGCTGGTGGTGAAGAGAAATGTCGCCACGCAGTCGAGGTACTGGGTTTTGATGTTTGTTTGGACCATAAAGCAGATGATTTTGCGCAGCAACTAGCACAAGCTTGTGATAACGGCATTGATGTCTATTTCGAAAACGTGGGTGGTAAGGTATTTGACGCAGTGATGCCACTACTGAACACCGGCGCACGTATCCCAGTTTGTGGCTTGATTTCTCAATATAATGCAACGTCATTGCCAGAAGGGCCAGACCGAATGTCTGCGCTAGTTGCAACGCTACTTATCAAGCGTATTAAGATGCAAGGCTTTATCATTTTTGATGACTATGCACACCGTTACGACGAGTTCGCGACTCAAATGGGTCAGTGGCTAGCCCAAGGTAAGATGCAGTATAAAGAGCATTTGGTACAGGGTATGGATAACACAGTGGATGCGTTTATCGGTCTATTGGAAGGTAAGAACTTCGGTAAATTGGTTATTCAGCTTAATGACCTAGATTAATCTGCGAAGTCACGAGAAACAGCGCCTATGTTTAAGGCGCTGTTTTTGTTTGTCTTGAGCCGTTCACACTGGAAAGAGTACACTGTTTGCTTTGTTTGATGATGGACTTAAGACTATGCACATAACGGATTCTAGCAGTGTTCAATACCGCTCTCTTCTGCTTAAAGCGTTGTTTAAAAGGCCCAAGATTAAAGGTTCTATTCAAACGGCTTCATCGGTGACACTGACAAATCCTTCCTTTTTTATTGATGGTAGGGCATTAAACCGTTACTGCCAGCACTTTGGTTTCGAACCGTCACACATCCCATTAACCTACTTGTTTGTTGCTACGCAGGGTGAACTGCTCCAATTATTTGTTCATCCAGAGACCGCCGTCCGCCCGCTTGGATTAGTGCACACGTTTGTTGAATTTGAGATGTTTCAGCAACTCGAGGCCGAGCAGAACTACCATTTTACCGTCGCGCTGGAGATGGTAGAGAAAACAGAAAAAGGGCAGAGGTTTGAAACGGTCGGTGAATTCTCACTGGAAGGTCAAGTCATCGCACGCTACCGATCTGGTTACCTGATGCCAAATAGGGGAGTGAAGTCGAAAAAACGTCAATCAGCGCCGGTAGAAGACCTCAGCGCTTATCATATCAGCACGACTCTTGAGACATCTAAGAAGCACACCAAAGCGTATGCTAAGGTATCGGGTGATTACAATCCTATCCACCTGAATGGTCTTATGGCTAGGCTGTTTGGGTTTAAAGCCCCCATTGTGCACGGAATGGACATGGCAGCGAGATTGCTGAATGTTGCCAGCAACGAGATAAATACAGGATTGATTAAAAAATGCCGCTTTGACTTCAAGCGCCCCGTGTTCGTTGATCAGACACTGAAGGTGTGCAGCAACGAAACGCAGCTTCTGCTTGTGAACGAGGATAACAAAAGCTGCGTGGCAATGAGTTTGTTGGAGAGGGAGCTTAGTTCGCTTTGGCTTTAAGCTGTTGCGTTAGCCAGTCAGCACTGCTAGACGAGCTATCTGCGCAAACGACTTGATAGGCTTTGCCAGTAAACCAGCTTTTAGACGCCACTTCATCAATGAACACCTGTGTAGAGGTGACATCATCCTTAGCATAGTCCCACTTCCTTCGAAGGTGATCTGCCGCTTCTTGCCCGGTGTGTTCTTTACCATTTCGGATAAAGGTGCATGAGGAGGTCTGCATCTGATCGATCAGATACAGCACATCACTTTCGGTATCAGCCAGCACGTCTGTGCTGGCTAGTGTAACGAGTAGTAGAGCTAACGCTGAGGGTTTCACTGTTTCCACCATTGTTTGACTGGTGTCGGATTTAGGATCTCTAATCGTTCACCAATTTCTGGAGAGACCATAGTAACACCGCGCTCTTCGCTGATCTCTAACGCTTTGTTCATCGGTTCATGCCAGTCATGCATTGACAGGTCAAATGTACTGTTGTGAATTGGCATCATCACTTTACCTTTCACATCAATATGCGCTTGAACACTTTGCTCCGGGAACATGTGAATCTGTGACCACAACTTGTTGTACGCACCTGTCTCAATCATAGTAAAGTCGAATGGACCGTATTTTTCACCGATCTCAGCAAACCCACCAAAGTAGCCAGAGTCACCGCTAAAGAAGACTTTGGCTTCTTTACTGTCGATTACCCAGCTTCCCCACAAGGTTGAATCTCGGTCAGTTAAACCACGACCAGAGAAGTGCTGTGTTGGCGTCAACGTGTACTCGATACCATTGACCTCATGCGACTCCCACCAAGCTAGCTCGGTGATTTTATCTTCAGGTACGCCCCATTTAGTCAGGTAGTTGCCCACTTTAAGCGGCACAATAAAGTGCGACGTTTTGTTTGCTAGCGCTTTCACTGACGCTTTGTCTAGATGGTCATAGTGGTCGTGGCTTATCACGACCACGTCGATTTTAGGCAACGCTTCGAGTGAGATAGGTGGCTGGTGGAAACGTTTTGGTCCTGCCCATTGCACTGGTGACGCGCGATCACTAAACACTGGGTCAGCCATAACGATTTGACCGTCGAGCTTCATAATCACACTAGAGTGTCCTATACGATAGACCACGTCTTCTGTTTCCTCGATCAGCTGTTGCGCTGTGATCGTGTTCACCGGCAAATCAAACGTCGGGGTTGGTTCAGCGCGATCTGTGGTGAAGTAGGATTTCATGATCTCAACCATGTCACCAAAGCTAGATTTGTACTCCATTTCGCTGTTGACGTATTTGTCTGGGTAACGCTCAGGATCTTTTTCAGTATTTGTACAAGCTGTTAGTGCAGTAGTGCTCATTGATAGAACTCCTAATGTGGCTAGTAGAGACTTTCTCATAGTGCTGACTCTTCTGTCATGTGAGCTTTTGCTCATCTCTTCTTTAAGTAAACTGACCAGTGTAGTTTACTTTTATGTGGTGAAAAGTAAACTACTTAGTGTAAAATAATTAGAGAAATTTCCACCGTGTCGGTTAACGTTATGATTGAAAAGAAGAAAAC
Organism: Vibrio sp. SCSIO 43140; assembly: GCF_023716585.1. Lineage (NCBI taxonomy): Bacteria > Pseudomonadati > Pseudomonadota > Gammaproteobacteria > Vibrionales > Vibrionaceae > Vibrio > Vibrio sp. SCSIO 43140. The sequence goes on from NZ_CP071851.1 coordinate 575,611, forward strand.
AAGAAGCGAGTTGAAAAGAGAAGCGATCATCAGCGCCGCTAAAGACGCATTCAACGAGTTTGGCGTGCAAAATACCAGCATGGATAAGTTGGCTTCATTAGCAGGCGTGTCGAAACGCACGGTGTACAACCACTTCGAATCGAAAGAAGAGTTAGTGATGTTATTGCTATCTGAACTTTGGCACCAATCCATGGCGGACGTTGACCTCACGCCCTTGGAAACGAAAAGTGTCGAAGAGCAGCTTCACTATTTGTTAGCGCATGAGATACGAATCCTCAACAAGCCTTCCTATATCGACTTAGCTAAAGTTGCCTTCGGTCATTACTTCTATCGACCAGATGAGCTCAAAGAGCAAGCTGCCAAGATGACCAAACAAGAGACCGCACTTTATAAGTGGCTTGAACAGCAAAACGAGGAGGGTGTGCTTAAGATAGATGATATAGACACTGCAAGCATTCAGCTTCACAGCTTGATAAAGGGAAGCTGCTTTTGGCCGCAGTTGATGGGTATGAGTGATGTTATGAGTGAAGAGGCTGTGATGCAGTTGGCTCAGTCTACCGCGGATTTGTTTTTGGCGCGTTATTTGGTGTAGTTCAAAACGACATTAGCTGGCTACTTGTGCGTTGGTCAATTTGTGCGTTAGTAAGTTTTCAATATTCCAGCGTATCTACAGCCAACTTCCCCCACCTAACTTATTTTTACTTTCGCCCTCAATAGTTCTGTGAGTCGGGATAGCGCCGGACCAGTTCGTTTGCCAGGAGCAGTGAGTAAGTCAACCTCACAGCGGGCGGGTATATTGTCTGGATTGTAATCGGTCACAAACGTTGAAAGTGTTCCAATTGCAGTCCTCTCACTTGAGATTTCTCTTGGTAAGTAAGCCCAGCCGAGGTCTTGTTCCACAATTCTTGCTACGTCTTGCATATCCTCTGCGGTCCAAATCTCATTGGAAAACTTCGCTTTAACGCCGGTTAAAGGATTTTCGAGCATATCGCGATTACAGATTTGCCGAGTCATCATTAGCGTTTCGCTGTCTACTACTGCCATATCTGCTAATTCGGAGTCGGGCGAGCATACACAATCAAAAATCAATGGCTGTAAATCCACAAAGTCGACGCTTTCAGTTACGGCACCTCGATTTGCTTGAATGGCGACATCTAGCTTTCCCGCTACCAACTGTTGCTGAAGTGAATCACCGTTTGAGCGTGACACATGAATTTCTGTGTGGGGAAAATCAGTTGAGAGTTTTTCCAGCTCTTCCTCGATATAGGCAAATGGTAAAATAGTATCCAACCCTATCTCCAAAGACTCCTCTTCAAATTTCGCCTTACTCGCCGAAAAAGCCATCATTCGTTCATTTTGCCTGAGTATCAACTTGGCTTGTGCGTATATCTGTTCCCCGATAGGTGTTAAGACTGGGTACTTTTGGCTGCGATCGAATAACTGCACATCCAACGTGAGTTCAAAGTTGTTTATAGATGTGCTGATTGTGCTGTGACCCTTACCAAGTTTCCTACCCGCTGCTGAAAACGATCCCGCTTCCACTGCAGTGACTAAAGCGATCAACTGATCTAAGTGATACATCAACCTTCCCAAATTTTCGACATGTCCTGACTTAATCTTAGGTTAATTTGAGAGCATTATCTATCTCGGGGCAAATAAGCCCCTTACTCAAATTTAATAATCGATAGATTAACGAGGTAAATATGAAATCATTAGACCGTCGCAACTTCTTCAAACTTGCTGGCAGTGCAGCAGCAGTGGCAGGCGTAGCATCAACCGGCGCTTTGGCGCTATCTGGCGTAGCAAATGCTGCGACGGCTAAAACGGACTTTAGCGGAAATAATACGGCTTATCAGGGGCCACTTAAAAAAATCAACGTGTTCTCAGAAGATGGCGAGCTTAAAGAAGTAATGTTCGGCCGTATCGACAACTTTCGACTGCCTGAATACAACGAAATCTGGGATTTCGCAGGTAAACCAACAGTAGATATGCTTAAAGAACACGGTGGCAAGCTATTCTCTGAAGCGAATCCAGAGTGGTATAACAAAGCCGCTAGTCAAATGGAAACTGTTGTTAAGTTTCTTGAAAGTAAAGGTATTCTAGTACACCGTCCAGCTGACCTAACGGACGATATGAAAAATGACTATAACAACCACACTAACATGAACATCGACGTGTACTGCCGTGATGGTATGGTGTCGGTTGGTAACACGCTATTTGAAACAGCATTCATGACCCCAGAACGCGGTCGAAACAAGCACGCTGTACGCCACTTAACAATGGAACTAATGCGCAACGGCACCGACATTAAATCAATGCCTCAACCACTAGATACATACGACCATGATCATGACCTAGAGCCACTAATCGAAGGTGGCGATGTAATGATTGATCACGGTAACATCTATGTCGGTAACTCTGGCCTCGCGTCAAACAAGCTTGGTGCACAATGGATCCGTAATGCATATCCGGAGTTCAATGTTCACGAAATTGAGATCAGCACTGAGCATTTCCCTCACCAACACCTTGATTGCGTAATGAACGCATTTGGCGATTGGGGAGTAATTCTAGAGCGCGATATTGTAGGTGGTATCGCAGGACTACCTGAGTCCCTACGTAAGAAAGATTGGATTCAAATCACCGAGTATGAAGCAGCGAAGAAACTTGCTAACTTCATCATGATTAGCCCAACTGAAATCGTCATGGCTACAGAAGCGGAGCGTCTGCGTAAAGAGATCCAGAAACTGCGCCCTGAAATCAAAATCCACCACTTCCCATACTACGAAGTAGGCAAAATTGGCGGCTCTCTACGCTGTAATACTCAGCCAATCTACCGTAAAGGTTAATTTGTAGCGAACGAATCATCAGCCCTGCCATTGGCAGGGCATTGCTATGGTCATCAGTATTATCACTTGCTCCTGCGACCTGTCAGAAGAATTGAAATCACCTGATTTCGAGATGCGTGACTGCTGAATGACAATCCTCTCTTCATTTCTCTCAGGATCAGGTACAAATGTTACGTTCAACGATTACTCGCCAAATCGCTACTTCAGCTCTCGGACTATTGGTTACAAGCTCAGCATTAGCAAGCAGTTTTGTTTCACCAGAAATGACAGCTAACCAGCCCGGATTCAACGCAACAGCTAATGCCGCTGTCTATGCTGGGAAAGGCTTAATTGGTGCAATTACGTATGGACACTACAAAATAAAAGGAAATGACGCTAATGGTCAAAATCTACCAACTGACGTCAGCTTGCAGGTGCTTTTAGGCACTCTACATTACAATACTGATTTGGATCTGCTCGGCGGTAAATACAGCCTTGGTGCCACGCTGGTATCTGGTGGCTTATATCCTGGAGGTTCAGGCCGAGACCTAAACGGAAAATTACTGGATGTCAGTCGCAGCCCTTGGATGACACCCATCAAACTCAATTGGACAATTGGTAAAGACTGGCATCTAGCGGCTAACTATACTTTTCGCTTAGGTTTAAAGTCTGGGAACACCAACACAGACAAAACCTACGATATTCACCAAATTGGCGGTCAAGCAACATGGAACATTAATGACAGCTGGCAAGCGAACTTTGCGTCAAACTTAGAGTACAGAACAAAGGATTTACGTAGAGGTCGAGATATGAAGCCGGGTACTGTTGGCTATATCGAAGGGTCTCTTCAGTATCGATTTGAAAATGGTATGAACTTAGGCGGTTACGCATACCATGTGGGTCATTTAACGAAAGATGCTGGTCACAACGATGATGGTCAGCGCTTGGGACTATATCATTCTAATCTAACCGGGGTTGGGGTAGAGTTTGGTACACTAATCAAGGCTATCAATTCAAGCTTGAGCATCCGAGTATTTACAGAGCCATCGCGTTCTAATCATATGCACGGCGTGAGAGCGTTTATTAGCTTCGCCCACAAGTTCTAACATGATGCTTGCTGACACCTTAGTGCTAAACCAACTGCCTGCTTTGATGCAGGCATTTTGGGCTTACACTTTCACACAGCTACTTAGCCAAAGATTGAAGCTCTTTCATCAAGAACTGTTGAACTGGCCCTCGCTCTCGAGAAGAGGAAACCAGCATATCAATAAGGATTGTTTGCTTTGTATGACTGAACTCAGGTCTGAAAATCTTTAATGTTCCTATCTCTATACGCTCTTCTGCTAACATCTTTGGTACGGTAGCCCAACCAACGCCTTGCTCAACCAATTTGATCATATCGTCTTGATCGGTCATCTCCCAGATTTCCGGTGATACAGACGCATAAGCTTTCAACACCGGATTATTTAACATATCTACACATGCCAGTTGGCGGGTTGCTAACAAGCGCTCATTGTCGACAACTGGCATATCCGCCAAAGAGGAATCAGGGGAACAAATGCACACAAACTCCATCTCTAATATGGCGTAAAAGTCTACTGCACGCGGTGCCGTTTCCGCATTCGTGGAAACCACGATGTCTAGCTCACCTCGTTGTAACTTTTCGATGAGCAACGCATACTCTCCTCTAAAGACACCTAGCTTAGTATGAGCGTATTTTTCTGCTGTTTTCTCTAAAAGGCTCTCGATCAGCGCAAACGGAACCATTTCTCCAAGGCCAATACGAAGCTTCTTCTCTACTTTGTTTAACGAGCTTTTTGCCGAGGCATGCATACGCTCAATTTGTCGAAGCAATAGCAAAGACTGCTCATAAAAACGTTCGCCATCTTCGGTCAGCGTGGGCATCTTGGTAGAACGGTCAAATAACTGAACACCAAGGCCGTCCTCCAAGCTTGTAATTGCCATGCTTATAGAGCTATGGCTCTTACCCATACTGCGAGCAGCCGCAGAGAAAGAACCCAACTCTGCGGATGCGACAAACACTTTAACTTGTTCAATAGAAAACATATTCACCTCTATTACTGGCCAAATATAGCGTTGGTGTACCCTTCATTTTAGTCACTCACACAGCTGTTGGTTCAACAATGTGTAAATATTATTGAATATACCTAACTCTATCTTTTCAATGTTCTGATAGATACTGCGTCTCGTCAACACAGATTACCTCAACAGGAGACGCACAATGACAAACTCAATTGACCGCCGTGATTTTTTCAAACTCGCAGGAAGCGCTGCTGTAGTGGCTGGAGCAGCATCGATTGCACCAACAGCTATTGCTAACACAGTTACCAATATCTGTGCACCAAAAGTAGACCCAACTAAACGTATCCACGTCACCTCTGAATACGGCAAACTGAACGAAATCTTCGTAGGTCGCGCACCTCATCCTGATGACCTGTTCATCGAATGGAACGAGAAAAGCATCACTAACATGAAGCCTTGGCTAAAGCCTGAAACCGCTAAGATGATGGAAGCAAACGCAGGTAAACGTTGGGAAGATGCATTGGGTAAAGAAGTACTAGAGCAAGCAACCGCAGAGATTGACGGACTAGCCCAAACACTTGAAGACCTTGGCGTAACAGTACACCGCCCGCCACGCGTAACGGGTGAAGATGCAAAATACCTATCGACGGGGATAGACCAGATTTTCCCACGTGATGTGTTCTGTACAGTCGGTAACACTACAGTCGTATCTTCACTGCGCATGGACTTCAAACGTAAGCAGCAATACACATTTACTTCGTTCTACAAAGACATCATGAAGAACGGACAAGGCAAGTTCTTCTCTACGCCACAAGCGACAATGGACATTTTCGCGGGCGACAAGAAGCGAGTAGAGCAAGCAAATGAAGATGCGATTTGTTTGGATGGCGGTGACTTCGTTGTAGATGGTAAGAACATCTATCTGGGTATTGGTAAAGGTTCTAACATGAACGGCTATGAATTTGTGAAGTCTATGTTCGGCGACGAGTACATAGTGACACCATTTATCCTAGATAAGAAATCGCTGCACCTAGACTGTGCTCTGTCTATTTTGAGCCCTAATTTAGCGCTTATCTGCCGTGAATGGATTAAGTCTGCGCTGCCAGAGAGCTTGTCTCACTATACGTTTATAGACGTAACGCCAGAGGAAGCCGCATGGTTAGGTTGTAACGGTCTTCCTGTAAGCCCAGATACCGTTATCATGGATCCACACCATGCACGTATCGTAGCGGAAGTTCGCAAGCACGGTCACAATGTTATCGAGCAACCATTTCAGGTAGCTTCTATGTTAGGTGGTGCGCTGCGCTGTGCAACTCAGCCAATCAACCGTGATGATGTTTAATGACTAATACATAGCTATTTACTCCATCTCTCAATGCCAATCTGCTCTGCGGGTTGGCATTTTTTGTTGTAAGTATCTGTATATAAATAATAAATATTAAACCTTTCGAATTAACTGAAAGTACCTGACTTCTTCATTCGCACATTGATCTTTATAGTAAACGCACATCCCAAGAGTCGCAGGGATAGTCGACTTACTGTTTAATTAATTAGTATCAATAAGAGGCACTATCATGGCTGGAATTAGTATTTGGCAACTCGCAATCATCGCAATCATCGTAGCATTACTGTTCGGCACTAAACGTCTGCGCACTCTAGGTGGCGATGTCGGCACTGCAATCAACGGCTTCAAAACGGCAATGAAAGATGACAACAAACCAGACTCAAACCTACCGGTTCAGTCTGGAGACGAAGCGAAGTAATAGTATCACTCGGCTCCCCAACGACTATGCTGGAAGCTAGCTGAGACAAGGACGTCATCTCTCCCTATAAATAAGGTAAAGACGATGAGCGCAAACTACTCTCAAACATTAATTGGTCATCTTTTAGAACTGCGTAATAGATTATTACGTTCTGTTTCCGCTATCTTCGTTGCGTTTATTGCCTTGGTGTATTTTGCTAACGATATCTACTCGTTCGTAGCACAGCCTCTGATTGCGGAGCTACCCGAAGGAGGGGCGATGATTGCCACAGACGTCGCGGCACCATTCTTTACCCCAATAAAGTTAACCATCGTAGTGGCAGTGTTTGCCACAGTACCGTACTGGTTATCACAGATTTGGGCGTTTATCGCACCGGGGCTTTATCAAAATGAACGACGTATGCTAATTCCATTAATTTTTGGGTCAGCAATCCTTTTCTACCTCGGTGCTGTGTTCGCTTACTATGTAGTATTCCCATTGGTATTTTCGTTCTTTACCTCTGTGGCACCAGAAAGTATCAGCATCGCTACCGATATCTCTAGCTATCTGAACTTTGTCCTTAAACTGTTCTTTGCATTTGGTTTAGCATTTCAAATTCCTATAGCTACATTGCTGCTGTGCTGGACTGGTGCAAGTACACCTAAGTCTCTAGCGAGTAAGCGTTCTCACGTGATTGTTGGCGTATTTGTGGTAGGCATGCTACTCACGCCACCCGATGTCATTTCTCAGACTCTGTTAGCTCTACCCATGTGGTTGTTGTTCGAAGCCGGTCTGGTTATGGCGCGATTCTACAAACCCAATGACTTAAACGCTCATGACGCAGATAGCCTCATCGATAACCCCCTAGTCCCGCAAGAGGCTAACCACTAGATAACGATGAAACTATACGTTCTTTTGCAACCTATTAGCTTCGCTCTTCCATCGATAAGGCGAGCGAAAGCATTCAACTTAAGAGGATACGACAATGTTCGATATTGGTTTTTGGGAGATGGCCATGATTGCCATTGTTTCTCTGGTCGTTATGGGACCACAGCAAATGACTAAGACTGTTCGCTCCATTTTAAATGGCATTACAAAGATGAAAGAGTTGTCAGGTCAGGTGGCAAACCAGCTAAACAAAGAGTTGGAAGCGATAGAAACTGGCGTCGAGAACGATAAAAAATAGTACTGGGTTCAACGTGCAACTCAACGATATCTATATGCTAAAGAGCTGTCCACAACTGCGTGGCTCTCTAGGTAAGCTATTCATTGAATTGGTGTTTTATGTCGACTGTAACAACTCAAGATTTATTAACGATGGTGCAGTCTAAACTTCTAGAAAACGAGGAACTGTTTAGCGCATCTTTGGTTACGAAAGCGCTACATGGCAACTTAGAGCCATTCTTAGTTCGCATCAATGAGGTCAACACATCGAAAGCACTGGCCAAGAAAATATTGAACATGACAAATCAATGTAATCAACGTTACCGAGGTGTAGATAGTTCCGTAATAAATGCTGCTTGTCGTGTCATTTTGGACGACATTGAACAGTTCTTAGTGCAGTACTCAATCGATTCTAGCTCAATGTTAAAGAAAACTAACATAGGTGATAGGAGTCCATGTTACTCAAAAGTAGAGTGTTGAAGACTTCTATGAAAAACAGCAAATGACGATAAATATAGATACTATCGGATTTGCTTTAGCTGACTTCTCTGATTTTAATATTCGACTTACTAGTATCAATAAGCAAACTCCACTCTCTATTGAACGCTTCGACAAGCACCGCGTACTGGTTTGGAAATCCTTTGAGTTGTGCCGACTTTAGGTCATCGATGTAGGCTGGAGGCACTGAGTACTGACGCTCCATGTATCGTTTCACCTCGATAAAATGTACATCTTTCATTGTTCGCTTTTCTCTCGTCAATTTTACATAGTCTGTTTTGTTTTTTGTCATAACGACCTTGTTTGGCACACCTCTTTACTGACGGTTAGGTATCCAATATGCCGCTATGAATTGAGGGTAACGGAAGTATATGAATGTTTTATGTACCAAATAGCTTGATCAAGTTACTTACAAGATGAGAGTCGCTAAACACCGCTAAGTTATCTGTGGTAAAGTGCGCTCTTTGATGGAAAGAGGGAAGTTTGGGCAGTTATATAACATGTAAACTGATCGATTCATTTCCCACGACACCATCCTCAATCAGCATTAACGAAGACCAAAACTATGCCATTTACCAAGTTATCGCTATCTCAAGAGTTGACTGCAGCGTTACCTGAAACGTTCTGCGAACCAACGGACATTCAGGCACTCGCTATTCCTGCGATTCTAAATCACAAGGATGTTTTAGCGATCGCCCAGACGGGAAGTGGAAAGACATTGGCTTATGGACTCCCTCTCTTACAACTTATTCTCGAGGGGCAAAACAGTTCTAAAGCTTTAGTCCTCGTTCCAACTCGTGAGCTTGCGTCACAAGTTACCGAGGCCTTGCTTCTGGTCGCTAAAAATACGTCAGTAAGATCGGTTTGTATTTGCGGTGGGGTAGATAAAGAACAACAGAAAGCTCAACTTTCCATGGGTTGGGAGGTTGTTGTTGCCACGCCAGGAAGACTTATCGAGCTATTAGCTGAACAAGCATTAGACGTGAGTATGGTATCTAACGTGGTGCTTGATGAAGCTGACCGAATGCTAGAAATGGGCTTCTGGACGGACGTACAGCGCATTATTCAAAGCCTGCCGGAACAGCGTCAAACACTCTTGTTTTCGGCTACCTTTCCGCAGGCACTTGAAGAAAAAGCAAAGACGTTGCTCAGTTCTCCAGTGTTCATTGAGGCAAAAAAAGAGGCTAAAAACGAAGACGCAATCGAAGAAATCCTTTATCTGGTTAATAAAGGAAGCAAAGCTAAAGCACTGATAGATCAAATTACACGCAATAACTGGTCTCAGGTATTAGTGTTTATTGGAGCGAAAGATAACGCTGATGCGCTATGTAAGAAGTTGAGCAAAGCAGGGCTTGCGGCAGCCGCACTGCATGGCAATAAAAATCAAGCTGAGAGAGAAGCAACGCTTGAGAGCTTTAAACAGCAAAAAATGCGTGTTCTTATTGCTACAGATCTACTTGCGCGCGGCATTCACGTCGAAAGCCTCCCAGCCGTCATAAACTTCGAACTGCCATCCAATCCAGAGACTTATGTTCACCGAATTGGAAGAACCGCTAGAGCTGGACTGCAAGGTGTCGCCGTTTCTCTAGTTTGCCACGGTGAAACTGAGTATCTTGAATCCATTAGAAAGACGACTGATCGTGAGCTCGTGCTAAATGAGCTGGATGGCTTTCCTGTTACCGATAAGCCTTCTACCGGCGAAAACAAACGCGCACCACGAGACAAGCAAGCCAATCGCAGAACACAAAGAAAGAAGAGTATTAAGCAGTTTCAAGGAAAAAGTAAACGATCATAGAGTACTCTCGGCCGCAATCAGTTTACCTAACATTGCTAATCATTTACGTATATTTTCAATACGCCAGTTAAAATGCGCTCCGAGTTGAGAGTTAAATTCTAATGATTGCTCTCACTCTCTTTACCAACTACTACACTTAAACCTCGTATCTTAGGCTGGATTCTATTTATGCGCATTACATACAATCGTGTTGCTACTCTTTCATCTATCGGTTTAATGACAGCTGTAAGCTTAACGGTATCGGGTTCCGCCTTAAGTGCTGGCATTAGTGATTACAAGGGTACCGCCAGTATTACTCAAGGTCTCGCAAAAACGGTCGAAGCCAATCTATTTGAATGCGAGAACGGAAGAAGCCGTGTCGCGGGGGTAGGAGAGATCGCCGACTCTGACGGCAAGGTTTGGACGGTTCCAGCGGAGAATCACTTTACCACGGCAACAAAAGCGGTCGATTTATATGAAGAGTGTGCCAAGATCACTCCAAAGAGTATTGATTACGTAGATATGGACTCGGTACCTGTTGCTGTAATAGATGCAGATGGTGACGAGATCACGGGGTACATTTTTGCGGATAACTACTTCGAACTCTATATAAATGGTCAGCTTGTCGCCGTAGACACTGTGCCCTTTACACCTTTTAACTCAAGTATTGTAAAGTTCAAAGTTAACAAGCCCTACACGATTGCCGTAAAGGTGATTGATTGGGAAGAAAACCTAGGTCTGGGCACGGAAGATAATCGTGGAAAGGCTTATCACCCTGGGGATGGCGGCTTTATCGCGAGCTTTAGTGATGGAACTGTAACAAGTACAGACTGGCAAGCACAAACGTTTTATACCGCACCTATCTATGACTTAACTTGCTTAAGTGAAGTCGATGGAAAACGTCTATCAGAGAGCTGCACCACAGAGGGCACTGACTCCGGTGAGAACGCCTATGCCGCTCACTGGGAAGTTCCTGGCGACTGGATGAATCCAGAGTTTGACTCAATGGCATGGCCTCAAGCGACCCAATACTCTGAAGATGACATCGGGGTGAATAATAAAAAGGCTTATATGAACTTTATCGAAAAGTTCAGTGGGGCTGGAGCAAGTTTTATCTGGTCGACTAACGTCGTGTTAGATAATGAAGTCTTACTAAGATATGAAGTGAAATAGCCTTGGCTGCAAACCTATCGTCTTTTTAGCTCCCCCCTAGACTCGTCAGCGAGTCAAGTTGGGGGAGCCTAATCAGTTCATTGATAAAACTCACCAATCTCCTGAACCAGCAATTGGGTTGCTTTGGAATATATGTGTTGCTCTTGAGCTCCAACAAGTTGAATGAGCAACACTTTGTTTGATGCCAAGCACTGACGAAGTGCTCTTAATACCATAGCAATATCCAGTTTTCGCTTCTCACTGCTTGAGTTGTGTTTTGAGATCGAAGGCAGGTCAATCGTAATCACGAGCTTGTCGCAATGACTAATAAAGCGCGCCAATTGCTCTTTGAGTAACGCGCGTCCTCGATAGTTCACTTCATCTGCCATGAGCCAGTCGCACCCCATGTCTTCTGCGTACTCTAGCTGTTTTTTGTCGCACTTGCTGCCATCAATGCCAATATGAAAGGCACGACATTCATTGAATCGATTCAAGGCGAAGTGAAGCATTGAGCCCATCGTCAAATCTAGGCATTGATCCATCAAAAGATGAGCATTGATGTTAATGATACCGACTTCTTCGCGTTCAATCAGAAAACTTGGAAAGACGTCGAGTAAGGTTTCATGGCAGTTAGTAATCAGCAAAGGCATCGCACCGACGGTTAATTGCTCTATTAACTTCTCTTTGAAATCATGGCTAGCCATTGGGTTTTCGAAGTATGGTCGCTCACTTTTATAGGCGGTAAGGATTGGGTAATGTCCAGCATTTCTCATTGAATGAGAATAGTGTTGAGCGCTAAGCCAATCGTAAGCCGTATCAAGCAAGGATTCAGCGTCTTCAAACTGAGCATTGGTCTGGGGTTTAATCGCTTCGCATACCGTCAAGACTGACAATTTGTTATCCATTACAGGATGATAGCGACGTTTCCATAGCTGTTTGAAGACGCTTAGCATGATGAATTACCTTTCTGGAGGCAACGCTCTGGCTGCCTGCAATACATGAAGAATGAATCTGTCCTTGTTCGCCTCCACACGATGAGCAGGCGCCATAATAGAAACCGCACCGATTAGCTTAGATCCCTTGGTAACAGGTGCACTGATGCCCGTCACTCCAGGGTCAAACTCAGACGTACTGATAGCAAATCCCTGTTTGCGAATCTGATCCAACTCAGTTTGCCAAGCTTCGGCGTTTGCTTCTTCTCCGAAATGGCGAAGGATCTTTTCGCGTCGAGCTTCAGGCAGGTAGGCCAGCATTACCTTGGACGAAGCGCCGCGCAATAAAGGTTGGCTTTGTCCACGAACGTAGCTACAACGCAGCGCTTGGGCGCTTTCTTGTAAGCTGACACATAACGCTCGATAACCCACTGGTACCATGTAGGCTGCCATCTCACCCGTTTGCTTCTGCAGTCTGAACAAAATGCTCTCAATTGTTTCCAAGTTGTGAGGACTTGATTGGTAGCTGTGCATCAGTAAAAGAGCTGCAGGGCCGACGATCAGCGTTTTGTCATGAGCACTTTCTTCAATGAGGTTCCACTCTTTAAGTAGTTTGATATGTCTGTAAAGGCTACTAAGTGGTACACCTAACTGCTGGCTCAAAGTCTTAGCAGATACGGGTTCATCGGATACCGCAACCTGCATAAGCAGTTGCAATGGCTTTTCGTTTACCTGAGTTGGTGGCTGTAGTGCGTTTCCCATATGGGCGTTATCTATCATCAAAAAGGATTACGCAATTTATATTCCTGTCCGGTAAGAAAGGGAACAAAATTAAGCAGAGGCTTTCTCATGAGGTGAAAAATAAGCAGATTCTTACATTGGAGTAAGTTGCGATGAATCAATACAACTCGATGAATATCCAACTAAGGTAATGTGGAACGAGAGGAGAGTGATAAATGGAGTTTGTTTGTGGAACCTGTCGCCAGTTTCAGAGAAAAAGAGACAACGAGAAAGATCTTTGTACAGCATGGGGAAACCCGACTTCTATGAAGCGAGAAGGGTGCCAGTTCTGGATGCCTAAAAGCGGCGCATTGTTTGCCGGTTTGAGTGATGAGAAAGAACCGAAGGAATGATGCACACTCAGCCCGAAAGGGGGAAGGGCTGAGCGTCTATTTCTTAAGTAGTTCTACATTAGAACTTGTAAGAAGCACCTAGGTATAGAGAACCTACTGAGAATGTGTCTGTGCTTGAACCACCCATGTCTACTTTGAATGCATCCGCTTCATAAGCAACACGTACTGCAAGACCATCAATCATTTGTGGTGCGTACTCTAGACCCAAGCCGTAACGGAAACCAGATGCAGAATCGCTTTCTGATTGACCATTTGCTTTAAGATCAACGTTTACGTGAGATAGACCAAGAGTAGCAAATGGACGTAGACCATTGTCAAAGCTGTAACCTAAGTTAGCTGCTACAGAGAAAGCGCTTGGTGTAACCTTAGCATTAGCACCTTGAAGCATTGCGTGCGAAAGGTCACCATAGTTAGTGTATCCACCTTCCAGAGAAACGATACGGTTGAACTGGTAACCACCGTATACACGTAGTGAACGCGAACCATCTAGTGTTGGGAACGCTGACATGTCCTGGTTCTCTAGCTTACTTTCAGTAAGACCAAAACCACCGCCCAAGTAGAAGCCTGGTTCTACTGAGTTTGCCCATGCACTAGTTGCCATCAAAGCTGAGATCGCGATTGCCACTGTCTTTTTCATTCTGTTACCCATTCCGTATTTATAAGAGTGTTTAATTTCGGGGCGTAATGTAAGCAATTCTCGTTTGTGGGTCTGTGCAAGAAATGTCGGGAAATGTGGTGGAAGTGTCCTAGAACTGTTTGTGAGTAAAACCACAAAATTACAAACGAATACGCAAACGTTTACTCAAATAAAAGTGAACAAAGTCACACTATATTGGGTAGTTAGGGTGGTTTTGTATTAAGTTTATCAGTATAAATGCGGGTTATTCCCTTGAGTTCGGTAAATCCGCTCATGTATGTTGGATTTGACGAAGACACGAGTTCGTTGGCCTATCTGCACGGAGTCGGAATAAACATACGGAAATTCTGAGGCTTATCAATTATTCCAAAAAGAGGTAACGATGAATTATAAACAACTGCCAAAAATCGACCTACACTGCCACTTAGATGGAAGTGTTCGCCCTGAGACTATTATCGAGTTGGCGGAGCTACAGAACATCGAATTGCCTAGTACAGATGTGGAAGTCATCCGTGACATGATGATTGCCCCAGAAACCTGTCCAAACCTGATTGAATACCTAAAACGTTTTGACCTGCCACTGTCTGTAATGCAGACAAAAGAGGCACTCGAGCGTATCGCCTTTGAGGTATATGAAGACGCCGCTCTAGAAAACGTAACGTATATGGAAGTACGATTTGGTCCTCTGTTACATCGAGAGCAAGGGCTAAATGTAGAAGAGATTATCGGTTCCGTTGTTGCTGGTATGAAGCGTGCGGAACAAGCTCACGGCATTAAAGGCAACATTATCCTGTCTCTACTGCGTCATATGCCAACGGATGAAATTAATGATGTCATTGATGTTGGTTCGCAATATGTGGGCAAAGGTGTGGCTGCGTTTGATCTTGCTGGTGGCGAAGAGTTGGGCTTTTGCGAAAAGTTCATCCCATTCGCTAAATATGCAAAAGAAAAAGGTCTCAATGTGACTATTCATGCCGGTGAGCAGGGTGAAGGTCAGAACGTGTATGATGCGATTACCATGCTGGGTGCAGAGCGAGTGGGGCATGGCATCCATATCGCTACTCATCAAGCTGCCTTTGATCTCGTTCACGACAAACAAGTTGCGCTAGAAACGTGCCCAAGTAGTAACGTTCAGACCAAAGCGGTGGAAAGTATGGATGTTCATCCAATTGAAGACTTTAGACAGCGCGGTATCCCTGTAACGATTAACACGGACAACAGAACGGTTTCCAACACCACCATGACGAAAGAAGTACAAAAAGTGATGGAACAGTTCAACTTGAGCGAAGACGATTACATGCACATCTATCGTAACAGTGTGAAGGCAGCATTTACGGATGAAGCGACTAAATCACAGCTTCTAGTTAATTAGCAAAAAGCCGATTAACAGATAACTGATCTACTGTAACCAGAACCCAAAAAAGGCCCAGTTTTAATACGACTGGGTCTTCTTTTATCTGGTATGTACGGCCTCTAGCCTATTTTTCTAGAAATACACTCTAAAGCCGGCTCTTGCCTCTAGTTCAATTTCAAATTCATCAAGATAAATTGCCGGAGTGACATCTACGTAAAATCCAACTGGTTTCACGCGAAACTCGGCACCGATCCCCGGCGTCACCGCAATATAGCGACTGTTTCTATCGACATAGTGACCGCCGACAAAAAGGTAGATTGGTGTATCTTGAATACCGAAGGTTTTGTTGACGCCAAACCCCATACGGTCGTCGAGGCTGACATTAAAGCGCAGATCATTGTGCTTGAAGTCCAAACCCCAATACGGGTCTCCAACAAAAAGACCAACCCCGGTATCTGCCTTGGCAACTGAGCTAAAGCCTAAGCACAGCGCCAATGCCATCATAATTATTTTTTTCATGTTTGCTACCACTGCTATTTCGTAGGCGGCAACCATAAAAGACCAATGCAAAAATAGTGTTAGCGAGTTATTGGTTTGACGAATGTTTCACAAGTTTGAATAGTCTTTAGTCATCATTGACACTAGGGAGACCAAACAGAAACAACTGCTAACAGTTAGCTGACTAGGTTAGACGTTTAACTCATTGCAGGACGGGACCCTTCGGTTAAAAAAGCCCCTCACCAATGGTAAGGGGCTTTTTTTAGAAGTCGACTTCGTAGCCTATGCTGAAGGTTCTGCCACGACCTGAGAAGTAATACGCACTATGGTGGCGAATTTGGCTAAAGTAGTTGATGTACTGCTCGTTAAAGAGGTTTTCAATCCCCACACTGATTCGGCCGTAACGTTTCATGTTGTAGAACATCGAAAGATCCATCAGACCATAGCCATCAAATTTCTGAGCACTGCCAGCGCCGTTCTGCTCTTTTGAGCGCGAGAACATGTGGTTGTATTGTACTCGGCCATTCCAGTTATCAGAAAACTGGTGGTTCATTGCGACCAACAAGCGATCTGGAGATAGGTTTTTTAAATCCATATCACTGTCTACCCGACCATCTTGATTAGTATCTACCTGACCTTGGACATGTGAGTATAGCGCTTGGAGCTGCGTAGTTGGTAAAATGTGGTAAGTGGAGCTTAGCTCGTAGCCTTTGATATCCGTTCTTTGACGAACAACATCATAGGTGCCACCTTTGTTTAAACTTAGGTTAGCACCATCTTTTGCAATAGACATGTAAGTGCTACCGCTAATGAAGAATTTATCGTTGCTGTAGCTCAGACCAACCTCATAGTTGTCTGTCACGACCGGCTTTACTGCTGGCATAGTATTAAAATCGATAGGGTGTCCGCCAGATGGAGCATCAACGCCTGGTCCACCGATCCAGTTACCGCGAAGCACTCGGCCAATATCAGGTAAACCGAACCCTTGACTAAAGCCAACGAATGAAGAGACATTCGGCGTGAAGTCATAGACCGCTCCGGCGTTAAATACAGCTTGAGAGAAGGTTTGCTCACCACCAATGATGTTCACTTCGCGATGACCGCCGTTGCCGTAGCCCCATAGCGTTTGACCATTCGCTACTTTCACGCGTGTATTTTCAAAGCGAACACCACCAGATAGGCGTAGTGAGTCGGTAACCAGCATATCACCTTGAACAAATGGTGCGATGCTCTGATACATCATATCTGGCGTTACATCGCGGTTTGATTGCGTCAGTTTTTGCTTAGTCGAGTCTTCTAGACCATCAAGCCCAATCACCCAGCTGTCATCAAGACCCAATAAATCCAGCTTCACATAACTGAGTTTGAAGCCTTTTTTGGTAGAAACAATAGCGCCTTGATCATACTGTTTATCTGGTGTCGGCCACCAAGATGCTTGACCATAGACAGCCTCGAAGTTTTGGTAAAAGGCCTGGAATTTAAGCTCACCGCCTAAAAAGTCGTAGTGATCATAACCAAAGTTATAGAGTTCAGCGTAGTTAGACGTTGGGTCACCACTTGGTGTGCCTTTTACAACCGTACCCGGAACACCATTTTGCCAGTCGCCTTTTACGGCAACATAGTTTTGGTTGCTTTGCAGTTTGAATCTGCTGGCACTAAAGCTGACGCGTTGATTGCCACCATCGAAGTTGTAGCCACCTTTTGCAAGGAAGTTGGTCGCATTAGAGTCTTGAGTTTCGCCTTGGATCGAGTTCATGCCAATAGGATTGCCATTACCATCGTAATACAGACCTTGCTGTTCCCAAGCTCCACCGATGAACAGATCATAGTCTTCATCGTACTGGCTAAGGTTATAGTAAACTTTGCCACCAGTGCCATCTTCTTTAAGGTTAGAGGTCAGTCTTGTGCCTATGGTTTGTTTCCAGTGATCGCCTGGCTTCGCACTCTTGGTCACATAGTTAATGATACCACCAGTCGCGCCATTGCCTTGCACCGCACTTGCACCTTGAACCACCTCTACACGTTCTAACATTGAAGAGTCAACGGTATAGCCATTACGGTTACCATTTCGAAGTGGGTTGTTCTGTGGAACACCGTCGACCATGATAAGTGCCGTGCGTCCACGCAGGTTTTCACCTTGTGTTGATAACTTCTGACGACTTGGCGTCATGCCTGGTACCAAGTTGGCGATAACGCTGGTTAGGTCGTCGGCGACTGCAGTTTGCTGTTTAAGCTCTTTTTCCGAAATAACGTGGATAGACCCTGGGATCTTATCCGCGTCTTGGCTGTAACGTGTTGCTGTCACAACCATGTTTTCATCGGCGTTGTCTTGTTCTGTTTTTGTCGATGACGTTGTTGTTTCAGTTGCGTTGGCTTGAGCAATAGATAGTGCGAGTAGTGAGAGGGATAAAACTCGATTCCCTGTAGATGATGCCATTAGATGTAATTACCACTGATGCTAAATTTCGCGGCAATGGTAGTGGTTATGATAATGATTATCAATACCAAAATTTCAATATGTTGTGCCTGATGTATAACGTATTGAAATGATTAGCGAGCGACGCACATTGGGGTGTTGGAAACTGGGTCTTCAATCACCATGGCGTCTAGGTCGAACACTTGCTTGAGTAACGATTGAGTAAACACTTCTGACGGAGCGCCCTCCGTCATGAGTTGACCATCCTTAAGAACAACCAAATGATCACAGTACCGGCAGGCTTGGTTGAGATCATGTAATACCACAACCACTGTTTTGCCTTGCTGATTCATGGTTTGCATGGTCTGCATGAGCTCGACCTGATGAGAAAGATCAAGGTACGTGGTAGGTTCATCGAGCATGACAACTTCGGTGTCTTGCGCAATGATCATCGCGATCCAAGCACGTTGACGCTGACCACCTGAAAGGGCATCGATGGGCAGTTCTGCCAAATCACTGATGCTGGTGGCCGCCATAGCACGCTCTACTATTTGGTTATCCTGTTCGTTGAGTTTTCCCCAATGTGATGTGTAGGGTGCACGCCCATATTCAACTAAGCGGCGTATGGAGATACCCTCTGGGCTAGTATGCGTTTGAGGTAACATCGATAGCCTCTTTGCTAGCGCTTTGGTTGGGATTTTTGTGAGCGGTGTGTCGTCAATAAGCACCTCACCAGATTTAGGCTGATTGATTCTTGCCAGTGTTTTCAGCAGGGTCGATTTGCCACAACCATTAGGTCCAATAAGAGCGGTGATTTTTCCCTTCGGGATCGACAGGTTAAGATCTTGGATAATGGTTTTATTGCCATACGCAACGTGTAGATTTTTAACAGACAGCATTACCAACCCTTGTGGCGTTTTAATAGAAAGATGAAGTAGGGTGCCCCAATGATGGAAGTCAGAACACCAGCAGGAAGCTCAATTGGCGGCGAGATGCCTCTAGCAATAGCATCTGCGATGAGTACCAATAACGCTCCAATTAATGCTGAGCCAATGACGAGCGCTTTGTGATTGTGTCCAAATAGCATGCGAGCTAAATGAGGTGCAAGTAATCCAACAAAACTGATAGTTCCGGCAATAGAAACACTAAGGCTAGCAAGCATGACGGCACTGAGAATTGCGGCTATCTGAACCTTTTCGAGTTGTACACCCAGAGCGATGGCGGATTCGTCACCAAGGCCAATGATATCCAGACGCCATGCGTACCATAGAGCAATTGGCAGTAAAATGGCTAAACCGAGCCAAATATAAGGGAGTTGCTCCCATCCTCTTCCCCATAAACTTCCCGTAAGCCAAATCATAGCGGTGTTGATCTCGATTGGATGAACAACGAGAAGAAAGTCGATACCGCTGGCTAAAAAGGCGCTTATAGCAATGCCTGTAAGCGCCATTCGCGCTGGTGGAAGTTTTGCCGCTTGTGCGATGATAACCAAAGCAAGTCCTACGCTGACGCCACCAAAGATGGCTGCCAAAGGCAGATACCAAACGGGCGCATCGGGACAGATGGTCAATAGCAGTGTGGCCGCGAAACCAGCGCCTGCGCTCACGCCAATTAAGTCTGGAGAAGCAAGAGGGTTTCTGATCACACCTTGTACAAGCGCTCCAGAGACACCAAGTCCCGCACCGACAGCAATGGCAAGCAATAATCTAGGGAATCGATATTGATTAACGACAAAGTCGTAGTCCCCACCCCAAAAAAGGGTCTCAACGACTTGTACCAATGATAATTGCGTGACACCGACTAGCATACTTACGATGCCTACAGCAATCAGAATCACAACAAGAGTTAGCCAAGAAAGCTTCATGAGTTGATGCGGCCTTTTATGGAAATAAAGATGAAAAATGGCGTGCCAATCAGGGCTGTCACTACGCCTACTGGCGTTTCGCTCGGGAAGGCGATGGCACGAGCCAAGGTGTCAGACAGCATCAATAACAATGCGCCAAGAAGCGTGCTAGCTGGTATTAAAAGGAAGAAGTTGCTTCCAACGAGCTTGCGCGCCATATGAGGAACTAACAGTCCCAAAAAGCCAATGGGACCCGCTGTGGAGACACTGACGCTGGTCAGCATTACAATGGCGAGACAAGCAAGTAAGCGAATGACAGTGGTGTTGACGCCAAGCCCTGTAGCGACATCGTTACCGAGCACCAATAAGTTTAATTGATGAGCCAGAACCCAACTGAGTAGCAGAGCAAATAGACTGATCGGGGCGAGCAGACTGATAGAGTCCCAATTGAGATTGCTAACAGAGCCTATTAACCAAGATTGAATACTATAGGCCTGGTCGTCCGCAAGAATAATGGTGGCTCGAGTTAACCCTAGTAGTAGAGCATTCACTGCAATTCCTGCGAGGACAAGCTTGACCGGATGAGGACGATTTTCGAAAAATCCACCGAGATAAATAACCAATAGACCGCTTAGCGTACTCCCCAGTGCACCGGCTACAACAGTCGGTAACGGAAGAGTAAGTATTCCAAAACTGGTCAATACAATCATAAGTGCCGCACCTGAATTAATGGCGAGCACTGACGGTGAAGCAAGGGGGTTTCGAGTAAGGCCTTGCATGAGTACACCAGCAACGGCTAAATTGGCGCCAATCAGCGCACAGCCCAATACTCTTGGCATGCGAAGCGTATTGATTATCTGGTGTTCCAAATTATTGGCATCGAAGGCAAACCAATAGTGACTCAGAGCGGAGATAGTTAAATCGAAACTAGACCATGCGGTCAAGGAGATGTTTAGGGAAATAAACATTCCCAAAAAAAGTGCAAGCCAAAGCTTGCACTGTTGGAATTGGAACATAGGAAATCTACGGCTTTTGAATAATGTCAGTTAGGTTTTTAGCAATGCCTTCTGCTGCGATTATCCCTCGGTTTAGTGACCACAGTTGCGGCGACACTTTCACAGCTTGCTGTGACTTTGAAATGTTCAGCATCTTGAAAAGAGGGTTGTTTGCCCAGTCATCATAGACGGTATGAGGCTTATATGGCCCCAGTAGCAGCCAATCAGGGTTGATCTTCAAAAGCTGCTCAAAACTGACTTCAATGTACGCTTTGTCTGTATTTGGAACTGCTGGTCCTTTAAGCCCTAATGCAGTGATAACACCACCAGCGTAGGAAGCTGGTCCGTGTAGCCACATACCCTTATCAGTGACGACGGCAAACTGAAAGTTGTCTGCTGATGATAGATTTTGGCGATACTGAGCCATGATCTTGTGGTGCTTTTCAATTCGAGCTTTCATTGCAGCTTCACGGTTTACTGCAATGCCTATCTTCAGTGCCGACTCGAGGTTTTCCTCATAGGTTTCACCACGGCTTTTTAAAAGGATGGTCGGAGCTATGCTTGAAAGATCGTTGTAAATGGTGGCGTGACGCTCAGCATCCGCGATGATGAGGTTGGGTTTGAGCTCTGCGATGGCCTCTAAGCTTGGCTGTGGGCGCACGCCAACGGATTGCCAAGGTTTAATCAGCTCACGAATTTCAGGAAGAATACGTTCGATGTTCTTGTCATCGGCAACGCCTACTGGAGAAACACCAACCGCCGCGAGCGCATCCACAAATGAGTACTCAAGAGCAACAACACGACTCGGACTGCCCTGAATAGATACTTGTCCTTGTTGGTCTTCGAAAACTCGGGTGTCACTTGCTACAGCGGTAGCACAGACAAAAGCGAGAAGGTTGACGACAACAGCACGAAGTCCTTGTGCAAAAGAGATATTCATAGCGAGCTCAGTGTAAAAATAACAGGGGCGCAATCGTAGCATTGGTTGGGAATGGTTATCAATAGCATTAACAATGGATTGTTAATATGAAACAAAACAAACCATTACATAGGGTGAATGGTTTGCTTTCGTTGCCTTCTGCCGAAAGAGAAGGGTTATTGAGGGCGTAGTACAGTGATGGTCTTGTCTAAAGTAGCGTAATCATTACCACCTAAGCGTGATAGGGGATCGACTTTAAGAGCGTCAATGACCAAGCGCTCGTTTTGCATCGTGACAACTTGGTCGTCGATGCAAACTTTTTCTATTTTCACGATAAGCAGGTGTTGAGGAGTGTTACCTACCTCTAAAACCTCGTGAAGCGTACAACCAAAGGCGATCGGACATTGCTTGACTCTCGGTAGATTGAAGCCGTCTAGGTCGTCGAGTTCGACTTGGCTAGCGATGACTTCTGACTCACCGTGACTCAATGTTGCAGACGTTTGAGTCATGGTTTCAGCGCTGTCAGTAGACGCAATGTGAATGACAAGCTCTTTATTCTTGATAGCGTTCACAGCAGTATCTTTCAACGTGCCATCTGGCTTTTTACCCACTGAGAGCATCAATAATGGAGGATTGCTTGATATCGGAGCGAAATAGGAAAATGGGGCGAGATTGTAATTGTCGTCGGATGATGCTGTGAGCGCCCAGGCAATCGGGCGAGGGATGACGGTTTGTGTCATTAAGTGATAGATAGCGTTGGGGGATAACTCATCGAGGTTGAGATGCATACTGACTTCTCCGTGTCGTCGTTTTTTTGTATGTCAAAACAGTATCATATTCAATTGACGGTGTGGAGATCCGAAGCGTCCTGGACTACACCTATAGAGTCAGCATAGATAAGGAAAGAGCCATGATGATCCGACTAGGTACACTGCTTGTTGCTTTTGCAGTGACGTTTTCGTCACACGCGGAGTGGATGCTCGATAGTAGCAATTCGACACTCAAATTTGTCTCCACTAAAAGCAACAGTGTAAGCGAAATACATCACTTTGAAGGAATGACCGGCACGATAAGTGATGACGGAAAAGCGACACTAGTGATAGATCTTGCCAGCGTAGAAACCAATATCCCAATCCGAAATGAGCGAATGCAAACCATGCTTTTCAATGTCGCCGATTTTGCCAAAGCAACAGTAAGCACCGTCGTGGATATGAGCGAGTTGGATAATAGTGATATTGGTGGGATCTACAGTATTGTTAACGATGTGACCGTTGACCTGCACGGGAAGCAG
Source organism: Vibrio sp. SCSIO 43140 (assembly GCF_023716585.1). NCBI lineage: Bacteria > Pseudomonadati > Pseudomonadota > Gammaproteobacteria > Vibrionales > Vibrionaceae > Vibrio > Vibrio sp. SCSIO 43140. The sequence goes on from NZ_CP071851.1 coordinate 598,827, forward strand.
AAGACCTACCCGACCAAGTTAACCGTGATGAAGATAAGTGAAGATAAAGTCGTGATTGTTTCGACCGATCCTATGATTATTCAGGCAGCAGATTTTGGGCTTGATGTGGGTATCGAAAAACTAAGAGAAGTGGCAGGGTTACCCTCAATCGCAACGAGTGTCCCACTCACCTTTGTGCTCGTTTACAATCAGAAGTAACTCAATGACATAATCAGGCACGAAAAGAAACGCTCCGCTAAACTGCGGAGCGTTTTTATTGGTCTCTATATACGAAAGTAAGCGAGTTTTTGCGTAAGTTCAGCAGAGGACTCCGCCATGGCTTGTGATTGCTGAGCGAGGCTCTGGCTTGCTTGTCTAATTTCACTGATAGATAAATGCACAATGCTGACGTTTTCGTTTACGTCATTAGCGACAGTGCCTTGCTGCTCAGCTGCGGCAGCGATTTGCGTGACCATGTCATAGGTATCGTTGAGCTTGTCTACCGCGGTATCAAGCTTCTCTTGAGTTTGTGAAGCGAGTTCAACACTCTCTGTTACCTTCGTCTGATTCGATGACATTACGGCGAGTACGCTATCTGTGCGCTCATTCAGCTTGTCGATAGTGGTTTGTACCTGAGCAGTGGACTCTTGAGTACGACTTGCCAAATTACGAACCTCATCGGCGACCACTGCGAAGCCACGACCTTGCTCGCCAGCTCGAGCAGCCTCAATGGCGGCATTGAGTGCTAGAAGGTTGGTTTGTTCAGAGACTTCATGAATCACGTTCACTACTGAGCTAATGTCATTTACACCTTGTTTAAGAGCTTCCATTAACTCGTGGGTACTTGAGATATCTTCGGAAATGCCTGAAATGTTAGTGAGTGTGTAACCCATGCTACGGCTGCCTTGAGCGGCAAAGTCTTTGCTTTGTTCAGTCGTTGATGAAGTGCGCTCTGAATTACCGGCGATATCTTGGATCGTTGACGACATCTCACTCATCGCCGTTGCTAGCTGCTCAAGCTGCTGACTTTGTGAGTCGATGTTGGTGGATGTTTCCTCACTGGAAGCGGCAATGCTGCTCGACAGTTGGCTTGAGTAGTCCGCGGACGCCTTTGCAGCAGAAATCGTCTCTTTCAGCGTCGCCATCATTCTGGCTAGCTCATTGCTAAGGTACCCAAGTTCATCTTTTCTATCACTAGACATCTCTACCGTGAGATCGCCATCCGCTACCTTATGTACTCTCTGTACTAGTGCTTCAATAGGCTTGACGATGTTTCTTGAGATAATTAAGCAAATAATAATGAGTGCTAGAGCGGCAATTGCATCAACGATGAGCTCTTTGATTAATTGGCTTTGGAATGCTTTATCAATATCCGCCGTTTGAACACCAGAGCCAATTATCCAGTCCCACTCTGGTATATAAGCGACAAAAGAAATCTTCTCAGATTCATTACCATCGCTGCCTATCCAATAATAAGTCAGAAACCCTTTCCCTTGTGTGGTTGCTATTCGACTCATTTCTTGCCAGAAATAATTGCCTCTAGAGTCAGTCAGTTTACCTGCATTCGTTCCATTTAATTTTGGATTGGTTGGATGCATGACGATATTTTCATCAGATGTGGCAATAAAGAAGTAATTGTTACCATCATAGCGAAGATCTTCTATTGCTTTGGCAGCCGCTTCTTTAGCTTGCGTTTCGCCAATAGACTTACTTAACGTCTTGTAATGGTTGGCCAGTGCGTATGCTATTTCAACATTAGAGCGAACGCGGTCTTTACGTTGCTCATAGCTTGATTCTTTTTGAATGATGAGATTAAACGTACCAAGTGAGACGAGAATAAGTACGGCAAAGCCGACGAGAGCTTGCAGTTTCGCTCTAATCGACAGATTGTTCAGTTTCACAAAAATTTCCTCTTAACCTTATGAATGCAGTAAATTCCATTTCTAATGCTAATGATTGTTTCTAGATGTTTAGCACTAAAGAATAGTATCACTTATTATTAATAAAATTAGTACTTATTGATAAAGGTTATTTGTTGATTGGTTTATTTTTGAACTGTATAGAATAATGTGCAAATGTTGGTGGGAACATGTTGTACTGTAATTACAATGAAAAATATCTTCTGGTTTTGTAAGGTTATTATTTATTCGAGCGGATGATGGTTATTAGAGAGGGAAGGTTTAGGATTATTGTTGGAATAATAATTCCCACTGGATGAGAATTATTATTTCCTGCTATTAATGGTAGTGAAAATAGGGGTTAACACGTTTCGTCAATGCAACACTCGTCTTGCAAGAAGTGAATAACACCGTCAAGGTGCTCGTACTTGGCAACACAAAACAGGGTGCGACCTTCTCGCCTCTGTTCGATAAGATTAGCGGAGGCCAGACTAGATATGTGATGAGACAGTGTCGATCCTGGGATGTCTAGCCGTTCCTGTATTTCACCTACAGGGATACCCTTGTGTCCAGCCTTAACAACCTGGCGGTATATGGCAAGGCGCGTAACATGACCAAGTTCTTTCAGCGCCTTTGCTGCGACTTCGATTTGCATATGTGTTCTCCAATTTCCCTATTTCGATGATAATGGAAATTTGGAGTTGGCGCTAGGGACAATCAAATAAAGGATGAGCCCGAAGAGTAGTGACCCGAACAAGTCTTCTGGTCTATGCATACCAAGCCAGAGCCTGCTTATTGCAACCCCTACCGCCCAAACACAAACAAGTGAAGCGAGCAGTTTGTGTTGATGGCTTGCGAATATACCAGCAAAGAAAAGCACGCAAATGGCAACAAAGATCGTATGCCCAGAAGGGAAGGAATAATCGGTCTCTCCAACCCAGTGCTTCGTCCGCCATTCACTTACGCTATTAGCAACCCTAGAGATAACTTCATTCTTCTTATCGGTCGTCAGTTCATAAAAATCGGCTTGTGCGTCGATTATTGTCTCTTCAACAAAGACGTCGGTGTAAGGTCTCGGGCTTTCAGTCCACTGCTTAAGAAATGTCTTGGTTGTGAAGCTTAAAACAAGAAGAATCGCAATTTGACCAAGCAAGATTGTGCGATGCTTGGTTCCTCTTGTTACCCAGATTAATGTTAACCCCAATATGCCTAACGTGATTAAAAATCCTTGGTGACCCGCTGAGTAGGACAGGCACTGCATGATAAAGCCTAGGACCTGGCTAACCGGGGTGGTGAGTTGAAAGGGGTAGATCGCTAGAGACGCGACAAAGATAAGTGAAGCGACGATTGCGAGGCAGGTGATGCCAAAGAATTTCTCTCGGGTGAAAAATTGTAAAGCGTTGATTTTAATTGGAGACATCGAGGCAACTTTAGTCATAGATTGTTTAGCGGTATGGTAATGAATTCAGTCTATCGATAGTTCATGGGAATGTCATAATTAAAAAGGACTTAGCGTATAGCTAAATCCTTTTAGAGGTCGGGTAAGGAAGTGAATCTATTGCCGTTTTTTAGAGATCTCGCATTAGCTCTTCAAAGTCGTCATTCGCACGTTGGATAATGGTGGTTAGCTCTTCAGCGTCTTTGTTATCAAGCGTCAACTGCCATGACTGTTTTTGGTCAATGTCCACGCCTTGCAATAGGGTAGATTGTTTCGAGCGTTTGAAAGACAGAGATGAGAACTCCGTATGATGATGTTCATGTGATTCAACAATGTCGATATCTAGCTCGCCTATAGGATTGATATGAACATGGGCATGATGCTTGGGTGTGCCATGAAGGGTAAAGTTGCGATGTGTTTTGATCATTGTCCTCTCCTTAGGGAATTAAAGAGCTCATTAAGAGTTTAGGAAACAAATGATGACCGATATGTGAATTTAAATTGAAGCTTGATAAGCATCAAGAAAAGTAACTACGCGATACATATTTTGCACCCCAGAGCAAAGCAAAACAGGGTAGAGCTATTTGGTTGAGAAATGCTCTCTAAGAGCAGAACGGCGGTTTTGCGCAGGATTATAGCCATCCATAGGAACCGTATCTTCGTAGCCCTCTAAGATAAATCGCTGCGGAGGAAGTGCTGGGCGAATGCGGCGCAACTGTGGAGAGCGAGGTGTTCCGACACGTTCATACACCCAATGGCCACTGCCTGTTTCAAGGCGTACCACTCGACCATCAAATTGAAACGAGGTGGTGACGAGTTTGTGGTTTCGCATAGCACCGGCATCGGAAAACGTCAGGATTTCTGTACTTTGCTTTGGAGCACCAATCTCTATCCAATTACCATAGACGCGTTTTGGGGAAATGTGGTTCAGATGACTGGTATAAAAGGCGAAGCCAAGGGCGACAGCGAGCACTACGACGACAGACATGATGATTGCCAGCATGTAGGTGTCTCGGTTTGCCCCTGATTTATGCCTGATTTTTGTCATCGCTGCGATCTTCCCTTTTCGTTCTGTAAGAATTATCGGCGAGTTTTCACCTTTCTTTAACATTATCTTTTTCTAGATGGCCAATGAAAGCGAGCGATTGTAATACTTTGTTATTTTTGGACTTCCATCAACCTAAACGGAACAAACAGTCGATTTACATCGACTTTTGCCTTAAGGCGGGCTGCCAGTAGATATAAACCACCTATCTTTCTGTGTAAGAAGAGCGCATCGGCTGGTGGTGTGTGCCAATAATCTTGCTCCATGCTCAGTACGGTGCCAGCTTCACTGATTCGCTGGGCAAGGTTGCTGGTACCAAAATCATAAATTCCTTGATGCTTTAGCGGCTCACCAGCGAGTTTAACTAGATTAATTACCGCATCTCTTTGCTCTGGCAGAATGTTGTTAGTGAAGAAACCTATCTGCTGAAGTGCTTTGTATAGCCCTTGGTCATCGTCTTCGAGCATTGCAGTGAATGCCATTCGATAGCCATCGCTTATTCTGTCGTCGTAATTTCTGGTGGCTCCGAAATCGAGTAACACCACTTTCCGCTGCTGCTCATCGAACAAGAAATTTGCAAAGTTTGGATCGGTTTGAACCAATTTGAAGTCAAAAATCTCTTTGAAAAGTAGCTCTAGAAGCAGCGTGACTACCAGGTCGCGGGTTTCTTGATCATGTTCTATGAGTGACTCAATAGGCACACCGGTAACGTAGGTCATAGCAAGAACACTGTCGGTCGTTAGCTCCGCCCTTACGTCAGGTAAAACAAACTGCGGCGATGAGCTAAGGTATTCTCTAAACTGACCAAGTAACTTAGCTTCAAGCAGGTAGTCTGCTTCTGCATGGAGCTGTTTCTTCGCCTCCTCGAGAAGTCCTTTATAGTCTACGTCCCTGGGTATCAAGCCTACTACGCCAAGCAGGGTACCGACGTTGTCAACATCACTATCAATACTTTGTTTGATGCCGGGATACTGAACTTTGATGGCGAGCTTGGTGCCATCATCAGCGTGTGCTTGATGGACCTGTCCGATCGAAGCACTGGCGATGGGCTTGAAGTTGAACTCGATAAAATTCTGCTTCCAATCCGAGCCGAGTTCTTGGGACAAAACAGCAGAGAGTTGGCTAGCTGGCATCGGTGAAGCGTCAGAGCGCAGCCGTGCCAATATGTCAGCTAGCTCTGGGCTAATGAGATCACCGGCATCCATCGACAAGAGCTGTCCCACCTTCATGGCCGCGCCTCGCAGGTGTGCAAGTTGGTCGGCGACTCTTTTCACGTTGTTTGGCGTTAGTAATAGTTCACGTGCTTTGGGTCGTTTGCCTTGAGCAAATTGTTTTGCTCCTTCGGTTACCATGGAGCCGGTCACTCTAGTGGCCAGAGAGGCGAGCTTGCCAAAACGTGATAACCGATTTGTGGGAACTTTACTTTCTTGGTTCGACATAGGTGTTCTCAGAAAATAGATATTGATTATTTATACCAATAGAGACTAGCAATTGATCAATAACTTGTTTTACATAAGTTTGTGAGGTAAAACGATGTTTTGCCATAAGTAATTTACAAGGAAGTCAACATGATCAAAGAGAATACATACTTCGAAGGCGGTGTTAAGTCACTGGGTTTCGCTCAAGCTGATGGAGATAGCAGTGTGGGTGTAATGGCACCGGGTGAGTATACCTTCGGTACTGCGGCACCAGAAAAAATGACAGTCGTAAAGGGGGCGCTGATCGTGCGTCTAGCGAATACTCAAGAGTGGAAAACCTATACCTCAGGTCAAGCTTTCGATGTTGAAGGTGACTCTAGCTTTGACCTAAAAGTTGAAGAAGCGACGGCTTACCTGTGTGAGTATTTGTAAGTAGTTTACAATGTAAAACATCGCAGCAGAAGGGCCGCAAGCTGATAATAGTCTCTGCTTGCATAAAAAAGAACGCATCGACTGAGAAGGTCGATGCGTGACACAAGGCAGTGGATAGTAGTGTCAAATCTAATTCTTATCTTGGAGCAGAGCCGTTAATAGTGTTCAAACTCACCTCGATTGTAGTCATTGATCGCTTGCTGTATTTCTTCAGCGCTATTCATGACGAACGGACCATAATGCACCACAGGCTCATCGATAGGCTCCCCTACAAAAATCAGTAGCCCAGCATTTTCATTAGCTTTAATCGCCATTGCCTCTCCTTTTGAGACTAGTGCAAGCTCACCAGTTCGTAAAATTATCTCATCTATTGAGACTTCACCTCGGTAAACATACACCATGGCGTTATGCTGTTCAGGTGTTCCAATTTGAATTTCATCGCCCGATGAAGCACGCCAATCTGCTACGGTTGCTGGGACACCTGTTTTGGTTAGTGGTCCAGATAGCACTTGCTCATTGACGGTAAGTGCGCCCGAGAGTAGTCGTACCAAGCCGAGTCCTTTATTTTCCAGTTCAGTAATGGTTTCTGGCTGGAAGTCATGATATTGCGCAGGTTTCATCTTGTCTCGCGCTGGCTGGTTGATCCAAATCTGGAATCCATGCAGATCACCATTGTCCATAATTGGCATTTCGCTGTGTATAACACCGCGACCCGCTGCCATCCACTGTGCACCGCCTGATCTCAATTCCCCAACGTTACCCATGTGATCGCGATGCTGGAAGTGACCTTGCATCATGTAGGTCAGTGTCTCTATGCCTCGATGAGGGTGTGGAGGAAAACCGCCAACGTAATCTTTTTTATCGTCAGACTTGAGCTCATCAATCATTAAGAAGGGCGAAAACGCTCGGTTATCAAATCCATGGACTCGACGAATTTTGACGCCATCACCATCTGAGGTGGCATGAGATGGAATGATTTGTTGAATGGTTCTGTATGAAGTCATGTTAGACCTCCTTGTTATCCGATATTCAGACTATAGGTCTCTACCGCTAGAAAGAGCAGAGGGCAAATGTGAAAGAGACGTTCGAAAGGTTTGAACTTAATAACTGCATTTGTTTTAATCTAAAACTATATAGTTTTGTGACTGGTGCGAGATTTTGAGAGTCTCATCCTTTAGAAGTGAGAGAAAGTTTGGTTTATTAGAGTTAACCCAACGACATGTTGGCGGATCCATTTTCAATGACTGGCGAACAGACAAACCAAGAGAGCAGAACATGATAGTAGGATTAGATATCGGTGGCACAAAAATAGAAGGCGTCGGGCTCGATGCCAACAGCTACGAAACCTTGGTTGTTCATCGTGAGCCTACGGCAAAGAACAGTTACTCAGATTTTCTGAATGGCGTCATGTCGGTTATTGAGGCTGTGAGTCAACATGGCGATATCGAATCCATCGGCATAGGTTGTTGTGGATCTGTTGGTAATGATGGTTTGATGCAGGGTGCCAATGTAACCGTGCTAAATGGTCAGGACTTTATTGGTGATATTCAAAAGCAGATCGATGTACCGGTTGCTATCGCTAACGATGCAGATTGCTTGGCGCTGTCAGAATATAAAGATGGTGCCGCTAAACATGCGACCAACTCTTGCGTTGCGGTCATCATCGGTACCGGCTGTGGTGCTGGGGTGGTGATTAACAATGGATTGGTGACTGGTCTCAACAAGCTTGGTGGCGAGCTGGGGCACAACCCATTGCCCAATTTCAATCCGGACGTCGATGGTAAGCCAACCGAGTGTTATTGCGGGTCGATGAACTGCGCAGAGTCATTTGTCTCAGGCACGGGCTTTGCGCGCACTTTCGCAGAGAAGTATGAACCTGCAGATTCGAGAGAGATTATGGCGCTCTATCACAAAGGCGATGCTCGTGCTGTCGCCCACTTCGACTTGTACTGCGATCAACTTGCGAGAACCTTAGGCGCTATCGTTAACTTTGTTGACCCTGAAGTGATTGTGCTCGGTGGTGGGATGTCAAACGTGGACGAGGTTTACCCTTTGGTTCAACAAAAGCTCTCGCAATATACCTTCACAAAAGCGGTGACGACTCAGGTTGTGAAGAGCGTGCACGGTGATTCATCTGGCGTCCGTGGTGCCGCCTTTTTGCACACACTTTAAGTAGATGATTAGCGATTACGTAATAACGACTATGATGCAAAAAGACGACTTTTTCTTAGTTCTAGATTTTGGTGGCTCATCGGTGAAAGGTGCGGTCATGTCGAGAGATGCACAGATCCATGACAGGTTTTCGCTACCCAGCAAAGCGGCAAGCTATGAACAATGGCTCGAAACGCTTGCGCCCAAGTTCGATGAGCTTGCGGAACGATTTGCACTAAAAGGTATCGCAATCAGTACTTGCGGGGCAGTGAATGTGGATTCTGGAGTGATTGAGGGGGCAAGTGCTCTACCTTATATTCATGACATCGATGTTCGTTCTCTTTATCAAGCACGATTCGACTTGCCGGTTGAGCTAGAAAACGACGGCTGCTGCGCTGCACTAGCTGAAGATTGGCTCGGAGCTGGGCAAGACGATGACGAGTTTTGCTTACTGGTTTTGGGCTCTGGCATCGGCGGCGCGATTGTACGTGACGGAGAGGTCATTAAGGGTACGCATCTGCATGCGGGTGAGTTTGGCTACTGTGTCCTTCGTTTTGAAGATGGCGAGCCTATTACTTATTCAAATGCTGCATCAACTCGCGCGCTTGTCGAAAACGTTGCGAAGGCGAAGAACCAAAAAGTCGAAGAAGTTGATGGTATCCAAGTCTTTTCGCTCTACGAGCAGAGTGACAGTGATGCGGTGCCTATGGTCGAGCAATGGTATCGCGACCTTGCCACCATTCTCTTTAATGTTCAGTACTCTTTGGATCCTAAATGTATTCTTCTTGGAGGGGCGGTTAGCCGCAGCCCTCGATTAATTGACAATATCAATCGCAAACTGGACGAGCTGCAATCAAGTATTCCTATTGCTCGAATACGCCCAGTCCCTGCACTCACACAATTTGGTAACGACGCCAATCTGATTGGCGCTTTGAAACATTTTTTGAATAGACAAGGTTAGTAAGATGACGACATACACTTTTCCGCAAAATTTTTTGTGGGGCGCGGCTGCGTCTGGCATTCAAACGGAAGGCACTACAAACAAAGCTAACGATTCTATTTGGGATCTTTGGCACCAACAAAGTCCAGAGCGTTTTTATCGTGGCATCGGCTCTCAAACGGTAACGGATACCTATCACCGTTACAAAGAAGATGTCCAGGACATGAAAAAGGTCGGCTTTAACTCATTCCGTACCTCTATTCAGTGGTCTCGACTCATCAAAGACTACGAAACTGGCGAGGTCTGCCAAGACGCTGTCGAGTTCTACAACAACTACATTGACGAAATGATCGCTAATGGCATCGAGCCAATGATGAACCTTTACCACTTTGATATGCCAGCAGAGCTTCAAGAGAAGTTTGGCGGCTTTGAGTCAAAGGAAGTCGTCGACCTATTTGCTGACTACGCAGAGACGGCGTTTAAGCTTTTCGGTAACAAGGTGAAGCATTGGATTACGTTCAACGAGCCAATCGTGCCAGTAGAAGGCGGTTACCTGTACGACTTCCATTACCCATGCAAGAAAGATGGCAAACTTGCCGTTCAGGTCGCTTTTAACATCATGCTGGCTCACGCGAAGGCAGTCCATCGTTTCAACGCTCTAGAGCTGGAAAACTCGCAAATCGGTGTGGTACTTAACCTAACGCCCTCGTACACGAGAAATGACAGTGAAGAAGACAAAAAAGCAGCATGGTATGCAGATCTTCTGTTCAACCGTAGCTTCCTTGACCCAATGGTGAAGAATGAGATCCCTCAAGAGCTATGTGATGTGTTGGCTGAGCAGGGCGTTACGCCAGAGACCACACCCGAAGAGATTACGGCGATCACCACTGCGAAGGTCGATTTCTTGGGTGTGAACTACTACGTTCCACGCCGCGTTAAAGCGCGTGAAGCTGAGTATGATCTTGACTACTTTACGCCAGAAGTTTACTTCGAGAACTACGTGAATCCAGAGGGTCGATTCAACCCATATCGCGACAACAACGAAATCTTGCCGACGGCTATCTACGATATCGCTAAAAACGTTCAAGATAACTACGGCAATATTCCTTGGTATCTTGCTGAAATTGGTATTGCGATGGATCTTGAGTCCGAAGGGCAGCCAGGTACTGATGGTCTGATTGACGATTCATTCCGTACCGGCTTGATGAAAGAGCACCTAGTTCAGCTTCACAAGGCGATCGAAGAGGGCTCAAACTGCTTTGGTGTGCACCAGTGGACCTTTATCGATAACTGGTCTTGGCTGAACTCATTTAAGCGTCGCTACGGCTTCTTCCGTCTAGATCTGGAAACAGGAAACCGAATTCCTAAGAAGCACGGTGTATGGTTCAAAGAGCTTGCCACTACTGGGTCATTTGAAGACTAATTTCAGTTTTTAGTTCAAAGCGAGGGGCTGTAGGTTGTCAACGACCTTCATCATTTGATACAGTCCTTCGCAGCTTCGTATAACCCCAATGATATGGTTTGGGGGTCTCTACCAGTTCCCGTAAAGTGCTGATTACGAAGAGTTAGGATGGCATTGCTGTCTTTACTCTTTGTATTGGCGTTCGAAACTTTTCTTCATCTGTTCCTATACTCAGAGTAAGTGCATCCGCAAGCCCCATAAGCCGATAAGGCTCTCATAAGCATAATAGGTGGTATATGAACGCATTTATTCAAGGTCTTCCAAAGGTCGAGCTACATCTTCATATCGAAGGTTCTCTAGAGCCAGAACTACTCTTTAAGTTGGCACAACGTAACAACCTCTCCTTGCCATATTCTTCCCCAGAAGAGCTGCGCAAAGCGTACGAGTTTGATGATTTACAATCTTTCCTTGATATCTACTATCAAGGCGCAAACGCCCTGCAAACTGAGCAGGATTTTTTCGATCTAACTTGGGCATATTTAGAACGCTGTCATCGAGATAACGTTATCCATACCGAAGTCTTTTTTGACCCTCAAACCCATACCGACCGTGGTATCCCTTTTGATGTAGTGATTAATGGTATCGACCGAGCACTACAACAGGGTCACAGCGAGTTAGGTATCAGTTCGCAGTTAATTATGTGCTTCTTACGCCATCTTTCCGAAGAGGCAGCTATCGCAACCTTAGAGCAGGCGCTGCCATTCAAAGACAAAATTATTGGCGTCGGTCTTGATTCTTCAGAGCAAGGGCATCCGCCAGAGAAATTTGCACGTGTATTTAAAATGGCGCAGCACGAAGGCTTTTTGACGGTAGCTCATGCCGGGGAAGAAGGGCCCGCGCAGAATATTGTCGATTCTATCGAGATGCTTGGTATTAGCCGAATTGATCACGGAGTACGCTGCGTTGAAAGCGATGCGCTGATGAGAGAGCTAATCGAATCACAAATGCCGCTGACCGTATGTCCACTGTCTAATATCAAGCTGAAAGTGTTTGATAGGATGGAAGATCACAATATTGTAGAGCTACTTCGAAAGGGATTAGCGGTCACTATTAACTCCGATGATCCTGCCTATTTTGGCGGCTATATGACGGACAATTTTCTAGCTGTCAGTGACGCTCATAAAATGTCTCATCGTGAGATCGCTCAATTTACACTGAATGCGATAAATGCCAGCTTTATTGATGAAGCCTTGAAGCAGGAATATAAAAATAAGGTCGAAGAGTATTTACGAACAGCAGCCTAATGCGTAATTAAGTCAAGTCGTCATTCCCGAAAAAGGTGGCAGCCTCAAAAAAGGAATGACGACTTAGTGTGGTAGACTCAAATTGCTGTGGTTGCAACTGAGTGATTTATTTGTAGCTTGTTCTGCTTATACCTTCAATACAATGAGTTACAAAATGTAAACATATACTGATATTTGTGAAACATTTCACTTTATGTATACCGTCTTAAAAGTGCTCATCTCTAATTATTCTACAAAAGCGATTAAGCAAATATGAAACTTCACAGCTATTCTTAAGCCTAGTTAACGTCCTTTTTAAGGGGATTTAAGATGACTAGGTTTGCTTGGTTGGCGCTGTTACTAGTAGCGAGCAGTGGATACGGACTGGAGCGCTCATGGGATGAAGTAACGTTGCCAAGTGACGGTGACTCTAATTCCATTGGAAGTTACGCCAATGGCTGTCTTGCGGGCGCTGAGGCTTTGTCATTAAATGGGGCGGGTTACCAAGTTATCCGCTCTCAGCGTAATCGATATTACGGTCATCGAGACATGATTGCGTATCTTACTGAGTTAGCAAGCAAAGTTGATAGGTTAGGAATTGGATATTTGCTGGTGGGTGATATCTCTATGCCGCGAGGCGGAAGGTTTACCTCTGGTCATGCTAGCCATCAAACTGGGCTCGATGCAGACATTTGGCTGCGACTACCTAATCAGCCTCTGAGCGACGTTGAAGCCGCCAATCCTGAACCCTATCCAGTGGTCGATATAGAAAAATACCGCTTTAAGAAAGATAAATGGACCACGAACCACTCTTTGCTGCTGCAAGTGGCAGCGAATGACGAACGAGTCGCGCGTATCTTTGTTCATCCACTTATAAAAAAGCAGTTGTGTGAGGTCTCATGGAAAGATCGGGACTGGCTACGCAAGGTGCGCCCATGGTGGGGGCACTATTATCATTTTCACGTTAGACTGCACTGCCCAGACGGGGAGAGCAAATGTATCGCGCAAAATGCTCCGCCACCAGGAGATGGTTGCGGGCAAGAGTTAGCATCGTGGAAGCCTTATATCCCCACAAAGAAAAAGCCTGCTGACAAAGTCACGAAAACGGAACCTAAAAAGAAACGTGTGTCTAAGCCGAAGTACCAGGAGTGTGTAGCGCTTCTCGCAGAGCCTTAATAAACTTATCTGCGCTATTGCAGCCTGTATTCGATGGTCACTTGGTTGCCATCTACACGTATGTTGGTGATGTCGCCATCCACGGTAAGGCGAGTGTTAAACACACGTTCAGAGTCTGCTGTGTAGACACTTTTCATCGAAGGTAGGTGATGAAGAGGGTCGATATGCAGCAGCTTGCAAAATCTGTCCACGAAGGTGGCGTCTAGCGGTGTGTTGCCATTAAGGCGGTTTGAAAGTTCGACTTGACTCAAATTAAGGCGTTTGGCGACTTCCATCTGAGTAATATGCATTTTCGCTTTTTGTGACATCCAGACGCGATACAAAGCCTCTGTGTCTTGTTGTGTATAGTTCATCGTTTTAACCCCTGCATAAACTGGAATTGTGCCATTCCATCTTTGTGGCGCGTATTTCATCGCAGGTTGCCGATTTTGTTGTCAAGACCTTGCAAGGCAAGTAAAGCTACTGTCCGGTATAAGACAAAAGGGCGTCAATATTTTGAACTTCAAATTTCCCATTTCTGAAGTGTTTCTCATTAGATAAGAAATTATGTGAGGTATCGAAAGGAAATAAAGCCAAGAGAAACAAAATAGTATGGCAACTTTATTCAACTAGAAACGTATCGACTTTTTCCTATCATCATACAATTTTGTGGCAGAAAGTCAGGATTTTGGTGATTAGCTTCTCAAAAATAGTTGCTCGGCTTCTATTTATTGTCCTCTTGTATAGCATTTTACGTGAATTATAAAGTCAGCGATATAATGCTGACATAAGTACAAAGGTTGAACTAGGAATAGTATGGATACTTTTGCTGCGTTTTCTCTTGATATGAGAACGCTAAATTTTGTCATGATACTGTTTAGTATCATTTACTGTATTGGCTTATTACTGTTTTCACAGACGCAAAAATCTATCAAAGGGCTTCGTGTGTTTGCACTCTCACTGCTCGTTATGGGAAGCGGTCCTTTGCTCATAAGCATGAGAGGGGTATTACCTGATTGGGGCAGTATCGTATTGGCTAACTCTCTGATCGCAGTTTCATTTCAAATGATCTTTCACAGTATGTGTCGCTTTCGAGGTGTCGATACTAAGTACGCACACTATTTTTCATGGGTGATTCCAGTTGTCGTTGGACTTAATCTCTACTTCACGTACGAGTTCAACTCGATTAATGATCGGGTGTTGGTGAGTGCCTTCTCCATCGGTATCGTCTCGCTCGGCGCTGCGGTCGTGGTGCTAAATGGCAAGAACAAAGACTATCCTGTTGCCGTGTGGATGATGACGGCGACGCTAGCATGTTACGGTATTTTTATGCTGTTTAGAGGCGTACATACCCTGAACAGTCCAGAGATAGTGAGTTTTATGGAGGCAGATATTGTTCAAAAGCTGGCGTTTTTATCCAGTATCTTTCTCATTGTTGCTCTGAGTTTTAGCATGCTTTGGATGATTAACGCGCGACAAGTAGAAGCGATCTATGCGTTATCCTATTTTGACCCGCTGACAAACTTGCGTAATCGCAGAGCGTTGGACAGACACACTGACTCGCTGGAAGGAACCTCTGAAAAGCTAACCAAAAAACAGTGCGTTATTATGTTGGACATTGACCGATTCAAGCAGATCAACGACCGATTTGGTCATGTCAGCGGTGACCAAGTCATCAGAAGTGTTGCTCAACAAATTAAACGAACACCTGGTGTGTCGAAGAGTATCTACCGTTATGGTGGAGACGAGTTTATCGTGGTGCTAGAGAATCAAAATCTGGATAGAGCGTTGTCAGTGGCAGAGTCAATGCGTCAACGAGTACTCAGGTACGCTGGCATTGAGGGGATAGAGAGTGACATTAGTTGTAGTTTCGGCGTCGCTGAATCTCAAGCTGATGAGAGTTGGGACGAGCTAGTAGCAAGGGCAGACGAAGCCCTGTATCTCGCCAAGCAAAAGGGTCGTAACTGCGTTCAATCCGGCTCTCTTGAATCTCAGTGGTCGACAGCGGTGTAAGCACACCTATTTAGCCGAACAAAAGTGGAGTGTGTGCTTTACCGATCGTAAAGATGGTTAACCAGATGCCACATGTCACTAGCATGAGTAACACTCTAATGCGTCGTTTAAGTGTCAGCTGGAACAAAAGCATCGTGCTAAAGGCGTAGACAATAAACAGGCTTAGCTTCTCTGTAAGCCAGCCATTAACGAATGGGAACTGATCTAACATGATGCAAAGTGTTCCTGCGCTGATAAGCATGAACACAGTCAGGATCTGGTGGATGACGAGTGCGAATTTGTTTTCCACCAAAGCTGAGTGACTAAAGCCCCACCAAGCTCGGATGATAAAACTGATGAAGCTGAGTAATGCCAGCGTGACATGGGTTTTGACGAGAAGTGTGTACATAAAATTCTTTTACACAGTGTTTACAACTACCAGCCGCCACCTTAGGCAATAGTCGTTTGGCATTCTTTGATGTAAATCAAGTGTTACTCCATTGTTTCTTAGTTCGTTAACTTGGTTATAAATAACGTGACTTCAGACAGAGAACGTGATTAACGCAATCGACTTATCATTTAAAGGTATCATCTAACATTATGATATTAGAGGATTAACTTTAACCATCTGCAATTTCGATAAAACATTTGAATAGCCATTTTGTTTTCAAATTGTTGTCTATTTGTATGATTGTTTCTTGCCGTTTTCCCCGTGTATGTTGACCGAATAATAAATAATACGCAGACATCGAAGAGCCTGCCGAAAGGTCTCATGAAGAGATTTATCCCCCAAGTCCCTACGGAGAAACACAATGAGTATTAGAACTCTGAATCCATACACGAATCGCATTGAGAAAACCTTCGATGCTTTAGAAGATCGTCAGGTGATCGAAAAAATCGCGAATGCAGATGTTGCTTTCAGAGGATGGCGACGCACCTCGCACAGTGAGAGAGCGGCGCTTTTATCTAAGGTTGCTGACTTTCTAGAGGCGCGAGCGGACCAATATGCGGCGTTGATGACTACCGAAATGGGTAAGCTTCATAGTCAAGGTATGGCTCTCGAGATTCCATTGTGTGCCGAAATTTGTCGCTATTACGCTGAGCATGGTGAACGATTTCTAGCGCCTGAGTCGATTGATGAGGTCGCCACTGGTCGTGCTGAAATTCAAAATCTACCCCTAGGTACGATTTACGGTGTCATGCCATGGAACTTCCCGTTCTATCAAGTCATTCGTTTTATCGCGCCAAATATCATGGTTGGCAACAGTGTCGTGTTTAAGCATGCATCCAATGTTCCGCAATGTGCCGAAGCTATCACCGCGTTATTTGAAGATGCTGGGTGTCCAAAGGGATTGGTTCAGCATTTGTTTATTTCATCGGGTCAATCTGAACTGGTTATCTCAGACAAGCGCGTACAGGGAGTTTCTCTTACTGGCAGTGAGAAAGCAGGTGCAAGCGTCGCTGCATTGGCGGGTAAGCACCTTAAGAAAGTGGTGATGGAGCTTGGTGGCAATGACCCGTTCATCGTTTTATCCGATGCGAATGTAGATAAAGCGGTTGAACTTGCGGTCATCGCGAAAATGTTCAATTCAGGCCAAGTTTGTATTAGCGCAAAACGCTTCATTGTGGCGGATGAAGTGTATGACGAGTTCATCGACAAATTTGCATCTGTCATGACGAGTCTAAAAGCGGGCGATCCTATGGATGCGGATACGACTTATGCGCCTTTGGTGAGCGTGCAAGAGCGCGATGCATTGATTGAGCAAATTAACCATGCTGTCAAACAAGGGGCAAGGTTGGTTGTGGGAGGAGAGGCTGAAGCGTTAGAGGGTGCATGGCTCAAACCGACTATCCTATGTGATGTGACACCTGATATGGATGTATTTGACCAAGAGCTCTTTGGACCTATTGCAGTTGTGTATCGAGTTGGCAATGATGACGCGGCTGTTCAGCTTGCCAATGATAGCTCATATGGACTCAGCTCAGCTGTGATCTCTGAGAGCTCAGAGCGAGCGCATTCGGTCGCCGACCAACTTGAATGTGGCGCATCCTTTATTAACACCTTCTCGATGTCAGAAGCATGTTTACCATTTGGTGGCATCAAAAATTCCGGTTTTGGACGTGAGCTAGGCCGTTTGGGGCTCGATGAGTTTGTAAATAAGAAACTCGTTAGAGTAGCTTAGTTTTCGCAAGGTACCCCCTAATATGGGGGTGCCTGTAAGTAAAACTTACAGCCCCTCATTACTCCTATTTTCGTCATCCCTTTAAACTACTTCCACTTCCTGCTCCAATGTTTAAAGGTAATTCAATGAAAAAGACGCTAATCTCATTAACACTCGCTACTTTGATGACTTCGGGCTTGGCAAGCGCAATGCCATCAGAAGGAAAAGTTCGCGCAGACATGGGCATTACAGAATCTAACCTTCTGGCCGCTGACCAAAACCGTTACACCTACAAAAACATGCAAGAGTTTATGAAAACCAAAAACATAGACTCAGGTGTTATGGCTCCAATTTTACTAGAGCAAGCCGACAAACCATTAGGCGATGTAGAGTTCACTTACGATGGCAAAAAGATGAACTTACAAGACATGCTTAAAGATCATCGTGCTGACGCATTTATCGTGCTTAAAGACGGTAAGGTGGTCCATGAGCAGTATTTTGATGGTCAGAATGAGCGCACTAAGCATCAGATGATGAGTGTGACAAAGTCATTCACAGGCATCTTAGCAGCGACGCTGGTTGCCGAAGGTAAACTGGACCGAGATGCCTTGGTTGAAACCATTGTTCCTGAGTTGAAAGGCTCAGCTTACGGTGATGCCACGGTTGGACAAGTGATGGATATGACCAACAACGTGAAGTATTCAGAAGCGTACGAGAATCCAAACGCAGAAGTGTTCCAGCACATGAAAACTATCGGTTTTGCACCGATGGAAGAGGGTTATGCTGGTCCTAAGACCATTCGTGAGTTCCTAAAAACACTTGAGAAAGATGGAGATCGACCGCACGGCGAAGAGTTCCACTACATTTCAGCTAACACAGATGTGGTTGCTTGGATCATTGAAAACGTAGAGGGAAAATCATTTGACCAAATTATGTCTGAGCGTATTTGGTCAAAGATTGGTGCTGAGCGTGATGCCTTTGTTATCGTTGATGGAGAAGGTACCGAACTGGCTTCTGGCGGCCTAAACGCAACCGCTCGCGATTTGGCGAAGTTTGGACAAATGCTCGCTGACCAAGGTAAAAACCTCAATGGGGAACAAGTGCTTCCGGCTAAAGCAATTCAGTCAACACAAGCAGGTGGTGCACCAGAAGCGTTCGAGAAAGGCGGCTATAGCCACCATGGCATGACAGGCTGGAGCTATCGCAACCAATTCTGGCACACAGACAATGCGAATCAGGCATACACAGCACTGGGTATCTTTGGTCAGTGGATCTATGTTGACCCAACGGAGAATGTTGTGATTGTCCGTCAATCTAGTGCTGAAGCGTCTATTGACGATATTCGTGACGCAGAAATGGTGAGCGCAGTGAACGCGATTATCGAAAAGCTAAAATAACCAGCTTTTGATTAAAAATGGCAAGCCAGTTGGCTTGCCATTTTGTGTTTATGTGGAGGACATTGTACCTATAGCCAAACTTTACCTTTTGATTGGCGACGACACCTGATCAACGAGATAGAGTATCGATTGATATGGCACGCCACTGTGATGAGATAAACCTATTTCACAGGTGATACTGTTACTGAAGCCGCGAGTGCAATCGGCTGGAACCTGATCCTTGAGGGGGGCGACAGCTGCTTCGTTAAGTTCGGGGGTAGTGAAGCCCTTGTCGCCCGCCCAGCCACAACACTGAATGTGTTCAGGTAATACAACCTTGGTCGCACATGCTTTCGCTAATTGGAGCATTGTCGATTCGAGCCCCATTCGTCTCGAACTGCAGGTAACATGCAGCATTACCGTTTCTTCAACAGGTGTTAGCTCGAGTTCGTCAATTAAGTAATTGGACACAAACTTCACTGGCTCAACGATGGTCATCGGCTTGGTGAACTGCTCGATACTGCGTTTGGCACATGGACTGGTGTCCATAAGGACAGGGTATTTGCCCTGCTCAGACGCTTCCCAAAGTGCTTGTTCTAATTGCTCGCTTTTCTGAGTCGCGATATCCGTCATGCCTTTGCTGTCATAAGGCATACCACAACATTGATCGCTGAGTGACTTGGGTGCGATGAGCGAATATCCTGCTTTTTCTATGAGTGACATAGTCACCTCACCGAGAGAGCGTTGGTCAAATGCATTCGGCTGAGTGTTCATATTTCGGCTGGCGCAAGAAGGGAGGTATACGACCTTTTTATCGCTGGTGTTAGCGCCATTTTGAACCTCTGGTACATCGAACTTGGCGCCGCCTGGAGTTTCTGGTAACCACGCCGGTGTGGCTTGCTTCGTGACTTTTCTCATCCCGTCTGCGAGTTTAGCAACGCGATCTCTTCCCAGAATATTGGATGCAACTGTACCGCTTTTGAGACCAAATCGAGCGATGGTGGTAGTGGCGCTAAAGTGATCAGCGGTCCATTTCGCTATCGGTCTAAACTTCTTGTATTTTGGCCCACGGAGTTTTTTCACTAGTTCGCCTGTATTAATACCAACTGGACAGCGGTCGGCGCAGAGACCCGTGGCTGCACAGGTATCAATTCCTTGGTACTCAAATACCTGTTCAAGCTCACCTGCTTCTACATCTTCGCCCGCAGCCTTGCGTCGTTGTAACTCTCGGAATAGCACGATACGCTGCCTTGGGGTCAGCGTCAGCGTTCTAGAAGGGCAGACAGGTTCGCAGAAGCCACATTCGATGCAGCGATTGACGATGTCGTCTGCTGCAGGCATCGGTTTAAGGTTTTCGATATGAGAGTTTGGGTTATCGTTAATGATAACACCCGGATTGAGCAGACCCTCTGGGTCGAATAGCGCCTTGATTTGCTGCATAAGCGCGTAGCCTTCTTGACCCCATTCGAGCTCTACATAGGGTGCCATATTACGTCCAGTACCATGTTCGGCTTTCAGCGAGCCTTGATACTTAACCGCGACGAGGTCAGCGACATCATCCATAAAACCGCCATAGCGTTCGATCTCTTGTTGGCTCTCGAACCCCTGAGTAAACACAAAGTGAAGGTTACCCTCGAGCGCGTGACCAAAGATGATCGCTTCGTCGTAGTGGTATTTGTCGAATAGCTCTTGCAGATCTCGTACCCCTGACGCCAAATTCTCTACGGGGAAAGCAACGTCTTCAATGATAACCGTAGTACCGACCTCACGAACAGCTCCCACTGCCGGGAACATACCTTTACGAATGCCCCATAAGGTTGCGACTGTCGCTGGGTCGAGAGTAAACGGGACGGATTCTATGATGGTGTAGTCATTTAGCGCTGTCATCACCGCATTGGTATGATCATCGAGCGTGTGTTTGCACGATGCGTGCACCTCAACCAGCAGCGCTGTGGCTTCAAGATCAAGCGTTTTGATAAAGCTTGGCATACCCGGCTTGTCGGCAACGGAGCGAAGTGCGCGTCCGTCCATCATTTCGACCGCAGCCACAGGGGTTTTCGCAATCGTAGCGACGGCTTTACTGGCTTCTTCGATATCAGAGAACACCAAAAGTGTAGAGGCTTTGTATTTGTGCTCAACAACCGTGTTATAGGTGATTTCAGCGATAAAGCCCAACGTTCCTTCAGAGCCAATCATGAGGTGCTCAAGTACCTCAATGGGATCGCTGTAATCAACAAGTGCATTAAGTGCATAGCCCGTGGTGTTCTTTAGACGATATTTATGGGCAATTTTGTCGGCTAGGTCTTGGTTCGCTTTGGTTTCTTGTGCAAGTTGAGTGAGACCTTCAATGAACTCAGGTCGCTCAGACTTTAAACGCTCCACACTGGCTTTGTCTCCAGTATCTAAAATCGTTCCATCAGAGAATACCAGCTTCATGCACTCAACGGTTTTATAAGAGTTTTGCGCCGTTCCGCAACACATCCCACTCGCATTGTTAGCCGCGATGCCCCCTATTTTACAGGTATTGATTGATGCTGGATCTGGGCCGATTTTTCGTTGATAGGGAAGTAAGTATTTGTTCGCATCTGCGCCGATGACGCCAGGCTGAAGTCGGATCTTCTCCCCCTCATCTAGGATGGAGTGCCCGCGCCAGTCATCGGTTAAAGCAATCAGCACAGAGTCCGACACCGCTTGGCCCGAGAGGCTGGTACCTGCGGCGCGGAAGGTAAATGGAATGAGGTGTTCGCGACAACATTGAATGGCAAACACAACCTCATCGAGATCCTTTAATCTAAGTACAATTTGAGGGATCAAGCGATAGAAGCTGGCGTCGGTCCCATAGGCTAAACGCTCAGCTTCCCCGGTGATGATTCGTTGTTCATTAATTCGTGTTGCGAGCTGCTGTCTCAATGCGTCGTAGTTGAGATTACGCTTGGGCTTGTTCTCGTTGCTCATTCCAGTGTCCTTTTTAATTTTTTTATTCGTCTTCCAATAGCACTACGATCAGTTGGCTAGGTCCGTGGGCACCGTATGCTAGGGTTTGTTGGATATCCGCAGTTTTAGAAGGTCCCGAAATCAATAGGGCGTTAGTCGGCATGTAGTGATTCCAGTTGTTATCTTGCATGACTTGCAGGAAGTGGCCGTAAAGCGCTGATTTCTTGACAATAGCAATATGGCTCGGCGGTACAAGGGACAAGGTTCTCGGCTCATGTTCGTTTGGCCATAAGATTAATGCCCCCGTGTCGGCAATGCCGCCAAGGGTGTGAGTAATACCCACATCAATCTGATTGAATAGCTCGGATTTCCACTGCTCGATGTTTTCATTAAATGCGGTGACTTGTTTCGAGCTCGAGGCCACTTCTATATCGTTGATATATTCACCAGCGGTACCGATAGCGATACGTTCAAACTGATAGTGTTTGATGATGCTTGTCAGCATTGATGTGAGCTCGGAGCGAGTCGTCTTGCGAACATCGGCATGGTTAGCCGACATCATCTCTACAAAACGCTCTGCTTTGTCTTCTTGAGTAATCGATGGATGACTGCCCCATGGGAAAAAAGCCATCTCCTCAGCGGTCTTGGGTGTGCGTTTAGCCTGTTTGAGGCGGCCTAGAATATTGTCTTTTGCAAGTCGGGTATTCATGTCGGTTTCCTCATTACTTCTTAGAAGCGTTAGCTTTGTGTTTCTGTTTCATAATTTGATGCAAGGTTTTATCCGCAGGCTTGGGGCTCGTTCTGCACTGAGTCCACGCACCGAGCTTGTTAGGGATTAGGTTTTGCATTTTGGTCGCCATGAATGTTCCGGCGTGATACAGACTTGGAGAGCTAGCCGCTAAGGCATAACCCTTCATCGCCGCAGTCTCAAGCTTACTGTTAGCTGCGTTTTGTCCCTCTAGCGCTGGTACATCTTTATTCGCTTTGTTCTTCGCTTCTTTTCGAAGGCGCAATAGCATGTCTGGGATCGGAATACGAACAGGGCAAACCTCACCGCAGGCGCCGCACAAACTTGAAGCCGTCACCAGATCCTTGGTTTTGTCGATACCAAGGAGGTGAGGTGAGATAATTTTACCGATCGGGCCGGGGTAGACAGTGCCGTAGGCGTGCCCACCAATTTTGGTATAAACCGGGCAGTGGTTCATACATGCACCGCAACGAATGCACTGCAGCGTTTTACGCAGCTCTTCATCTCGATAGGCTTGACTTCGACCGTTATCCAAAAGGATAAGGTGTACTTCTTGTGGGCCGTCTTTTTCTCCCAATTTGCGCGGTGAGCTGATCATGTTGAAGTAGGTGGTAATCGCTTGTCCGGTCGCTGAACGGGTTAGGGCGCTGTATAGCGGTGGAACATCCGAGAGAAATTCGACAACCTTTTCAATGCCCGTTATCGCAATATGCACATTGGGCACTGTCGTCGACATCCGCCCATTGCCTTCGTTTTCTACCAAGCACAGGGTTCCAGTTTCTGCGACAGCAAAGTTGACGCCTGATAGACCAATATCGGCTTCAAAGAACTTTTGTCTTAGGCGCGTGCGACCGGTTTGAATCAGGCTGTCGACATCTGTCGTTGGTGTGAAACCATCGAGGTGCTGCTCAAAGGTGTCGCTCACTTCCTGCTTGTTCTTATGAATCGCTGGCATGATGATATGAGAAGGTTTGTCGCCATCGAGTTGAACGATGTATTCGCCCATATCACTCTCTAAGCATTCAATACCGAGTTTCGCCATCTCGTGGTTCATCTCGATCTCTTCGCTCACCATGGATTTGCCTTTGATGATTTGCTTGGCATCGTGCTCATGCGCAATAGCGGCAATCATGGCGTTCGCTTGTTCTGGGTTTTCAGCCCAATGAACTTGGATACCATTTTTGTAGCAGTTGAACTCTAATTGCTCGAGAAGTTCTGGCAGCTTACTCAGGCAGCGCTGGCGAATCGATTCGGCAAGATCTCTTATCTGCTTTTCTTCGTTAGCGTCACTAAACGCTGTCTTACGCTTATCACGCAGATAATCCATGGCACCACGAAAGTTTGCTCTTAGCTGTTTGTCACCTAGGGCGTTTTTGGCGAGCTGGTGGAATTGTTCAGGAGTTTGACTCATTGTGTGCTCTCCTTTGTTCGTTCAAGAAGAAATGAGGCAAGGTGACGCCCTTTGATTGGCTTTCCTTGATATTCAAACGCACCATTGATGTTCAGAAGACATCCCCAGTCTGCACTCACCAGTGTATTGGATTGGGTCGCTTCAATATGGTGAGTTTTGTCTTTCACCAAAGCTTCGGAGATATTAGGGTGGCGTACAGAGAAACTACCACCAAAGCCACAACACTCGCTTTCGTAGTCTTGCATACGAAGCTCAACATTGGAGAGTTGACCAAGCAGTTCAGTGGCAGTGACGTGGACATTCATCTCACGTCTTGCAGCGCATGAAGTATGCATAACAACGCTTGTAGGTTGACCTTTGTCATCGAGTTTGACGCGACAGACGTTAACAAGAAACTCGGTTAACTCAAATACACGGTCACAGAATTTATCGACTTGAGCTTGATTGCTGTCTCCCTTAAACAGGCGACGGTAATGATGATGCATCATGCCGCCACACGAGCCTGACAAAACGATAATCGGATACTGTTCAGGGAACAGATCCATCTGGCTTTTTGCGACCTGTTTTGCTTCTGATTCATAACCTGACGTGTAGGCAGGTTGTCCACAACAAGTTTGTTTTTCGACAAACACAACGTCAATGCCTTGTTGCTCTAAAAGGGTCATGGCGTCTAAGCCTGCTTCGGGGTCAAATACGTCTACTAGGCAAGTCGCATAGAAGTAGACCTTGCTCGGTTTTGAGGGATAGATTCGCATTGTATTGCTCCAGCACTAGACCCATTTATATGGGTTCATATTTTTATATAGACTAGTTGTAAGGTTATGAAAAATAAGCGCACTTACCTTCTTGAAGTGATTCACAACTTTGCCGACAGTCGGCAAGTGCGCCTTTGACTTAAACCTAAATCAGTTCATGAGTGCGTCGGTAAAATGGAAACCGTACACCAGTGCAAGTCCGATAAGGCCAGTGACAACTAGATAGTAGAACGTAGGGATAATGGTTTTTCTCAATGTCAGACCTTCACGGCCAAGTAGACCAACGGTGGCAGAGGCCGCGACCACATTGTGGATGGCAATCATATTACCAGCAGCAGCGCCGACCGCTTGCAGGGCGATGACTGCGGTTGTTGAGATAGTGAGCGTTTGAGCAACCTCAAACTGGAACTGACTAAACATCATGTTCGATACCGTGTTCGAACCAGCGATAAATGCACCGAGCGCACCGATAGTGGCACTCAAAGCCGGGAAGGCCTCTCCAACGAGAGCTGAAGCAAAGTTGGCCGTAGTAACTGGCATGCTCGCAAGGTCAGCGCCGTTGACGCCAGAGTTAATGAAGATGCGAACCATAGGGATAGTGAACACAAGTACAAAGCCAGCACCAATCAAGGTTTTGCTTGATTCGCCAAATGCCGCCATTAATGGTTTGGCAGATCGTGATTGGATGATGACAGCAAGTAGGGCAACAAAGACTAAGATTCCACCCGGTAGATACAGGGGTTGAATGGCAGTGCTAATACCCGTTTCACCAAGAATATTACTAAATGACAGGCTTACACTGGTCAGGAAGCCCTTGAACTCGCTGCTCACGCGACTTGCTACCAGAATGACAGCCAGTAGAACGTACGGTAGCCAAGCAATCGCCATTGACATCGGTTTACCAGAGTGCTCTTTAAGGTCCATTTTAAGTGAGCCAAGCCACTCTGCTGGCCACTTGTCTTCGCTTTCAAAATCCCACTTAGACTTAGGCACTAGAAAGCCACGCTTAGCTGCACTTACGACGATCGCAAGACCTACCAGACCACCAATCAATGAAGGGAACTCTGGGCCAAGAAGAACACCTGTTAATGCGTACGGGACGGTGAAAGCTACGCCAGCGAAGAGTGCGAATGGAAGAATATCGAGGCCTTCTGTCCAACTGCGGTTTTTACCAAAGAAGCGAGTGAGCATCATTGCCATCAGAACTGGCATCAGGGTGCCAACACAGGCATGAATAATGGCAACGTTCGAAGTGATTTGCTGAAGGTAAATGTCCCATGATGCACCTTGGGAAACCAGCGACTCACTGATGTTGTGTGTATCTAGGCCTTTGTTTACACCAACAATAATTGGAGTACCTACTGCACCAAACGATACAGGTGTTGATTGAATCATCATACCCATTAGAACGGCAGCAAGAGCTGGGAAACCAATGGCGACAAGCAAAGGGGCTGCGATCGCCGCTGGCGTACCGAACCCCGAGGCACCCTCAATGAATGAGCCGAAGCACCATGCAATGATGATGGCTTGAACGCGGCGGTCAGGCGAGATATCAGTAAATCCATTGCGGATCGTTGTGATTGCACCAGTATGTTTGAGCGTGTTGAGAAGGAAAATCGCACCGAACACAATCCATAGCACGGCAACGGTAATTCCAAAGCCCTGGAAAATAGAGGCAATAACACGTGTGACAGACATATCCCACGTAAACAGTGCAATAACGACGGTGAGGCCAAATGCTACGGGCATGGCTTTTTTAGCAGGCCAGTTCAATCCGACTAACAGAATGGCAGCGACCACAATGGGTGAGAAGGCCACGAGGGCAAGTAAGGTTTCAGACATGAGTTACTTCCTTTTGTCTCAGCTCATTCACTCCAACCATGTGAACGGGCAAAGTAGTCTTTATAGTTTTTGTAATAGGGTTGTTAAGGTGGGGTGAATTTATCCCTTTATTTTTTATTGATATAGAGAAATAATGAAAATGATTATTTCCAAAAATGACATAATACTATGCGAGCAGACGACTTAATCCTGTTTTATCAGGTAGTAGAAACCGGTGCCTTTAGCCGAGTGGCAGAGCAAAATAACCTTACAAATTCAGTAGTTAGCAAAAGAATTGCACGGTTGGAAGAAGAGCTTGGGGTTCAATTATTATATCGAACAACGCGTAAATTAACCTTGACTGAGGCGGGTAAGGCACTCGTCCACGGGGCAAAAAATGTGAAGCAAGCCACTCAGGAGGCTATGGAATCAGTTTCAGGTTATGGAGAAAATATCAGCGGTCATATCAAAATGTCTGTGCCGACTATCTCAGGAGATTTGATACTTGCCGATGCGGTTGCGGAGTTTTGTAACATGCATCCAGGTTTATCTGTCGATATGTCACTTGATAACCGCTTTGTGGACCTGTTTGATGGTGGTTATGATCTGGTTATTCGAACTGGCTATTTGGAGGACTCTAGTTTAATCGCACGACACATATTAGATTCCCAGTGGGTAGTGTGCGCTTCACCATCTTATATCGCCAAAAACAGTAAACCTCTAAAACCTGAAGACCTTACCAAACACAATTGCCTTCAATACGCCTATCAAACAACCGGAGCGTCGGAGTGGGAGTTTAAAGGCGCGAAGGGGAACTATATCGTCAAAGTCTCAGGGTCTTTCTCAACGGATAATGCAACGGCATTGAGGAAGGCGGCATTGGGTGGTCACGGTATCGCTTATGTCCCGAGGTGTCTGGTTTATCATGACTTTAGAAATGGTCAGCTCGTCGATATTTTTCCTGATCAAGTGGGTAAACGACTCGGTATCTATGCCGTGTATCCCTTTACTCGCCAGCCACCGAATAAAGTTCGATTGCTGATAGAGCATATCCGAACGCGATATTTAGCAATATCGCACTACTTTTGATTACAGATTAGCGAGCAACTGCACCACCCAGGTCGAGATTCTCAGGCCACTCTGTGATAACGTTGCCCCCGAGAAATATGTTTCCTTTCACTGTCATGGTTTTGGGGAAGCGAGTGATGTTAGAACCACCTAAGTAGAGGTTTCCCTCAACTACGATTCCTTCAGGAAGCTCTGTTATCGGAGTTCGAATGATGCTCAAATCGCCTTTCACAACCATGCCATTGGGTAATTTTTCAATGGGTGTGTCGCCAAGGTTAATATAGCCTCCAGGAATGACTCCTTGTGGCCAAGCTTTGAGTTTGCTTCCCAAAAAGTTGGCGTAACCTGTGATTTTAGTTCCTCTTGGCATGAATTCCACTAAACTATCTGAGGCATCTAGGCTACCTTTGATTTCCAAGTTGTTTGGCAAAATTTTTATTGGTGTTTTGGCGATATTGAGGTTGCCTTTGACCACCATACCATCAGGCAATGATGTGTATGGCTTATTTCTTAAATCGAGATTGCCATAGTTATCAAGATGATTGAGCGTTTTGTAGTAGTCGAGTTCAATCGCAAACAGGCTTGTCGAAAGCAAAAGTGTGGTCAACAGAGTGGCAAAAGATCGAAGCATGATGATAGAAATTCGTTTCAGTAGATACGTTAGGTAGTTTGCAATGGATAGAATAAATTCACAATGGAAATCCGCACAGGTTGTGATAGTAGCCTTGAGTGGATTGTTGGTAAGTGGTACTGCTTTCGCGAAAGTCATTACGACACCTGGGGCTGATGTTGGTGCGGCTGTGTTACTTTCAGACTCGAAGCTGGGAAAAAGGGTTTGCTATTACAATGACAAAGCTTACTCTTTGGGGTCAGTGATTAACGTAGAGGGTGTTGTACTTCAATGTGTCGAGGAGCAAGACTTTGAAATGAATGGTCAGTTGAAGTGGAAGGCACTAAAAAGCGAGCAATGATGCTCGCTTTATAAAAACTTTAGTGAACTGAACGATTAGCGCGCGAGAGAGCGCGTTTTTAGTTCAAAGATCAGCTTCTCTGCACTCACTTCAAACTTGAATCGAGCAACCAGCTCTTTGCTTTCTTCTACTAGCTCTGAAACTTCAAACTCAACGTTTGCTGACACAGTCTTCGCCAGTTCGATGTATTTTTGAATTTCTGCTTCCAGTTGAGCTTGGGATTCGCCGAAAAGTTGAACTTCTGCGACGTCATCGCCTTCCTTGATGATAAAACCCATTTCACCAGCAACGCCACAAGCGTCACATACGGTTGGTTCTTCATAAGTGTTTGACATAACGATACCTCTTATTAAATCTGTGGTTATTCTATAACTGTGTTTGTGAGGTATCCAGCAATAAATTTCGCGAATGTATTGCAGTTGCATAGGTCTAGCTATGGGTAATTAGCATAATTAAAACGATATATTCATGGAGGTTATGAATATCTTGTTGTTTAATAATGAGTTTGTAATATGCAAGTGGTATCTGCGCTATGTGATGGGGTTCTCAAATATGAGACTCATGTACTAATGATATAGTACAGATTAGTACATGACCTTTGGTGAAATGGTAAACTTTATAAGTTACTAATCAATAAGATGATTTTTATATTTTTGAATGGTATCTATGCCAAGTATTTGTCTCGTGTATGGTTTGCATTCGGTATGCCGTAAACTGAGTTTTTGCAAATCGATACAATAATGGATAGAAAATTATAACGAGCGCTGCTTTAATTATGGTATAGCATACAGCGTACGCAGATAACGATTTAGAGAAGCTTAAGAAATGCCAAAGCGTAGTAAAGAAGATACTGAGATTACGATCCAGAAAATCATGGAAGCGGTCGTCGATCAGATTATCCGACTAGGGTATGACAAAATGTCGTACACCACTTTAAGCCAGCAGACAGGTATATCAAGAACAGGGATCAGTCACCACTTCCCAAAAAAGACGGACTTTACGGCCGCGCTTGATGGACGCATCTTCAAAATGTTCGTTGAGCATTTGGAGTTTGAAAAGGGTATTGATGGCTTTACCGGTAGTTGGATCGAATCTCTTAAGAACGATGAATTTTTAGCAATCTTGAAGCTACTTTTCCACCATATTGTGACTTCAGAAAATTCACATGAATTTGCCTCCAAAGGTATCGACCGCTTATACAAGCTGGTTGAGACCCAGTATGGGGAAGGTAGTGACAAAGAGCTAGAATGGCTGATTGGTCGCTCGCTGATTCAACTCTCTAAGTAAAGAGTTGTATTTAATAACGAAAAGCCGCTCAGTAGAGCGGCTTTTTTGTTATCTACTTACTATTTTAACCGTGACTATTGAGGCAAAACGGTCGGGAAGTCGAGAGTCGGGTGTGGTGTGACAAGCGCGCTGTACCCATAAACCTCTTGTATTAGTTCACTGCTTAAAGCATCCCACGGTTGACCATCCGAGACGATTTTGCCTTTATCAAGTATAAGTAACCTGTCTGAGTACTGAGCTGCTAGGTTCAGGTCGTGAAGAACCACAACCACTGCGGCATTTTCTTTATCTGCAAGTTCCCGTGCGATAGCTAGGGTGTTGTGCTGGTGCGCGAGATCCAGTGCTGATGTTGGTTCATCCAGCATGAGTATCTTTTTATCCCCAGATAAATGAAGCTGCGTTAGAACACGTGCCAAGTGTACTCTTTGCTTTTCTCCACCAGAGAGGGACGGATACAGTCGCTTTGCCAAATGAGCAACGTCAGCGGAATGCATGTAGTTTAATGCAAGCTCCTTCGTGGCTTGATTGGACAAACTCAGCGGGATGGCACCGAGTTCTACCACTTCAGAAGCGAGAAAAGGAAATGACAGTGTGCTGTGCTGGGGGAGCAACCCCATATGCTTAGAGAGATCCTGGGCACACCATTGGTTCTTATGCTTACCAAAATACTCGATATTTAAGTTGGATGATGTCTCACCACATAACAGCTTTAGTAGTGTACTTTTGCCTGCGCCATTTGGACCTAAAAGCGTGGTAACTTGACCAGAGTAAAGTTCGATATCAATGTTATCGAGAATCACACGTTCACCAAACGTCATAGAGATGTTTTCCGCTGATATAGCCGTTTGGTTGTCGTGGTTTTGGTGCGCTCCTGCGTGTGCGAGGGCACTAATAGCATTGACTCGACTCATAAGATTTTTCCTTTTTGCTGAAACAACAAATACAAGAAGAAAGGTGCGCCAATAATGGCGGTGACAATCCCTACAGGGAGCTCTGCAGGTGCAACTGCCACGCGAGCAAACATATCAGCCGCAGTCATGAGTAGAGCACCTAAAAGTGCAGACAGTGGTAGCAGTGTTCTGTGGTCAGGACCAGCCAGCATTCTCCCTAAGTGGGGTATCACTAGACCAATAAACCCAATCAATCCAGAGACACTGACGGTTACCCCAACACCCACGGCGGTGAGAAGTATTAACTGGCGTTTAAGCTTCTGCACTGGAATGCCCAGGTGCTTTGCTTCAGACTCACCAAGCAGAAGGGCGTTTAGTGACATCGCTTTTTTGTAGAAGTACCAAAACAGCAGTATCAATGTGACACCGGATAACCCAATTTTTCCCCAACTTGCACCTGCAAGTGACCCCATTGACCATAGAGATAAGTCGCGCAACATCTGGTCGTCAGCAATGAAGTTGAGGTAACCAATGGCGGCTCCAGATAATGCACTGATGGCGACGCCAGCGAGCAGCATAATGGTGACAGAGGTTCCAAACTTACTGGTGCCCAGTTTGTAAACCAACACTGTGGTTAGTGCGCCGCCGAAAAATGCAAAAATCGGTACTACTGCAAGTGCCATAAACTGCGGAAACTCTATTCCTAGAACCGAAAAACCAACGATGGCGAGAGCGCCGCCCAAAGAAGCGCCTGCTGATACACCGATGATCCCAGGCTCCGCCAATGGGTTACGAAATAGTCCCTGCATTACTGTGCCACAAATTGCCAAAATGGCGCCAATGAGCATACAAAGTACGGTGCGAGGTAAACGAATATCCTGAATTACCAAGTTGATATGCGGTGCAAGATCATTACTACGAGTCGTCAGCGACGTCACACTATCCCAAAACGTGATGTTCATAGGACCAACGGTAATAGAGTAAATGGCGGACAGCATTAACAATAACGCGAATGCGGAGAAGACTAATGTGTTGGATACATTTCGAAGCATAGAGTTCTTTACATCTAAACCCAGTCAAACTGAGGTGGTGAAGGTTGGTTGCCCAATTGCAGCAACCAACTGGAAAGATTGACAATTAAGGGTAGAGCAAGGCGTTGATACGCTTTGCCTCTTCTAAGCTTTTAAGACCTAGCCCGCCGACAAGCGCGTGACCATCTATTGTCACTATGGCATTGTTTTGTCCTGCAGGAGTCGCTGAGAGCATTGGCAGGGCTTTGAGTACCGCATCGCTGCCTCCGAGTTTGGCATAACTTCTCCCGCTAACAAGAACGACATCAGGTTGCATTTCGATGATGGCTTCGTTTGAGATTGGCTTATAAGAGTCGATAGACGCCGCTGCAGGGTTGATACCACCCGCTAGCTCGATGATGGCATCTGGTGTGGTTGCATTACCTGCTACGTTTGCTGGGCGGCCTTCATGAATCAGTAGGAATAAGACTTTCTTCGCTTCATTTTCTTGGGGTTGATTAGAGGTTAGCGCATTCACCTGTTTTGCGATGTTAG
Source organism: Vibrio sp. SCSIO 43140 (assembly GCF_023716585.1). Lineage (NCBI taxonomy): Bacteria > Pseudomonadati > Pseudomonadota > Gammaproteobacteria > Vibrionales > Vibrionaceae > Vibrio > Vibrio sp. SCSIO 43140. Next base: position 630,948 of record NZ_CP071851.1, read on the forward strand.
ATTTGAGTGCTGGTGCATTTACCTCTGTGTCAGTGAGCTTTGCAATTTGGTCGATGCGTGTATTGAGACCTTCTATGGTTGGTGCGGTATCCACAATTTCAATGTCTACTCCAACTCGTTCTAATTGATCCAAAGCCGGTTTCGGCCCCATCTCATCAGAGCCAATAACGATCGTTGGTTCTAGAGCAATTAACCCTTCTGCTGACAAAGCTCGATGATAGCCGACTTTAGGCAGAGGGGACCCTTTGGGTGTAACACTAGTGACATCCACACCGACTAGCTGGGACTGAGCGCCTAGAGCATAGATAAGCTCAGTCACAGACGCACCTGCGCTGACTATCTTCTCTGTACCTTCTGCTATCGCGGTACTAAAAGGCAGAGAAGCAACGATGCTAATCGAAAGTAGTTTTTTTATTGTTTGTTTCATTGTGTGGATCCTAACAAGGCGGATGATTTGTCCGTAAAGCATTGGCTGCATGGGTAACCGTAAAATAGGTCTCGTGCAGTTGGTAAATGAGATTATGTATCACAACGAAAATAAGATCAATTATCAATTGCATTATCAACTACATCAAATTATGATCATCTCAGTTTTAGTTTAAGCCTTATACAACAAGGCTTTGAAACCAATCATGAGCTGTTATGAAAATTGATTTAAGTCAACTTAATGAATCGCATTTCGGAGTAAGTACTCCGGATCCGTTGCGATTCGCATTTGGAAAGAAAACTTCACCGCACGCAGGCGGGATGGGTATGCCAGTGCCGTCTGAGCGTTATGGCCAGCTGTTTACTGACTTAACCGAGCAGTCTACCACTCGCAGTAACAAGCGCTGTCTGTACATTCATATTCCTTTTTGTCGAGTGCGATGTACGTTCTGTAACTTCTTCCAGAATGCTTCAAGTCGAAAATTAGTCGATGACTATTTTGATGCTCTGATGAAGGAAATTGAGATTAAGTCACAGCTAGAGTGGACGCAAAGTGGGCTGTTTCATGCAGTCTACATTGGAGGAGGTACACCAACAGACCTCTCACCAGATCAAGTGGAGCGTTTAGGTAAAGCAATACGCGCTTCATTTCCTCTTGCGACAGATTGTGAGATTACCTTAGAAGGTCGCACAAACCGCTTTAGTGATGAGATGTTTGATAAAGCGCTTGAGGGCGGTTTCAATCGTTTCTCATTTGGTGTTCAAAGCTTTGACACTAAAGTAAGACGAAGTGCAAAACGCCTCGATGACCGAGAAGTTGTCATGGAGCGAGTGTCGCAACTCGCAGCACGTGATGAAGCCCCAATCGTAATTGACTTACTCTACGGACTTCCATATCAAACTCTAGAAGTCTTTGAGCAAGACCTAAAAGACTACATGGAGACGGGCGCCCATGGTGTAGACCTGTATCAGCTTGTTGTCAGTGGCAGTGCGCCTATGCTGAATCTAGTGGAAAAAGGGCGCTCGGAACCGCCGGCGTCATCAGCAGAAAAAGCCGCGATGTATGAAATGGGTGTGAACTTCATGAACAAACATTTCGTCAAACAGTTAAGCGTCAATCATTGGGCTCGCGACAATAGAGAGCGCAGTCAATACAACAGCGTGGCAAAAACCTTCGCAGAAGTGATGCCGTTGGGAGCAGGCGCTGGTGGCAATATCGGCGGATACGGCATGATGCATCATAGAACACTTGATGCCTACATGGAGGCGATGCGTACAGGAAAGACAACCATCGCCATGATGAGCAAGCAAAGTCGTTACGAACCGGTATTAGCGAGTCTAAAAGCAGGCTTTGATAGCGGTGTTGTGCGTCGTAGTTTATTGGTCAACTTCGAAGGCGAGGACACCTTCGACCTTCTGCTGCCGCTCTTTAATATTTGGCAGCAAAATGGCTTGGTAGAACTTCATGACGATTATCTTGTGTTGACGGTCGCTGGTGCATTTTGGTGTGTCACTCTAGCTCAAGGTGCTATCGCGGCCATCAATACACTCATCAAAGACAAACCAGTTATGCCAAAGGGCATGACTATGGGGCACGGTAAAACTATGCCTACTCATAAAGACAACAAAGCAAAAAATAACGCTGCATAGGAAAGAAAATGACAACTGAATTGAAGCAAAACGTTGCAACTATCTTAGAACAAGACCCATCGCTCCTACCGGCTGCTATTGCAGAAAAGCTTGGAGTGAGTGAGCGCGATGCAGTGTGTGCAATGCCTGAAGAAATGGTCGCATTTGCAGATGGCGATATTGCGCAGGATGTTCTGGAGTCAATTACGACTTGGGGACCAGTAACCACTATCGTGCACTCTTTTGGTTCCATCTTTGAAGTGAAGGCACCGTTTCCGAAAGGAAAAGTTGCACGCGGATATTATAACCTCATGGGTAAAGAAGGTGAGTTGCATGGTCACCTCAAGTTAGACCTTATTAAAACCGTTGCTCTAGTGAGTAAGCCATTTATGGGCAATGAGAGCCACTACTTTGGTTTCTTTGATGAAACAGGTAACAACGTCTTTAAAATCTACTTAGGTCGCGACAAAAAGCGTGTCCTTATCCCTGAACAAGTAGATAACTTTAAAGCGCTACAGACAAAACTACGTGGCTAAGCAGCGTAACAGCAACATTCAAATTAAATTATAATTATTAGAGAAAGTGAGGTTTCAACATGGATCAACAAGTTAAGCAAGAGCGCCTGCAGGGACGTCTTGGACCAGAAATTAAAGAGTTTCGCCAGGAGCGTAAAACCATTCAATTGGCAACGGTTGATGAAGAAGGTCGTCCAAACGTAAGTTATGCGCCTTTTGTGCAAAATCAGGATGGCTACTTTGTACTGATTTCACAAATTGCCCGTCATGCTCGTAATCTTGAGCAAAACCCGAATGTGTCTCTAATGATGATTGAAGACGAGACCGAGAGTAAACAGTTATTTGCTCGTAAGCGCCTAACATTTGATGCGGTAGCGACCGTGGTAGATCGTGAGTCTGAACAATGGCAGCAAGTGATTGCTCAAATGAAAGACCGCTTCGGCGAAATTATCGATGGTCTAAGCCAGCTGCAAGATTTCATTCTGTTCAACTTAAAAGCGGAACACGGCTTATTTGTTAAAGGCTTTGGTCAGGCGTATCAAGTCTCTGGTGATGACTTGGTTGACTTTGTTCACTTGCAAGAAGGTCACCGCAAGGTAGAAAATACAGAAGCTTAACTAGCCATAACACCAATCATCAAAGCCCTCTCGACAGGAATACCGAGAGGGCTTTTTCATTATCAAGTCAGAGTGTTCGCTATGCTGTGTGAGCGTTTGAAAATGTATCGAGCTTGGTTCTTTTTAGCTCAAACACCAGTTGTGCTAGCAATAACAGCCCTGTTGCCGCTAGACCAACGAGTATGCCTCCCCAAATCCCAGCGAGCTCATAACGAGCCATCAATAGCCATGCAGCAGGTAGACCAAACACCCAGTAGCCTATCGCTGTCATCACTGTAGGCAGTACGACGATTTTCATACCTCTTAACAGGTTGATCGCGAGCAACTGCCATGCGTCGACGACAAAGCTTAAGGCAACGACCCAAATAAGAGATGCAAGCATATCGGTCAGCTCATGCTCACCTTCACCATCAAGCTGGAATAGGCTGGCAATCGCTTCTGGCCATACGATGAACACTATCGCTAACACCGCACTTAGGACCGTCACTAGCGCAAAGCTACGTTTGGATACGGCTTTTACGCCAGCTAAGTTATTGTTACCGAACTCTTTGCCAACCAGAATCGCTGCTGCTTGAGAGAAGCCGAAGTTAATATTCCAAGTAAAGCTCAGGCATTGCAGTAAAATTTGGTGCAACGCTAGTGCCGTAACGCCAATAAACCCAGCCATTAAGGTGCCACCATAAATTAGCCCCATTTCTAGTGCGGCAGCGATAGCGATAGGGATACCCATTGAAAGCAAAGGCAGCATTAAACGCCACTCATATTCGTCTAGGTTAAGCCAAGGCGCGAATCTGTAGTAGGTAGGGCGCCTAAACACCCAATAACCATAGCCCAACAGAACAAGTGAGGCGGCAAGTGTTGTACCAAGCCCAAGCCCTGCAATACCCCATCCCATGTTGAAGGCGAGGAGATAGCTAAACGGTACGTTCAAGGCAACGGTTGCGAGTGACATAATCATGACAGATTTAGCGTCACCGTAATTACTGGTTAAACCACGGAGGATCAGTAGTAACAAGGTTGGAAGCATGGCCCACTTGAGTGTATCGAGGTAGGTCATTGCGACGACAATCACTTCTTCTGGCTGCTTGGCCATTCTTAGAAAATCAGGAGCAAAGACAAAAGCTGACGTTAGTATGATAGTCAGCAAAATTGAAAGCATGAAAGCCCCTTTGACCGCAAGGCGAACCTGTTTTAAACCATGTTCAGGTCGTGCAACGCTTTGTCCGTACGCAATCGCGATCAAGTTAGCCACGCAGCCTACAGTACTGCCCGCTACCAGAAAAACAAAGGTATAGACGGACGCACCTAACCCGCCACCAGCAAGGTCACTGACACTTAATTGCGCCATCATCCAGACGTCAGTCAGGACCAACGCCATAGCGATGAGCTGTGAAATGATTAAGGGTGTCGCGAGTGACAAGATGCGTTTCATGGATAACCTCTAATGATAATAGGTGTATTTTAGATGCATAATTATGGTGTTCAATTAACATTTGTGTCACTCTGGTATTCCTTCAGATCATGTGAGCAATTATGAATCCATATTCGAACATTCCGTATTCACACAATGCCCTAAAAGTGTTTGAAGCTGTTGCAAGGCATATGAGCTTTACGACTGCTGCTCAGGAGCTTCACGTCACGCAAAGTGCTGTAAGCCGACAGGTGAAGCAGCTAGAGGATGATCTGAATGCATCTTTGGTTATTCGTCGTCATCGCTCGATTCAGTTAACGCTAAAAGGGCAAGCGCTCTATGAAGTGTTGGGACGGAATTACGCGGCTTTGCAATCGCTTTTGAACTCATGGAAAGAGTCGGAAGCAAAAAAAATCGTCATTCGTGCAGCGCTAAGTTATGCCACTCGTGCTCTATTGCCTAAGATCCAGCAATTGAACGAACGTTTCCCAAACTATGAAATTGCCGTTATTCCTGTCATTGACGAGGAAGAGAGTTTAGGTAAAGGGGATTACGACTTATTTGTGTTCACCACAAGAAATAGCGAAAGCTATGACAATGATCCTGAAATATTCTTTATGCGCGAAGAGTATATGGCGCCAGTGTGTACTCAGCAGTTGATAGGAGATAGGCGAGATATTGAGCACTTACTGACGCTTCCTAGGTTACACCCAACTCTCGACCATTTAGATTGGCGTGCGTGGTTAAATAAGATTGATCACACTGATAGAAAGGTTCCTCGTAACTCGACCTTTTTTACCCTCGATTTGACGCTCAGTGCTTGTCTGTCAGGTCATGGTGTGGCGGTCACTGATTTGTTACTTGCCCTTCCGGAACTTGAGCGGGAGTATCTTGTATGTCCAGAGAATGCGATGATACATCCGAGTGGTTGGCGATATTTCTGCCACCAAAGGACAGAATCACCCATCGTAGAAGAGTTGGTCGATTGGTTGAAACAAGAGACTGTCGAAGAGCTCAGAAAGCTAGAACAGCTTTCTGAGCGTCATGGCTGGGGACCGATCGAAAGTTAGCTTTTTTGTTCGGCCTGATGTTTCTTCACGATCTCTTCAAGTTTGTCATAAGGGATAAATCCCGGGATAACCTCATCACCAATGAACATGGCTGGTGTGCCGCGAAGTCCCAATGCAACGAATGTTTTGTAGTTCTTTACAAGTGATTCATTGATCGCTGTATCACCGGTTAGGTATTCCTCAGTGCCTGTCTTTTTCGCAACCGCTTCTATGGAAGATTTGTCATGCAGGCCTGGTTTAGCAACAAGTAGACGATTGACCTCGGCAAACTTCTCTGGTGCGTTTTGCCACACCTTAATGGCAAATGCGGCAGAGTTTGTCTCCAAGCCATCGATGACTTGCTGCTTAAGAGGCACATAGATATTGATCACTTTTAGATCTGAGTTCTTGCCAGCCATTTTTGCTAAAACATTGTCCAAGCGTTTGCAATAAGGGCAGTTGTAATCGGTAAAGTTAATGATGACAGTACCGCCTTCAGGGTTACCCGTCACACTGTGGATCGTCGTGTCATTTAACCAGGTTTCACTTTGCTGCTTTGCTTTTGTTAGTTGCTTTTGATTTTCAACATACTGCTGAAGGTTGGCATGAAGATCTGCGATGATTTCAGGGTTATCACTCAGTAGCTGATGAATCCCTTCTAATTGCTGTTGTTGCGCGCTGGTGAGTTCTGCATGTGAAAGTGCTGGCAACATAGCTGCGATGCTGACTGCGATTGAGATAATTGTCTTTTTCATGTCTTTTTCCTTGGCTCAGTGAACTACTGAGCAGATAAAATTCTTAACCAAAGTCCCATCGGTGTGGTAACACCTGTGGAGATGTTTTCAATTTGGCCCTTATTGATGACGGCGATGGTAGGCGTAACTGTAATGTTCCATTGACGGCTAATAAGACTGTTCGGGTCGTTGATCACTGGAAAGTGGTAGTCTTTTGCTTGCATGTATTGTTTTACGCGCTGATTGGGACCCGATGAGAGGGCTACCGATACCACTTGGTAGCGCTCTGAGAACCAATCAATGGTTGGGCTTACAAATCGACACGCTCCGCACCAGGTCGCCCAAAAATAGAGGACAACCGGCTCTTGGTGACTTTGCTCAATAATATCAACGGGGATATTGTCGAGTGTTACCGCTTGAAGAGCTGGAGCCTCCCCATTCGGCATATCTAAACTTCGATACCAATCGAGAGCGAGAGAAATCAGAGTGACCAGCACAAAGATGCTGATAAGCTCTTTGCTCCATTTAAACAATGTGCCTTTCCAACTTTTGCGTTTAGCCATTTGGAGTCCCACTTGCCGCATTAAGTGCTTGTGTTATCGCCTCAGAGGTGAGTATTACAGGCAGTGCAATTCCCTCTGGATGGTTAGGTCCGTAGACAATATTGAATGGCACGCCAAAACGGCCATAACTTTGCAGATATTTTGTGACGCTGTCACTTGGTGTTGTCCAGTCCCCGCGCATTGTCACTACGTTGCTTTGTTGCAGCTCGCTATAAACAGGGTCTTGGAGGACGACACCAATCTTGTTGGCTTTGCAGGTAATGCACCAATCTGCGGTAACATCAACAAAGACGGTTTTTCCATCCGCGACCAGCGCTGGGATAGAATTGGCATCTAATCGCTGCCAATTGAGGTTATCAACGATTGGTGTCGACCAACTATCTGCAGTGATGCTGCCGATAATAAGCCCTCCACCAAGTGCAAACACCGAAAAGCCCGACATCAAAATCACCGCTTTTTTCCCAAACGTCTTACCTACCAAGATAAAGACGGTCAGTAAAATAATACCGATAATAGCGGCGGTTGCGGGCTTGCCGATAAACACCGAGAGCAAAGAGGTTAACCACAAGCTTGTGAGCAGCATCATGGCGCCAAACAGAACCTTGAGTTTATTCATCCATGGACCTGGTTGTGGGAAAGCTTTCACTAAAGACGGGAAAATGGTGAATAAAATCCAAGGTAAGCTCATTCCAACGCCTAGGGCGACGAAGATAAGCCAAAGCTCGCCATAACTTGCACCGAGTGCGTAGGCGACGGCGGTACCAAGAAAAGGCGCACTGCATGGCGTTGCGAGCAAAGTTGCAAACATACCTTGGATGAAGTGTCCGCCGTAACTCTGATCGCCTTTCGTTGCTAGCCACGTATTCATAGAGCTTGGTAGCTGGATATTGAACAGTCCGAGTAGGTTAGCGGCAAATAACAGTGTTACAACTGCCATGAAAATGATGAAGCCACTGCTTTGAAATTGGATCCCCCAGCCGACCATGTGACCTGCCAATTTCAACGCACTGAGTGCGCCTGCTAAAATCAAAAACGAAGTGATGATGCCAGCGGTTGAGGCGAGGAATGATAGACGAACCTGCTTTGCGGATTGGTTAGCGCCGACAATGATGGAGTTAAGCTTCATTCCCAAGACGGGAAGCACACAGGGCATCACATTGAGAATCAGCCCCCCTAGCAAAGCAAAGCCTAACATCCAGATTAATCCACCCTCGCTCGGTACCGATATTGGGGTGGTAGATACAGTGGTCGAAGTTTCTGCCAGTATCAGTTCATCGGATACGGTGATCTGAACCGTTTTGTCTGAAATATCTGCTTCACCAAGCCAGTTACTTACCTGATAGGTGGCATAAAGAGCATGACCCTCAATGGTAAGCTTGGGCTGAGAGAAAAACTCATTCGCTACCTCTTTTCCATCGACCAAAATAAACGGTTTTTTCCAGGTAGAATCCGTCGTTAGTTTGAGGGTGAGTGTTTGCCCTTGTTGATTCCAATAGCTCTCGGAAACCTGAACTTGTTCAGTTTTCTTTGGCGTTAAACTCATACCTTGACCAAACAAGTACGCCGCGTCGGAATCAAGCACAAGTGAGCTCGGGTCGATGGTAAGCTCGATAGGGTAATCGGCAATAACGCAGATATTCGTACAACTTGGCAGGCGCAGGTTAGCTTTTAGCTGCACAGGTTTAGATGGATCAGTCACCGTAACGATAAGAGGGAAGCTGACCTCATGTTTGTAGCCGAGGGTCAGCACACCTAATTGTTCATAATAGGAGGGTACCGGCCAATGCCATTCGATGTCGTCGATGTTGGTTGAGTCGCTCCAATCAAACTCAGGAGCAACACCACCTTCGCCAGGACTACGCCAATAGGTTTTCCACTCTCCATCTAATTCAACATCTAACACCATCTCCATTTGACGAGTGCTGGGATCAATGTGTCCAGTAGAAAGGGCTCGCACTCTAACGGGAGGGTGCATAGGGTCTTGTACCCAGCCAGTAGACTGAGCGACAGAGGTCGCGCTAAAAAATGCAGCGGTGCTCGTCAGCAGAAGCATAAAAGCAATGCTGATTTTTCGTCTTAAAGACGAGGTAATTGCGAGTGCCATCATCGGGGCACGTCTAACTTCAGTGTTTTCGTTCGACACAGTATTCTCCAAAAAGTAATTAATAGACCTTGGTGAGTACTTTTTTATTCCCGAAATGTGCAGAGAGTGAGATGAAGCCGGTTTTTCGGTGGAGCTTCGTCCACACGTTGTGTGGCTTTATGCTGAGGTTGGCGAGTAAATAGGATTGCGGCAAGCGCAATAAGAAACAGTATGGGTGTAAAATCTTCCATGTTAGGAAGGGAATGGGTCAGCAACTTTTTAGTCACAAAGCAGGGCTCTTCAGTCGAAGCAGTGTCGTGCACAATATGATCGACTGATTCTGCGTTGAATAGGTCATTGACGCTTAAATGACTAGATAGCGTAACTTTAGAGGTCTGAATTTTGCTGTGGTAGGCGACATTCGTTTTGAGGGCGCACAACAACACTACCATTAAGGCAGTGAATAGAAACAGAGCGCGAAAAGTGTTGTGCCTAAAAGTATGCAAAAAGTGTTTTCTCAATCGTTGATTGGAAGGTAATAAACCACCCAGTTAAGACACGACTAAGTTAACGTCTTACTGAAAAACGTCAAGTGAAAAACGTCAAGTGAAAATAATTACCCAGATTATGGGTAGGTTGGGTATCGATGTGCAGGGTGAATGGGGTGAACAAAAAGAGCAACCTAGCATTGCTCTTTTTCAGAGTTAGTGCGCAGTCTTTACGCTGCTTTACTGACTAATCGTAATATCGCTTTGTTGATCCCGATAAGATCGTTAACAGAAGTGGCGCCTCTTATTGCATCCATGAGAGATTCCTTGCTGCAGCAAGGGATAACATCAATGTTTTTTACCTTTCCCTCAAGAGTGTTCTTCATTAATTCAAATTGTTTCTGTTCGAACATGTTAGTGAGCCTGTGACGTTGTTGTATCTGTTTTGTACCGCTATCTTACCTGTTTATTGTGACAATTTAGCCTTAAAACTTGCAACAATCGGTCAAACAGCGGTGTTTGTATCTTTATTGTGCGCACATCATAGTGCGTTATTCGATTAGATTCCAATGGAAAGAGGCTATATCAATCAAGCTACTATTGGTTTGGTATATCAGATTACTGGTGCTGACTTTTAACTGATTGAAACTAGGTTGATCCTGAGTTGGTATTTTGTAACGTATTGTTAACCCGTTGCTTTGGCTTTCATTAGGTGCATTCAGAGATGTGATCTAAATCTTGATTAGATTGAAAGAAAGGCCCCTGTCCACAAGGATGCAGGGGGCTTTTCAAATGGGTTTCTTCTATTTCCCAGAGAGCCAGAACACAGCGTCTCTGACTTTGTCACTTCTCGGCGTACCTTTAGCCAGTATGTCGATTTGAGTGTCGGGTCTAAATCCGGCAAACGTCACAATATCTTGAAGAGAATTACTTCTATCTAGCAGAAGATAGTCGTAATCCGGGTCGACACCATCAAGAATATCTTGCGCGCGGGCTCGGTCAACCTGCGGGACTGCCCAGTCATGATAAAGGAAGAATATAGAGGTCATGGTTTCCGAAAAATGGTAACTGGCGATACGGTCACGCTTTTGTTCCGGTACTTGTTCAACAAATGCTTGAAGATCAGGCTTCATGTCTTTTGCAATATCGATAGCTGGGAACAAGTAAGTAAATGCGCTCGAGAAAAATAGCGCCGTCACTATCGCCATCTTTGTCCATTGTGGCCAAAGTTTGCGTTCAACAACTAGCATTAGTGCAATAGCAATCAATGGGATTAACGCAACTAGGTGCCAACTGCTTAGCCATTCCATTAGTGCTTCAGGAATTTTCTCCTGAGGTAGCAAGTTAGCCCATAGAGGGACAACGGCGAAAGCCACCAAGACGAATGACATTAGTGCAATCCATCCACGGCGGTACCAATCAAACCATTTGCCTGAGAAGGTGATGAGCGCATCTGCGATCATGAGAGCGAACAACGGCATCAAGGGTGCCAGGTACATTGAACGTTTGGTTACTGAATAAGACAAAACAAATATCGCCAAGGTAAACCAAAACGCCAAGAAGCCATCAATCCAAGTAAGTTGCTTTGGTTGGCGCAGCTTATAAATGAAATGTCCGAGCCATAGCAATAATAGAGGTGTCCAAGGGGCGCCGTATTCTAGGACACCATTGACATAATAAAAGGGTTTACCCGCGTTGTTGTGCCCAAGGGTATTGGTCGCGGAGCCAGTTAGGCGACCTACTTGATTGTCCCAGAACCATGCCTTCCAAAGTTCTGGTGACGCGGTCTTATAGAATGGATAGATCCAGCTTGCGGCAACCAAACACATGGCAGCAATACCAATAATATGCATCAGAACAAACTGACCCATTGGTGCTGCTTGTTCTGGGAACTGCTTACGAAGATACACAGCTCTACTGATCAACGGAACCCAAGCAAGACCAATACAGAGGACGATCGCAACGGGTCCTTTGCTTAAGAATGCGAGACCAGTGAATGCGCCAGCGACAACGAGAAAGCCCAGTTTTTGTCGCAAATAGGCTTCACTGAATGCCCAAATAGCGGCAATAGTGGTAAACATAAGCGCGGCGTCGACACGGAGCCAATGGAAATTCAGTACAAACCCCTCAAGCGTGCCTAGTACGGCCAGTGCGACCCAAGCGAAGTTTTCTCCTTTGAACAGATAGGCGATGCGATAGGTCGCCGCCAGTGAGCCTAAGCACAGTAGAGCGAGCGCCAAACGGCCTGCCATAATGGCATCGAGACCCGTTGCGTGCATAAATAGAGTTGAAACAATAAAGAAAACAGGTGGCTTCTCGACGAATGAAATCCCTGCAAACTGAGGGATAATATAGTCCCCAGTTAAGTACATGCTGTGAATAATCGCAGCGACTCTGGGTTCATCTGGCGTCCAGACATCATGATCAAACAGACCACTAAATACCACAGCGACGATGGCGAGTAGAAGAATGAATTTCCAACTCTGATTTTGGTCGCCAGTTTGTGTTGTTGACACTTTTTATCTCCAATTATGCTGCGCACTAATAAAGCTAGCTTGCGAACCTAATATTAAAACTTGTTATAAAATAAAAGCGCTAGATTTTAAAATTCTAGCATGTAGGCATCAACACTTTGTGTATGAAATCTATACTTTTATCCGGTAAATTTAACGCTTATCTGACAGGAGCATACCGACCAATAAGGTGCGTTTATATGTTGTTTTTGTAACGTTTGATATAACTATACTTACAAAGGGAAGGAATAAAGAGTCGAATAATTATGACGAATTGTTCTAGTGCGAACTATTGCAATGAAATGTGACTTAGATCTAATATTGCCACCAAGGTGATGGGGTTCCACCTACTTAACCGCCATTTGGCTGATGACTCCTACAGTTTCAGAAAACAGGTGTAACTTGTCTTTGCGTTATTATTGCGTGGGACTGGTTCTGTCGACCACTGACTGTAGTTCATAAGCCGATTCCTACGCCTGTTTTCCCGTCATAGGAAAACACAATGCAATACTCTCAAGAAATTCAATCAATGTGTACAATTCAGCAAGGGGCACTGCATCCATCTGCACCTATTCCTGTCGAAGGTCGCTGGTTAAACCCAAAAGACGTGATTGCTATCTCTGGTCTCAGTCATGGTGTTGGCGCGTGTGCGCCGCAGCAAGGCGCTGCCAAGCTCACCCTCAATGTTAAGAACGGCATTGTAGAGGAGGTCTTAATTGAGACCATCGGCTGTTCTGGAATGACCCACTCGGCCGCAATGGCGTCGGAAATCCTTACAGGTAAAACCATTCTTGAAGCGATGAACACTGATTTAGTTTGTGATGCTATTAACGTTGCGATGCGAGAGATATTTTTGCAGTTCGCCTATGGACGAACTCAGTCGGCGTTCTCTGAAGGGGGACTTGAGGTAGGGGCTGCGCTTGAAGATCTAGGCAAAACTCAGCGAAGTCAAGTTGGCACAAGCTACTCGACGCGTGCTAAAGGTCCAAGATACATGGAAGTCGCTGAAGGTTATGTCACGCAGCTTGCACTAGATGAAGACAATGAAATTATCGGCTATGAATACCTTAACTTAGGGAAAATGATGGCAGATGTGGGTAAGGGCATACCTGCACAAGAGGCGGTGGCAAACGCTACAGGGCGTTATGGTCGCTTTGATGAAGCTGTAAAAACCGTTAATCCACGTCAAGACTAAGCTGAGGTACCTATTATGCCAATCACTAAACAATCACTATTAAATGAAATGGGCTTCGATACATTAGAGCAAGCCTACCAATACTGCTTAGCGCAAGATATCGATCCAAAGAAACTCGTTTTAGAGACACAACCCATCGCGTTTGAAGACGCTTGCAATGCGTATACATTGGGTGGTGCACTCGCTCTATATCGTCAGGCAAATAATGCTCAACAGGCTGCGCTCAGTATCGGTGAAGGGCTTCAGGCATTTTGCAAGCCGGGAAGTGTGGCGTCACAGCGAGAAGTTGGTCTTGGTCACGGTGCGTTGGCTGCAAGACTCCTTAACGAAGAAACTCAGTGTTTTGCTTTTCTAGCTGGTCATGAGTCATTTGCCGCGGCAGAAGGCGCAATCAAAATTGCCTTGAACGCCAATAAGTCACGTATGTCACCGCTCAAAGTTGTACTAAACGGCCTAGGTAAAGATGCTGCTTATTTGATCTCTAGAATCAATGGATTCACCTACGTCAAAACCCAATATTATTATGAGACGGGTGAACTTGAAGAGGTGAGCCGTAAGCGCTTTAGCCAAGGTGAGCGTGGAGAAATTTTATGTTATGGGGCGGATGATGTTCGTGAGGGTGTGGCTATCATGCACGAAGCCAATGTCGATGTCAGTATAACCGGAAACTCGACTAACCCTACGCGATTCCAGCATCCGGTCGCGGGTATTTATAAATCAGAGCGTCTTGCTTTGGGCAAAAAATATTTCTCTGTAGCATCAGGAGGCGGTACAGGTCGTACTCTTCACCCGGACAACGTGGCAGCGGGTCCAGCAAGCTACGGTATGACAGATACAATGGGTCGAATGCATGCTGATGCGCAATTTGCTGGTAGCTCATCGGTACCGGCTCACGTTGCCATGATGGGCTTTATCGGAATGGGCAATAACCCAATGGTAGGGGCATCGGTTGCGTTGGCCGTTGAGGTCGACCAACATTTAAACCGTCAATAGAATAACTAAGGGCATTCGATAAGAAAGAATGCCCTTGTTCCTACACCTTACACCTTGAACTCTACGACGTTCGAGTTACTCTCGTTAATTAGCCTTCGCACAAAATCATCAACCGGCATTGGTTTATCAAAGTAGAACCCTTGTCCTACCTCACAGCCAATTTGTGCGAGTTTTTCCGCTTGTTCAAGCGTTTCAATTCCTTCAGCTACGACGAGGAGATCAAGGTTATTTGCCATTGCAACCATTGCTTGGACGAGCTGTTGGTCTTTAGAGTCAGCGATAATGTCTCTGACAAATGACTGATCTATCTTGATGCCATCGACGGTGAATCGGCGTAGATAGCTAAGCGATGAATAACCAGTACCAAAGTCGTCAAGCCAAACTTCGATGCCACTCGCACGGATAGCCTTTAGCGTTCTTTCTGCCTCATCTTCGTCTTGTAACAGCAAGCTCTCAGTAATTTCCATACGAATGGTGTGCGGTGGCACATGGTATTTCTCCATGTAAAACGCGAACATCTCAACTAAATTCTGACGATAGAGCTGCTTCGACGAAATATTGATCGAAACATGGAAGTCGTGTGAGAAATAGGGCATCCATTGCTGAATTTGAAAGCACAAGCGTTCAATTAGCCACTGACCTAAAGGCAGAATCATAGCGGTTTCTTCGGCAATAGGAATAAAATCACCAGGAGGCACAATTCCAAGTGTTGGATGGCGCCATCTCACTAAGGACTCAGCACCCATAACCCGTCCTGTTTTGAGGCACACAAGAGGTTGGAACCATAATTCAAACTGCTGTAAATCCGCGAGTGAGCGGCGTAGCTCCCTTTCAATATTGGCGCGATGTACAACAGACTTGAACATCTTGGGTGTGAATACTTTGTGCGTGTTTTTGCCATCAGCTTTTGCGCGATACATGGCAATATCAGCATTCTTGATTAGGTCTTCAGCTGTCTTTCCATTCCTTGGGTAACGAGCGATGCCGATACTACCACCTACAACAAGCTCTTCATTTTCCATCAGAATTGGGGAGCGTACCGCTAAAAAAATCTTCTTAACAACAGCGTCGACGTCTTCTGTTGTTTTCAGATGTGGAATCAACATGAGGAATTCATCCCCGCCGATGCGGGAAATCATGGTTAACGGATGATCATTGGTAATTTCTCGTGCACAGCGGGTGAGTTTCTCTGCAATGCGCATAAGCAGGAAATCGCCACTGTCATGGCCATAGTTATCATTGACGACCTTAAACTCATCAAGGTCGAGGAAGAGTACGCTAAATGACGTTGCTGGATACGACTTGATAGTCCCTTGCAAATGCTGAATGAAACGCGTGCGGTTGGGTAAATCCGTGAGTGCATCGTGATAAGCTAAGTGAGAAATCTTTTGCGTACGATGCTCAAGTTTGGTCGCCATCGATTGTACTGCGAGGGTCAAATTGCCGATTTCGTCTTGTCGCTCCTCGCTATTCATTGTCTGAGCAAGTTTGAAATCACCGCGCCCGATAGACTCGGCTTGCTTAGTAAGCTGAACAAGTGGGCGGCTCCATCTTCTCGATATTATAGCGGCCATTAATCCAGATAGTGACAGAAGCAGAACCGCTGCAGCCAACACTCCGACATATAGCGCATCTTGAGAGCGCTTATTTGTCGCTTCAATAAGCGTAGCCATGGCAGATATTTCGTTATCCACCTTGTCTAGAGACATTTCTAGGTAAATCCCACCGATAGTTTCATCGGCAGCTCGAATAGGGCGAATAACGACTAGGCTTGATTCCATAAACATATGAATCGGTTTGCCATTCGCTATAACTTGCTTTACATCAACAGCGAAGTTAACAGGCCTTCCTAGTTGCTCTAAAGAAGGGTCTCCATCATGAAAGACGTTGCCTTTCTTGTCGAAAATAATCAGGTGCTCAATTTCTTCCATCTGAAGCAAAGGCTCGATTAGGTAACCTGCTTCTTCAAGGTTATACATGTAAAGTGGGTCGAACATAGCTTCTGCAAGGTATGTTGACATTTGAGTTGCACGCTTACTTAGTTCGGTTCTAAATGTCTTACTGTTTTGAACGGTGAGTTCTTGCAACAGTCTTTCAGAGTGGTTTGACGATAACCAAAGGTGCACTGCAGCACTGGTCAACGTCATGACTACGGCTAGCGCAAAGGTCACTAGCATATACTGCCCTTGTAGTCTTAAGTTTAACTTCATCTTATAACCAACCTAATTTAACCATAACTGTTCTATTTGAACTCGGGATTGGTTGTAGTCTGCTAAAGACTGCAACCGCTCTTTGGACAAACGATCAAACTTTGTGGTTTTTTGAAATTTATAGAGCGCAGCTTTTCCTTCCTCTGATTTGTTAGCATTCACCAAGATTTCGATGATTGCAGAGCGTACATTTGTGTCTAAATCACCTCGGAGTAAAATAACGCTACGAGGAACAAATTCAGTACGATGAATAATTTCCATTCCTGGCTTAATATGAGGTGGCATATCCCCTGAGTCTTCCCAATTTGTGTTGGAAAAAGCACCAACATCGGCTTGAGAGTGGGCGACCCATGTTGAGAGCGAAATTTCGTCTGCTCGACGCAAAATATCTGAAGTCAGTACTATATTAACTTTATCCGCTGTTGGCGTTTTTGGAAGTGAAAAATGAGGGGTTACTTCTAATTGATGGCTGAGTAAGCTCTGTATCGGCATATAAAACCCAGACGTAGAGCTTCTATCTTCTAGGACTAGGATTTTTCCATGTAGATCATCAAGAGACTGGATACCGCTATCTTTTCGGGCAAAGAATACGGTCTGATACTCTGGATGACCTTTTTTCCATCGGCGCAGAACGATGTCCCCCTGGTAATCTTCTTGAAGTTTTAGAGCAGCAAAAAGTGTTTCCGATACCATATCGACTTCGCCGTTTTCCAACCATTGACCAAGCTCAAAGATAGAGTCGGTGACTTTTACGCGACCGCTGGTATAACCATAGTCAGTGAGCCCTTGGCTGACATATTTCGCGAGTGGGGATGAGAAAACGATATGTTTACGTGCTTTGTTGCTTAAAACGCCAATAGTAAAGGTTTGGTTCTTGGCATCATGATTCGAGGGTGCAGCAAAACCTTGACTGCTTAAAGTAAGCGTCATGGTTAGAATAAGGCAAAAGATATACTTCATACGCGCAGTATCCGCTTTATGTAATCTTATTAAAGGTATATTAGGTGATAGCTCTCGACATTCGAGCTTAATCACACATCACGATTGAAAATTTTGACGCAGAGAATGGCTGTAGATCGTGTAGTAAGTGCTTATTATTGTTATCTATATCTAGTACTAGCATTGGCGTTGTTGATAGTTTAGTCGTTGTTATAGTGAGAAATGTTAACATAAACATTTCGCGCGTGAATGTAAGTGGCGAGAAAAATTTTTCATATTCATCGACTTGAGCCCATTTATTGACGATCTGCATGCCCACTCAAACCACAATCAATTAAACTCTTTGGCAATCACGCCGATACAGAGGTGCGTCAAAAAAGAAAGCAGGTAAATGAGTTTGAAGAAAATAGCAATGGCACTTGGAGTGTTGACGGTACTGCTTAGTATAGGTGCTGCTGTCGCCTATTACTTGGGTTACTTTGATCAAGATGAACCCGTAGCGAAAAACGAAGCACGTCAAGAAACGGTTGCCGATAGTATCGTTGAGCCAACAACGATTGAAGAGCCCACTCCTGCACCAGCTCCTTTACCGACTCATTATTACGTCTCACGAGCTTCGGAAACCGTCTACACTCAGCCAGAAACCAACTCTGTGCCCGATGGTATTGCCTATTATGGTGAGCGTTTAAGTGTCATGGAAAGACGCGGTGACTGGATACGTATAGCGCCAATTTACCAGTTAGAAGAGGGCGCTGAAGAAGTATCGCAATGGGTTGATTCAACGTCACTCTCTACTAAGCAAGTTAAGCTAGAGGGGAAAGTTTGGCTAGATGTACTTAAAGATTACATCGAAAACAGTGACAACTATATGAGCTATCAAGAAGCCTTTCTCGATGCGAGTACTAAGCTTATTCGACAACGTCGATGTCGCCTTGCTGACTTTGAGGAAGTTGGTGGTTGGATAAAATCAATCAATCACCAGGATAGTGTGTACTTCACCTACTGCGGCGGGATAGAAACCGAACACAAGATCTACTTAAATGTGGCAAGTGGTGAAGTATTCTAATCTGGAAGTTACCAAGGAGACTGATCTCGTTCTTTCTCAGCGGCTCTAGCCATGTCTCTTACGCACTGCTTTAGACGTTTGATTGCCGTGAGATCACCGTGCTCGATGTGCTCAATGGGCGCATAGCCATTGAAAACGGTTGAGTTGTTTCTGACGTTGATGAAATTATTGATAAAGTGAGAGCTTTCGAATGCGGTACGTAATAGACCGTCGATTTCTACGATGAGGTGGACGCGCTCAAACGTAGAGGGTCCAATAGGTACAGTAGCCGGCGTCACTTTTAGTCGCGCGTGCTGTTCCTTTGATAGCTCTAAGATAGCTTCTGTTTGTTCATTCGACGCGCCCCAGCCGTCCAACACACCGAGCGCGTACTTGACCAAGGTAAGTCTTTCATTCTGTGACAGTTCCATTGCCAACTCCATTCCACCACTGCTTTTTTGAATATAGTTGCTTAGCTTTGTTACCTCAAGATGACTGCTAATTTACCAACCTATGTTTTAGCTTTTTTTATTTGTCTTTGAAGAAGTATGGGAACATAATGCAGATCTTCAACTAATATTGGTTTTTCCTTTTGAGTCAGTTCAGTTTGTCGTTTTTCCTATCTTTGATTGTCGCGTTTTTCGCGCCAATGGGAATTGCTGCGTCTGATATAAAGGATACTAGGCTTGATACAGCGGGAACAACGTGGCAATCGTCGTCATATAATCATTTCCTAGCCATATCGCATGAACCTTCATCTCGGCTTGCAAACAAGCTAAACCAGCGCCAGTCAAAACCGAATAAACCAACTCGACCAACTTCGAACTCTTTTGGTGAGCATGATGCTCAAGGTATTCTGTCATCTTGGCGATGGATTGGTGGCGGCCATGAATCTCGAGAGCAAGAAACACCGCACTACACACAAGTTGCTGACTTTGGTGCCTCTTGCTATTTAGAGCAATTCGCTGTCAATGGGACGACTCGACTACTCACACCTTTTTATTTCCGTTATGCATCGTCGCAGCACCGACTTAGTGGCTGGAAAGACGGAAATACCCTCTACGTCTACTTAAACTCACTCTACGCATAATCTCCATTATCTGAATAAAACGTTCATGCTCGCGCACAATTTGTCGTGGGAGCTTTGAGCTTGGTTCTATTTTATTTTCAGTCTCTTGAGACTGAGGAAACATTATGCGTACAAAAAAACAATCTAGAGCAGTGCTAAACCATTATTCCACTTGGAAGTATCTGGTTTTAATCGTTACTTGTGTCATGTTGGCACTGAGTGCTATGCCTTCATGGTTTGGCGAGAAACCTGCTATTGAAATCAAATTGAGTCAAACCAACGAGCACTTAAATAGCCCATTTAAACTTAGCTCTCTACTTGAAGGGCAGGGTGTAGATTCTAAGTCTATTAAGCTTGAAAACAACGTGGCTCAGCTCGTCTTTGACAATGAAGTTGACCAAACCAAGGCTCGAAACGTACTGGGTGAGTGGGTTGGTAAAGATGACACCATGTCTTATTCCTATACCTCCGTGGCCCCTCAGTGGTTGCAGTCGATGGGCTTTACGCCAATAAAGCTTGGTCTTGACTTGCGTGGAGGGGTGCAATTCTTACTCAATGTCGATGTTGATCAGGCGGTCTCAGAGCAGCGTGATGCTGTTATTGATGAAATTAAAACTGAGCTACGTAAAGAACGAGTTTTTGGTGTCACTGTTAGAGCCGACCAGCACACGGGCATTCTCGTGACATCTAACGAAAAAGGGAGAGAGATTGCCGTTCGTAAGTTCATCAATGCAAATTACCCTGAATGGCAGGCAAAAGGCAAGGGTGACGCGCTTTCCATTTCAATGCGAGCGCAGTCGTACACAGAATTTGAAACGTTGACCATGCAGCAAAACCTTAAAATCATGCGTCAGCGCATTGAAGAGCTGGGTATTACCGAGGCATTGGTGCAGCGTCAAGGCAGTACAGGTATCCGAATTGAACTGCCGGGTGTTCAAGATCCATCGTTGGCCAAACGCGTCATTGGTGCGACGGCAAGTCTTGCGTTTCATGAAGTGAGCACATCATCAAATCCTATCTCAACACTAAAAATCAAAGATGACCAAGGAAAATTGGTCACGCTTGTGAAGAAGCCTGTGCTGACCGGTGAACACATCGTCAATGCTCGCGTTGGTTTTGACCAAATGCATCGCCCTGAAGTGGATATTTCTCTCGACCATGCTGGTGGTAAGAAGATGAGCGACTTCTCGGCGACTCATATTGGTAAACCGATGGCGACAGTGTATCGAGAATATGGTGTTAATGCGCGCGGCGAAACTGAGCGTAACGAGAAGGTCATTAGTGTCGCAACGATACAATCTCAGCTGGGTAGTCAGTTCCGAATTACAGGCTCTGGTGATCTCGAAGAGGCGCAGCAGTTGGCATTGTTGCTGCGTGCAGGTTCATTAACCGCACCTGTCACTATTGTTGAAGAACGCACTATTGGCGCTTCTCTAGGTGCTGAGAACATTCAAAATGGCTTTGCTGCACTGGCGCTAGGTTTAGGTCTTACTCTCACGTTCATGGCGCTTTGGTATCGCCGTTTAGGTTGGGTTGCTAACGTAGCTTTGATACTAAACATGTCATGTCTATTAGGGCTTATTGCTCTTGTACCAGGAGCGGTATTGACGCTCCCTGGCATTGCCGGTTTGGTATTAACAGTGGGCATGGCAGTGGATACCAACGTGCTCATTTTTGAACGCATCCGAGATAAGCTTGCTGAAGGTAGAAGTTTTGCACAAGCCATTGATCAAGGATTCAATTCGGCTGTTGCCACTATTCTTGATGCCAACATCACGACCATGATCACGGCCGTGATTCTCTATGCCATCGGTAATGGCCCTATTCAGGGTTTTGCACTAACACTAGGGCTTGGTCTGCTAACCAGCATGTTTACAGGGATCTTTGCATCCCGCGCAATCATTAACTTAATTTGGGGGCGCGACACTCGTCGTGAGGTGAGGGTTTAAGCGTGAAAGATTTCTTTAAGACTAATATTCGACGTATTCGTTATTTAACCAACGTGTTATCAATTGCATTAGTGGTGCTGTCCGTCGCGGCAGTTGCTATGCGAGGATTGAACTTTGGCCTAGATTTTACTGGCGGTGTTGTTTCGGAAGTACAGCTTTCCAGCGCGACTACACAAAGTGAACTGCGAGATACATTAACGCCAGTACTGGGTGAGGGCATCTCTGTAACTAAGTCTGGAGAAGAGGGACGTTGGACGATTCGTTATTCGGCCGATCAAGGTGCGGAGAAGCACAACGCATTTAAACAAGCTCTAGCCGATGCTTATCCAAGCTCAACCATCGTAAGTGACAGCATAGTAGGAGCGCAGGTGGGCCAAGAGCTTTATGACCAAGGCGGTCTAGCGTTACTGGTATGTTTGCTGTGTATTTTAGGTTATCTAAGCTTTCGTTTTGAATGGCGTTTGGCTAGTGGTGCACTGGCTGCGTTACTTCATGATGTCGTTTTGGTGTTGGGCTTTTTTGCTTTAACGCAAATGGAGTTTAACCTGACCGTGTTTGCGGCGATATTGGCGATTTTGGGTTACTCTCTAAATGACTCGATCATTATTGCGGACCGCATTCGTGAGATTCTAAAACTTAAGCCAAACGAGAAAACGGCTGACGTCAGTGACCAAGCTGTCATTGCGACATTTGCTAGGACCATGGTGACATCGGGCACGACATTGATAACGGTCGGAGCGCTTTGGTTACTGGGAGGTGATGCATTGCAAGGGTTTGCAACGGCAATGTTTATCGGTATCTTCTCAGGTACGTGGTCATCCATTTCGATGGGTACAGTGATCCCTGAGTGGTTGCACTTAGAAGGAAAACACTATCTTCCAGTCGAGATAGACACCGCCCCTTAACGCTCAATTGGCCAATACCTCAATTAGAGGTATTGGCTTTCATCTACTTCATCGATTTGCTCTTCAGATAGAAATCGCTCGGCATATTGCAGATAGATTTTACTGCGAATAAACAATCGGAATACCTCTATATCCACGTGCTCATCTAGCGCCATTTTATGAAGAATGTTCAATGACTGGCTTATCGTCTTTGCTTTCTTGTATGGTCGATCTCCAGCGGTTAATGCTTCAAATATATCGGCGACAGCGAGAACGCGCTCAGGGATAGAGAGTTCCTCTCCTTTAAGCTTTCTTGGATAACCGGTGCCTTTCATTGTCTCGTGGTGCGTAGTAGCAATACGAGGGACATTTTGAAGGTAGTCTGGGAAAGGAATGCTGTTGAGCATCTTAATCCCAGTGATCATGTGTTCATTGATCTTGTAACGCTCTTCGGGTGTGAGCGTACCACGAGAAATCGATAAGTTGTGCAGCTCGCCCAGATTATATTGATGCTCGGGGACATCGACTTTGATCCCTAACTCAGGTGGGAACGTGACTTCAGTGGTACGTTTGATGACATGCTGGACTTTGTCACTGAGCAATGTTTCAGTGGTCGGCAATGTAGGTCGCTCTTTAGGCATGCGAAGCTCTTCAACAGGGGATAACCCTAATCGGTCATCAAAGTGCCTTACCCAAGTCTGGCCACCAATGCCGCTCAGTTTTTGCTTGTCTTCATCACTTAAGAACTCGCCGCCAACGTTGGTTTTTGCGACAAAATCAAATTGAGCCATTAGCTCTTTTTTACGAACGTCGAGTTGAGCCATGAGTGGCCCAATGTTCTCGGGTTCATTAAGCTGCTGCTTTAACACCTCGATTTCTGCGTCGCGCCACAATACCTCAAAACGCATTCGGACCTCATTAATCCGGTTGTAATTCGTCTCTAGTTTGGTGCCTTTATCAACCACGTACTCAGGTGTTGTGATTTTTCCGCAGTCGTGTAGCCAAGCGGCGATTCTGAACTCTCGGCGCTGATCTTCATTTTCAAATCGGAACGCTCTAAACGCCTTAGATTTATCCTGTTCAGCTGCTTGAACCAACATGAGAGCGAGTTCTGGCACGCGCAAACAGTGCGCTCCTGTATAAGGAGATTTATCATCGATGGTTTTTGCGACCAATTGGATGATCGACTCAATAAACTCATCTTGAGAGCGCTGGAACTGTTCAAGTGACTGAGCCATATCGTAGATAGATGTGGAAAGTTCGTTTAACTCTGAAATCGAGCTTTTATGAATGGTGACTTTGTTGTATCGCCTGTGCTTTATCTTTTTCGTCTCTATTACTAGGCGTTTGATAGGTGTGGAGAGCGGCGTACTTGCAAACCAAGCTATAGGGAGCACGATGAACAGTGTGCCTAGTATCCACATGACGTTTACGGCAACGTAGTGATAAGCTTTTTCAAGGATATTCTGTGTTGGGATAGAGATTATCAAATATTCGTTTGGTTCACTGCTTACTTTATCAAGATAAATGAAGTGTGGAATACCCTCTATCGTGGCCTGACTAATGGTGCCAAAGTACTTTGGCTGTGAGAGTTTATCGAGGATAGCTTGGTTTGCGAAGTGACCGTAGCTCTCGCTGGACGTTTCGAACCATTTAGCTTTAAGCCGTGCTACCACTCCGATTTCCTCTAAGTGTGTAAGGCTTTTATTGATGAGAGCAACATAGGGCTCTAGGTCTTTTTTTGCTAGATAGGTAAAGCGATTAGGCAATAGGCGATGTGGCTCTAAAACCTGCAGCGATATACCTTCGTGTTTGATGCGGTCGACTTTAGTTTGTAATACTTCGGCGATATCCAATACAGCTGAGATACGCTGTGAGGTGAGATCTTTGAATGCCTCTTCGTAGGAATCATAGTAATAAATGGTGAGGTCTGGATAAGCCTCTTGTATCGCGTCCATGATGCTCCAACCAGCAATTGCACCTATATATCTTTCCCCAATATTATCTAAGCTCGATATTTTTGCTTCATCGGTGCGTGTAGCGAGTGCGTAATCGACAGTGTAGAGCGTGTCTCCCTCCAACTGCTCGTTTGCGAGGTCACTTCCCTCTGCCACAGACTGCAAAATGTCGACTTTTCCAAGTCGGAAGTCTTCGACGAGTTCCCCCCAAGTTCTGCCATTCACAAACTGGAACTGAAGTCCTGTTGCATCAGAAATGAGCGTAAAGAGATCGGCGGTTAAACCGTATGGTTCACCTGCTATCGTAAAGTCTAAGGGCTCCCAGTCCGATTGATTAGAAAGTTGTAGGGGGGGGGAGTCAACAATCAGCGTAATCTCTTCATCCGTGAGTGGCATTGCTGTCACTTGCGGTAAACCTCGGCTTTTAGAGTCGTATGTGCTGGCTGCGATCATTTTGCCATTTGATTCAACCACGGAGACATTTGACTCTTGAAGCAGGTCGATTTGATCTAAACTGTCTTCAAACCGGCCGCCAAGTGAAGCCAAAGAAATATCGACACCAATTACTGCATCGCGGTCTGGGAGTCTGATGGAATACGTTTGCCCTGGAACACGCAAATTGTGAAAAAGGTAAGGCGCCGTTTTATGTACAGTATTTGCGTTGGTTTGAGCTTGCGAATACCAGTTACGTTGAGTGGGATAATAGTGACTGACTTCTACCGTTTCACGACTCAACGTCAAATCACTTAGGAAATATCTCGTCCTTTTTAACCGCTCACCATCGACAGTGACATGAGCGACAACCATCCAAGCTTCATCATCGAGTAAGGACAGTTGCTTCGCGATGTACTCTGGTTTCACATTGAAAAGTTGCAGGAAATCATCATTGTCATAGCCAATATAGATGCTGTGAAGAAACTCGTTACCCACAAATGCCGCCCCAAACAAGTCAATAAGCTCGGCTGGCGTTTTTCCTTTTGGGGTCGAGTTGAGTAAATAACCAAGCTGATAGGCAGCTTGTTGGCCCACTCTATCGAATTGTTCAAGTCGATTAGAAACCACAGAAGAGACAAGTTGATAGGTTTCCAGAGTACTCTCGATCTCACGCTCTTTGGTTAATGAGTAGATAACAGCCGCAGATATCAATGCCATTATCGTAATCGCTAATGTAATCAAAAGCGCGACGACACGTCGAATCGACAACTTCCTTATTGTTCGTTTTTTCGTTTCCATAGGTGGGGACTTCGTCCTATAGCAGCAAGCAAAATCTAACGCTCATTTATTCGTTAATTTATTGAGCTTATTGAATTTTAACTATAGACGAGAAACTTTACGTTAGACAAAAAAAGGCCTCGCAACGCTGCGAGGCCTTTCAGTTATCAGAAATAACTTACACTTCTTTATCTTTACCTAGTGATAGTAGCCAAAGTGATACCGCTGCTACACCGGCAAAACCAGAAAGGATAATGACAGGCATAGCTGCATAGCCAAGAACGTGCCAAATAACCGACTCTAGTGTACTCATTTAGTGCTCCTTTATTGCCAGCCTTCCACGCCTTCCATATCAGGTAGGCGGTGTGCGATACCTTTGTGGCAGTCTACACAAGTTTTCTCACCCGATGCTAGGGCAGTTGAGTGTTGTTGAACGCTTCGTTGCCCCTGCTCAGAGAAGTCCATAAAGTCGAACTCATGACAGTTTCGGCATTCCAATGAATCGTTAGCTTTCAATCGAGCCCATTCGCGTTCTGCTAGGTGTCCACGACGAGCTTGGAACTTCTCTTCTGTACCGATGGTGTCGAGTACATAGTGAGCGAATAGTTCTTTCGATGCTTGAACCTTACGAATGATTTTATCCGTCCAATTATGTGGAACGTGACAATCAGAACAGATAGCACGAACACCTGAACGGTTTGACCAGTGAATGGTTTCCTGGATTTCCGCTACGATAGGAGCATGACAGCCCGAGCAAAACTCCTCGGTGTTGGTCATTTCCATACCCGTGTTAAACGCACCCCAAAACAAAAGTCCTCCAGAGAAGCCTAGGAACAGGACAACACCTGCCGCGACTTTACTTGGTGACTTAAGACGTTTCCAAAACGCTTTTAGAATTTTCATAGATAGCCTCTCTCTACTTCAATTGGCTATTCAGTACGCAATGAATCAACGCGCTCGAAGTCGTTGCCAACCAATGGTTGAGCGTCAACTTGAGGTACGTGGCACTGAAGACAGAAGTAGCGACGAGGAGACATATCAGCCAACACAGCATCTTCACGGTTCATGTAGTGAGTCACACTGATTTTGGTTGCACCTGCTTCTTTCGCATTTTTCCAGCTATGACATGCCAAGCACTTGTTCGCGTTAAGCGATACTTCATAGTTACGGATTTGGTGAGGGATCAGTGGAGGCTGATACACATATGAACTCTCTACCAGTTGGTCTTTAGGTGTGTGTTTGAAGTCATCCGCAGGACGGGTGTCTTCAAGGTTTGTACTCCCACGAAGTGAATCTAGACCACCAGTTCCACCCGGGTTATTCAATTCTGCTTGTGCTACGCCGGCGATAAGTGCACCAACAGAGAGAATAGCAACAATCAATTTTTTCATTTTTGTTTCTCCGCCTTTAGGCTAATTCTTCGATGGCTACTCCTGAAGGAGCAGCCGTTTCGCTCATTCGTTCTCTGTTAAGCCAATTTGGTGATCTTAACAGGGCACTTCTTGAAGTCTGTCTGTTTGGACAGAGGATCAGTCGCATCGAGAATCAACTTGTTGATTAGGATACGAGCATCGAAGAATGGTACGAATACCAAACCTTTAGGTGGACGGTTACGACCACGTGTTTCAACACGTACACGTACTTCACCACGTTTGTTTGCCATGAGAATTTCTTCACCGCGACGTACACCGCGAGCCTTGGCATCTTCTGGGTGCATGTAACATACCGCATCAGGGACAGCTTTATACAGCTCAGGAACACGACGAGTCATGGTACCTGTATGCCAGTGCTCAAGAACACGGCCTGTACATAACCACAAGTCAAATTCTTCGTCTGGCACTTCTGGTGGCGCTTCATATGGTGCTGAAATGATCCAAGCTTTGCCGTCTGGCTTGCCGTAGAAGTCCCAGCCAGAGCCTGCTTTCGCATATGGATCTGAGCCTTCTTTGTAGCGCCAAAGCGTTTCTTTGCCATCAACAACTGGCCAGCGTAGACCACGCACTTGGTGGTAAACGTCGTATGGTGCTAAGTCATGACCATGACCGCGACCAAACGCTGCGTACTCTTCGAAAAGGCCTTTTTGAACGTAGTAACCGAAGTGGTGTGCGTCATCGTTCAGTTCGCGTGCTTCTTCGATAGGGTACTTGTCGACTTGGCCGTTCTTGAACAGCATGTCGTACATGGTTTTACCGCGGTATTCTGGTGCTTTCGCTAGAAGCTCTTCTGGCCAAACGTCTTCCATCTTGAAGCGCTTAGAGAACTCCATAACTTGCCATAAGTCAGACTTCGCTTCGCCCACGGTTTCAACTTGTTGATACCAAGCTTGGGTACGACGCTCAGCGTTACCGTAAGCCCCTTCTTTTTCGATCCACATAGCGGTTGGCAGAACAAGGTCAGCAGCTTGTGCTGTTGCAGTTGGGTATGGGTCTGAAACAACGATAAAGTTCTCTGGGTTACGGTAACCAGGTAGACGCTCTTCGTTGATGTTAGGACCAGCTTGCATGTTGTTGTTACATTGCACCCAGTAGCAGTTGAGTACGCCGTCTTTCAACATACGGTCTTGCAGAACTGCGTGGAAACCAGGTTTTGGTGGAATGGTACCTTCAGGCAGTTTCCATTCTTTCTCGGCGATTGCACGGTGTTTAGGGTTCGCTACAACCATGTCTGCAGGTAGACGGTGAGCAAAAGTACCTACCTCACGAGCAGTACCACATGCTGATGGCTGACCTGTCAATGAGAATGGGCTGTTACCCGGAGTTGCAATCTTACCGGTCAGTAGGTGGATGTTGTAAACCAAGCCATTCATCCATACGCCACGAGTATGTTGGTTCATACCCATAGTCCAAAGAGACATCACTTTGGTGTTCGGATCCGCGTATTGCTTAGCAAGCTCAATCAGTTTTTCTTTCTCTACACCTGAAATTTCAGAAGCTTTTTCTACCGTGTAAGGCGCAACAGACTTTTTGTACTCTTCGAACGAGATATCGCTCATATTGCCAGAGTTAGGGTTAGCTGCGGCTTTTTGCAGTGGGTCGTCGTCGCGTAAACCGTAACCGATATCGGTGTCAGCTTGCTTGAAGTTCGTGTGTTTGTTCACGAAGTCCCAGTTAACGGCATCGTTCTCAATGATGTAATTAGCGATGAAGTTTGCGATTGCAAGGTCAGACTGAGGATTAAAGATGTAACCGTGATCTGCAAGCTCGAATGAACGATGGTAGTACGTAGATAGAACGTTAACGCGAACATGTGGGTGACTTAGACGACGGTCAGTAATACGAGTCCATAATACTGGGTGCATCTCTGCCATGTTAGAACCCCAAAGCACGAATGCATCAGCGTTCTCGAAGTCATCGTAACAACCCATCGGCTCATCGATACCAAAGGCACGCATGAAACCAACTACCGCTGACGCCATACAGTGACGTGCGTTCGGGTCGATGTTGTTTGAACGGAAGCCAGCTTTCATCATTTTCGCAGCAGCGTAACCTTCCATAACGGTCCACTGGCCCGAGCCAAACATACCGATACTTGTTGGCCCTTTAGCTTTGAGAGATGCTTTCCATTTCTCAGCCATGATGTCGAAAGCCTCGTCCCAAGAGATAGGTGTGAACTCACCATCTTTGTCAAACTTACCATCTTTCATGCGAAGAAGAGGCTGAGTTAGACGGTCGTTACCGTACATAACTTTAGACAGGAAGTAACCCTTGATACAGTTTAGACCTTTGTTTACTGGTGCTTCTGGGTCACCCTGGGTCGCAACAACTTTACCGTTTTGCGTCCCTACTAGTACAGAACAGCCTGTACCACAGAAACGACAAGGTGCTTTATCCCAGGTAATTTTTGTTTGGTCGGAGCTAGCAATCAGGTTGGTCGCTGATGCAGGAAGGGTAATACCCGCTACAGCTGCCGCTGATGCCGCTGCGTTCGCTTTCACGAACGCACGTCTTGTCATTTTCATACTTCACCCTCTAATTGGGAATGGTTACTTCCAGTGTTGTTTTCATCGTCGTCTAACCCGGACTCGATTTGGTGAAAAACCAAAGCACAGGTGAGGACATTAGGTAAGTTGTTGATAGCGTCGATAGTGTCAGTGACGAAACCTTGGTTCTCGGTTTCAAGGACGACAACAATCTTGCCTTCCTCACTGTCCCCATAAATTTCCGCGTTATCGAACTTCTCGATTTCGCTTTTCACTTCCGCAAGGTGTTCAGCCTTGCAGTTAACTACCAAACTTGAGATATGCACTTCGTTTAGTGACATTAAACGGTCTTCTCTTTGTTATTTTTAATTCTGATTTTAAACATTGCTCACTGAGATAGAGGAAGTAGGGCAAGTAGAGACACATGCTCCACATCCATTGCAGTCCGCTAGCTCCAATTGAGGTAACGCAACACCACCCGCGCGCAGCTTGAAGGTAATCGCCATCGTTTCACAACTATCACCACAGCTTCGGCATTCAACATTGTTGTTTGCCAAGCAGGTGTCGGAGATTCCGGCTTTTGCGCTCCATGGTTCGGTGTCAGCACTATTAAATATAGGCTCTGGGCAGATTTCTGCACACTTGTAACAAAACGTACATTCGTCAATTGTGAAGTCGACCGAGGGGTATCCGCCATCCCCTTTTTGAATAATTCTCGTTTCGCAAACTTCTTCACATTTGCCGCAACGAGTACATAAGTCTGTAAACTGTTGTAAATTGTTAACCCAAGGGAGTTTGACTTGCGATGTGTCTATTTTTTTTCTCGTAAAAAAGCGACGCTTTGCGATATCTACCATTCATCACACCGATAAAAAATGCGTTACTGAGAGTTTAGCGCATCTTTTCTGTTAACAATCCTTAATTTATAGTCATATAAATTGTAGTTTTGGACACATTTGTATAAATACCTCCAAGGAGGTAATTAAGGTGCAACCTTGTTTTGGATCAATAAATTACCGACAATAGAGAAGGATAGTGTAGCCACCAAGAGAGAGGTTGAAGTTGGACAAGTCTGAAACCTTGACGAGATGAATGGATCATGAGAAAACCGACTAAATCTGTAACGGGCACAATAGCTAAAGCTATGATTTTCATACTTTTGCTATCCGTATTGACCACCAATTTCGCTATTTTGACACTTGCGTCTAGTTTGAATGACGCCGAAGCGGTTAATGTTTCGGGCTCTATGCGTATGCAGAGCTATCGTTTAGCGCATGATATGCAGGTTAACTCGCCGCTCTATTTTCTTCATGTGGAGCAATTTGAACGTTCTCTTTATTCCCCTTCAATGAAAGCGTTGCAGTCTTGGGATGTGCCGGAAGAAATTACCAATGATTACTACCAACTCATTATTCGTTGGCACGAACTTAAGGAAGTGCTAATTAGCGAAGAACGCGAGCAATATCTAATTTTGGTAGCGGACTTTGTAGACCGAATCGACCATTTTGTTCTTAAACTCCAAGAACATTCAGAAAATAAACTTATTCGATTAGCTTGGGCTGGTGGTCTTGGTTTAGGTGGAATATTAATCGTGGCCGTTTATGTGGTGCTTTTTGTACGCAAACAAATTGTTAGGCCGTTAGGACAGCTTATCTCTGCAAGTGAACAGATTCAAAATCGATCGTTTGACGTAAAGGTGGATGTTAACTCAGATAATGAGCTTGGGATCTTAGGCAAAGCCTTCAAGAATATGGCTGAGGACCTCGGTAAGCTCTATCGAGGGCTAGAAGGAGCAGTGAATGAAAAAACGCATAAGCTCCAACACGCGAATCAGTCACTTCAGGTGCTATACCAATCCTCACAAGAGCTGACCGCGACACGAATCTCACATGAAAATTTCAGAGCCATACTCAGCTACATCCATAGTGTTGAAGGAATTACCGCGGTCGAACTTCAAGTGACAGAAGTTGAAGGGTCGCCTTGGGTTGCTAGTGAAGGGAAGTTCAATGGTAATTCTGAGCGTATAAAGCAACTGCAGCTTGACGGCGAAGTTCTAGGCGAGCTTAGATATCAAATAGAGTTACCGTGTCCAGATGAAAAGCTCATTGATAACTTTGTGCAGATCTTGTCTCGAGCGGTCTATTACAACAAAACCCAACGTCAAACCGAGCAGTTAATTTTGATGGAAGAGAGGGCGACGATCGCTCGTGAACTTCACGATTCTCTCGCACAATCACTGTCTTATTTGAAGATACAGGTTACACTACTCAATCGCTCGCTTAATAAGGAAATAGATACTCTTGAGGGAAGCCGATCTCAAGGAGTACTAGATGATATTCGCGAAGGCTTAGATAATGCGTATATTCAGCTCCGTGAGTTATTAACGACGTTCAGGTTGTCGATAAAAGAGGGAACGTTTGGGGAAGCACTCACTGAGATGCTGAACCAACTCGATGGGCAGACGAGCGCTACAATAAAATTGGACAATCAGATGTCGTCCCTTGAGTTAGGGGCTAACGAACAAGTCCATATTCTACAATTGATCCGAGAAGCTGTGCTTAATGCGATTAAGCACGCCAAAGCTTCCTTTATACAAGTTTCCTGCATTGAGGAAGACAACGCTGTTGTAACTGTTAAAATTAGTGATGATGGCGTAGGGTTTGACCAAACTATTGAAAAGTTAGACCACTATGGCATGAGTATTATGAAAGAACGTGCCACACGATTGAATGCTGAGTTCTCAATTACCTCAGCAGAGAATCAAGGTTGCGAAGTGCAATTCACGTTCCAAAGAACTAAGGAGCCACTAAGTGAGCGAATGTAAAGTCATGTTAGTCGATGACCACCCTTTAATGAGGCGTGGTATAGGACAGTTACTCAGCTTTGAAGACGATTTCGAGATCGTGGCGGAAGCGAGTAATGGGTCAGACGCCGTAGCATTGGCAAAAGAAACCGAGCCAGATTTGGTGCTTCTTGACCTCAACATGAAAGGAATGTCTGGTTTAGACACGCTTAAAGCGCTTCGAGAGGATGATTTCCAAGGTCACATAGTGATTCTAACCGTGTCTGATATCCCTGCTGATATCGATGCACTTGTTAAGGCTGGTGCGGACGGTTATCTGCTCAAGGACACTGAGCCTGATGAAATCGTTGATTTGCTTCTCGGACTTTCCTCAGGCAACAAGGCGTTCAGCGGAGCGATTAAAACGTACTTGCACGAAAGAGCCAACGCGACAGATGTGTTCACCACACTCACTGAACGTGAGATGCAGATCTTACAAGAAGTAGCGAAAGGCTTTCGAAACAAGCAAATTGCCGACCGACTGTTTATCTCTGAATCGACAGTTAAAGTGCACATGAAGAGCTTGTTAAGAAAGCTGCAAGTGCCTTCGCGTACTGCTGCGACGATCCTTTACTTAGAACGATTCGGTGAAATAAAGTAGTAAGTAAAGCAAGATAGAAATATGAGCCCAGCTCGAAAGTGTTGGGCTTTTTTGTGCCCGATGGTTGCTCTATTTGTGATGATAGTGAAGTGGTTAGTTGAAGAGAGTAATCGGAACAGGTGGCCGCCTGTTCCGATTGAGGCAAGAATTCACATCTTCGAGGTAATCAATATGAACATTTCATGCGGGATTTATAGTACTGAAATTTATTAAGGGCGTCTAACACTGAAGCGATATAAACTCTGCGCGCTAATAGGATAAGTAGATATGTTCTTTCGAGTAATCGGGTAGGTGGGGTTAGTTCAGAGAAAAGTATCAAATACAGTTTTCAATGACAGAAAAAGCCCCTTATGAAAAGGGGCTAAGTGGCTGAAATTAAATTACTTTGCGCTGGTGTCTTTTGACATGATTCTATCCCAAACCTGCTTTTCCCAGCCTTGGTTGTTCATCCCAGGGTGTTCTGGTTTAATGCCAGTGTCGAATACCGATACGTAGACAGGATTCGGTCGAGCCTCGGGAAACGGCAGTTGCTGATCCGCATAAGGACAATTTGATACGACGAAGTATTGATCCTTCTCAGCATAGAATTCCACACCAACTCCGTCGTCAACGGCTGGCGCTGGTGCTAACACGCAGCGCGTGATATCTCCGTCCATTTGGGTAAATCGGTTGGGCTGGAAGATATTGACGTCGTTTCGGTTCGCATGAAAAACAGCCACCTCTCTGCGTCTTTCGTCATCTTCGATGTTAGCAATCGCTGGTACACGCAGGAACCCATGAAGGAAGTTCTCGTTGCATGAGTTTACGTTGCCTTCCTCACCATAAAGCATCGTGAGCCAATCAGCATTACAGTGCGCAGCGTAGAAGATATGCGTAAACCCTTCTTCGAGTTTTTCATATGGGAACTCATCTTCAACGAGTGTAGCCATTTTTTCCATCTTATGACGCTGAGACCAGACGCCAGAGTTTACTCTTAAGTTCAAGCCCTCTAATGCTGAGGTGTTGAGGTGATCCGCCCATTGTTCTAGGTCTGGGGTTATCATTTGTACGTCGATTATTTGTGTACGACCATTGTGCAGACTTGGGCGCTGCTCGAATCGAATTACTTGACCTGCTTTGACGAAGAACGCATTGCCAGTATGAGCTTCTAAGGTATCATCGTAGACATGTTGTCGAGTATTATCTTCTTTCGTTGCTCTAACAGCGTCATAAAACGCCATATCCGGCGATGCCATACGCTCGTAGGTCTTTGCTGGATCGCAGTCCTCGTTGTAGGTTGTATCGATTTGTGCGTTTACTTGAGCTTCTGCAATTTTAATGTCAGTCATATTGATTACCTATTTGGTCGCATCCTTGATTAAAACAATGACCCGTGTCCAACTGTGGGCGTGCAGCTAGTATCAAGCTTCTACAAGATAATCACAAAATAGGAGTTCTTTACGAGGGCTAATACTTGAGGTTGCAATAATTTTCCAAGACCCTAGATCGCAGCTTAAAATAGGCACAAAAAAAGGGCCGAAGCCCCATTTAAATGATAGAAAATCTGTTATTTTTTCTTGCCAAAGCGATTCTTGATCTTGGACTTAACCAGCGCGACGATCGGTTTACCCAGTAATAGTGCCGATGCAATAAGAACCACTTCATTGACGGCAAAACCGATGCCAGATGCTGAGGCGACTTCGCCAGCACTCCAACCTAATGCTCCACCATAAGCGGCAAGTGCCGCTGGTACAGCAACCATTCCTATATTCGTTAGAATGAACACCAGCAACGCGGCCTTTTTCAAAGGCGTGTTAACTAAGTCTTTGATGGTCATCTTTTGCTCGTCCAGTGTTTTGTTTGCTCCATTACTCATGTCGATTACCTCTTAAATTGGAAGAGATGCTTTGACGTCTTTGTCCGTATGGCCGTACTGACAAGATAATTAAAGCATCGATTTGTCTCGTATGACCAATGTCCTCAGTTTGATTCAAATCGGATTGAATAAGGTGATACGAGCCAACAACTCCTTTTATTGGGCAGAGATGGCCAGACCAATGACTGCGTGAGGTATGTTATCTATCGCTGTCAAGTCAGACAAAATAGGAGACGCTCGAAAATACGAATAGGTTGGGGTTGAAATACGAATAGGTCGAGGTACAGATACAATCTGCATGTAAAAAAAAGCCTGAGCGGACTCAGGCTGAAAATGCAAATTGCAATTAAGAATGTATAAAGTTGTGCTTGTTACCTGTCTCACAGATAAAGTGATGCTCAAAGCGTGGTTACTGCTAGGTAAGAAT
The DNA here is from genome assembly GCF_023716585.1 of Vibrio sp. SCSIO 43140. Taxonomy (NCBI): domain Bacteria; kingdom Pseudomonadati; phylum Pseudomonadota; class Gammaproteobacteria; order Vibrionales; family Vibrionaceae; genus Vibrio; species Vibrio sp. SCSIO 43140. The sequence continues at coordinate 666,074 of NZ_CP071851.1, forward strand.
ACCCCTAATACACTTACCAAACCCAATCACTTTGAGCACCGGGCAGAGGGCTTCTAGTTCCACTTAGAAACGCTCTGTAAATAGCTCTAGCACTATAGGGATGAAGCTATAATCTCGTGCTGAGAAAAAGACTTGCTAGAGCCATTTGCAAAACAGCCAGTTGATCGTCGGTCTAGCTGCTTTGCAAAATCAAACTGTCTTCGAGTTCTTTTAAAGGCCTCTCACCACTTTCTCGATGACGTAACTCAGCTCCAATCGCGACGACTTTACGTATTGGAACTGAATGAAAACCATGAGTAACATGCCCGCCAATTACCCCCGCAAGGTAAATGAGTCCCCCATGGTTTGAACGAGCTGTCACCGAGAAACTCACCCTATTGGCAAGAGGCCTTTAATAAGAATGCACAAGCGAAAATTCAACGCAAAAGGTAGGCTGATTTTGCTTTCTTTGCGCTCAGGTCAAGAGTACGTATTTTAAGTCTTAGAGACAAAATAGGTCCTCATAGGTGGACCGAATAGATGCATAGAAATATTGGGGAGGGGAGTATTGAAAAGATAAAAAAAGCCCTCGTATTAAACGAGGGCTTCAAGTAATCGTTGTTTAGATTATAGCTTCTTAGATAGAAGACCAGTCAGAGCGATGATACCGATACCCATCAGCATGATTGGGCCTTTACCGCTATCGAAGCCGCTTGAGATACCTGCAAACGCTACGATTGCAACTGCTACAGGGATAACAAACTTAACTAGGTTGTACCACAGACCGAACAGTGGGAACTTCACTTCACCGTCGTTAGTGATTTCTTTCTCTAGCTCTTCACGGCTTAGTCTCCAACCAGCGAAGATACACACCAACATACCACCAACTGCTAGGAAGATCTTATCAGTTAGTAGGTCGAAGATATCGAATGCGCCAGTGTCAAACAGAGTAGGACCAACGCCACCTAGAGATAGAGAAGCAAAGATACAAAGAACTGCCATTACCGCTGCTGCAGATAGTACAGCCGTAGTACGCTTCATGCCTTTCTCGTCGATTAGGTAAGACACAACTACTTCTAGTAGAGATACCGAAGAAGTCAGTGCTGCAACCGTTAGACCAACGAAGAACAGTAGTGCGAAGATAAGGCCAACGCCGCCCATTTCAGCAAACAGCTGAGGAACAACGACGAATACTAGACCAGGACCCGCTGCTGGCTCCATGCCAAGTGCGAACATGGCAGGGAACATTGCGATACCAGCAAGAATAGCGACACCTGTATCCATTGCCGTAACCATACCAGTCGTTTGAACGAGGTTCTCTTTCTTCTTCAGGTAGCTACCGTATGTGATCATACAGCCCATACCAAGACTTAGAGAGAAGAACGCTTGACCTAGTGCCGCTAGCACGACGCCGCTGTCTACTTTCGAGAAGTCTGGGCTAAATAGGAATTCCACACCCGCCATTGCGCCTGGTAGAGACAAACCTTTTACTGAAACGATGATAAGAATCAGGAATAGGATTGGCATCAGGACTTTACCCGCTTTCTCGATACCGCCAGAAATACCGCGGCTAACGATGATGATGTTCATCAGCAAGTAAACACCCATCCACATTAGTGGCTGGATAGGGTTAGTGATGAAACCGCCAAAGCTATCACCAATAGCTTCTGGGTTACTTAGAAGACCTGTAGATACTTTCTGCACGTATGCTAGAGCCCAACCACCTACAACAGGGTAGAAACCCATAATAAGTAGACCACTCAATACGCCGATAACACCTACGAATGTCCAACGACCGTCAGTCGATTTAAACGCACCAACTGCACTGCGACCAGTCTTACGACCTACCGCAAACTCAGTCAGCATTACGCTGAAGCCAATGAAAATTACGAATGCAAGATAAATAACGATGAATGCACCACCGCCATTTTCACCTGCTGTGTAAGGGAATTTCCAAATATTACCAAGACCTACAGCAGAACCTGCTGCGGCCATTACGAAGCCAAGCTTCGAACCCCAATTGTCGCGGGGTGCTGCGTTTGTGTTGCTCGTTGCCACGATAACTCCAAATAATCTGTTGTGTTTGTCCGTAACTTTGGCGCCGAAACGTTGTGTGTATTTATTTATATACACTTTCTAAAAGTTGTAGAGGCGCTTTATCCGTGACAAGTAAAACAGTTTATGGTTGCAGTTGGAAGTGTTAAAAGTGTTTTTTTCTGACTTTTGTATTCAAATTGTTGTCAACTGCTGATTTTTTAAACATTGTTTGATGATGTTTCTATAAATGCTTGACTAGGTGGCGCCATTTTCTGTTTTTTACTAATCACTCACTTGCATATTATAGATTAAGATTCTGGAGTTGCTTTCATTTTTAGCATGAGTGCATTTTCATTTAGGCGATTGTTAAGTGAATATAATTTCGGACGATTAGTGCTAGCTACCAGCCTGGAAGGTGAGAAAGTGCATGTTTATATCGGATTATTACCCGATTATGGCAAAGAATATATAGATAAATACGATGTCAATAGGGTGGGTTAAAATTGAACGGGATGGTGCTGTAAACTATCCCGTCCGCTTGTTTAGAATGATCGCGATGCTGATAAGTTAAACTATAGTTAATAATGCGAGTGATTGCTAAATAAAGTAGAGAATTCCACTTATCTCTTAGGCAGTTCATCTCGAGTTATGAAGCCATCCTTGTTTTTGTCGAGTTTATCGAAGTCTCTAGCTAGGGGACCGCGGACTTCGCTACGAGATAACTTGTTGTCACCATTGGTGTCCATGTCGGCAAACGGGTCCCCACTACGACGCTGCGATTTTCCCTTGCCCTCCACTTTGCCTGCTGGTTTAGAGTCAGTTAGGTCTGAGTTAGACAGGGTATAGGTTTTCGTTGGACGTTCAGTTGTCTCTGGCTGTTCGACGAACCTTGTATTATTGTCACTGACGCATCGAACGTGGTTTTCAAACCTTACCGCATCACCCTGAGGCCCGTGACCTTGTGGATAGCTTTGACCATTATCCACCTTAGGGTCACTTCTTTGAGCACCAGCACCGTGTACGTCCACCCAGTTGTCACGCATGTAACCCATGGAACGACCAAAGGCGACGTAACTCGCGTTCTTGGCGTTCTTTAGATTCATGTGAGTTGTGCTGCTCCAGTAGTTCGGGTAGTCAAGTTCACCACCTTCATTGGTAATTTGACTAGCATTGAATATTGGATCTAAGGACGGGCTATTGCTCGTTGCCGGTGAACGTGAGGAATCAACAATGGATTGAAGCTCTTTCACGTTAGGTAGACGCCAATCTTGGCGACCCGCTAAATCGAGATTCTCACAGTACTCTAATGCACCATTCCAATCTAAGCTCGTTACGCTGTCGGCTGTTTGCCATATCAAACCTGTCGCTTCATCGTGTACTGTGCCGTTTGAATTAGCGACAAATTGGTTTACACCGTAATCAGAGTTCCCCCGAACAGCCAGGATATAGAAGGTTTTGTCTCCTCCACGGGGGCTCTGCATTCCGTAACCTTTGATGCGTCCATCAATAAAATTCACGCCAAATACGGTGTCATCTTTGCCCATTGTCTTAGAGACATATTGAGTACTACTCAAATATTGAGCATCAATAAGACGTTCACCCGATGCCATATCGCCAGACTCGAAACCAAAGTAGCGATGGTCGATGAAAGGTCGAATAGAATAAGAATCAGGACCATTGATGCCGCTAGGATCCTCTCCGTCAAAGAGGATCAGCGAATAGAGCTCTTTGATTGTAGGTAGTCGCCAGTCAGAAAATCCTGCCGTGTTTAGGTTAGCGATGTAGCTGACTGCTTGGTCGTAACTCATTTTATCGGCTGCAGTTACTTTTCCATCACGGTTGGTGTCAATCGATGCTGCCCACATTAGGCCGGTGACGTTATCACTTACCGTCCCATCGTTATTTGCGGTGTAACTTGGCGCGTATCCTTGATATTGGGCGTCTTGCCCGAAACCATACTCCCCTTGAAGCGGGCAGGTTGAAAGCTGAGTCGACTCGTCTGAACAAACCGATTGGCCTGTATCGACGATTTTATAGCTGAGAGATTCACTGCTGGAAGCCTGTCCGGTGAAGCAAAATGTCCCCCAAAGCACAAATGCTAATGTAGAAAGCTTGGGAAAGATTTGGCGGCGGTTGTCTGAGTTCATACACTACCTCACGTTCGTGTGTAAAAGCATACTTAATTGATGAAAAAAGTATGCTTGATAAAAGTGCAGAAAATATGGAGGTATCTGGGTTTGTTTGTGAAGATGAAGTCCGATGGCTAGTCGCGTTCAGTCAACTCGAATCGATAACCCACGCCGTATATCGACTTAATCCAATCGTAGCTTGGGTTGATAGCCAATATCTTCTTGCGCAGGTTTTTTATATGGCTGTCAATGGTTCTATCGGTGACGACTCTTCCGTCTGAATAGATGCGGTCAATGAGCTGATCTCGGTTATAGACGACACCGTGATGGCTATTGAAATGACGCAATAATTTAAACTCAGCGGGCGTTAAGGATAAAATTTCACTATCAATGGTGACCTTCATTTGCGCATCGTCGATGATTAGCGACGCTTGTGGGCTGACTTGTTCAGCCTCGGACAGTGACGCCGTCTTTGTGCTTTGACTGCGCCTTAGTACGTTCTTGACTCTGGCAACAAGTTCTCTTGGGCTGTAAGGCTTACAGATATAGTCATCAGCGCCCAGTTCTAAACCTAGCAAGCGGTCTATTTCATCGACTTTAGCCGTCGCCATCATGACGGGTACATCGCTGAAAGTGCGTAGTTCTCGATAGATATCCAATCCATCGCGATTAGGGAGCATTAAATCCAACAAAATTAAAGAAGGGGTGTGTTCCTTTACCCATTCGATGACTTTATCGCCGTCATCGATAATGTGTGATTCAAATCCATTATGCTGTAGGTATTCGGACACAATGTTTGCCAGTGAAGGTTCGTCTTCAACGATTAAAATCATGGTCATTCCTTTGTTTCTGTTTTTATTGCTCATCGTTGCTGGATTTTGGCAGCGTTACGACCATTTTCAAACCGCCCAGCGGTGAGTGTTCGGCATTTAGGCTTCCATTGTGCGCTTTTACGATGCTTTGGCAGATAGCAAGCCCAAGTCCGGAGCCGCCATTGGCGCGGCTGCGAGATTTATCGACGCGATAAAGGCGCTCGAAGAGTTTAGGTAAAGCTTGCGTTGGCACGCTTGGATAACTGTCTTCAATAATGATAGTCGCCTCGGTTTTGCTCTCTTGAATTGAAAGTCTGACCGAGCCATTTTCATCAGTATAACGGAAGCAGTTCTCAAACAGGTTCTGAAAAACTTGCTGAAGTGACTTCGAATCGGCGAAGACTTCAATTTCAGGATTGCCTTCAAGTTGATGCTCAAGTGAGATGGATTTTTCTTGTAGCCTCAGTTCATAACGCTCAACGATAGGTGATAACACGTCTACAAGTGTTACGGCATCTCTCTGGTCACTGTCTTTGGCCCCACTGTCTGATAGGGCTAATGTGTGTAAATCATTAATCAACCGTGTCAGCGTGGATACTTGGTCATGCAATCCATCGACATACCGCATTTCAAGGGGGCGAATCCCATCCTGTAGAGCCTCGATTTCACCTTTTAGTACAGCCACTGGCGTTCGAAGCTCATGAGAAATATCGGACAGCCACTGGTCTCTCAATTGTTTCTGCTGCTCTAACGACGCGGTGAGTTGATTAAATGCATCGACAAGGTCGGCAAGCTCATCGCTCCCTGTATGCTCAATGCGATGGTCCAACTGACCAGAGCCAACAACTACGGCGCCATGGTGTAGCGCGCTTAATGGTTTAAGCAAGTACCGCACTGAGAAAAATGCGATCGTTAACGTCAGTAACAGAGCGGCTAATGAAATGGTCAGCACATGAGTGGTCTGTGACTGAATAAAGCTCTCGGCAAGCTTATTTGAGACGCTGCGACTCTGCACTACGCTAAGCCAGCCAACTGTATTGTCGTCATGTTTGATAGGCACATAGCTTACAAACTGTAAGCTTTCATCAAGGATAAAGTCGTGACTCATAGGGCCTAACAGAGGCATACGACTTTCATCTAGCAAGCTGATACGCACTCCAAGTGGCACGAATAAGACCTGGTCGCGTTCAAGCTTTGATGAAGGTGAAGGTATGTCAGGAGACAATCGGTCATGTCTTGGGGGCGGACCTCGCCTAGGGCGAGGAGGGGGTGCTTCGCCAATTTGCTGCATCAAGGTGGCGAGTACTTGTGGAGAGCGAAGCAGCTTATCCCAACCATAGGTTTCGGAGTAGTAACTAGAGACATTGCTTGCAAGGCTTTCTACCTTCGTGAGCTCTTCTTGATTCAAGTAGCTTTGTAGCCCTTCTTTGAAACTGGAGTTAATCAGATACGCCATACCTGCTAACAGTAACAAGCTTGAAGTTAGAAGCGATAAAAACAGCTTTTGAAACAGAGTAAAGCGCATGCGAATCCAGAGAAAACGGAGTGTTAAATTTAGTCTACCTCAATATTGTGGAGAAAATTTGGAGAAATAGCGATGGTTAAAAAAGAAAGCTCCGGTATTGAGACCGGAGCTTTAAGCTTGAAGTGTTAGCGAGCTTATACCTTAAAGCGGTTTAGGATCGCTTCTTGCTGATGAACGTTATCAAACTGCTCAGTCATTGCCGTATTTGCACCGTTAGCGGCGTCAGATACTTGCTCACTCAGATCTTTGATCTTGATGGTGTTAGCGTTGATCTCTTCTGCAACCAAGCTTTGCTCTTCTGCTGCTGCGGCAATTTGCATGTTCATATCAGAAATCTGTGCGATAGACTGACGAATACGTTCTAGCGCATCGTTTGCACTTTGCGCACGATCGACGGCCATTGTGGCGCTTTCTTTGCTTTGAGACATAGCGCTAGAAACAGAGTGTGCACCTGCCTGAAGCTGCTCAATCATGCTGCGAATTTCTGTTGTTGATTCTTGAGTGCGTTGCGCAAGAGTACGAACTTCGTCGGCGACTACTGCGAAACCGCGACCTGATTCACCAGCACGTGCGGCTTCAATGGCTGCGTTTAGAGCGAGTAGGTTTGTCTGGTCTGCAATGTCATTGATGACCTTAAGAATGGTTTCAATGTTGTCTGTTGCTGACTCTAACCCCTGAACCTCGATAACTGCTTCTTCAATACTCATAGAGAGATTAGTGATAGCCGATGTGGTATCAAGCACTACCTCAGAGCCTTCTTGAGTCGCAGTGTCTGCGGCTTGCGCTGCACTTGCTGCACCTTGAGCATTGTTAGCGACTTCTGACGACGTGCTGGCCATTTCATTCATTGCTGTCGCAAGCTGCTCAAGTTCTTGAAGCTGGGTATTCATTGCAACCGCTGAGTGTTTAGCGCCTTCCGTCGTTTGCTGTGTTAGCGCTAGGATCTTGGTTGAAATCTCCTTCGACTGAATGATTTGCTGCTGAAGGTTTGCGGTGAAGGTGTTAAAGCCTTTCGCGAGTTCAGCAAACTCTGCATCCGTGTCTGTGTCTAGGCGGTGAGTTAGGTCACCGTCGCCGTTTGCAACGTCTTGAATTGCAGCGTTCAGATCTGTCAGAGGACGCATCAGGAATTGGATGAGAAGTGTCAGAGCAATAACGCTGACAATCACGCCAACCAAGATAAACAGGATAGACTGATTACGCATCTTACCAATCGCTGCAAAGGCGACATCTTTATCGATGATCGCGCCCACGTACCAGTTCTCGTCAGGAACTTGGATAAGGTTTACTTGGTAATCTTTACCATTAATTTGAAGCTCTTGAGTACCTTGTGAGAGCTGAATGCCAGGAACGAACTTAGCTACAGGTTGACCGTTAAGGCTTGCGTCTGGGTGAGCAATCGTCATGCCTTTATCCGTCACTACAAACAAATAACCTGCGTTGAAAAGGTTAGTTTGGTTTACCAAGTCTGCTAGGGTGGTCAAGGTGACGTCAAACACAACACTACCTACAAAGCGACCTGACTCGTCATTAAGTGATGAGCCCAACGAGATAATCACATTGTTAGTCGACGAATCTACATAAGGGTCAGTAATGATTGTGCTGTTGGCTGCCTTAGCTTCTTTATACCAAGGACGCGCACGTGAGTCATAGTTGCTATCCGGTACCCACCCATCGTTACTGATTAGCGAACCATTTGATTCATAGCCCACACCTACAGCTTGGAAGTTAGACTTCAGTGTTGAGGTAGTAATGATGTCTTCCACGTAGTCGTTATTTAGAGGGTCAATTTCCAATGACTCTGTAACGGCACTTGCCATATCGCGCTTAGCGTTTAAGTCATAAGTGATAGTGTTTTTAACGCCTGTGGTTAACTCGTTGATGCTAGTGTCAATGTGACTTTGAAGTTCGCTACGCACCGTGATCAACTGGGTAATCCCTAGGGTTGAAACGGTAACGAGTAGCAAAGCCGCCGAAGCGGAAACGATTTTGTGACTAAATTTCATACTACTTCCTAGATTTAGCTCTAAATATTGCCTTTATAGATAGCCAACATTGAATGCATAACTGGTGTTATGAATCAGATTTATTATTAAGAACAGTGTTTTGTATAACTATACAGATTATCGACCTGTCAGGCATGAACTTTATAGGGATATATCGAATATTTTTACTGGTCATAACAGTGATATAAGTAAGGATATATAAAAGCAATCGCCCGCTATTCCGTGGTTAGGAATAGCGGGCGATTAGCGTGCTGATTTATAAATCTATTTTCGTTTAAGGTGGTAGATTCTCGAACCGAAATCGCCAATATGACGGGTCTGTTCAGTGATCTCTACACCTAGAAATTGGCTGTTCAAAGGCAAACCAAACGCGGCGAGCTGGTCACCAAATAGGTGATAAAGCTCTGGTGTCGCTTTTACGCTGGTTGTTTCCACCTCTTCACTGTATTGAGAGCGTGACTGGACCTCGAACTCAGATTCGGGCTCGAAAAATGGTAGCTTGATTCGCTCTAAATCGCCGTTACTTTGTTGAAGCTTTTGGTAATAGCCAAGCAGTCCCTCAGTACCGTCTTCGTTAGTGACAAGCCAAGTGGAGATATTGTTGTCAAAAGGCGAGGCTAACCGATAGAAACGCCCAAATTGAATCAGCTTGCGATGTTGCTTATAGAACGCAATTTGTTCTCTGACAGCCTGCGTTTCATTGCTTGAGAGCTGCGTGATATCAAGTTGATAACCAAAGTTGCCGAATGCCGCGACATTAAAGCGAGTCTCCAATGGTGTGCGACGCAGTACCTGATGTGAAGGTTTGGCAGCGACGTGAGCACTCATCGATGACAGGGGATAACACATGGATGTGCCGTGCTGTATGTTTAAGCGCTCAATAGCATCGGTATTATCACTGGTCCAGGTTTGAGGCATGTAGCAAAGCATACCAAGATCGAATCGGTTTCCGCCGCTAGAACACGACTCAAATAGGATATTTGGAAATGCACCGGTTAAGCGAGCCAACAAGTCGTATAGCCCAAGAACATATCTGTGATTAAACCCACTTTGAGTCGATGGGGTTAAAGACTGGGCGTAATTATCACTGAAGTTACGATTATGATCCCACTTCACATAGTCTACATCCGCTCTGGAAAATACGTCACTCAGTTTATCAAACAGGTAGTCGACTACGTCTGGGTTTGCCATGTCTAGAACGAGCTGGTTGCGTCCCAGAGAAGGCTCTCTTAGTGGATGAGCGACCGCCCATTCGGGGTGTTGTCTAAATAGCTCACTGTCTGGTGACACCATTTCAGGTTCGACCCAAATACCAAATCTAAGTCCGTAGCTTTTGACTTTGTTGCTGATACGAGCAATGCCGCCTTGGAGTTTTGGGTTGTCGAAGTAGTCTCCGAGACTCGTAGTATCATCGTCTCGTTTTCCAAACCAACCATCATCGAGCACAAACAGCTCAACACCAATATCTTGAGCCTTTTGGGCAATAGCATCCAGTTTGTCGTAGTCAAAATCGAAGTAAGTTGCTTCCCAATTATTCACTTGGATGGGGCGTTCAACTAATCGCCACTGCTCTGGTACCACATGATGATTTATGAAGTGATGCAGTTGTTGGCTCATGGTATTTAAGCCTGTGGCAGAGAAGGTGAGAACTACCTCTGGCGTCGTGAAGCTTGAGTTGGGTTTTAGCTCCCATCGGAAGTCAAAATCATTGATTCCTGTCATGACGCGAGTTAAGCAATGCGGCGATACCTCAGCGACAGATAGGTGATTTCCGCTGTAGAAGACGCCGAAGCCGTAACAAGGCCCCATGTGCTCGTTGGTTTCTTTATTTGCTATTGCAATAAACGGATTGTGGTTCGCGCTACTTACGCCTTTCTTCGAATCTATCTGCACTATGCCTTTGTTTAGGCGTTGGCGTGCAATTTGTGCTTCTTTTATCCACTTGCCTTGAAGGTGGATAAGGTCAAAGCCTTCGTCTGCAAAATCGACACAGCTACTGAGCGCGCGATGAATTTGCATGTTATGGCTGTCTTCATTACGAATAACAAGATGGCGAGTGATAACGTTTGAGGCTTCATAAACCGAGTAGTGAACGTCGACAGCCAATCGAGTGATAGCGTCGACAAGCGTAACGATAAGGTGCTGGCCTTTTTTCTCACCACTTGCTGACGGCAACCCAGCGAGTGCGGGTTTGCTGTCGACAACTTGGTGTGAAGAGTAGGTGAGGTCGGTAATGCGTGACCCATCTGCATACTCAATGTGTAAAAGTGGGCTTCGGTAATCGCCTTTCCCTAAGGTGGGGACTTCGAGTTTCAGGGTATCTAAGCTTTGCCCAGGAACATCGGCGTAGTCCGTTGTCGAGCCCATCTTTCCGCTGTAACGCTGATGAAGTGCTGCAAAGCTGCTGCGATGTGTCATCTTGTCACCGTAATGAAGATTGATGAGATGACCCGTTTCGTCCGCTTTGATGATGTAACTGGTTTTGGCTGTTTGGAGATGGAACTCAAGCTGTTCGCTATTAACAAAAATCATTGCGCCACCTTAAGGGTTGGTTAGCGTGTCATTACGGACTTACGCTGCACGAGAGTTGGAGTGAAAACAATTGGGTCATCCTCAATCTTCTCGCCACGTGATAGCAGCAAGGCCAATCGAGCCGCTCTTTCTGCCATCATAGCGATAGGGTAGCGAACCGTAGTTAGGTGAGGATGCACGAAACGGGCGATCAGACCGTCATCGAAGCCAATTATGGAAATGTCTTGAGGGACAGCAATGGCATTGGTTTCCAGCGCTTGGATAGCACCTGCTGCCATATAATCGTTGTAAGTCACGACGGCAGTAATATCGAGTGACTTTGACAACAAATTCGTCATAGCCAGCTCACCGCCATCACTGCTCGGTTCGCCAGCCTCAATGTAGTTTTTGGAAAGCGCAATACCGTGGTCTTCTAGAGCGGTGCGATAGCCTTTAATTCGCTGATGGGTATCTTCGATATCCTGAGAAGAGGCAATACACGCGATGTTACGATGCCCTGATTTGATTAGCTGCAGAGTGGCAAGGTAGGCACCACGTTCATTATCAAGGGAAATACAGCGCGATTCGATCTCTGGAATGTAGCGGTTGATAATGACCAACCCTTTCACCTCTTTGGCGTAATTGATGAGTTCCTCATCACTGAGACCTTTGGCGTGCAGAATAATTGCATCGCATCGACTGTTAATCAGCAGCTCTAGCGCATGGCGTTCATCTTCAGCGTTGTGGTAACCATGTCCAATTAATATGTGCTTTCCAGCTTCTCGAGCAACTTGATCGACCGATTTCAATAGAGTCCCGAAAAATGGGTCAGAGACATCCGCGACGACAACACCCACTGTGTTGGTGCTTTGATTGACCAAGGCACGCGCTGCCGCATTTGGGCGATAGCCGAGCTTCTTCATCGCTGCCGTTACAGAAGTAATGGAAGACTGACTCGCTTTCGGCGATTTATTGATCACACGAGACACTGTAGCGACAGAGACTCCTGCTTCTTTTGCGACATCTTTGATGGTTGCCATTGGGCACCTTTTACTTGGGCTCTTAAATTAGGCGAGTATTAGAGCGTGTTTCATAGCGGAGCGCAATTTGCTGGATAAACAAATCCTTGTGTTTGCTATGATTGCTCGAATACTCGCTGAGACTTGCGACGGACTCGAGGTTATAAAGTGACGCGTTGTCCGTCTGCATCGAACAGGTGCACATCCTCATAGGTGCAGCTTATCTCAACTTTTTCAAACTTGTTGACTGCTTGGTCACCTGGTAGGTGTACTTTGAATCCGTCGACACCGGACGCCTGTCCGAACAAGTAGGTGCTGTTGCCTAGACGCTCCACAACTTCACTTTGGAACTGCAATTTGACCGGGCTGTCATGGTTGAGTGTTAGATGTTCCGGTCTAACGCCAAGGCTCAGTTTGTCACCTGTATTAGGCGTAGAGGAACTGCTGTCAGTTCGCGGAAGCGTAAAGCGCTCTCCTTTGTCGGTTTTTAGGGTGAGGTTATTGTCGGTAATCTCTTCTACTAGGGTAGGAATGAAGTTCATTTTAGGAGAGCCGATAAACCCAGCAACAAACTCGTTTTGCGGTGTGTGATATAGCTCAAGAGGGCTGCCGACTTGTTCTACCTGACCATCTCTCAACACCACGATTTTGTCGGCTAGCGTCATCGCTTCAACCTGATCGTGGGTCACGTAGATCATCGTGTTGGCTAAATCTTGATGGAGCTTGGCGATTTGCAATCGCATATCAACGCGCAGCTCTGCATCTAGGTTGGATAGGGGTTCATCAAATAGAAACACCTTAGGGTTACGGACAATGGCGCGACCGATGGCTACACGTTGGCGTTGACCACCAGACAGCTCTTTGGGTTTGCGCTTTAACAAGTGCTCTAATTGCAGTGTTTTAGCTGCATTCTGTACTTGCTTATGGATGTAGTCTTTAGGATGGTTATTCATCTTGAGACCAAAACCCATGTTTTCTTCAACCGTCATGTGAGGGTAGAGGGCATAAGATTGGAACACCATCGCCACGCCACGCTCTGCCGGATCGACGTCGTTGACTTTCTCATCATCAATATAAATCTCACCATCGGAGATCTCTTCTAGCCCAGCGACCAAGCGAAGCAGTGTTGATTTACCACAGCCAGATGGTCCGACAAACACCACAAACTCACCATCATTAATATCGAGATCCACACCGTGGATGGTTTGTACCTTACCAAAGCGTTTGATGACTTGGTTTAAGCGGATGTCAGCCATAAGAACTCCTAGTTATGCAGACAAGTAAAAGCAAAAGTTTAGCGAGTGTTAGCGGTTAGCCTATACGTTCTCGATAGCGCTAATCGTGCTCGCATGATGTCCGTTGATACCATCACCATACGCCCTAATCGCACTCTTGTTAGCTGTCAAACCCAGAATAGTTGATCATGATCATAATTTGTTAACGAATTTGAGTGAAAAGTGTGGAAACGTTTACAGTTTTAATTTTGAGCAGTACAACATTTCACCATGCTGGCTAATATTTAGGTGTATTTTCACTAAAACTCATCTAAAACAGTACTTATTGTTGATATTTACTAAAATTAATATGTGTTAACAGTATGTTGCGATGAGGTAGGAGTCACCTTGAAATGGAACAATCTGTGAAAACGGTATACCCCAAAAACCGATTACCTTCACAGCGGCGTAAGAGCCGCATTAATACCAATGTTGCCCCCTGGCTGTTTTTGGCGCCAGCGATGCTCATTTTTGCGGTTTACGTGATTTATCCCATTCTGGATAGTATCTGGCTGAGCTTTTATGAGTGGGACGGGCTCGGCGAGAAAACATGGGTTGGTTTAGATAACTATCGCGAGCTCTTTGACTCAGAAGCCTTCTACACCTCTTTAAAAAACAACTTTTTGTGGTTGGTGTTCTTTATGCTTGCACCACCACTAGGGCTTGCTATCGCGCTGTTTCTGAACCAACAGGTAAGGGGGATACGCGTTGTTAAGTCGTTGTTCTTCTTCCCTTTTGTTATCTCTCAAGTGGTTGTCGGTTTGGTCTTCGCTTGGTTCTATGACCCGTCATTTGGTTTGTTCAATATCGTATTGGGCTTCTTCAATGTTGAGCCTGTCGCGATTTTGTCGAATGAGGACTACGTCACCTACGGCATCATTGCAGCGGGTCTGTGGCCACAAATTTCATACTGCATGATTCTCTATTTAACGGGCTTAAACAATCTCGATCCAGAGCAGCTTGAAGCAGCACGATTAGATGGTGCGAAAAAGCTTCGCATGCTTTGGTATGTGGTTCTGCCTCAGCTTCGTCCAGCGACCTTTATCGCTATCGTCGTTACTGTGATTGGGGCACTTCGCTCCTTTGACTTGGTTGCGACTATGACGGCTGGTGGCCCGTGGGGTAGTTCTACAGTGTTGGCATATCAAATGTACGAAGAGTCAATCTTTAACTATCGGATGGGCTATGGCGCGGCGGTTTCTGTTGTTCTGTTCCTGATTATGGATATCTATATCGCTTACTTCTTGTGGCGAATGCTGAGGAGTGAAAAATAATGTACCCACAACCGATCGAAAAGTCAGGACGCTTTACCAACATAAGCTATCGAGTGGCTTTGCCTATCGCTATTGTCCTGTGGTTACTTCCGCTTATCGCGGTAATGATGACGTCTATCCGCTCTATGGAGGACATCAACAAAGGTAACTATTGGGGATGGCCAACGGATATCCAGTTTATTGAAAACTATACTCAGGTATTCACTGCGACGCCTATGAGTCAATACCTGCTCAACAGTCTTATCATCACGTTGCCTGCTGTTGCTGGCGCGGTTGCTCTGTCTACGTTGGCAGGCTTTGCTCTAGCCAAATACAACTTTAAGGCGAACATCTGGATCTTTGCGATGTTCATCGCAGGCAATTTTGTCCCGTTTCAAATCTTGATGATTCCTGTGCGTGACCTGACCATTACCTTTGGGCTTTACGATACCCACTGGGCTCTCATCTTTTTCCATGTCGCGTTCCAGGCAGGGTTTTGCACGCTGTTTATGCGTAACTTCATCGTTGGCATTCCAAACGCACTGATTGAAGCGGCGCGAGTTGAAGGCGTCAGTGAAATGAAAATCTTTTGGCATGTCGTGCTACCTCTTGTGAGACCTGCACTTGCGGCATTGTCGGTTCTCGTCTTTACCTTTATATGGAATGACTTTTTCTGGGCACTAGTACTCGTTCAAAGTGATGAAGTACGTCCGGTAACAGCTGGATTGAGTTCTCTGAAAGGGCAGTGGTTGGCAGCATGGCAATTTATGTCGGCGGGTGCAATCGTCGCTGCCATTCCTCCGGTGGTGTTGTTTTTTACGATGCAACGTCACTTTATTGCAGGTTTAACATTAGGAGCGACCAAAGGTTAATTCTAATTGTACTGCATACCCCGCGTTGAATGCAGTGTATCAACGCAAAACATAACGATAACAAATGGAGCCTGAGCTTACGCTCGACAATAAGGATCTTACTATGAAAACTGTGAAACACCTCGTTGCTACCACGATACTAAGCGCGACCGTCTCTGCTACAGCATGGGCGGGTGAGTTAGTTATCAACTCTGACCAAGCAGACCCTGCACCAAAGGAAGCTTGGGCTGAAATCGTAAAACGATTTGAAGCAGAAAACCCAGACATTACGGTGAAGTACAATCTGTATGACAAAGAAGCGTACAAGACGACGATACGTAACTGGCTGGTAACGTCTCCACCGGATGTTGTGTTCTGGTATGCGGGTAACCGTATGAAAACGTTCGTAGACCGTGGTTTGCTTGAAGATGTGAGTGATATCTGGGCTGAGAATAACATGGCTCAGGACTTCAAATCTGCAGCACCGGCAATGACGGTAAACGGTAAGCAATATGGCGTACCATACACGTATTACCAATGGGGTGTGTACTACCGTAAAGATATCTTTGAGAAGTATGGCATCGCAGAACCGAAGACATGGGATGAGCTAAAAGCTGCCGCTGCAACACTGAAGAAAAATGAGGTTGCACCATTCGCTATCGGTACTAAGTACCTTTGGACAGCAGCAGGTTGGTTTGACTACATCAACCTACGTACCAACGGTCTAGATTTCCACATCGACCTAATGGACGGTAAGGTCCCATACACCGATGAGCGAGTGAAAAAGACATTTGCTAACTGGGCGGAACTTGTTGAACCAGGTTACTACCTTGAAAACCACGCATCATACTCTTGGCAAGAAGCACAGCCATTCCTATATAACGGTGAAGCCGCAATGTACCTAATTGGTAACTTTATTGCTCCAAACTTCCCTGACGAGTTGGAAGGCAAAATGGGCTTCTTCCAGTTCCCTGTGATTGACCCTGCTGTTCCTTTGGCAGAAGACGCGCCGATGGATACGATTCACATCCCAAGCAAAGCGAAGAACAAAGAAGATGCTCGTAAGTTCCTTGCATTTGTTGCTAAGCCAGAGATTCAGCAGCTTGTTAACGACGTTCTATTGCAAATCCCGACGAATAGCAAAGCGAAGCCTGCTGATGACGAGTTCCTAAACATCGGTGTTGAAATGCTAGCTCAAGCGAGTGGTACAGCTCAGTTCTATGACCGTGATACTGATCCTGCCATGGCGAAAGAGGGGATGAAAGGTTTCCAAGAGTTCATGGTAAAACCTGAGCGTGTCGATCAGATCCTCAAACGTTTGGAAAAAGTGCGTCAACGTACATTTAAAAACTAGGTAAACACAGGATATCTGTTTTACCCAATACCAATGAGCGCTCTCAACGCATTGGAGCGCTCTTTTTGTCTCGGAACAGTAGGAAGTAGAGATGAGATCTTTCGCCCAAGTCATCGCCGCTCGCGAGTGGGAAAACCAACACGTTGTGCAACGTAATGTGCTTGCCCCTCATGCGCCTTTGCGTGCCTATCGCACCATAGAAGAGGCTCGTACCAATCAAGCATCTTTAAACCAAGTATCATTAAATGGTGAGTGGAAGTTTCACTTGTTGGAACGTCCTGAGGATATGCTGGAGTCGTATGTTGCGAGTGACTTTGATGATGGGCAATGGGACGCTCTATCCGTTCCGAGCAACTGGCAACTGCATGGTTATGACAAGCCAATCTATACCAATGTAAAGTACCCATTCGACGACAATCCTCCGAATGTTCCAGAGCAAAACCCTACAGGCGTGTATCGCAAGCGCTTTCAATTTGCGAGTCAGTCAGGTGCGACTACAACCATCACGTTTGATGGTGTCAACAGTGCTTTCCACCTTTGGTGTAATGGGACTTGGGTTGGCTACTCACAAGACTCACGTCTGCCTGCTGAATTCGACCTGAGTGCTCATTTAGTTGAGGGCGAAAACCAACTGACCCTTATGGTCCTGCGTTGGTCAGATGGTTCTTATCTCGAAGATCAGGATATGTGGTGGCTTAGCGGCATCTTTCGCGATGTCACTCTAAGGACCAAACCTAATAGCCATATTGCTGATGTCGAGACGATCGCTAGTCTCCAGTCTGATTATCGCGATGGGCTTCTTAAAGTGGTGACAAAAGTTGCCAAGCCAGAGTCTACTCAAACCATTTTGGTCACAGTTTATGACGATACAGGGAGGCTTGTATCGGAACAGTCGCAAGTGATGGGCGTTGAGTTTGTTGATGAAAAAGGTGCGTGGGACAATCAATCCACCCATAGAATCAAGTTGGATGATGTAAACGCATGGAGCGCAGAGCGCCCGTATTTATATCGAGTTGTCGTTTCACTGCTTAACGATCAGAAGCAAGTTGTCGATTGTGAGGCTTACTCTGTAGGTTTTAGAAACGTCGAGATCTTAGATGGCCAGCTATGTGTAAATGGTAAACCCCTGCTCATTCGTGGTGTTAATCGTCATGAGCATCACCCTGAGCTTGGTCATGTGATGACACGAGACGATATGATTCGTGACATCAAACTCCTTAAGCAAAATAACTTTAATGCGGTTCGAACGGCGCACTATCCAAACCATCCGGTGTGGTATGAGCTTTGTGACCAGTTTGGGCTGTATTTAGTCGACGAAGCGAACATTGAAACTCACGGTCAGTTTCCAATGTGCCGTCTGTCTGATGATAGCGAGTGGTTAAATGCTTTCATGAGGCGCATGGTTAACCTGGTTGAAAGAGATAAAAACCATCCCTCGATCATTATCTGGTCGTTGGGGAATGAATCGGGAATTGGCAGCAATCATCATGCAATGTACCAATGGGTTAAGCAGCGTGACCCATCAAGACCGGTTCAATACGAGGGTGGCGGTGCGATGACATCGGCGACGGACATCATTTGTCCTATGTATGCCCGTGTCGATTGGGATTTGCCTGTGGTGGGGCACCAGCCAGAGGTCACACCTCGCGTAGGCATCAAAAAAGCCATTGCGCTACCCAATGAAACGCGCCCTCTGATCCTATGTGAATATGCCCATGCGATGGGAAATAGTCTTGGTAGTTTCGTTGAATACTGGAAAGCTTTTCGTGACCATCAAAGATTACAGGGTGGGTTTATTTGGGACTGGGTAGATCAAGGGCTTACCAAATTTGATGATAAAGGGCAGTCCTATTGGGCTTATGGTGGTGATTTCGGTGATGAAATCAATGACCGACAGTTCTGCATCAACGGACTGATTTTCCCTGACAGAACGGTGCACCCAACTCTATTTGAAGTTAAAAAAGCGCAGCAGTTTTTCCAGTTCAAGTTGATCAGCGACCAGCCACTTGTGATAGAAGCTGTGTCTGAAAACTTGTTTGTTTCCAGTGACAATGAACTCCTCTCTTGGCAACTTTTGGAAAATGGCAACATCGTGCAATCTGGAGAGGTCGCACTATCTATTCCCGCTCAAGCTAGTCTTCAGATACAGCTGTGTGATGCTATCAAGCGACTCCCTGGCGCACGCTATCACCTTAATCTACAAGCGAGATTAATCAATGCGACACCTTGGGCAGAGTCAGGACACATCACCGCGTGTGAGCAAATTGAGTTAGCCTCTATTCCCAAGCTCCATCTTGCTGAAAAGGAAAACTTTGGTTCGCTCCAACTGCTTGATACTGATACCAAGCTTCGAATTGAGAACGATAGTTTTATTATTGAGTTTGATAAAGAGACGGGCTATTTGGCTGATTGGATGGTAAGTGGAGCCGAGGTACTGAGCCAACCAATAAAAGACAATTTCTACCGTGCCCCCCTAGACAATGACATTGGTACAAGTGAAGCGAATAAGCTCGACCCTAACTCCTGGTTCGCACGCTGGGAGGCCGCTGGATTTAGAACGCTTCGACGAGACGTTCAAAGCTTAGAGGCTTATGAGGTCTCTGGTGGTGTAGAGATAAAGTGTGTTGCTATCTACAGTAATGATCTAGCCCCAGTAATTTCAAGCACTTGGCGTTACCACATAGCGAGTGATGGCTCGATTGCTATCGATGTTGATGTCACGCTCGCTCGAGGTCTACCACCGATTCCGCGTGTTGGCCTTGAGTTATGTTTGCCAAAACAGACGTCAAGCGAAGATCGAATTATGGTTGATTGGTTTGGCCGTGGTCCACACGAAAACTACCCAGACAGATTGTACTCAGCTCATATCGGTCGTTACCAAAAGTGTCTTGAAGAGATGCACACCAATTACATTTTCCCTTCAGAGAATGGTCTTCGTTGTGATTGTCATGAATTAACGGTAGGCAATCTCTCGGTGGAAGGTGAGTTTCATTTTTCTGTCAGTGAGTTTAATCAAGCGAACCTTGCCAACGCAAAACACACAAACGACCTTGTAAAAGATGATGCGGTGTATGTACGGATTGACGGCTTTCACATGGGAGTGGGGGGCGACGACTCTTGGACACCAAGTGTTCATGATGAGTACCAACTTCGTGAGCAGCAATATCGATATGCTGTGGTATTGAAGACCGCGGATTAATTGGCTGTAACCGTTAATCACTTTTTGAACGTTGTGCAGAAAATAAGCTAAAAGAATTGGATGTTTTGGGTGTGAAAACGTTTACATTATCGAGAGTTGCATCACGGATTACTAATGGACTCGCTTGATAGAATAATCAAAACGGGCCTGCAAAACAGATTGAGAAACACTATGGCTGATATACATTTTGACCCAGTAGACCACCCACATCGCCGTTACAACCCGCTGACCGGTCAGTGGATCTTGGTATCACCACACAGGGCTAAGCGCCCATGGAGTGGTCAAGATGAGAAACCCTCAACCGCTGAGCTACCAAGTTTTGATAAGGGGTGTTTTTTGTGTCCGGGTAACGCTCGAATCTCTGGCGAAACGAATCCTGATTACGAGGGAACCTACGTTTTCTCCAATGACTTTGCAGCATTGATGCCCGACTCACCAGACGCACCGCAATCTGACAATCCGTTGTTTAAAACTCAAGGCGTGAGAGGACTGAGTCGCGTTATCTGTTTTTCTCCTGATCACAGCAAAACCTTACCAGAGTTATCCGTCACTAAAATTCGTGGCGTTATCGATACCTGGAATGAACAGATTGAAGAGTTGGGTAAAGACTACCTTTGGGTACAGGCATTTGAAAACAAGGGGGAAACCATGGGGTGCTCTCAACCTCACCCTCATGGACAGATTTGGGCGAACAGTTTTTTGCCCAATGAAATTGAGCGCAAAGAGATCCATCTAAAAGATTACTTTGAACAGTACGGCTCCAACTTGCTCGTGGACTATGTCGAATCCGAACAAAAGGACGGTTCGAGAACGGTCGTCGAAACAGATCATTGGCTAGCCATCGTCCCTTATTGGGCTGCTTGGCCTTTTGAAACCATGTTGTTGCCTAAGGCCCATATTCGACGAATGAGTGAGTTAAGTGACGCGCAGCGCGATGATCTCGCCTTGGCAATTAAGAAGTTGACCAGCCGATATGACAATCTGTTTCAGTGCTCTTTTCCTTACTCAATGGGCTGGCATTTTGCACCGTTTTTTGAAGAGGGTACGAATATCGAACATTGGCAATTACATGCACTTTTCTATCCACCGCTTTTGCGCAGCGCCACGGTTAGAAAGTTTATGGTGGGCTACGAGATGCTCGCTGAATCACAGCGAGATTTAACGCCAGAGCAAGCCGCTGAGCGACTGCGCGTACTGAGTGACGTTCATTACAAAGAGCGTTAATACAAACATCCCATACGTTGGCTGAGTCGACGTGTTTACACAAGATTTGAGAGTTCATTATGTCTGATTTAATAAATAACGTGAAAGCGTCTTTCAAGCAGGTATTAGATTACGAGCCGACCCATGTTGTGCAAGCACCGGGGCGTGTAAATTTAATAGGCGAACATACCGATTACAATGATGGTTTTGTATTACCTTGTGCAATCAACTACCAGACAGTGGTCGCTGCGGCTAAAAGAGAAGATAACCAAGTTCGACTCGTCGCCGTGGATTACGACAACGATACCGATGCGTTCAACCTAGCAGAGCCGATTGAGTTTCAAGACGATAAAATGTGGGCGAATTACATTCGAGGCGTAGTTAAGTACTTGTTGGCGAGGGGCTATGAGTTTAACGGCGTTGATATTGCCGTCAGTGGTAACGTGCCCCAAGGTGCTGGTTTAAGCTCTTCGGCCGCTTTAGAGGTCGTGATTGGGCAAACCTTTAAAGTGCTTTATGACTTAGATATCAGCCAAGAAGAAATCGCGCTAAACGGCCAACAAGCTGAGAATGAGTTTGTCGGCTGTAACTGCGGAATTATGGACCAGATGATTTCGGCGAAGGGACAAAAAGATCATGCCATGTTACTCGATTGTCGAAGCCTTGAATCCACCTCAGTGTCGATGCCCGAAGGCATGTCTGTCGTCATTATTAACTCCAACAAAAAGCGCGGTTTAGTTGATAGTGAATACAACACCAGACGACAACAGTGTGAAGAAGCTGCTCGCGTGTTAGGGGTTAAAGCGCTGCGTGACGTGTCGATTGAGGCGTTTAATCAAAAGCAGGACCAACTCGATGAGCTGGTCGCGAAGCGCGCTCGACACGTCATTACTGAAAATGCGCGTACTGAAGAGGCGGCCAAAGTACTTATGGCTGGTGATATGAAGCGAATGGGCGAACTGATGGCTGAATCACATGCCTCAATGCGAGATGATTTTGAAATCACAGTCACGGAGATAGATACGCTTGTTGATATAGTGAAGTCTGCCGTTGGCGAAAATGGCGGCGTTCGCATGACGGGAGGCGGGTTTGGTGGTTGTGTTGTTGCATTAGTTCCACCTAGTTTAGTGCCAGTCATCGAGCAGGCAGTGAATCAGAACTACGAAGCAGCAACAGGATTAAAAGAGTCGATCTACGTTTGCCAAGCTCAATCAGGTGCGGGACTTGCTGAAGCGCTTTAGTAATAAGAGATAAGTTATGGGAATCGAGTTTAGTGGTATCGCAAAAGATGGTCAGGCACCAAAGTTAGTCACCTTATCCAACGCAGCTGGGATGGAAATAACGGTTATGGACATCGGGGCGGCTTGGCTGAGTTGCAAGGTTCCAGTAGACAACAGTTTACGAGAAGTGCTGTTGGGCGTGAGTTCAATAGAGGATTACGAGCGTCAGCAAGTCTACTTGGGCTCGACGGTTGGTCGATATGCTAATCGTATTGCTGGGGGGAAATTTTCGATCGATGGAAATAGCTACCAAGTAGATACCAACCAAGCCGGGAACTGTCTACATGGCGGACGTGACGGGTTCGATAAACGGCGTTGGAGCCTCATAAAACAAACAGCAAATAGCGTTGTGTTTGAACTTATCTCTGAAGATGGTGATCAAGGGTATCCGGGTAGACTCGTGACGAGAGTGATTTACACGCTCACCGAAGACAACTCTGTCAACATTGATTACCGGGCCTCAACTAATAAGGCGACCCCAGTTAATCTTACCAATCATGTTTATTTCAATTTATCTGGGGCCGATAGCGGGGAGACGGCGTTAGAACATTGGCTTCAAATCGATTCATCGCATTACTTACCGACTAACGAAGTTGGCATCCCGCACGAAATGCCTGAGCTGGTGAGTGAAACGAGCTTTGATTTTAACCGCACCAAACGATTGTCTTCTGAACTACTAGTCAATGAGCAACAAGTACAGGCGAAAGGTTATGACCATTGCTATCTATTGTTGAGTGGGCGCGATATCTCCTCACGCGTTGCAGCGTTGCAATCACCAGATAAAAAGCTGGCAATGTCAGTGAGTACGACCATGCCCGGGATGCAGCTCTACACTGGAAATTGGCTTGCGGGTACCCCAAGTCGAAATGGTGGAACATACGAAGATTATGCGGGTTTGGCACTAGAGACTCAGTTCTATCCAGATTCGCCAAACCGAGATTGGCGCGAATCCAACACCATTCTCAGACCTGATGACGAGTACAATCATAGTACGAGGTATTGCTTCGAGTTCTAAATGAACAATGTGTCCAGAGAACTCAGGTAGAAGTGAAATTTTAGACTGATTTCGGTTTTGAGACGTAGCTGCGAAACTCTAGTAGTCAATATTTTAGGCTGTTTTAAGCAGGCCATATTTTATAAATGCTGCTTAAGTCTCAAGCATATTGAGACGTAGATCCAGAATTACAACAGTGCGGAAGGAAAGTCACAGTTTTACCTACTATAAATAATACTCTTATAGATAATGGTGAGTGTATAACATGTTGATTCGGGCCAACTTTAGTACGTTGGTGACCTCGATTCTGATGTTGCTTTTGGGGGGATTCCCAGCACTGGCATCCGGATCTTCCGCGCAAGATACAGGTGCTTTGGCGTTGGAGCAGCACGGAGAGCAACCGTTGACTCCAAAGCGCCTAATAGTGTCTAACTCGAAAGCGTGGAAACCCTATTCTTTTCTCGACGACGCTAATCAGCCTGCGGGGATTTTGATCGACCTGTGGAAAGCATACGGCGAAGCGAACGATATTGTTATCGAATTCAAACTTGTTGATTGGCAAGAATCCATTGAACTCGTTAAAGCGGGGCAAGCAGATGTCCATGCTGGTTTATTATGGTCGCGTGAACGAGCGAAAGTTTTGGCATTCGGAGAGCCTCTATTCGAATTAGACACTCAGCTTTATTTTCATCACTCATTACAAAGCTTTGATGCTGATGAATTTCTTCTCGGTCACCACAACAACAAGGTCGGGGTAGTTAAGGGTGGTTATGAAGCAGAATATATGCTCAACCACTTTCCCGAAGTTGGGTTAGCTTATTTTGACAATAATGCTCTGATGATAAAAGCAGCGCGAGACAACAGGATTCGAGCCTTTGTCGCTGACCTTCAAGTAGCGAACTACTATTTGCATATTGGCCCCAAAAGCGGTCAGTTTATCGATGTTAAGCACCTATATTCGGGTGATATTCATTACGCCACGTCGCAATCGAATGTAAGCCTAATGGAGTCGATCATTGCCGACTTCAAACATGTCGGAAAACAGGATTTACAGCGGATTTACGGACGATGGATGCATATAGAAACCGTGTACCCCTCCTACTTACCGGCAATCGCCATTTCTGGCATTGTTATCATGCTTCTTATCTACCTAGTAATTCTAAAACATGTAGTGAGAACCAAGACTCAAGAATTGTCCGCTGAAAACGTACAGTTGAAGTACCTTTCAGAGACGGATGCTCTGACGGGGCTGTGGAATCGTCGCTATTTTCTGGACAAATTGAAGTACTTCCGAAGGTCCAACAGCAATTTAACGGTCATGATTATCGATATCGACAATTTTAAAATTGTGAATGATACCTACGGGCATATAAAAGGGGATGTGGTGATTAAGCATGTGTCCGAGAAAATAAAAGCATTGACTAACTCAAGTCATATCGTTGCTCGTATTGGGGGAGAGGAGTTTGCGATAGCCTTTATTGACCAGCCTGTTTGTTTCTCGGATGAACTTGCACACAGTATTTGTGAGTCTGTGAGAGGTATTGATCTCGATGAGATAGATGGTTGGCCAGTGACCGTTAGTCTCGGGTGTGCGATCTATCATTGTGCTAGCGACTTTGAAACGCTGTATGAGGCCGATAAACTCATGTATGCTGCTAAAAAACAAGGTAAAAACCAGGCTGTAGTGGAGTACATACCCACTCAAGTTGAACCGGCACAAGCACTAGAATAGTGCGTCTGTCTAACGTATTTTTCACGGTAACAATGGCTAGTAAAACCAATCTAAACCTGTTGTACACGCTTCAAGTGCTACTCTCAGAAAAGCATGTCAGTCGAGCGGCTTCGCGTCTTAACGTGACTCAGTCTGCTGTTAGCCGTCAATTAAGTCAGCTAAGAGATATCTACCAAGATCCATTGCTTGTGAGAGAAGGAAGTCATTATGTTTTAACTCCCCGAGCAATACAGTTAAGTGCTGAGTTAGAAAAGCTATTAGAGGAAATTCAAAGAGTCTTGGGTGGTCAGGAGTTTGACCCGAAACTTTATGATCAAACGCTTACGTTTTCCTCATCGGATTATGTCGCACAATACATTTTTCCTGAACTTGTTAGCCAGTTATCGCCCCTCGCACCTCTACTCAAATTCTCTTACCGTTTGTGGGAACCTAAGTTGCTACAGAAGTTGGGCGATGAAGATGTTCAACTGGCCTCGACAATGTTGCCTAGTGCGCCGGAATCATTATGTTCGCGTAAGATTGGCGAAGATGTACCTGTGGTGGTAGTTCGAGAAGGGCACCCTTTGAGTTCGAAATCTGACATCACTTTCAATGATTTAGAGTCCTATCAACATATCCGAATTTCCGCAGGAGGAGACAAAGACAGTTTTCTCGACTCTGCAATGAAGGAAAGAGGCCTTGAGCGTCGAATTTTAGTTTCCACCCCGTTTTTTAGCTCGGCTTTCGCGATGGTGCAGCAAAGTGATGGGTTATTAACGCTACCAGAGCACATTGCTCACAATCTTGAGAAACGCTTATCACTGCGTACCTTCTCACTGCCATTTAGTCCGCCTACACATCAGTACTGGCTTATATGGCATCCAAAGTACGAACAAGATCCCGCCCACAAGTGGGTAAGAGACAAAGTCCTCGCGTATATGCAATCGTCTATGTATTCCGTGAAAAGTTGACTCTCTGTATACTATGATTTCATGTAATGATCGCCATGATTAATTGTGATTTCAAATCATGATGTTGAGATGATAGAGTTCAATCAATGAGTTGGAATTACACACGGAATACATCATGACGTTTACGATTTGGTTATCACTACTAGCCATTTGCTTATTAGGGGCTATGTCCCCAGGTCCGAGTTTAGCGATTGTTGCTAAACACAGCTTGGCTGGTGGGCGACGCCACGGTCTGGCAACTGCATGGGCTCATGCGTTTGGTATCGGTGTGTATGCATTAGTTACTGTGCTTGGTCTGTCAGTGCTTCTGCATCAGTTCCCGATGCTATTTAAGACTATCTCTCTACTGGGGGCGCTTTATCTCGCATGGCTTGGATATAACGCGATTCGCTCCAAAGGTGGCATTGTTGATAGATTAGAATCAGGCAAGCAAGTATCGGTAGCGTCTGCTGCAAGAGAGGGGCTACTTATCTCGTTACTGAGTCCGAAAATCGCTCTGTTTTTCACGGCTCTGTTTAGTCAGTTTGTTGCCGTAGGAAGCGAAATTACTGACAAAGCAATTATCGTCACGACACCCCTCATCGTTGACGGACTATGGTATACATTGATTACGTTTATGCTTTCATCTCCACGTCTATTGAATACCCTAAAGTCACGAGCGAAACTTATTGATCAGTTGTCTGGCGTGGTACTGATTCTTCTTGCGGTTAGAGTTGTCACCTCTCTATAGTTTTTTCGCGAAGCCTCACAGTTTAATAAACAAGTTTGTTCACTGAAACTTGAGATATGGTGTTTATCTTCATAGACTTAGATATCTCTATCATGTTTCGGAGAACAAATTGAAACTACCTACCATACTACTCAGTGTGTTTACTGTTGCTTTGATTCAAGGGTGTAATCACGACTATAGTGAGCCTCGCCCGGATGTATTTACCCTAGAGAATATCGACAGATTAGTGGTTGAAGATATTCTAATTCCAGAGAAGCTTGATCCTAGAGAAAAAGACTATAAGTACCTGACGGGGGCAACAGATCTCAACGGAAATGGCAGTGAAGAGTTATTTGTATTAATGCAAGACCCTTACTTTTGCGGGTCGGGTGGCTGTACGGCTTATCTATTTCAAGACTCCGGAGAGCTGATTAATAGAATGACAGTGACCAATACGCCTGTACTTCTTGCTAGTCGAGAAACCAATGGGTGGAAGAATTTTTATGTGTGGAGTGATGGTTCTCTTCGAACCATGGCATTTGATGGAAACTCTTATCCTGCTAATCCATCGGTTGAGCCCGAATATGATAGGAGCCGAGAGTTAGAAGCTGCAAGGCTGCAAATTGAAATACAAGAGATCTATGTGCAAGACGGCTTTGACTTAACACAAGTCGAGGAAGTGCCGATATTTTTTCCTGCTCATACGTATCAATTTGACTTCAAGCATCATGGAGACCCTGATAACCACTATCTATTTACCGTAGATATGGTTACTGGAGAATCAGAATTGGATATGCGTCCCAACACTAACGGCCAGGAGCCGGCTAAAGAGTAATAATTCTCAATTTTGAGATGATAAAGACTTCGCCATCACCCTGCTACTGTCCTAGGCTCTTTATGTTAGTAAGAGCTAAAGGACTTAGCAGATGTCGAAACGAAGTTTGGTCAAAGGAAGGGCTGTACTCAGTTGTTGGTTATATCTGTTGTTTGTTGTTTGCTCGCCCTTATACGCCCACCAAGGCGAAGACGCCGTTCACCTATATAACTGGGAAGCGTTTTTAGCGCCGATTGTTATCGAGAAGCTGAGACAAGATCATCAAATTAGCATCGAACAAATCTATTTCTCTGACGAGTCAGTTCGTGATGAGTTACTGCTGAGTGAACGTGGTAAAACCATTGATATTGTTGTCGTTGAAAGTGTCCGATTACAAACACTGGGTCAACTCGGTGTAGTCCGCCCAATACCAGAGCTTCGACAAAAACTGTCATTTCGTTTTGAACACAAATGGATGGAGGCATGCGGTGATTTTGGTATTCCTTATGCGTGGGGTACCAGTGGTATTCTTTATAGACGTGATAAATTTTCGAAGCCGGTAGATTCTTGGGAAACGCTACTCAAGCCGAATAAGGGTCTCGACGGCAAAGTGTCAATGTACTACCACCCTATAGACCTTGTAGGGGTAGCGTTACTGTCATCCAACAAAAGTCCATTTACTGATGATGAAGCATCACTTCAGCAAGCGCATAAGCTATTGCAGACCCAACGATCATCGCTTGCTTCCACAGACTACATTCTTGCAAATGTTGCTACTCCAAGTGCGCTCGAGAGCATCGATATAGCATTTGGTTACGCAGGTGATCACCATGTGTTAAATGAAGCTGAAAACAGAGACGTATGGGAGTATGTTGTGCCTAATGAGGGCACAATTGTTTGGTTGGAGTGTTTAGCGATACCTGCTGGCAGCCGTTTCCGTGAACAAACAACAGTAGCATTAGATTACTTGACCTCACCTGAAGTGGCCACTCTTAATGCTCAAAGTGCCTGGTTTTCAACACCTAACGCAAATGTTGAAGCTCTGCTGAGTAGAGAGTACCGTGAAGACCCTGCAATCAGTCCAGCCTCAAACCTTATTGAGAAAAGCTTTTTGTACAAGCCTGTGAGCGACAACGGCTTACTCATTCGCCAAAGAATTGTAGAAGATTTGAGGTGATCGATGAGACTACTCAGAAGGTTAGATCTTGTTCTCATACCAGTAATGACGGCTGTCGCTGCGCTTGCTGGTACGGGGCTCTATTTTTGGCAGTTAAGCGAGCAAAAGACACTCGAACAGGACAAGTGGGTCACAAAAGTCAAAAATGCGTTGAGTGCCGCTGAGTTTGAGCGAAGCGGTATTGAGGGACTTGGGCATGAGATTTCAGGAAGCGCACAGTTTATAAATCATATTCAGGACACGAGTGATTATGTATTGCGGGGTTTTCTCGAGTCTCACATCAATTACCTGCTTCACCAAGAGCGAGCTATGAAATTAGGGGACGTTGAAGTCTATAGCTTGGATCCTCTTTTTAGTCTAACGGCTAGTTCACTTAAATCCGATCCGTTTGAAGCAAACTCGTTAGCCGATGACATCTATCAAACTGTTTTCGATTCTTACATTTTAGTTTCTTTAGGCGAAGAGTTTTGTAATACAGGGTATACCTACCAATCGGTAACAGGAGAAATTAGGTACAGCTACATCGGAGCTTATGACCCGAAACTCTTACCAGACGATAAACAAGCGATGACACGCAAAAGCAGAAGCTTGCTCGTTGTTGATGGACCTTTAAGAAAACTAAACCAGTTGTTTAACGATGCATCAAACCACAAAAACATTATTTTGGATTTCAATCAAGTTACCGAGACATCCGAGCTTTGGTCTGACATCCATTTCGAGGTAGTGAACAATGAGTTCGTTGACGGAAAAGTGATTAAGATCTTTGGCCCAGGAGTAGAGATAGAGTTGGATATATTGGATGACCATTATGCCAATGTTAAATCACAAATAGCGACACAAGTACTGGCCTATATGTTTGCGGTCGTGATTTCGTTGTTGCTAATTATTCATGTGATTGTGAGAACGAAAGTGCTCGACCCAATCAACGGTTTACTGAAAGATATAAAGAGAGGAGGCTTAGAGCTACGCTACTTTAAACGAGCTAAAGATAATGATGAAGTCTCTATTCTCAAAAATGCCTACATAGACAGTTTGAGCAAAGTAAAGTTTGAGGCTGAATTTGATAGCCTAACAAAGTTAGCTAATCGAGCTTCTTTTATTAGGTTTGTCGACCAGAGAACAGAAAGCTATTGTAATGAGCATACCTATATTGTGGCCTGGGATATCATAGACTTCAGAAGAGTTAATGATTTGCATGGTTTGTTCGAGGGTGACCGCGCTCTCGTCAAAATCGCGAGGGAAATCGAGCGGTGTATTTGCACCAATCAATCAAGCACGGGATGTGGTTGCAGTGATTACTCAATCAGTCGTTACGGCAGCAATACATTCTACGCTTTAGTGAATGCGGATAGCGAGCAGGCCATTAGATTACTGATGGCCAACTTTGAGCAGTCCCTCAAAACCGCGATACGGGTTGAGGGCGTCCCGCTTCACCTTGATTTTGCCCAGGCTATTTTTCCTCTTTGTGACGAATCCCAGAGAGGAGTTTGGCAGAAAGGCATAGAGGCCGCGTTAAGCAAAGCGAAACAGATCAAAAACAAAGCGCCGTTGGTCTATTTTGATCATCTTCTATTTGATGAGTTAAAACGTAGAGATGAGATAGAAAAAATACTTCTAAGCTGCTGTGGAGATGGTGAGTTTGAGCTGAATTATATGCCGCTCATTGATTCTACGACCTATAAGGTCGCTAGTATCGAAGTGTTAGTAAGGTGCCCTAAATTACAGGCAATGGGGATTGGTCCAGAAGAGTTTATTCCGGCGGCAGAGCGAGCTAACTTAATTGGCGATATAGATACTTGGGTCATTAATAATGCGATCAAATCTTTATCGATGTTGCAGTCAAAAGTGGGATACGCCGGAGATATCTCAATCAATATTTCTGCCCTTGAATTGTACAACAATGATTTTATTGAGCTCATCTGTAGTGTGTGTCATTCGCATAACATCACGCCTAATCGCGTGATTCTAGAAGTAACAGAAACAAGTTACGTTAAGAGTACCAAAGACACGATAGCAATTATTGCTGGTTTGCGAGATATAGGGTTTAGGGTGTCACTGGATGATTTTGGAACAGGATTTACTTCAATAAATCAGTTGCTTAGTTATCCGGTTGATGAGCTGAAGGTGGATAAGAGCTTTGTAGAACGTATTGGCACCGATGGTACGGAGGAGCGAATGCTTAACTCCATTATTGCTCTGGGGCACAACTGCAATGCGAAGGTTGTTGGCGAAGGCGTCGAAACGGGTTACCAATGTCGATATCTCTCCGATTTAGGTTGTGATTATCTTCAGGGTTATTGGTTTAGTAAACCGCTAGGTTTTGAGGCGTTTTGCGACTTTTATGTTCAGGATAGGCTAACTGACCTTAAAGCTAAAATGGCGGATATCACCATAATCAAGCATTAAGCGGTTGTAGATATTACTGTGAATCTTCTCATATGTAGGTGCTCGAGCTAAAGCGCTGTTGACAATGTTTTTCGGGATAGCTGAGTCAGCTTCTCAATCAAGCCTCGTCTGACCAAATTAGATTCACGACTCATTGATATGTCGAGAATTAAAGCCATATCAGACAGTTCAATGGGCTCCGCTAATATGTCTTTGATCGTTTGTTGAAGAGAAGGGGTGATTTTAGAGTCCGGGGTATTACTCAAAATAATGAACTGAGAACCACTGTAACGGTATAGTGAGTAGTCAGCGTTGATAGAGTTGAGTAGCCTGTCAGCAGTGACTTTAATCAACACATCACCATAATCAATACCGTACTTGTGGTTAATTTCTGAAATGTTGAGGATACGCACCGATAGCAAATGGTAATAGGGTTGTGTTAGTTGACTTTTGATGTCATTGGTTAGCGCAGTGCGGTTTAATAAACAAGTGAGCGCGTCTCTGCGCTGGAGCGTTTTACGAAGTCTCGAATCTAACCAGAAAATACAAGAAATTAGAAGAAATAGGACTATGAGCGCGACGGTGCTGGCTTTTTGGTACATTAATAGACGTTGAAGCTCAGTCCGGTTTTTCTCAGTAATAGGGCTTTCAATCTGAAACTTCTCGTTGATGAAATGAACGATTTCCTCAAAGTTAACTTCTATGCGCTGCTTTAGGGCATCCTGTATTTCTGGTTGAGTGTCGAGTAGTACTAAAGATTTTTCCAAGGCCTTGAACTTATCAAACTGCGCTTCCATGAAGGCTTTATAGCTCGCCTGCTCAATAAACTTTGACGATTCTTTGCTGTGCAATATGATGTCGAATCGACTCCACGTCAGGTCATATGCCAGCCAGATCTCGTCCTTTCCTAACGGCTTTATATGCGATTGCGTAATGAAATTTGAGTACTCTTTGACTAACTGAAGAATGAACCAGGTCGCTTCGTTTTTGCGGTCAGAAAGGTCTTCGTTGATTTGATTGATACGGTCGATGGTGATGACGTTTACGGCGAGTACGCAAGCGGTTATGGTCGCCAAAATAATCTTTATTAGATTGATTGGGAATCGTTCGACGCACTCCTTGGCTTTCATGCTAGTACCGTACTTCCTTTAATTGCCAGATCATCATAGCGTGGTAATCGGTATTATCGATCTCTGGGTGCTGTGACAACGGGAAGATCACCCAATATGGCCCCTTGTCGCGGATAGACATCTTTTCGCCGTTTTTCCGATTAGCGATGATAGGTTGGTATTGCTTGATATCTTCTTGCCTAATGGTGACTTTGTAGTCATTGAGTGCGATAAAAGTGATCAGTTCTGGAAGCGGGGTATTAGACTGGGCGAAAAACTCTTCAAGGTTTACCCCAGTAAATGAGTTTTTTCCGTCTAACCATGGCAACTCTGTATCTATGGTTGCTTGGGGCATGTTTGACAAGTCACTATCGGAGTAGGTCTTTAGCAAAACGCCACCGCTTTTGACGGCAAGACCAGCAGCGTGGACCGTAGTCAGGCAAACTGAGAGTAGTGAAACAAGGGTGATGAGAAGTGTTCTAGCTCGCATAGTAAAAATCCTTTTTGACCATACCGTACAGTGTAGAAAGCGAGATTACTCCTTCAAGCGAATTTGTGTCTAACATATGAGACATGTTGAATCTAAAACAGTCACACATAAAAAAGGCTGAGCATTCGCTCAGCCTTTTGTGTTGAAAGAGAAGTTTACTTCAACAGTTCTTTTGCTTTGCTTACAACATTCTCAGTTGTAAAGCCAAACATCTTAAATAGCTCACCAGCTGGTGCTGACTCACCGAACGTTGTCATACCAACGATCTTGCCGCCGAAGCCAACATACTTGTACCAGAAGTCAGCAATACCCGCTTCAACTGCAATACGTGCTGTTACGCTCGAAGGCAGAACAGACTCACGGTAGGCCTCGTCTTGCTTATCGAACACGTCAGTTGCTGGCATAGATACGACACGTACCTTCTTACCTTCAGCGCTGAGTTCTGCGGCTGCGTTAACGGCTAGCTCAACTTCAGAGCCTGTCGCAATAAGAATAAGCTCTGGCGTACCTTCACAATCTTTAAGAACGTATCCGCCTTTTGCGATGTCAGCCACTTGCTGCGTGTCACGCTCTTGCTGTGCAAGGTTCTGACGAGAGAAGATGAGAGACGTTGGACCGTCTTTACGCTCAATCGCAAATTTCCATGCAACTGCTGACTCAACCTGGTCACACGGACGCCATGTACTCATGTTAGGTGTTAGACGAAGCGATGCCATTTGCTCAACAGGTTGGTGCGTAGGACCATCTTCACCAAGACCGATAGAGTCGTGAGTGTAAACCTGGATGTTTTGCACTTTCATTAGAGCAGCCATACGCATTGCGTTACGCGCGTATTCCATGAACATTAGGAAGGTTGCACCGTAAGGTACGAAACCGCCGTGAAGCGCGATACCGTTCATAATCGCCGTCATACCGAATTCACGAACACCGTAGTGAATGTAGTTACCAGATGCATCTTCAGCAGTAAGAGATTTAGACCCAGACCACATGGTTAGGTTAGACGGAGCAAGGTCAGCAGAACCACCAAGGAACTCTGGTAGCATCGCGCCAAATGCTTCTAGTGCGTTTTGCGACGCTTTACGAGAGGCGATGTTCGCCGGGTTAGCTTGAAGATCCGCAATGATTTGTGTTGCTTTCTCTTCCCACTCAGTAGGTAGCTCACCATTTACGCGACGTTTGAACTCAGCTGCCAGCTCTGGGTATGCTGCTTCATACGCTGCAAGTTTCTCGTTCCACGCTGCTTCTTTAGCTGCGCCCGCTTCTTTCGCATCCCATTGCGCATAGATGTCCGTTGGAATCTCAAAAGGACCGTGCTCCCAGCCAAGTTCTTTACGTGTTGCTGCAATTTCGTCAGCGCCTAGAGGTGCACCGTGACAGTCGTGTGAACCTGATTTATTTGGAGAACCAAAACCAATGATGGTCTTAGTACAGATAAGAGTAGGACGAGGGTCTGCTTTAGCTGCTTCAATCGCTGCATTGATAGCGTCTGAATTGTGACCATCAACTGCCGGAATTACGTGCCAACCGTAAGCTTCGAATCGTTTTGGAGTGTCGTCAGAGAACCAACCTTCAACTTCGCCATCGATTGAGATACCGTTGTCATCCCAGAATGCGATGAGCTTGCCAAGGCCTAGTGTGCCTGCAAGAGAACATGCTTCGTGAGAGATACCTTCCATCAAACAGCCATCACCCATAAATGCATACGTGTAGTGGTCTACGATGTCGTGGCCGTCTTTGTTGAATTGAGCCGCTAGTGTTTTCTCCGCAAGCGCCATACCTACTGCGTTTGTGATGCCTTGACCTAGCGGGCCTGTTGTCGTCTCTATACCAGGTGCATAACCATACTCTGGGTGGCCAGGTGTTTTAGAGTGAAGCTGACGGAAGTTCTTTAGCTCTTCAATCGGTAACTCATAGCCTGTTAGGTGAAGCAGTGAGTAGATCAGCATAGAACCGTGGCCGTTTGATAGTACGAAACGGTCACGGTCAGCCCACTCTGGGTTAGATGGGTTGTGGTTTAAGTGTGAACGCCAAAGAACTTCAGCGATATCAGCCATACCCATAGGCGCGCCAGGGTGACCAGAGTTTGCTTGTTGAACGCCGTCCATGCTTAGAGCACGAATAGCATTAGCGAGATGTTTACGATCCATAATACATTCCGAAAAAATAGATTTTAAAGAGAGAGAATTGAAGAGGGGAACGCAAACGTTCCCCTCTGAATATCTGTGCTGATTAAAGCTTAGCTTCGATCATAGCTTCTAGTTTGCCTTGGTCGATAGCGAAGTTGCGGATGCCCTCTGCTAGCTTCTCTACCGCCATTGGGTCTTGGTTGTGCTCCCATAGGAACTCAGCGTGAGTCATCGCAGCAGGGCGCTCTTTAGAGCCTTTAGAGTCAACCAGTTTCTCAACGACTTCGCCTTCCGCTTCTTCAAGCTCTGCAAGCAGTTGTGGGCTGATAGTTAGACGGTCACAACCAGCAAGTTCTAGGATTTCACCGGTGTTACGGAAGCTTGCACCCATTACTACTGTGTTGTAGCCGTGGTCTTTGTAGTAGTTGTAGATACCTGTCACTGAAATTACGCCAGGATCTTCTGATGCTTCAAAGTCGCGACCTTCTTTGGCTTTATACCAGTCCATGATGCGGCCAACGAAAGGAGAGATTAGGAAAACACCCGCTTCAGCACATGCACGCGCCTGAGCAAATGAGAACAGAAGCGTTAGGTTACAGTTGATGCCTTCTTTTTCTAGGATCTCTGCAGCACGAATGCCTTCCCAAGTAGAAGCTAGCTTGATAAGGATGCGGTCATTTGCGATGCCAGCATCGTTGTACATTTTCATTAGCTGACGTGCTTTCGCTACGCTGCCTTCCATGTCGTAAGAAAGACGCGCGTCAACTTCTGTTGAGATGCGACCTGGAATCGTCTTTAGAATTTCTTTACCGATGTTAACCGCTAGCATGTCGCACGTATCTTGCACTTGTTGTG
Source organism: Vibrio sp. SCSIO 43140 (assembly GCF_023716585.1). Taxonomy (NCBI): domain Bacteria; kingdom Pseudomonadati; phylum Pseudomonadota; class Gammaproteobacteria; order Vibrionales; family Vibrionaceae; genus Vibrio; species Vibrio sp. SCSIO 43140. The sequence goes on from NZ_CP071851.1 coordinate 701,847, forward strand.
CTTTGTCGTCACTTTGAGATTTCGCGTACTCAATCGCTTGGTCAATGAGAGGTGCATACTCTTCGATCTGCGCCGCTTTCAAAATCAGAGAAGGGTTAGTAGTTGCATCTTGTGGTTGGTACTTGCGAATTGCTTCGATATCGCCAGTGTCTGCAACGACAGTTGTTAGTTTGCGAAGTTGCTCTAATTTGTTGCTCATCGGTTCGTTCCTATTCTAGAGGGCAGAGAATTTGAGACTAAGGCTCTAAATACAAATGTTGCTCAGCGGTTCAAAGTTTCAGTCGACTATCGATCCGCTTTAAATTTTTTCAGTACAGAGTGCGCAGATTGCTGTGAACATTTGCATCACTCGTGAGTAAATGTTGGATTCATATTTACCCCATGCAGAAATAATGTCAACCAAATACTGGTACAAAAATTCGTATTCCATGGGTTATTTTTGGTTTTTGTTAGCGCGACCCGAATTGCAACTGAAAATCAGTGCTAGCAGGGGCTAGAGGAGAATTTCAATGGTTAAAAATGCAGCTGAGAAAATGTCACGCTATTGAGCGAATGGTACGGTAAGGTTATCATTGAGCAAATGATTGATATGTGAGCCAATGCTCGCCTGAATAGAATCGCGGAGTAGTACAGCCGATGAAAAACGACAGCAACGAAACCAGCAACGATTTATTGACCGAAATCGCGGTGGCTTATTATCAAGATGGGGCGACACAAGAAGAGATTTCCAAAAAGTTTGGGGTATCGCGAGCAAAGATAGGACGGTTACTCAAACAGGCGAGAGACGAGGGCATTGTCGAGATCACGGTTAAGTATCACCCAGTATACAGTGCCAAGATAGAACAGCGCCTGATTGAACGATTTGGTATTAAGCGGGCGCTTATTGCTCTTGACCAGCCAGATGAAGAGTCGCAGCGAACTCAAGTGGGCGGTTTGGTTTCGAACTACCTTGCTCAAACCTTACGTGGCGGAACAGTTGTTACCGTAGGTCAGGGTAGGAATGTCTCGGCAGTCGCGCATCATATGGGGGTTATTACTCCCCGTGATTGTAAGTTTGTTTGCGGAATCGGAGGCATTCACCCAAGGGGTGGACGCTTTAATGCTGATCATATTTGTCGACAACTGGCGAAAAAGTACGGGGGAACGTCAGAAACGCTTTATGCGCCGGCGTACGCTGAAAATAGAGACCAGAAAATGGTGTTTATGCAAAACGCTACGGTCAAGCAAACTCTCGACTTGGCACGCAAAGCGGATGTGGCAATTGTTGGTGTGGGCGATATGAGCGAGAACAGCTATATGGTGGATCTAGGATGGTTTACTACGGATGAAGTGGTTCAATCGCGGTTGAATCAAGGGGTTGTTGGTGATTTTGCAGGCTATGATTTCTTCGACATTCAGGGCAGAGCAGCCAACACCGTTATGAGTGATCGTGTCATTGGATTAGGGCTTGAAGAGTTCCGCCGCATTTCAGAAGTCATCGCCATTGCTTCTGAAAACAGCAAACCAATGGCACTGTTAGGTGCGCTTCGCACCGGCGTAGTGGATGTTGTTGCAACAAGCGTTAGTAACGCGCTGACAGTGCTTAACCTTGACGAACAAATGCTAAGCCTGCCTGACACTTCAGAAGAGGACTAGGAAAACTCCGTCTCTTTTATGACCTCAAGAAGAAACGAGTAACGCGCAGCCAGCTGTTTACGTTTCTTCTTCACAAAGTACAGCGGTTCACTCACCAATTCTGCGGTTGGCCAAACGTCGACTTTATCCTTGTACTCAGAGTATTCGATAGCGACCTTGGGTAAGACGGTAACTCCAATTCCCATCGAAACAGGCTGCAGAATTTGGCTATGTTGGTTGATATAGCTGACTTTTCTAAAATCCTGCCACTCAGCCTCTTCGAGTTCTTCGAGCCCGCTTTGATCAAATAGCTTTTGTAAGTAGTACTGAGCATCTGGGTGGTCAATCACGCCCAACTGCTCAAGCGCATCTCGCGGACTAAGGTCAGACACGGAGGCTTTGGAGCCAATCAGACATAATTCAAGCTGCCCCAAATACTCCGAGGACAAGTCTGGATGTTGGGGTACCGCGGTAACAATGCCCGAGTCTATCGTACCGTTGGTGACGCTCTCTATTACTCGCCGGTTTGGAGCCGCTTCAATATTGACGCGTAAACCCGGGTATTGAGTTTGAAGTAGGAGCAGTTTGGGGTACAGCGCGGTGCTTATTGCACCAGAGGCAGAAAAGCTGAGATTTCCTGATTCAGGGTCATCGTATTTGAGCTTTTCTAGTAGTGAGGCCTCCTGCTTGGCTAGGTCGCATGCGTAGTTATAAACCAGTCGCCCTTGCTCCGTCAGTTCGAAGGTTTTTCCTTCTCTTGTGATCAGTTCCGCTTTTAGACTCGCTTCGAGCTTTTTAATGTGCTGGCTCACGCCAGGCTGAGTCATAAACAGCTTTTCTGCAGTCTGGGTAAAGTGACCAATCTCTACTAGAGTTTTAAACGTATTAAGCCAAGTTGTGTTAATCATACACTCTACATTGATAACAAATCCTTATTGTCTGAAGAGTATATGATAAATAACAACGAATCCATCAGAAGTATCTTATTCTCAACTAGAGAGAGGGACACCACTCATGACTTCACCCAACACAAATCCCACCTATCCACGTACTTTTAGCCATATCGGTATATCAGTTCCCGACTTGGAAGCCGCTGTGAAGTTCTACACAGAGGTATTAGGCTGGTACTTGATCATGCCTCCAACCGATGTCACTGAAGATGATTCGGCAATCGGAGTGATGTGTACCGACGTATTTGGGGCAGGGTGGAAGCACTTCCGTATCGCTCATATGTCGACAGGCGATCGCATTGGTGTCGAGTTATTCCAGTTCGATAATCAAGAAAATCCAGAAGATAACTTTGAATATTGGAAAACCGGCGTATTCCATTTCTGTGTACAAGATCCGGATGTGGAAGGGTTAGCGGATAAAATCGTAGCTGCTGGTGGTAAACGAAGAATGAAAGAACCACGTTACTACTACCCAGGAGAGAAGCCTTATCGCATGATTTACATGGAAGACCCGTTTGGCAATATTTTAGAGATCTACTCTCACAGTTATGAGTTGCATTACTCAAGTGGTGCTTACACAGGCTAAGTAACGAAGGTTTTTGATTCGAACGCCCCGACATACAAGTGGGGCGTTGTTTTATATTAAGGCTATTTCTTCTGTATGTTAAAGTTGGATAGGTAGGTCAGTTCGCTGACCCCATTCAGTCCATGACCCGTCGTACACAGACAAGTTAGTGTAGCCACACAAGTACGCCCCTAGCGCCAAAATACACGCTGTCACACCCGACCCACAACTAAACACTAGATGTTCACGCTTGCTTGCACTGATAGACGAAAACAATGGAGCAAGCTCTTCAAGGGGTTTGAGAGTACCTTCCTCCATTAATTCTGCAAACGGTAGGCACACCGAGTTTGGAATGTGACCGCTACGAATTCCCTCACGCGGTTCGGGAGTTTCGCCCTTGAAGCGTGCCAATGAGCGGGCGTCAACGATACGTGCGCACCTGTTATCTGAGTATTGCAACACTTGTTCAGCGGCAATGAAATAGTTGCCATCAACGGGTTGAGATAGGGTAGAGGCACTTCGCGCACTGTAGTTTTCATCAACAGAATAGCCCGCTGCTTTCCAAGCTGGTAGACCACCGGACAAGACATGCACGTGCTTAAGACCGAGAGATTTCAGCATCCACCATGCACGAGGTGAGGCAAATGTTCCTGAGTTGTCGTAGACGACAATGGTGCTTTCTGGCGTAATTCCGAGTTTAGCTGCGAGTTCATTGAAACGCGCTTCGGACGGCATCATGTGAGGTAGTGCTGCCTGCGGGTCACAGAACTCATTGTCGTAGTCAAAGCGCTGGGCGGTTGGAATGACGCCACTCTTGTCTTTATTGGGCTCGAGCGGGATTTGGAATTCAATACTGGCGTCTAAAACAATGGTATCTGGATTATTATGTAGTTGCGTTTTTAACCACTGTGGAGAGATGAGGGTATCTGTCATGTGCCGTTCCTTATTATTGTTTTGTTCCACTATTATGCTGTTTCAGCATGCAGGCAAAAAACGCAAGTGTCTAGGTGTAAAACACTATTTAGGTACGCAATGGTCCAACTGATAGGTGGTTGAATCTCCCCACGATGAGGAAGCGCTCAGTACGACTTTATCGCCGACAGGGCAAAGAGATAGGGCATTGGTTAGGAGCCGAGTTGAGGTGCCATCATCAAAAATAACTACCATGTAATGGCGATTGCCATCAAGTGACTGAGTTAGGACGTGGCTTTGCACCGTTGCGGTGATGGTTTGGTTATCATCAGAGGATTGAAAAGTGAGCAAAAGTACCAAAAGACCGACGCCAGCTAACAGTAGAGTTATAGCGATGGAAAATGGTTTCATTTGCTCACTCTGTCATTGTTTTAAAAGCTTAGCCACAAACTTGGCAGGATTTGGATTTAGGAAGCCCCATCTCACGCCAAGTTAAGGTAAGGCCATCAAATAACACCAGCTTTCCGATCTTTGGTTGACCATAGTTCGCAAGTACTTTAATGGCTTCGAGCGCTTGTGTCGCTCCGATAATACCGACTATTGGAGACATTACGCCAGCTTCAACACAGCTCAGGCTCGTGTCGCCAAATAGAGCGCTCAAACACGCATAACAGGGCAAGGCATCATCTTGATAGGTAAATACCGATACTTGTCCTTCCATGCGGATAGCAGCGCCACACACTAGAGGTTTTTTGTGCTGATAACAAAGACGGTTAAGTTGATTTCGTGTCTCAACATTGTCTGTTGCATCTAAAACCAATGAATGCTGAAGGATTTGCTGCTCAAGCTCTTTATCGCTTAGTCGCTTAGCGACTGTATTGACAGTGATAAAGGGGTTGAGTTTACACAATGATTGTTTGGCGGAATCTACTTTGTTTTTTCCAACCGTTTCGTCAGAGTGTAGGACTTGACGTTGGAGGTTCGACACCTCCACCTTGTCATCATCGACTAGGGTGATGGTGCCAACACCTGCGGTAGCAAGGTATTGGCTTGCTGCGCAACCTAGTCCGCCAGCTCCAATAATTAAGATTGAAGACTGTTTAAGCGCTTCTTGTCCATCGAAATCGAAGTTCTTGAGAATGATCTGCCGATTGTATCGAAGCATCTCTTCATCAGAGAGAATATCCAAGGTCACCTCTTAGTAAAGCGTAGGGTTGAACAGTTGAATCTGGACCGTTTCACCAACTTCTATTGAGCCACGCTCTCTTTCAAGCACTACAAAGCAGTTAGCAAGGCTCATCGAACGGAACGCACCTGAACTTTGGTTACCCGTTGTTTCGACGACGAACTGACCATTCTCAATAGTATAGATACCGCGTTGGTAGTCTGTTCGGCCCGGTGCTTTTTTAAATGCGCTACGGGTTGTCGCTGGGATCGATTCTGGCTGTTTCCACTCTGTGTTGCCTGCAAGCTTTGCAATGAGCGGTTGTACCAGCACATACATAGTCAATACGGCTGACACGGGGTTGCCAGGTAATCCGCAGAACCAAGCATTATCAAGTTCACCAAACGCGAAAGGTTTACCAGGCTTAATCGCAAGTTTCCAAAAGCCAATTTGACCAAGTTCTTCAAGAATGTCTTTGGTGTAATCGGCTTCGCCAACACTCACACCACCTGACGTAATGACAACATCTGCTTGTTGTTGAGCTTGCTCGAATGTCGCTTTAAGTGTGTCCTGACAATCAGGGATGATACCTAGGTCAATGGCTTCGCAACCAAAGTTTTCGATGAGCGGCTTAATGCCGTAGCGGTTGCTATCATATATTTGACCTGCTTCGAGTTCGGTGCCTAAGGGCTTGAGCTCATCACCGGTTGAGAAGAATGCGACTTTTGGTTTGCGATAGACACTAATATGACTGATGCCAAGTGTGGCTATCATAGGAATATCACGAGCGGTTAAGCGAGCACCTTTTTTCAGTACGATGTCATTGGCACAAATATCATCGCCGGTAGGGCGAATGTTCATGTTAGCTTTGACACTAGGCTGAGAAAAAGTGATGTTGTCACCATCTACACTGGTGTTCTCTTGCATGATGACTGCGTCACAACCTTCAGGGATTTTCGCTCCTGTCATGATGCGTACAGTCGTCATTGAAGGCCACTCACCATCAAAAGGAGCGCCAGCAAATGATTTGCCAACCATAAGCATGGTGGTAGATTGCTCAAGGTCGCTCAAGCGAATGGCGTATCCATCCATTGCTGAGTTATCAAACGGTGGAACATTAATAGGTGACAGAATGTCTTCAGCCAGTACATAGCCTAATGCTTCAGCCAGCGGAAGGGCTAGGGTGTCAGAAATAGGGGTGATTGGAGTGAGCATTTTATCCAATGCTTCTTCGATAGGCATTAAGCCTGGTGCGTCGCAGCAACCCATAAGATAAGTCATCCTGATTGATTCAATAAAACCATTCGACTCTAACACACTTTATTGGATGAGAGGCTTATCCCTTTGGAAAAAAGCAGCTAAATGTTGCTCCAAATCATAGCGGATACAAAGCAATACGGAATTTGTGGGTGTAATTGCGTGTAAATCCGAGTATCCTTGTCTCCCCTTACGGGAGTTAGTGCGAGGAAGTAAGATGTCAGGTTTAAGTGAGTCAGCAAAATTGGTGAAAGAAGCGTTGTCAGAACGTGGACTGGAAACCCCAATGTTGCCGAATGAAGTAACAAGAGAAGAAAAGAAAGAGCGTATCGAGCATCACATGCGTGAGATCTTGACCCTCCTTCAACTTGACCTTGCGGATGATAGTTTGATGGAGACGCCACATCGCATTGCTAAGATGTACGTGGATGAGATTTTTTCAGGCCTAGATTACAGTAACTTCCCAAAAATCACCGTCATCGAAAACAAGATGGATGTCAGTGAAATGGTGCGAGTAAAAGACATTACTGTGACCAGTACCTGTGAACATCACTTAGTGACTATCGATGGTAAAGCAGCTGTCGCTTACATCCCACGCGGCAAGATCATCGGCCTATCGAAAATCAATCGAATCGTCAGATTTTTCGCTCAGCGCCCTCAAGTGCAAGAACGCATGACGCAGCAAATTTTAGTCGCGCTACAAACCTTGCTAGAAACCGATGACGTTGCGGTAACGATGGACGCAGTACATTACTGCGTGAAATCTCGTGGCGTTATGGACGCAACGAGTGAGACAACAACAACAGCGCTTGGCGGTATTTTCAAATCAAATCCTGCAACACGCCATGAGTTTCTACATGGTTTGCGCTAAATCTCTCGATTGTAAATAAAAAGCTATAGACGCCCTCTAATTTCAGAGGGCGTTGTTGTATTTGTCACTGCTTTTCGTTCATACTATTGATTACATAAAGGATTTGCTAAGAAATTAGCCAGCTAGACTATGGACGTTCAAAACAAAAAAATACCTCGTCCTGGTTTGCTGTTCTTATAGTTGGACTAGGTTGAAATGAACAGAATTCAAAAAATCTACAGTTATGCTGAGCCTAATACGACTCTGGTGGTTGTGATGGGTGGGTTTGGTTACCCTGTATACTATTGGGTATGGGATACGCTCTATCCTCAGCCCTACGAAAACTTATGGCTGAGACTGCTCTGCTCGCTGGCGGTTTTCGTTTTAGCATTTCGTGGCGTGATGACCAATAGATTAAAGAAGGTAGTTCCATATTATTACCTAGTTTCCATTGGTTTTTGTCTTCCTTTTTTCTTCTCTTATATGATGTTTATGAATGGCTGGAATGATGTATGGGTATTATCATTTATGTCATCTATATTTCTGCATATTCTCTTGGTTTATGATACTAGGGTTATGTTATTGCAGGCATTAATCTGTGTAATGAGTGCGGCTTTAATAGCTCATTTTAATTTACCTGACGGTGTGAACTTTTCTGAACATCTGGTATATTTGCCGATCTTCGCATTTACGTATTTATTTGGTAATTTGTTTTATTTTCGAAACCAAACAGAACATGAAGCGAAATTTACTGTTGCGAGATCGTTTGGTGCAGGTATTGCACATGAAATGCGAAACCCACTGAGTGCATTGTTGTCTTCGTTTGAAGTAATCAAGAGTATCATACCAAGTGGTAACTCATCTTACAGGAATACATATCAATTAAATGCACAAGAAATACAAATACTCAATGATATTATTGATGATTCTATGAAAGCAATTTGGACTGGTAACGAAACCATAGACTTATTGTTGACATCAATAGATCAAAATAGAGTGTCAACTTCAACGTTTTGTAAGTTGAATGCTAAGTCGATTGTAGATAATGCGGTTGATAGTTTCAGTTATAAAAATGCGGCTGATAAAAGGCTCGTTTTCTTCGATATAAAAGAAGATTTTAGTTATTTCGGGAGTGACACGCTTTTAAAGTATGTCGTATATAATCTATTAAAGAATTCTTTCCGACATCGAGGTGCAGGTAAGTTCAACATTGTGATTAGCTCCAAGGTGACTGAGAATGGCAATAGTATCTTATTTAGGGATACGGGTATTGGGATTGAACCTGAACTTATAAAGAATATATTTGATGATTTCTATACGACGGGCAAGAACGGTACGTTTGGCTTAGGGTTGTCTTTTTGCAAGAAGGTGATGCGTTCATTTGGCGGCACAATAGCCTGTCGTTCAAGTGTTGGAGAATGGACGGAGTTTGAGTTGTTTTTCCCTAATTACTCCTCGCCAGCGGTAAAAAATATCAAAACCGAGTTGGTCAAGGCTAAATCTGTTCTATTCATCGGAGATGAAAAATCGGAGGTTGCCACTGAGCTTATAAAGCTGCAAGGCATCACTCAAATGAAAGTCGAGTTTGTGAGTTTAGAGGATGCCTGTGAGCGGGATGAATATCACTTTGAATATAGCTTGATACTCATAGATGGCGAGTTTAATAGCAATGGTTGGTCACTAATGTCGCGCCTCGAAGGTAAACTGGGATTCACTGAGGCTAGGATTGTATTCCTCAATGAAGAAGATGCTACTCGTAACCTTTATTTCCAACGATATGTCAATATCGTTCTTAATAGTAGGGAAGCGCTCATCAGCCAGCCATTAGCTACGTTAGACTATTTATTGTTTGATTCTTTAGAAGATGATGAGCCTGACCAAGCATATAATGAAATCTCAACTAAGAAGACAGTCATGATTGTCGATGACAACCACTCATTGCGCTCGATTACTAGTATTATGCTTGAAAAACAAGGCTTACATGTAATACAAGCTGAAAACGGGCAGGTCGCCCTAGATGTTCTAGATGAAGAAGACGTCCACTTAATTCTTATGGATGTAGAGATGCCAGTACTCGATGGTTTATCTGCGACTCGGAAAATACGTGAGTCAAACATGCCTTACTCATCGGTTCCAATCGTTGGTTATACCGGTGATAAAAGCGAAGAAACCGTCGTTCAGATTAACCAAAGTGGTATGAATGATTATATTGTTAAGCCAACTCCTAAAGATGAGTTAATTGATAAAGTAGCGACTTGGTTGTAGTTGAATTACGACTGTAAAAGGGCTGAATTAACAAAAAAGATAACGCCTACATTGACGTAGGCGTTTTTATATCTTAATAGAAGATAAGGTCGTTGTTCAGCCAAGCTGATCGGCAAACCTCTATGACTTTATCGAGATCCTGCTTAGTGTGCATCGCATTGATGGATAATCTTAGTATGTGCTTATTGTTAGGTGTCGCTGGTGGGGCAAACACTGAGCCAAACACACCGTTTTCCTCAAAGTAGTTTCTTACTTTAATCGTGTTTTCCACATCACCAGTTTCCAAACCTATGATTTGCGATTCACTTTGAATGGCAAAGCCAATGGAACGCAGTTCCTTATTTAGGTATTGAGCGTTCTTGTTGAGTGTTTGTCGTCTCTTCTCAGAGCTTACGATGACGTCGTGTGTTTTGCTTAGTCGAGCGAGTTCGTAAGGCAGCATTGTTGAGCTAAATATTGCCGGAAAAGCGACCATTGGGACGCAATAGTTGGTTTTCTCATTGGCTAAAATAACACCAGCGCGATAGGCATATGTTTTAGCGAGACTCGCGGTAATGTAATCAACATGCTCGGTAAGCCCCAGCTCTGCAACGAGACCAGCCCCTCGTGGACCATGGGTTCCTAGCGAATGAGATTCGTCAACGACCAAGGCGCAATCAAACTCGTAGGCAAGCGAAACGAGATCCACCAGTGGGGCAACCGTGCCAACGGTACTGTAAATAGAATCTACAAGAATGATTCCGCTGCCGTTTCTCGATATTTGACGTTTTAGGTGCTTGATATTGTTGTGCATAAACATATGCACCTTGGCCCCGGCAATGCGTGCCCCTTCCCACAATGAAGCATGGGCAAAGAAATCAACGTAGACGTTTGTATCTTTGTCACAGATGGCTTGCAGAAGGTTTACATTGGCAGTCCAGCCTGACTGAGCAACTAAGCAGCTTTCGAACCCAACATGACGCGCCAACTTCGATTCGAAGTCACTTTCTTTTTCTTCGCCCAGCAAATAAACACCGGACATGAGCAAGCTTTCTTTGGTTTCGCGTATTCCCTGAATATGAGCTTCTTGAATTTCGTAGTGGTCATGCAGACAAAGGTAGTCATTTGTTTGCATTACAACATCGCTGCTAGTTGGTCGACCGCCACAAACAACAGGATGATTTTCTGTATTCGAACTGATCCTGTCCGCAATAAAATGCTCATGCTTTTTAGTAATAAATTCTGGGAGAGACTTTTTAATCTGAGTTAAGTGCATAGCAGTTATTCTCTATGTAATTGAAATCATATGTCGGCCGATGCACTTATTTATTGCCGACAAACGAGCTGCTGTCATTAGTGAATATTTTATTTTTTGGTTCTGTTTGCAAAATGAACTATATTCTATGGGATTATGTTTATTTTGCTTATACCTGTTGGGGGTCTAAGTGATTGAAAACTCTACGCTCCTATCGCATTATTGATATTTGTATCACAAAATATTAGCGACTTCTACCAAGCTCAGGCCAGTACATTTTTACAAATCCGACACTCACCCAAACCACTGCTAACGTCGCTACAGTCAGTTCGAGAAATCCAAAATTATGCAGCCAGTGCCAATGTGGATGTTCGGCTTCAAAAAACGTAGTAAGCCTATGCATTGCAATCGAACTAATGACTGAGGGAAACGTAATTGCTGCTATTGAAGGCTGGAATTTGAGCTTAAGTAGTCGGAAGTAGCACAAATAGATCAGCATAGTCATTGTAATGGCGATGCCAGCTAACGCACCAGTGAGTATAGGATCAGGTTCGGGAAAATTGACTAAGTATGCAGATAATGTGAGGTTGATCGGAGCGGCCATAATGGCCAAAGTGGGTCTTGCACGTTTTCTTAGCATCCCTTCGAATACCAAACGGTATAGAACAAGCGGCAGCATAAAAAAGTAAATAGTAATACAAACCGAAGCAATAGTTTCCGAGTAAACAGTGTGCCCAAATTGTGTTCCAGCCAATGAACTACTGATTAGGCCTACTGGATAGAGAAACCAACTAGGCACTATATTCGACATTCGGAAGTTTTTTATTTGGTGGAAGAAAAATAACACAGCCATTGATACATGAAGTGTTAAAGCGGCAAACCAGAGAGGATAGGCTACGATTGGCTGAATAACCGCGAGGTAGTCACATAGAATTAAAAGCGCCATGCTCATTGGCGCCATCAAACTACCTGTTAAGGGATTCTTAATATCCGCCGAGAAGATATGTCTATTCAGTAGGTATTTGATTAATACTGGTAGCAGTAGAATAGCGCCTAATGCCGCTAATATAGGCTGAATCTGCTTACCTATGTCAGGAATATACAGTGCCCAAGCATGCCCTAAACCGATCATACCAAGCGCTAAAGAGGCTTGAGAGGTCGGTACATTATGAAACTGGGTAAGACGTTTAAGGGGAGCAAAGCTTATTGTCACAGGGGGCTCTCTTGAAATTCCATATCCAATGGCTGCTAATTTTTTAGCAGTCTAGCCGTCTAATTATACATGCTTTTCTAGATCACGTAACCATGAAACATCTTACAGTATGATTAAATTCACTCTTTTCTAGGTAGATCAACTTGCTGGAGTTTTTCGTTTTTAATGGTGCGATGTAGAAGTTGGCTATAGATAGGTTGGCCACCAAGCATCTGGGCGACGATGGTAGCGCCAACCGCTGTGATGATCAAAGGTAATATCAAGTGATAGTTATTGGTCATTTCTATAACCAACAAAATTCCTGTGATTGGCGCACGCACAGTGGCAGCAAATAGCGCTCCCATTCCTGCGATAGCGAACACTCCCGGCTCTATGGGAAGCTCTGGGAAAAGGGTATGTGCGACTAGGCCAAAAGCGTAACCAAAGGAAGTACCAAGCGCCAACATTGGCGCAAATATACCGCCAGGCGCACCCGAGCCAAAACAGATAAGCGTTGTCAGAACGCGTCCGATAAATAGAAGAATCAAGACTTGAGCACTGAAGCTCCCATTGGTTATTTCGGGGATTAAACCTATGCCTCCGCCAGTAAGTTCTGGTACATACAGCAGCAATAAGCCAAACGTACCGCCGATCATTGAACCTGTGAAAAGGAAACGCTTTAGGTCGTTTTTATGAATACGGACAAACAAGTCCTGAAATACCGTCACTAGGCGATTAAACACAACCCCAAATCCACCAAACAAAGCCCCAAGTAACAGGAATAGCCATAGTATTTGCAGGTCAGGCGAGCTGTACTGCGGCATAGTAATGACCGCGTGTTGTCCATTGATGGCGCGAAAAACGATGGTGGCCGTCACCGCGGAGATCAGAACGGCTTTGATAGAGATAAGGGAGTAGCGAAAATGTGGGCGCATCTCCTCAACAACAAACATAATGCCTGCTAGAGGGGCATTGAACGCAGCGGCAAGACCACCCGCGGCACCAGAGGCCAGAAGGGTATGGCGACTATCATCGTTTTTCACCCGAAATATATCCGTCACCATACGGGCAATATTACCACCCATTTGAACGGTAGGGCCCTCACGTCCCAATACCATGCCTGAGCCGAGGGCTCCAAGACCACCAAAGAACTTTACAGGTAAAACTCGCCACCAACGTACAGGGCGCATATTATCCATCGCACCTTCGATCTCTGGAATACCTGACCCTGCTGCTTCAGGGGCAAACTTGTGAACCAAAAAATAACCCACGAACGCGAGTAGGGCACTGATAAGAAAAGCAAGCAACCATAGCGGCAAAACGGAGCCTATTTCGTCTTTTAGCCAATCCGTTCGAGTTTCGGTAACGAAATGAACACCCAGCTCAAAAAGAGTCCCGACGAGCCCAGCAAATACGCCGACCACACATGACAGAAGAAGAACTGAAATCGGGGTTTTGTCTCTAGAGAGAAATTGATTGATCGTTCCTTTTGGCACGTGGGCAAGTAACGACTGTTTAATTTTCTCTCTTTTGGTCATTGTAGTAAGAACCTTTTTGGGTTAACTGATGGGTACTTAAGGTAAAATTATACGACTTCACAAAGTTGGCAACAGTGGCAAGAATGAAAAGTAGCATTTCACTATTCGCTGATACACCGAGAATGGCTTACCTAATTGAGATTATGCATAGACAGTGTGTTTTGCTGTCCAATTTCGAACCACCGTTCAACATATGTGATGTCAGGCACACTTCAAAACTTGTAATTTATCGTTTCTGTACCATAGTTAGAGTGTAGGGTTCATATTCGACTTACATGGAGGATTCAAATCCCTACCTACAATTTGGATGTGCAACATACACATACTACTGCCTCGTATACTATCTCAGCTGATCGATTTGGTTCAGAGATTCGCAAACTCACGATTGAGTCACGAGGGATCAAGGCGCGCGCAAAGTGCGCCTTTTGTCGTCTGCGATAAAGTAATCACTGAACACTTTTTCCTGTCCCCTCTATCACTCTAGAATCATTGAATAATTTGCGGTTATACTTTCCATAACAGCAAACACAGAGTAAGACTATGACTAACCAAGTCCCAACCAACATAATCACCGGCTTTTTAGGTGTCGGTAAGACCACAACGATACTCAATCTACTGAAAGACAAACCCGAGAATGAAAACTGGGCAGTTTTGGTCAATGAGTTTGGTGAGGTTGGCATTGACGGCGCAATGATGGCAGATGGTGGCGCTATGATTAAGGAAGTGCCAGGTGGCTGCATGTGTTGCACAGCGGGCGTTCCTATGTCTGTTGGCATCAATGCACTATTAAGACAAAAGCCAGACCGCCTGATCATCGAGCCAACAGGTTTGGGACATCCTAAGCAGGTTATTAAAACGCTGACTTCCGACCAATATGATAAGTATATTGATTTAAGAGCCACTATTGCGTTGGTTGACCCGCGTAACCTGTCAGACGAGCGACATCTAGAGAATAAAAATTTCAATGACCAACTTGCCTCGGCGGAAGTCATTATTGGCAACAAAGTTGATCAGTGCACAGCAGAAGATATTGATGTCTTTAATGATTGGCTGACCGATCAAGAGCCAGCAAAAATCTTCCACAAACTGGTTAAAAATGGTGAGCTTCCCCTTGAAGTACTTGATATAGAAAGACGCGATGTGGCACAAGAGCCGGCTAAACATGGTCATCATCAAGACGATCATGACCATAGCGACCTTGAACCAGTGTTTGAGTTGCCACCAGAGAAGCCGTTTATACGTCGCGAAAACCAGGGACAAGGCTATTTTAGCTGTGGATGGATCATCGGCGAAGAACACAAGTTTGATTTCGACCAGTTATTCTCGCTGTTTAGCGATCTAAATGCTGAGCGCGTGAAGGCGGTGGTCAATACAGACAAGGGCTGCTTCGCATTCAACGTGGCTAACCGCGTGGTTTCCGTAAATCAAATGTCACTAGAGGGCTATGAATCTCGAATTGAAGTTATAGACTCGCAACTGATGCCGTGGCAAGACTTAGAATCGATACTTTTAAAGCTATGCGGCTTGAATGAGGCGTAGAGATATTTGTGAATGAAAAGAGAGGCAAAGCGCCTCTCTTTTTTTTGTATAAATCTAAGCCAAATCAACTAACTCACCTTGCTCAGTGATGATTCTAGACTATTGTTATTATTGAAATAACAATAACTTGCAATAAAGCAAAGGAATGTCAGATGGGCGCAGTGGTTCGAGTGTTTAGTGTGGTTGTGATACTGCTCGCGAGCGTTACGGCACGTGGCGGTGATGGCACGATGTCGACCTCAAACAATTTAAAAGCTAGTTTTGTGGGCAGTGAAGCTTGTGTTGAGTGTCACCAAAAAGAAGTTGAGCAATGGAAAGGCTCAGACCATGAGCGAGCTATGGACCACGCAACAGAGCACAGTGTCCTAGGCGATTTCGACAACGCTGTATTTGAGTTTAAAGGCAAAGACAACCGATTCTTTAAAAAGGACGACCAATTTTGGGTCAATATCCAAGGTCCTGATGGTCAATTTTATGACTACCAAATCCAGTACACCTTCGGTCATTACCCCCTTCAGCAATATATGGTCGAGTTTGATGATGGCCGCGTGCAGCTGATCCCCTTTACTTGGGATTCCAGGGCTAAAGATCAGGGTGGGCAACGTTGGTATCACCTCTATCCAGAAACAACAATCAATGATGAGTTTTATTGGACTAACACTGGTCAAAACTGGAACTTCATGTGTGCCGATTGTCACTCAACGAATCTTGAAAAAAAATACAACAAAGCGATGAATCGCTATGACACAACCTGGTCAGAAATCACCGTAGGTTGTGAAGCGTGCCATGGACCAGGCAGCTTGCATGTAACTCTCTCAAAGCAGGAAAATTCCACCAACTTTTCTCAAGATAATCATTATGGCTTTGATCGCGATTTAAGCAAAGCGGTCTCAGAGTGGGTTTATCAAGAGGGCTATTCGACACTGCAACCAGAGTCCATCAAAGAGACACAACAGGTTAAGGTTTGTGCTCAATGCCACAGTCGCCGTGTTCAGTTGTCAGAGCAGTATGATCACGTTCAAGGGGATCTATTTGATAGGTATCTAGTCTCCAATTTAACGCCAGAACTTTATCACTCAGATGGTCAGATCTACGACGAAGTGTATGTTTTTGGCTCATTTGAACAATCAAAGATGGCCCAAAAGGGTGTGACTTGTACCAATTGTCACGATCCCCATTCAGCAAAGCTCAAAATACCAGAGGAAGCTGTTTGTGCTCAGTGTCATGTTGCCTCTGAATACACGCCAGAAAAGCATACATTCCACCAAGCAGGAACAGAAGCGAATAAATGTACAACCTGTCATATGCCAGAGACGACGTACATGGAAGTCGATCCGAGAAGAGATCACGGCTGGCACATACCTAGACCAGATATGAGTAAACACATCGGCACGCCTAATGTTTGTACTGCCTGTCATGAGGACAAAGATGCCGACTGGGCAAGCGAAACTTTGGCTCAGTGGTTCCCTAAATCCAACTACCAAAATACTCAACACTATGGTGTAGCTTTCTATGCTGCGGATATTGGTCACCTAGCGGCTGCAGACGCGCTCTCTTACATTGCGCAAGATGTGAACCAACCATCCATTGTACGAGCGTCAGCGTTGCAACGAATGGCTGGTTTTCAAGGGCAAAACAGTTTGATCGCGTTAGGACGGGCCGTGAAAAACCAGCAATCCATGATTCGAATTGGTGCGATACAAGGCAGCGCGCCATATCCGGCTCTGCAGCGCTGGCAGATTATTTCTCCGCTCCTTGAAGATGAAGTGCTCGCCGTTCGAGCGGAAGCCGCAGGTGCTCTGGCTCAATATTGGCGAGAGTTAAACCCACTCCAAAAAGATCAACTAAAAGCCCCTTTGAAAGAGTACATAGAAATTCAGGAGTACAACTCAGACCGAGGGTTTGGAAGAACCAATCTTGGCAATATCTACGCGGCACAGGGTAAAAGCCAACGAGCAATTGCAGAGTACCAAGGGGCCATTGAAATAGAGCCTTATTTTGAAAATAGCTATATCAATCTTGCCGACCTCTACCGAGGACTTGACGATGAGAAGTTGGCAGACCAAACACTCAAGCTAGGTATGAAAAATCAGCCAAACTCGGCAGCCATTCATTACAGTGCCGCGCTTTCAAAACTAAGACAGGGTGATAAAGCGGCCGCCAGCCAGTTACTGGCAAAAGCCAGCGAGCTAGAGGCAAGCAATCCTCAATATTGGTTCGTATACGGCTTATCAATGGAAACTGCCAATCTGAATGTTGCGCTTAACGCCGTAGATAAAGCTTATCAACTAAGTCGAAACCCAGAGCATCTGTTCTCGAAGTGCGATTTGATGCTCAAATACAATCACCGAGGAGCATCTCAATGTCTGAGCCAGCTGTCCAAGGTTGCACCACCAGAAGTTATACAGCAGTTAAAATCACGCTATTAGGAGCCATATAGCATTATCTCTATAACCAAAAGTTATAGAGCAGCTAGGTAAAATTAAGCGCTACATTGAGGTCCATTCATTTAACGAAGACGAGCAATCAAAAGGTGTGAACCAATGAATCAAGCACAAACAGAACTTAACCGCCTGATTACAGAAGTAGGTAAATCGGTTATCGGTCAACAACATGTGGTCACAGCGCTGGTGGTTGGCTTGATTACCAATGGACACATCTTGCTTGAGGGTTTGCCGGGCACGGCGAAAACACGCTCTATTAAATCATTGGCCGATCGCCTGAATACAAGTTTTGGCCGTATTCAGTTCACACCGGACTTATTACCTTCCGATGTAACCGGTACCGAAATTTACCAGGATATGGATGGCAAGCCTCAGCTTCACTTCCAAGCTGGTCCTATCTTCAATAGCATTGTTCTGGCGGATGAGATCAACCGCGCGCCAGCAAAAGTTCAGGCAGCATTGTTAGAAGCGATGGCCGAAGGAACGGTGACAGTGGGAGGAGACAGTCATAAATTGCCAGAGCTGTTTATGGTTCTAGCGACACAAAACCCAATCGAACAAGAGGGTACCTATCCGTTACCCGAAGCGCAGATGGACCGTTTCATTATGAAGGTGACGGTAGATTATCCAGAGGACGAGGCAGAACGAGACATCATTCGCTTAGTGCGAAATGAAGAACGTTCAATATTGGTTGCTGCGGATTCTGAAACTACCACCTCCAATGACATTATCACTATCTCAACAGATTCGGTTTTTGCCGCAAGAAAAGAAATGCCAGAGATTGAGGTATCGGACATCGTCGAGAATTATATCGTCAGTCTCGTGATGGCGACAAGACAGCCGCAGCGCTACCCAGAATCGTCACTGTCAGATTGGATTCTCGTTGGATCTTCCCCGCGTGCGTCTATCGCTTTAGATAAATGCAGTCGCGCTTATGCTTGGTTACAAGGTCGAAACTATGTTGAGCCTGATGACGTCAGAGCGGTAGCGAACATGGTGCTCGGACACCGAATTGCGCTGTCATACAACGCGTTGGCAGAACAAGTGACCCAGCAAGATGTTGTAAACCACCTTCTTGATGTTGTTGCGATAGGCTAAGCCGCCAGAGGTACTACTATGGCTTCTAAAAACGCTAACAACCAAGATTGTCGAATTCATACCTCATATGAGCGTTTGGTTAAGCTGCAATCACAAGTGCAAGCTTTCTCATTATTACCGCATCTCGTGGCGCAATCTCGTATGTCGGGTCGACATGGTTCACCGTTTCGTGGGCGTGGACTTAACTTTGAAGAGCTTCGCCATTACCAGCTCGGTGATGATATTCGAAATCTGGATTGGAAGGTCACGATGCGTACTGGCAAACCGCACGTGCGCACTTATACCGAAGAGAAAGACCGAAACTTTATCATTTGTGTTGATCAGCGGAGTGGCATGTATTTCTCTTCTATCGATACCATGAAGTCCGTGGTTGCTTCCGAGATCGCAGCTCTGTCAGCCTGGCGCATTTTGAAAGACAATGACCGAGTTGGTTTTATCATTAGCCAAACAACACAGATTGAATACTTAAAGCCTCAACGCTCGCAAAACCATCTTTTGCATGCCTTAAAACGGCTCAATGAAGCGAATAATGCGCTTGACATCTCCAGTGAAGACAGCGAAGCATCTAGCTTGTCAGCCACTATTCGTATGCTTGGTAATCTCGGGCTTAAGAACGCCACTGTCTTATTCATTAGCGATTGGTCTGGGGCGTCTGAATTCGATCTCGATAGATTGAAGTACTTACAGCAACACAACGATATCCTTAGCGTAGTCATTTCCGATCCGCTCGAAGCGGCATTACCAGCAGAGATTCTCGATGCAACCTCCTTGGTATTTGGTGATGGCAAATATCAGTTAAGCGTGACTGAAAAAACGAAATTAGACAAAGCCAACCTTGGGCTCCGGGAGCAATCTCACCAACGTCTTGAGAGACTTGGTCAGCTAATGGCGATGAAACGACTTCCTGTCATTGAGCTATCAACTGATGGTAAACATATCGATGCGTTTAAGCGTGCTGTGGGAGGAGTGTCTTCATGAGTCAAACAGCGCCTAGTTCCTATATTCTTCGCAATATGTCAGAGGTCCCGAATCCAGATGCTATCTCGTGGCTTCCACAGACCATAGGATGGCAAGTGCTGGCATTATTCATCCTTCTATTTGCTATCTACAAGTTCGCCATAGCCTACTGTGACCATCAGATGCAGAGTTATCGGAGAGAAGCGAAACGAGTACTTGAACAACATCAACAGTCCGAGCATCTTTCGATGGTTTGTTATGACGTGCTGAAAAGTGTTCACCACTACCTATATCCAAATCAGCCTCAACAGTTTAATAAGGTTTGGTTGGCGTATTTGAGTCAACAGTCTTTAGATCAAAGCAGCAATCTAGCGACAGAACTCGGAGAAAAGTGGCTACGCTCGCTTATTTCTCAATCGGTGGTATTAACGAATGCGGAAACTAAGCAAATACATAGCGCTGTATCGCTTTGGATTGATTCTCATAAAACGCCCTCTTGGCTAATAGAATACTGGTCGCTTAAAAATACAGCTCAGCGAAAATTGAGTGGTGTTCGACGATCGTTGATTCAATTCAAGGGGGAGTCATCATGAACTGGGAAAGCCTTTCTCTAACTTACCCAATGTGGCTATTGCTCTTACCACTACCGATTCTGGTTTACCGCTTAGTCCCAGCCTATAAGACCAAACAGAGTGCGATTAAGGTGCCGTTTTTTAGAAGCCTCTTGGACATTCTTGGTGAAGAACCCGAGCAGGGTGCGAGTCAACTGAACCCTTCTTGGTGGCAGCGCGCAATCCTTGTTGCTTCATGGGTATTGCTAGTTATTGCGATGACTAAGCCTACGGTGCTTGGTGAGCCACAGACGCGCGAGAAACTAGGGCGAGATGTCATGGTCGCTGTCGATCTGTCGGGCTCAATGGCAGAGATGGATTTTGTATCTCCAGATGGTCAAGCGATATCAAGATTGGATGTGGTCAAAGGTGTGCTTAAAGACTTTGTCGCTACTCGCGATGGTGATCGCCTTGGTTTGATTTTGTTTGGCGATGCCGCTTACTTACAAACGCCATTTACTGCCGATCACGATGTTTGGCTCGCATTGCTCAATCAAACCGAAGTCGCGATGGCAGGACAAAGTACTCACTTAGGAGATGCTATTGGCTTGGCAATCAAGGTGTTTGAACAATCGCAAGGGGAAGCGGAGCGAGAGAAAGTGGTGATTGTTCTCACTGACGGCAACGACACAGGGAGCTTTGTTGAGCCGAAAGATGCCGCGACCGTTGCCGCTGCGAAACAAGTGAGGATCCATGTGATAGCAATGGGCGATCCAGAAACCGTAGGCGAGCAAGCGTTAGATATGGAAACAATTCAAAACATCGCTAGCTCATCGGGCGGCGAAGCGTTTCAAGCGATGGACCAAGAAGCATTGCAAAGTGCTTATCAAGCCATTGGGGAATTGGAGCCAAAGTTATACGAAAGTACGCAATACCGACCGAAACAAACGGTGCATCATTACTTAATTATGATTGTCGTCGTTCTTTATCTTATCGCGTTTACCACCGCTACGATTCGTCGTTCCATGTTTAACTCTGAGCCAGTGGATTTAGCCAGAAAGCAAGATGTTGCCTCTCTCGAAACGGAGGGCAAATCATGAGCAGTTTAGCGATTGAGCAGTTCTTCTCTCAGTTTCATTTTATGCGTCCTTATTGGCTGTTGGCGTTTATCCCACTTGTGGTACTGCTGTTGCTTCGTTGGAGTAGAGAGTCAAAATCTGCATGGAAAACCATCATCCCAGAGCATTTACAAAAGGCATTGATCATTGGCGAGCAGGGCTGGAAAAGCCAACTTCCCCTTAAACTACTCAGTGCGATTCTCAGTGTTGCCATAGTGATCTGTGCGGGACCAACCTGGGAACGCGAACCGTCACCATTTGGAGAAGACCAAGGGGCGCTCGCTATTGTGCTGGATGTCAGTACTTCTATGGAGCAAACGGACTTGCCGCCGTCGCGCTTAGAGCGTGCCAAATACAAGATCCGAGACCTTCTAGAGGCTAGAAAAGGTGGAAAAACGTCACTTATTGTCTTCGGTGGAAGTGCACACATAGCGATGCCGATGACAGAGGACAATCAAGTGTTCTTGCCATTTCTCAATGCGATAACGCCTGAGGTGATTCCGGTACAAGGTAAGAGTGTCCAATCGGCAATTCCTGAGTTGCAATCTCAGTTAAAAGGCTTTCCGTCAGCATCTATTTTAATCGTCTCTGATGGCGTTTCCCAAGAAGGTATTAAGCAATATCGAGAGGCGTTTAAAGAAACCAGTCAGCTAGTTATGGTTTTAGGTGTGGGCAACGATGCTATCCAAAGTAGTTCAGCGACTGATTGGGGGAGCTTGAAAAAGCTGGCTAGCGATACTGATGGTCGTTACTACGCGCTCACAACTGATGATAGTGACATCAATAAAATCGCATCGGATGTCGAACGTCACATGCAAATCTCAGGGGAGTCAGCGATGCCGTGGAGAGACATGGGTTACTACCTCATCTTTCCTGTGATGATTCTTGCGCTGTTATGGTTTAGGAAAGGTTGGCTGGTTCAGTGGGTGCTATTAGCGTCGTTAATCAGTCCTAATTTGATAATAAGCCAAGCTCAGGCCGAAACTGTTTCTGTGGTGGCAAAAACTGAGCAGATCACAGAATCCAAATCGAATGTTGAAGAGTTCTGGGATAGCGCGAAACAGACTTGGATGAATCTATGGCTAACCCCTGAACAGCAGGGACAATGGTACTTCAATCAAGGCGAGTTCATTAAAGCGGCGAACCATTATCAAGAGCCAATGAACAAAGGTATCGCCTTTTATTATGGGCGTGATTTCGTTTCAGCCCAATCTCAGTTTGTTCAGGTGCAGGGCGATGAACGTGCCATCCTTTATCTTGGTAACACGTTGGCGAGGCAACGTGAATATCTTGCTGCAAGAAACCTTTATAAAGATCTTATGGAAAAAACCAACGACGAAGATATTGTCAATGTTGCCAAGCAAAACTACCAAGCCATGAGTGAGCTGGTGGATGAAATTAATCGTGTAAGTGAGAGCCAATCAGGTACAACCGATGGACCTGAAGAATCTATGGAGCTGGGTGATAACCCTCGAACCGCTGATGGCGCGGATGAAGAAACAGCGTCACAGTTAATGCTAAAAGAAACACTCAATGCTAACGAAATATTGGGCAGTCAAGAACTGGCGGATAAATGGCTGAGAAAAGTGGAAGCCGATCCAAAGAATTTTTTGAGGAATAAATTCCAAATCCAGCTTCGTGAACAAGGGAGTCAACAATGAAAACCGTTAACTTCCGACGAGTGATTAATTTCCGACATAACTCCCTACAAGCAATAACTAAGCTGGGACTGATTCTCTTCGCTGCCATGTTATCTATGTCGATGCCGGCACGCGCGGACATGACGATAAACCAGCTGCAGCGTGAAGGCGGTGTCGAGATAAAATCTTGGCTAAGTAAAGGTGATAGCGCAGCAGAGCCTACCGCAATTCGAGAGCAGGTTATTCTCTATATTGAGGTGGCAACGCCAAGGTGGTTTACAGGCGGTACTCGTATCTCTGGTTTTGGGATGCCCGATCTGATTGTAAAACAACGTAACCAATTAGCGACCAACTACACCGAACGTAAAAATGGACAAACATGGTCGCGACAGCGCTGGGAGATAACGCTTTACCCCCAGCAGAGTGGTGAATATCGACTACCAAAAGTGCCTGTGCGCGTTCAGGTTTCAGCACAGGACGGCTCGACCGTCTCCGGTACTCTGTATACAGAACCGATGTCGTTGTTTACTTACCTTCCAGATGCGACTTTCACTCAAAATGAACCCTGGTTCTCTGCTCAAGATGTCAAAATTAATGAGTCTTGGAAGGCATCCTCGGAGGATTTAAAAGCGGGCGATAGTTTAGTCAGAACCTTGAACATCGAAGCAGCCGATACTTTATCGATACTTTTACCACCTTTAGGTGAGCAGAGTGTAGAGGGAGTAAAAGGTTATCCCAAACCAAGTGTATTGAACGATAGCCAGACCCGTGGTGTATACAAATCGAAACGTACCGACGAGGTGACGTATATTCTCACGACAGGCGGTGAGGTGACGTTCCCTGAGCAGGAGATTCGCTGGTGGGATGTGGAGTCGCAATCGGTCAAGTCTGTCACTTTAGCTGCGAAAAAAGTGCAGGTTGCTCACACTTGGCGTTCGCTGATCAATACGTATAAAACTGAACTCGTTATACTTTTTGTAGTAATGCTCGCGATAGTAACAACGTTCAAGCTAATGTACCGCTTCTACAAAACGCACCCAACACCACAGTGGTGGCAGTTGGCGAAAGCGCTACGAAGCAGAGAGTGGGCGTTAGTCAGGGCTTTAATCTATAAAAAAGGTCGTGAAGTTAGCGGAGAAGTTGAACTCAAAAAGATCCATGACGAACCTTCATGGCAGCAAGCGAGTCACAGCATCCAAAATGAAACACCAGACGCCGCGTTAAGTCGCAGAATGTGGAAAAGACTTAAGCCAAAAAGGCGCAGCGAACGTTCATCTGTACTCAAGGGTTTAGATAAGTGGCACTAGAGTACATGAGCCGAGCTGGTGAAAACGAAAAGGTCAGAATGAAAAACACCGAACTCAATCTTATTCCAGTCTTCGTTGCCATCTACGAAGAGCAAAGTTTATCCAGTGCGGCAACACGGCTTGGCATTAGCCAGCCAGCAGTGAGCAAAGCACTCAAACGTCTTCGAGAAATCTATGACGATTCTCTATTCCATCGCAATGCCAGTGGCGTAGAGCCGACAACCTTTGCCAATGATATCTACCCGGCTTTGGCAACGTCGCTCAAAAACTTCAATTCAACACTCGAAGCGTCGAGAGATTTTAATCCTAAGACCTCAACCAAGACATTCTCTATCGCCTCTGTGTCTGCTGCGAACTATGCAGTATTGCCGGAGCTACTAGTAAGGTTTGCCAAGATAGCGCCTAAAGTTTCATTGGAAGTGCATCCGCTGTTCACCGAAGACCATGAGTCCGACCTGCGCTTGCAGCGCTATGATTTAGTTATTGATAGGACGCGCACCGATGTCACTACGTTGAAGACCAAAGAGATCTTCAAAGAAACGCTTTATGTTGTCGCATCGAACGACCATCCAAGGCTGACGGGAGAGACCATCACAACCGAAGAGTATTTGGCCGAGCAACACGTCGTGATGTCTCGTTGGCATACTCGCCAAAGCTTCTTTAGCGAGAAAGACTTCCCTGAGTTTGGTAAACGCAAGATCGTCTATCGTGCTCCAGGCGAAGTGGATATGCTGCCAGCCATAAGTCAGACCGAAGCCATTGGTCTGGTCACGCACTCTACGTTTACCAAGTTTTCCCAAGGACTCAACGTAAAAGCGCTGCCAATGCCATTTGGCGCTTCAGTGCACGGACTCAGTATGGTTTGGCACCCAAGCCGAAATTCGGATACGGCACATCAATGGTTAAGAACTCAAATTGCTAAGGTTGCCAGTACGCTCAATAAATAACATGAAAGGATGAAGGTTCATGATCAAATGGGGTGTGATAGGGCCGGGTAGGATTGCCCACAACTTTGCTAAAGGGATCAGTGTTACTGAAGACGCTGTTATACACGTTGTATCAAGCAGAAACCAACAGCGAGCCCAACAGTTTGCGGATGAGTATCAAATATCGACTGTTTACGGAGATTATCAAGGGTTAACCCAAGATCCCGTTATCGATATTATCTACATCGCGACGCCTCACGCCTTTCATTATGAACAAGCCTTGATGTGCTTGAATGCAGGCAAGCCAGTCATGTGCGAAAAAGCACTCACAATGACTGCCAAGCAGTCTGAGCATCTGCGTGAGGTCTCTGTCGAGAAAGGCTTATTTATCATGGAAGCCTTTTGGTCTAAGTTCCTTCCTGTCTGGGAGCAAATCCAAATCTGGAAGCAGCAAATAGGACCAATAAAACTCGTCCAATCGAACTTCTGCTTTAAAGCTGAGCGTAACTACAGTGACCGCCTCTTTGACCCCGCGCAGGGAGGAGGTGCACTACATGACATTGGCATCTACAACATCGCATTATCTAATTACGTCTTCGAGCAACTGCCTCTAAGCTGGCAAATCACAGGTGAAGTAGGGGAAACGGGAGTCGAAGAAAGTGTCTCGGCGATTCTTGAATATGAAAATGGCGCTAGTGCGATGTTTACCTGTAGTTTCAATATCACCACACCAAACACCATGGTCATATTCGGTGAACATGGGCGAATCGAAGTAGCAGAGCCTTTCTTCGGCGCAGAGAAAGCAACGCTTGTTACTGACAAGGACACCGAAATATTCGAAGCACCGCACTTAGGTGCCGGCTTTGAGTATCAAATCGCGGAGGCGATGGAGTGTCTAAGACAAAACAAAATCCAGAGTGATAAGCATCCAATGCAAGCGACGATTGATACATTACGTATCATTGAAGAAATGCGTAAAAAGCTCAACGTTGAGTAAAAGTACACCATTCATTCGCAAACACAATTTAAGCTATTCTTAACTCAATCCTTAAGAAATATGAGAGCCAGACAATTGATTACCGATAACCAACTTCGCGCCATGCAACAAAATGACCTACCAGCGGTTAAATCCATCATAGATGCCAATGAAATGTTTCCTTCTGAATATCTCGATGAAATGACGTCCGAGTATTTCTCTGGTGACTCGCAAGAAGTTTGGACGGTTGCAGAGGATGAGAAGGCGGGCATTGTTGCTGTTGCTTTTTGTTCCCCAGAAAGAATGACCGAGGGAACATGGAACCTGCTCATGATTGCCGTACAACCTGATTATCAAGGTGTTGGCATCGGTAAAGCGATGATGCAACATGCTGAGAGTCAGGTTAAGGGCCAAGAGGCTCGTATTTTGTTGGTCGAGACATCAGGGCTTCCAGAGTATGAAAAGACGAGGGAGTTTTATCCCAAGTGCGGATATAAGCCAGTCGCGGTCATACCTGATTACTATGACGAAGGTGATGATAAGGTGGTTTTCTGGAAAGCGTTATAAAATCTAGGAAGAACTAGTGTGGGGGCTATTCTGAGCTAGAGCCTATATAGGTGAGGTAGTCTACTTTGCATTTCTGACGAAGCAACTCTTGAACGGAGCGGATATAACGGCAGTTTAGTTATCGTCTAGACAAAATAATTTCATGGAAGTTTTCTCAATATCCTCGCCAATTGTGGCTAGAATGACGCCACTTTTCTATTCGGATAGTCTCCATGAGTCTACTTGAAAACCTTTCTATAATTATGGCGCTGATCTTAATCAGCTGCTTTTTCTCGATGTCAGAAATCTCATTGGCTGCTGCGCGCAAAATTCGTTTGCGTCAACTTGCAGATGATGGCGATCAGCGAGCTACTTTGGTGCTCGGGCTGCAAACGCATCCAGGCAATTTTTTCACGGTTGTGCAAATTGGCCTAAACGCAGTAGCTATTATGGGTGGCATTGTCGGGGAATCAGCGTTCACCCCTTATATCGCAGCAATGCTCAGCAATTGGATTCCATCAACATGGGTGGCGCAAACGAGCTTTGTGCTCTCTTTTACCTTGGTTACCAGTCTGTTTATTTTGTTTGCTGACCTAATGCCAAAACGCATCGCCATGGCGATGCCAGAGACCGTCGCTTTGGCGTTGGTAAAGCCTCTAGTGGTTTGCATACTCATCCTTAAACCCTTCGTATTTGTGTTTAACGGTTTGGCGACACTGATTTTTCGTTTGCTACGCGTTCCAGCTGAACGCGATGATGACATCACGAGTGATGATATTTATGCGGTTATGGATGCAGGCGCGGAAGCGGGCGTGCTTGATACCAACGAGCAACAAATGATGGAAAGCGTATTTCAGATGCAATCCATCCCGATTACTTCTGCCATGACGCCACGCGAAGACATCGCTTTTCTCTCGCTTAGTGACGATGAATCGATGCTCAAACGCAAAATAGCTGACAACCCTCATCACAAGTTCTTAGTGTGTGACGGGCAGCTTGATGCGATCAAAGGCTTTGTGAACTCGAGTGAGTTGTTGATCCGCCTTATCAATGAGCAAACTTTGGATTTGAAAAGCAGCAGTGTGGTTCAAAGCTGCCCGATCATTCCCGATACATTGAGCTTGTCCGAAGCGCTGGAGTATTTCAAATCTAATCGCGTAGATTTCGCCGTGGTGACGAACGAATACGCGCTAGTGCTTGGCGTCGTGACGTTTAATGACTTACAAAGCGCAGCAATGGGTAGTTGGGTGTTAGCAGAAGGTGAGGAGCAGATAGTCGCCCGTGATGAGCATTCTTGGTTGGTCGACGGTGTCACGCCTATTACGGATGTTATGCGCACACTGCAAATTGATGAATTACCGCATTCGCAAAACTATGAAACCATCGCTGGTTTTATGATGTTTATGTTGAAGAAAATTCCGCGTCGTACTGATTCTGTGGTTTTCTCGGGGTATAAGTTTGAGGTGGTGGATATTGATGATTATAAAGTGGATCAGTTGTTGGTGACGCGTGTTGATAACGGAGCTGTTGCCGAGGACGGGGCGAGTTAGGTACAAAAAAGCAGTTAGTCGATTGTTACCCCCTCTAGCTCCCCCTATGTTGAGTTTGGCAGCTAACGCAGTTACGAGCTGTGTTCTAGGGGGAGAACATGAAAAGAGCCAACAACCTTGTTGTTGGCTCTGTTTTAAAGAATATCCCTTACCCGATAGTAGGACATCGCCAACACCAATGCTGGTGTCTTAAACAATCTCCCTCCAGGGAACGGCATATGTGGGATCTTATCGAAAATCGCGAAGCGCTCTGCCGTTGTGGCAACGCACTCAGCCATTAGTGTGCCTGCCATTCCCGTTGCCGCGATGCCGTGACCGGAAAAGCCTTGGGCAAAGTAGACATTGGGTTTCAGACGACCAAAGTGTGGAGCTCGGTTCATGGTGATGGCGACATTCCCGCCCCAGGCATAATCGATTTTTGCATCGGATAGCTGAGGGAATATGTCTACCATTCGTCCGCGCATGGCTTTTTCTAGATTAAACGGAGCGACGCCAGAGTAGCTGACTCGTCCGCCAAATAGCATCCTGTGATCGCCAGAGCAGCGGAAGTAATCTAAGACAAAGTTGATGTCACAAGCGGCGATGTGATCTTTCATTAGAGCGCCAGTAACGTCTTCACCCAAAGGCTCGGTGGCACAAATATAGGTGCCGACGGGCATCACTTTGTTTTCCAGTTTGGTCTCCAAGCCATCCATATACGCATTACAAGCGAGGATGACGTGGTTAGCTTTTACGGTGCCGTTTTTAGTGAACAGTGTAGCCGGGTCACCATGCTCGATTTTGGTCACGGAGCTGTCTTCATAAAACTCTGCACCAGCCTGTTTGGCAGCGTTTACCAATCCAAGCGTGTAATTGAGTGGATGCAGATGGCCGCTGTTGCTATCGAACATACCAGATGTGTATTTTTGGCTAGCGAGGTGGTGGTGGGTCTTTTCTTGATCCCACATCTCTAGCGATTCATAGCCGTAGTTTTCGGTGAGGTCGTCATACCAAGCTTTGAGCTCTTTGTCGTGGCGAGGCTTAACACCGACATGCACCATGCCATCTCGCCAATCACAATCAATGTTGTACTTGTTGATGTTGGATTTCGTTAGCGCTAACGCTTCAACGGAAATGTCCCAGAGCTTTCTAGCATCGGATTTTCCAACTAGCTTTTCTAAGGTGTCTTGTTCGGATGCCCAGCCAAATATAGCTTGACCACCGCTTCTTCCAGAAGCGCCCCAGCCAACGCGATTGGCTTCTAAAACGATAACTTTAAAGCCTTTGTTAGCAAGTTCGAGTGCGGCGGTGGCTCCGGTGATGCCGGAGCCAATAACACAGACGTCGGCAATTTGATCTCCCATTAGTTTAGGAAAATCGAATTGCTGATTTCGCGATGCCGCGTAATAAGAGTCTGTGTGCTTCACTTTCATTTTGTATCCTTACTTTACTTGTACCACTGATATTCTAATGGCGAGACTTGCGCAGAGAAGCGAGCTTGCTCATGTTTTTTGTTTGCTAGGTAAACCTTGCAGAACTCCTCACCAAAGCTTCGTTTCATAAACTGACTGTTGGCAAACTCATGCAGTGACATATCCCAAGAGATAGGCAGCATAGGAAGCTCGAGCAATGTTGCATCGCCTTCAATTGGCTCTGGTGGAGTGAGTTTGTTCTCAATACCATCGAGTATCGATGCGAGTAGTACTGCGACGGTGAGGTAGGGGTTAACATCGGCGCCAGAGAGGCGGTGCTCGATGCGTTTGTCTGATTGACCACTTGCAGGTACTCGCACTGCAACGGTTCGATTATCCCAGCCCCAAGTCGCGTGCAGCGGCACGAACATACTAGGCTGTAGCCTTCGATAAGAGTTAGCGTTAGGCGCGAAGATCGCCATGCTATCTTCAAGGTGTGCAAGTACGCCCGCAATCGCATTGAGAAGAACGCTCTCATCTTCACCAAAGACATTGGTTCCGGTTTCATCTCGCAGGCTGATATGCACGTGACAGCCGTTGCCTGCGTATTCGGTGTAGGGTTTGGCCATAAAGTTGGCGTAGAAGCTGTGTTTTTTGGCGACCGCTCGAACCACGCGCTTTAACAGCATGGCTTGGTCACAAGCGAGTAGAACATCATCAGTATGTTTTAGGTTGACCTCAAACTGCCCAGGGGCGTACTCGGCTGTGATGTTTTCAGCTGGGATATTCTGCTCTTCACAGGCGCTGATGATCTCATCGAGGAAGGCTTTGAACTCGTCGAGCTCTTCTAGGGAATAGACTTGAGTTTGTGTCATGCGTTCACCACTGATTGGCATCAGTGGTGGTTGTGGGTTGCCTGCTTCGTCGGGTTCAAGATCTTGGAGATAGAACTCAAGCTCAACTGCGATGCAAGGTTTGAGTCCTTTGTCAGCGAATTTTTCTAGCTGAACTTCGAGTACGTGTCTTGGGTCGGCAAAGAATGGTTGGTTTGAGGTTGGCTCAAACATGGTCACAATCGCTTGCGCACTGTTTTCTTGCCAAGGAGTGGTAGTGAGTGAGCTTGCCACCATTCGACAGATCCTATCACCGTCGCCTTTTTCAAAACCCAGTCCGGTTTCTTCTACCGTTTCCCCACAAATATCGAGTGCGAATACCGAAGCGGGCAGACAAATACCTTGTTCTAACACTTTGTTGAGTTGGGTGATGGGGACGCGTTTGCCTCGAACAACACCGTTCATATCGAACAGGATCAAATCCAAGCTGGTGACGTCTGGATGCTGTTCAATAAATCGTTCAATTGTAAGCTTTTCGTGACCAAGTTGAATTGGTTCGATGTTGTCTGCGCTACTCGCAAGTTGACTCGTTCCCACTGTGGCTCCTCCACTTTTCCCAACGATTCCTTATGTATCAAGCCCTAAATTGGGCTCAACCGTGTTGGTTGCTTTTTAACCATAGACACAATGTTCAGTAAAACACAACACTAATGTATCTAAAATGTTAATCGTCATCTCAAAAGTTGCAAAATAATTAACATCTTTGTTTGACATTTATACAGGTCGGTGCCAATGCTAAATGGGAGCTTATTGATAAATTCGTTGAGCGAGTAACGAAAAGAAGGATTTATGGAAACGATTAGGAAATGGATAGAAGAGAACCGTATTACTGAAGTTGAGTGTTTGATCCCGGATATCACGGGCAACGCTCGAGGCAAAATTATGCCAGCGAAAAAATTCCTTCGAGAAGGGGGCATGCGTCTTCCCGAAGTGGTTTTTTTCCAGACCGTGACCGGCGATTGGCCAGACGATGAAAGTATGATCGACCTGACCGAGAAGGACATGACTCTGGAGCCCGACCAAAACACAATTCGATTTGTGCCTTGGACCAAAGAGCCCACGGCGCAAGTGATCCACGACTGCTACACCGTAGAGGGTAACCCTGTCGATATCTCACCACGTGCTGTGTTACGCCGTGTGTTGAGTCTCTACGAAAAAGAAGGGTGGCATCCAGTTGTCGCGCCAGAGCTCGAGTTTTTCCTAGTTCAGAAAAACCTTGATTGGGACTACCCACTTGAGCCGCCGATTGGTCGCAATGGTCGCCCAGAAACAGCAAGACAGTCATTCAGTATCGATGCGGTTAACGAATTCGATCCTATTTTCGAAGACATGTACGACTACTGTGAAGCGCAGGGTTTGGATGTAGACACCTTGGTCCATGAGTCTGGCGCAGCCCAGATGGAGCTTAACTTTGACCACGGCGAGCCACTAGACCGAGCAGACCAAGTTTTCCTATTCAAACGCACGGTACGCGAGGCGGCGCTCAGACACGATGTGTACGCCACCTTTATGGCAAAACCGATGGAAGATGAGCCGGGCAGTGCGATGCACATTCACCAAAGCCTAGTTGATGACAAAGGTAAAAACCTATTCGCCAACGAAGATGGCTCAAACAGCGAACTGTTCATGAACTACATCGGTGGCATGCAGAAATACACGCCAGCAGCGATTGCGTTCTTTGCTCCAAACGTGAATTCGTATCGCCGTTTGGTGTTTGGTGATTCAGCGCCAACTAACGTCGCTTGGGGTGAAGACAACCGCACTGTTGGTCTTCGTGTCCCAGTATCAGATCGAGATTCAAGACGTTTAGAAAACCGTTACGCAGGTGCAGATGCTAACCCATATCTGGCGATGGCTCTTACCCTAGCGTGTGGTTACCTTGGCATGAAAGAAAAACTCACGCCAACGGAGAAGAGCACAGGCGACATGACTACTGAACCATACTCGCTTCCTCACAACCTAGAGGATGCATTGGTTCTGCTAGAGAACAGCGATGAATTACGAGAAATCCTAGGCGATCGATTTGTATCGGCTTATGTGGCAATCAAACGCAAGGAGTACAAAACCTTCTTCCAAGTGATCAGTTCTTGGGAGCGAGAATTCTTACTTTTAAACGTGTAACTAAGGCAACGCTATCGAAAGAGCATTAATTAAACAGCAGGAAATGGAAATTAATTTATGTCAGTACAAAACGGATCAAAATGGACAGAGCAAGACAGCGCACACTGTCTCCATCCATTTACTAACTTCAAAGCACTAAACGACAAAGGTTCACGAGTGATTACTCGTGCAGAAGGCATCTACATCTACGATGAGCATGACAATAAAATCTTAGATGGAATGGCGGGTCTTTGGTGCGTAAATATGGGCTACAACTGTGAGCCTCTTATTGAAGCGGCGACCAACCAGCTAAAGGAGTTGCCTTACTACAATCTGTTTTTCCAGACTACGCATCCACCTGCTGTTGAGCTCTCGACGCTGCTTGCTGAAGTAGCACCAGAAGGGATGAATCATGTGTTCTTTACTGGGTCGGGCTCTGAGTGTAACGACACTGTGGTTCGCATGGTTCGTCATTACTGGACAAGCCTAGGTAAGCCAAACAAACAAACCATCATTAGCCGTAAGAATGCCTACCACGGCAGTACCATGGCGGGCGCAAGCCTTGGTGGTATGGCGTTTATGCATGCTCAAGGTGGTTTGCCATTGCCAAACATTACTCATATCGATCAGCCATATCACTTCGGTGAAGGTCAGGCTATGGATGCGAATGAGTTTGGCTTGGAACGCGCACGTCAGCTTGAAGCGAAGATCCTTGAACTTGGTGAAGAGAATGTCGCTGCGTTTATCGCTGAGCCTATTCAAGGCGCTGGTGGCGTAATTATCCCGCCAGACAGTTACTGGCCAGAAATTCAACGTATCTGTGACAAATACGAAATCCTTTTGATTGCTGATGAAGTGATCTGTGGATTCGGGCGAACAGGTGAGTGGTTTGCTAGCCAAACCTACAACATCAAACCCGATCTCATGTGTATGGCAAAAGGCATTACCTCAGGCTATCTACCACTTGGTGGCGTCATGGTGCGCGACCACGTTGCCAAGGTGCTGACAGATGCTGACACCGAGTTCGCGCACGGGTTTACCTACTCAGGTCACCCAGCTGCCTGTGCGGTTGCCATCGCCAATATCAAGGAGATGCAAAACCGCAATATCATCAACCAAGTTCGCGAAGATACCGCCCCTTACTTTGCTTCACGTTGGAGTGAGCTTTTAGAGCACCCAATGGTCGGTGAAGCAAGAAGTAAAGGTCTGGTTGGTGCGATTGAACTGGTCAAAGACAAACAGACTAATGAGCGATACCACAAAGACCTCGATGTAGGTACGCGTTGTCGCGAGCATTGCTTTAACTCAGGTGTCGTTCTTCGAGCGGTAGGGGACACCATGATTTGTTCGCCACCGCTCATTATCACCCGAGACGAGATCGATGAGTTCATCGAAAAAGCAAAACTCGCACTCGATAAAACACTCGCCGACGTTTCGCAGTAGCCGACGAGACACCCAATACCAGAAAAACACAACAAAGGTATTAACCAAAGAGCAAACAGGAAACGGAGATCCAAATGGAGAAAGCAAAAGCATACTTTGGTGTAGCGTTAGGGATGACAATGGGGCTTACCTCAATGACATCTTTTGCTGCTGAGGAAAAAGTGCTCAACATTTACAATTGGTCAGACTACATAGCGGAAGACACCATTGCGAAGTTTGAAGCGGAAACCGGCATCAAAGTCGTGTATGACGTATTCGACTCAAACGAAGTGTTAGAGGCGAAGATCTTATCGGGCAACACAGGCTTTGACCTAGTTGTACCGAGTAACGACTTCTTAGGTCGTCAGGCGAAAGCGGGGGCTTTCCAAAAGCTCGATAAGTCTAAGCTGACTAACTACAAGAACCTTGACCCGAAACTGATGGGCATTCTTGCTGACACTGTAGACCCAGGTAACGACTACTCAGTCCCTTACCTATGGGGTACCACGGGTATAGGTTACAACGTTGAGAAAGTGAAGGCGGTACTTGGTGAAGATGCCCCTGTCGACAGCTGGGATCTCGTGTTCAAGCCAGAGAACATGGAAAAACTCAACAAGTGTGGTGTGGGTTTCTTGAATGCGCCAACCGAAATCATGGCGGCTGCGCTGAATTATATCGGCAAAGATCCAAATAGTACCAATCCAAACGACTACAAGAAAGACGCTTTGGAGCTGCTTAAACAAGTTCGTCCATACGTGACCTACTTCCACTCATCGCAGTACATCAATGACCTAGCAAACGGTGATATCTGTGTGGCGATCGGTTGGTCTGGTGACGTCCTTCAAGCGGCTGATCGCGCTGCTGAAGCAGACAATGGTGTAGAAGTCGCGTACTCAATTCCGAAAGAGGGTGCGCTGGCTTGGTTCGACCTAATGGCGATTCCAAAAGAAGCGAAGCACCCAGAGAACGCTCACTTGTTTATCAACTATCTACTTCGTCCAGAAGTGATTGCTGAGATCAGTAACTATGTTTGGTATGCGAACCCGAACCCACCATCACGTGAGTTTATCGACGCAGAGATTCTAGAAGATCCAGGGATCTACCCAACAGAAGAAGCGCAAGCGAAGCTATATAGCTCGAAGATGTTGCCACACAAAACATCTCGTGCCATGACTCGCGCTTGGACTGACTTCCTTAAAAACTGATAAGACAATTTTGGCGACCCAACTTGGGTCGCCGCGTTTGCTTGGAGACTACCATGACAGTGATGTCACTCGATACAGAGCTCAACCATCAACACGTTGCCCCAGTGCCACCGAAACCACTTCTAGAAATTCGAGGTCTGACTAAGGATTTCGATGGTCACGTAGCCGTGGACAACATTGATCTCACCATCAATCAAGGCGAGCTATTCGCGCTGCTAGGCGCCTCTGGCTGTGGTAAATCAACACTACTGCGCATGCTCGCGGGTTTCGAACAACCAACTGCAGGTCAAATCATTCTTGATGGCGAAGATTTGGCAGACATTCCGCCTTACAAACGACCTGTGAACATGATGTTCCAGTCGTACGCGTTGTTCCCACATATGACGGTGGAGAAGAACATCGCCTTTGGTTTGAAACAAGACGGTATGCCAAGCAAAGAGATCGACGCAACGGTGAAGCACATGCTCGAGCTGGTACGAATGACCGATTTCGCCAAGCGTAAACCTCATCAACTGTCTGGCGGACAAAGACAGCGTGTCGCGCTGGCAAGAAGCTTAGCGAAAAAACCAAAACTGCTGCTTCTTGATGAGCCAATGGGCGCACTAGACAAAAACCTTAGAGAAAAGATGCAGCTCGAGGTGGTCGATATTCTAGAAAGCGTCGGCGTGACCTGTGTGATGGTTACCCACGACCAAGAAGAAGCCATGACTATGGCAACTCGCATTGCCATTATGAATAAAGGGCAGTTTGTACAGATTGGCTCGCCAGAGTCGATTTACGAGCACCCGAACTCCAAATTTGCGGCTAAGTTCATCGGCTCGGTCAACATCTTCGAAGGTGTGCTTGAAACCAATGAGGCCGACCATTCAACCGTTCGCACTCCAGATATGAGCAATCCGATCTCTATCAGCCACGGTATCTCTGGTGCGCCAGGTATTCCGGTGTCGATTGCTGTGAGACCGGAGAAAATTACATTGTGCGATCATATGAATCCGTCGCCGAATCATTGTAGTGGACTCGTCGAAGACATCGCCTATATGGGTAATCAGTCGATCTATCACGTAAGACTCGACTCAGGAAAACTGGTCACCGCAACACTGCAAAACACCAGTCGTGTTAGGAAAGGAATGCCTACATGGGAGCAAAGAGTCAATCTTTGCTGGGACAAGGAAAGTTGTGTGGTACTCAAGATATGAAGAAACCAGCCAAACTTAATATTTGGAGTGTGGTACCGACACCTAAGTGTCTGCTACTCGCCGTGCCGTACGGTTGGCTCCTACTGTTCTTCCTGCTGCCGTTTCTTATCGTATTTAAGATCAGTTTTGCAGAAGCTCAGATATCGATTCCACCGTATTCAGAGCTGTTGAGCTATGCGGAGCAACAGTTGCAACTGCTGCTCAATGTAGGCAACTACCAGTACCTGATTGAAGATGACCTTTACGCGTCGTCTTACATTCAATCGATTCGTATCGCCTTTATCTCGACGGTACTGTGTTTAATCATAGGCTTCCCGATTGCCTGGGCGATTGTTCACTCATCTCCAAGTACTCGTAATGTCCTTTTGATGTTGATTATCCTGCCATCGTGGACCAGTTTCTTGATTCGAGTCTATGCGTGGATTGGCATCTTAAAAAATAACGGACTGCTCAATAACGTCTTGATGATGTCTGGCGTCATTGACGAGCCACTACAAATCCTGCACACAGATACTGCAGTCTATATTGGCATTATCTACACCTACTTGCCGTTTATGGTGCTACCGCTATATACCGCTCTTATGCGAGTGGATTATTCGTTGCTTGAAGCCGCGAGCGACCTAGGTGCTAAGCCAATGACGACACTGTTTACGGTTCTAGTACCGCTTACACGAGCAGGTATCATTGCAGGCTCAATGTTAGTGTTTATCCCGGCTGTGGGTGAGTTTGTTATCCCAGAACTATTGGGCGGCCCCGATACGGTTCTAATCGGTAAGGTGTTGTGGCAAGAGTTCTTCAACAACCGAGACTGGCCTGTGGCATCTGCCGTCGCCATAGTCATGCTGCTCATTTTGATGCTGCCAATTCTATGGTTCCATCGCTATCAAAAACGTGAATTGGAGGCTCAAGGATGAACGACATCCCAGTTTACAACAGCAAACTTAAATGGGTGATATTGGGCGTGGGCTTTGCGTTCCTATATCTGCCGATCCTGATTCTGATCATCTACTCGTTTAACGAAAACCGCTTGGTAACGGTTTGGTCAGGTTTCTCATTCAAGTGGTACTTTGAGCTACTACAAGATGATTTGCTAATGGGCGGCGTAAAACTCAGCCTAATTATCGGGTTCCTATCAGCAAGTGCCGCAGTGGTTCTTGGCATTATCGCCGCCTTCGTCCTTAACCGATTCGGTAAGTTCAAAGGCGAGACGGGCTTTGCGTTTATGATTACTGCGCCATTGGTTATGCCAGAAGTGATTACTGGCTTGTCACTGTTACTGCTGTTTATTGCGATGGGGCAGGTGTTCGATATCTTCAGCCAACGTGGCATGATGACCATTTGGATAGCCCACGTGACGTTTTGTACGGCTTATGTCACTGTGGTGGTTAGTTCGAGGCTTCAAGAAGTCGACCGATCAATCGAAGAAGCCGCGATGGATTTAGGTGCGCCACCTTGGAAGGTCTTCTTCCAAATCACGCTGCCATCTATTGCACCAGCGATTCTAGCGGGCTGGCTACTGGCGTTTACCCTGTCGCTTGATGACTTGGTGATTGCGAGCTTTGTGTCAGGGCCTAGTGCGACAACCTTGCCTATGGTGGTGTTCTCCAGTGTAAGGCTGGGGGTGAGTCCGAAGATCAACGCGCTGGCAACACTGACGATACTCGCCGTCTCCTGTGCCACATTTATCGCGTGGTGGTTGATGGCAAAGGCAGAAAAGCGTAGGCTTCTAGAAATGAAGATGAGTCAGCAGTAAACGGAAATAACTTGCTGAGATCACAGCTTAATTTAGGGAGAGAGACATGGATGTAGGGAAACAGCTAAAAACGATTCGCACAATGCGCGGCTTGTCGCAACGAGAACTCGCCAAGCGAAGTGGCGTCACCAACTCCATGATCTCTCAAATAGAGCAAAACTTGGTGAACCCGTCAGTGGGTTCACTCAAGAAAATCCTCGATGCCATCCCAATCTCAATGGGCGAGTTCTTCACCCTAGACGTCGAACCCAAAGATGACATTTTCTTCACCGCCGAACAAATGGCAGACTTAGGTGACGGCAAAATTAAAATGCTGCTCGTCGGCGCCAAACGCGAAGGCCGACAACTCGCCATCCTCCGAGAAATCTACCCACCAGGTTCAGATACAGGTACAGACTTCATCGAACACGACGGAGAAGAGGGCGGTGTCGTCATCCGTGGCGAAATAGAAATCACCGTAGGCAGCCAAACCCGCGTGCTCAAAGCCGGCGACTCATACTACTTCGAAACCAGAAAGCCTCACCGCTTCCGCAACAAAGGCAAAGTAGAATGTGAACTAATCAGCGCCGCCACGCCGCCAACTTTCTAGCTGCTAAAGTACTTCTACGCATCCAAAAATCCCAGTTCACGTCATTCCTGCGCAGGCAGGAATCTACCCACAACACGCTCCAACCCTTCATTATTCGCCCGCATCCACCTTTCCGTATAACCCTGATTTTCCAGCCAGTTAGCGAATTTTCTGCCGTTTCAGCTCAATACTAAGGGGTAGTCACATAACTACTTGATAGTGTTTGAGTTTTATATGGATTGAGTGCAAGCTGTTAGGATTTATACGGAACTAGTCCTTCCGATAAGTGTTAGAACCACTCGAAAAAGAGAGAAACGAGTACATGCAAGAGTTTTATCAGTTTTGGTCAGAGCTAGGATGGTTGGCAAACCTTTTGGGTATTTGCTTAGTTGTTTTACCGTTAGTTACACTTGCGAATAAGTTATTTGAATATTTAAAGGAAAGAAAAATAAATAGGATAAATAACTACAGGTATCAATTGAGTGATAAAATGAACTCTGATGACTATTTACATTGGCAGTTGTCTTTTTTTAAGGAAACTTATTCATCTTCGGAGTTCACCACACTATATGGGAAGGAATATCCAGCAACTATAATACGTACAAATAGTAAACATCAATACCCATTCAAAGGGTTATGCTCTTTAGAATCAACTGATATAGAAAGTTTTGAATTTAATAGGACTCAAAGAAAGTATCTAAAATATTTAGGCGATTCTGTTAAAAGGCCGAAGATGAAGGGTTTTTCCGTTAATGAAGTGATTTTAGACTCAAACGGCCTTTTAGATTCGATTTCTGCTCGTGCTACTACGTATGACCAAAATTTAACCACTGCACATATATTAGAATGGGAACTATTTAAGAGCTATGAGAGAAAGCAGGGAAAGAACATAAATATTGCTACAGATTTAAAAATGAGAGCTAATTATCACGGCTCCTGTTCCCCCTCCTTGGCAATTCTTAAACCCTGTAACGCCTTCCCATTAATCAGTGTGCAGGCTCTAGTCATCTACAAAGACTATAAGGACCCAGAGAATATTGAATGGAAAGCAGTTATTGCACAAAGGGGCAAAGATGTCTCTGTAAAACCTGACCTATGGCAGATTCAACCTGCAGGTGGCTTTGAAGTTTTTGGTCACGAACAAGATAATAACAGTATATTATTAGAGCAAGCCTTCGATATACGGACAGCGTTACTAAGAGAATATGCTGAGGAACTATACAATGTTGAAGAGTTTAGTTTTTGTGTAGATGGTAGAGATTCTAACAGCATACTTTCCGAAAAGCATGTCTCTATGTTAATAGAGCTAATTAACACTAAATCAGCTAGCTTCGACTTTTTGGGGCTGGTTACGGATCTA
Organism: Vibrio sp. SCSIO 43140; assembly: GCF_023716585.1. Lineage (NCBI taxonomy): Bacteria > Pseudomonadati > Pseudomonadota > Gammaproteobacteria > Vibrionales > Vibrionaceae > Vibrio > Vibrio sp. SCSIO 43140. The sequence goes on from NZ_CP071851.1 coordinate 741,929, forward strand.
ACCGTTCTGCGACATGAAGCTTCATTTTTAATAGTTGTAGACGACAAAGACTATAGTAAATTACCCATTTTGGGGAGCTCTGAGTCAGTAAAAATGACTAGTTTGAATCTACAGGAACTTAAAAAAGTGTTTTCAAAAGAAAAAGTACACTCAAGTAGTGCTGGTCTTCTACAGTTAGCTATTGAGAGCGAGAGGCTTATAAATTTAGGTATCGCAAATCAACTAAAATAATAAGCCCAAACAAGAACATTAAACGTCAATAAAAAACAGTTGGTTATTTTCACTTTAATGCAAATCATAGCCAATTTTCGTCCGCTTAAGTCGGCGTTGTGTGTATAGGAAATATATTAGCCATTTTGGACATATTGCCAGTATTGAAGTTGGAGATGTTTTCGAAAATCGCTCTGTTCTTAAAGACGCTTGTCTTCATTTACCAACGCAGGCTGAGATTAGTGGCGGAGAAAATGAAGGCGCTTACTCTATTGTACTCTGCGGTAGGTATGAGGATGATGAAGACTTTGGTAATGAGATCATCCAATCAAGACACCAAAACCTACTGTGTTAAGGACGTCTTGCTTTAGTAGACTGTTTGCAAATCGACTTCTGAATCCAAGAATCAACTTTATCTACATGGACACACCCCAATGCCCAAATCCCACATGCTCAAAGCCCTAACACTCTCAAAATCCGCCCTCCCAAACTGTAAACCCAACCCACCAGTCGGTTGCGTCCTCGTCGACGACAATCAAATCGTCTCCGAAGGCTTCACACAACCCATCGGCTACAATCACGCTGAAGTAGAAGCTCTAAACAAATACTCAGGTTCGATGGACAACATCACAGCCTACGTGACGCTTGAGCCATGCTCATTCGTATGTCGAACACCAGCTTGCGCAGAGACACTCGTTAAGTCCGGGATCAAGAAGGTGGTCGTAGCCATGTTAGACCCCGATCCCCGCAATAGCGGTAAAGGCATAGCAATTCTAAGGGAAGCAGGAGTAGAGGTAGAGGTTGGTTTGTGTAGTGAGCAAGTTAGCGAGTTTCTGACACCCTATCTGGGTAAGTCGTAGAGGCATTTTATGTTTAGCTGTATAACCAACACAGAACTCGTAAACTCTATTCTCTTTATCGCTATTGTTATCTACGTCGGTAGAAGTCTTGTTCCAGCGTTTTACACTCGTACTCTCAACAATATTTACTATGAGAACAAGTGGCTTCTGTTTTTCTTCTTAATTCTTTCTGAGTTAGTGCTGGGTGGGGCAGCTATCTATATTGGCTGGCGCATGATTGAAAAATGTGTGATTTCATAAGGAACGCACGGATTTAGAATACGCGTGCTGATAGGGGGACAAAAGCTATTGGCACCATTTCTAGCACCAATAGCCTTTTTTACTCAACTAGCTAAACCTAGCCCAGTCGCTTACTTGTACTCATGGAATTTCTGAGCCAAGTACGGGTCCCACATTGCTGCAGTCGCACTCATTACCATGTCTGCGCCCATATCTAGGCGGCGGTGTAGGTCTTCAGCATTCATCATGCCGCCTACAGAACAGATAACGAATTCATCTTTCCATTTGGTGCGAAGGTCGATTAGGTTCTGTGTGACTTCTTCAGCCAAGTTACCAATCGCGTAGCCACACGTACCACTTTGCAGACGACCTTCACCAGGTAGAGCAGCAACGCCTTCTGGAGTGACTACTTGGCGAGGGATGGTGTTGATTGCAGCAAAACCATCAACGAATGGGCGGTTTGCTTCGATAACTTTTTCTAGCTGTTCTGCTGGCATCCAACCTAGTTTGATAAGAAGTGGTGTGTCCCCGATAGATTCACGGATTTTCTTAGACACTAGCGCAGAGTTTTCTGGATCAGAGAACAGCGCGCCTTCTTTGCTTCCGCCTAGGTTAGGGCATGAGTAGTTCACTTCGATAACTTTAGCGCCAGCTTCTTTCGCCATTGATGAAACGTAGCCGTAGTCTTCAACAAGATCACGCTCTGCAAGACCTGGAGTACCGTTTACCGAAACAATCATAAGCTGGTTCTTACCCATCTTACGGTTGCCTTCTTCGATGTCTTTCATCCACACCGATGGCGCTAGAGAAGGTACGCCGAACGAGTTAGTGATGGTGATTTTTTCATCGACTGAAGGGCGAGCACCTGGGTGGATCTCTGTGTTGATGTCGCGGTTGTCGAACTGTTCGTTGGTATCAAGGAAGACACAGTTTGGTGCTGGGTGGCAGGTGCGCTCAACACTTCTTACTGTTTTGTATACCGGGATATCGAAACCTAGCTTCGCATAAACATCACACCAGTGGCTGTTTAGTAGAGGGCCCGCAGGAACACCAAGACGAGAGTTAACCTCAAAGTCAAAGATTTTATGAGTTTGTGTTACCGCTGGACGAGTCGGGTATTTGGCATCAAAGAATGGACCATTTTGGTAGTTGTCCTCATAGGTTTTGAGGATGTCATAAAGTTCAAACTGAGTTGGAGTAGTCATCAGAAGCCGTTTCCTGTTTTGCCAAATAAAATTTGGAGGGGATTCTAGCGTTTGCTTTGCTGGCTGAATATAGGGGAGGGGAGATAGATGAACGTATTGCTGCGTAAGATCAATTACTTGACGAAAAAATGACGAAATTAGCGCCTTCGACTAAACGAAATGGTGAAAATAGACGCAATTTTCAGTTGGAAAACGTTTGCTTAATGCTGTTCTCAACCTAATTACGCATAAACTTACTATTTCCGATGCCATTTTGTGTGGTTTACCACTAGAATACCCGCAACCCACTTCGCTTCTTCTTGATAAGGAATACCATGAGCACTCTGAACGAACAATCTAGTGACGTAGTGATTGTTAGCAACTCATCTGATAACCCATTTGCAATCGATGTCGCCTATGCGATGGGGCAGCATGAAGATATCTCCGATGTCATCAGCATGAAGCACTTTATGAATACCGAGTTTTGCCCACGCTTTATCTCTGATGAGAACGACATGGACAACATTGGTAATAGCCTAGCGGGCAAAACCGTAGTGATTGTCAGCACGGGCAATCTGGTCACAAGCCGTCAAGAACTTGCAATGCACAACTTGATCATTGCACGTGCGGCGAAAGAAAATGGCGCTAGCCGTGTGACTTTGGTTGAACCTGACCTGTTTTTCTCTGCTCAAGACCGTGGTGCTCGTCCTGAGTTAGGTGATAAGTCAGCTGAGCGTGACGTCGCCGATATCAAGAAGTTTGATGGTCAGCCATTTACGGCGATGCTTTACGCGCAAATGCTAAAGCTTGCTGGTGTGGATGATGTCATCACTGTACATAACCACTCGGTCTCTGTGCAGAAGATGTTTACTGAAGTGTTCAAAGGGCGTTTCTACAACCTGATTCCTTACGAGATTTACGCGCACTACCTATTGAACTCAAACATTCTAAGCTACGGTCCAGAAGGCGAAGGTCTGGTTCTATGTGCTCCAGACAAAGGCGCTCGTGATTTCGTTAAAGAGATCTACAAGAAGCTGGGCTTAAACAAAGCGAAGTTCATCATGCTGGACAAAGAGCGTACGGCCGAGCGCAAAGTTGAAATCACGCTGCATAAAGAGAGCGAAGATACATTTGAGGGTCTAGAGAACCCAAGTATTGTTCTGTTTGATGATATGGTTCGCACTGGCTCGACAGTAGTTCAATCTTGTCAGTTCCTCCAGCAGCTAAAGCCTGAGCGTATGGTATTTACTGTGTCGCACTTCTACGCGAGCACAGAAGGGCGTGAGCGTATGTCTCACCCTGCACTTGGTGAGATTCTGACGCTGAACACCATGCCAACGATCCTAAACCGTGATGAGCAGGGGCGTCTGCGTAAGAAGATGGTTGTGTTGAAGATTGAGAAGTTCTTGGCGCAAGAGCTTTGTAAGATCCTTAACGTGCCTCAGCGTGCGCTTGAGAAGAACCCATATAAAATCGATATGTCATCTAAGAACCCACGTTTTCAACGCAAAATCTGGTTCTCAGACCAATTGTCAGAGCTGTCATAGACACTCTTAGCAATTCACATTCAAAAGTAGGCTCAGTCGTGAACCTACTTTTTTGTGCTTTAGTTAGACCTGTGCAAGCGTGGTTTAGCGCTGCACAAACTTAGTCGCATACACCAAATCGATGATCGATTGATACTCTTCTATGCTCGTATCGGCAAGATGTCTTAATCCGCCTGCGGCTTTTGAGAAGCACTCGTTATCTTCTTTATCCAACTTTTTTACGGCAGCAACCAGCTTTTCTTTAAACGCTGGGTCTAAATCATTGCTGACAATCGTAGAGCCATTCGCGATAAGCGGAGATTGCCAGATGACGCGGATCTTATCCATCACCTCTGGGTCGTGCTTCGCATAGCGATGGAGAGCGCCTGCTGAATAACCTATCGATTCATCACCTACCATGCTTGACGCAGAGACTGCAGCATCAAACTGACCGTTGATAACACCAACGATGTTTTGCTCGTGCCCGCCCGAAAAACTGATTGTGTCGAAGAAACCGTTAAAACGGTTGTCCATCGTGCCGCCAATCTGCTGCTGAAGTTGGTTGTTTGGTATCAAGTAGCCGGAGGTAGAATTTGGGTCTGCAAAAGAGAATACCTTGCCACGTAAATCGTCGATGCTTTGATAAGGGCTATCAGCTTTTACGATGACAACTGAGTGGTAGCCCCGAGAGTTATCCGTGTTATCGGCAATTAAGCCGATGATGTCCACCGCTTCTGGATCATTAAGGTGGACTTCGGCGAACGCTTTAGGCGACATGTTGATAACCAAGTCGATTTTCTTACCGAGTAAACCTTGTATGACTGAGTTGTAGTCACTCGAATTGCGGATGTTGGTTTTCACACCAAGTTCCGCTTGCATAAACTCAACCACACATTGGTTGTTACCAATCTGCGCTTCCGAGTTCTCACCACCTAAAATACCTAGATTAATCGATGCTGGCGCTGATGCGTTTGCATTAAAAGCGACCAAACTGGAGATCATCAACCCACCGACCCATACACTTTTCATTTCAACTTCCTTAATGCCTATCTAGGCTTATTGTTGTTTGAATCGGTATTAAATCAGTTGTGGCTTGTGGCTATCTTACGGGGTCGTGAATAGGTCATTAAGTTTGTATCTAGACGAGTTATACGCCAGTGACATTACGTTGGTCAGGCTGAACCTTTTATCTTGGTGTAAACGTGGTGCAACCTAAAGCAAACAGCACCAAGTACAGCACCGCTAAACAGGTGAATCATGCTAGCACCAATGCTCTCCCAGAATAGATCTAGGCTTGGAATGTGATTGAAGGTATCTGCCTGTGCAGCACTTAAGTGTTCGAGCCAAGGAATCGCATGGCTAATAATACCGCCACCAACCAAGAACATCGCGATCGTGCCAACGACTGCGAGAGCTTTCATTAACCAAGGAGCGAAGCTCAAAAGACCGAGCCCTAGTTTCTGCTTCAAGACACTTTTAGAAGGATTGTTATTGATAAGCCAGAGTCCAGCGTCATCGAGCTTTACGATGATAGCGACTAAACCGTATACGCCAGCGGTGACTAGCACAGCAACGATACTTAAACTGACAGCCTGCATGGTCAGTGATTGAGCCATCATAGTGCCGAGGGCGATCACGACGATTTCTGCAGACAGAATAAAGTCGGTGCGGATTGCGCCTTTGATTTTTTGTTGTTCGAGATTGGCAAACTCTTCGGCTGTCATTGAAACCACATCTTCGTTTTTTACATGAGATGCTTTTTGACCGCGATGGGTCCACCAATGGTGGATTTTTTCAAATCCTTCGAAGCAAAGAAAAGCACCACCAAGAGTAAGTAGCGGTGTGATGAGCCATGGAATAAATAAGCTTATGAGTAAGGCGGCGGGGACTAATATTACTTTATTGAGAAGTGAGCCTTTAGCAACTGCCCAGACTACAGGAAGCTCTCTTTCGGTAGCAACACCGCTGACTTGCTCAGCATTTACGGCGAGATCGTCGCCAAGTACACCGGCGGTTTTTTTAACTGCAGCCTTCGACATAACGGCGACATCGTCCATGAGCACGGAGATGTCATCAATTAGGGTGAGTAAACTTGCGCCTGCCATAACCCGGTTCCTTCTTTGAACTCTACCTTATTAACTAGAACAAATTTGTAAAATTTACCACGCTACTTTGTACAAATACTATCTTTAGATGAAAGGCTTAGTAAGGATCGGAGACCAAAGATGGTGCCAGTGCTATACGTTCAGATGGGTGATGTGATTTGGAAAGTGTTTTCAGACGGAAGTTGGGAGCGCGCTGCTCCTGATGAATCGCTAATCGATGGGGTATTGGTCGTTAATCAGCCAATCGTTGAGCTAGGTGATCAGACAAACCTTACCCCGGCGCAAATTGCCTCTGTAGAGCAAGCTCTCTCAGAAACCATTGATGATTTGACGAATAATATTGTTAACCAACAAGGTAACGTGGACCTTACCTCAGGAACGAGTAACGAAAGCGGCGGATTTATTGTTTCGTTAAAGGCAACACTAGACGAAACTATAGCTCGAGCGGGGTTCGATACTAGGCCTGCTAATAGGTTAGATACCTCACCAAGGCCAGCGGAGTCTTCGCTAGATATTCTGCCTGACCAAGCGGCGTTAACCGTCAACATTCTCGATGGTGGTGATGGTTATGAGAATCAGTTTGAAGTTCCAAGTGTCATCATCGAAGGCACCGCAAAGGACGTGCGTGATGATAGAGATGTTTTTATTACCATTACTGATCAAGATGGTAATACCATCCAGCTCCAGTCCGTAACAATTAACGAGTCTTATTTTATTTCTGATATTGATCTTTCGACGCTCGCAGAAGGCCCGTTGATTGTTGATGCCATAATTTCTGATGATTTTGGCAATAATGTTACCGCTCAAGATACGACGATCAAAGATACATTAGCGAGTATTACGGTTGAACTTGATGGTTTTGGTGATGACTATGTCAACGCTAACGAAGCACCTGCCGAAGCATTTACAGGGACAACTGAATTTGTAGAGGCTGGTCAGGTGATTAACTGGACCGTAACCGACGAGTTGGGAACTTCACTTTCAGGAACTTCAGTAGTGAGTGAATCTGGAGAGTGGAATATAGCGTCTGTCGATGTTCAAACTCTCCAAGACGGTGTAATTACTGTTGAAGCTTCAACGGTCGATATTGCAGGCAACCCAGCAACGTCTAGCGATACAATTATAAAAGATACAAAGGCTTTTATTTCGGTTCAGTTTGATGATGTCGATGGTGTGCTAAATCAGTATGAGGCTCCAATTACAACGATATCAGGAACGGTCGCAGAAGTGGAAGACGGCCAGACAATAAATGTCATCCTATCGAACAGTAACGGTGATTCTCTAAGCTTATCTTCGATAGTTAACGGAGCGAGTTGGTCGATATCCAACATCGATCTGTCTGGTTTTGCCGAGGGTGAACTGTCTGTAGTGGCGAGCACGATAGATATCGCTGGGAACTCGGTATCGGCAACGGATACAACCATAAAAGATACCTTGGCAAGTATTAGTGTTGACTGGGACGGGTTTGGTGATGAGTACGTAAACTTAGTGGAAGCGCCGAATGCTGCGTTTACAGGAACAACTGAGTTTGTGGAAGCGGGACAAACTATCAATTGGACGGTAACAGACGCGCAAGGTAGTACTATTTCGGGTACGTCTCTTGTCAGTGAAACCGGGCAATGGCAAATAACGAACCTTAATGTGTCGGGTTTGACAGATGGTACACTCACTGTTGAAGCATCGACGGTTGATAAGGCTGGCAACCCCACAAGTTCAACCGACACCATCACAAAGGACACCGCAGCTAATATCTCGGTTGATTGGGATGGCTTTGGTGATGAGTTCATTAATCTAGTTGAATCGCCGAGCGCAGCATTTAACGGTACGACTCAGTTTGTTGAGGCAGGACAAACGATCCATTGGACGGTCACCGATGAGTTAGGTGCGAGTATTTCAGGAACATCGACCGTTGATGCATCTGGTGTTTGGAGTGTCGCAGGTCAGGATGTCTCCGGTCTGACTGATGGCAATCTAGTCGTTGAGGCAACGACGACAGATGTGGCAGGGAATATGGTTAGCGCCACTGACACCATAGTCAAAGACACCCAAGCGGCTATCACAGTCGAAGTCATTGATGTCGATGGGGTTGTGAATCAGTTTGAAGTGCCAATGACCGACCTTACGGGTACGGTTACCAATGTAGAAGATGGCCAAACAGTTTCTATCGAGATAACCGGCACGGGGAGCTCGCCACTCAATTTCACCACAACGGTCACTAACGGTGCTTGGTCACTGTCTGATGTTGACTTATCTGCGTTTGATGATGGTGACATAGCTGTTGAGGTCAGCACGGAAGATATGGCAGGCAACCCAGCGTCAGCCTCTGACACCACCATTAAAGACACCATGGCAAGTATCACGGTGGAGTGGAATGGTTTTGGTGATGAGTACATTAACGCTGCTGAGGCTCCGAATTCTGCTTTCTCAGGTACCACACAATTTGTCGAAGCGGGGCAAACAATCTCTTGGACAGTGACTGATACCCTGGGCGCAATGTTGTCAGGGGAGTCAGCTGTAAGTGATACCGGGCTTTGGAGCATTTCCAACCTGGATGTTCAAAGTCTGCAAGATGGCGTACTTACCGTTGAAGCTTCAACAGTAGATATCGCAGGTAACCCGACTTCCGCTACTGACACTATAGTGAAGGACACACAAGCGTCCATAACCGTTCAATTTGATGATGTCGATGGTGTTATCAATCAGTTTGAGACCCCAATCACTATGATATCGGGGACTGTGTCGAATGTAGAGAACGGCCAATCTATTGATATTGTGCTTTCAAATTTAAGTGGAGATACACTCAATCTCTCTACAACAGTCAATGGTAGTAGTTGGTCGATATCCAACATAGATCTGTCTGGTTTTGCCGAGGGTGAGATGTCTGTAGTGGCAAGCACCACAGATATCGCTGGAAACTCGGTATCGGCAACGGATACAACGATAAAAGATACGCTGGCAAGCATTAGCGTAGATTGGGACGGGTTTGGTGATGAGTACGTAAACTTAGTGGAAGCACCGAATGCTGCGTTTACAGGGACAACTGAGTTTGTGGAAGCGGGACAAACCATCAATTGGACGGTAACAGACGCGCAAGGTAGTACTATTTCGGGTACGTCTCTTGTCAGTGAAACCGGGCAATGGCAAATAACGAACCTTGATGTGTCGGGTTTGACAGATGGTGCACTCATTGTTGAAGCATCGACGATTGATAAGGCTGGCAACCCCACAAGTTCAACCGACACCATCACAAAGGACACCGCAGCTAATATCTCGGTTGATTGGGATGGCTTTGGTGATGAGTTCATTAATCTAGTCGAATCATCGAGCGCAGCATTTAACGGTACAACTCAGTTTGTTGAGGCAAGACAAACGATCAATTGGACGGTCACCGATGAGTTAGGTGCGAGTATCTCAGGAACATCGACTGTTGATGCATCTGGTGCTTGGAGTGTCGCAGGTCAGGATGTCTCCGGTCTGACTGATGGCAATCTAGTCGTTGAGGCAACGACGACAGATGTGGCAGGGAATATGGTTAGCGCCACTGACACCATAGTCAAAGACACCCAAGCGGCTATCACAGTCGAAGTCTTTGATGTCGATGGGGTTGTGAATCAGTTTGAAGCGCCAATGACCGACCTTACGGGTACGGTTACCAATGTAGAAGATGGTCAAATAGTCTCTATCGAGATAACCGGCACGGGGAGCTCGCCACTTAATTTCACCACAACGGTCACTAACGGTGCTTGGTCACTGTCTGATGTTGACTTCTCTGCGTTTGATGATGGTGACATAGCTGTTGACGTCAGCACGGAAGATGTTGCAGGTAACCCAGCGTCAGCCTCTGACACCACCATTAAAGACACCATGGCAAGTATCACGGTGGAGTGGAATGGTTTTGGTGATGAGTACATTAACGCTGCTGAGGCTCCGAATTCTGCTTTCTCAGGTACCACACAATTTGTCGAAGCGGGGCAAACAATCTCTTGGACAGTGACTGATACCCTGGGCGCAACGTTGTCAGGGGAGTCAGCGGTAAGTGATACCGGGCTTTGGAGCATTTCCAACCTGGATGTTCAAAGTCTGCAAGATGGCGTACTTACCGTTGAAGCCTCTACAGTAGATATCGCAGGTAACCCGACTTCCGCTTCAGACACCATAGTGAAGGATACTCAAGCGTCCATTACCGTTAAATTTGATGATGTCGATGGGGCCACCAATGAACAAGAAATCCTAGCCACAGATCTGTCTGGAACCGTCTCGAATGTTGAGGATGGCCAAACCGTAACCTTGACTATATCGGGGGTTAGCGGCGATCCGATCACATTAACCACTGTTGTAACTGATGGCCTTTGGTCGGTTTCTAATGTCGATTTGTCACGTTTTGATGATGGTGAGTTGTCAGTAATCGCAGAAACAAATGATATCGCTGGAAATCCGACGACAGCAAATGATACATCGATAATTGATACTGCCAAGCCCGCCATTGATATTGATACATTGCAGGGATTTAACATTCTCGCTTTTAGAGGTGGTTCATTAACAAGTCTGCAAGGAACAACCGATCTTGTCGAAGAAGGTTTACCCGTTACTGTTGTTGTTAGTGATGGTGTGGTGACGGTTGAGTATCAAGGGAACGTAGACGCTGACGGCAATTGGTTGGTGTCAGACATCGATGTGTCATCACTCGATCTCAACGCAGTATGGACGCTCGATGCGAATGTTAGCAATGCGGTAGGTAACTCGGCGACTGATGATATGCCGACATTAGTACTTCCAGAGTCACTCGCGTTTAGTGATACGGTAATTGGTATCTTCGGCAACCAAGCGAAAGAGTCTGATGTGCGAATCGAAAACGCAGAGTTTGTGTTTTATGAGTCGCAATCGCTTATCGACCAGCTCACATCTAACGGACTCTCTATTACAGTCACAGTGACCGATTATCAGGTCATGGGTGTCAGAAGTGATGGAGAAGTTGTTTTTGAAGCGGTACTCACTGGCGATAAGGTTGACGTGGCCTTTAAGCAGGTTATCGACCAAGAGCCTGATTTAAACTCCATCCAAACCGCGCTTTTAATTCAGGGGACGCAGACGGATGCTGATGGCACCACGGAAGTGGTGATCGGTCACCTGCCGATTAATGTTGCAGATATAGAGCCTTTAATCTTCGATGATTTCGCGTTCGTTACTGAAGGTGAAGTGAAGTCTGGTAACGTGCTCAACAATGATATTGATTTGGATGGGGCGCTCATAGTCTCCAAAATTATCATTGATGGTACAGAATACGTGGTCTCTGGTAGCACACCAACGGTTGTCGATATTCCTGAAGGTCAGCTAAGCGTATTTGCCAATGGTCATTACAATTTTTCTGCAAATCGAAATATAGATAACTCTGCGGGTCGCCAAAAGGTTTCCTTTGATTACATCGCTGGCGACCAAGAAAACGATTTTGGACAAGGCACTGCGACGATTTTCATTTCTGATGGTGATGCAGGGCAGGTAGGTTCTGGGAGTTATGAATATACCGAACCCGATTTAGTTGATAGACCCGGTACATTTGTTACTACGTTTGATGTCAATCCAGGTTCTGATAATCCAGACCCAGATAGCCTTTACTTCGAAGCAAGTACACTCAACGTACTCGATAGTTTGTCGCTTACGAGTGGTAATGATCTCCTTGCCCTTACTTATGAGTTAAATGACGCAGGTAAAGTGCTGACGGCTAAATCCGGCACCACGGTGGTGTTCACACTGACCCTAACAGGAGAGGTCAACGCAAGCGATCCTACTGCTGTAACTGGCTCACTGACGATTGTTCAAGAGCAACCATTAAATCAACCAACCAACAATGATCTTCTTAATCTACCTTTAGTCATTGGTGGTTTGGATACCGACGGAACCGAGCTTGGCCTTGGCGACTTTAATTTGCTAATCAAGGATGGTAGTGACCCTACCATGATCAATCTAACTGATGCCCCTACTGTTTCCGAGGGAGGGTTAAACAGTGCGAGCTTTGTAAGAGGGACAGGAACGTTCAACGTGTCTATTGGTGCGGATGACCTTGATAAAAACCAATCACTAAAACCCACTGTATTCTTTGATACCGCTGATCAACCACTCGTCTATAGCGGTGGAAATCTCATTCATTACACTGTTGATGCGACGGGCGCTATTCTGACGGGGTCATACGAAGACAGCAATGGAAATACGGTGAATGTGTTTGTTATTGGGTTTATTCAACCTGACGCCGATACAGGTGGGGATGTAGATTATACATTCACTTTACTGCAAAACCTCGACAACACCAGTGACCCTTTGGAAATCCCTTTCGTGGTGACAGCCAGAGACTCTGACGGAGACCAAACCAAACTCACGCTAGATGTAAAAGTAACCGATTCGGGCTCTGCGACGGTTGGGACTGCATCACTCACAGTGACCGAATTACCGGAAAAGTCAGGAGAGACAGAGACCAATACCGACACATCTACGATAAGCATTACTGCATCTCAAGATGAACTCACTGACATTGCGCTTTCCATTGATAACGGTACAGCAGTGGAAGATTCAAACGGCAATGCAATTACAACCTATGGCTTGAGCGTTGTTTGGCGTGATAACGGTGATAACACCTACGATGGTATTGATGAAAATGGCATGGTGGTGTTTAGAGTGTCACTGCCTGACGAACTAGAGATTGCATCCAGTACAACAGGCAGTGTTGATATTGGTTTTCGTCTGTTCAAAGAGATAGATCACGGCAGCGATGGCTCTGTGGACTCTTTGACTATCAATCTTCCAATTGTTGTCACCGACCTTGATGGCACAGAAACCGAACAAATCTCGACGGTCGCCATACTCGATGGTCGAGACCCGACGGTTGAAACAGTGACTGTGTCAGTAAACGAAGCAGATTTAGAAGGTGTTGGCGAGGTCGAAGTCATACAAGCGGACACTCTAACGTTTGTAAGAGGTTCCGACACCATTGTTTCTTTTGATATCAATATTTCAAACTTTGGAAGCTACACCAGTGGTGGTGAAACTATAGTTTTGGCCGATCGTGATATTGATGGTTGGTATATCGGCACCAAGCAAAGCTCGAACGAGGAGGTATTCCGTCTGCGTTTAAATGTGGATGGCTCAGCAGAGTTCTTCCTCTTTAAGCCTCTTGATCATGCGGATGGCAATGGTGCAAATATACTCGATCTAGAATTTCCTATCGTAGCCACAGACAGTGATGGTGACGAATCAGCTGAGTCGATACTCAAAGTTGCGGTAACGGATGATATTCCGACGACCGGTGATGCGCAGACGTTAGAGATCACGGAAGGGGACAGCTTCTCGGGTAATCTGCTTTCTGGCACTAGGATCGGTGTGGACGGGGGCGCAATTACTGAGTTTACCTACGAAAGTGGAACCTACATCTTTGGAGCAACAGATGAGTTTGTCGTTAATCTCACGAATGCTAATGACAGTTCGATATACGGCACGCTTACTTTAAAGTCGGATGGTAGCTACACGGTGGTCACCAACTCAAGTGTGGACGCGAGCCCTGCGCTAACCGATAGCATCGTATTTACCGTTAAAGATAACGATGGCGATACCGTTTCAAATACAGCGAAATTGATCCTCGATGACAGTATCGGTTTTGTTCGAGTTGAAAACACCGAGATACGTGAGGATGAGTTAGCGACCGTTGATATTAAGGTGTTTGTTGGTGATTTTGATCAAGGTGAAAACGTCAGTGAAATCAGAATCTCCGGCTTACAAGACGGAACCCTATACCTTGATGGCGTAGCGCTTGTCGCGGTTGGCGGTACTGTGACGCTGACGGATGCTCAGATTAAACAAGAAACCGGAGAAAACTACTTTGTACCCGATGGGGTGCTGACCTATCGACCGAAAGAGAATGAATCCAATACAACGCTGTCTTCAAACGTCGTCGCTTTGATTGTTGGTGCGACTGTGACTAAGACAGGTGCGGCCGATGATGTATTGAGTAATGAAGTTCTCGACATCTCGGTATTGCCTGTTGCTGATGCACCTGATTGGGGAAGTTCACAGTTTGAATACAACCTAACGGAGGATATAGACCGAACCTTCCCGCTAGACATCGATGCGTTGCTCGTTGATACGGATAGCTCAGAGTCGCTCAGTTATCAAATTACCAACGTGCCAAGCGGCATTACCATCAAACTCAATGGCGATAAAATTGTTGAGGGTAAGTCCTACACTCAAAGCCAGCTCGATCAAATGACGATTACAGTGAAAAAGAACCTTGCTGGAGAGTTCACATTTGATCTAAAAGCGATTTCGACCGAGAAAGGCAGCGAGTTTGCTCAGAGCACCGACAAGACCGCAGAGATAGATTCTCCTGTCGTTATTAAGGTTTCTCCTGATGCTGATGTGCCAGAACTCTCTGTGCGAGATGTACGAGGCTTGGAGGATGTCGATATCGACCTCAGCGATGCGATTTTTGGGACGCTGACAGATACCGATGGTTCCGAGTCGCTATTTTATGACATTGAAGTTCAAGATGGTTGGTCGTTAACAGGAACCGGGTTCGAGCAAACGGGTACGAATATGTATCGCGTAGAGTCTGATGCTATCGCTAATGGCGACGCATTACTCAGACCTAAAACGGATATCAGTTCGTTCACAGAGAGCCTAGCTATTAACGTTACGGCCGTTGCGGTGGAATCGACCGTTGATGGTTTGCCTCCAGTTAACGAAGAAGCGGATAGCACAACCAAGACAATCAATATCACCTTAAAAGGTGTTGTTGATGAGCCTATCGCTCAAGATGGTGGCAATGGGAACTGGCAGTATGATGAAGCAAATAAAACCATCGAAACTGCCGCTTCCTTTAATGAAGATGGTTTAGTGCCATTGGATTTCGTTTTTGTTACCTCAGATGATGATGTGTCTGAGGTGCTCAATATTTTGATTACCAATCTACCTGATGATATTTCGATTGTGGACAGCGTGGGTCAACCAGTCGCTTTAACCATTGCTGGTATTGACCCTACGACGGGCAATGTTTATCAGGTGAGCAATGAGGAGCTGGCAACCCTATTCGTAAAACCTAAAGAAGACTTTAGTGGTCGAATTACGTTTGATGCTCGGGTTGTATCAACGGAGCCAGACGGAGATAGCGGTACGTTTGAGTACAATGTTCAAATCGACTTGCTGCCGGTTGTTGACCAAAGCGAAGGCGTCACAGTATCAACCACAGGTATTGAAGATGGCCAGATTGCCCTGGATCTTGAACCTAGACTGAGTGGCGATAGTGATGGCAGTGAAACCTTAACCGGTTACTTGATCGATCCGTTACCGAGCGACCTTACCTTATTGTTCGATAGTTCGCCTATAACTGTCCCTGCGACGGGATTAGATTTGGAAACCTTGTTAGATTCTACAACACCAACTCTGGACTCACTGTTCAACAGTGGTCGTTTAAGTGTCGTTCCGACAGAAGATTTGAGTGGTGTCTTCAGTATTCCGGTGCGCTATGAAGTTACTGATACATCAGAGCTAGGTGCAACGGCCACTAAGCTCATTTCTGGCTCATTGACTGTGACAGTTGAAGCGAAAGTGGAGGGAGACACAAGGCTAGAAACCTCACTAGAAACTTTTATAAGCGACGATGGCAGCCCTGTCGATGTGTCAAATGCGGTTAGATTCATTGAAGAAGATATCGATGGCTCGGAATATCTAGACTACATCATACTTGAGGTACCTCAAGAGTATGACATTGTGGTCAATAGTGGCGGCAATGAAGCTCAGGAAACCCCCGATGGCAACTGGATCATTCCAGCTAATGGTTTGACGAGTGATACTGTTCAGGATATCTCTACGTTTATTCTCAACAACGTCACGATTTCCAGCAATCAAGATACGCCTGTTATCGACATTGTCGTTCGTGCTCGAGTGATAGATGGCGAGGATGCCAAATACATCGATGGTAAGTTTCAGATCCAAATCACTGGTCACAGCGGCGGTGGCACTCCTTGTGACCCTGTCGGTCCTCCGGGAGAGATTGAGTCAGATGACGATATAGTCTTTGATGAGGGCACTGAAGTTCTGGACTTGTCGGGTCTTCTTAACCCTGATATTGCTAGCGACCCTGACAACAGTATCTCGTTTTATGTTCCTGCAGACTCATTACCAGAAGATGTTGAATTACAGGGCAACGGCGTTATTACTGTTTATGACAATGATGGTGAAATTGTTGGGTACACCATAAGTCAATCTGGTTTAAGTAACTTGCAAATTGTTGGCCTTGATGAAGACTTCGCGGGTTGTGTTAATTTTGAAGTTCAGACCACAGAAACCTCATCGTGTAATGGTTCTAGCTTAACGACCACTCAAACAATCAGTATTGATATCCGCCCGGTTGTCGATGACATTACTCTTTCAACTGTGTTAAGCAGAATTGATGAAGACGTCGCTTCCGATCTGGATCTTCAGTTGATCTTAGGTGACTCAGTGAAGCTCGATGGCAGTCAAACCGTGATTGGTGAAGGGGAATCAGCAACAGGTAAAGAGACCGTTAATTTCTTTAATATTCAAGTGTCTGATGGAGCAAAACTCTCTGCACCTGGTAGTGATACCAGCTGGCTAATTGATAACGGCGACGGCAGCTACACGATAACGGATGTTACAAGACTTTCTGAGGTCATTCTCACCCCTCCAGCTAACTTTAGCGGTGAAATTTCACTGACTGCTGAAGTGAATATTACCGATAAAACGGACTGTCTCACAGAAACCGATACCCAGACAAAAACCGTCACCAAGATCATTGATATCAACCCGATTGTTGATCCAGCAAGCCTAGTGACCGATGACTTCACTGGAGATGAAGATACCTACATATCTTTAGCCAGTTTAGATGCCGAACTGATTGACCAAGACGGCTCTGAAAACATGTCACTGAGCATAACTGGCGTACCTGAAGGGGCGGTTGTAGTGACCAAAGTGGGTGAGAGCTATGAGCTGGTGCCCAATAATGGTGAGGACGGGGGAATGTTCCAGGGTAACCCAACCTACGAATGGCAGCTCGATCCTGCGGACCTTGATAATACCTACATTTTGCCGCCTCTCGATTTTAGTGGTGATATACCGCTGACACTTAAAGCCATAACCGAAGAGCTAGCGACGAATGACACCCGCATTACTGAGTCTTCATTTACGCTGGGCGTTAATCCGATTGCTGATGAGATCGATTTCTTCAACGTGCCCGATAAAGTGACGGGGGATGAAGATGCCGTTATCACGATTCCAATCGATATCGTGACTCAAGAAACCAATAGCGATGAGTCCATTGCATTGGTGGTGACTGCTAAAGCTGCCAATGATTCGAGTTCGATAGAAGATATGGCGAGTATTCGTGTTGATGGTAAGACGGCTCGTTTCTTCCAAGTAGATGGCGTAGCAACAGCGGTTATTTTGGTTTCAGCGAGCTCTATTAATAGTATCGAGCTATTTGCTGGTGATGCGTTCGGTGATATTGACCTAACCATCACTGCAGACGCCCGTGATACAGCGACCGTGTTAGGGTCAAATGTCGGCGATTTTGGTCCAATCAAACAAGAAACGATCCGAATAGAAATTACACCAGAGCCAGACGCGCCTATCTTGGATTTAACCTATGACAATATTCTCGCTGAGCCGACAGGAGATATTCCTCTCGGGTTATCGCTTGATCTCGTTAATCCTGCTGATGGTGAAACCGGAAAGCTAACTATCGAGGGCTTACCTAGCGATCTAGAACTGACCAAGGGTGAAAAGATCGGTGATAACTGGGAAGTAGATGGCGATGATATTAGCTCTGTTGCTATCAAAGACCCTGGCACTTTGAGTGCTGATGAAACCTTCACGTTAATTCTAAAGCCTTCTGCTGAGCTCAATGGAAACACAGCGGATGGCGCCGTAGAGACCCTGGATGTGGAACTCTTAACTGAGGGGAGCCAAACTCTGACGGGTAACTTCCAGAAAGACTATATCTCAGGTGGTTCTGGCGGCGACACCCTTAGTGGCGGTATAGGTGCAGACACGATCTTAAGTGGCAAAGGGAATGACGAGCTGACCGGTGGACTTGGTCACGATACCTTTGTGTTTACGAGTGATGATATTGGTACTGTGTTTGAGTTTACGGATACGGTCACTGATTTTAACGTTAGCGCAAATACTGACAGCATTGACCTTAGCGCGATTCTTTCAGCAACGAATGCGACGGATGCAGCTAGTCAACTTAACTTGATTCAAGACGGTGCAGATGTACGCATAGAGCTATTGCCGAGCGGAAATCAGGTCGAGCACAACGTTAAACTCGAAAACACGACGCTCGATTCCTTGTATGGCGGAGATGCTTCAGGCGTTTCAGAGACCGACATTATTCAAAAAATGCTAGACGACCAAAACTTAATACTATCGTCAAACTAGTTAGCAGTAGGGAAATGCAGTGGAAAACCAAACTAGGGATAATTGGTTAGAGACCATTAAGTGGTTATGCCAGCACCACGAGGTGCGGTGTCATCCGATAAAAATAGTCAGTGGCTTGCCACTTGATGATGGACAGTTGTCTGAGCCTTTGTTCTTAAGGGCATTGGAGCGAACCTCCTTAACGTCTCTTGAGCTAAGCTCGAACTCCATTGCAAGAGCGAAACCTCCATTCGTGATGGTGGATTCAGACACTCAGCAGCCATTAGTCGTTACCAAAGTACAAAGGCAAACTGTTACCTATTTGGTCGTCGATGAAGAGTTTAAACAGCGAGATACCACGCTTACAAAGCTACGAAAAACGTCAAACCCTTCAATCTGGCAGGTAAGTGGTGTGCCGGCTGTCGATAGTCGTGTCGAGGAGTTAAAGCCTTCTACACCGACGAGTTGGCTTTGGCGGACGCTAAAGGAAGTGCGTCCTTGGTACAGAGACTTGTTGATTGCCTCTCTCGTTATCAACTTACTCGCGCTGATCTTGCCACTGTTTACCATGAACGTTTATGACCGGGTTGTTCCAAACCAAGCGTTGAGCACCTTGTGGGTATTGGCTGCAGGGGTGATGATCGTTGTCGTATTCGACTGGATATTAAAAGAGTCACGAAGTTCGGTGACGGATATGGCGAGCCGATATATCGACAATAAACTCTCCGCGACACTGTTTAGCAAGACAGTGGGCATGAAGTTAGAGAATCGACCACAATCGACGGGCGCATTTGCTCGTCAACTTCAGGATTTCGATTCGGTTAAAGAATTCTTCACTTCAGTCACCTTAGTAACGTTGGTTGACCTACCATTTACCGTACTTTTTCTTGTGCTCATTGGCTGGCTCGGTGGTGCGATGATGTGGATCCCTGTCGGTGTGATGGCACTTTTGCTCATCATCAGCGTAGTCATGAAGCGCAACGTTGAGAATACGCTTGAAGAAACGTCGCGGCTCTCGACTCAGCGTCAGGCTCAGCTTATCGAAGCACTAAACGCCTTACCCGAAATCAAACAGAACAACGCTGAAAGTGTTTTGCAAAAGCGATGGGAGAATATCATTTCATCTCTGTCGACTTGGCAAACCCGCTCCCGAACGTATACCAATATCGTTACTCACTGCATTCAGTCTAGCCAACAAATAGTGACCGTGTCACTTATTGTGTTTGGTGTTTACCAAATAGCAGAAGGTGTACTGACAATGGGTGGGCTTATTGCGATCGTCATGTTAAGTGGGCGCGCGGGCAGTGCCATTAACCAGCTGTCTATGTTGATGCTCCGTTATCAGCAATCACGAGCTGCCTTGGTCGGGCTAAATCAGATCATGGAGTTGCCACAAGAAGAGAGCAACCAGCAGGCGATCGATAGAGGCGAATTTAATGGGCATGTCAAACTCGACAATGTTGGTTATCTCTATCCTGAAACCACGTCCGCGGCGCTTAAAGATATCTCTTTTGAAATCAGCCCGGGAGAGCGTATTGGCGTGATAGGTGCTGCAGGAGCAGGTAAATCAACCTTGCTGTCACTTATGCTCAAGCAAGTTGAGCCAAGTAGTGGTCAGCTCTATTTTGAAGGTCTAGACGCAAAATTGTGGCCACACAGCGTGTTAAGAAAAACCTCGGGTTGGGTGGCACAAAATAGCGTATTGATGTTCGGCTCTGTGCTCGAAAACATTGTGTTTGGTGAAACCAAGATTGATGAAGTACGGCTTACTTACGCCATCCAATATTCAGGGCTCAATGATTACATGTCGCGTCTGGAGAATGGTCTCGAGACACAAGTAGGTGAAGGTGGTCGCCACCTATCCGGCGGGCAGCGTCAAGCCGTAGCACTAGCCAGAGCGTTATACCGACAGCCAAAGTTCCTCGTTTTGGATGAACCAACGAGTGCGCTAGATAATCAGGCAGAACGTCGCTTTTACCAAGCACTTGCTCGAATGCCACGCACTATGACTATTGTGATCAGTTCTCACCGTCAATCGCTACTGTCACTTTGTGACCGAGTGATTGTTCTCGACAAGGGCAAGTTGGTGCTAGAGGGGCCACCAAAAGCAGTGCTCGACAAGCCTAGTCAACAAAAACACAAAGTGAAGAACATCGCTATCGTCAAAGGGGGTAACGATGAGCACTAGTCATATTGAGTGGAGCAATACTCAGCTTGCCTATCGGTCGAGAAAACTAATTTGGATTATCGCAGGCCTGTTTATTTGTGCCTTGCTATGGGCTTCTTGGGCAACGTTGGAAGAGGTAGTCGTCGGCGAAGGTACTGTGGTGCCGAGCCAGTCAGTCCAATCAATTCAAAGTCTTGAAGGCGGTATTGTCGAGAACATTTTAGTGCGCCAAGGAGACAGCGTGAAAGCGGGTCAAACTCTCGCGATATTGGATGACACGCGCTTTAGAGCGTCTTACCAAGAAACAGGGAAACAGTTTGATAGCTTGACCGCTCAGCGATTAAGGCTAGAAGCTGAACTGGCCAGCGTGAAGGTTGATATCAGTCAGCCTAATTGGGAGTCGCAGGTTCAAATTGAGCCACGATCAATCGTAAGCAACGACTCATCCAGCCCCGCACTTTTTAATGCGCAAGCCAACTATCTAGAGCGCCTTAGTCAGCTTTCGTCTGAACTTGAAGAATCAAAGCTGCGAATAGAGCAACAGGCTCAGGCTGTGAGTGATACGCAGAACGCTATTCGAACATTACAAAGTAGCCTGTCGATAGTTAAGAAAGAGCGTGATCTTTTGAAAGCAGTAGTAGAGAGCGGTGCGGTGGCCGAAGTCGAACTTCTGAAGCTGAATCGTGATGTGATTCGAATCGAGGGTGACCTATCGAGCGCAATTGTGACCGCGCAAAAACAGCAGGCTGCTTACTCAGAAGCTATCGCTGATCATCGCGGTATTGCTCTGGACTTTCGAACTAAAGCTCAAGGGCAACTTAACGAAATATCGGCCACCCTCGCTCAGTTAAATGAAAGCAGACAAGCAATTGCCGATCAGTTAAGACGAACTGAGGTGGTCGCGCCTTTGGACGGCACCGTTAAAGAGGTTTTTGTCAGGACCATTGGAGGTGTAGTTCGCCCCGGTGAGCCGATCATGGAATTGGTGCCCGAAAACTCGGCATTGATCATAGAAGCGAAGATTGCTCCCAAAGATATTGCTTTTATTTCAGTAGGTTTAGAGGCAATGGTGAAGTTTTCATCCTATGATTTTGTTATATACGGCGGTCAAAAAGGTACGGTGACTTATGTGAGTGCCGATGCTCTACAAACGGAAGATGGTGTGGCTTATTACCGGGCTCATATAGAGCTCTCTGAACCTGAAGAAAATGGTAGGACGTTTTCTGTTATACCGGGTATGCAAGCAGCAGTGGATATTCTCACAGGCGAAAAAACGGTTTTGCAATATTGGTTAAAACCCATATTGAGAGCGAAAGAAAATTCAATGAGAGAAAGATAATAACTACAAGGAAACGATATGCGTGTGACAAAACTCGTGCTATCGAGTTGTTTAGCTCTATCGCCCATGGTGTTTACATCGGCGGCTAGTGCCATTTCGTTAGAAGAGTCGGTAGCTTTTGCTATTGATTACAGCCCTGAAGTATTGGCGCAATACTCGCGTTATCAATCCGTTATCAGAGATGGTGACGCAGCTGGTGGCGACAGATTACCGCAAGTGAACCTCTACGCTGCCGCTGGGGTAGAAGAAACTCGATATAATAATGGTAACTTTATTGACCCTGATGATCGACGACTTAATCGCACTGAGTTAGGCCTTCGAGTTTCCCAACTGCTATTTGACGGCTTTGGCACTAGTGCCAACGTGAAGCGTTTAGGGTATGAGGCGGAAGCAGAGCGCCTTACTTTGATATCTAGAGCGGAGAACGTCTCACTTGATGTAACTAGGCTTTACCTAGAGCTTCTTGAGGCAGAAACCTTACTCCAGCTTGCCAACCGCAACGTGGTTGAGCATCAAGAAATCTACCAAGATGTTCTAGATAAAAAATCTCAAGGGCTTGCCAGTAATTCGGATTTAGCGCAAATATCGGCTCGTGTAGCTACGGCGCAGTCTTCTCAGATAGCTGCACAAAACAACCTATTTGATCTTCAAACTCAGTTCCTCCGTCAGGTAGGAAAACCTGGGAGTAACTTGGTATTTCCAAAGTTTGACAGTGCGCTGCTGCCAAGCACGTTAGACGTCGCGCTTCAACAAGCCGTCGATAATCATCCAGAAATTAAGGCCGCCATGGTGGATATGGATGCAGCTCGACAAGAGATACGCAGGGAGAAAGGGGATTATTATCCTGAAGTGAAAATTGAGCTTCACGCAAATAAAAATCGAAACGTAGGCAATGTCATTGGTCCCGATGAAGATATGCGTGCCATGGTGGTGCTTGATTACGATCTTTTCAATGGTTTCTCTACTGACTCCAGAGTTGAGTCGTCGGCATGGAGGCTTGAAGAGGCAAGAGCAATAAGAGTGAGGACAGAGCGCGAGGTGCGAGAAGGGACAGAGCTAGCGTGGAACGCCTATTCCATGCTAGAGCAACAGATTCGTTTATTAGAGCAGAATGTCGATGCTGCGAAGATAGCTGAGCTTGGTTACATCCAGCAGTTTAATGTAGGTCGCCGAAGCCTTCTTGATGTGCTCGATGCGAAGGTGGAAGTTTTCTTAGCGAGACAAAACTATGTGCGCAGTAAATACGATAGAACGTTTGCCGCCTATCGTTTGTTGAATGCAATGGGAGTTTTGACTTACGCACTTCGTGTTGAGCACCCTGAAGAGTGGCAGAAAGAGGGGGATTCATAATGAATAAATCAATTATTGCTCTCTCGTTACTCTTGTTATTTGGTTGCGCCGAAACGCCAAACACAGAAATGACACGCCACCAGATTGATGACCTTCGTGACCAAGATGGTGACGGCATTATCAATCAACGTGACCGATGCTTAGACACGCCAGCTGGTACTATTGTGGACAATGAGGGATGTGCCGAGTGGAAGTTCTCTAACGAGCCGGTTGTAGTGACGGTGAACTTTGATTACGACAAGTCTGTGATACGTCCGGATCAAGAGCCTACCGTCAATAAGCTTGCGCGCATGTTAGAAGAGACACCAGATGCGAATGTTGTCTTGATTGGTGATACTAGCTCTGAAGGAACAAATGACTACAACCGAGCACTAGCGAAAAGGCGTACCGCTGCAATTAAACGAGCAATAGAAAACTTAGGCATTGAAAGTCAAAGAATCTCGGAGCAAGAGTTTACCGAGGTGACGCAATACACCGAGCAGCTCAAGCAGCGGAAACGTCGCACTATTGCTGTTTTCTATCATCCGGAGATGTCTACTGTAAAAGAGTGGGATATCTTCACGTCAGAAAAAGACTTAACCAGTTCGACAAAAGTGGAGGCGCCAAGTGAATAAGCCACTGATTTTCATGACGGCTGCGACCGCTTTTAGCGTGAGTGTGTATGCCAATACTCCTGACACACAGCACTCTGTTGTAGCGGTCGAGCCCAACCTAGTGCCTGTGATGCAAGCGCTGGTGGATGCCAAGGGGCTCGAAATCGATGTGAAGCAGAGCATGGATATTCCCAGTAGTTTGACCAACGATAACATGCTACTTGGTATCAGTTCTCGCAAATGGCAGGACAATGAAATAGCTAAATTTACCCACTTGAGGGGATACAAGCCCACAGAGTTGTTTTTCACTGCGGATGTCATCGCGATACTTGCCAACAAGGACAATCAAACCAAGTCCATCACGGTAGCAGAATTGCGCTCAGTCTTCGGTTGTAACGAGCAGCTGAAAGTCACTCGTTGGAGAGATGGTGACGGTAACGAGCTTGGACCTATGGTTCCGTTTGCTATCGATAACCAACTGATAGGGCATGAGAGGTTTTCGAGCTGGGTGTCTTGTGATCAAAGTGAGTTTGCGGCAACTAATTTTGTTTTCGACAAGCAGGCTCTACTTAGCGAAGTCTCGGGTCAAAAAGAGGCGATTGCGTATTCGGTGTATACCGATGACTTAAATGAGCAAAACATCTTAAAAGTGACCAATGAGTTTGGAGAGTCTTACGATGTGAACAAAGAGACGATCTTGTCTGGTCGATATCCGTTGGCAAGTGTCTACTATATGTATCTCGATCTCCCGCCAAACAGAGAGTACTTTAACGAGCAAGAAGAGTTCTTTATCGGCCTGACGCTTTCCGACAAGCAAAAACCAACTCTTAACCAGTTTGGGTTCATTAGCCTGCCGCCAGAAGCGATACAGCGCAACAAAGTGAGATTGCTACTGGAAGAGCCAATGATAGAGGGTGGCTATAAATAAGCTAAGCAGTTGCGTAATCAAAAAAGGCTCCAAGGATGTACAGCGAGGAGCCTTTTTAATGCTTCTACTTTTCTTTTTCTCTACTTACCAAAGTAGGCAACGACCACTTT
This sequence comes from Vibrio sp. SCSIO 43140, assembly GCF_023716585.1. NCBI lineage: Bacteria > Pseudomonadati > Pseudomonadota > Gammaproteobacteria > Vibrionales > Vibrionaceae > Vibrio > Vibrio sp. SCSIO 43140. The sequence continues at coordinate 766,937 of NZ_CP071851.1, forward strand.
ATCTTGGTCTAGCTCTCTAGAGAAAACATAGGCGTTATCGTTATCGATGACCTTATGTTCACCTGCACCAACTGCTGGATGGCGGTCACGGAACTGACCAAGAGTTTGCCAGTGTTTTAGCAGTGCTTGCTTGTCTTTGCTAAGCTCCCAAACCATATCTGAGCGCGTGCCTTGGTGGAAGTCATCGGCGTATGGTCCTATGTTTCGACCCACTTCATCACCATAGTAGACTTGAACGGCACCAGGACTAAGCAGTAGCGCGTTCGCGGCGTTTTGCTGCATGGTGTAATCTTTGAATCGACTGAAGAACAGCTCGGTATCGTGCGATGACATGTAGCTTACTGGGTTGAAGTCTTTTGATTCTTGAATCGAGTTGGCATAGTTCTGATATGTCTCTGCCATTTGGCTAAAACACGCGGCGCCTTTATCTAGTTTCTTCTGCATATCAAAGTTGATCAATGCGTCAAAACCATCATCAAAATAAGGCGTGCGGTGAGCACTATGTCCCCATACTTCGCCCATCATCCAAAATGGTTGGCCTTGCTTGCCGTTTTCTTCGCGCCACTGTTCAAGGCTGGTCGTCGCTTCTGCTTTCAAGCGTTGCCAAACTTCACCTTCAACGTGTTTAACGGTATCAACGCGATAGCCATCGATACCAAAGCGCTTGACCCAATCGGTCTGCCATTCAATAAGATAATCAGCAACGGTCTGATTCTCTCTCGCTTTTACGCGCGTACCAGGGTTTTCTAGAAGCCATTTAGGCGGCGTCACCGCCTTGGTGGATTCGGTTCTAAAATCAGGTAGCCCAGCAAGTGAAAGCGTAATGGCACTTGAACCCGGTTGTTCATAGCCAGGTAAGCCTGTGCGCACCCAATCTGGTCCCCACCAGTGCGTCCATTTATCACTTTGATAGTCGATATTAGAATGGTAGCTATGCCAGTTTTCTGATGATTTGGGTTGCCAAGCGGCGATGTTTTCTGGCAGTTGGTGCTCTGGCTTAAGTACGTTTAGTTCATCAAATTGAATGTCTGCAAGCGTGGAGTAGCCAGGGTGGTTAACCACGGCATCTAGCAGAACCTTAATGCCGCGCTTGTGTGCCTCATCCACTAAACGCTTTAGATCCTCATCGTTACCGAAGCTTTCATCAATTTTGGTAAAGTCGCGTGTCCAGTAGCCGTGGTAGCCGTAAAATGGGAAAGAGCCGCTATCACCGCCGCCAACAAAACCATGAACCTGTTCAACAATTGGCGAGAGCCAGATGACATTGGTCCCTAGCGCTTTAATGTAATCGAGCTTCTCAGTGATACCATTCAGATCCCCACCATGGAACGTACCAATGTTATCTTTGCCATCAGATTGGCGACCATACGGTTGCGGCGCACCAGGGTTCGAGTTATTGAATCTATCAACCATGACAAAATAGATGTTGGCATTGCGATAGTTAAGCGCATCCGATTTCGGAGTAGTTTCGACGGGCTCTAGTAAAGTTAAGCCACCAGAAGCTTGGTTAGGTCTTACTGTAACTTTACCTGACTTAACGGTCACAATGTCATTGGTAAATACATCGCGCAATTGCGTGCCATCAGGGTAACTGTCTCCAACCGCAATAACTTGAGGCTCGCTTGGGAGAGTTTCACACTGAACATTTGGAATGGGTCGCTTGAACTCTTTTTTAGCGACTTTTTTAGGTTGTCGTTTAAAAACTAAAGAATGGTCTTCTGCACTGTAAGTAAACGAATAATCTCCGGTAAAACGTATATTTAGTGGCAACACGGAGTCGCTACCACAGAGCAGCGGAATTGGGGTGTTAAACTTCACTTTGTTCGGTAACTCATTAGTACAGTCACCGTCAATGCCAGAGATTTTAAGCTGGTATTTGTCTTTAGTCAGAGGAATAACTAGTGGTTCGTCGGCAACAATAGGATAGTCACGGCTTGTCGTCGACGTTGAAACCGTAAGATACGGTGATGCGAATAGTGCTGGCGAAGCAAATAGCATGCAGGCAAGTAGGGTCTTTTGTCTCATGTTCATTCCATTTATTTTAGTTTTCCAACGCTAATATAAATTGAGTGAATCATCGCCACATCCTTCTGTATGACTACGCCTCATAATTTGCAGTTGCTCACAAAATCGCCGCAAGGGATGAGATTGAGGGGAGGAGGGGAGTTGTTAGATAAATTGATAGGCTGTCTTTGGCCGTTTTTCTTCGTCATGTTATTTAAGAGAGTGCAATGAATAGAACGCTGCTTCTTTTGCTTTTGTTGTATGGCAATGCATCGCTTGCGAGCGAGCAATGGGTGACCCAGTTTGTCTCCGGTGTTCTCGATATCAGCACAAAACAGCAAGTACAAGCCCTGTCGGAGACCTACGACTGTGGTGAAACCGAGGGCGTCGAATACTGCAGCTTCGAACAGGTTTACCGTGGTATCCAACTTGATGTGGTTATTTACGTAGAGCCCGACGACTTAGTGAGCAAAATTACCTACACATTTCCATTCAATGTACATAACTACACGCATGTACAAACGTCGCTTCGCAAAGACAGTTATCATCTCATTAAAGCCAGTGTTGGCGGGGAAAGCGTGACTGTTGAAGAATTGCTCAATCAGGGCACAGCTCAAACTGCGGATAAGAAACTGATTGAATTTTTGAACTTATATCCCATTTCCACGTCCAAATTATTTACCTGGGTCAGGAAAAATGAGATTCAGAATACGTTAGCAACAGAAACGCTATTGATGACCAGCGACACAGAGAGCATTCAACTTATTTGGAATCGTGAGTCGAACGCCAACTAGAGGCAAACAACGACTTCCTTCACTGTGTCACACAATGGTCTTACGGTTGTCATTTCACTGTTACATTCGATGAGTAACGTGGATTGCGTAAAGTTTAGAAGGAGTTAACCATGAAAAAAATGAGACGTGCCCAACTTCATCGTTGTCGTATTCAGTACTGGAAAGAAACAAACCAGAAAACAACGACTAAAGTTAAAGCATAATCAATACTTTACATACCAAGACGTGAAGCCAGCATCCTACATTATGCTGGTTTTTTCGTTTTTGGGATCTTTTTAATAGACACCACTAATTTATAGTCATAGAATTCACCCGTTTTGGGGAGTAGTCACCCGTTTATTTGTCGTCATCTCGTTAAGTTATTGCTCTATATAGCAAGCAACTTATCCGGCAAATAAGAGCGCTCTAACGTGCTTTGACGAGACCAACGCAATCATAGAATCAGTGTATCTAGTGCACTGGTATTTTATTGGTTTGCGGAAGGTCGACCCAAGATCCCTCGTCCTTCCGTCTGGAGGACTTATGAGCCCATCAATCTATCTTGGTTTCCTGTTATTGACGCTTACGTTGGTGGCACTGGATATTTATCAAACTCGCGGCGGACAAATCACGATTCGAAAAGCAGCTATTTGGAGCGGTTTTTGGTTTGTGTTGGCATTTGTTTTTGCAGCGACTATCTATTTCTTTTGGGACTTTTATGCGCCGGACAGTGATTACACGGCTAAAAAGGCGACCGTATCCTTCTTAACTGGTTACCTATTAGAAAAGTCGCTGAGTGTCGACAATCTATTTGTGTTTGCAATTATCTTCCATCAGTACACAGTACCTCAGCATTTGCGCCCACGTGCGTTGCTTTGGGGTGTAATTGGCGCGCTAGTGTTAAGAGCAATCATGATCAGTGTAGGGGCTCAGCTGTTGTCTCAGTTCCACTGGGTGATGTATCTGTTTGCGGCGTTTTTGATTTGGACCGGTATTCAATTAGGTCGTGATCATGGTGAGGATGAAATTAATCCATTGCCAGAGCGTTTAATTAGACGTTTATTGCCAGTGACGGAGTCATACCATGGCAACAAACTATCGATTATTGAAAACGGCAAGCGCGTGTTTACGCCGATGTTGGTCGTCATTGGTGTCATCGCGTTTATGGATATCTTGTTTGCGTTAGACTCAATTCCGGCGATATTTGCGGTGACCAGAGAGCCTTTCTTAGTATTGGCAGCTAATGTATTCGCGTTATTGGGGCTAAGGTCGCTCTACTTTGTGTTAGAGGGAATGATGAATCGCTTCGTGTACCTTAAGCCAGCTCTGTCGTTCATCATGATATTTATTGGTATCAAGATGGCGTTGGTTGGATCGGCTTGGGAAATCCCAACTTGGATCTCTCTGTGCGTCATTATGACGACGATGACAGTAGCGACACTCGCTTCTATCTATAAAGAAAAACAGCTTCCTGAAGTCGTCAATAAGAATAGCTAACGCTAATTGCGAAAAACCTCTCATTTAACGGGAGGTTTTTCTTTATCATTCTGGTAACAATTTGTGCGACTTAACAAGGATGGTGCGTAATAATTCGGCAGTGTTGATTATTTATGAATAAATAGTCGCCACGATCGCATATGTCATACAAGTGCTTGTTAATAATCTGTTTTATTAGAATAACTAATCCGAATGTCCAAAATTTGTCATTTTTTAAACAACGTTTTTTTGCCTAATATTGTCATCAACAACAACGAGTTACCCAGTTTTAAGAGAGGCAATCATGGCACAAGCAATGAACATCGAAACCATCGCTATCGCACCCTCTATGGATAAGAAAACCTACGCGGTTAACTTCAAAGGATTGATTGCACACTTCCTAGATATTTTGTTCGGTAAAGGTGATGTAGAACCAACTTACCACGCAAATGAGCTATCTAGCCATATGCAGCGTGATATCGGTCTTTATCGATAATATCGCGAGAGAAAAAGCACCGTAGGGTGCTTTTTTTGTATCTGTAGCCTAACGACAAGGCGTATGAGCGTCTAAGCCGCCTTGCTTTTGCAACTGTTTAACCAGTGTGATTCGCTCTAGCTCTTTTGGACAAGCTGTGCTTTGACGTTTCGTTTGCGTTTGTCGCGCAATTGGTGTCGATAGAAAATGTGGATGGTTCATCGTATCTGCTCTCATCGTCATAGAACTGTCACTTAGTATTCCAGTTAGATATATAACTCACATCCCCCCTCTAACGCTGAACCTAGGGCGTAGGTCGTTAGGCGTATATTTGTTTGTAAATGAGTATATTAAGTTAAGAAAGTTACCTTCAAATCAGATAAACCTGATTCATCGCAATTTCCCTCGGGGCTTAATCCGTATGATGAGTTTAGAGATTCCCCCCAAAGCTATAGGTGAAAATATGACAAGTCTTCTCGACAGGTTTCTTCAATATGTCACGTTTGACACGCAATCCAACCCGTCGCAAGAGTGCTGCCCGAGTACTCCAGGACAGATAGATTTTGCTCGTTTTCTTGAGCAAGAGTTGAACTCACTGGGATTATCAAACGTTTCTTTAGATGCTAATGGCTATCTGATGGCAACCCTTCCATCGAATATCCAAGAGCAAGTGCCTGCGATCGGCTTTATTGCCCACATGGACACGGCACCCGATGCGTCAGGCAAAAACGTCAAACCACAGCTGGTTGAGAACTACCAAGGTGGTGACATTGCGCTTGGCAAAGGTGATGAAGTCTTATCCCCAATTCAATACCCAGACCTTCACGATTTGCACGGTCACGACATCATTACGACAGACGGTACAACTCTACTTGGTGCTGACAACAAAGCTGGTATTGCAGAGATCATCTCAGCCGTCGAGTATCTCCTTCAGCATCCTGAGATCCCTCACGGAGACATTAAAATTGGCTTCACTCCCGACGAAGAAATTGGTCGCGGTGCCGATTTATTTGACGTAGCGAAATTCGGCGCAGAGTGGGCGTATACAGTGGACGGTGGTCCTGTCGGCGAGCTTGAATATGAAAACTTTAATGCCGCAGCCGCTGTGGTTGAGTTTCTTGGTGTGAGCGTTCATCCAGGCACCGCAAAGGGTAAATTGGTTAATGCGATGACGGCAGCGTCAAGATTCCATGCTGCTATGCCGGCAGCAGAAACGCCAGAGTGCACATCTGGTTATGAAGGTTTCTATCATTTAAGCAATGCAGAGATGTCTGTCACTAAGTCGACGTTGAATTACATTATTCGTGATTTTGATAGTGACGAGCTAGAAAGACGTAAAGCCTATCTAGAAGATAAGGTAGCAGTGTTTAATGCTCATGGTGACAAAGTGTCGCTAACGATCACTGACAACTACTCGAACATGCGTGAGAAGGTGGAGCCTCACCCACATATTATCGAGATTGCTAAGTCTGCAATGGAAGCGTGTGAAGTTAAACCAAACATCAAACCAATTCGCGGTGGCACGGACGGGGCTCGACTTTCGTTTATGGGTTTACCGTGTCCAAATGTGTTCACTGGTGGCTACAATTTCCACGGCATTCATGAGTTTATTACCCTTCAAGGGATGGAATTGGCTGTGAATGTGATAGTGCAAATTGCGAAAGACACAGCGATTCGTTATCGTTAGGAGACATTCATAATGCAGCAGTAGGCGACCATGGAAGACGTTCAAAAAATCATCACATTTTTGGCAGAAAACAAACTGCTGTTGAGCGTCTTGGTTGTCACTCTCATACTCGTAATACGCCGCATAACCCTGTCAGGAATACGGGGAGATGTGGCGTTTTTGTCTGAGGACCAGCGTAAATGGATGTCGCGCACCAAAAATGGCTCGTTTGCCATTATCGTAGTGACCTTATTCTTGGTCTGGAAGTCAGAAATTAGCGAGTTTGCGCTCTCGGTGACAGCGATTGCTGTGGCTATTGTGGTAGCTTCCAAAGAAATTATTCTGTGTTTCACGGGATCGATTCAGCGCGCGAGCTCTCGGTCTTTTCGTATCGGTGATTGGATTGAAGTTGGTAAGACGAGTGGAGAAGTCATCGAACACAATTTGATGGCGACCGTGATACAAGAGATCGATCTTTATCATGGTCAATACCATTTCACAGGAAAAACCATAACTCTACCTAACAGCATGTTTTTTACCTATCCGGTAAAGAATCTCAACTTTATGAAGCGCTATGTTTACCATGGCTTCTCTATCATAGTTCCAGGGTTTAAAAACCTATTCCCATTGCTACCTGAACTGACGGCTAAAATAGAGCACCATAGTGAGAGCTTTATCGATGTTGCTAGACGTTATAACGGCGTCATAGAAAAACATGCCGGTGTGGACCTACCGGGCTCAGAGCCACATATTCATATCTCAAGTGGCGCGACGGGCGAGCAAATCGTCCATGTCATGATTTTTTGCCCAACAGAACTCGCCACGCACCTAGAGCAAGAAATTCGTTCTGATTTTATGACATTACATGATCTCGCGTTCCCGCCGGAAAGTGAAAAAGCGTCGTAAAAACAGCTTGTTATATTTTGAAACACTTTCGTAGTAACTATTAATACTTCTCGGACATTCATCGGACTTGTGATTTGTTAGTCTGCCAAAGCTTGTTCCAATTTCAGAAGATAAATAGGGTGTTTCAATGCCTAGAAAAATACTAGTTGCTAGCGTTATCTCTGCACTGTTCTTAGCAGGTTGCGGTGAATCAACAACAGCGACGCAAAACGCGCCAGCACCTCTTGTGCAGACTACTGCCGTAGAGGTCGTCCCACATCAACAAAGCAAGTCTTACATTGGACGTATGGACGCGGTAGAAGATACTGCCATTACCGCTCAGGTAACGGGCTACTTGATGGAACGTCATTTCCAAGAAGGTCAAATTGTCGAAAAAGGTCAAGAGTTATACACCATTGAACCTTCTTCTTTCGAAGCTCAGGTAGCTAGCGCGAAAGCGATGGTATCCGAAGCTGAAGCGGCTCTTAAAAAAGCTGAGCTTGATTTTGAGCGTGGCAAAAACCTCGTTAAATCCAACAATATATCTCAAGCTGAATTCGATGCATTAACGGCAACGTTAATGAGCGCTCGAGCGCAACTTGAAGCCGGTAAAGCTCAGCTAAAAGTGGCTGAAGTGAACCTCTCTTATACCACCATTCGCGCACCATTCACGGGTCGTATTTCCGACAGTAAAGTCAGTACTGGTGATCTGCTTTCTCCTTCTTCAGGTGTGTTGACGACGCTGGTGAGTATGGATCCTATCTATGCATCGTTCAGTATCAGTGAGCGTGAGCGTCTTGCATTGGGTATGGATGCCATCGAAGGAGACGGCTCTGACGAGTCTAATGGTGTTGCGGTGAATATCATTCTAGAAGATGGCCGAGTGTTTGATCAGCAAGGCAAGATCGACTTCTTGGGTAACCGTATCAACCTAAACACGGGTACATTGGCGATGCGTGCCATTGTTGAAAACCCAGAGCAGCGCTTACTTCCGGGTCAGCACGTTCGTGTTGAATTGATGGAAAAAGAAGCGATTGACGTCGTGACAGTTCCACGCCGTGCGGTTCAGACCGACCTTGAAGGCGATTTCGTTATGGTTGTAACGGAAGGGAACGTTGCTGAGCGTCGCAATGTTGTACTTGGTACTCAAGTTGAAACTGGCATCATCATCCAATCAGGACTGAAACCGACTGATGTTGTCATCACTCAAGGCTTACAGCGTGTAAGGAATGGCGTGCCTGTTCGAATCGATGAGTCGAAGCCAGCAGATCAAGGTGCGTAATAGATGCTAAGTCGTTTCTTTATTCAAAGGCCAAAGTTTGCTTTGGTCATTTCAATCATACTCACGCTAGCAGGTGCCATCTCTTTGATGGTGTTGCCTGTTGCTGAGTATCCAAAAATCAGTCCGCCATCGGTCAGTGTCACAGCATTCTACACAGGTGCAAGTGCAGAGGTAGTAGAGGAGGCGATAGCCGATCCGATAGAAACCTCGGTGAACGGTGTTGAAGATATGATTTACATGTCTTCAAAGAGTGCAAACGATGGTTCATATAACCTCAATGTGACGTTTGACATCGGTACCGACCCTGATATGGCTCAGGTTAACGTACAGAACCGAGTGTCGCAGATTGAATCGAAACTGCCTCAAGAAGTTCGTATGGTTGGTGTCACGGTGAAAAAACGTTCTCCTGACCTACTGATGGTATTGAACTTCTACTCGCCAGACGGTCGTTATGATGACAAGTTCCTGATTAACTACATCAACCTGAACGTTAAGGACCAGCTTGCTCGCGTTAAGGGCATCAGTGAAGTTAACGTAATCGGTGGTGGTGAGTATGCAATGCGTGTTTGGCTAGACCCAGACAAGCTTGCCAACCTAAAGATGACTACCTCTGACGTTTATGCAGCGCTGGCTGAACAAAACGTGCAGGTCGCAGCAGGTCGAGTGGGCGCAGCACCTTACGCTAACCCGCAAGAAGTGCAGTTCAACCTAGTAACCAAAGGTCGTCTAGAGTCTATTGGTGAGTTTGAGAACGTCGTTCTGCGTGCAAACCCGGATGGCTCAACGGTTTACCTTAAAGACGTCGCTCGTGTCGAACTTGGTAAGAAGTTCTACGATGGTAGTGGTCAGTTCCGTGGTGAAGACGCTTCTATCGTGGCGCTAAACCTTCAATCGGATGCAAACGCACTAGAAAGTGGCAAGGCGGTGATGGACCTTCTTGAGCGCTTGAGTGTGAACTTCCCTGAGGGTATGGCATACGAGACCAGTTACGATACGACCGTGTTTGTTGCTGAGTCGATCAAAGGGGTAGTTAAGACCCTAATCGAAGCGATCATTCTGGTTATTGCGGTAACGTACCTATTCCTTGGTAGTGCTCGTGCGACGCTTATTCCGGTTGTTGCGATTCCAGTATCGTTAATCGGTACCTTTGCTGTGATGAACATGACAGGCTTTACCGTAAACACGGTGACGCTGTTTGGTATCATCCTAGCGATTGGTATCGTGGTGGATGACGCGATTCTTGTTATCGAGAACGTTGATACCATCATGAAACGCAACCCAGATATGTCACCGAGAAAAGCGACGTTAATCGCGATGAAAGAGGTGACAGGGCCAATCATTACCTCGACATTGGTACTACTTGCGGTATTCATTCCGGTAACGTTGCTGCCTGGTATTACCGGCATTATGTATCGTCAGTTTGCTCTGACTATCTGTATTTCGGTAGTTATCTCTTCGATCAACGCACTGACGCTGTCGCCAGCACTCTGTTCGTTGGTACTGAAGAAGGGTGGTGGCAATACGGCTCGCTGGTTCCAAACGTTTAACCGCGCACTAGAGCGTATTACACTGCGCTACGGTCAAGTTGCTGGTTTCCTAGTGAAGAAGGCAGTACTGCTGGTTACCTTCTTTATTATTGCGGTTGGCGCAGTAACCTTCCTTGCGAAAAACACCTCTACGGCGTTTGTACCGCAGGAAGATAAAGGTATCTTGCTGGTTAACGTTCAGCTACCAGATTCAGCTTCTTTGTCTCGTACCACAGAAACAACCGATAAGTTGGTTAACTTGGTTGAGCAAGAGCCTGGTATCGATGGTATCACTGTGGCGAATGGCTATGCGTTTATGACTGGCGCGGCAGCATCGAATGGTGCATCGCTGTTCATCAAGCTAAAAGACTGGGATACCCGTAATGGTTTTGAAGGGGACCACTCTTCGAACGCTATTGCAGCGCGTATTAACGGTATGGCTGCTCAGCAAATTCCGGGCGCGGTTGTGTTTGCAATGGGTCCTCCAGCAGTTCCTGGTATGGGTGCGGCGTCTGGTTTTGAATTTGTGTTGGAAGATACACTGGGTCGAAGCCGAACGGATCTCGCGATGGTTATGCAGGATGTGATTCAAACTGCGAACCAACAGCCAGAGATCGCTTATACCTTTAGTACTTTCCGTGCCAATGTTCCGCACTATTATGTGGACATTGACCGTGAGAAAGCGCAGCAATTGGGTATCCCGCTATCGTCGATATTCCAAACGCTACAGGGTAACTTAGGTTCGTTGTACGTGAATGACTTCACCATGTTTGGTAAGAACTTCCGCGTGACGATGCAAGCCGATGCTGAATACCGTAGTGGTATGGACGATCTTCAACTATTCCACGTTCGCTCATCTAAAGGTGAGATGATCCCGCTAAGCACGCTAGTGTCTTACGAGCAGGTCTTTGAACCAGATGTAGCATGGCGTTACAACATGTACCGCAGTGCGGTAATCCAGGGTCAACCAGCACCGGGTTACTCAAGTGGTGATGCGATCGCTGCAATGGAACGTGTGGCTGCAGAAGTACTTCCAATGGGTTACCAGTACGAATGGACAGGTATGGCTTATCAAGAAATCCTAGCAGGTAACCAAGCAATCTATGCGTTTGCGCTTGCTCTGATCTTTATCTACCTATTCATGGTTGCTCAGTATGAGAGTTGGGGTATCCCCCTTGCCATCATACTCGTGGTGCCGGTGGCGACACTAGGCTCGTTTATAGCGTTGAACCTAGCGGGTATTCCGCTGAACTTGTACGCTCAGATAGGTCTCGTCCTACTCATAGCGATGGCGGCGAAGAACGCGATTCTTATCGTGGAGTTCGCCAAAATTGAACGTGAAGAGAAAGATGTTCCAGTTGATGATGCGGCAGTTCGCGGTGGTATGTTGCGTTTCCGTGCGGTAAACATGACCTCTTGGTCGTTTATCCTAGGCATGATTCCACTGATCTTTGCATCGGGTGCAGGTCACATCAGTCAAAACTCACTAGGTATCTCCCTAGTTGGTGGTCTATTGTGTGTGCTATTGGCAGGTACGTTCCTTATCCCTGGCTTCTATGCGCTTATCCAGCATCGCCGTGAAAAGATCCATGGTGGAAACACTAAACTGGTGCCACTAGAAGACGATGAGTAATTAACATAGAACTCATTAAAAAGCCCCTCCTTTGAGGGGCTTTTTGTTTTGTAATCGACTGTCAAGGTGTCCTGACAATTCTCTACATTATCAACAGAATCAGTTAATCAAGCCTTTTTAACCATCATCGTTGATTGAACGATTAATAGCCAGTTTTTAAGTGACTGTAAAATAAAGCTAATCTCTTGTTTGTTAGTGATTTGTAACGGGATTCTCAATAAGAATACACCTACAAAACTAGAATAACTGAGGTTTGTAGTATTCTGTAAATTTATGTATCTTTGCGGCAAATTCGATAGATGTAGTGGATTGAACGATGGTAAATCAAAAACTGTTAATCGTGGAAGATGATGAAAAGCTAAACGCGATGCTTGGTGACTACTTTAAAACGCAAGGTTTTGAAGTAAAAACAGTTCATGAAGGAAACGAGTCAGTGGAACTTATTGAATCGTTTCAACCAGACGTAACAATCCTCGATTTAATGCTTCCAGGCCAAGACGGTCTATCGATCTGCCGCGAAGTGCGTGACAGCTACAACGGCAAAATCTTGATGCTTACCGCGAGCGATGACGATTTTGACCACGTTGCCGCATTGGAGACCGGGGCAGATGATTTTGTCTCTAAACCTATTAAACCACGAGTATTGCTCGCCAGAGTGAGAAACTTACTTCGTCGTCCGACGGACGAAGGCCTAGCCACTGAGTCGAATACGATTCAAATCGGTCGCTTAAAGATTTGCCAAAGTAGCCGTAGCTGTCACCTTGCGGAGAGCGCAGTCTCGCTTACGGATAGTGAGTTTGATTTGTTGTGGCTACTAGCTAAATCTGCAGGAGACGTGCTATCGCGTGATTACCTTACGCGCCAGCTGCGCGGTATCGACTACGATGGTATTGACCGCACGATCGATAACCGTATTGTAACGCTCCGTAAAAAGTTATTTGACGACGCGACCAACCCCAAAGGCATTATTACCGTTCGTGGTAAAGGCTATTTGTTCGTCGCTGACGGCTGGAAAGCGTAAGGTTCGTTACTGTGTGGCGCCTGTTTCTTGAGTCACTCATTGGTCTTATCTTACTGTTCGCAGCGAGTATTTTTGGCTATGAGTACGTTATTTACGGTAAAACTGACGTTGATCTTGTAGACGCTAACCTAAGGGTAGAAGCGTTTAGAGACATCATGAATCATGTCTCGACCAATGAGAGTGATGAGAAAGCAATTGAACTGCTCACCTCTTTTGCTGAAAAGACGCATCGACTTCTCGATGCTCATTCAGTTGAGCAACTTCCTGAAGAAGTTGCAGAACACTTTGATCAAAACCCGGGTATTCATTTTCTGCTCGATGACCATGATCATCTATGGCTCAAGTTTGATAACAATCCAAACTACTTCCATATGTCTGATGATCCAGACTCAGAGCTATTAAAAGCTATTGAATTTGCGAATGATTCTGTGTGGCTATTCTTTTTGGCAGGATTCGTCGCATTTAGCTTTGTTCTTATCTGGTTCTTAAGCCGTCGATTGCGGGTTTTAGAGAAGACTGCCATCGAATTTGCGAGTGGAAACTTTGAGGCTAGAGCATCGGAAAAGCAGTGGGTGAGGCTAGGTCGACTTAATCGAACCTTTAATCGTATGGCGACAAAAATCGCTAATCTCATGGTGAGTAACAAGGCGCTCACGAATGCCGTTGCTCATGAGCTGCGCACACCGATCTTTAGAATTCAGTGGCAAAGCGAAGTGCTGATGGAGCAAATCACCGACCCTGATGCGAAAAAACAACTCGCAAGTATCATTGAAGATACCGAAGAGATGGAACATCTGGTTGATGAGCTCTTGTACTATGCACGAGTAGAGCGACCAGACGCAGCTTTGGATGTCGAAAGTATCGATATTGCCGCTTGGTTACTTGAGCATCAAGACAAATGGCAAAATCAACTTGGTCAGAGTTTTGAGTTACAGGTCGATGCGCAAGACATCATAGTCGATATGGACAGATTCCTCGTCTGTCGCGCGTTGGTGAATCTGATTAGTAATGCTAAGCGTTACAAGCAGAACAAGATCCTTGTGAAACTCACTGAAGATGATGATCAAGTCGCGATTGAAGTCCATGATGACGGCATTGGTGTTGACCCAGAGCACTGGGAGCGTCTGTTTGACCCTTTCTATCGCGTCGACAAAGCACGAGATCGCGCTTCAGGTGGTTATGGGCTTGGGCTTGCTATCGTAAAGCATATTATGCTCCGCCATAGTGGCGATGTAGAAGTCAGCCATAGTGAGTTAGGCGGCGCTTGCTTCACCTTAGTTCTGCCAAAAGAGCCATCAAACTAGGCGCATAGTTTGCGCTCTCATTCACCTCAATGTTTGACCAACCTCTAGCATGTTTGCAGACGTCACCACGCGTCCAGTGATATACTGCATGCTAAGGTTGGACCATAACAAATTGAACTGAATGAAATTTATCCACACTTCCGATTGGCACCTCGGTCGTCAGTTTCACAACGTGTCTCTACTCGATGACCAGAAACACGTCCTCGAACAAATTAAACACTACTTGGCTACGAATGATATTGATGCACTGCTTATTGCAGGGGATGTCTACGATCGCTCTGTACCGCCAACGTCTGCCATTGAAGTTTTGGATGAGTTTTTGAATCACGTGGTTCAAGAGCTTGCTATCCCTGTCATCATGATCTCTGGAAATCATGACGGGGCCAAAAGACTTGGGTTCGGTTCAAAACAGTTTGGCCAAGCGGGTCTGCATATCATTAGCTCATTAGAACAAATCACCACCCCGATAGAAATCACCGATAAGCAAGGTCATTCAGTGTATTTCTATGGTTTACCTTATGCCGATCCTGAGCAAGTACGCCATCACTACAAAGTCTCGGTCAGTAATCACGATGAAGCCCACCAACATATGGCTGAACAGTTAAATGCAGTGGTGGATTATTCAAAGCAAAATGTCCTACTGAGCCACTGCTTTATAGATGGAGCGCAGACGTGTGAATCTGAGCGTACGCTTTCAATTGGTGGCGCTGATCGAGTCAGTTATGAGCACTTTAAGCAGTTCGATTATGTCGCTCTGGGTCATTTACATCAGGCGCAAAAGCGTGGAGCAGAGCACATACGATATTCCGGCTCGATAATGAAATATTCCTTCTCTGAGCAGTTTCACAACAAAGGTATGACCTTGGTTGAGCTTTCTCCTGGTCAAACTGAGCCTGTGATATCAACCGTACCTCTTACTGCACCTCACGATATGCGTATTATCGAAGGTGACCTCCTCGACCTTATTGAGCAGGGTAAGCAAGACCCAAATGCAGATGACTATCTGTTAGTCAGGCTGACGGACAAACACGCGATCCTAGACCCAATGGCGAAGCTTCGCGAGGTGTATCCCAATGTTCTTCATTTAGAGAAGCCTGGCATGCTGATTGGCGTAGAGACCGAAATGGGGCAAGCGAGGCTAGGGCGCTCAGAGATCGATATGTTCCAAGACTTCTTCCTTGAGGTTCAGGGTGATGCAATGACAGAAGATCAAACCGACATGGTCTCGGATGTATTACAGTCACTGCGTAAACAGACAGAGGAGCAGTAAGTAGAATGAAACCGATTAAACTGACTCTGCAAGCCTTTGGCCCATTTTCTGGTGTCGAACAGATAGATTTTCGCTCTTTGGGTGAGTCACCACTATTTCTTATCAACGGTCCGACGGGTTCAGGAAAGAGCTCGATTCTAGATGCTATTTGTTACGCCCTGTATGGCGAAACGACGGGCAGTGAGCGCACCGGTGACCAGATGCGTTGTGATTACGCAGATGCCAAGCTGTTGACGACGATTACCTTTGAGTTTGAACTCGCTAACGTGCGTTACCAAATCACTCGTAGTCCAGACCAAGAAGTACCCAAGCAGCGCGGTGAGGGGATGACCAAGAAGTCTCACTCTGCCGAGTTGATTAACCTCGATACCGATACGCTGATTGCCAGTAAGCCTAAACAGGTCGCTACAGAAGTCCAAACCCTTATTGGGCTAGATGTTAAGCAGTTCCGTCAAGTAATGGTGATTCCACAAGGCAAATTTCGAGAGCTGTTAACTGCTAGCTCTAAAGAGCGCGAGTCTATTTTTGGTCAGCTATTTCAAACCCAGATCTATACCACCATAGAGCGTGTTTTGTTTGAACGTGCTGCGGGCATTCGCAAAGCTAAAGAAGAGTTTGATAATCAGATAAAAGGTGCTTTAGATGTCGCCTCAATTGAGTCAGAACAGCACCTGATTCAGGTTTTAGCAGAGCTGACGCCGATTATTGAAAAATCCGAAGCAGAGCTTAAACAAGCAGAAACGGCGAGAGCTAATGCTCAACAAACCTTAGACGCTGCTCTGCAGATTGAGCAAAAGTTCACAGCTAAGGCGGAGCTAGAGCAAGCTCAAACTAGGCATAATCAAAGATCGGATGAGATTCAACAAGCGACACTTCAGCTCAATGCACATAAATCTGCTTTAGCAATTCAGAGCAGCTACGATAGCAGCGTGCGACTTGGCAAAGAGGTGTCGGTACTATCTGATCGTATCAAGAATGGCCTTACTAAGATTTCAGAAGCTAAAGCTGAGAAAACGAAGGCGACTGCGACTTTTGAACACGCTCACCAAGCAAATGAAGGGATGAAAGCTTCACACCAAGAGCTGTTTGAGCTTAAAGCCCTAATCGGTCGATTGAAAGAACTCGATGAGAAAAAAATCGAGCTCACTAATGCGAGTCAACAAGTCCAATCCTTGACGGCAAATCAAGCTGCTCTGAGCGATCAATTAAAGCTGATTACTCAGCAAGAAGAGGAGCTGAATGGCTCTCTTACTCGTGCTCAAAAAGAAAAAGCTCAGTTAAATGAACTAACCCTTGCACTCGATCTTGAAACCAAGAAGCAGCAGTCGCTACTCAGCCTTTCAAGTATCGAAGCCTCTCTGCAGGAAGGTCTAAAACAGAAAGCAATACTCATGTCATCGCTCTCTGCGCAGGAGACCGAGGTTAAACAAGTGCAACAAACGAGGACAGAAGCGGAAATACAGTGGCATACAGGTCAGGCAGCTTTACTTGCTGCGAGCTTAGAAACCGGCTCGCCTTGCCCCGTGTGTGGTAGTTTGGACCATCCTAAAGTTGCCGAGTCAGTAGAAAAGGCTGTGACGCTTGATCAAGTCAATGCGTTAAGAGACCAAGAAGCTCGCTCGAGCCAAGCACTCACCGTATACATGCAAAAGCAGACAGAGCTAGAAAGTCAACTAGCTTCGCTATCGGAAAGAAAACAGGACACACTGCGCTCACTTGGTATTGAGTCCACCGAGTTGCCACGCTTTGCTGAAACCGTGAATAGAAATATTGCTGAGCTTACGAGCCAAATAGCGAAACTCCAAGCTATCGACCTCGATAGCCTGGAGCGTCAGTTGAAGCAATCCTCAGATAAACGTGTGCAGCTACAGGCTAAATTTGAACAACAGGCCATATTAATTACCGATGCTACTAACGTGATGCAACACTTACAAGGTGTCGTAAGTTCGCTAACGCAAAGTAATAACACGGGCTTTGATAACGCCCAAGCCGTGGTGGCGCGTCAGCAAGTGTTAGAGTCAGATATTGCTCAAAAAGCTAAGGCACTTGAACAATCCCAAGAGTCTTTGAAACAAGCGAGCGAAATGCTAGCTAAGTTCGAATCACATCTTGAGACCTTACAAAAAGACCTCGATGAACGCGAAAAAGAACGAATTAACGCTCAAAGCCATTGGCAATCGCAATTATCCAGCAGTCCATTTACTGATGAGAACGCGTTCCTGAACGCGAAGTTAGTTGATGCTCAGGCTGAAGAGCTTAGCCAACGTATAGAGCAATATCAGCACGACGGCATTCGTATCAAAGAGCAGTTAAATCTTATCTCTGCTCAGATAGGCGAGCAGACTCTGCCCGATGTAGAGCAGTTAAAGCTTGTTAAGTCGCAAATGGAGGAGACGTATCAGTCTGCACTCAAGCAGTTCCAAATGCACCAGTCTCAGTTCAATAACCTTACTCAAGTGCGCAAGCGTATTGATGCGCTACGTGAGCAAAATGAAGAGCTCGATAAACAATATCAAGTAGTAGGGACACTGAGCGATGTAGCGAATGGTCGCACGGGCAACAAAATCAGCCTGCACCGCTTCGTACTCGGCGTATTGCTTGATGATGTGCTGATTCAGGCGTCACAGCGTTTAAGACTGATGAGTAAAGGTCGCTACGATTTAAAACGCAAAGAAGCCCGAACGAAAGGTAACGCAGGCTCAGGTCTCGATCTCATTGTCGAGGATGCCTACACGGGTAAATGGCGCGACGTAGCGACGCTATCGGGTGGTGAGTCGTTTATGGCTGCGTTGTCCTTGGCATTGGGCCTCTCTGATGTCGTTCAGTCATACAGCGGCGGCATTCGCCTCGATACGCTATTTATCGATGAAGGTTTTGGTAGTTTAGACCCGGAATCTTTAGATCTTGCAGTTCAAACACTCGTCGAGCTACAACAATCAGGCCGCACGATAGGGATTATTTCTCACGTGTCGGAGCTGAAAGAACAAATGTCGCTTCGCTTGGATGTCCATGCATCTCGAGTAGGCAGCACCGTTAGTTTGGTCAATTAGGAGACAGAACACAATGCGTGACCAAATCACTTTTTTCGAACGCTTTGAAGCCGATATCATGTCGGGTAAAAAGACAATCACCATCCGCGATAAGTCAGAAATCGACTTTGCGCTTAACCGCACTATACCTGTTGCCACGTTTGAGGATGGTAGGGTGTTCGGTAGCCTCAAGATCCTGTCGATTACACCAATATCGTTTGACGATATTAACGAAACGCATGCTCTTCAAGAAAACATGACGCTTCCTCAGCTGCGAGAGGTGATTCGCGAAATTTATCCGGGAGAAGATGAGTTGTACGTGATTGAGTTTGTTGTTGCGGAGTAAATCGTTGAAAAAGATACTTGTCAGCGCCTGCTTGTTAGGAAACAAAGTAAGATACAACGGCAGTTGTTTATCAATTTCCGAGTCTGATCTTAAGTGGTTGAACGCCAACTTCGAACTAGTCGCTATCTGTCCTGAAGTTTCGTCAGGTTTAACAACGCCAAGGGCCCCTGCAGAAATCATCGGTGGAGAGGGGAACGATGTAATTGGAGGCTCAGCGAGCGTTGTTGGAAATGATGGTATTGACGTTACAAATCAATTTTTAGTCGGTGCAAGGAATGCACTGGAAATCTGCCATCAACAGAATATTAAGTACGCGATTCTCGCTGAAGCGAGTCCGTCATGTGGTAGTTCAAATATTTATGATGGGAGCTTTCAAGGGATCAAAGTTGATGGCTCTGGCGTGACAGCCGCTTTGTTAGAAGCCAACGAAGTCAGAGTCTTCAGCCAGCATTCGATTTCTATGCTGCGTGAGCTCTTACACAAATAACTAAGCTCAGGGGAGTTCAATCCCCTGAGTGTTCTCGTAGAATCGAGGTGACTAGCTAAACACCAGTCTCTGGCACGCTAGCAACGATTTTGGTAACGATACTTTCAATTCCCAGTCACGCGGAATGTCTTCGTCTGTTCCCTGATAGCACGCGGCTAACACCGCGCCGAGTATAATCGCACGGCCGCAACTATCTCCACCACACAGTATGTTCTCCCGAATCGATGCTTCGTAGCTAGTGGCATTGAGAAGAAGATGAGCGGTCACCGCTAATGAGGCCTCAAGCCCACAGTGCATCCCTAGTTCCTGTGCCACTTCATTTGATGGTTTCAGAATTCGCTCTTCGGCTGCTTGTATCGCCTTATCTGAGACTTTAGAAATCCCTTTAGCGCTTTTCACGCACTCAGCGGGCGTTTTCCCTGCTATCGCTTGCCGTATCATCATTGCAGAAGCTAGAGCATAATCGACGGCATTGTCATTGTTGTTAGTGACTCTAACAGCGGACTCGACAAGGTCATTAAGTGTTTCGTCGCTGTGATGAATTGCCAAAAGTGCGGGTAGCTTTGATATGGCAGGGTTTTGAGTATCATCAGCGCCCACTTGATTAAGTGGTTCTTCTTGAGCTTCTAGGGCATGAATATTGAGTATGGTGAGTTTAGTGGGCTTATCTATGTAGCCGCACCATTTTCCACCAAGATCAAACCAATCACGAAATGCTCGAATATAACTAGCTTCTTCGTATTTGCCATGCACTGCTAGAGCATCCAACATTGCGATCAGTTGGGCGCCGTACTGAGAGTAATCCCCAGGTTTTTTGCCATGATGTGCATAGTAGCCTTTGTCTATATAGTCCTTCTCGTTAGCAGCATGAAACTCTGGAGTGCCGTTGGATAAGGTCTTGATGGCGACTTGGTCATAAAGCCAATGAAAGCCCATTGACGCGGCATCGGCAACCAACGCACCGATAACGGAATTTAAAGCTCGATTGTTTTCGCTATTCATCTCGTGTCCATACATCACATTAGTGGTCCTAGTCTCTGTTATTGTAGGCGGTTTGGGGTAGACTTTTTTGGGGCTAACGCAAAAATTTACTTTGTGATTGAAGTGGCTTGCGCCTAAACCATTTGGACTACTACGTGAAAGGAATAACGATGAAAGACGAAACTCTATCAATACATCACGGTTACGAAACGGATCCAACAACCAAGTCGGTAGCAACACCTATCTACCAAACGGTTGCTTATGAGTTCGATAGTGCCCAGCACGGTGCGGACCTTTTCAATCTAGAAGTACCTGGCAACATCTACACTCGAATCATGAATCCTACTAACGATGTGCTTGAGCAGAGAATGGCGGCGTTAGAAGGTGGGATTGCGGGTTTAGTGGTAAGCGCAGGTAGTGCCGCGATTAACTATGCGATTTTGACGTTAGCGGAAGCGGGTGACAACATTGTATCCACACCACAACTTTATGGTGGTACATATACCTTGTTTGCACACATGCTGCCTAAGCAGGGCATTCAGGTAAAGTTTGCTAAAGATGATAGCCCGGAATCGATCGCTGAGCTGATCGATGAAAACACGAAAGCGGTGTACTGTGAATCTATTGGTAACCCAGCAGGTAATATTGTTGATATTGAGGGCATTTCAACGCTCGCTCACCAAGCAGGTGTGCCGGTCATTGTGGACAACACAGTCGCGACTCCTGTGCTATGTAAACCCATCGAGTTTGGTGCGGATATTGTAGTCCACTCGCTTACTAAATACGTAGGCGGCCATGGTACATCCCTTGGAGGAGTTATTATCGATTCTGGCAAATTCCCTTGGGATCAACACAAAGATCGTTTCCCAGTCTTTAACCAGCCAGAGCCTTCTTATCACGGTGTTGTCTACACCGAAGCATTTGGTCCTGCAGCGTTTATTGGTCGTGCTCGAACCGTGCCACTGCGCAACACAGGCTCTGCGCTATCACCAATGAACTCTTTCATGTTGTTACAAGGCTTAGAAACCCTGTCACTGCGAATGGAGCGCCATACTGAGAACGCCATTAAAGTTGCTGAGTTCTTGCAAAATCATGAGAAGGTAAGCTGGGTGTCTTACGCTGGACTCGAAAGCTCTAAGTACTATGAGCTAGCAGGTAAGTATATGAAGGGTAAGCCTTCTGCAATTCTCTCTTTTGGTCTTAAAGATGGATACGAAGCGGGTGTCAGGTTCTACGACGCGCTGCAGATATTCAAACGCTTGGTAAACATTGGGGATGCCAAATCACTGGCTTGCCACCCAGCATCGACAACTCACCGTCAGATGAGTGAAAGCGAACAGCTAGAAGCCGGTGTGAGACCTGAAATGATCCGACTGTCTGTCGGGATTGAACATATTGATGATATTTTGGCTGACCTAGAACAGGCGCTCAAAGCCTAGTTTATTCAAATAAAAAAGCGGGTCCAATCGGACCCGCTTTTAGATGATTACTGGAGATTACTGAGTTTTTTCCATCATCTCTTCAACTGTGTACTCAAACTCCGGTACCGTGATTTCTACACGACGGTTTTGAGCTCGGCCTTCAGATGTAGCGTTGTCTGCAACTGGGTTGGCTTCGCCCATACCACTTACTGACATTCTTGAGCGATCAATACCTTGAGCCTCTAAGTAAGACGCAATAGATTCGGCACGCTCTTCAGAAATACGTTGGTTTACTTCTTCAGGACCAGATGAATCTGTGTAACCGACAATAGTCACTGTCGCTTCTGGATGCTCTTTCATTAGTGCGATGAGAGGATCAAAATCAGCTTTCTTCTCTTCGTCTAGCTCTGTGCTATTAAATGCGAAGGTCTCTTGACCAGACACTTGCTCAAATGTTTTGGTCATAACCACAGCTTCTACTACTGGTGGCTCTTCAGCCGGTGCTTGAGTTACTGCAGCAGCGGTCGCCGCGGCAGCAGCTGCAGCTGCATTACCAAATGAGTAAGATACACCCAGCCAGAATGTATCAACGTCAGTATTAAACCAATCGTCTTTAACATCGTTGATACGTTGGTATTCAAGACGACCGGACCATGCCGTTGCAAAATCGTATTCAACACCAACGCCCCCCATTAGAGCAGTAGCGTTACGATCGCCATAAGTAGTGTATGCCGCACCAATCTTACCAAATACAGACCAGTCCTCAGTAAACGGATAAGCAAATTTAGGAGCGAGCGTTAATGCGCTCATGTTCGCGTCTTGGCGATAACCAGTGCTACCTTCGATAAACGATGTTTTATAGCTACCTAGCCAATCGTAAGCGAATTCTAACGCGATATAATCATTCCAATCATAACCAGCGAAGAAACCTGCACTGAAGCCACTATCAGTACATTCTGCGCCAGAAATGTTACAGGCGTCGGAGAGCTGCGAACCCCCTAAACGACCACCCAAGTAGAAACCTTCATCGGCCAAGACGGGTACTGCTGCCGTCATGGCACCTATTATTGATGCTGCTACCACTGTTTTTCTCATAATGACGTCCTTTTTATCGTTAACGATGCGATTCGATACATCAATGATAAAAATAGGTTAGCTTTTCGCCATTTTCAAAAATAAACAAATAAGTTTCATATACTTTGCAGCTTTTTTGGTGGTTGACGAACGTTTTGTAGCTGGTTAGTTGTCAGAAATTGCTGATAGTCGTTCGTAGGAAAGTGGCCTATATCGCTTTAGAATTGGATCGATTATTGATATTAGCCACTGGATCTTGTGTTCATTCTTGCGAGTTGCTTTGGCTAGTATTGCTAAGTCTAGTTGTACAGGTGCACTTTCCGGATCTTCAGACATTTGGTAGCGGAGTGTGTAGCAGTCATCGAGTAACTGCGTCATCAAGGCATGGTTATCGACAAAGAGGGTAGCTTCTGCGTCGCTTTGGAGGAGTTTGTATAAGTTGAGATTTTCGTTTAAGTCATCGACTAAGTACTTTACAAACTCGCCTTGCTTGTTGCCATACAGTTCACCGGTGCCGGTATGCACGTATTTCTGATAAATGGATTGCGGCCTGTCTGTCAGCGCATGAACACCAATGTCAATTTGCTCGGTGAGAAGCAATGACTCGGACACCTTACTCCATTTTCTTAATTCTATAGGCGCGTTTGTGTGCCGACGTATGGTTTGGATTATCTCTTTGCCACATGAAATTAAGTAAGGCTCGATTAAATGTATTGTTACTTTATCGACAGCGCTAGGGGCGAATGTATCGGGCTTAAGAGCGTCTGTAATTTGGCTGATAGCATGCTTTAGCTTTGGCTCCAGTCCAATCGCATAACTTGTTGGAGTGAGTCCGCTTGCATCTCTTACGAACAAAGGATCATCGAGCTCTTCGCGCAGCTGGGCAAGCACTTTGGAGATATACGACTGCGATCTACCCAAAGCGACACCGGCTTTAGAGGTAGAGCCAGTCTCCATTAAAGTGAGAAATACGCGAAGGGCATTGAGATCGTTCATATACGTCGATATCCATTAAGTGAATGAAATTACTATAAACGTATATGAAGATTCAGGGTATCTCAATGCCTTGTATAGAATAGAAATGTAACTTTACTCGAACGAGTTAGTTTAATACGACATATCCACGATTGGTCATGCAGTTTTTGACAACACTTTGCTGGTCTTGCTTATATTGTTCTGCGTTATCTCTGTTGGCACGCCCGCGACCGAGAACGCCTGCTGCAAGACCCACAGCTGCGCCTTTCTTCGCACCCTCAGTACCTGAACCGCCAGCAATAGCCACCCCAGCTGAGCCAAGCGCTGCGCCTTTGGCTGCACCACTGATCGCACCACCGGAAGCTTGTTGCTTCTGCACTTGACCGGCCATCTCTTCACATTTGTGTAAGTCATAGACGTAGTCTTTCTCGTCAACACCTTCCATATCGACAATCACATTCGCAAAACTAGAGAATGAGGTGAGGCAGGTAAGTGCAACGGCGTAGACAGTTTTTTTCATAATCACGACTCCAATTGGTTTGCCACTATGGTAATCCAACGTAAAAAACCTTTTGGAATATCAATTATTACCAGAGGAATAACGGATGACCATTTTGTTGATAGGTGGGAGCTTGAAACCTCGTAAAACTGGGCATTTACAGTGTTAATTGACAAGAAAGAGCTGAGTTTGGTTATACTGCGAAGTGCCGTACGCTAATGCCTAACAAATTGATTTGAATCAATCGAATGCGTAAAGAATGTGTGAATGAATTGTACTAACAAAATCATTACTAACGACGTAGTCATTATATATTCAAGGGCTACAGGCTTGAATAGGTTTTAACATTCCTTTTTTCTATAAATCCAATCGAGTTTTTGCATTATATTTGTGATGTTCTGTTAATTATTATTTCCAAACCAAATGGATGGATTAAGTCGAATATTAAATTCGGCGTCAATATAACTATAAAATTTTATTAAATCTTGCATGCCAAATTGTTGTTGAATACACAAAAGGAAGTAGCATGAACAAAAATATTATTATATCAATGATGGTGGTTGTGTCTTGCAGTGCCTACGCTTCTCGCGAAAGCAGTGAGCCTATCAAAGTTATCGAGCCTGCTACAGGATTAGATAGCGCAAAGGTTGAGCTCGGTAAGACGCTATGGTTTGAACCTCGGCTTTCGGCTTCAAATACTATTTCATGTAATTCATGTCACAATGTGGCGAAGGGTGGGGTGGATAATTTACCTAGCTCAATTGGCCATAAATGGGCAGTAGGTGGAATTAACTCCCCAACGGTACTTAATTCCGATTTGAATTTTGTACAGTTTTGGAATGGACGCGCAAAAGACTTGCAAGAACAAGCAGCCGGACCAATTGAAAACCCAATTGAAATGGCTTTTTCTCATGACTTAGCTATTGGTACTTTAAAATCTATTCCGCAATATCGAGAATGGTTTAAAGAAGCATATGGAAAAGAAGACTTTACTATTACCGAAGTCACCGATGCTATTGCAACGTTTGAAAGAACACTTCGTACTCCCAATTCTGCTTTCGACCAATGGCTTAGGGGTGACGACAGTGCACTTAGCGCAGAACAAGTAGAAGGCTACGCGCTCTTCAAGCAGAAGGGCTGTACCTCTTGTCACAGTGGTCCATTGGCTGGTGGGCAGATGTATCAGAAGATGGGTTTGGTAAAGGCTTTTGAAACCGACAATACAGATATTGGTAGAGCCGCTATAACAGGTAATGACTTTGACAAGTATGTGTTCAAGGTGCCGACGCTGCGTAATATCGAACTCACCTATCCGTACTTCCATGATGGTTCTGTGTGGGATCTACAAGAAGCGGTAGAGGTGATGGCGGATATCCAACTGGGCATTCCAGTAACAAAACAAGAGGCGAAGAAAATCACCGCGTTTCTTCATTCTCTTACCGGAGAGCAGCCTGTAATCACATTGCCTCATTTGCCACCGTCGACTAATGAGACAGCAAGACCACAGATTTAAAGTGATAAACTGAAGAGTCAAAAGCTCCCATAGGGAGCTTTTGTTCGTTTCGAGACCAATAAACGCTCATAGACTAGACTTGATGTGTCTCAAGATATTAAAAATCAGAAATTTTCTTTACGCATAGCATGCTTCTTTTTGTGACATAGGTATAATGCGCAGTCCGAGCGTAATGACAACTACTATCAATAAGGAACCCAGTTTGAATCTATTTGTCAGAGATCTTACCGTTATCGACTCTTCTTACCTTTGCGAAACACGAGGCATGGTGGGAGAAAGTTGGATCGTGGACGTCATTTTGTCCGGTGAGCTCAACGAGATGAGCATGGTGCTAGACTTTGGCAAAGTTAAGAAACAGATCAAACGTCTTATCGATGAGTATGTCGATCACCGCCTACTGGTACCAATGAAAAGCAGTGCCGTGCACCACGCTGCCACTAAAGCTGGTTATTCGACACTCGATTTCATGCGCAGTGAGAAGAGTATTCATCTACACAGTCCCGATGAAGCGTTTTGTTTGATCGATTCCGATGAAATCACCATTGAGGCGGTAACGCAATACATCTACCAGGTCCTAAACGGTAATTTGCCGGAAAACGTTGAAGGTCTTGAAATTACGCTTCGCCATGAAAACATTAATGGCGCGTTTTATCACTACACTCACGGCTTGAAAAAACACGATGGTAACTGCCAACGCATCGCTCATGGACACCGTTCACCGATAGAGCTTATCGTGGATGGTCAGCGAGATGAAGAAAAAGAGTCAGCGTTCGCAAAGCGTTGGCAAGACATTTATTTAGGGTCTAAAGAAGACCAAGTCGATATTTCTACATTAAGTCTTAGCGAACAAGCGAAAGGAATCGATGACTCAACCCACTTTGGTTTCCGTTATCAGGCGCCGCAAGGGGAATTTGAGCTCGCGATTTCAAAGCATGAGACTGAGATTCTTGATACAGATACGACCGTTGAGTTACTTGCAAACTTTATAGCCGATGAAGTGAAGGCTTCCATGCCCGTTGAGCAGTCATTGCAGGTTGTCGCTTATGAAGGTGTGGGTAAGGGAGCAATGGCTTTCCGCTCATAATCCTCTCAGAACCCTTAGCTCGAAAATAAAGCACTATAAGCGCCCTTTGATGGGCGCTTTTTGCATTTTCAATCTAATCTTGTTGTAGAAGGCGTATAAGCATTTGTCGGGTTTTAAGAATTGAAATGGAGAGCAAAGTGTTCAAGAAATCAAGGCTATGGGCGGTTGGCTTGCTGTTTGTCATTACGGGTTGTACGACTAAGTTTCTCTATAGCAACCTAGATTGGTTGTTGGTGGAATATATTGACGACTATGTCACGCTCAACGATGGTCAGGAGGACATTCTTAGTGAACGGATTCTTGTGCTTGGGCAATGGCATAAAGAAAATGAGCTACCACAGTACGTCAAACAGCTCGATGCTATTAGTAATAAAGACCCTAAGCAAGTAGATAGCGACTATGTGCTAGCACAAATGGATGAGGTCAAAACACACACCAAGCGCCTGGTAGAGCAGATCACTCCTGACTTGTACGCTTTGACTCAGCAAATGAGTGATGAGCAAGTAAAAGAACTCATTGAGAACTTTGAAGAAAAAAATCGAGACTTCGTAAAGAAATATGAAGGTATGAATGACGATGAGGTTCGGGAGATTTATCACGAGCGCATAGAGGAAAACTTCGAGCGTTGGTTCGGCTCTGTCAATGATACGCAAAAGCTGTTAGCTAAAGAGTGGGCAAGCAGTATGAAAGTCACGGTATTTGACTGGCAGGAACACCGTAAGCAGATGAATTACTACATGCGTCAGCTTCTAAACCGCCGTGGAGACCTTGCCTATTACCAGCCTGAGTTCCAGCGCTTTTTGAATGATTCAGAAAGCTATTACACTCCAGAGCTTGCCGCTAAGATCGCGCACAATCGCGCGTTGGCTGCTAAGTACATTGCGCTTGCAGTTAACAGTATTAATACCAAGCAGCAATCTCATTTGGCGTCAGAAATTGATGAATGGAAAACTATAGCAGAAGATCTAATGACGTCGATGTCATTAGACCATAGTCCAAGAGAATTTTTAGTCTTTACGTCTTACACTGAACAGGTACTGATTTAAGGAGCGAGTACCTGTATGATGGAACTAGGGTTATTTTGGACTGAGAAGGCACTATTGGTAGTCGGCGTTCTCTTTATACTCACGGGTATTGTGCAATATGGACGCCGCAGTCATGACTGGAAGGGCGTTGTGACCATGTTCTACAAGCGAGTACCAATGAACGTAGGCGAGTACAAGCGTTATCGTCTTGGCGTTGCCTTTGTTATTTTCGCAGTTGTACTTAGGTTTGCTCTGCACGTTTTGTGGCCGCAATATACTTTGTAAGCCAACGCTTTTCTGATTCGTCTATTCTTCTCACATTCGTAGCGTAGTGCGTTTGTTATGCTAATACCAACTAGTCATTGGTGACGACAACAACGGAATGCGCTATGAATACCTATCATCACTTCACCACACTTCCTGAAGCGCTCTATACCTCTCTTCAAGTCAGAGAAGGTGAAAGGGCTGCAGCTAAGGCTTGTGATATCGATATGTACACTTTGATGTTACGCGCTGGGCAATCGGTATTTGAATGTCTTATAAGTCAATTTGAGAATGTATCTCGTATCTTGGTCTGCTGTGGTAAGGGTAACAACGGTGGTGATGGCTATGTGGTTGGTAAGCTCGCCTTAGAGCACAACATTGACGTCGAACTTTGGCAGCTAGGGTCTTCAAACGCACTTGTTGGAGATGCGGCGAGGGCGCGCGATGATTTTTTAGCTGCGGGTGGCTCGATTTCATCACCTAAGAATGTCGTCCCAGAAAATACGGATGTCATTGTGGACGCTTTGCTGGGCACGGGTATTAGTGGTGATGTCCGCGATTTTTACTCGCATGTTATTGACCGTATCAACCAATCTAAAGCCTCTGTGATTGCTGTCGATGCCCCATCTGGATTGAATACCGACACGGGTTCTATAGCGGGTAATGCCGTGCTCGCTGACGCAACCGTTACGTTCATTGGAACAAAACAAGGGCTAGTGACGGCAAGAGCTCGAGAGTATACAGGTCAGTTGTACTTCGCCGGTCTTGGGGTTGATTCTATTTTCGCACAGCAGAATGCACCGAGTGCTTTACTCACCAATCATTCATGGCTAGACCTTATAAAGAAAAGGCCGCGAGATGCTCACAAAGGGACTCAAGGAAGCGTTTTGGTGGTCGGTGGTAACAATGGCATGGGCGGCGCGGCGTATCTTGCTTCATGCTCGGCGCTTCGTGCAGGAGCAGGATTAGTTGCAACCTTATGCCAGGCTGAAAGTTTGCATTCAATACGTTCATTGCTACCAGAGGCTATGGTCAGCGAGGCGGATTCGCAGGAACTAGAACGACGCACCGCGTGGAGCAAGGCTCTATGTATTGGTCCTGGTTTAGGTCGAGATGAGTGGGGCAAAAACGTGTTCTCCCATGTATTCAATCAAGCTCGCTTACATGGGAAGCCATTGGTTATTGATGCTGATGGACTTTATTGGTTAGCTGCTACAGAAAAAGCGGAAGCATACTCAAACTACGTACTTACCCCTCATCCCGGAGAGGCTGCGCGCCTTTTAAATTGTGCGACAACTGACATCGAAGCTGACCGTTTCAATGCGATTAAACGGCTTCAAGCACAGTATGGCGGTGTGGTTGTACTAAAAGGTGCAGGGACTTTAATTAGTGATGGAAAGACCGTAGTTGTTTGCCATGCAGGCAATGAAGGCATGGCTACGGGTGGTATGGGAGATGTTCTGGCGGGTGTAATTGCCTCCATACTCGCTCAGGGCTATCCAATGTTCCAGGCTGCTGTAATTGGTACATTAGTTCATAGCCTTGCTGCTGATAAAAATGTGACTCGATACGGAAAGGCAGGGTTAATGGCTTCTGACTTGCTTGATGAGATTCGACGTTGTACCAACGGCCTTTAAACGTAAGAAATGTGCAGTATGGATTAAAAAAGTTTGCTTTTTCTTGATGATATGCTCGCTAATTGACCGCAAATTTTAGGTCAAAAAGCCGCAATTTGATGCGTTTGGTGACAAAATCAACAGGAGAAAAACGTTTGCTTAGGCATGTTTTCGTTGCGAGTAGTTAGTGGGTTTTTATTTAAGTTGTTGAAATGTAAGTGTATATATTCGAAATGTAAGAGAATTTTGGAAGTTTGCTGGAGGCGAATTTGTAGCTTTTCGGAATGGTATCACAAAAAAAATTGAAATATCAGTCTTGCGAGAAAGTTTTCGCGACCTATAATGCTGAAAACCGGAGCGTCTGCCAACGCTCCGGTTTTTTTGTGTCCGAAGAAAGGTAAACCGTCTGCCAACGGTAAGCCAACGCATCATGTTTAGACATATGCCCACTGGAACATGTACTAATAAATCGAGGAATTTTTACAATGCGTATCGAACAAGAACTTAAGTTAGGCTTTAAAGATGTACTGTTTCGCCCTAAGCGTTCAACACTAAAAAGTCGTTCTCAAGTAAATTTAACGCGCGATTTTACATTCAAGCACAGTGGTCGTCAATGGTCTGGTACACCAGTTATCGCTGCAAATATGGATTCAGTGGGTAGTTTTGAAATGGCAACGGCTCTTGCGCAGCACGGCGTAATGACAGCTATGCACAAACACTACACTGTGGAGCAGTGGGCAGAGTTCGTAAAAGGCGCATCAAAAGAGACGCTAAATAAAGTATTCGTATCAACAGGTACGTCTGAGCGTGATTTCGAGAAAACGAAAGAGATCCTAGCGCTTAGCGAAGACCTAGAGTTCATCTGTATCGACATCGCGAACGGCTACTCAGAGCACCTAGTTGAGTACGTACAAAAAGTACGTGCTGAGTTCCCTAACAAGACTATCTCTGCAGGTAACGTTGTAACTGGCGACATGTGTGAAGAGCTAATCCTAGCGGGTGCTGACATCGTTAAAGTAGGTATCGGCCCAGGTTCTGTTTGTACTACACGTGTTAAAACAGGTGTTGGTTACCCTCAGCTCTCTGCAATCATTGAATGTGCTGACGCAGCACACGGCCTTGGCGGCATGATCATCGGTGACGGTGGCTGTGCATGTGCTGGTGACGTAGCTAAAGCATTCGGTGGCGGCGCAGACTTCGTAATGCTTGGCGGTATGCTAGCAGGTCACGAACAGTCTGGTGGTGAAGTTATTGAGAAAGATGGCGAGAAATTCATGAAGTTCTACGGCATGTCTTCTCAGTCTGCAATGGATAAGCACTCTGGCGGTGTTGCAAACTACCGCGCAGCAGAAGGTAAAACCGTTCTTCTTCCATACCGTAGTGACGTAAACAACACTATCCAAGACATTCTTGGTGGCGTTCGCTCTACTTGTACTTACGTAGGTGCAGCTAAGCTTAAAGAGCTTACTAAGCGTACTACGTTCATCCGTGTACAAGAGCAAGAAAACAACGTGTTTGGTAAAGAGTAAAGCGTAGATACTTTTAACGAGTGTTGAAACAACCATAAAATGATATTGCCTCTTCATGCTGTAGACTTTTGAAAGTTTACGATAGTGCTAGGAAGAGGCATTTTTTTGTCTTTTCTTCTCTCTTTTTTTGTTAGTCAGAACACACATGGAAATGTGTTTGGTACTCCTGTTCTCAATATCTTGTAGAAAATATAGACTGTCATATCAGTTATAGAACAAGAAAATCGTTGGCCGTTAATATATCACCCAGGTGGGTAATATATTAAATGTACATTATAATATTATTATTATGCCAACTTAGTATATAATGTTGTTTAGATAATGTGATCACAAATAAGTTTCGGTATAAGTATTAATTTATAATTAATTTGGTATTCTTAATTTTTGAGTGGCATATATTATGAATGTATCAAAACTTGCTTTATCACTTGCTGTCGGTCTTACGTTAGTTTTACATACCGCTTATGGTGAAAATGGAGATGGCGTTAGAAAGATGAAAATTTCGTCACAGCGCTCAGATATAGGTTCTATCGAAGAGAATGAAAAACTTCATTTGATCTTTATGCGCGAAGAGGAAAAACTAGCACGAGATGTTTATATAAAACTAAGTATGGCGTACCCAAGCACTAAAGTGTTCGGAAAAATATCAGTCTCGGAGACTCAACATACTTGTGCGGTTTGTGACGCGTTACAGCGATTTGGCATTGAGGACCCTGTCGTCAACGATAATGTGGGGGTGTTTTCAAGCGAAGAGTTTGGGGACTACTTTACAGAAAAGTATCATTACTTGACTAACAAGGGTGAAGCGAGTGAGTTGGACGCATTATATGTCGGAGCTTATATAGAAGAAATGGACATGAACGATATTAGACATTGTCCTGAAGTTATTATCAAGCGATTCGACTCGGCCGACTCCGCTTATGATTGTGGCTCTTTATACTCAAATAATCGTGTTCTAAATGCGCTTTATGAACACTTAATTTCTGGCTCAGAACGGCACTTGCGAGCTTTTGTAAAAAATATAGAAAACCAGATAGGCAAGGGTGCATATCAAGCGCAAGTCATAGATCAAGAAAAGGTGAATAACATACTAAAACGCTAATAATTTACGCGGTAATATGAGAGGCAGACTCACTTGAGTCTGCTTTTTAGTAGTAATTCCTTATGCTCAATGATAGCAAAAAAGTAGTATTGAATAAAATGTGGAACATTATTGGTATGAATAGTGAGCTGTAACGTTCCTTGAAGATGCCCAATACCAGTGAAGGTAGAAGGATTAATATGGCAAGTATCACAGCTTGATTCAGGATATGTAGACCGGTAAAGATACATGACGTGACAATGTTCGCCAAGCTAACTTCATACCTGTTTTTTTTCATTACTTCTATTGTTAGCAGTGACTCCTGGATAATACCTCTAAACAAAACTTCTTCAATGACAGGGAAAAAGATAAGTAAGTTGATTGAGGCAAGTAAAGTGATATCCCATTTTGGAACTAGGTGAAGTGGCAAGCACAACCAGAACATAAGGCCAAGACCGCTGCTCAGCACAACAGTTTTGATTATCAGTTTGTCTTGTCTTAATTCGTTAAGTGAGAGCGTTCTTTTTACCAGTTTCAAGAAAATACCTAATCATGCACTTGTCTCAGAAACCAACAAGAGCCAATAGGCTCTTGTTGGTTGCAATCAAATATTAGTTTAGCGTTTTACGGTTTCTCAATTGTAGTCTTATCAAAGCGGCTAGCGTAATCAACAGAAGAGTTGTGTCAATAGGTGTATCAGGGTGACCAATAGTGCAGCCGCCACCTGATTCATAGATATCTTCTTCCACAAAGTCATCCACTATGGGCTCATCTACTCGTACTGTAACGACCGCAGTATTCGACTCAACATCATCTTCACTCACAGAATAGGTGAACTGTTCTATGCCAACAAAATAGGGATTCGGTATATAAACGATCTGTAACTCTTCATTGATAGATACCTCACCATTTTTCGGTTGGTTGTGGATCTTAATACTCATAACTTGTTTTTTCCCCTCGTCATACATGTCGTTATCAAGCACATCGATAATGGTCGAAGAACTTTGGACCATCATAACGTTGTCACTTAGGATAACTGGCGAGCCCAATACGAGTTCAGGGTTGACAAGTACTTTAACGTTCGCAACTACAGATAGGTATTCATCATTCCCTGTAGTCGTGATTTGATATTTGAACACGTCATACCCTTTGAAGTACCAAGCTGGAGTGTAGTTAAAGGTACTGTCTTCATTGAGTATTAGTGTGCCGTTGGCCGGCTCTTCTGCGATCTCAAGTGTGAAAGCTGTTTCCAAAATGGATGTTCCATTAAACAAGTCATTACTTAGCACATCGATTCTTACTGAGGTTTTCTCATCTGTGGTGGCGTAATCTTCAAATGCTTCAAGCACGTCGTCGGGAACTTTATAAGTGGCTAATTCAGGTGCGCAATATGAGTTAGCGTATGTACCATCCTCTGATTGGTTTTCTTTGCATTCGTCATACGGAGGCCACAATGGATCTTCGCTGCCCCTAATACCAGGTAGTATATCCTCGATAGAGCGAGCTGTGATACGAAGTGTTAATGAGTCAAAAATCGGTTCATTGGCCTCGTTAAGCAGTTTCTCACTAATGTGGATGAAAATATCTGTATTTATACCAGCAAGGTCATCGCTTGGGATTGCTGCATAGCGAATTAACTGTTCGGAGTCATCTTCATGAAAAGTAAGCCCAAGGGGTTTTTCTGCCCACGCTTGTAATTGCTCAAGTGGTATTGGTGCGAAGTTATCCTCTGTAGTTTCAGGGTCTCCATCTAATCCCGCTCGACCAGAACGCCAGTTTTCACCGTCCCAAATTGCCAATACACCATAAGACTCTGCATGAACGTCGTTCGTAAGGTAGTATGCAATGACAGTAGGTACTTGGTTGTTGGGCAGCATGTAGCCAAGCATATTGCCGGGAAAGTCAACGTTATGAGTAGCGCCGATATCAAAGAAGTTTTTTGTCAATGAACCCACGATATCATCTTCGACCCATAAGCCACTATTGATGAACTGAGTCTTCCAGTTGGTGTCGAGTTCGTAGTAAGGAGACATAAAACCAGCTGCTTGATGGTCCAAAAAACCTGGTGAAAAGCGAACTCTTTCACCACTATCGAACATTTTTGGTGCAAATGTCGCGAAACGTTCGGTTTTCCAGACTTCAACGTCTGGAGCGGCGCCTGTTCGCCCATCGAAGAACTCGCGAGGTACAAGCTCACGCATTTCAAAACCAACTCCATGTTCTTCGAAGTTGAGAGGTTGGAAGTCATCTCCAATGCCAGTTCCTAGCTCAAATTTATAACTGACTACTCGTTTGTCAGTATCGTTGCGAATCTTTTGAATAACGCGATAAATTCGTCCGACCCCATATTTCTCTCTATATATCTGAATAGTATTATCTTTCTCTTTGGAACTCTCCCCCGAACTCCCATTTTCTTCTGTATCATCATTCTCATCAATTAACCCTTTGTAGCGAATACTTTTAACATCTAAGTCAAAAGACAAATCAATAGGAGTATCGGTCTCAGTAAGCTGTAAAAAATATCGTTTGGAACTGCCTTGAGGGTCGTTGCAGGCTTTTGGCACCGCAGCATCGGGAAAGGAGGGGAGTTCTATTTCACCTGAAGCCATGATGCAGTTGTGGAATTTGTAATCAAGGTTGTCGTTTAGTACTTGGATACCTGGCGCTCGACCTGTACCGTTGTCGAGCTCCCACGTTACATAAGCAACGCTATTGTCATCCCATGAACTACCTTCAATAGTTGCAAGATCTGCATCAGCCTTTGACCTGTAAATGTAACTCTTCGCTGTGGCACCGCTAAAACCATCAACGGTATCGTCAACGGTTAACACGTTATCCATATTCCATTGAGATAGAATAGGAGCAGGAACGTCTAAATAAAGGTTTGGAGTAGGTTCTTTCGCTAGACAAAAACCGCTTACAACTAGAATATAGGACGATAGCATTGTAATATGCCGTAATTTTTCTTTAGCTTGACTTCCGTTTGAACTCATAATGTGACTCCTTCATATTATTGTTCACAAATCTTTCATAGACATAATTCTCTAGAGTTGTCGAGTTGCTGATATTAGTTTGTAAGCAACGCGACTTTGATTGTTTTAGTGACTTTTTATGTTATGTATAACAAAGAGATTTAAATTTCGTCATCACCCAAGTGGGTGTTTAATCCTTTCCGTGATTACGAAGTGTGATGTGGATTTTAAATTTTTTAATAGTATGTTTAAATGATTGGCTTTAACAAACTATATATAAATGAGTTAAATTTAAATGGCGTGATTTATATTTATAAATCATGCTTTTATTTTGGCGTGCTGTGATGAATAGTCCGCTACGCTACCTGAGGGTTCTTTGAATCTCGACCATAGTACTTACCAGTTCGGCTTTACTTTGATGTTAGTTTAGGGGGTATAAACGCACTTAAGTTATAAGTATATTTCAACCTGTCCGATTTCTTGGTTTCGAACACTATTTTTCAAAATAAATTCGAAAATAGTGATAGCAAGTGGTGATCCTATAACCTCAAAGCCCTTGGAAAAGAATTTTTATTGAGTATTGTATGTAATATAACACTCTGAAAATAATGAAATATTCAGAGTTGTCAATATATAAACTAAATATAAAAATAATATAAATGTTCCTGAAGAGAAGATTGTTTAGTGTAACTTTTGTCAATAAGTAGTAGACAGAGTATTGAAGATGAAAAGCAAACGCACTATCGAATTTGAGGTATCAGATAACATCAATTTTTCTTATCGTGAACACATTAAGCAGACTCTTCTTTTACTTGGTGTAGAACATATTGCCGTTTCTGTAGTGATGCCAAACAAGTTACCTTATTACTTAGAAGTCAACGATTTGAGAGAGAGACTAAAGTCTACATCTAGAGAAAAGACCATCCAAATACTTGAGAGTTACTCTGCTGAAGTCGGGGAACCAAGGAGCCAAAAAGTCGCTTGCATTGTCAACAAAGAAATGTGGGTCAGCTACTTCTGTAGTGATGAACTTGTCATCAAGTATACTAATCCATATCTGTATATTGAAAAAATGAGACTAGATTGTGGAAGTCAAGTCGTCTTATATATTCAAAGCTTAGAGGCATTAGACGAAGAGTCATTGTTTTCATTAAGAAGATTTTCATATATTGTTGAGAAGTGGGTGATTTCTTGGCTTGCTCACCAAAGGTTACTTTTTTCATTGGCAAACTTTCAGAATTTCAATCAAGAAGCTTATGAATTCAAGTTAACTAAAGCGGAGCAAGATGTTCTTAACCTGATGCTAAAAGGTTATACCAGCAATGAGATTGCTGTTTATCGTCAGGTATCCAAAGAAACCGTACGCTGTCAAATTAAATCACTTCTCTACAAAACCGGGTGTCATAGTCAGAATGAACTAATTGCTAGTCATAGTCATTTCAATCACCTATGTTACTCACTGTTTGACTAAGAATAATTATTAATAGACTTATATTATAATGTTGATGTTGCTTTACTATGGATAGATTATTTGCTTGCAGTATTTGTATTGCAACCGCTTTTGTGTTTGTTTTCTTTACGATTCAAGATGTCTACAGTTACGTGTTTGAATATATAATTCAATTGCTGTTTACCATAGTTTATCTATCAGGATATCTATCGTTCTCTTTAACCGTTCGTTGTGGCTTTTTACTGCTGATTGTTCATAAACTTTACGAGTGCCTTGAGGAGGTAACAGAACTTCAATTGTGGCTAAATCAAGAACAAGTCGTTGAATTTATATTTGACGATATGCTTGTTCTAATTGGTATCTTCTTGATTGCAAAAGGTATCCTATTGACACTCGAGAAGCAGGAGTATCTACTTAGTAAAGATCCCCACACCCGTTCTTTCAACAAACTCGCTATCGAACGCATTGCACAATCAGAGATTGACAAGGGAAGAGCTAGTCAGTCAGACACGTCTATACTGATTATAGATATCGATAATTTTAAACATTTTAATGATACTTATGGTCATCAATTAGGTGATGAAGCTCTGGTTGCCGTGACTAAACATTTACAGAGCCAAATCAGAGCCTCAGATTATTTGTCGCGATGGGGGGGGGACGAGTTTGTTATAGCTTGCCCAAACACCTCTCAGGTTGAAGTCGTAAAACTGATGAAACGTATACAGCAGTCTGCCAATAATGTTCTCCGCATTCAATCGGTTCCTATAAAATTGAGTATTGGTGCTGCAACATCAGAGCTATCGATTGATACGTTTAGTCATACTTTACGAAAAGCTGATCGCTCGCTTTATCAGGTCAAAGAGCAAGGTCGAAATGGGTATAAGCATTATCAGGAAAACGACATAGTTAGCTATCAACTTTCGTGACTCTTCTAGGATCTTGCACCATTAGATTCATAGTGCTAATTTGTTTCTCTATCCCTTCGATATTAGTAATTAGAATTCTATTTCGAGATAGTTTCACAAGCCCTCTTTGTTCCAACTTCTTTAGCAGTCCGTTTAGCTTTGAACGTGTACAACCGACAACAGCACTTAACTTTTGCTGAGTTATATGTATCTCGCAGTTCGATTTGTTTTCTCTCTTGTTGTGAATATCCAATAGAATATAACAAAGTTGTAGCAGGTTACTATGCGCGAACGAAAGAAATGCCTGTAACCAAATGATATGAGCACGCTTTCCGCTGTAAAATAGCCATTTGTATACTTCCGGTTCTGTCTTTGCGAGAGCAAGTAAACGACTTTCTGGAAAGTGTATGATTTCTGTCGATTCAATTTCTTCAAAGGTTGCGATGATCTGAATGTTTTCATTGATTGTGTTTACACCAAGCCAGTCACCTTTACCAAAGATACCTCCAATCGTTCTCTCTGGTTCTGTAATGTAAAAGCAGCTCGCAGTACAACCTTTGAGAATATAAAACACCCCACGATCATGAGCGTACTGGTCTTGTGCTGGGTAGCCTCGCGAGCCATACTGATATCTAGCAATCCTTACCAACGACCATTTGACTGAATCACTTAAATCACAAGGCCAGTCAATGTCTTTTATGTTTAAAGTCAGAACGTCGGTCATCACTGCTCCTCTAGTATCTTAATCACAATTTTGCAGAGTAACCATACTCAATACTTGCACCAGAAAGATGCAGTAAAATTACTGCTTACTCAGAGAGGTTTACCATTTGTTACCAAGGGAACATAAACGCCTTATTCGTGATTGCTAATATATCAAATAAAAGGAACATAAATGAATAGTAATTACAGATTCATCCTAGATGGAAAGGTTATTGACTCTGCCTCAAAGATCATACGTTGCGAAGAAACTCGGCGCATTCTCGGATGTTTACCAAGAAACTACCGAGATATTTTACATTATCTTTACGACAACCCAAATGACGTTATATCAAAAGCTGAACTTGCGGACATTGGTTGGCAAGGAAAAAATGTGAAGCTGTCATCAGTTGTCGTGGCTATTTCAGAAATAAGGGGGCTAATGGGGCAAGATGTGATCTTGACGATACATAACGAAGGTTATGTATTGAATGTTTAGATACATTTAAGTAGCACTATTTATTGGTGCTACTTAAGATATTGCAATCAATATTTATATTGTGTTCGCGTTTAGTGCAATCTAAGCAACTTTGCGGATCACAAACGATACAAATCGGCCAAATGAGCTTTCTCCTTTGATTTTTTGGCTCCATGCCATGAATTTAGCATCAACAGTACTTTGATATATAAGCTTTGGTTTTTCTCTAAAACCCGCGCTCAACAAAGCTTTGACGGTAGAATCTGTGTTCGAACCGTTGTCATAGGCTTTTTTAAGGAAACGATGCGCTTTTTCTACTGGAACTCGGTAGTCTTCAATAACGTCTGCTTTGCTCAGCATATCATTAAGCTGTATGTCAGGTAGCTCGGTTTGGACACAACCTGGCTCAACCAAAACTATTTTTATATTAAATTCCTCTACCTCTTGAGCTAAGGTCTTCGCCATGCCGTTTAAAGCGTGTTTACTCGCTGTATACCAACCATTCATACTTGAAGCTGTGCGTGCCGCTATGGAAGTCGTAAACACGATCCGTCCTTTTCGCTGTTTTCGCATGTATGGGAGTACGGCTTTGGCTATTCTTGCTGGGCCTAATAGATTGGTGTCGAGTTGTGACTGCGCATTTTCAATGCTTTCTACCTCCACTGGCCCCGCAATAGGGTAGCCAGCATTAGAGTAAACAATATCAATAGATCCGTGATGCTCAATCATGCTATCGACCATGTTCTCGATGCTCTTTTTATCGCGCACATCGACTTTGAATACTTTTGCACCTAATGCTTGCAGGTGCTGTAACTTTTCTAGCCGTCTAGCACCACAATAAACGTTATGACCTGCTGTAATTAACGACAAAGCTAGGTCGTAACCAATGCCAGATGAAGCACCAAAAACGAGAATATTTTTACCCATAACGCCACCTATTCATACTATTGAAAACTAATAACAGAATAAGTTATGCATATGATTTGTCATACAGTGAAAATACTGCTTGAGATTATATTGGGTGCGATATGTCTAGATAAAATAGTGCCCAGTTCTGCAAAGAACTGGGCACTCGTGGAGTATCGGGAAGTAGCGATGAATTAAGCAGTTTGAGTACTTGCTTTTTGCAGCTTGTGGTTTTCCAACCAGTAGCCAATGGTATAAGCACAGATGGTAATATCGGTAATCGCAAAAGGGATAAACTTGGCGTTTAGATAAGCCGTTTCTGGATTGAAAAAGTTTGAGGTAAAGAGATAGACCATAAACAATTTCTCTAGAAAAGAATACAAGACAATGGATTCTCGCCATTGTGGTATAAATGGACTAGCAGTGATGAAAAAACCCATAAGACCAACCATGATACCCCAGTGTCTGAACAGAAAAACATACTGCGAATCATAGGATAAGCCATTCATTTCACGTAGAGCGCTTTCTGGGTTGATTGCATAAATGGCGGCGTACATGGTAACTAAACCAGCAATCACCATGAATGGTTTGAAGTAACGATTGAAGAACATAACGTCGTCCTAGTTTGATTTGAATTGCCTGTAAGATAATCCAAACCAAGGGTAGGGTAAGCAGTAAAAACTACTGCATTACCTACTCATTCGCGCCTGCGATCTGCTTGCTTTCAATAGCACTTCTTATTGCTTTAATACAGTAGTCGTATAGCGGTGTATTGTGGTTTTTCTCTGAATAATAGACTGCATGGTGGCGTGGCGACGGAATGTAGTCTTGTAACCATGCAGGCTGGTGGTAGGTGATATCATTCGTTGCCATTGAGGAAGAGAGGTTTTCTGATATGACCAATAGGTCTGAATGTTGAATAAGGTTGACTAGCACAGACATACTTGCAGAGCGATATGAAAACTGGAAGATATCAGGGTAATTACGTGTAAGTACTGCTCCGTAATCCGGCAAGCCTTGTACAAGAACCCCACCTCTTGGGTACTTTTGAAACTCTTCTGTGGTCAGCTCTGATAAGCCGACTGGGTGGTCAACCCTCGATAGAATGACCGGGCGGCTCTCTGTCAATGGAGTCGCTCTTAAATACTTAGGTGTGTCGATAGGGTAGAAGTTTAATCCTAAATGTACGCGACCTTCTTGAATGTCTTTAGGGGTTTCCTCGTCCCAAATGGTGATGTTGAGTTTCGCGTTGGGGAATAAGTTAAATATCAGTGAACTGGTGAGCTCATTTGCAAGTGCTTCTAAGAGTACGTTGGATATCGCAATAGTGAGCTCGCCCGTGAACGTTTTAGGATCGATGTGAGCGTGTTCGTTGAGTTTTTGGTCCCAAAACTTTAACTGTTGATCTAATCCATCACCAATAAGGTCAGCTTTGTGAGTGCTCTGCAAGGTTGCTCCCGCACTGTAAAATAACTTGTCACCAGTATAATCTCTTAATTTAGATAGCGTTTGACTCACCGCTGATTGACTTATTCCAAGCTGCAGGGCGGCTTTTTGTGTCGAACGAAGCTTATAGACCTCATTGAAAATACGAAGATAGTTAAGGTTAAGCTGCTTGGTATAATTGTTGTTCATAATAAAACCGTATTAGTTCTGCTAATAGACGCAATAAGTGGGATAAAAAACACTATTCATTTAAATTCCTCCTCATTCCTTTGTTTATAGAAATGAATAGGTTTCAAATGAAATTTAATAGATGTCCTGTCGCTGTTATTGTTGGTGCAAGCTTATTGTTTTCGACTAGTCTGTTTGCGGATGAGTCTGAGTACCATGATGCCGATCCTCGTAATAGCAGCGCACGTGCTGCCGTATTTGCTGATGATGAGGGTGAGTTAAAGCTGCTTGCTGGTGGCGGCGTCGGCGGCTTAACCAGTGATATTTCTCAAACTGTCGGCTTCGCTGAGTACTACACGCAATCTGAGAATGCTCGTATACGCGGTGCGCACTTTGACCATTTCGGTGGTGTTTACGTCGATGTTTACCACTTGAAAGAAGCGGCAAACATGTACACCACAGGCTATATGCTTCCTCTTAGTAGCGAAGATGGCACATTGTTCTTCCCCTCTTTGAACTATACCTATGTCGACTTTCAAACCAATGATTTGGCTGATGTACTGAACTCTCAACTGTCATTAAATGGTGGTTATCCGGAACACTTGCCTAGCGGTGTTTCATCTCGTCACGTTACAACCTTGTTGGGTGATAGTGAAGCTCACTTGGGCTCTGTAAACCTGTATGCACTGCACCCTTGGAACGATACCCATTTCTCGGTGTTTAACATTAACTTAGGCTCCTCTTATGGCGGTGCTGAAATGCAAGTAGCGAATATCATGTGGTTACAGGGCCTAAAAACTAAAGTACTTGATAAAGACTTCAACATTATGTTCGAGCTCAAGTACGACGTCCTCTCTATTCAGAACGAGAAACAAGGGTTCGATGAAAAGTCAGAAGAAGTCACGGCGTCTATTGGTATTGACTATCGCTTCTAGACGACAGCAAAAGCCCTGCTTGCACAGAGCCTTTACTGCAAAACTAGAAAGTAAAGTTCGCACCAATAAAGTGAACACTGCCGGACATAGTGCCTTGGAAATCGGCAAAGTCCCCAGAGCGATCTATTTCAACGTTGCCTAGGTCGGCGTATTCATAGAAAAGGTCAATGCGAGTATCACCCAGATGTGTGCTTGCACCTAGCGCGTATCGGTATTGTTCGCCGGCTGGAACGTCTACCCACTGTTTTGTTGGGTCATCTTGAGGCGAAGTCTCATAGGACATCCCAGCGCTTAATAACCAATCGGTGTTGAGTTGATACTCGGCGCCGAATGCAAACTTCCAT
This sequence comes from Vibrio sp. SCSIO 43140, assembly GCF_023716585.1. Classification (NCBI taxonomy): domain Bacteria; kingdom Pseudomonadati; phylum Pseudomonadota; class Gammaproteobacteria; order Vibrionales; family Vibrionaceae; genus Vibrio; species Vibrio sp. SCSIO 43140. The sequence goes on from NZ_CP071851.1 coordinate 809,479, forward strand.
ACGTCATTCCAATCGCGATCTATGCCTTGTGGGAGAGGGTTGGCGTTCACGACGTCATTGTAAATTTCAGTGGTCTCAAACGAGCTCCAACGATGATATTGAACGGAAGTAAGCAAATTAGTCTGCGAGGTAATCTGATAATGTCCACTTAAGTCAATTATGGCAGGGATGATGGAATTAGCGCCGGCCGCTGCATCAGGCGTATCGGTGACAAGCTTGATATCAATGTCTTTAAAGTCGTGTTCGATCTTGGAGCGGTAACTTAGGCCAATAGACCAATCACTCTCTTTATAAAGAACGCCAGTGTTAAAACCGAACGCCCAGTCAGTGCCTAACTCTTGAGTTTCAAGGCCGTCTGTTTTGAGCTCTAGTAATCCTAGATTGGCTTGAGCACCAAACCCTACTGAGACTTTATCGGTCATCTGAAAACTTAGGGTCGGATTGAGTTGTAGTGAACTCATGAATGCTTCATTAAGATGCCCACTACCATCCCAGTCGGTACCGTAGTCGACCGCAGAACCAGAGTATGCGGCAACGTTGAAACCTAAATGAATATCTTCATTTAGTCGACGAACATAAAAGAAGCCGCCGCTTGGCATAATGGTGTGTGAGCTAGCATCACCGTTTGGAGACATACCGATGCCTTTAATTGGATTATTAATCGCATTGATGGGGTCAGCGGAGCCATGAGAGTTACTGTCCTTGTAGTGCATGTCTAAGTTGAGGATTAAGGTATTAATGGTTGTGAGTTCATCGCCCATTTGCGACATCGTTGCGGGATTCGTCCATGATGCGGCGGCAGATGTGCTATTCACACCGTCTCCGGCTCCCGCAGTACCAGCGTTAGCGTAGATAGCTTCTTGCATTAGCGTGCCACTTGCATTCGCTAGGTTAGAAACAACGAGTAGGACAAGAGCGTTTCTTTTCATTCTTCAGTTCACTGCTTAGTTAAAGAAAGGAATTGGTTTTGGGCAGTGTAGAGAAGAAAGTGGACGGTTAAATCAGTAATATTACCGCTTGGTTATAAAGTGAGATTTAAAAAAAGCCGAAAACAAAAGTGCTTTCGGCTTAAGAAATGAGCAAGCTGTGTGTTACTTAATTGGCCATACGTATTTGAGCCACGCCATCATTCGGAAAAGAATCCGTCGAACAATCGAGGTGTGCAGAATGTCATTGTCTTCATTAATGACAACAGCTTGGCCTTGAACACCTAATGGCAAACTATATTGGTTAAGGTCCCGATCAAGTTCGATGATTCCGATTGCAAAGCCATGCTGAGCTAGGCTGCGTGCTGACATAAGAGTACCGTTTGCTTGAACTTCTCCCTCTCGCATCGCTGGCAACACTTGTACCAACTTGCCTGTTAAAACTTTGCCGGGAGCTGAATCAAGGATCACCTCAGCATTAAGACCCGGTTTCATGCGCTGCAACGAATTTTGCCAGAACATTCCTGCTATCTGGCGTTTGTTACTCGTTGGTACAAACACCATTGAAGGGCGCAGCGGTAACGTGACGACACGAAAACCCGGCGCAAGAGCGACTTGCGTCGCAACACCGTCACTCGGTGCTCTAATAATCGTGTTTTCGAAGTCCAACTGAGCTTGGTGCTTAGTTTCTAGGAGTTGCGCGACGCGTGTGTTTTCACCGTTTATCATTGAGGTAGTGCTAAGTAAAATGCGGCGCTCATCCGCTTTGGCAGCAGTGAAGGCTGCGACCGCTGCATCTAACTGTGCTTGAGCGGCTGCGTAGAGTTCACGTTGGCGATCCACATCTTGGTCTGTAAATGGTGAGTTATCACCACCATTTGTGTGTGCATCCTTATATCGCTGAAAGGTTGTGAATGTACGGTCTCGGTTTGCTTCGGCTTTAGCAACGGCAGCTTCCGCTTTATCTGCAATACTTTTGGCCGCTAGCAACGCTTCTTCGTTTTGATAGGCATGCGTTTTTGCCTCTTCCAGTGCTGCTTCAGCTCTTCTCAAGGCAGACATTTGTTTGTCGCTCTTGATGGTATAGAGTATCTCGCCTTTCTTTACGGGAGTATTCGGTCTTACAAATACTTCATCTACTGTGCCAGAAATCTCTGGAATAATTGGCACGCTGACAAAATACTCTTTGGAAAACTTGGCGTAAGGGTGGTTGAAGTTCATCGCGATCATAATAGTACTCAAGATAGCGATTCCGCCCAATACGGCTGTCGGTACAGTCCACTTGTTCAACGGGATTTTGAACAGTTTGAAGATGGCTATACAAATCGATGTATAGGTAAGAATAATTAGCATATCCATGATAGCGTGCCCTAGTGATTGCTGTGGGTGCGTATCGCTTTCAGTTCGGCGATTTCGTGTTTAAGAGTGGCGAGTTCCAGCTCGATTGCGTTATTGCTTTTGTTTCCCATACCCCAGCCAATACCCGGTTTGTATAGCGTTGCCCATATCCAAAGAAACGGCCAGATAGCATGAAGAGTAAATAGACTGACCCAACCCGCGACATGGATAGCGTCTTGATGAGGGTGATTCCGTTTGTGTGCTATTTCATAAGGAATATCGTGGATAACGATGATGCCGTAAAAAATGGTGAGTCCTACAAAGAAGACTAAAAATAGAGCAAAGTAGTCCAGCATGATTATGTTTCCTTCGATTGAAATGTAATGACCTTTCGTTACATGAGCAAGAAATTCAAAGGAATCATAAATGCCTGAAAAAACCAGCTATAGAGTAGATTTACTGTGTTTTGAAAATGAGTTGTGAACTGTGAAATAGATACGGATAGTCGTCACACTAGTCCTTGGTGGAATGCAGTAATAAATACTGTATTAATATGACGATACAGAATCTAGCATGCGCTCATTATTTTCTTAATTTAGTTTTAAATATGAATGTTGAGAGTTCACAATGAAAAGTGTAATGAATAAAAATGTCCTCGTGACTGGCGGTGCCATGGGTATGGGTAAGGCTTACGTGATTCGCGCAATCAAAGATGGTGCGAAGAACATAGTTATCTGGGATATGAACGAAGAAGCAATGCAGGCCACGAAAGAGGAGTTAAGTAACGGGAAAACGGAAATTCATACCTTTAAAGTCGATGTTACAGACACTGAGTTGGTGTATCGGACGGCGGAACAAGTTTTGAACTCTGTAGGGGCCATCGATCTTCTAATTAATAATGCGGGTATCGTTGTTTCAGAGCACTTTATCGAGCACGACCCTAAAAAAATTGACCTGTCTATGCAGATCAACAGTATCGCACCTATGCACGTAGTACGAGCATTCCTACCAGCAATGGCGGATCGTAGTGACTGTCACATTGTAAACATTGCTTCTGGTGCAGGACTTATGTACTGCCCTCGAATTATCGTTTACTGTGCAAGCAAGTGGGCGATGTTAGGCTGGTCACAAGGCTTGCGTGTTGAGCTTAAAGAGACGCTGCCGCACATCAAAGTTACAACGGTAACGCCTGGTCACATTGATACAGGTATGTTCGAGGGGGCTCATTCTAAGTTTTTACCGCTGATCTCAATAGACACTATGGTGGATGCGGTATGGAACGGCATGAAGAAAGATAAAGCCATGGTGGCACGGCCACGTGCGGTTGGATTACTGCCATTTGTACGAGGGATTTTAGGGCTGAAAGGCTTTGATTGGCTGCTTAAAGTATCTGGCACCAATGATTTTATGGCGGGCCATGAGGATAACCGTAAAAAGTAAATACCTGCTTAAAAATAATCTACAAGGCTTCATCATTGGATGAGGCCTTGTGCGAAAATGCGCACTATAAACGAGAATACTTTGTCTATTAGTAAGCGTGCAGGTTTCAGGCTGATTAAGATGCTTCAATCCCAAGGCCATTTCGTAGTGCAAACTGAACCAGTTCGGTGTGATTATCTAACTCAAGCGTGTCCAACATTCGATACTTGTGAGATTCGATGGTTCTTGGGCTTAGAAACAGCTTTTCGGCACACTGCTTCGCAGTAAAACCTTGTGCCAATAATGCTAAAACTTTACATTGCTTTTTGCTGAGCCTCAGTAGTTTCTCACTCTCGTCCACTGGCGATTCGCTGCCTTGGTTTAGGCTTTTTGTCACCGTCGAGTGTTGCCAATACACCAGCCAAATATCACACAGTACTTTAAGTTGATTAACCTCTTCCTCAGATAAACTCGTTTGGTCATCACTAAATCGAGAGAAAGCAAGTGCTCCCCATACCTGTCCAAATAACTCTAAACGAACAATGCCGTGCCAGCGCCCACCTTCAGCGTGCAACTCGCGTAGTGTACTAATGTTCGATTTTTCAAGTTCTTGGCTGTTGAACATCTGATACTTGCTTTTGGAGCGAAGCAACTTTAAGTAGTCTTGGTAGTTGCCGACAACGAATTTTTCTTTTTCTAAAGGGGGAATGTGACTTTGCGATACGGATATCGTTTTTCCGTCATTAAGTAAAATCATCGAGTTAGGGAAGAGCGTTAAACGATCTAGGTTAAACCACTCCAAACCTTGTTTTGCCAGTTCAAGAAAGGTGCTATCGAAATCTTGCGCACGACATAAGGCTAGAGTAGAGACTTGGTATTGCACCAATTGTTCAAAACTTGAAATTGTTTTTATACTCATAACGTTCCCATTTAACTGACGAACTCTTAAAATAGCTTGTCAGCCAATTTTATGTCAACATGAAACTCAACAATACGGGTGATTTACTGTATGAGCTGACTTTTTATTACTATATATTGTCATGTTCTTTAATGAAATAAACCATTGTTTTTCTGCTCTATGAGTTAAATATTTAATTGCAGTAAACTTACTGCTTACCTGTTATCCCAATCATCGAATAATAGCTCTCAATTCAACTACCCTTTAAATTATAAGGTCTGAGCTATGTTTAACAAAAAAACGTTCTTGCAACTGGCGGTAGGAGCTGCGTTAACGGCAACTTCTATGGCGAGCTTCGCTACCACCGATACGTCTCGCCCAAACATCCTAGCTATCTGGGGGGATGACATTGGTATCGACAACATTTCTGCTTACACTCGCGGTCAAGCGGGACACTGGACTCCAAACATCGACCGTATCGCTAATGAGGGTGTTCTATTTACTGATTTCTACGGTGAGAACTCTTGTACTGCAGGCCGCTCCGCATTCATCACAGGTCAACACCCAATGCGAACGGGTTTGACTAAGGTAGGCATGCCGGGTGCCGCTGAAGGTATGAAGCCAGAAGACCCAACAATTGCAACCATGCTAAAAGCGAAAGGGTATATGACAGGACAGTTTGGTAAGAATCACCTTGGCGATAGAGATGAGCACTTACCAACGGCGCACGGTTTTGACGAGTTCATGGGTAGCTTGTACCACCTGAATGCTGAAGAAGAGCCTGAGCATCCAGATTATCCAAAAAATCCAGAGTTTAAGAAACGTTTTGGTCCTCGTGGCGTTATCCATTCATACGCTGATGGCCGCATCGAAGATACGGGTGCATTGACCATCAAGCGAATGGAAACTGTGGATGAAGAGTTCCTAGAAGGTGCGCTAGACTTCATCGATCGTGCTCATAAAGAGAACAAGCCATTTTTTGTATGGTTCAACTCGACTCGAATGCACGTTTGGACTCACCTAAAAGAAGAGTCAAAGGGTATTTCCAAGCGTGGTGGATTGTACGGTGATGGTATGGTTGAGCACGATAACATGGTTGGCCAACTACTGGATAAACTGGATGAGCTAAACATCGCGGACAATACCATCGTTTCTTATACCACCGATAATGGTGCAGAGAAGTGGTCTTGGCCAGACGGCGCAACGTCTCGTTTCTACGGGGAGAAAAACTCGACTTGGGAAGGTGGCTTCCGTGTACCCGCGATGATGCGTTGGCCAAATAAGATCCCTGCTGGTAGCGTTGCCAATGAAATTGCGGCACATAACGACTGGGCACCGACGTATCTGGCGGCTGCGGGTGAAGACAACCTGAAAGAAGAACTGAAAAAAGGCAAGAAGCTCAATGGTAAGGACTACAAAGTTCACCTAGATGGTTTCAACTTAATGCCAGCGCTTAAAGAAGGTAAGAACACAACAGCAGATAGCAACCCAAACTGGCCACGTAAGGGTTATGTATATGCAGCGGATGATGGCCACATTTCTGCGGTACGTATGGGTGACTGGAAAGTCATGTTTACCGTAAACGAATGTCACGGTATTAAGACATGGCAGTGCCAGTTTGAGGAGTTGCGTTTCCCTTACATCTTCAATCTACGTCAAGACCCGTACGAAAACGCGCACCTAGACGGCGTCGGCTACCCGCAGTGGCAAGTTGAGCACCTACCGTACATGTACATGGGAGCAGCTTATACGTTCCAGTTCTTACAAACATTCCAAGAGTTCCCACCTCGTCAAGTACCAGGTTCGTTCTCTATCGACCAAATCGTTGACAAGATGCAAATCTGGCAGCGCGCACAATACCAATAATTTTACTCATTTATCGGGAATGAGTTATTGATAGGCAGGCAATTCGCTTGCCTATTTTTTTATGTTGCTAGCATGCAGTCACTACATAGCGAGATTTACGTCAAGTTTGAAAGTAGACTGATGTCATGTTGTTGAAAAAGAGTTTGTTTTTATCACCCAGACGGGGGGTGAGAAGTCATCGCTTCATGGATTAGGGTTATTGCGAAAATACAATAATCTAGTGACTCAATTGGAGGTCAGCATGAAGTACAACAAGGTTGCGCTAGCTTTAGGACTTACTGGTATGGTGGGATTAGTAGGCTGTGGTGATAGCTCTAGTTCACCACCGAACAGTAATCCCTCACAATCCACTCATCAAATAAAAGCTATCGATGGTTACCTGCAAAATGCCAAAGTGTGGCTCGATCTAAACGGAAACTTTGAGCACGATATTGATGAGCCAAGCGCTACTTCTGGAGTAGGTGGGGAAGCTGTCCTTGATGTTACCCAAATGGTTGAACAAGGGATGTCTCCCGATTCTTATCAGATTGTTGTTCAGGCTATTGCCGGCGAAACCATAGACGAAGATAAGCCCGATGAGCGAGTTTCCTCTGGGTTTACAATGTCAGCACCTGCTGGTGAAGTAAACGTCACGCCACTTTCCACTCTCGTTAACATTAAGCTTTCCGAGTCTGTTACCGAAGACACGAGTGCTGATAAAGTCGCTGAAATAAAACAACAAGCTGTTTCGGAGCTCGCTTCCGAGTTGGGTATCGATGAGAGTGCGATTCTCAGCGATTATATTGCTGATAAAAACCATGACGATAAAAATAAATCAGACGCTGCCCAGCAAGCAGCCTACGCGGCACGAAGCATTGTCGAATCGGGTCAAGTGCTTCCAGAAACCCCGCAAGAAATGAATGAGGTTGTCGAACAAGTCAAGCAATCAGATACTGAAACGGACTTTGAAAAGTTGGCTTCCGTGGTCAACAACGAGATCAAAAAAGAAGTTGAGGAAACCCCAGACCCTCAGATGCTAGAAGATTCACAACCTGCTATCGATAAAGATGCTGATATGGTCAGTGACAGTGACCAAGATGGCGTGCCTGACGAGTTAGATCCTTTTCCACAAGACAGTAGCGAATGGATGGACAACGATGACGATGGCATTGGTGACCATACCGATGCAGACGATGATAATGACGGCATCAATGATGAGCATGATGACTATCCACTAGATGCTAAACGGGCGGGCGATCCAGATGGTGACGGTATTGATAGTGTTAACGACCAGTTCCCTTACGATTTCGACAACGACAGCCATCCTGACGCGGAGGATGCATTTCCTAAAGACCCTACGGAGTGGCTAGATAGCGACGGTGACAAGGTTGGTGATAATTCGGACAGGTTCCCTGATGATCCAAAAGAGTGGGCTGATTCTGATGGCGACAAACACGGCGACAACAGTGATGCTTTCCCGAACGATCCAGCGGAGTGGGTAGACACAGACGATGACAGCTATGGCGACAATTCGGATGCGTTTCCTGACAATCCGAACGAGTGGAGTGACAGCGATCAGGACGGATTTGGCGACAATAGTGATATTTTCCCAGATGATGCGGAAAAATCCGTTGCTGATCTCGTAACCACGCAAGAAGCGACTCAACCTGTCATTTTCTTAGTGTGCGAGAAACCCATAGAGCTGAAAATTTCAATTACTCAAACTGTCGAAACACTCAACAATGGGTCATTGCGCACCAAGCTCGATACGCAGTACTGGAGTCTGAATGACCAGTTAGTTGGTCAAGAAGAAAGTGTGGAGCTACAAACTGGTAACCAGTTTACTCGTATCAACGAGTTCAGCTATGACTTTAACTTAGATGGTGAGAGTGCTTTCGTTGGCACAGTTTTCGATCTAGGAGAACGAACGCCAACACTAGAAAAGTACTACAGTTATATCGATGAGTCAGCAGCTGCAACTGAAGGTTGCGATAATGGTGGTGGGCGAACATTTGATGACGTTAACTTCACATCTCGCATTCACCCTACAGATCTGACCGGTATAGATACTGTGCAATATGTTACTAAGTCGATTAAAGAACAGTCTGACTTAACAATCATCGATAGCCATACAACCCAGTACGATGTTACAGGGTTCGATTATCAAGATTTAGAGGGCAATACTACAAATTATGCCCGTCACGACAAGCTCACAAATGAAGGGCTGCTATCTATCAGTGCCCTTATTGAACATGACTGGGCAGCCGATGGCACTATAAATCGTACTCAGGCTTTCACCATTGAAGATACAGGTTATGCCTATAGTATCTTTGGCCCAGTTTGGGCGAACCCGACCGACGGTCAGTTACACGAATACGCTGACTATAACTTTACTCCTGGTAACTGGGATAACCTGACACCTTATTGGTATGAGTTAACAACGCAGGTTAACCAAGATGGAAGTACAAAGAGTTCAGGTAAACGCTATGTCCTCAATCAGGAGAATGAGGCTAATACCAAGCTTGATGAAGCACTGCTTTTCCATGAGTGGCAAAACCTCATCACAGTGGTCTCTGATGGAGAGCGCAACGAATACGTTGCATGGAATCACTACCATCTAGCAGACTATGACTTTACCAGCGCGGCAGATGATCTAGGCCAAGCTTATCGAGTGAGCCAAAAACACGATAACGGTCTATGGGTGACCTATTCATTTGATGAGTGGGGCACTCAAACTGTCCAAGATCTGCCAACACTGGTAGAAAATGCTCGTTCGGGCGGTACCGAGTTAACTAAGATCGACAGTGACGTCATTCCGGGACTTAACCGCTACGCAGCGGCTTTGCCAAATAAGAGCTTCCAATACTCTGATGAAGGTGAAGCTCGAAGCTGGTATGTCGTTAGCCAGAATCCAGGGATCACTGATGGCACTCCGACTTTATTGGAACTACAACTTGTCAACCATGGTATTAAACCAAATTGGTATGTTGGCACGGCCAGTACTGACATCATCGTGATGCTGCCAAAAGACCCAAATAATATTTGGAATTGGTTCAATTCTTTCTATCGCATGCATCTACAAACCTATGCAATGGATACGTCACCAAATAACTTTAGTTGGGCTAATGATCTCGGGTTCTTCTTCTTGGATGAGGGTTTGGCTAATTCTAAGCTGGATAAGTTGTTAAACCCTGAGTACCGAGTTTGTACGTCGGAGAATCGTGAATCCTCTGGCGAGTTTCTAGAGGAATATCCATCGTTCCATCATTCAGCCAACATCTGTGGCTATATCGGTATCGATAAGAGCTATCTCGACGATGTCACTCTTTATCTTATTGAGCAGCTAGAAAATGGTGAAAACGAACTCGCTATTACCTTCAATCAAGACGGAACCGGTTACAGCAAAAATAGCTTTGAAGACTACGATCGAACTTTCAACTGGCACATCAACTCTGATGGTATCGTTGAAGTATTGCATAGTGATGGTAATACCATCTATTTAGCTTACATCGCGTCTAATGATGAGAGCTATAGCTTCCTAAGTTTCCATTACTGGGAGGAAGATGGAGTGCCGTTCCGCGCAGTGGAAGGTAATGAGTATTTCACTAGCAAGCCTTATTTTGTCTGTTATACCGACGATACTGAGTGGGATGATGAGAATGACAGACCCGTTGTAAATGCGACTTTTGAAGCGTTTCAAACCGCTGTTACTGACTGTGGCGGACAGATCAACACCACTGAACAGATGGTTGAAGGGTTAGTGCTATATGATTACAACGAAGGCAAAGACCGATTGAGAATATGGGAATTTAGGGCTGAAGGCGTCGTGACTCGTACCGAAGGTAGCACCGTCAAGACTTGGGACTGGAGTATTGACGAGAACGGCTATATTTTTGTCGATATTGAGAAAGAGGCAGGAGACATGTTGTATATCGCGCTTATGGGTATCCACGATGATAGATATAGCCTGAAGATATTCTCCCAATGGCCGGTAGGAGAAGAATTCATTGGTGAAATATACGGAGATGAGTACTCTACCAGCAATCCTAAAGCCTTGTCTGATATTAATTGAGATAACCAAAGGTAAAAAGTACTTGTTATCGAAGTAGAACTTCCAGATTAGAAGCTGTAACAGTGCCCCTACGTTGCTTTTAGCATGTAGGGGCACTTTTTATGTAGGCTGAAATCACCACCAGGCGTTTGTCACAAATACATCGCGCAAATAAGCAGTATTTATACTGATTACTCAAAGTCGCTCTCTTCATACTATGGATACAAATCATGAAGGGGAGCCCCAATGAGTATCCAGCTAAGTAGTTATCAGCCCAATATGCCCTCTAAGCGCATGAATATTATGACAAAGCCGATTGGTTCTGCGTGTAATATCGAGTGCACTTATTGTTACTACTTAAGCAAGGAAGAGCTTCTAGGCCACGAAACAGGATGTGGCAGTCGTATGTCCGACGAGATGTTAGAAACCTACATTAAATCTTACATCGAACAACAGAATCACCCTGAGATCGTCTTTCACTGGCAAGGTGGTGAACCCACATTGCTGGGTGTGAACTACTTCCGTGATGTAGTGCGTTTGCAAAAGAAATATTGTCCCAAAGGCGTCACTATTGAGAACAACCTGCAAACCAATGGCACTCTGCTTAACGATGAGTGGGGCAAATTTCTCAAAAAGAACAACTTTTTAGTTGGGTTGAGTATTGACGGGCCTGAGATGATCCACAATGCCTACCGCACCAACCGGGCAGGTCGTGGCACCTTCAAACAAACCATGAGAGGAGTGGAGGTTTTACACAAGCACAAGGTCAATTTTGCGACGCTGACGTGTGTAAACAACCTTTCAGGGTCAAACCCACTGGATGTTTATCGCTTCTTGCGTGATGTGGTTCGCTCCCCGCAGATGCAATTCATTCCTATTGTGGAACATAAGTCTTTCCGTGATACAGCTCCTCAACACTGGAAAGAGGATGAGATTCTTTTCCAAGGTATGCCTGAAGCCGAGCCGAGCCACCCAAATTCCATTGTGGAAGCTTGGTGTGTTTCGCCGACTCAATGGGGCAACTTCTTATGCACCATATTTGACGAGTGGATCGAGAACGATATTGGCAAGGTCAATGTTCCCTATTTTGAAGCCTGCGTGGAAACATGGATGGGACGCGTCAACCCACTCTGCACTCTTGCTCCTATGTGCGGAAAAGGCTTAGCAATTGAGCATAACGGTGACGTATTTGCTTGTGATCATTACGTTTATCCAGAATACAAGCTGGGAACTATCCATGACGCAGATCTAGAGGATATGCAGTTTTCTAAAGGTCAAGAGGTGTTTGGCAGAGCGAAAGAGGCAACCCTGCCAAGGCAATGTCGTGAATGCGATTATCAATTTGCTTGCTTTGGTGAGTGCCCTAAAAACCGATTTACAAAAACGCTGTCTGGGGAAGCGGGTCTGAATTATCTATGCGCTGGCTGGAAGCAGTTTTTCACGCACATTGATCCTTATATTTCGATGGTGGTCTCTACCATGGGGTACCCAGTGTATAAGGGCGTCAACGCTCAAGCTATGAAATATCAGTTTAAATAGGGGCAAACACATGAAACTACCTATTAAACAAATTGAATCAATAATAAAGACTTACAAGTGCATTTCTTTCAAATGCATAGCGCACCTACTCATTCTAGGCTCTGTGAGTGTATCGGCACTCGCAGCCGATAGTGATACACAATCTATGACGGAAGCTAGTCATAAAGAACTGTTTGATGAGCAGGTTATCGGTCGATTCATCGATAATGCATTTGCCCATAAGTCTGACACCTACACTGATTACGCCATTCTCTTTAATCTCTGTCAGCAAGATCCTAATAACGAGCTCTGCGGCTCGGAACTGGATGTTCAAAAAGCACAATACCAGCGCGCTAAGGCATCGCATGATTCGCTAGCGATGGTTTGGAAGTCTGAATTTAAAGACTTAATGCTCCCGCCAATGGCGTATCAACAGATGGTAAACGAGCTCAAGCAGTTGGGCTATCTCACGCAATCAACAGATGTTCCAGTTGCCAAAGTGCATGCTGCATTGAATCAATGGCTAGTGAAGCAAGGCCTTGCGCCTACTCAAGAGATCTATCTGATGCACGGCTACTTAGTTAGCTCGGCGGCTCTGCTAGACGCTCAATCCGATGATAATGCAGAGCAGACAAGTAATGAAAAGACGGGCTCGTAGGTAGAGGTTTGCATGTTAAGAGTTGTCATAATTATCTTACTAACACTGGGTTTCTCAAACTTCTTGTTGGCGGCCGAAGTCCAGGGTTCACGTGAAGCTGATCTAGCCGCGTTGTCACAAGATCTTAGTCAACCGATGGCGCTGCGTGTTGATGCCACACGAGCATTGCGCGGTTTTAATGGAGCAAATGCCTTAATCGCTATCAGTCGCGCTTCACGTGATCAAGCTGCGTCAATGCGTTTAGCCTCGATTGATGGAGCAGCTCATTGGTCTGTTATTGGCAAGTGGGATTTGATGTACCCCTTGACTGTCGATGGAGATATGTCTGTGCAGAGAGCGGCAATCTACGCACTTTTGCCGCACTGGAACGCATTTGATAAATCGATGCAATTATCTCTTCAACAGTCTCTAGAAAGCCTAGAAAAAAAACTTCCGAATGACATAGACACAGAGTTAGAACGTGCGTGGATTGAGCAGGTGACAGGACGCTCAGATGCGGCGGAAGCGCGCCTTATCGAGTTGAGTCATACTTCCGATGATGTGCGTATTGCTATTGGGTTGTCAAAAGTCCAGCTAGAAACTCAAGGTGGCTTGGTTGCTAGAGAAACATTGAAACAAGCCATGTTAGAAAGCTCCCCTCAAGCGAGCTTATTTTATGAGGCTGCAAAGCTGGACTATGCACTAGGATTTCACGACAGCGCCCTGAACTACTTTGAAAAGGCCTATCTTCTAGCTCCGAACAACTCGACGTATGCGTATGCGTTGGCTGCGACAATTCGAGAAAATGAACCTCAACATGCTGTTGGGCTGTTTAGGGTTGCTTATGAAGGCTCTCAAGACCCGACCCACTTATATGCCCAGTGTGAAAGTATGTTGGCCATAAATGAAGATGCGTCAGATTGCATGGCAGAACTTGAAATGATAGCCCCCGATTATGTTGTCCAAGAACTCATTTCCTTATATCAAAGGTAGCCTTATGACTGAGAATAGAAGCCAGGCATCCGTGTTAGGCCTAATTTCAACGGTAAATCAGAACGTTGTTGGGCAAGAGCAGCTTACGCAATCATTGGTGATTGCGTTGTTAACCGGTGGTCATGTACTGCTTGAAGGGTTGCCAGGTACCGCTAAAACACGCTCAGTGAAAGCACTGGCATCTGCACTGGATATTGATTTCAAGCGCGTGCAGTTTACACCTGATCTTCTTCCATCGGATGTGACGGGAGCAAATGTCTATGACAAAGATTCTGGTTCACTAAATTTCCAGCCCGGTCCTATTTTTAGTTCAGTATTGCTAGCGGATGAAGTCAACCGTGCACCAGCGAAAGTACAGGCAGCATTGCTCGAGGCGATGGCAGAAGGCACCGTAACGACCAATGGACATACGCTGCCACTACCAGAGCCCTTCATGGTGCTGGCAACGCAGAACCCAATTGAGCAAGAGGGAACATATCCATTACCTGAAGCACAGATGGATAGATTCTTGATGAAAGTGGATGTGCATTACCCAACGCTAGAAGCGGAGGTGGACATTATCCGCTTAGTCCGTCGTGAAGCTTTGGGTAAAGAGTCGCATCAAGAAGTTGCAAAGAGTAACGACAGTGTCAGCGTTGACGATATTCGTCAAGCTAAGGAGCAGGTAGCTTGTATCTATTGCTCTGAAGCGATTGACACCTATATCGCTTCGTTAGTGACGGCAACGAGACAACCTGAGTTATTTCCTCATAGCGTTCTGGAGCAATGGCTATTAGTTGGAGTCAGTCCGCGAGCCTCTATTGCTTTGGATAGTTGCAGCCGAGCTCATGCTTGGCTGCATGGGCGTGACTATGTCACGCCGGACGACGTTCGTAGTGTCGCGCACTCTGTGCTTGGTCATCGTATCACTTTGAGTTTTGAGGCCTTGTCTTCGGGCGTATCGAAATCGGACGTTGTCGACGAGTTGCTTAAAGTGGTTCCGATAGCATAGGGGGCTGAATGTTGAAACAACACTTGGACTCAAGGATCTATTGTGATTTACGGACACTACTAAAGACAGAACAGCTTGCCCGTCAGCTTGTTTTGCCACCGAGTACACAGTTTGGCTCGCGTTTGGTAGGTCGACATTTTTCTAGTTTCAGAGGACGTGGTCTAAGTTTTGAGGAGTTTCGCCACTATCAATCGGGAGATGATACTCGCAATATTGATTGGGCAGTGACCCTGCGCACTGGAGAGCCCTACGTAAGAGTGTTCTCAGAAGAGAAAGATCGGCCAGTTTATCTAGTGGTAGACCAAGGATCGAATATGTTCTTTTCTTCGGTAGATACGATGAAGTCCGTCGTAAGCGCGGAGGTTGCGGCAGCTTGCGCATTCAGTTGTGTACAGAGTGGTGACAGACTGGGGTCGGTGCTAGTGAGTGATGAGTCTATCGAAATGGTTCCTCCTAGACGAAGTCGAGAGCACATCTATCACGTTTTAGGCAAGATTGTGCAGTTGAACCAGTCATTGTCATCAGAAAAACCTGTCATTGCACCCTCTGGGTCTCGGTTAGAAAACGCATTAAAGTCTATTGCCATTATTAAACCTAAAGGTGCGCTGATCATTGTACTCAGTGACTTTTACAATCTCCAAGAGAGTGCAATTAAGCAACTGCAATGGCTGAAGCAACACAATGATGTAATGGGTATTGCTATTCGAGACCCTTTAGAGGTGGAGCTTCGGCCCACTGAGTCTTTGTTGATGAGTGACGGTGAGCATCAAGTACAGATGGGGCGTGACTATACCGAGCAACTGGTTCGTTACAACCAAGAACATAACCAAAAATCCGCACGCTTGGGTGCACTGTTCGCCGCGAATGGCTTTCCTATGATTGAACTCTCTACGACAGGGAGTCATCACAAAGAGTTTGTCCAACAATTGATGGGTAATCGCTATGGCTAATAACATCTTGTTAGTAGACCTTATTGACCCATTGTCCCCAAGTGCTATCTCTTATCTGCCTCAAACTACAGGGTGGAAATGTCTAGCGGTATTGTCGTGCGTGGTGTGTGCAATCTGGCTTTTTCGTAAATGGCGTGATTTTAAGCGACAGGCTTATCGACGAAAAGCAAAAAAGAGAGTTGAGCAGCTTATGTTTGACTCCCTACTCGTCAACGAGCCTAAAATCATGCTCTATCAACTTAACCAAATTACAAAGCATGCTGCGATGCAGGCTTACCCCAATCAAGATCTAGCAGGTATTTATGGTGCTGAATGGTTAGATGTACTTTCCAACACCTGCAGCGGCTTCGATTTCAGACAACCGCTCTTTGAAAAGTGGCAGGTGAGTTTATATGCACCCACCGAAGGTGTGTGGGACTCTACCATGATGGATGAATTATTTGAGGCTATGCACTACTGGGTAGTTCACCACAGTAAGGAGTATCAATGATCACTTTTGAGGTGTCAGAGGCTCTGTTGCTATTGCCATTACCGCTATTGGTTTACCGCTTAGTACCTAGCTACTTGTCACGACAGCAGGCAATTAAGGTCCCCTTTTTCAACGTATTGGTTAAAAGCCTAGATATTAAACGTCAGAGTGGTTCACAGAGGGTTAGGGCAGAGCGTCCACAAAAGGCCATTATTGCCCTTGGCTGGCTGATGTTAGTCTTGGCTGTGGCTAAACCTGCATGGATGTTAGAGCCACAAACATACGAGCGTTCGGGACGCGATTTGATGGTGGTGGTTGATCTCTCGGGGTCAATGGCGACACAGGATTTCACCGATAAGTATGGGCAGCCGCGAACACGTCTGGAGAGCGCCAAGCAAGTTTTGAAGTCTTTTAGCAAGAAGAGAGAAGGTGATCGACTGGGGCTTATTCTGTTTGGTGACGCCGCTTTCCTTCAATCTCCTTTTACATTGGATCACGTGGCTTGGTTGGCGCTTTTACATCAAACTGAGGTTGCTATGGCAGGTGAAAGCACGAGTCTTGGTGATGCTATCGGGCTGGGTATCAAGACTTTCTTGGAGGAAGAGAAGGATTCTTCAAGTCAAGAAAAGGTGATGATCGTACTGACTGATGGAAAAGATACGGACAGTCTAGTTCCCCCCATAGATGCAGCGAAGGTGGCCGCGGCAAAAGGTATACGAATTCACATGGTGGCAATGGGGTCGTTGGCATCAACGGGTGAAGAGTCGATCGATATGAATGTGATCAACCAAGTGGCGGAGCTTACTGGGGGTGAGGCATTCCTAGCGATGTCTACGGAATCATTGAGTGATGTCTACGCGATACTCGATGAGCTCGAACCTAAACTCTTCGAGAGCTTTACCTATCAGCAAAGTGTGTCACTTCATTATGTTCCGGTGATTGTCATTTTTCTGATTCACCTCAGCTTCGTTGTTTTGATGAGCTTTAAACGTCGCGGGCCAAAACTGGGAGCGAGCGTGTAATGGACGATTTTCATTTTATGCGACCAGAGTGGTTGCTGTTGTTAATTCCCTTTTTTTTACTCATTGGGCACAAACTCAAGCAGGGACAAAAGGTGTCCGGCAGGGTAAAGGCGTTGCCACCTCACCTCAGAAAAGCCTTGTTAGTAGGCCATGGGCGCTGGCGGCAGAATACCCCAGTTATTCTGCTTGCCGTGCTTGGTACTTTGGCAGCAGTGGTGGCTGCTGGGCCAACTTGGCAGCGTCAAATGTCGCCAATTAGTGAGGATAACTCAGCCTTAGTGGTGATCCTCGATGTATCGGAGTCGATGCTGCAAAGTGATATTGCCCCTACACGTTTGTATCGAGCTAAACAGAAAATTAATCAGTTGATAGAGCAGCGAAATGCAGGCCTGACAGCTTTGATCGTGTATTCGGGTAGTGCCCACCTTGCGATGCCATTAACGAAGGATACAGCAGTATTTAAACCGTTACTGGATGCCATTGATACTGATGTGATGCCAAGAGAAGGTAAGTTTGAACACTACTCTCTTTCGGTTGTGAACACTCTATTGCGTAATCATGCTAGCAAAGCAACGGTCCTTCTTGTTTCTGATGCGATCAATGTGAACCAGTTAGATGGTTGGCAGCTGTACTTTGACGAGTCTGGGCACCAACTCTTGGTTTGGGGTATGGGTTCACCCAAAGAGAGAGTGGCGATGCCAATGGATGAAGACAGTCTTGAGCAACTCGCTCGCGCCGTGGGTGGTGAATACCTACGTTTTGAATCTGATGATTCAGATATTGCGGCGTTAGTGGACAAAGTATCAGCGAGTTCACAGCTCAATGGAGAAGATTCGGAACCTTGGTTGGATTCTGGCTATGCGCTGATTTGGTTGATGGTGCCGATATACTTGCTTTGGGCGCGTAAAGGTTGGGTTGTTCAATGGTGTCTGCCTATTGTGGTGCTTCTGTCGACTTTTCATGCGCCGTCTACTTACGCGAGTGACTTTAGTTTTATTGATGTATGGATGAGTAAAGATCAACAAGGTCAATATCTCTATGAAAAACAAGACTACATCCAAGCTGCTGAAATTTTTGAGGACTATCACTGGAAGGCAGAGTCATACTACCAAGCCGGCGAGTATAAATTGGCAAAACACTATTATCTTCGAATTGATACATTGGATGGTCAGCTCGGTGTTGGTGCCTGTTTAGCGAGACAAAAAGAGTACTTAAAGGCAAGGGATTGGTATCAGTCGATGCTGGAGCAACATCCGAATCACGAAACCATTCAAACCAATTTGAGTTTAATTGTTAACATTATTGAGTACACCAACGCCTTTGAAGAGGGACAAGCGAAAAGCCACGAACGACAAGCAAGTCGAGAGCTAGGGGATAAACCTCAAACCTCAGATGGCGAGGAAAAAATGGTTCAAAAAGAGCAGATAATTGTCGAAAGGCTGTCTGCTCAAGATGTTCTAAATAGTGAAGCTTTGAATGAGAAATGGATGAAGCGTGTTGAGAATAATCTCGCGCCATTTTTGAGCCGTAAGTTTTATCTGCAAACTGAGCAAGGTTTGGCGACCAAGGAGTTTCAACCAAGTGACTTTCCGTTAACCATTGTATCGTCCGACAATGGAGGTGAACGATGAGGCTATTCAGTAAATTCGCTCTGCTCTGTTTAGTGCTATCTATCACTACTACAGCGGTGGCTCATGCAGCACTAGGTC
This sequence comes from Vibrio sp. SCSIO 43140, assembly GCF_023716585.1. Classification (NCBI taxonomy): domain Bacteria; kingdom Pseudomonadati; phylum Pseudomonadota; class Gammaproteobacteria; order Vibrionales; family Vibrionaceae; genus Vibrio; species Vibrio sp. SCSIO 43140. The sequence continues at coordinate 828,245 of NZ_CP071851.1, forward strand.
AACAAGAGAGACTTATAGAGCTATCGAAGCAAGAACGCGTAAAAGTTAACGTTTCGTTGGCTACTCCTTCAAGGATTCTTCCAAATCAACAAATTATTGTAAATATTGAAGTAATGACAGATACCTGGTTTACCCAAGGGACACGAGTGCATCGCTTTGATGTGAATAATGCTCTGGTATTGCAGCGCTCTTCATTTGCAATAAATTCGATAGAGCGTATCGACGGCCGAAAGTACGCCAAACAGTTGTGGGAGGTGGTGATTTACCCTTTGGAGCCTGGCCGATACTTTGTCCCTAGTATCGTCATTGAGCTTGCGGTGAGTGATGAGCAAAACACGATTGCCGGTCAACTCTCAACAGAGTCCTTTGAATTTACTGTAGATTCATTGACTGACCATCAACAAGCAATGAACACAGTGGTTGGCGAGAATCCAAGTATTAAGCAGTTATGGACACATACTTCGGCTGGTGGAACTACAAAGCAGATACAAGACATAGGGCCTTTAGATGTGCAAGTCGGGGATGCAATCGAGCGACAGATCACAGTATCGATTCAAGATTCAACATCGGTTTTAATACCCAAGCTGCTAACTAACATTAAGCAACCACGACTGAAAAGTTATCACGAGTCACCCATTTTTTTGGACTCGGAGAACCGAGGCGTATACTCAGCAAGTCGAACGGATAAAGTGACGTACATAGTCGATGCTGCTGGTCGTGTTGAGCTACCCAATTATCAGCTTCAAGTTTGGTCACCTAGAGATCAGATGATTAAGAACGTCGCTGCAAACGGCATAACGCTCAATATAGAGCATACCTTATTAACTTTCGCACAAGCTCATTGGAAAGCGATATTGATAGGGTTGGCTATGTGTGGTCTTACACTATTCACTGTTGTTAGAGGTGTAAAAAAGTACCAGTTGCTAGAGGAGCAGAGATCACTACCAATAGGTTGGATGTTTCTATTGTCGGTGATGAAACGAGATCATGCTCAGGCAGAGACAATGCTATACCTAAAAAAACAGGTTCAGCGAAAACAGTTCGCTCTATTTAATGGTAATAAGACATCTCAACAGTTTATCGAACAATGGCAAGTAAGTAAGTATGGCAATCAAACGGAAGTTAAATCGAAAACAACCCGAATTACTTGGTTAAGGCTATGGTTTAATTTGTGACCTCTATGTGGGTCATATATTGCAACTATCAACACGATCATTGACGAAATGTCCGGATTTTTTCATCTATCTTTTCTAGTTCAGTAAATTTACGGTATGGATGTTCCGTGATTTGGTGCACATTTACGGTGTGTTTGAAAAGTACAGAAGACAGAAATGAAAAAATTATGTGTTGCAGTTACAGTGATGATGTTTCCTTTCCTATCCATGGCAGAAGAGCAAGTTAGAGGGGGAGATATTATTGACCCTCAATCTAAACTGATCTTTAACTACCAAAATGTAACCAAGGACGTTGCAGAATCAGAGCTAGCACACTGTCAAAACCTAGCGCATCAGACTCATGAAGATGTTCAATCATCTAAAGGAAGCGGGGTGAAGGGTCTATTAAAAGGTGCCGCAGCGGGTGCCGCGGTAGGCGCTATTTCTGGTGGTAGTGGCTCAGATGCTGCGAAAGTAGGAGCCGCGGGTGGACTTTTAGTCGGACGCTTAGCTGGCAAAGGGGGTGAGAGTGCGCAGAATCAACAGAACCTGGAAAACTATAAGTTAGTTCTTAGAAACTGTATGACCCAACGTAAATATGTGGCTTTAAACTAAGATTTCAGCACAAACCAAAACTCGAAAATAAACGAGAGACAAATCTTATATTTTATAGTGTTAGATACGTTATTGATTAGAGAAGCCAGCTACTTATTAGCTGGCTTTTTAATATTCAGAACAAATATAACGTACTTGTCCTAAATAGGAGTTGTTGCAACGTTACTTTGCTCATTTGTTACCTCCCAATCTCCTCCTAACGACTTGAATACACCTACGGTCGCCTGAGCGGTCTGCAGTCTCGCGGCTAGTAGCCTATCTTTCATGATGCGCTGCTGGCGCTGTGCATCAAGCAACTCTAGATGATTGATTAATCCAGCTTTATATAGGGAGCGTGCCTTACTTACTGCCGTTTCGGATGCTTCCAGAGCTTCTTGGATGCGTTGTTCATTTTGTTGACTTCGACCGTAGGCAAATAACATGGAATCAACCTCGGTAACCGCCGAGTTAACGGCGTGCTCGTAGCCAAGGGCTGCTGCATCGAAGCGCGCTTCGTTTAGCTCGATTAGTGCTTCGCCTCTGCCTCCGTCAAACACGTTCCAGCTGATGCCAGCTGCGGCCGCCCATCCGATAGAGTCTGAATCAAATAAATCATCGAAACTGCTCGCCGAAACACCCGGAGTACCGGTTAGGAAAAATTTGGGATATCGATTGGCAATGCTTGCGGCCACTTCCTCGTTTATTGCCGCCATTTCACGTTCGGCGATACGTATGTCAGGGCGACGTTTTAGCAAATCTGATGGCAATCCTACTGGAATAATTCCCTCTAGGTTAGGTAGCTCAGCGTCCTCGGAAAGACGAATATCAATTTGAGTTAGAGGCTCTCCCAACAGAGTCGCTATCCGCTGTTTGTGGACTTGTTGGGCGATTTCCAACTGTGGAATCACCGACTCTGTTGCTGCCAGCATAGTTTGGGCTTGAGCCAAATCAAGTTCAGAGCCGTAGCCACTCTTCACCAGTTTTTTTACTAATGCCAATGTCTCTGTTTGGTCAGCTAAGTTGGATTTAATTAGTGCCATTCTTTCTTGAGCCCCACGATACTGGAGGTAGTTGTGCACTAAGTCCGCTGTAATCAAAGTGTTCAAGCCACTACGGTAGATTTCAGCTTGCTCAACCCGGATTTTGGCGGCGTTTGATTGTCTGTCGATACGACCAAACAGATCTATCTCCCAAGCTATGCTCGCTCCGGCGAACACACCATCATGTTGGTTATCTAATAAGGTAACTGAGTCTAGCGGTGTACCGGTTGGCAATGAATCCCCAATGGGGTTTAATGCAGGTCCCAATAAAGAGTCGTTCTTACTTAACTGATAATTAAAGTAGCCCGCACCGATACTAACAGTCGGGACTTTGAAAGAGCTCACCACCGACTGATAACTGTTCGCCATTTTTATCCGCTCAGCGGCGATTTTTAGCGGGATATTTTGACGTTGTACATCTTCAACCATTTGATTCAACGAAGCGTCATTGAAGTTCGTCCACCAATAGTCGCGTTGCGCTTGATGCTCATTATTCGCATACAGATAGGCGCTCGATAATGTTGTCGTCGGCTCCGTATAGTCTGGGCCTACCGCACAGCCTGCCAATGTAATGACAAGAGTTAAAGGAGCGAGTTTTAACGCCTTAAGTAGGCATTTACGTGAGTGATGCGTGTTCATGGTTTATGCCTTTTGTTCTTGAACGGTGAATGTATCTGTTACCGATGAGTTATCCGTTGTTGATGTCTCTTTGTAAGCCAATCGATACAGAGCAGGCATGACAAATAACGACAACACCGTTGCTGCTGCCAGTCCCCCGATAATCGTCGCGGCCATTTGGTCAAACAAAAGGTCACTGAGCAAGGGAATCATCCCTAATGCTGTGGTGAGAGCACCCATAGAGATTGCCATCGTACGGTTGATCGTTGCCGATTTAATGGCATCGGAAAGTGCTAGGCCGTTTTGTCTTTCTAGCTCAATTTGATCCATGAGAACGATACCGTTTTTGATAATCATACCCATGAGCGTTATAGCTCCAATCAGCGCCATGAAGCCAAAAGGCTTATCGAAAGCGAGTAGGGCGAAGGTTGCGCCTGTAGCCGCTAATGGAATAGTTGAAAGAATGATCACCGGCTGTTTAAAGCCATTAAACATAGCCACAAGGATAATCACCATGATGAGTAGGGCTTTGGGTAGCTGTTTTAAAATATCGGACACGGCTTTGTGTTCGTCGTAATACTCGCCACCCCATTCCATTGAATAACCCGGCGGAAGATCAATAGCCTCAATTTGTTCTTTAATCGCATTACGCACTCTTGCTGGTGTGCTGGAGCGCTCAACACCCGCTTGTGCGGTAATGGTTTTAACGCGGTTTCGGCGCCAAATCATGCTTTCTTCGCTTGTTAATTCGAATCCATCAACTACTTGTCCCAGAGGTACGCTGTGCAGACCTAAAATGGATTTGACGGGCAAAGTCTCGAGGGAAGCCATTGTCTGCTCAGAACCTCTTAGTTGAATGGCGATGAGTTCATCATTGAGATTCATTTGACCGAGCGGCATGCCATCGGATGCTCGCTTCATGGCGAAGGCGATATCTGTGCGATTTATGCCTGCACGGCGAGCTTTGTCTTGGTTAATAATCGCAGTCAGCACCTTACTTTGTTGGCGCCAGTCATCGCGTACGTATTTTGCGTCCGGGTGCTTAGCCATTATTGCTTTCGCCTGATTGGCTAGCTGATGCAGTATGACTTCGTCTGGACCAGAAAAGCGAGCTTCCACTGCGTATTTATCCGCTGTTGCAAGCTTTAATGCACGGAAACGAGGCTCAGCATTAGGAAACTGCTCTTGTACCCAAGCGTCACCACGGGCAACAAGTGCGGATATGGATTGGTAATCTTTGGTGTTGATCAGGATTTGACCATAGGCTGGGTCAAATGGCTCTGGTTCGACGGTCACTGAGAATCTAGGAACGCTGCTACCGATGGCTGTCGCAATACTGTTTACTTCAGGTTGCTGTAATAGCCAGGATTCCATTTTTTTCATGTCCATTGAAGTTTGCTCAACTTTGGCACCATTAGGCAACCAATAGTCAAAGAACACAATTGGACGATCGGATTGCGGTAAAAAGTTAATCGCAATATATGGGGCCGCTATTGTGGTAGTTACAATGAGTGGAATTAAAGCGGCCAGTGCTTTTTTAGGATGATCAACGGTCCAGCTTACGCATTGTTTGTAGCGAGCCAATTTTTCGTTGCTATTTCCCAAGTTGGGTTTAATAAACAACCAGCACATCAGTGTGGTAAAGGTCATTGCGACTAGCCACGATAGTAAGAGTGAGGATGCGAGGATATAAAACATTGAGCCCGCGAACTCCGCAGCGTCCGTCTTAGAGAATAATACAGGGCTTGCACCCATGATGGCGATTACCGTAGCTCCCAATAGTGGAAAGGCGGCCTCTTTAACAGATTCCAAAGCGGCTTGTGTTCGCTTTACTCCTTTGGTTATCTTTACCATTATCATGTCAGTTACAACAATAGCGTTGTCTACTAGCATTCCAAGAGCCAATATAAATGTGCCCAAAGAGACTCGGTGCAAGTCGATGTCATAGAGGTTCATGTAGGTAAGAGTGAGCAGAATGGTCAAAAGAAGACTGCTGCCGACAATAGTTGCGCTCTTGAAACTCATGAATACTGATAAGACGATAAATACAATGGCAACACTTTCCAAAAGGTTGCCGACAAAATTGTCGATGGCTTTCTGAACTTCGTCAGGTTGAAACGCTATCGTCGAGATCTCTACGCCAAGTGGTAAGCTTGTTTGATAGTCATTGATTATCTCTTGGATAGTATCGCCTAGTGAAACAACATTGATACCCGGAACAGGGCTTACGGCCAAGGTGACAGACGCTTCTCCGTTGTAGCGGTTTTCTGTTAATGCGGGTGTTTGATAACCCATGGTGACATCGGCAACATCACCGAGTCGAATAAGGCCAGTGCCAAGTTCACTTACTCCACCTTTAATGACGAGGTTGCGAATATCCGCGAGAGATTGAAATTCACTGCCTTGGTGAACTCGAATACGCTCTGATCCAGCATCGAATTTACCTGCTTCAAAGGTGGTGTTGGTGCTATTGAGTTGATTCCAGACTTGAGCAACCGACAAGCCGTACTGAGCAAGACGCTCGTCTGGAAGATCGATATAGACAACACGCGGTTGTACGCCGTGTAGTTCGATCTTTTTAATACCCTTAACGGTTTTTAAGCGACGTTGGAGCTCTTCTGAGTATCGGCGGAGTTCCTCCGGCTTTGCATCATCGCTATGAACGGCAAACAGCATGCCATAGACTTCAGAAAATTCATCTTGCACCAAGCTGATTTGAGCCGTGGCAGGGAGTTGCAGTTTCACATCTTGAACCTTACTACGAAGTAGGTCCCACTGCTGAGGTAAGTTTTTGGAGTTCAGGCTCTCTTTGAGATCCACGAATACCATTGATACTCCAGGGCGTGAGAGGGATCGCAATCGATTGAGTTCGCCCATTTCTTGAAGTTTAGTTTCAACCGTATCGGTCACTTGTTTTTCGACCTGTTCGGCGGATGCACCCGGATATAAGGTAACGACTACCGCTGTTTTTACGGTAAAGCTTGGGTCTTCTAGTTTGCCAAGATCAAAATAGGAATAGATGCCTGCGATGACACTAAGCGTAACGAAGAACAACAGAAATGTTCGTTGTCGAATGGCGAATTCGGCGAGTTTAATCATTTTCTAAGTCCTATAGTTCTCTAATCACGAGCCTGTCTGCGACATCACCATCTTTTAGGTAAAAAGAGCCGCTTACGACAACGTAGTCGTCGCCTTTAACGTTTCCTGAGATGCAGGCCTGATAAGCATCCAGAGAGTTCAGAGTAACGGGCGTAGAGATAACTTTATGATCACGAACTAGGTTGATATGCATTTTTTCTTTCTCGCCTACTAACGCAGAGTAGGGAACACAGAATGCATTTTTAGCTACAGCTGATGGGGAGGATACCGTAACCGATTTGCCAGCGAAAAGGCGTTGGTGTTCGTTGTCCAAGGTGTAAGTGACGGTATAGGTCTGTTTGATGAGATGCGGTAGGGGAGCTATCTCGGTGACATGAGCATTGATTGCCGTGTCAGATTGATACCAACTGACGGACCCTGAGTCGTTGATACTGAACTGATCAATCATATTCTCCGGAACATCAATTTCCACATCAAATTTAGAGTTGTCCTGCATGGTCATAACTGCGATACCGGGGAGAACTTGCTCATGAGCATCAAAATCTACGCTAGCAATAACACCGTCAAAGGGTGCAAAAAGATATGTATAACTCAACGTGTCCTTAGCTCTCTGGATGTTTTTATCGACGACTTTTACCGCCGAAAGGCTCCGCTCATAGCCACTTGTAGCTCGATCTAAATTAACGCTTGCGATCGCATTGTCATCTGTTGCCTGTTTAACACGTTTCAGTTCAGCTTTTGCGAGCTTGTGAGCCGACTTTGCTTCCAGCATCTTGGCTTGCAACTCTTCGAGAGCCAATTGGTAGTCGTGAGGGTCTAAGCGAGCAATAACATCACCTTTTTTAACGCTATCGCCGGGTTGAACGTAAACGTCGCTTAACGTACCGGGAACTCTAAATGCTAGGTTGGCATTCTCATGAGCGCGAACGACACCGCTGAAGTGTTTAGTCGACTGATCTTCTAAGCTATTGAGCTTGATGACTTGTAATGCAGTTTGTTTTGTTTCAGGCGGCTCTAGTACCTGAGATTGATTGCATCCAAACAGTGAGACAGATACTGCGATGCAAAGAGTGAGTGTGTTTACCTTATTCATAATAGATAGCTCCATTTTCTAGTGGAGCTATCTTAATATTGAACGGTGTTCAAATAAGCTGCCTCTGATGAGACTTACTGTCACGAAATTTATGACAATTGATTGAGGCGCGGTATTTCAGAAGAAAGGTGCTCGATAAGAGCCTTACTGGCTTTGTTCAAGGTTTTAGGTTGAGGGTAGAGTATCCAGCCATCTTCCGTTTTTGCTGTCTCTTGAGATAATAATGGTACCAAAGAGCCATCTTTAAGCTCATTTTGAATCATCATTGTTGGGAGGAAGCTTATCCCTCTTCCTCTTAGAGTTGCTCCTTTAATAAAACCAATACTGTTTGCAATTAGATTTGGTTTGACCGATACGGTGCCTGATTCGAAGTGCCAATGAACGTCCACATCTCCACTTGGCCAACGAAAGCAGATACATTTGTGGTTGTGAAGGTCCGATAACGATTTCGGCTCAACGAACTGGTCAAGGTAATCTGGCGAGGCGACTAAAGCTCTATGGTACTGAATGACTTTACGAGCAACGATGTCTGAATCAAAGATTGCGCCGCCGTGAATTGCGATATCCAAACCTTGCTGGAAAATCTCGTTGAATCCATTGCTGATACTGCGAATATCAAGCTCAATTTGAGGGTATTTGTCATGAAATTCGAACAATATCGGCTGAAGTAAGTCATAGGTTTCAGGCAATACACCAAGCTTGATTTTTCCCTTGAGCATATCCTTAGCGCTTGAAACGGATTGCTGCGCGCGATCTAACAGCTCGATTGCCTTGTTGATTTCTTCATAATAGGCCTCGCCACTGTTTGTCAATGATATGCTGCGCGTTGTTCTGTGGAACAGCTGGGCCCCAACCACTTTTTCAAGCTCATTAATACGTCTGCTAACGTTCGCCCTAGGAAGATCGAACGCGTTGGCTGCTGCGGTAAAGCTACCTAACTCAACCACCTTTTTAAAAAGTTTTAGATCTGCAATTTTCATATCCGAATAGGAGCACCAAGATATATTGTGGTTAAGTATTATATTTGCGATGACCACTGGTAGTTGTGATTTCGTTCAAGAAATCTAGCCGTATTACGTTTAGACCATGCGAAACGCATTCGTCATAAAAAGTGGCATTACTACATAAGTTGATGGTAGATAGATTTGATACCATTTTTATCGATTTTTAGGCTAACCGCAGGGTGAGTTTCTAATTGAGATATGTTGTTTTTTAGTGATTGTTTATAGTAGCTTTATTAGTTCTTTATAATTAATTTTGTGTGAGTCTAGTCACTTATATATTTCAGGTTTTCAATTAATTTTAGATAGTGAATGGGATGCGCTCCCATTGTTTATTGAATACTTTAGCTGTAGAACTTCTTTCTAATCGTCTATGAGTATTCAGTCACTTAATTAGATTGCCAAACTTATCGTGAGGTAAGGACGGAAAGCTGAGGGACTCATTATATGAGTTAGCCTGGTTGCAAAATAAATGGAAATATAAAATGAAAAAGCTCATTGTACTAACAGTAGCACTCGCTACCTCAGCAGCCGTATTCGCAAAAAGTGTCGAAGTCCTAAATCTGGAAACCAAGAAGGATGAGGCACCACCATTAACAATCACTACTAAAGGAGATGCTGGTGGATCTAAAATAATCGTGACTGGAGTATACAAACAAGACGGCTTAGTACAAAAAGCACCATTAGATTTGAATGAGGTAAAAGATTTTGTTAATCGTTGGAATCCAACTGTCAGATTTGACTTAAGTAAGGCAGACGGTAGTGGACAAAAAGGATTTATCATCTTAGATATCAATGATTGTAAAGTTAAGTTTTACAATCCAGACGGTACTTTGAAAGGTGAAGCAGGACAAGGCTGTTACTAAACTATACATCAATAATATAGGGGCTTAATTGTCCCTTTATTATACTTCTTTTGGTTTTTTAACATAGGGCGTGAGGTCTCCTCCTACCAAAACCTATGCCGATTTACATAGTAAGTTGATGACAATTAATTTTTATAACGATCGTTAGCAAGTTATGCAGAATGAAAGCAAATACAGAAAGGTTCAGTCCAACAAGCGGATGTTGGTCACAAAGAAAACAATCTATCGATGGCAACATAGCTACTAGTATTCTTTGAAGCAACCTTTTTGCATTTACACTAGGGTTATTAGTATTACATACTGAAGTGTAAGTATGGGAACCAGCAAGTTTCAGGGCTTCTTTAAGCACCAGCCAGGGCTGGATAAAACTGGAGAGCAGTTGTTAGTCCGGAGCTCATTTACGAACTTTAAGTGGTAGGCATTGCTGAGCGCCTTTTTAAAGAGGGACTTACATGAAAGCCTTACAGGCGAATATGGATGACCACCGGCTAAGCGGGTGGATTTTTAATCATTTCTATCAACGATTCGTCCATAGCCAGTCATTTCGACAGAAACTAGAAGTCATGGACTAGCGTTGGTTTCTTTGAAAAAAATATTCTGCTGAACAATGACTTATACCCCCAACCCAAACGCTTTAGGCGAGCTGCTAACCCTGCATTTTCAATAATCGCGACCTCTACACCACGGTAGTGGTAGGGGTGGTTCTCAATATACTCGATAAATTTAGTCAGTACGCCTTGGCTTCTTGCTGAAGGACAAAAGTTAATCGACACGATACTAAAGCGTTGACTGCCGGCCATACTACGAACTAAGCAGTGTCCGTATTCGCTTTTAAAGGTCGCTGCGAAAACAGGGAAGGGCTCAGACTGATACTTTTTTGATAGCTGATCATATTGAGAGCATAGATGTTTAAGAAGTTGTTGAGCTTTGTAATTCATGGCATACCACCTTTCAGTCTATCTAAGAACGTGATGATTGGGTGTACGACTATTTTAAAGTTAAATGCGGTATCTTATGAGGTGCGTGTTTCCAAATTTAAGTACCGCATTAGGATTTGGTTAGCCGTATATTAGGGGGATATGAACAAAAGCAGTGCAATTTTATCAAAATAGGGAAGGGCCTTATGATGAGCTATCGCCCTATATTGGAAAAGTTATTGGTTCGACGATGGAACCATTTATTGTGTAGGAAGATTATATAAAATCAATAAGCGACTTTTGATTTCGTAAATTCGTATGCAGCTAACGTTTTTAAACACAAATCAAAGGTTGTGACGGTTTGCTAAGGCAGGCATGATAAAAATTTGAGGCACACGACATGGAGTCATACTTTGTTCCAACTTTACTATTATCCAAACAACGCAAGCTTAGCCCCTCACTTCCTACTGCATCACGTTGGTGCTGACTATGAGTTGATTCTGGTCGATAAGGCATCTAACTCTCAAAAGTCTCCAGACTATTTGCGATTGAACCCAGCAGGTCGCATTCCAACGTTGGTTGTCAATGACCAGCCGATATTTGAAAGTGCGGCAATATGCATCTATATCTGTGAGCTTTACCCTGGGTCTGGCCTCATGCCGAAAATCGGTGATTCAAAGCGCCCGTTGTTTTTTCAGTGGCTTGCGTTTTTGACTAATACGCTCCAAGCCGAGTTGATGGTGAAGTATTATCCGTATAGACATACTGATGACGAGTCAACCATACCTCATATTCTCGCCGCGCAAGATGACCGCATTGCTGAAGCACTCGCTATTATTGATGCGCAGCTCGCTCATAACGATTTTTTACTCGGTGACAAACTGTCGGCCTGTGACTACTTCTTGTTTATGCTTGCTGAATGGTCATTGCCTGTACCAAAGTCACCGATGACATTCGAGCACTTAGCCCGCTACCTGAGTAGAATGTGTGATAATCCAACCATACAAGCAGTATGTGGAATTGAAGAGATGGATTTGTCCGAGATGACTTTCGAAAAGTGAAGAGGGTGCTCTTAAAGAGAAACAGCCCAGGGGGAATGGGCTGTTTTTAGGGGCTTAATGCTCTGGTGTCTCTAACAAGCGAATCGCGCTTTCTACTGCGCTGTTCATCGCTTGCTCGCTATCGAGTTTTCCTGAACTCGCTGGTCCTAATGCTGCAGCGTAGAGATCCAACTGCTTGTCGAATGGCAAATCTAATTGCTCATACAAACTTTGTCGAATTCTAGAATGTTGCTCCGGGGTTTGGTTTGATAGGCTGACAAGCGTTTCATAAATAAGGTCTTTCATCGTGGTCCATTTTATTATCTTTTCGGGGGAGCTAGATTGTAGCGATCTTGTTAGAGATTTTCTTATGCAACTATCACATATCCAACATCTCACCTAGTGATGTATCTGCATTCTCCTGCTCGTATTAGCACTTTAATTTTCCATTTATCAAACACTACAAATGCTAATTCCGTCGCATTAGTGAGCGCTTATGTATCCTAAGCTATAGAATGAAAGTACAGAAAAGGGGATTGGCTATGAACACAGAACGTCACGGTATCACGATAGGTATTGAGCGACTTAATGCGGAAACCGTTTTGGTGCTCAAAGCTTCAGGCAAGCTAACACATAGTGATTATGAAACCATTGTTCCCGTATTGGAGTCGAGCTTATCCGGCTTATCGTCTGGGAGTTTTAAGATGCTGGTAGATATCACAGAGCTAACAGGCTGGGAACTGAGAGCAGCATGGGATGATTTCAAACTCGGTCTAAAGGTCGGCACTAGCATAGACAAGATTGCAATCTACGGTGATAAGAATTGGCAAGAGCTTGCAGCCAAAGTAGGGAGTTGGTTTATATCTGGGGACATGGAATCATTTGGTGATTATCAATCTGCCGTGGACTGGCTAACAGATTAGATATTGGAGACAAAGGTCGGCATGTCCCGACCTTTTTTGAACTCTACCACTTAACAATGCCTTTGGCGACCTTAATACCACCAACGAGCGTTGAACCACCATAGTTTTTAGCCAAACGAAGCAAGGTGTCATGAAATCCATGGTTAGGAAACGCAGCCTCTACTTTGGCAATAGATTCCTTGCTCAGCCCTTTGCGCACCATACCTTTGGAAGCATCGATCCAGTCCGCTTTTCTGCATGCTTCAATCACCTTTGCATGTGGACCGGTGTACGGCGTGATCTTATGGTGCCAATGGATGGCGCCCTTAAGTAATTCGGGATCTAGCCCCCATTCATATTGTTCGTTATCCGCTAAGGCTACGGTTTCTGAGGGCTCAAGGTAGGCAAGTTCATGATCTGTCCATAAACCAATATCGTGGTACACAAATGCGGTCTCAACAATTTGCTCGTACTCTTCGGCGTTGTTCAGAAAGTGCATAGCGTAAGTAATGGTACGATAGACATGGTTTCTATATCCCATATAGTCATTACCAATGATTTCTTGGTAGCGACTAAAGAGCATTTCAACTCGTGGTCGTTCAAGTTGTATATCGATCTCTGGCATATTCACTCCCCCTTTGCTCATTAGCTAACGAAGATTTTAGTCTCATAATCATAGACTAACCAAGGTTACTATTATGTGTTGATGGGGGAATGATATTACCGACTGCGAATGCTAACTACTTGTCTTCGTTGATTCCAGCGTAGGTATGTAGCAAGTCATTGAGTACTTTGACCCAGCCTAAAACATCCTGTGGTCTGTTACCCAGTAGAGCTTCTACATGATTACAATGTGTTTGCAATGGAATGGCTTTCTCTAGGTTGAAAGAGACTGCGTAGAAGTGCCATAGCACCAAGCGCGTCATTCGTTCACTGTTTTGATTAGCGTTTTCTGAATCATCAAAAGCTTGTTGAATCTCGCTAAGAGCGATCGCTGTCATTCTTAGAATAGCGTCAAGCTGACTCGCCATCATACGCTCTTCATTATCGACTTCCTCTTGGTCGAATGTGAAAAGCTCATTCATGACGTCTTCAGGTACCATGCGGCTAATCATGCGTGCTGAAAACTCTTCCAACTCTTCACGTGGCATGGTGTTTAGGGTGTCGAACGTATAATCGGGGATCATTGGTGGTATACTCTAGCTAGCATTTTAAGCGTGCATTGTAAGCTGTTGAGTGAATATTTCCAGACTGAATATTGATCGTAATTCACGCATGAAGGTGTTCAATAGGGCCTGTGGGTGCAGATCGAGAGAACACGTGCTCAACACCAAGGAGTTCCAATACTACAACTAGGGAAAAGGCTAAAATCCGATGAAACCATGCATCTTTTGCGATATCAATGACGACAAGTTGGAGCATCTATTAATTGCTAAGCAAGGACCGTTGAAAGCGGTTCTTGACCGTTGCCCTATTACCGAAGGTCACATACTGATTATTAGCCAAACTCATGAGTCTCATTTAGAGCATTTAACCGATGACGAGTACAATGCAATGTTCAAGTTTGCTCAAGAACTCGGGAAACAACTGCCTCTATGTATGGAAGGGGTTGAAGATTACAACTTGCTCGTGAACAACGGAAAGTTTTCAGGGCAGCACATACCTCATGTGCACTTGCATCTAATACCAAGACGACGTAGTGATACGTTTGGCTTCTACTGGCGATTGTTGACTCGCTTTATCAATCCTTTCAGTTCGCTTGGCTCTGATAAGAACTTGCGAAACGTTCAACGTAAGTGGCAGGCCACTCGCTAGCTAACTAAAATAGCAGACATTATAGTTATTACTTCTATTCGATTTGCAGCTAGTTAAAGTGGCTGGGGGTTACTAGTAAGCCTGTCAGAAATTGCCTTTATAAACCCGATTTATTTATCTTGTTGGTCTTGAGGTTTAATGTTTTAGTTTGTTTAATAGGTTTATTAATGATGTTCCATCCTAGATCTTTAAATATAAATCGAATGTCCTTTTGTTTCTCCGGTAGAATAACTATGACTGGCGGGTTTACAAATGGTTATCAAAAGGCTCTTTGTACATAGCATACAAAGAGCTTTTAGATACTTTTTCTTAACTAGGATGGTTTAGAAGAATACAGCCGCGCCTAAGAATACGTGTGTTCCTTTGCCACCATCTTCACCATAAAACTTAAGTTTATCGTTGTACGCCTCAAGATATACTTCACCCCAAGCAACAGGTGCGAAACCTGTACCAAGAGCAACCATACTGAAGTCAGACACGTCAGGACCGCCTTGGTTGTTCTCTTCAGCACCCATCTCGTAGTTTGCATAGATACGCCATTGATCACTTAGATACATGTTTGCACCCGCGCCAAAGCTGTTACCGCTGACATCATAAAACGTGCTTGACGCACCATTCTTTGAGTCATAGTGCTCATAACGCGCTGATACAGATATTGCACCTTCCATGAAGTGTTGCTCTAACGCGATAGAGTATTGAGAAAACTCAGCGTTACGAAGAGAGATAGGGTCGCCAAAGAAGTTGTTAACATCACCCGTAATATCATCTGAACGGTTATATGCTGCAGCTACATAAGTACCAGTGCTTTCGAAAGTGTATGCAATGGCAGCTGCATAACCGCTGTCGATTGTCGTATCACCCAAGAATACTTCACCGTAAGTACCACCGTTACCAAATGCGATGCCTTCAACTTCGCGTTTTGCTTGATATTGAAGACCGACATAAAGGTTGTCGAAATCGTTTTGCCAAACCACAGCATTGATAGCACGGCGTGAGCCCAGTTCATCCGAGAAGCTTTGGTTGAAACCACCTGCCCAAATAGAGTAGAAACCTTTGTCTGTTTTCATGTATGGGCTAGTTTGGCGACCAATTGTAACCGAGCCAAAATCATCATGACCGAAACCAATGTATGTCTCACGAGCAGTCAATGGTTCGTTTATTTTCATCGTTGTTTCAGCTGCCGATGAAGTCTGGAAGTTCACATCCCAAGCTAGGCGTCCTAAGCCATACACCTTTCCTTGTTGATGTTTGATATCTAGGGCAAAATTTGAACCTGGATCTTCGATAGTGATGTTTTCACTATCAAACGCTGTCGCAGCAATACTGTTTTCGTCATAGCCATATGATGCCATGTGTGCAGCCAATACACCTGTAAATTCTACAGAAGTTCCTTCATTATTATATAGCTCAACAGCAGCAACTTGCGACGCAGCAAATACACTCACCGCCAATGTAGAAAGTTTGAATAGAGTCTTCATATGTGTTCCTTTTTATATTTATTCCGTTTCTTCGGATATAAGAACCCCCTTCAAAAATATTTATATTTTTGAATACCACTATTGGGGGACATTATTGGAGAGGAGGTTATATTCAAGAAAGGGAATATTTCCAGCGCTCTTAATAAATCGATTTGTTGATATTAGTGTAAAGTATTTTATTCAAACGTGTGTTTAATCTCGGTCACATTTATTTAAGCGGCGAATGATGAACTATTTTAATTTCGAATGGAACGAGTGGGCTATTGCGTGCTTCTCAAATGGATGTTAACAAATTGATCGAGATTGTTTTGTTAGTGTAAATGCTCTGAAAGTCATATTGAGGGATTTATTAGTTATCAACGTTGGCGAGAAGCCTTTTCATACCATGTGCATCTAGATGCCCGTCGTTTTTCTTGGTGGCTCGCAAGTACTGATAAGCTGTAATGAGCTTACGGTGGGTAAGAATCTCATCCTGTCCTAGGGTAGTACCCAGAACCGTCTCATGGGCGAGTTGATAGGCGAGCATGTCGACTACTTCTGCTTGTCTATATAAGTAGCCGCAACCTGTTGCTAACCACTCTAGCGAGCAGTTGGCTTTCATAGCGATTTGGTTGGCTTTTGCTAAGCTTGGTTCACTACCTTTGAGGTATTTGCGAATGAGAGCTTCAGACAGATCGACGCGACGTGCAAATCCGCTGACGCTTTCTTGTCCAATCAATTCTTTAAGTCTTTCAGCAAAGCTCACAACTTCGTACTCCAGTTCGTTTTTTCGAATTTTAGCCGTTGTGGGCACCTGTAAACAAGCTTAGGATGTGGGCAGAGTTAAATAAGGAGATAACCCATGGTTTCTAAAGTAACGATGGCGCCAAGTGGACCTGACTTTTCGGAGTTGGTTCAGGGGTATTGGCGCTTGGCTGACTGGGGAATGACACCACAAGAGCGTCTAACCTTCCTTAAGCAGCATATCGAGTTAGGTGTGACAACTGTTGATCACGCGGATATATACGGTAACTATGAGTGTGAAACACTGTTTGGTGAGGCGCTAGCGCTAGACCCATCAGTTCGCAAAGAAATCCAAATCGTATCGAAGTGCGACATCAAACTTTGTAGTGACAAGTTTCCGGATCGTAAGATCAACCACTACGATACGAGTGCAAAACACATCTACGAGTCGGTAGATAACTCATTGCAAAGACTGGGTGTGAATGAGTTGGATGTACTTCTCATCCACCGTCCAGATGTGTTGATGAATGCTGACGAAGTTGCAGATGCATTCAATGAACTATACAAGATTGGTAAGGTTAAGCACTTTGGTGTGTCAAACTTTACTCCTCGTCAGTTCGAGCTTTTACAGTCACGCCTAAGTAAGCCGCTTGTTACTAACCAAGTCGAGATTAATCCACTTAATTTCGAAGTCGCTCACGACGGTACTCTTGATCAACTTCAGCAGCTGCGTGTTCTTCCTATGGCTTGGTCTACCTTGGCTGGTGGTGAGATCTTCAATGGTCAATCTGAGCAGGCAAAACGAGTGCGTAGTGAGCTAGATGCAATTCGTGCAGAAGTCGGCGCAACGAGTATTGATCAAGTTATCTATGCTTGGGTCAAGCAGTTACCATCAAACCCACTGCCAATCATTGGCTCTGGTAAAATCGATCGCGTCAAAGCTGCAATCGCGGCGCTTGATATCGAGTTAACGCGTGAGCAATGGTACCGAGTATGGGTCGCATCTAAAGGACATGGTGTGCCATAGAGCGCTATGATACTTTGAACCAATAAACGCCATAAAATTGAAACATTTTATGGCGTTTTTCTTTTTTGAACTGGTTTCGTAGTACAATAAGGCGTAACGCTGACTACAGCTTGATACAAAGTTTGACAATAGGTGTGTTTTCTTTAGTTGATGTTAGTGTTATAACATAACAATTAGTCGTTTTCCGTATCATCATTATGAAGCTTGTTCGTCCTATTCTGTTGACTACCGCAGTCATCGCTCTCTCTTCCGCTTCTTTCATCAGTTTTTTGCCTGAGCCGGCACCAGAGCCAATTGTAATAAAGGTGACCCCTTATCAAGGTGAGGTAGCTTTGGATTCTTCTTCAAGTACTGAGCAAACAAAAGACCATCCAATTCGTGTTCACTACTTTGTTAAAGTGGGGGACACCTTAAGTACCATCTTCTCATCATGGAACCTTGGGTACTCGACACTTCAACATATTCTCGAAGCTGATCTGAATGTACTAAAACTTGATACGATCAAACCTGGCGATCACCTCGAGCTCATTATCGACTCCGAATCCAAACAATTAGAGTCGATGATTTTCCACGAGAGTTTGGTAGAACGCGCGATCTACACTAAGGAATCAGACGGTTCGTTTGAGTATCGTTTTGAAGAAGAGCAGGGCGACTGGAAAGAAACGCTGTATTCCGGTGAGGTTCAAGGCAGCTTTTCTACTTCTGCACACCGAGCGGGTCTATCAACGAGACAGATTGCTAACATTACTCAAGTACTGAGGGATAAAGTTAACTTTGCTAGGGATCTGCGTGCCGGCGATCGTTTCGAGATTTTAGTTAACCACCAGTACTTAGGTAATCACCCAACGGGTAACGCTGAAATTCAAGGGATTTCCATTAAATTGGGCAACCGAGAGGTCGCAGCGTTTTTGGCCGAAGATGGGCGCTTCTATGACCGCGATGGAAACAGCTTAGAACAAGCGTTTGATCGTTATCCTATAGATAAGGCATATCGCCGCGTAACATCCCACTTCAACCCGAAACGTAAGCACCCGGTGACTGGACGAATATCCCCCCATAACGGTACCGACTTCGCAACGCCAGTGGGTGCGCCAATCTACTCAACAGGTGATGGTGTTGTAACGGCTATCCGCAATCACCCTTATGCTGGTAAATATGTTGTCATTCAGCACAACAGTGTTTACACAACACGTTACTTACATTTGTCTAAGTTTTTGGTGAGACAAGGGCAGCATGTAAAACGCGGTCAGAAGATTGCGCTATCTGGTGCAACAGGGCGATTGACTGGGCCACATCTCCACTTTGAAGTGTTGGTACGTAACCGAGCGGTAAACCCACTCACGGTCAACCTTCCTTTGGCTACCTCTATTTCAAAAGAAGAGAAACAACAGTTCTTAGCTCGCATTTCTGATTTTGACCGTCGAGTCGCCAATAAACACATGGCAAATCAGGAGACCTCACCAAAAGATAGTGGTGTGTAGGGTCTGTTTTTACACGATCAGCGCTTAGTCTCGACAAGCAATAAATGCTTAAGATTAAGCGCTTAATTTTCTTTCTAACATGAATCAAGCTCGTTACTATTAATCGTAATATGGTCGAGTAGGTTGATGGTAGAAGAAATGTTACTAAGCAATTTCCACATGCATTGTCACTATTGTGACGGAAAAGGGTCTCCTCAGGAGATGTTTGAAAAAGCAAACCGTCTTGGGTTTGTTTCTGTTGGCTTTAGCTCTCATGCGCCGCTCCCCTTTGATAATGATTTCTGCATGCTCGCTGACAAGCTCGATGCGTATATTGAAGAAATTAGCGCACTGAAAGGACATGCAGAAACGCAGGTCTACCTTGGCTTGGAACTCGATTTTATTCCTGGGGTGACCACTCCTAGCCATAAGCGATGGGAAGGACTCCCACTTGACTACAAAATTGGCTCAGTACACACCTTAGAAGCGCCGAATGACCAATACCCAATGCTCAGTGTGGATGGTCCTCATGACGAGTTTTTAGTTCTTTTGAATGAAGTTCATGGTGGCAGTGCCCGTTCGATGATCACGAAATACTATCAAAGAGTCACTGAGCTGTGTGAGCTTGGGGGATTCGATATCTTGGGGCACTTCGACCTTGTAAAAAAACACAACAAGGCTTTGGTTTTCTTTGATGAATCAGAAGATTGGTACAAAGAGGTTGCACTTAAAGCTTTGGATGTGGTTGCACAATCTGGTGTGATACTAGAGGTAAACTATGGCGGTATGCTGAGAGGGGCAACCGATGATGTTTACCCATCGTCTTGGTTGTTAGAAGAAGCCAAAAAACGCAATATTCCCATCCAAATAAACGCGGATGCGCATGCTCCCCATCATTTAGGTGTACACCATGAACATTGCCAAGCACTTTTAAAACGCCTTGGTTATGACACGCAAAGGATTCTCCTGAACGGTGTTTGGACGGATGTTGCGCTTTAATCCACGTTTTAAAGCTGGAAGAGGCGTTGTTTGAAATTTAGCCAATAACTCTGCTTAAATATGCTACCTGGTTAACATAGTTTGCGACTTGGTTGATTTACAATCGAGCCCAAATCAACGACTTGGTTATCAGGAGCGCCATCATGCAAAGGATTGAAAACTGCGTATGCAGTGTATGTTGTGCCGAAACGAAACATATTGTGGTATTGGTAGAGAAACCTGCGTTAGCGGAAGGCGCATATTCACAGGACAGTAGTGCATTTGTCGCAAACTTGCTCAAAGGCTGGGTATTCGGCGGTTTGATGACCTCAACACACGCTTACTCTTGTCATCGCGTATGCGAAGTCTGTGGGACAAAAACCGTCGAGGATTATCTCGATTGATTTCTCTTAGGCAACCCAGAGCATTTTTATAAGTTAGATTGGCGTTGAGAGTGAAAATATCGACACATGCGCAGAGACTTGTTGAGGCGATAGAGTCTATTGACTACAATAAGCCACTTTTCACTAACTCATTCAGGTTATCACCATGAGCGACAACGCAAAGCCAGAATTACCAGATCATCTATCAGGCAACCCACGTAGCCCACACCACGTGGCTGAGTGTTTTGAACACCAAATCGGCATTCGCCTAAATGGTAAAGAGCGCACAGACGTTGAAGAATACTGCATCAGCGAAGGTTGGGTAAAAATCCCTTCTCCAAAGGCAAAAGACCGTTGGGGTCAACCAATGCTGATCAAGCTTAAAGGCACGGTTGAAGCGTTTTACGTTTAATCCGCCAGAAAAACAAAAGACCAGCCAAAAGGCTGGTCTTTTTTTATCTTTCATCCAACTCGATTACTTCATCTGTTGAACTTGTTGTTGAAGCTGCTCAAGTTGCTTAATCTTGCCTTGCAGACCAAGAGATTGGTAGCTGATTGCGGCAGGGTTCATCATTTGACCTTGCTGCATTGGGTAGTCAGGCAATGTCTTGAAGAAGTCACCCAGTACATCTTGAATTGGTACGAACAACCACATGTTGTCTGCCATCCAGCGCAGGTACATACCTGATTCGTGTGGGGCTTTCTCGAATGGGTCCGCACGAAGGTGAATGATCTTCGGCCAGTTTGGAGAGAAGCGAACCGCGTCAGTGATGTTACCTTCTAGTGTCGCGAAGTGCAGTTTCCAATCATTCCAACGAACCGCGTTTAGCTCACCATTTGCTGTGAAGTAAAGTAGTGATTCACGAGGTGCTTCGTCAGTTTTACCTTCAAAGAACGGTCTAAAGTTGTAGCCATCAATGTGTACGCGCCAATCTTTACCGTTAGCTTTATAGCCTTCAGCGAGTTTTTCTTTCACATCAGGAACGCCAGCGGCATCAAGCAGAGTTGGCAACCAGTCTTGGTGAGCCATCATTTCATTGATGCGAGTACCTGGTTCAATCACGCCAGGCCAGCGAACTAACTGAGGAACGCGCATACCGCCTTCCCATGTTGTGCCTTTCTCGCCATGGAATGGTGTCGCGCCGCCATCAGGCCAGCTTACTGTCTCTGCACCATTGTCAGTAGAGTAGATAACGATAGTGTTGTCAGCAATTTTTAGCTCATCAAGTTTGTCTAGCAAGATACCGACGTGGTCGTCGTGCTCTAACATACCGTCAGCGTAGATTGAGATACCAGATTTACCTTGGTATTTCTCTTGTAGACGTGTCCAAACGTGCATACGTGTGGTGTTGTGCCAGATGAAGAAAGGTTTGTCAGCTTTAACGGCTTTTTCCATGAACGCCAAAGAGGTTTCTAAGAACTCTTCGTCGGCATGCTCCATACGCTTACGAGTCATAGGACCGGTATCTTCAATCTTGCCGTCCGCGTAAGATTTGATTACACCGCGTGGGCCATAGTTCTTACGGAACTCTGGGTCTTTCGGGTAGTAGTAAGTCTCTGGCTCTTCTTCAGCGTTTAGATGGTAAAGGTTACCGAAGAACTCATCGAAACCGTGTTTAGTAGGAAGGTGTTGATCTTGGTCACCTAAGTGGTTTTTACCAAACTGGGCTGTCATGTAGCCTTGTTCTTTCAACAAGTCTGCAATAGTAGGAGCCCAGTCAGGAATACCGTGTGTAGAACCAGGCATACCGATGGTCAGAAGACCAGTACGGAATGGTTCTTGACCAGTGATGAATGCCGCACGCCCAGCGGTGCATGATTGCTGTCCATAGTGATCCGTAAATAGTGCACCTTCATTAGCAATACGGTCAATGTTTGGGGTTTCGTAGCCCATCATGCCCTGGTTATACGCGCTAATATTCCAGTAACCAACATCATCACCAAAAATCGCTAGGATGTTTGGTTGGTCTGCTGCGACTGCTGCCGAAGATGTAGCAACCAGGCCTACGCCCATTGCAATCTTACTTAAGTGGTTCGCCATTCTAGACTCCATCGTCTTTTAACTTATTGGATTTGAACGAGACACCTGACGGTATCTGTATGCTCGGCACTTTAGGTCAGGCTAGAGGCAAAGTCGTCTTATAGAGACTATAAAAGAAAGTTATATTGGTCTTTCATGGTTAATAAAATCAGTGGGTTATACAGAGAATAAACGCCGTTTATATCATTTGAGAGAGTGTGACAATATTCTCAATTACAACCGATGGAAGTGTGAGGTTGGATCTAAGAAAAACGCTTTGATTAGTGGAGGTTATGCATGATTGCGACTATACGTTAATGGGCAGGACGCAACCAACTAACGTAGAGGTATACATGACAACGACTACAAGGTTTAAGCGGAGCTTAGCTGTATTGGCTACCGCGTTAATTGGTGTTTCAGCAAGCAGTTATGCTGAGGATAAGCCCAATATCCTCGTCATTTGGGGTGACGACATCGGACAATCAAACGTCAGTGCTTATACATTTGGCTTAATGGGCTATAAAACGCCGAATATCGACTCCATCGCGAAAGATGGCATGATGTTTACAGATTATTATGGGGAACAATCCTGTACAGCAGGACGCTCGACATTTATTACCGGACAAAGTGTACTTCGTACTGGGTTAAGTAAAGTTGGTCTTCCAGGCGCTGACCTTGGATTGCAAGCAGAAGATGCAACTATTGCTGAACTGCTCAAACCGCATGGCTATATGACGGGTCAATTTGGTAAAAATCACCTAGGTGATAAGGATGAGTTCTTACCGACCAATCACGGTTTTGATGAGTTCTTTGGTAACTTATACCACTTGAACGCCGAGGAAGAACCTGAAAACGTCGACTATCCAAAAGATCCTGAGTTTCGCAAGCAGTTTGGTCCTAGGGGCGTTATTAAGTCTTACGCGGACGGCAAGATTGAAGATACCGGGCCACTCACTCGTAAACGTATGGAAACCGTAGATGAAGAGACGCTATCAGCGGCGCTCGATTTTATGGATCGCGCAGTTGAGGCGAAGAAGCCATTCTTCGTTTGGTGGAACGCGACTCGAATGCACTTCCGTACCCACGTTAAAGAAGGCAACTTAGGTAAATCAGGGATCAGCTTTTATGCTGATGGCATGATTGAGCATGATAACCATGTTGGTGAGCTCCTCAAAAAAGTCGACGAGCTCGGTATTGAGGATAACACCATAGTGTTCTACTCAACCGATAATGGACCACATATGAACACTTGGCCAGATGCTGGTCTGACGCCATTTCGTGGTGAAAAGAACACCAACTGGGAAGGCGCGTACCGAGTTCCAGCCATGGTTAAGTGGCCTGGGAAAATTGAAGCGGGCTCAGTGTCTAATAACATCATGCACCATATGGATTGGCTACCAACCTTCTTGGCAGCGGCGGGTGAGCCTGATGTGAAAGAAAAACTCCTCAAAGGTCACCAAGCGGGAGATAAGAACTTTAAGGTTCACCTTGATGGTTACAACTTCCTTCCATACTTAACTGGTGAATCAGAAGAGTCTCCACGAGCAGAGATTTTCTATTTCTCTGATGATGGTGACCTTACCGCGCTCCGCTACAACAACTGGAAAGTGGTCTTTATGGAGCAGCGCGTAGAGGGCACACTTCGTATCTGGGCAGAACCGTTTGTTACTTTGCGAGTTCCTAAGATTTTTAACTTGAGAATGGACCCATATGAAGTCGCAGACGTTACCTCGAACACATACTATGACTGGATGCTGGATAGGGTTTACCTGCTAGTACCAGCGCAGGTGTACGTAGGTAAGTTCTTAGAAACCTTCAAAGAGTTCCCACCAAGGCAAAAAGCAGCCAGCTTCAACTTAGATGAAGTGATGGATAAGCTTCAGACTCCAACCAACAAGTAATCAATAGTGACAAACGCTCCCACGAACAGGGAGCGTTTTTATTTGGATTCTTTTTCACACTTATTACATAAACTTGGATGGAATTAGCCTTGCGATACAGTAGACTACAAACATAAAACACAACAACGCTATTCAGATTTATCATGCTGCTAACCGCTACTCCCACTGCTGAAATGTTCACTCAACACGAGTTTCGCACTATCGAACTGCAACAACATTGCTTGGTGCTTCACTCTGTGAGGGCAGAAGTGCGGATTCCATTTTGTGAATGGAGTGGCAAGCTCGGTGTGAAAAGAGGACTGATATGGTCTTCTATTACGGTTCACGCCCATGAATCTGACAACAAACAAGTTCAATGGGTTGTGCAAGGCTTACCGTGGCAAGAAGCACAACGCTTTGCGAAGCATGCGGTATCGGTATATCAAAGCTGGCATCAAGAACAATGTACACTTCTGAAAGCCTACCTACCTAAATGGGAACAGGAGCTCAATCGCCTGCGAACATTGCCGCAGTTTCTTCCTCAATCGATGATGAACAATTGGGTTGCTGAAGTAGACAGCCAGTTTCTTGAGATGAATATGTCGATTGCGGAAGCAATGCGCACTATGCCGAACCGAATTCAAAAACTGCTTCCTTGGATTGAGGATGCTCCCCATGCTTTGCAAGAGAGAAATGTAAATTGGTTAGAAGAAGAGCGGGAGAACTGGCAGGTTCTGTTTTCACAATCTGAATCCTCGCCAATGAACTATTCACAACAGTTGGCGGTTCTGCACAACAACGATCAAAACCTTATTCTAGCTGGTGCGGGGTCGGGCAAGACAAGCGTATTGATGGCGAGAGTATCTTATCTTTTGCAGAGTCATCTCGCGCAACCTGATCAAATCTTGCTGGTGGCATTTGGACGAGAAGCCGCGCAAGAAATGCGTGATCGTCTTGAGCGGAAACTGGGTAAGACTGCGGATGAAATTTCCGTGCTGACCTTTCACCAGCTTGGTCTCCAAATCCTCAAAGAAACGGAAATCCAGCCTCCGAAGCTTTCGCCATTGGCAACAGAGTCTTCGCAAAAAACAGGTTGGTGTATTGAGTGGCTCAAAAAGCATTGGATGACACCGACCAACTTTAAACGTTGGCAAAAGCATTTGTCTAAGTGGCCTATTGCCTATTTGAAGGGCGATGAAGAGCTAGGTAGTCAAAGCGAGAACCCTAAACTCATCGCGTGGCTGGAGCAGCAACTTGATCAGCTTATCGCCACCGGATTAAACAAAAAGGCCATTCAGGAAAAAATCATCGATGAGGCAGATTACACTCGCTTAAATAGTGAGCTAGCGCTTTGTTGGCCATGCTATCAAGCATGGCAAAAAATGCTCAAAGACAACGATCAAATTGATTTCACCTCGATGATTACAAATGCCACGAAACGTGTTTCGTCTCGTAAATTTTCATCGCCGTGGAAGTTTATTATGGTCGATGAGTATCAAGATATCTCGCCGGATAGGCTTGCTCTTGTACAATCGCTGTGTGAACAGAAGGGTAATACGGCATCATTGTTTGCTGTGGGGGATGATTGGCAGTCGATATACCAGTTCACGGGGTCTGATGTGGATCTGACCACAGAATTTGGTCAGCGCTTTCCCGATTCTTCAATCCATTTACTCGACACGACATATCGATTTAGTGACAAGCTGCTTGAGGTCTCCTCAGACTTTATTCAGGCCAATCCAACGCAGTTAACCAAAGAGATCAAGAGCCATAAGTCGGTTAAACAAAAGGCGGTGGTAGTAGAGCACGGTAACCGTGTTGAAAAAATCCTAGATGACCTTAATAGTAAAGCAAAGGTGACTAAATCAGTGCTGTTGTTAGGTCGCAACCATTACCACAAACCTGAGCTTTTCGACGATTGGCGCAAGCGATTCTCAAATCTATCGCTCGACTACATGACTTGCCATGCCAGTAAAGGTAAAGAAGCTGACTTTGTCATCATTGTTAATGCCGATGAGGGACAGTTCCCAGCGAAGCGTAAGTTTGTTCACCTCAACGATGCGCTGACTTCTGGCACCGATACATACCCTCATGCAGAAGAGAGACGTTTGTTTTATGTGGCAATGACTCGAGCCAAAGTGAAGATTTGGGTGACTTACCAATCCTCACCATCGCCGTTTGTTCGAGAACTCACGGAGCATGAACAGGTTATCGTAAAGAAGTAAGGCGCTCGTCGCAGAAAAACAAAGGCCTCTGTTAAAAACAGAGGCTTTTCTTTTGGTATTTAGTATTCCTATTTGGGGCGTAATACTAAATTTTGAATACAGAGATGGCTTTATCCATATGTTGAGTTTGGTTTGATACCTTTTGAACTTCCTCGATACAAGCCGTGGCATTGTTCATATTGTCCGTCGAAATCTGGTTTAGGTCTGTAATCGATTCGCCCACTTGGTTCATTACGATGCCTTGCTCTTCGATTGCAGCGGCGATTTGTTCCGAGTTGGATTGAATACGCGTCATGTCATCAGATATTTGCTGAAGTGCGGTGTCGAGTTTCGCAGAAGCACTCAGTGTTTCCGCACCTTGGGTGTTGCACTGTTCGATATCATCAACGACGGTTGTCATTTGAGATTGAATAGCGGAGACAAGATTCGTGATTTCCTCAGTAGACTGGTGAGTACGACTCGCGAGAGCGCGTACTTCATCGGCCACAACTGCGAAACCACGACCTTGCTCACCGGCACGAGCAGCTTCAATAGCCGCATTCAGTGCAAGTAAGTTCGTTTGTTCGGCAATATCTTGAATGATGTGTACCGCTCCACCTATTTTGCCGACATGGTCATTAAGAGAGCGTATCTCGTTATTGCTTTCTGCGAGCACTGCTGAGAGTGATTGAATGTTGCTAACCGTATCGTCTACGAATTGACGGCTCTGTACCGAGTTGCTTGATGCTTGGTTTACCACATCTGCCGCGTGATGCGTCGTTTGCGAAATCTCATCAATAGTCGTCACCATCTGTTGTACTGCTGTCGCCATTGAGTTGGTGTGATCGCTTTGATTGTGGAGCTGTTCGACGACGTTTTGCAGTTCAGCACTCATGCTCGCACTGCTGTTTTTTAATTGGCTTGACTGTTGTTGTGTGTCAGCAATCAGGTGTTTAAAGCTGTCGATTAACGAGTTAACTGCCTGCCCGATAGAAGCCATTTCATTGTTGCCTTTTACGCTCACTCGGTGTGTTAAGTCGTTGTTTTGTGCTATGCGTGAGATAGTGGTTTGCAGTAGGTCCACGTCTCGACCAATAGAGCGAAGGATGGTCGTGATAAGAGCGATGATCGCCAAAATTAGACCGACGGAAATAGTCCACTTAATTGTTGTCAATGACTCTACAGCTTCATCCAACGCAGCTACCATGGTTTGATTGAATGCTTCGAAATCCGTTTCAATACTATGTGAACGGCTACGAGTGTCGCCTAATAATCCCTGATTGTACTTAAAGCCTATGGTTGAGCGCTGTGCTAATACCTCTGCGCTGATTTGGTCTAGGTACGCAATGCCGGTAGGGACGAGGGTAAGTTCAGAGCCTGACAAGACTGCTCGTTCCAGTTCAACCAATGCAATGCTAGGTTGTGACATAATCTGTTTATCTAGCTCTGTCATGAACTGCCCGAGCAATCCTGACTGATGTGACAATCCGAGCTGCTTGTATGCCGTCACAAGGCGAGTAAAGGTATCGCGATAGCTGGCAAGTTCTTGTTCTAGCTGATTTGGCAGGTTTACACCAGATTCGGAGAGCGTCTGATCGAGCTGTCGTTTTTGATCTAGGAAGAGTGCAACATTTTGGGTGAACTTATCTAGGTACTTGTCATCTTTCCTCAACAAAAAGTCTTTTTCATTACGGCGTAAGTTGAGCAGCGTCACTTCGAGCTTTCCTAGTTGAGTCATAGCGCTCGATAGGTTTTCTGCATGTCGAGCGAAATAGGTACTGCTTGCCAGTACCGCTAGAATCGCCATAAGTGACAGAGACCCGAGAATGATAAGTTGATGCTTTATCTTCATATTGAACCTTAATACTTTCTGAATCCTTACCTAAACGTCTTCAATGGGAGAAGACGAAATCATGCAAGTTTTGTTATTATTTGTTGTCGATGCCCTTTTGGGTCGCGCAATATAGCAAGCTATTGATTTCTAGTCTCTGTTAGCAGTACTACAAACAAAAAAATGGAATCGACCGCATATTAAACGCACGAATATGTTTCCATGTTGATATAAATATCGGTAATAGAACGCCGTTCTTTAGTGATTTTTCTCGATAATCGATTTTGAACCGACAGCGAAGGAGTTAACGTCTTGTTACAGCTGGAAAAGTATGACGCAATTATTTTTGATATGGATGGCACTCTGTTAGACACCATGCCTAATCATGACAGAGCATGGGAGATTACGGCTGAGAATTTTCAGTTTCCCTATGATCAAGCGTGGTTACATTCATTAGGTGGAATGCCAAGCTATAAAATTACTGGTGAGGTCAATAAGCGTTATCAGCTTAATTTAGACCAAGGTGAAGTGTCGAGATTTAAAATGCGTACCTTCACAACGTTGCCTTTTGAAGGACAAATCATTGAGCATACGTTCGAAGTGTACAAACAACATATAGATGTTAAACCAATGGCTATCGGTACGGGAAGCCAGAGAGATTCGGCAATTCGACTTTTAAGAGAAGCGGGCGTACTTGACGATTTTGAGTGCGTGGTTACAGCAACAGAGGTGGAAAACCACAAGCCAAATCCAGATACATTTGTAATAGCGGCAGAAAAAATGGGTAAGACGCCCGAGAACTGTGTGGTCTTTGAAGATACCCAACTGGGACTTCAAGCCGCTCATGCTGCTGGGATGGATTGCTACCTAGTAACGGAATCTGGATTTGAGTTTTATCCGGTATAAACAAAAACGCCCCGTTTCAAATGACGGGGCGTTTTTTAGAGATTATTGAATTTCAAGTAACTCTACATCGAAGATCAATACCGCAGAAGGTGGGATTGGACCGGTACCGCTTTTGCCATAGCCTAACGTGCTAGGGATGTACAAGCGGAACTTATCGCCCTCTGACATGTACTGCAAACCTTCCGTCCAGCCTTTGATGACTTGGTTCAGACCAAAGCTGATTGGTGTACCGCGATCGACTGAGCTGTCGAATACAGTACCGTCGATGAGCGTACCGTGATAGTGCACTTTTACCTTGCTCGTTGCTGTTGGCTTTTCCGTGCCTTCACCTTTTTGAAGCACTTCATACTGCAGTCCACTTTCTGTGGTGATCACGCCTTCTTTTTTGCCATTTTCAAGTAGGAATGCTTGTCCTTGCTGAAAGTTCTCTTCAGCGGCTTTGCTGTTACCCCAAGTACGGTAAATCATAAATGCTGCCAGAAGCAGAACAATAATAGGAATTAGAATTTTAGACACGAGTGTTCCTTTATTTTGTTTTTAGATAGTTGATAGTTTCAGCAATCTCATCGATTCCCTGATGGCCAGAAATCATGACTTCATACTTGCCGTTAACGATGAAGGTAGGTACAGCGTTAATTTGCGCTTCCATAGACACCGCTTCAGCCTGCTCTAGATAGGTGAACAACTGCTCTTGCTGAGCTTCATCGAGTGCGTACGGGCTAACCATGTTGCGAGACTCGAAAATACGGTCCAGCTCGGCTTTCTTTGCGGCTCCATCAAGGTCACGGTCTTGCACCAGTGCAAACAAGCTGTCTTTCATATCCGCAGGGACATTGCCGCCTTCCGATTGCATTACGGCTGTGTAGAAAATCATGGCAGCAATTTTAGCGCTATCATTGAACATGACATGCATTTTGCCTAATTTGGAATCAATCTTAGACTCTAGCTCAGGCAGCATTGGCTCAAGGTTACGGCAATGACCACATCCTAGAGAGAACACTTCCGTTACTTGAGGTAGTCGGTAAGTCGATAGATTGGTATCTAGGGTACGGTACTGTTTGCCTTCGGTTGGCGTAGAAGAATCGCTACAAGCAGCTATAGATGCAACGAGTGCGAGAATGGCAAGAGACTTAGAAAATGTTTTTAACATCATAATGCTTCTAAATGGATTGGATGCAGAGAGTTTAACGTTGAATGAGTAGACCGCACAAGAGGGGAATAAGCGAAAGATTTTTTGTAAAGGTTTCGCTGCTTTGGTCGATATAAACAGCATGATTGAGATTTAGGAGTTGGCGATGTTAATGCTAAAGCGAGTGGTGTGGTTAACCTCTGCGATTGTACTCGCAGGATGCAGTTCAGTGTCCGAGACAACGAGTAAGATGTTTCCAGAAATGTTAGAAACAGCGCCCCGCAGTGAGCACGACGTCATGCACCCAGAGTGGGCGGATGCTCCTATCATGTCGACTGCTAAGGTTGGTGGGCCAAATGGTCAATATCGAAGTCACTCTTGGGATGAGTTGGAAACCTATCTTGTGAATCAAGGGCTGGATTATGAACTCATTCCTGGTGACTACGTCATGATTCGCCTAAAACAAAAAATCCATTTCAATACGGGTTCTGCGAATGTTGCTGATGGTTCGGCAATGTGGTTGGAGCAACTGGCGAATTTCTTGTCTCGTCAACAAGGTGTAGACGTGGTGATTGGTGGGCACACGGATAACACGGGTACTGTTCGCTTGAATGATTCGCTGTCTGACAAAAGAGCTGAGTCAGTGAAACGCACCTTGATTGGAAAGAACGTACCAAGACAGATGATTTATACCAGAGGGTATGGTGAGTACGTTCCTGCGTGTACGAATACGACTCAATTTGGTAAAGCATGCAATCGTCGTGTAGAGCTGACCTTGATTGTTGCCCAGTGATGTAAAACTCTTAATCTTAGAAACTAAAAAAGCGACGGAGAACCGTCGCTTTTTTAGTATTTCAGCAAGCTTAACGCTAATTAGCTAAGACCAACGATATTGCCTTCGTCGTCGAGATCTAGGCTCATAAATGCTGGTTTGTCTGGAAGACCCGGCATAGTCATTACATTGCCACAAAGTGCATAGATGAAACCGGCACCCGCACATAAGCGTAACTCACGGATAACGACATCAAAGCCAGTCGGTGCACCTTTTACACTGCCATCAGTAGTGATGGAAAGTGGTGTTTTAGCAAGACAAACCGCTAGGTTATTGAATCCATGTTTCTTGTAGATTTCTAGCTGCTGCTGAGCCTGGTAAGACAAGGTTACACGAGCCGCACCGTAGCCCACCTCACACACTGTCATCAGCTTCTCTTCGATAGATTGCTCTGCCGTGTATAGCGGTTTAAAGTTCGCGTCAGTTGCGCATGCTTCAATGACTTTTTCAGCAAGAGCTACTGTGCCTTCACCACCTTTCGAAAAACCTTCACTGAGAGCGACTCGGCAGTTGCTGTCTAGTGCTTCGACCCACTCTTGTAGTAGCGCAAGCTCTTGCTCACTATCTTGCGGGAAGCGGTTGATCGCCACGACAGCAGGAACGCCGTATTTTGCCACATTGTTGATGTGCCATTTCAGGTTTTCAAAGCCAGCTTCTAATGCCGCAGTATCTTCGCCGTAGATGCTGTCTGGGATGGGAGTGCCAGGCTTAAGATCGTATAGACCAGAGTTTGCTTTCAGACCTCGAAGCGTTGCTACAATCACTGCGCAATCAGGTTTCTTGTCCGTCGCAGAAGCTTTGATGTTACAAGCCTTCTCAAAGCCCATATCAGAACCAAAACCACCTTCTGTCACCGTAAAGTCACTCAGTTTTGTGGCGATGCTATCCGCGATAATCGATGAATTACCGTGAGCGATGTTTGCAAAAGGACCTGCGTGGATAAGTGTCGGTACGCCCTCTAGCGTTTGCATAAGCGTTGGTTCAATCGCTTCTTTCATGCTAACCGCCATTGCACCCGCTACTTGTAGGTCTTCGGTGGTCACAGGTGTGCCGTCAATAGAGTAGGCAACAACAATCTTACCAATGCGGGTACGAAGATCTTTTAAATCTTTCGATAGGGCAAGGATCGCCATTAACTCTGATGCTGCAGAGATATCAAAGCCATCTTGGCGCTCGTAGCCATTGATCGTTTTGTTTACTTCGTTTTGACCGACGGTGACCATGCGTAGGGCTCGGTCGTTGTGGTCGACAACGCGTTTCCATACCACGTTTTTACTATCAATCTTAAGCGCTTTAAGACCAGTGCGAGATTCAAATGCTTCAAAGCCTTGACGCTGTTCATGGTAAATACGCGCGTCAATCGCCGCGGCCGCCAGGTTGTGAGCAGCAGTCACGGCGTGGATATCGCCTGTTAGGTGTAAGTTTAGCTCTTCCATTGGTGCAACTTGAGAATAGCCGCCGCCTGCTGCGCCGCCTTTAACACCAAAAATAGGGCCCATAGATGGCTGACGGATACATGCCATTACGGACTTGTTTAGCTTCTTTAGGCCTTGAGATAAACCAATGGTGGTGACGGTTTTGCCTTCGCCCAACGGGGTAGGAGTGATTGCGGTAACGACAATCAACTTACCATCACGGTTGTCTTTTAGGCGCGAGACCGCATCCAGTGTCACTTTCGCTTTGTGAAATCCTTGCGGGTGATACTCGTGGTCAAGAAGACCAGCTTGTTTTGCAATGTCAGAAATAGCAGAGAGTGACGTCGTACGACAGATATCGATATCAGATAGCATTAACGGTCCTTAAAAAGCCACAAAATTAATGAGGAAAACGTTTGCGTCGAGATAATACTGGTTAAAAATGCTTTGTAAAGTTAAATATTCAGAGGGCTGTTCTAAAAGTAATCAGCCTTCTGTTATTTGTATGTTTTAAAAACAAAAAAGGGCCGAAGCCCTTTTTTATTAACGATCCCAGTACGCTTCCTCTAAGCTGTCTTCTCTCTCAGGAAGAGCACGGGTGAGTCTAGGAGAGTGTTGGGTTAACACTTCGTAGCTAACTCGGTTTGCGTACTTACAAATTTGAGAGAGTGACGAATAAGTCAAACATGGTGCAACATGCTTGTCTGAGTCTGGTACATTTTTGCTATGGAATGAGTTTGCAGTCATGTCATGCAGTAATGCTGACAGTGCACCATCTCCTGCACCATTGGTGTTCTTGATCTTTAGTGGACCGCCTAAGTAAGGACCAATGTGAGAGTAGACTTTTTGCGGATCAGAACACTCGTCCTTTCTCATCGCTCGGCTAAACTCAAACTTGTTGAAGTCTACAAACTCGTCAGCAGAGATAAGTTCGTGTGTTGTCTCTCTTAGTGTGACGTTGTCACAGTAGCCTGCCATGTAGAGGCCTTCTGGACCCGCGGTACACAATACTAGATCAACCCAATCAAGTGCTTTGTCAGCGGCTTTTAGCGGGTCGGCGAAACCGGTCAACGCTTCACCTTCTTCTTCGTTCATCGCAACAATGGTGACGTTTTCTTTGATGTAGTCTTGCCAGAACTTCTCATTACCTTCGATAACCCATTTAGTACCCAGAGTAAGAACGACTGGTACAGATTTCTGCTTTGCAATTTCAACGGCACGAGCGACAGCTTGAGGCATCGGATCTTCAGGTTTGCCACGCATAAGGTAAGAA
Source organism: Vibrio sp. SCSIO 43140 (assembly GCF_023716585.1). NCBI lineage: Bacteria > Pseudomonadati > Pseudomonadota > Gammaproteobacteria > Vibrionales > Vibrionaceae > Vibrio > Vibrio sp. SCSIO 43140. The sequence goes on from NZ_CP071851.1 coordinate 861,923, forward strand.
GAAACAACAAGTGCAGAAGCCTTGTCAAACACTGACTCAGGTACACTCTCTGGTCGAAGCTGGTTCATCTCACCTTCGTTGATAGCGAAGGTGCGTTCGCCATCATCAGTGATAAGCGTGTAGCAGCGCCCAATAGGACCATCAACCGTCTGTAGATGGTTTAGGTTCATTCTCGACGATGTGCGGCACAGGTAACGATATCCATATGACCCAACTTGAATGTTTTTAGACATTACGCCGAGTAAGACAGATTTGCTGTCCGCGAGGACTGAGTAGTTGTGAAGGGTATTACCTATAGTATCGCCAGGGAATTGATGTGTAATCAGCTCCTTTTCGACAAGTTCGGCATACAGAGCATCCGCTTTGCTCTCTTCGAGTACGAGTGAGTGTCCTTTACTTAAATCGTATTTAGCTAGGAAGTCATCATCAACACGTGCTTCAATGTCGACGATTGTTTGCCCGACACCAACAATTGTCGGGCGGTATAGTTTTGGCGCTGATTGCGCCTGACTCACAGAAAGATCTTTCTTACTGGTCGGGAAATAGTGTTTTGACTTGCGTTGTCCAGGGAATTTCATAGTAAAGGCTAGCGGATCAAAATTTGCGGGCATAATATCACAATGCTGCAATTTTTGTTTCATCTAATTACATTGAATTTGTGATTTACAGCAGTGCAAAAGTGCGAAAAACAGCTCACTCCATGTCGTAAAGTGCAATGTGTATCCACTTTGTTGAAAAGGTTATATGCGATACTAATATGTAACTGAGTTTATAATGAGGTGGGTCGTATGAATATTGATAATCTCAGCATTGCAGAAATACGAGCGGTTCTGAGTCGCCTCGACTGTTATTTTTTTGTGAAAGACCAAGACCTCAAGTACACCTATGTCAACGACGCAGTGGCACGTCTTTTTGAAAAGTCAGCAGAGGAAATTGTCGGACGTGATGACTCTCAGTTTTTCGACTTGACGGTATGCCATGAGCTGTTGCTGAATGATCGAAAAGTCCTTGCGGGAGAGTCCATCTCTCAGGTGGAAAAGAACACAGATCTTGATGGAAAGGTTCGTCATTTTCAGAATCTAAAAACGCCAATTTATGACGATAGAGGTCGGGTGGTCGGGGTGTTCGGCCTTGCTATTGATATTTCAGACTCGATAGCGAAACATGACAAACTTGAATACCTAGCGATTCGAGATGTTCTAACGGGCGTATTCAATCGCCGTTATCTTGAGTTGCAAATGAAAAAAGAGATCGCCTCGCATGTAAGGCATAGTAAACCTTTGTCGTTTGTCATGTTTGATATAGATAATTTTAAATCTATCAACGATGAGTATGGCCATAGCATCGGCGATTATGTACTGCAACAAGTCGGTAAGGTCATGGTGACTTCGGTAAGAGAAGAGGATGGGTGTTTTCGCTTTGGTGGTGATGAGTTTGCGCTGTTGTTGCCACACACTTCATTAGCTTGTGCGTTTCAACTAGCAGAACGTCTACGTAAGTCGATAGCAAAACTCACTTTCTTCTCGGAAGATGGTGAAGAATTCACGATAAACATTAGCTTAGGCGTTTCTCAGCTTTCAGAGAGCAATCAAGGATTGTTTATGGCTAAGGCTGACGGGGCACTAATGGCGGTGAAACGCAATCATGAACAGAAAAATGCAACGCTGGTACATTGCGAAACGCATTCTCAGATTGCCAGTTGCTCTCGGTGCCAAGATTATGAAGCGTGCTTGACTAAAGATTAGAGCCAACGATGTGTGTCGTTGGCTCTATTCGTTTATTGCTGTTCTAGCTCAACCGGTTTGGTTGTGTATGCCTTGGTACCCCAAAGAGGAACGGTCGATAGGCTGTGCTTAAAGCTTCCCGACGTCTCTTTTGTTGAGTAAGAAAGATACATCAGAGTTTGGTTATCAGCATCGTATATTCTGCGAACTTTCATGCTTTTGAAAAAGATGCTTTTAGACTTCTTAAAGACTATTTCGCCTGATTTTGACTTATCGATCTCTGCAATCATCTCTGGCGTTATTTCACCTGTTTGACGGCAAGAGATAGAGCTGTCACTTGGGTCGGAAAGGCTGAGATCCGCTTCAATACTAGCCACATGGCAGGTTACGCCAGTGACGATAGGGTCGTTAAGAGTGTTGAGTTTAATATCTTTTAATGTGAACATACCCAACGACACATCGCCCACTTCCTTATCACCACAGCCATAGAGGGCTAGGGTGGCAAGTGGGACCAGCATAAGCTTTTTAAGCATAAAGGTTTCCTTTTTAAATTAGGCTTTTATATACCATAACTAAGGTTACCAAAAAAATCGAATAGGATTGATATGAAAGATATAGCCACGCGTCTACAAAATAATAAAAACCAGTGGCTGGCGAGCCAAGTCGAGGGTGGTTATCCAACAAAAGAGAGCTTAAAAGGACGTGATCTTTATCTAGAGGCGCAATCAAGTTGTCATCTAGAGCCTTTAGAAGCAGGCCATGAAAGCGCCTCTGACATCGAATGGCATTTGGTTGATTTTCATCGATTAACTATTATGTTTTCGATTCTCCAATCCAAACGATGGGCAAACGAAAAGCATCAGCAGCTGATTGTCGAGTTTTTAACTCAGATCATTGTTGAACCTGCTCACTCCCTTTATCTCGGCTTCTTAAAAGGGAATCCAATTGCCGCAGCCATGCTATGCCAAGAAGGTGAAACAACACTTATCTCAGACATAACGTGTGACAATGAAACTTGTTTAATCGATAGTGATTCGCTTGCAGCTTCTCTAATACAAAGTGTTGGGATTGCAACAAATTCGCAGATTTGGTTAGAAAAACGGTGATCAATGGCTGAGTTTCGCGGATTTGTCGTTTGAAAGCGTCAAACTTTCGATTCCATCTACGTTTGGGGCAGCAAACCATATTAATATTTGACGAGAATTAAGTATAAAAGGTCGTGGAAACGTCATGTCAGGTATTAAATGTGTGTTGTTTGATTGTGATGGAACTCTAGTCGATAGTGAGCGACTTTGCTGTGAAGCGATAGTAGAGACTTTCAAGCAAGTCGGCGTTACTCTTCGATTAGAGGCGGTGTTAGATAATTTCTCTGGTGGCAAAATCGCAGATGTGCTTTCTTCTGCTCAATCTTTAGCAGGTAGTCATGTCTCTTTGGATTTACTCGAGCCAATCTACCGTGAACAAACCGAACAGCTTTTTGAAAAGAAACTCAAACCCATGGATGGCGCGGTAGAGCTTCTGGATTACTTGGATAGTTCTGGGATTGAGTACTGTGTTGTCACCAATAGTCCGACCCATAAAGCTCAGAAAATGCTGGCAACAGTTGGTTTAGAAGAGCGTTTTAAGAATGGGATTATTTCTGCTTTCGATGCGAACAGTTGGAAGCCAGAACCTGACCTTCTGCAGTATGCGGTCACTATGATGGGTTTCCTACCTGATCAGTGCTTATACATCGATGATACTTCGAAAGGTGTCAACATGGGCGTTGCTGCGGGCATACAGACCATTCATTTTGCTCTGTCTTGTGATTACAAACAGAGCGCCTCGACCTGTTTAACATCCATGAGTGACGTCATTAAACATATAGAATCTATCGATTGATTTTCTATTCTCGTAGGGTCAATTCGGTGTAAGAGCCGACATTGATCCCTGTGATGCTTGAAACAAACATTCGCAGCTCTAGTGGATCAGCTGGACGTGTTTGATACTTGGGATGTGTTTTTGAGCAGTCGTTTCTTGGTAAACGAGTAAACTATGATGTGAGAATTGTTGGGTATAGTAGCCACAGTCTGCGCATATAAAGGTTTCACTGTCTTCCGACAATAGTCCCTCATCTGAGCCACACACAGGGCAAAGACCAAGTGGTTGGTGGGACGATTTTGATTTTGTCATAAAACCCCTTTAGTAAGCAGGACGAGTCTTGTTCTTAAATTGTAATACTATTCAGCGCATCTCTCTTGAATAACTCAATATTTTGCCAATGTAATGCGACAAATATCACTTATGGTAGCGTTAGGTTTTGCACGTTAAATAAAACCCGAATGTTATACGGGTGGTTTTATAAATTCCTCGGTGAAAAATGATGAAAGAATCGAGGGTATGTAAAAAAATAGACCAGCAAGGCTGGTCTATTCCGGAAAGAAATCAGAGTTGTTTACGTTCTATAACGAGATAAGACTTCGCTCAGTGTTTTTGTTGCCTTTGATAGGTTTGCAACGCCAATCTCACTGTTTTCTGCTACCTCACGAATCGTCGCGGATTGGGTGCGAATGTCACTGAGCTCTGCTGCGATTTCTGAAGCAACGGCGCTTTGTTCTGCCGCCGATGTTGAAATTTGAGTACTCATATCCATGACGGCGCGAGAAGAGTCAGCAATTGAGTTAACATCACTTCCAATTTCACCGATTAGACTACTGCTGGATTCTGCTTGCTCAACGGTTTGCTGCGTGATTTCAGCAATGTTTTGGCTCTCTGATTGAAGCTTCTCAATCATTGCCTGAATTTCAACTGTAGCGGCTTGAGTGCGGCTTGCAAGTGTACGCACTTCATCCGCTACAACAGCGAAACCTCGACCTTGCTCGCCAGCACGAGCTGCTTCAATCGCAGCATTGAGCGCTAGCAGGTTGGTTTGCTCCGAGATAGCATTGATCGTCGTGATGACTTCGTTGATCTGAGTTGTATTGTCGTTTAGCGCCGCTACCGAATGTGATGCCTCTTCGATGTAGGCTGACAACTGATTGATATCTTGAATCGCCTGTTGAACACGCTGATAGCTCATCTCAACTTGTTTGGTGTCTTCTTCCGCTTGCTGGTTGGATTGAGAAGAGATGTTTGAGACTTCCTGTGCTGACGCTGTCATCTCTTCCATAGCTGTTGCTACAGAGTCTAAAGACGCATACTGATTGTTGATTTGACCATTGCTGCGAGCCATCTCTTCGTGGAAAGACGAGGCGGTCTCTTCTAAGCTAGTTGCAGATGTTTTTACTGTAGTAACAAGCTCAGTCAGTGTGTCCATTGCTTGGTCCAAAGCTACACCGATAGTGCCAAATTCATCACGACCAGCTACAAAGTTTAAGCGAGAGGTTAGATCGCCGTCCGCGATTTTGTTCACTGTGGTGTAAAGCGTGTATAACGCACCGCCGAGGAAGGTCGCTAGCCAATAACTGAAGATACCAAACGGAACCAACCACAGATAAGTCAATGCCAAGCTAACTAAGGCATCAGATTTTGCTTCAGCCATATTTTCGCTAGATGGCACACTCATAGAGTAGTGTTGGCCGCTGTTAGCACGAACATTTGCTGTGACCACACCGTTATTTATGCTAGACGGTTGCGCGTATCCTTCCGACACTCCCATTTTACTCAATAGAGTCATATCGCCCGTGGATTCTGCAAACTTAATATAAGCGGTTAGGCTTGATTCAACGTTAGATATTGCCTTAGCTTCCATCTGTGAAATGGTGTCTTGATATCGAGCGACAGACGAGTAGGTGAGTGCAGCAAAAAAGAGTGCAAAAGCGATCCATAGCTTGTCGTTGATCGACATTTTAATAAAGAGCGCATCGATTTTTCTGAATTGTACTTCTCTCATGGGGACTCCGTGAGTGATTTTGTTATTTTGAATAGACATAAAAAAGCCCCTACAGGGGCTTTAGTAGTGTGTATGATATCGACTTTTTATGTAATTGCTTTAAGTTGATTCATATTAAATGTGATTGAGATCACCCAATTATCCTAAACTAGGCAAAACTCCAAAGGTAACAAGCAGTTGAGCGGTAACGATCACTAGACCCGTTAACATGGCACCGTAAAGTGCAACCTGACCACCACCAGTTTGATAATGCACTGTACCTTGCTCGGTTTTTAATGAACCTTGGTTAGCGTTGACTGCGACTTTACGAGTTTTAGCGATCATCACTGTAGGCAAGAAGATTGCGAGAATCGCTAGCGCTATTGCCGCATAGCCAAGTGCCATAATGAAACCTTGAGGGTAAAAAAGCGCGAAACAAAGCGGTGGTAAAAACGTCACTAGAGCCGCTATCGCACGTTTAGAGAAGGTGTTATCTGAACTTTTCTCACTTACCTTGCTGCTACCTAAGTCACGCAGGTATTCAAACAGTCCAAGACTTACGCCCAAGAATGACGTGATAAGCGCTAAATCAGCAAACACACCAATGATAGTCGCTAACTTCTCTACATGTACTGCACTCGAAAGCAGAGTAATCAGGTTGGATAATCCCGAATTTTCGACGAGCGTCTCCTGCTGCACCACTCCCAGCGTTACCAATTGCCAAAACACGTAGATTACGAGCGGAAGGCTTGAGCCAATAACGATGGCTTTGCGAAGCGCTTTGGTGTCGCCCTCTAGATAGTTAACAATAGCTGGAATACTTCCGTGAAAACCAAATGAGGTAAAGACAACGGGAATTGCTGCAACAATAAGTCCTTGCTGCATAGGTAGGCTTGATAGGTAACCCTGAGTAACGTTTGGAGCTAGAAGAAACAGTACGCTACCCATAGCAATCAGCTTAAGGGTGAAAAGTACACGGTTTAATTTGTCTACCGCATGCGTACCAATGGTCACAGTCAGCGCTACGATCAAGGTGAAGATCAAAGTAGCTAGAGTCGGGGAGAGTGACACCCCAAAAACCATTTCCAGGCGATCTGCAAACTGACCACCGCCGCCAGCAATATAGGCCGCGCAAAGCGCATAAAACAGAAACAGCATAGCAAAACTTGCGATGTATTTGCCCTTATCGCCGAGGATCTGTTTCGCGAGGGTATGAAGCGTTGCTGAGTGGTCGGCGTATTGGTGCAGTTCAATCATCAACAGAGCGGTATACGCCATCAGCGCCCATAACCCGAACATCAATAGAATTGATGTTCCAAAGCCTATGCCGGCTGAAGCGATAGGTAGTGCAAGCATACCGGCACCAATTGTTGTGCCTGCAATAATGAGGGTGCTTCCGAGTACTTTTGATTTCATTGTATATATATCTTTACGATTTGGGGCTGTTCAGCATTTGATAAGCGTATTTAAGACACAATTCAGATGCATGAACTAATATTTCAGCGATTATGCAGTGATAAATACTAGCGATCAAGTGCTTTGTATCATTTTATTTATAGAGGCGTAAAGATTTATTTACGGAGGGTGGGGGTGTGCTCGTAGCAAACGATTAACAATGATGTTGCTCAAGGAATTAACGAGAGATTCTTGGGTTTCTCAGAGATGTCATATAGCGTGGTTAATCTGTCTCTATCTAGAGATGTATCAGGAGCAAAGCTATGGAAAGAGAAAACAATGAACAAGAATTAGAGTGGCTAGACGCAATGGAAATTGGTTTGGTGCTCGCCGAATTGGAAACCACTGAGTTGGATGAAGATATCTAAGCTCTGTTGGTAGTACAGTCGAACAATAGGCGGACAAGAGTACAGTTTTCGTCTATCCTAATGAATTAGAAGGATTTGTTTGACGTTGAGGGAGTAATTTGCTGAAAACACTAATGCTGTTGGCTGCAGTACTTCCTCTTACGCTTGCGGTATACATTCGATTCTTTGAAGTGTCATGGCAACTAGAAAATTTAGCGGCCTTCCTTTCTGTACTTCCAATATATTATGCTTCCCTCGGAATAGTATCCCTAATCGCTCGTAAAGGACTGCTTACCGTAGTGATGATTCTCACTTCGTTAAGTACTTTAGTCGGGATAAATGGGCAGAGATTCCTACAGTCAGAAGTTTGTGAGTCGAAGACTCTATCGGTGCTTCAGTACAATGTCTTTTATGAGAACACTTCGCTGGATACGCTTATCACTTATGTGCGTGAAGCTAAACCTGACCTAGTTGTACTCCAAGAAGTCACACCAAAACATGGCGAGCAGCTAACTTCACTCAATAACCTCTATCCATATAGGTTTGGCGGACAGAGAAGGATAGGGTATCCCAATGGACTCATGATCATGAGCCGCTCGCCCTTGTATGGTATGAATGTCAGGACTTCGGCAGCCGGCCACTCTATGGTCAATGTAATATGGCAAACTCGGTATCAAAGAGATGTCTTTGTTGTCGCCGCACATCCTCCGTCACCGAGAAGTGAGGTCTTATGGCTTGAGCGCAATGCGTTGATTCAAGATATAGGATCTTTCGTTGAACGCTCTCCATTGACGTTTAACTTAGTGTTAGGGGATTTTAACTTAGCGAGTACTACCCGTAGGTTTGATCAAACGCTCTCAGATTATTCCACCCAACCTGTTGGTAGTTGGCCTCTATTTATGAAAAGGTGGGGGATGAAGAGCTATCCTGTCGCAGCCATTGACCATCTTTGGGTAAAGAATGAAGATGTTCAACATTCACCGATTTGCTCGCGAGAGCGAGTAAAGGAGATACAGGGATCAGACCACGCTGCGATTTTGACGGTGCTGAATGTTGAATAGAGCGCTATTAGATGTGTTTTTGTGTACGTTAGAAAGTAAAAAAGTGACCGTAAAGGTCACTTTTTAAAATCCGTATGGTAGCGGTTATTTCTTACGGCAGTATTCCGCAATAACATACATTGCTTGACCGTTGGCGCGACCTTGAACGTGTTTCGGATCGTCAGGGTTCACGCTGATACCACGAATAACAGTACCTTGCTTGATAACTTGTGAAGACCCCTTGATTGGAAGGTCTTTGATAACAGTTACGTCGTCACCTTTCTTAAGTTCTACACCGTTTACATCACGAGGTTTTTCGATATTTTCGTCTAGACCAAGCTCTGCCCATTTCGCCACTTCTTCGTCCATATACATCATATCGACGAGGTCTTGAGCCCAACCCTCTGCAGATAGACGCTTAAGTTGACGCCAAGCCATCACTTGAACAGGCGCTACTTGACTCCACATGCTGTCGTTTAGACAACGCCAGTGGTTTACATCCATCGTCTCTGGGTTTTCGATTTGGCTTGTGCATGTGTCGCAAAGCATGATCGCGTGATCAACCGTGATTTGTGTATGAGGGGCAACAGCGAATGGCGTGAGAGCAGTTTCAGCAGCACAAAGTTCACATTTATTTTCGCAGCGTTCAAGCATGGTTGCTTCAATAGACATACAGATACCTTATTTTGATATGACCAGCAGTTTTTGAACTGATGGTTAAGATTATGTGGTACTTAATTTTAGTATCACTGGATTGATAGCCGCGCATTATACATGGTTTTAAGGAAAAGTGTGATCGTGGACATAAAAAAGCACGGCCGAAGCCGTGCTGATAATGGTTTGAATGTTATTACTCAAGAACAGTTGTGTTGGTTACCACGGAAGCGTTCGCATCAACAAACGTTACCACTTGAGTTTGCATCTCCGCGTGATGGGCTGCATCTGCAGTACCTTGTGGGAACACAAAGGTTGAGTGTTGACCAACATCATTAAAGCGAACGAACGGTGTCGTTTTCGCACCAGCTCCGCTTGAAGCCGTGATGTCAGTAAGACCTAGTTTGGCAGCCAGTGGCTCAGTTCCCGCGAGTGGTGATGGTAAGACATACTTGCTAACCGTAGTGCCAGGCATAGGACCGGGTACGTTGTTTGGCACCGTAGCATCGCTCAGGACTTGTCCCATATATACAGGTGTCGCCAGGTCTTTCAATACGGTGGCGTTTGTGTAAGGGTCTGCTGTGTCCAAAACGGTTTGCGCGGCAAAACCAAATTGAGCATTGGTTGATAGAAGCTTCGAGTAGTTGCTTGGATCGTCAGCTTCAAATGCTTCCAAGCAGTTTTTCTCGTAGTCTGTTTCACCAGGAGTTCCACAGCCTGCGACAAAACTGTCATACCCAATACCTGCTGCTAGCGCGACATTGTGGGTTACCACAGGTCCAAAGGACTCAGAGCCCAACAATAGGTTCGAGATCTGACCACCCGCATTCACAAAAGAAGCATTCTTAAATGAGAAAAATGCATCTGCAGCTGAATTGAGCGTTCTATTAGCTTGTGCGACAGTGGGTACGCCAAGTATCCCGCCTAGCGAGTGACCAATGAAGCTAGGTGGTGTGGTTGCCAATGACGGTAATACTGCCAACGATGTAGTCGTTAGGCCACCTGCTGCTTGAGTAGTACCCAACGCCATACGAAGTGTAATCAGGTCCAACATAGACTGACGAATATTATCTCGAGCTACCGGGAGTACAGATAAATTCATGTATGCCAACACGTTGGTATTCGCAGAGCGCTGGTCATCAAGACTACGTTCACCGTGAATAGGAGCATCAATAGCGATGACCGCGTAGTTATTGGCGACTAGGTTGTTGGCGAAGAAGTAGCTGTTCTCTTTCGCTGAGGTAATGCCATGTTGATAAATCACAAGACCATCAAGTGCGCCCGTCGGATTCGTCGGTGTATAGAGTAGGAAGTTAACTGCCTCGACCGATTTCACAACAGGGACTGGTGAGTACTGCGTGATAATCCTATCCGTGTCATATCGGGAGCCGTCGACCTTGGTGAAGGTAAGCCCTAAAATATCCTGAAGTTTAGAGGCAGGATCGGCAAAAAACTCAGTTGGGTCAATATTATAGCTAACGAGCTGCTCAGCAAAGTGAGTTTGTTCCGCCTCATTGTCAGTAATAGTGTTGGTCACAATCGCCAAGCTCGTTGAGCCAGATTCAAAAGGTTGGGTTGACCAATCGGCACCTGTCTCTAGATAGTAAGGTAGATTAACTGTACCTTTGGTTACCGTTACTGTACCAGGAGTAGCTGTAGTGTACTGAGAGATAACAAAGCTTCGTACGGTTTCGTTTGAAATGTACTTAGTAAAGTTATCATCGGCGGCCAGTATAACGGCGAAATCATCACTGTCGCCAAAGGTCATTTGACCTATGGTATCTACGGCAGCGTTATTCGGGTTTGCACCTTCTTTCCAAATCGTGCTGTAGGTATATTCGTCGCTCTGTGCCTGAGCTAACATCGCTTTCGTTGCATACAGCGTTTCACCTACAGACTGGGTGGTAAACCATGCAGAGTAGACGATGTCCTGTGCTGCTACCGCACCACCAGTTCCTGCTTGAACAAGCGCTTCAACGCCTTGTACAAGTTGTTGAGCTGATGCCAAACTTCCAGATTCATAAATACGTGATGTGGATTTTAAAGAAGCATAGCTCTGCGACATACCCACAGACGCCGATGTGCTGTCTTTTAGGTTATTGGTTACCGCAATGATGTACTCAGATGATGCCTCAAAGTCTACAAGTGGCGTAATGATAAGGTTTCCACCTGAAGTGCTCACAACATAGTCAACACCGTGAGTTAGTGTCTTTTCTGGAAGAGGAGAGCCAGTTAGCTTTTCAGTGAGTTTGATAATTGTAACCGATGCGGCAGCTGTCGCTGCATCGAGCACACCATCAAATGGTATGGTTAGGTTAGCCGTCGTTGACCAGCCGTCCATTTGTCCCATAGCTGCAAGGGGATTAGACAGAGCGTCATCTCCACCTGTTGGAATTTCAAGTGTTCCATCTAATGTGTTGATCAGCAGATTATTGGGAACCGGAACAGTCGCGTTTGCGCCCTGCAAAACGAATTGAAGTTTGGTTGGCTGAGCGAGTGACTCAGTAATGTAGCTTTCATACGTCGGAAGGGTTGCTTCACCACTTTGCTCAGCATCTCCACCACAGCCTACTAGTAGCAGTACGCCAGATAGAGCAGTCGCAAGGTAAGTCTTTTTCATTGTTGAATCCTTTCTCTGGCTATTAGTCGAATACATAGTTCACTTGAAGAGCACCGATGGCAGCGGAAGATTTAGCGTCAAACGTCAACACTTCTCCAGCGGCATTTTCTTCAGTAAATGAGCCTGGTTTACCATGGATATAGGTAATACCCGCATCAAACGACAGCTTTGGATTCCACTGATAAGTGAAACCTGCCGAGTACCAATAACGGTCTGTATCAGGGATGCTGAGTGTAGTTTTGCCCGCTTTCTTATCAAGAGCAAAGCCTGCTCGGATAGTCCAGTCTTGGCTTAGGTAGTGGGTAAAGCCAACTGAGTAGCGGTCATTATCGCTATAGTCTTCTTTCTTGAAGAAACACTGTCCGGCGGTGCCATCATTACAGTCCGGCGACGTCGCTTTTAGCTCGGTAAAGCTGCTCCACTCGGTTCTAAACCAGCTGTAATGCAACGCCCATTTCTCTGCGAACTTGTGGTAGCCAGACAGCTCCCAAATAGAAGGAAGAGTGACGTCAAGACGACCATCGACGGTTGGAGCATTCGCTATTCCTGAGTCATAGCTAGAGAATTCACCATCTTTGAACTCAAGATCAACCGACGAACGGTAGGTAAGTGCTAAACGGTTGTTATCATTGATTTCGTACAAAGCGCCGATATTCCAGCCATAGCCAAAGGTGTCTCCCTTAAGGCCTATTAGGTTCTCTGAAGGATTGTTACTGCCAAACGCGGGTGCTAAGCCGCCTTTATGTCGAGTTAACTCTGCCTCAGCGTGCGTTAGGTTGACCCCGGCACCAATTGAGAAAGACTCATTAAATCGATACGCAATATTAGGGTTGAGGCTTACGGTGATGAGTGACGTATCGCCAGCTAAGTCACCAGCATAAATACCATCAGGGTAATCTGTCGCGACACCGTAGTTAGTAAATAGCCCAATCCCCCACGCCCATTGCTCATTGATAGGGCTAATGTAGTACGCACCAGGCACCAACTGAGTCGGTGCGACGTCTTTAGACGTTTGATTTACTGGAGATGTTTGCGTGATATCAACTTGTGGGTCAACGACAGAAATGGCGCCAGAAAATTGTGCCTTATCGAACAAAGTCATCGCAGCAGGGTTGCGCGCGAGTACACTTGCATTGTCGGCAACGGCACCTTCACCAGAGAAAGCGCGTCCAAGACCTGAGGCTGAATGTTCGTTTGCCTGAAATCCTGCGGCAAACAAGGAGGGGGCAGCAACAGCAAGCGCTATTGGCGTCAACAGCATTCTTCTTTTCATTTAGTCATCCTTTAATAAATGGAGGGGTTCTAAACTGCCGTATCTTTAATAGCGTAGGGTACGACTTGTCAGACCTGTTGTTAAATATATGTAAAGAATACGTAAAATCAAAGAGAAAAAGGTCAAAAATGCTACAACTCGCATATTATGCGTTGTCACAAACAGGGATAAGGAGATAAGGGCAGCTTTTGGCTGCCCTTATGATTTGAGATGCATACTTATATGAAGTAGATGGAAGTCTAGGCTTTCTTGCACGTAGGGTGGTTAATATCGTAGGCAGGCAATTGGTCTGCTTTAGCCTTTAAATCGTTGATGCGAGTGTCGTGTGACGGGTGGGTAGAGAGTAGTTCTGGTGGCTGGTTTCCACCTGAGGCTTTAGCCATGTTTTTCCAGAGCTCAACACTTTGATAAGGATCGAATCCACTTTTCGCCATCAGTTCTAAACCAACAATGTCTGCTTCTGATTCTTGCGTTCTCCCGTAGGGCAGGATAACACCATATTGAACACCTACCCCTAGTGCGGCCATGGTCACGTCTTTATATTGAGAGCCCCCTAAAGCTACGCTGGTAACTTGCAGCCCTGTATTAGCTAACTGTGCTTGTGACAGGCGTTCGTTACTGTGATCGGCGAGCACGTGAGCAACCTCATGACCGATGACTGTCGCTAGTTGATCTTGATTAACGGCAACATCAAGTAGCCCAGTGTAAACACCGATTTTTCCGCCGGGCAAAGCAAAGGCGTTCACTTGTTCTGAATCGAATACTACCACTTCCCATTCTGCAAACTCTGGCTGAGGTGGCACGTGGTCGGTTATCGCTTTTGCAACGCACTGAACGTACTCATTAATACGTTTATTGGTGCTAACTTTTTGCTCTTGTTTCATCTGTTCAAACGATTGCGCGCCGAGTTGACTCATTTGTGCATCAGAGAACAAAATAATTTGGCCACGTCCAGTTGGAGACGACGAACAAGCCGCTAAAGCCGCGGTAACCGCAGCGGCGCAACACACCTTTGTCCAACGTTTCATTGTAGAGACTCCCTTGTCCTTTAGTGAGATGTTTGCCATTCGCAAAAACTACAGGCATCATTCTTATCATTCAATCACTTAAGTATAGGATTTATCGATGAGTATTTGGAAGAAGAATATGTCATTAGAGTCGCTTAATCGCACTTCTAAGAACACGCTGATGGAGCATCTTCAAATCGAATACACCGATTTTACCGACGACACCTTATCCGCAACGATGCCTGTGTGCAGCTTTACCCATCAGCCACTTGGGATGTTGCATGGCGGGGCTTCAGTCGTGTTAGCGGAGACTCTTGGTTCGCTAGCAGCAAACTACTGTGTGGATGAAAACCACTACTGCGTTGGACTCGATATCAACGCAAACCATATTCGAGCGATGCGCTCTGGTCATGTGATCGGCACGGCTCGCCCCGTGCACCTAGGGGTGTCGACGCAGGTTTGGCAGATTGACATTACGGATGAAAAGCAGCGACTTGTTTGCACTAGTCGATTGACTATTGCTGTGAAAAAGCAAAAGAAGGCAAAGTAATGATCGTTGATTTTTCCCAAGGTAAAGTGATTGCGACGCCTCACGAGATTGTCGTTCGTTTAACGCAAGGTCAAGTCACGCTTCAAGCTCAAGTGGATGCTCTTCAGCTGATATTGCCAGCTTGCGTGTTGTCGGCAAATGGAGCGGAATGTAAATGGTCAGTAAAGCTAGATACAGCCGAACAAATAGAGTCCATTGCTTCTGAGTGCGGGATCGAGATATTGCGCTTGTAACTTGCTAATTTTGCCGATAAAGAGGAAACTAAATTCCAACAGCAATAATGGATTTTCCTCTTTATGAGCAGCCCTCGTCTTCGAAAGCAATTCGAAATATTATTTGAACACTTCTCTGGTCAAGATGCTGACACGCAACTCGATGATGTGACCGGAATTTTGTTTTGTACCCGCCGTAACGCTCGAATTGTATTGAATAAACTGGAAGAAGAGGGATGGATAGAATGGCACCCAGCTGCGGGTCGCGGTAAGCTTTCGAAGCTCATCTTCAAGCAAAATCGTAACGATGTAAGCGAGACTTTAGCAAGACGTTACCTTGAAGAGGGGCGTATCGGTCATGCGCTAAATGTGCTCGATAAAGATGCCAATAGACTTTCAAGTGTTATCCAAAGCTATTTAGGCGTGTCTCAATCTGATGGTAAACAGGTGATTCGTCTCCCTTACTATCGTCCTCTTTCGATGCTAAATCCGGCAAAGCCAATGCGTCGCTCCGAAATTCACATTGCACGCCAAGTATTTAGTGGGCTGACCAAGTTCGATGAAAATGACGAACTACAGCCAGATCTTGCCCATCACTGGCAACAAGTCAGTGATACTCAATGGCGCTTTTATATCCGGCCGGGTGTTCGCTTTCACAATGGTGAACTACTAAAACTTGAGCATGTTGTTTCTAGTATCGAATCACTCAAAACTAAAAACTTATTTCGTCATCTAGAGAAAGTCGACACGCCATCTCCATGGGTGATTGATGTTTATTTCGCCCAGCCTGATCACCGTGCACCTCAACTGTTTGCGGAGAACGCAGCTAAAGTTTTGCCTCCAGAATCTATGCGTGGCGAAGACTTTGATCGTTATCCAATTGGCACGGGTCCCTATAGTGTCACCACCAACAATGATAAACGACTGATTTTGACAGCATTCGATGGCTATTTTGGCTATCGACCACTGCTTGATACCGTTGAGGTGTGGGTAGTCGATGAAGTTCATTCCTCATTGGTTTTCCCAAGTCTTGCAGACCCTATTGCGGGCGCGCGCTCCGATATTCAAGATGGTATCGACCTTGATCCGGGTTGTACCTACCTGCTTCTAAACCGCGTTTCGGGAATCGCCCAGCATGATGCTTGGGCTCGTTACTTATCCAGAAGACTTAACTCACTCGATATTTTCCGGATGTTAAAGGAGACGACGATTAAAGAATTAGGGATAGTGCCTGCCCATGGCATCAAACCTGGCTGGTATCATCAGCCACTATCCTCTGATGAGCCGGCGGAAAACAAAGCAGAGCATGAGTTGGATAGAGAGATCCGTATTGCTTATTACTCAGAGCACCCGACGTTCCCAGAGATATCACAGGCGATTGATACGCTGTTAAAACAAGATGGGATTCGAGCCAAGTTTATTCGATATGGAGTAGAGTCCCCAAGTCACGAAGAGGTGGATATCTGGATTCGACCTATGGGAATAGCCAGTAACCGAGAAGATGCCTTAGCAGGATGGTTGTTGGATTACAGCGATATTGAGAAAATGGCGAGGGGCGATGACTTTAGTGCCTGGTCTGATTTAGTCACAGCATGGCGCAGCCAAGCTCACGTTAAGTTTCCTGCACAAGAGATTGGCAAGCAACTGGTGCAGGGTTATCAGGTGATACCTCTATTCCATTGCTGGCTAGGTATCAGTAAAGATCATTGCGGTAGCTTGCAAAACGCGAAATGCAACGCGCTAGGTTGGTTTGATTTTAGTAAAGTATGGGTCAAGCCTGATAACTTAGAGGTCTCTGAGTAATCATGGCAAAACCAAATAAAAAGGCACCCTCTAAAGCCGTTAATATCTTTTGTGCTAAGTGTGGATGTAAGTTGTATCGCTATCGCAAAGGTGGAAAAGGGGCGCTTGTTAAGTGTTTTAAAGAGCGTATAACGGAAGACTACACCAGTGCGCTGGGTGTGTGTCCTGATTGCGAGAGTGTATTTGGTAGAGACACCCTGATAAAGGGAGCGCCAGCTATCAAGATGATAGGTGGCAAGGTTCGGATGAAATAGGGCATCAAAAGGAAAGGGTTCGATGAAATCAAACGCAATCACAGTATTGACGACCGTAGCAACAGACGAGCAAGCCAACAAATTGATAGAAATCCTGCTGGAATCAAGACTCGCCGCATGTATCCAAACTCAAAACATTGGAAGTCATTACGTCTGGGATGGAAAAATCTGCCATGACGAAGAGGTCATGCTTATCATCAAATCGACCAATGAAGCCTACTCAAGACTTGAGCGAACCATTATTGCCAATCACGACTATGAGGTGCCTCAAATAGTGGCATTGCCAATTGAGGCGGGCTATCGACCGTATCTCAATTGGCTAAAACAACATGTTAATCCTTACTAGGGGTCTTTAGCCCAAATAGAATCAAAGCGGTTACGGCACCCAAAGTGTCGCATAGCATGTCTTTTTGCGCATCCCAGATATCGCCTTGAGACCCTAAAAACGCAATCCCTTCATCGCCGCCCGCAAGGGCGGCGTACCACCATTCAATGATCTCATAAGCTGCCGCTAAACTCATAATTGCAAACAGAGCAAACATCATCGCCGGGAGTTTGTTCATCACCTGTTTGCGGTAAACGTACTCTGCAATTGGGAAGGCGTATAAACCTATAGAGAAGTGGGCGACTCTATCAAAATTATTTCTCTCTGAACCAATGATCTGATTGAACCAATCGAACGGCACTTCGGCGAAGGTGTATTTTGCGCCAATGGTGTGTAAACAGAGCCAAATGAACATGAGTATGTATGCAGTCTTTGAGAACTGAAACTTACGAGAGACCGCCCAAATAAGTACAAGTATACCGACGGCGGGAATAATCTCGGCCAACCATACTGCTCGTGAGCTTGGGGCGATCGCAGAAAAGGCAAACACCAGACAGTAAAAGCCAGTGAGGAAAGTGAGTATAGGGCAGTAACGTCGCGAAGTTGGATAATTCATAGTTAGCATTCAGCCAAAGAATGTGTGATAAAGCATAGTATAAGAATAATAAAACACTGTTCAATTACTAAATATGTTTAATTGGCGATCAAGTGCACAAAAGAGTGACTTTATTACAAAGCTCTACATCAGTTTCTTTGAAAAACCGCCAACTTTTTTCTAACATCTGCACCAAATCATAACGACAAGAAAGTAAAGTCATGAAATTAGAAACTGTTGATTATCAGGCACCCGATGCAGCCGAGCAATTTGTCACTTCGTTACGCGAAACAGGCTTTGGTGTTCTTAAAAATCACCCAATCCCTCAAGAACTCGTCGAATCGATTTATGAGAACTGGTATCAGTTCTTTATGTCACAAGATAAAGATGCCTATCAATTTAATGTTGAGACTCAAGACGGTTACTTTCCACCGAGCGTATCGGAAGTAGCGAAAGGTCATAACGTGAAGGACATTAAAGAGTACTTTCATGTCTACCCATGGGGACAGATTCCTCCGGAGTTGAAAGAGCAAATTCTGGATTACTACGATAAAGCGAATAGCTTTGCTCAGGAGTTGTTAGGCTGGGTTGAAGCTCATGCGCCAGCAGAGGTTCAAGAGAAATTTTCCATTGCTTTATCGGAAATGATCAACGGTAGCGAAAAGACGCTCCTCCGTGTACTTCATTACCCTCCAATGACCGGTGAGGAGGAACCTGGTGCTATTCGTGCGGCAGCTCATGAAGACATCAACCTACTGACAGTGTTACCGGCGGCTAACGAACCTGGATTGCAAGTTTTGAGCAAAGAAGGTGAATGGCTAGATGTACCTTGTGACTTTGGCAACTTAATCATCAATATCGGCGACATGCTACAAGAAGCCAGCGGCGGATATTTCCCGTCAACGACTCACCGAGTCATCAATCCAACCGGAGCAAAGCAAGAGACATCTCGCATTTCTCTACCTTTGTTTCTGCACCCAAATCCAGAAGTTGTTCTATCAGAAAAGTACACTGCGGACAGTTACTTGATGGAGCGTCTGCGTGAACTTGGCGTAATCTAGTAAACACCAAAAAGGGCTCATAGGAGCCCTTTCCTGCTTTAATTAGCGTCCTACACCTGCCGTCCAATTCTCGCGGCATACATGCCAATTATCACGTCATCCCTGCGCAGACAGGGATCTACCCCAAGCGGTATTGACCGGGCTCATAGGTAACAGTTCTAACCGGGCACATGGGTAACAAGTGCTAATGTGTAAGCTTCGAAGAGGAGAAGCTTATGCCATGGGAAGAGACTTGTATCATGAGCCAAAGAGAACTTTTCATTGAAGATTGGCTTAGCCATCGATTTTCTATTAGCGAGCTGTGCCAGCGTTATGGCATAGCTCGTAAAACAGGCTACAAATGGATCAACCGTTTCCGCGAGCAAGGAATGACTGGTTTAGCTGACTTGAGTCGAGCGAGACATACCCATTCCAATCAAACGCCGGACTGGGTTGTGAAACGGATACTTGATTTAAAGGTTCGTTATCCAAACTGGGGGCCTGTCAAAATACACTCCGCCCTCTATCGTTCTAACCCTTCTCAGCATTGGCCTGCGCCAAGTACCATTGGTGAAATCCTTAAGCGCCACAACCTTGTCAAACCCAAGAGAAGAAGACTGACGACGCCACCTCAAACTCAGCCTCTTGCTCATGCGATGGAGCCAAATGATGTTTGGAGTGCCGACTTTAAAGGTCAGTTTAAAATGGGGAACGATAGGTGGTGTTACCCACTCACTCTCACTGACAATTGCAGTCGTATGCTCCTGGTGTGTAAAGGACTCTACAACACCAAACTGCCCGCTGTACAAAGTGCTTATGAAGCGGCTTTTCGGGAGTATGGCTTACCTAGAATGATTCGAACGGACAATGGCTGGCCATTTGCCTGTGTAACCTTAGGAGGGCTTACTCCGCTATCAATCTGGCTAGTTCGTCTTGGTATCTATCCTGAGAGAATTAAGGCGGGGTGCCCACAACAGAATGGCCGGCATGAAAGGATGCATAGAACCTTGAAGGCTGAGGTAGCCAAACCACCGAAGGGCAATTTATCGGCTCAGCAACGGGCTCTTAATCGCTTCAAATTGCAATACAATAAAGAGCGTCCTCATCAATCTCTTGGGTTAGGGAAGTGTCCTGCAGATGTTTATAGAAAGTCTCCTCGACCATTCCCCAATCAATTACCACCGCTGGAATATCCTAGCGAACATGAAGTCAGAAAGGTGAAATGTGGCGGCTATATTAAACTTAACGGGCAAGCCATTTATGTCACTAGAAGACTATTAGGCGAGTACGTCAGTTTGGAATATATCGACAATCGATGTTGGTTGCTTCGATTTGGAGAAATGAGACTAGGGATTGTCGATGAAGTTGTTGGAAAAGTAATTCGGCCAACATAGGGTGTTACCTATGTGGCCGGTTTAAAGTGTTACCTATGTGACCATCAGTACAAGCGATCTCAACACGCCACATTACCGCTCCACAATCCCAACCGGCTGCTCAGCATCACGTGCCATCGCAATCGGGTCCACTTTCAGGGTTTGCGTTGGATAAGCGATATCAGCACCATGCTTTTTAATAATCGCCATTATCTTAAGTAGTACATCTTGCTTCACTTCATGATAGCGCGCCCAGTTGACGGTTTTGGTAAAGGTATAAACAAAGAAATTAAGGGAAGATGGACCGAATGCATCGAAGTTCACCATCAGTGTCTGAGTGGCGTCGATATCCTTGTGTTGCTCCAACATCGCTTTCACTTCATCAACAATCCCATCTATTTTATCTCCGTCGTCGTAGCGTAGTCCGATGGTTTCGTAAATTCTGCGGTTTAACATACGTGATGGGTTTTCTACCACGATGTTACTAAACACGGAGTTTGGCACATATAGCGGGCGCTTATCGAAAGTTCGAATAATGGTCATGCGCCAGCCAATTCGCTCAACGGTACCTTCAATAGAGCGATCAGGAGAGCGAATCCAATCACCGACCTTAAAAGGTCTATCGAAGTAGATCATCATTCCGCCAAAGAAGTTGGAGAGCAGGTCTTTTGCCGCCAAACCAACAATCAAACCACCGACACCACCAAAAGTCAGTAGACCCGAGAGGCTTAATCCAAGCGCCTGCATGATGGTAAGAATGCCGATGGTGACAAAAAACAGGCGACCAACTTTCGCTATGGCCTGAACGGTTGTCTCATCTCGCTTTTTTTGGTCAAGCACGTGAGCTTCAACATTGGAAATCAGGCGAAGGGATATCCAGATAAACGTAGAGATAACTAAAATTAAATCGATCTTACCTAACCAAACAACATCGTCGTCGGAGTGAGTGGCGAGTACCAACCCAATCGAAACAGTGGCGGGCCAGACCCAAATGAGCATACTGATTGGCGCCTTGACGGCTTTAATTACCAGGTCGTCCCAAGCCAATTGGGTACGATCTGCTAGTGCTTCAAGACGCCCATAGATCACTTTCCAGATCACCCACAGGAAAAAACTACCGGTAGTAATGAGTAGCACATTGCTTAGCCAGTCATAACCGAAAGATTGAATATAGTTTTGGAGTAAATCCATCGAACTATTCATAGTTGAAGAGCACCTTTTGTTGAGCGGTTTTATCTCTACTGTTAAAGTTTAGAACTCAAATGAGATTATGTAATTATCAGATATTACTGAATTTTTGGGCAAGATTACATTTCCATACCATATTTAATAGTAAAGAGCGCGATGATAAGCATTAAATCGCTCCAACAAAACACGCATTAGGTGCAGGTATGAAAGCAGTGACAAAGCAATACGCAGTGATTGGTTTAGGCCGATTTGGGATGACGATTTGCAGGGAGCTTTCCGAGGCAGGAGCCCAGGTTCTCGCTATAGACATTAACGAAGATCGAGTGAAAGAAGTGTCTGGTTATGTAGCTCAAGCCATTATCGCGAATTGCACCATTGAAGATACGGTGTCAGAGTTACGATTAAATGAATATGACATGGTGATGGTATCCATTGGTAATGACGTCAATGCCAGTATTCTCACAACGCTTGTTTTGAAAGAAGCCAAGGTTAAAAAAGTCTGGGTCAAGGCGAACGATAAGTTCCAGTTTAAGATTCTCCAGAAAATAGGTGCCGATAAGATCATTATGCCTGAACGTGATATGGGCGTTCGTGTCGCTCAGAGAATGCTGGACAATCGAGTGTTTGCGTTCAACGAACTTGGCAGTGGTATGGCGCTTACAGAGATTGTCATCGGCAGTAAGTTAATGGGGCAGACGTTGGGCGAGGTGAATCTGTGTCGCTCGGATACCATAAAAGTTCTTGGGTTTAAACGAGGACCAGATATCGACCCAAGCCCTTCATGTGATCAAGTATTAGAAATGGGCGACATGATCATTGTTGCCGGACCCGAGAAAGAGCTTTACCAGAAGATAAGAGAATCATGAGCCGACGCTTTCAACGAGGAGCGCTGTATCCTCTGAAACGAAACAGCCGACTCCCAATGCCATCAGAGCCTTATTTAATCGTTGCCAGTTTTCTTGGCGTATTGATCCCGTCTGCTTTGTTGCTCACATTCCCGGTCTTTTCGGTGACTGGACTCAGTTTTACTGATGCTTTTTTTACAGCGACCTCTGCGATTAGTGTGACTGGTTTGGGAGTTGTGGACACAGGCCAGCACTTTACCTTGTCCGGCAAAATCCTGCTCATGCTTTTGATGCAGATTGGCGGGCTGGGCCAAATGACCCTATCAGCGGTCTTGCTGTATATGTTTGGCGTTCGATTGAGCTTGAAACAGCAGGCTTTAGCGCAAGAAGCGCTGGGTCAGGATAGAAAAGTAAACATAAAAGGCTTGGTTAAGAAAATCATTATCCTTGCATTGGTTGCAGAAGCAGTCGGCGTAGCGATTCTTGCGTTTAGGTGGGTACCTGAGATGGGTTGGAACCAAGGGTTGTTCTACGCCGTTTTCCATTCTATTTCAGCGTTTAATAATGCAGGCTTTTCGCTATTTTCAGACAGCATGATGAGTTTCGCTTCGGACCCGGTTGTACTACTTGTTTTATCGAGCCTGTTTATTTTCGGTGGTTTGGGTTTTACCGTAGTTAGTGATGTTGCACAGAATGGACATAAAGGTTTCGCCCGCTTGGGACTACACACAAAGGTCATGTTAACTGCGACACCGATATTGCTGTTTAGCGGAACTTTAATGTTCTTTTTACTTGAGCGAAGCAATGCAGAAACGTTAGGCGCTTTGACACTAGATGGTCAATGGCTGTCTGCATTCTTTCAATCTGCAAGTGCGAGAACTGCGGGCTTCAACAGCGTCGATCTAGAAAAATTTGGGCAGCCAGCGCTGCTAGTGATGATCATTCTGATGTTAATTGGCGCCGGTTCCACATCGACTGGTGGGGGTATAAAGGTGTCGACCTTTGCCGTTGCATTTTACGCCACTTGGGCGTTCTTAAGACAAAAGCAATATGTAGAGATGTTCAACCGCACTGTGAGTTGGCAGACGGTGACACGTTCTTTGGCCATCATTGTTGTAAGTGGTGCAATACTGACGCTTGCGATGTTTCTTCTTATGATTACGCAAAATGCCGCATTCGATAGAGTGGTGTTTGAAACCATTTCTGCGTTTGCCACCGTGGGCTTAACTTCGGGACTGACCGCTGATCTGAATAACCACGGTAAGTGGATTATGATCGTCGTCATGGTCATTGGACGCATAGGGCCACTAACTTTGGCTTATATGTTAGCTCGTCCAAAACCCACCTTACTGAAATACCCAGAAGATACTGTGCTAACGGGTTAACTGAGAATGAATACATTGGCGCTGCAAAAGAAAACGCGACACCCGGAAGGATCGTTAGGTGTCGCGTGCGTTCAAGTTTTTTTGCCAGCGCCACGCTTGCA
Source organism: Vibrio sp. SCSIO 43140 (assembly GCF_023716585.1). Classification (NCBI taxonomy): domain Bacteria; kingdom Pseudomonadati; phylum Pseudomonadota; class Gammaproteobacteria; order Vibrionales; family Vibrionaceae; genus Vibrio; species Vibrio sp. SCSIO 43140. Next base: position 885,564 of record NZ_CP071851.1, read on the forward strand.
GCATAGGTACGTGTTGCCGAACTTACTTGTCGAACAAAGGTAGGAACTCTTCGTAGCCTTGCTGCGCGAGAAGATTTTTAGGGACGAATCGCATCGCGGCAGAGTTCATACAGTAGCGCAGGCCCGTTGGCTCAGGACCATCTTTAAACACGTGACCGAGGTGTGAATCACCAAATCGGCTTCTTACTTCGGTACGTGGATAAATCAGTTTGTAGTCCGTTGTGGTGACTATGTAATGTTCATCGATAGGCTTAGTGAAGCTCGGCCACCCGGTTCCCGATTTGTATTTATCTGTTGATGAAAACAGCGGCTCCCCAGTGACGACATCGACATAAATACCATCTTGTTTGTTATCCCAATATTTGTTGTCGAACGGTCTCTCAGTACCATCTTCTTGTGTCACATAGAACTGGAGCTCAGTGAGCGTCGCTTTTATTTCTTTGTCCGTTGGTCGCGTGTAGCTTTTGGTGTTCGCTTGACGGTCAATCATCTGACGGAGTGTGACAGGGTTGTCCTTGCGGTCATCTCCGAATATATCATCCAAGTACTGGTCTCGGCCTGAGTTGTATCTGTAGTACTTGTACTTCAAGCTGCTCTTTTTGTAATAATCTTGATGGTAATCCTCTGCAGGCCAGAAGGTGTCGTACTTTATAAGCTCTGTTGCCAGCGGCTTTTTGAAGACGCCTAATTTGTCTATTTCAGCCATAAACGTTTCGGCCACCTGCTTTTGCTCATCATTATGGTAAAAGACTGCCGGTCTGTACTGTGGTCCCCTGTCAACGAATGAACCTTTGTCGTCAGTGGGGTCGATGTGTCTGAAGAAGTGATCAAGCACTTCCTCGTAACTGACAACAGCCGCATCAAAGGTTACGTGGATCACTTCAATGTGAGCCGTTTGTCCACTTGCCACTTGTCTGTAGGTTGGCTCTTCGAGTTGTCCACCTGCATAACCTGATACCACGTCTACGACGCCTTTCAACTGCTCGAGGTTAGACTCAGTACACCAGAAACACCCTCCTGCGAGCGTTGCCTCTTGAGGTTGTGCTGGTTGCGTTTTGTTGTCGTCAGCCATTCCAGATTGGCTGGTCAACCCGAATATGACGGGAACGGCGATCAGTAACGACAATATGAGTTTGGCTAGGTTGGTCATAGTTACTCCTGAGACTTGATGGTCTAATTTCCTAATAAGACACAACAAACGCGCTAAAAATTTCAAATTCGCTACTTGTCGGGTTACTATCCTTATCAATATTCTCATCTGCCACTTAGAGGTTTATATGCAAGCGGAAGTGAAATGGATCGAAGGATTCAAGTTTTTAGGTCAATCTCAGTCGGGTCATTCTATTGTTATGGATGGCAATGGGGGCGAGACAGCGCCAAGTCCTATGGAAATGGTACTAATGGCTGCTGGTGGTTGTAGCTCTGTTGATGTTGTTGATGGTCTCAAATCTGCGAATCAAGATGTCACTGATTGCACAGCCAAATTAACAACGGAAAGACGTGAAACAGCACCTCGAATCTTTACTGAAGTTAACATCCATTTTGTTGTTTCAGGCAATAACTTGGATGAGGCATTGGTTGCTAAGGTTACTAAGGACTCGCTCGAAAAATACTGCTCAGTTTGCTTGATGCTGGGTGAGGGTGTGAAGATGACGCACTCTTGGGAAATCGCATAAGGAAACAATGTGGACGAAAGGGATTTCGAACATCTCATCGTGGTATTAGGTAAGCGCCTGAACAACGATGCTGTGACGCCAGAGGGTGAATCTCGCGTTCAAGCTCTGGTCGACAGGGCAATGACACAGGATCTTTCTAATACCATAGTCGCGTTTTGTGGTGGTGTAACCAACGGGCAATCGCTGTCTGAAGCGGAGGCAATGCATCGACGCTTTCTCGAGTTGGTTCCATTAGTGAAACAAGAATCAATTGGTGCGCTAATCATTGAAGATGAGTCGACAAACACGGTAGAGAACATTCGGAACTTAGCGGAAAAGCTTATAGATAGTGGCTTGGCTAGCAATAATAAACCGTTGACTGTCACTTTGCTCTCGAGTGATTACCATTTGAAGCGAGTCTTTACCATTCAAAAGCTGCTTGATGAGCAAGGGCTTCTGAAACACCTCAAATACTGTTGTGGTGAAGTGGGACTGACTATTAATCTGTCTTACGAGACTCAAGACCACATTCTTGTCCCATATCCCCATAATTGCCTCTCAGGGCAACTATTTGTCCTCATCGATCAATTAACCATATATAGGGTATTCTTAGAAGGGCAAATGAACAATGTGTTTACGAAACCGATTGAAGAACTCATCTCTAAACCTTATGAGATCGCAATAACTGCACTTGATGGAATAGATTCTATATTAGATATCAATAATAAAGAGTACCTATTATTGATAGAGCAAATGCCCATTGTTAGAGCACTCGTTGATAACTCCGCAAATATACAGTCAGCAACTTGTGTATACGAGCACCTTCCGTTGTTGGATACTCTGCTTACCTTCTTCAATCGCTATGTTGATCCTGAGCAAGATCAGTCAGTTAAGTGGTGGAAGTGAGACCTATCTCTATTTGTTCTACTCATTTATAAATTATTCACTCAATAAGTTCGACTAAACCAATAGTTTTCCTAGACTTACTATATCTAAACTTTTGTCGTAATGGATATCGGGCAACGGAATGAACAAACTCGAGTTATGGAACAACTTGTCAGTAAAACACAAAATGTTGTTGCTGGTTTTACTACCACTAGCATTAATTGTATTCCTCGCATCTCGCCAAATCACGTCTCTCAATAACCAACTTGCTGATCTAGAGAAAGTAGAGCGCTTGGTTAGGTACTCAGAGGTGCTTTCTGATGTCCAATCCAAAGCAAATGACGCACGACCAACATCGGATATGGCCGATATCACAAGCTCACTAGAGTCGTTGAAAGTATTGGGCGCTGAGATATTTCCATCAGATGAAGCGGTTAGGCTTTCAGGGTTGTTGGACGACTATCAAGAGAGTGTGGTGTCCGTTGCTGAAGCGGCAGACTATGTTGAAAAACAAGAACTCGTTGAATGGCAGGTGGATACCTATAAACAGATATTAATGATTATTGAAAAGTCGCCTGCGAAAGCTGTTCTGCCAGTCGTGGATGGTCATATGGTGGCACTTTCGCAGCTCGAGTGGTTGGTTTTTTGGGCCGATGAAGAAATTTGGCAAACGAGCGCTTTGATTCAAAGTTATCAATCTGGTGAAGCGACAGACGAGCTAAGTAAGCAAGAGATCGCCAATCTGGTCCAAAACCAACAGTTATTCGTTGAGCGTTTTGTCGCCATTAACGCCGACCCTATGCAGGTGAACCTACTGCTTGATTCATTTTCAAATCCTGCTTTCGAAGAGAGCAGTATGTTCAGAAACGTATTGCTTAGTAGCGAAGGTGTCGCATCTCTAAGTAGTGCTGAGATTAAAGCGGGCATTGATGCATTAAATCTTCGCTCTAATCTGATTCAAGGCGTTTCACTGTCTATTGAAGAACAACTACGTCAGGAAATCCGCACTCTAGTCGCCGGCTTTGAACAGCAGCGAATGGGATTCTTGACGGTAGTATCTCTACTCACCGTAATGTTGATTGTCATTGGTGTGAATCTAGCTCTTCGTGTCACGAGAAACCTTGGGTTGGTGCTCAAATTTTTAGAGCAAGAAGATGACAGTCAGGCTATCTCATTAACGAGTAAAATTGGCGGTAAAGATGAATTAAGCCGATTTGCTAAAGAGGTAGAGCGCTTGACGCATGAGCGTATAGAGGGAGAGAAGCGACTTCTTGTGGCGAAGGAAGATGCCGAGCAAGCTAAGGAAAACGCGATTCAAGCAAGTAAAGCGAAGAGTAGTTTCTTGGCTAACATGTCGCATGAGATTCGAACACCGCTAAACGGTGTCATTGGTATATCAGAAGTGCTATCGGATACCGATCTTACCGCGACCCAAAAAGATTATGTCGACACGATAGAAACGTCTTCACATCTCCTGCTCAGCTTGATTAATGACATTCTGGATTTTTCTAAAATTGAATCTGGCATGCTACAGATCAACCCACATTCAACGTCTATTCGTGAAACCATTTATGACATTGCGTCTATCGTGGCGCCTAAAGTGAAAGAGAAGGGGATAGAACTCAACGTTGATATTGACTCAAAAGTTCCTTTCAGGGTCTTGGCAGACGATCACCGAATGCGCCAAGTCTTGATGAACTTCATGTCCAATGCAGTAAAGTTCACTGAAGAAGGTACCGTAACCATTGGTGTTCAGTACCAGGGCGAGTCTGAGAATATGGCGAACTTACTGTTTGAGGTTAAGGATTCTGGTATAGGTATCGACAAGGCGAGACAGTCAAAAATCTTTGAAGCATTTGCTCAAGAAGATGACTCCACTACAAGGCAGTTTGGTGGCACCGGCTTAGGTCTGGCAATCAGTACGCAATTAATTGAATTGATGGGCGGTAAGATCCAGCTTGATTCAGTCAAAGGTGTAGGTAGCCGCTTCTACTTTACACTGTCTTTGGCTATCGATGAGCATGACTATCAACACAGAAATCCTCTCATTTACGACGAGTTGGTGATGGTGTGCAACTCGAGTGTCTACGAAGAGCGAATCAAACGAGATTTGCAGTTCTATGGATTGACCGTAGATCGTGTCTCTCAATCTTTAAATGAGTTGAGCCTCACTGATGCAAATACAAAGACATTGCTCATCTATGTTGATGGCGGTGGTGTGGACTCAGAAGAGGACAGTAAACGTTTTGCAGAGATTAATGGGCAAGGTACCGCTATTTGCCTTATCAGGCAATTTGATAGTGCTAATAAAGACTTTGGTCGAAACATCTGCGCGCTGATTACCTATCCTTTGCTCGGTAATCGACTACTGAAATCTCTAGAGGCTTGCTGTAAGTCATTGGCGCAAGGCGCGGTCTATGCCTCTGTGGGAAGCAAAGAGATAGATAATCGAATTCGAGTACTACTCGTTGAAGATAATCTGGTAAACCAGAAAGTTGCCACGCTGCATTTGAAGAAGATTGGTTGTGAGTTCGATGTTGCTAACCATGGGCAGGAAGCGGTTGAACTGTATGAGAAAAATCAAAATTATACGTTTGTCTTGATGGATTGCATGATGCCAGTGATGGATGGATTCGAGGCGACTGAAAAAATTAGACAGCTTGAAACCAAGTTGAGGATTGCACGCACACCTATCATTGCGTTGACAGCCAGTGTGGTTGATGACGATATTCAAAAATGTTTCGACAGCGGGATGGACGATTATGTGCCTAAGCCATTTAAGGCTGAAATCCTCAAAGAGAAAATCGTCTCTGCTATTGAAATGAAGCAACAAGAACTGTCAGGTGGCGTTCTAGAGCAAACGCCAGATATTCAAGAAATTGTCGTTCCGAAAGAAACCGTTGTAGAGGCGAGCGGCGATTCAAATAAACCAAGTGCTACAGAGAGTAATGGGTCGCGAATTCTGTTAGTCGAGGATAACTTGGTGAATCAAAAAGTGGCCTCACTGCATTTAGCGAAGGCTGGATTTGAATACGATATTGCAGGTAATGGTCAAGAAGCGTTGGAGCTATACCAGAGCAACGTTAACTACGACGTGATTTTGATGGATTGTATGATGCCGGTAAAAGACGGTTTTGAAGCGACTCAAGATATTCGAGAGTATGAAAAACAGCAAGGTATGAGTCCGACGCCGATTATTGCTCTGACAGCGAGTGTGGTCGATGATGACATTCAAAAATGTTTTGATGCGGGAATGGATGCTTACGTTCCTAAGCCAGTTAGACGAGAAAAGTTGCTGCATGAAATGAGCAACTATCTCTGATTGTTAGGTCCAATATAGAGTCGTCACCCTACGTGGCGGCTATTTTTATGGGAGCTCTAATCTAGTATGTCTGCACAGCATAGTTACCTTGGAGTGGTTGCTAGAAAATCAAATATAGCCTCATAAAATAACGTTCCTTTTGAACAACTGAGATACGTTATGTTTGCTGTTGCTTTCCTAGTAACCCTATGTTGCTTGTTAGTTTTGCCAATCCTTATCAGTAAGGAGAAATATGTACTGGATGATGTTCATCGTGCAGAAGCTCCTGGTCGATTTGTCGAACTGAAGTTAGGAAAGGTTCACTACCAAGTAGAGGGCGATCCTGACGCGCCTTTAGTCGTGCTTGTGCACGGGTTCTCAGCTCCGTCTTATATGTGGGATAACAACCGCACCGAAATAGCGAATGCGGGATATCGTGTACTGACGTTTGACCTTTTTGGTCGGGGTTATTCATCTCGACCGAAGGTCAACTATGATAAAACGCTTTTTGTCGAGCAAATTCGAGAATTGACCGAGTTGCTCGTACCTAACAAACCATTTCATATTATTGGACTCTCTATGGGTGGGGCAATAACCTCCGCATTTGTTAAGCAGTATCCAAAGAGAATTTTGAGTGTTGGCTACTTAGCACCATTTAATCAAGCCATTGATATCGGACCGCTAACCCTGCCAATCATTGGAAAATGGTTAGGCTATACCTTGTTCATACCTAAACTTCCAGCAAATCAGACTAACGATCTCGTCGCACCTGACCAGTTTCCGTTTTGGTCAGGTAAGTTTAGTGAACAGATGATATACAAAGGCTTTCGCCGTGCCATCATCAGCACCGGTCGTCATCTAATTGCAAAAGATCCAAGTGAAGATTTTCTAGACGTGGGTACGCTTTCGGTTCCAAAACTAGTGCTTTGGGGAACGGAGGATAAAGTTATACCCCTGTCGGATCTAGAGCGTGTTGTCCAATTACTTGGTGACAATACTTCATATAGCGTATTTGAAAACGCAGGGCACGCATTGCAGTATGAATGCTATGAAAGGGTGAACAAACGAATCATCGAACACCTCAATCATGTTTAGTGAATTGTAGTAACAAGAAACGCCAAAACATATGCTATGTTTTGGCGTTTTTTATCGTCTCACTAGGGAGAAGAACGTTAAGCTGTTGCTAACGTGAGGTTGTTCATCCAGTAACGCTTGAGGTAGCGATGGAAACAGAGTGAAAACTTCACGACTTCTTCTACCAACATACAGGTGTAAACCAGTTTAAATTCCAATCCGAAAATGAAAGCAGCTGATGCAGTAAGCGGTAGCCCGACACACCACATCGCGATAAAGTCCATTCTTAGACAGAACTTGTTGTCACCACCCGCTCTTAGAATGCCATTAATGATGATTAGATTGAGCATGCGCAACCAAATCGCACAACACAAAATAACCATTGCGGGTGAGGCGAGTGGGTGAAGTTCTGGAGTCGTCAAGTTCAACCACGACAATATGGTTTCTCGACCCATGAGTAGGCCCGCTCCTGTCAACAAACCAAACACTAGTACCGCCTTAATAAAAGTTTTTGACATGTTGAACGCCTGTTCAAACTCGTCTCTGCCCAGTGACTGACCCAATAATATCGAGCAGGCAACAGAGATCCCAAAGAACAGAGAGTAACAGAGCGATTCAAATGGACCCATCATGCTAAAGACAGCAAGCTCCGTCGTCCCCATATGGCCAAAAATAACTTGGTACATCAAGGTACCCATCGCCCATAATACCGCATTCAATGTTGTTGGAATCGCAAGCGATTTGTAAGATGCCCATAAACGGGTAGCGTCATCCAGTACTTGCTCTCTCATCAACCAGTGATTACGTACTTTTAAGTAGCCCCAGATAAACAACACCTGCAGTAAGCGAGAAATGGTGGTGGCAAGTGCTGCACCTGCGACCCCCATTGCTGGCACACCCCAACCACCTTTGATTAGCCAGAAGTTCAGTGCGATGTTGATAACAATCGTCACCGCACCTAATACCAATGGTGTGACGGCGTCACCTGAAGAGCGCATTGCGGATTCTGCAACGATAACAACGTGAGTCAAGATCAATACTGGGAACGCATACCACAGGTAGGTCGCACCAAGCTCAATAACACTCGTGTCTGTCGTTTGCAGCATCATGATGTAGCTGGAAAAAACAGTGATGACAAACGTCACAGGAACAAGCAGTTTCGCACCAAAAATCATTGATAGTTTGGTGATGGTTTTTGCACTACGCTTGTCTGAGCGCCCCCAATACTGAGCAACCAAAACGCCATTCGCTGATGCCATGCCAGCCATGATCATAATTGCTACGAAGTGCCATTTAGAGGCGATACCCACCGCTGCAGTGGCTTCCTTACCAAAGTCACTGACCATAAGCACATCCGCTAACGCTAAAATTGCGACTAATGCACTTTGAATAGCAACTGGGAACCCCAACTTGACGACAGCGGATAAAAGTTGACTTTGAGCCACACCGTTAGATGACTTAAGATGGTGTTGAGTTGTCATAGCTGCCTCCTAATTCAGTAAGTTAGAGATTGAATAATCGCGTGAAGAGTGTGGGGGTATTAACGTCGCTAATATAAGAAAAACGGTATTACGAAACCATGTTCAAAAATAGACAAAACCTGTGCAAATCCGTCATTGAGCAATTTAGCAGCAAAAATGAATGGGTGGATGAGGTGCATTTATCTGAGCTGTGTGAAGAGCGCTTTCTATCGGCAAGCGATGTGCCTGAGTTTTCGTCGGAAGACATCTTTATGTCAGGTATGGCGAATCTCATTGACAGCTATCATGTTGAACGTGGGGGCGTCGATGTCCACACGATATTGTTCACCATAGAAGGTGGCGGTATTTTGATAACAGAAACAGAGGTAACGGCGATAGAGCCCTACACTGTGGTTGTGTTGCCAGCAAACAGCGCGTTTCGTTTCGAAATAAACCCTCAGTATCGTCATTGGCGCATGATTTGGTTTCTACCAAAGAATCGCCCGCGTTGGCAGATGTTTGCTGATTTGGGGCAAAAGGTGCTGCCGTTCAACGGCTGTGAGCGAATGTGGGCGTTAATGACCTTGTTGTATGCGGAGATTGGTGGTCGTTCGAGTTATCGAAAACTATTGGTGAGTGAAGTATGTCGATTGATAACGGGCTATGAATCGCAAACCACAGACTCAACAGTGAGGGTACAAGCCCTGTTTGCGCAAATAGAAAGTCAATTGCACTTGCCTTGGAGCGTTAAGTCGATGGCGCATAAGGCGTTTTTGAGCGAAGAGCAATTAGCTCGAATATGTAAGCAGCTTTACGGTGTCTCTCCGAGGGCGAGGTTAATTAACCTAAGAATGGAAAAAGCCTGCGACCTACTTGAGAATAATGATTGGTCGGTATCTATGATTGCAGAGCGACTGGGCTATCGAGACCCGTTCAACTTCACCCATCGATTTACCAAGCAGGTCGGCTGTTCTCCATCGGCTTACCGCAAACGTATGTTAGAAAAGTCGACCCACTAGAAAAAATGACGAGTTATTTGTGGTTAAATCAACCCTTGGATAGTGCTTGATTTAGCCATTGATCAAATTGGGTTTTAGGTAATGCGCCATTGATCATGTCGACACGTTGACCAGATTTGAACACCATAATGGTAGGAATGCTTCTGATTTGGAACTGAGCCGCAAGTTGTTGCTGTGTTTCGGTATCGACCTTTAGAAAGCGAACCTTTCCTTTGCGCTCCTCAGCAACTTGCTCAAAAACAGGTGCAAACCCGACACATGGGTTACACCACGTCGCCCAGAAGTCGACAACGACAGGTTGTTCACTATTAATCAAAGCACTAAAGTTATCTAGAGTGCCCTCAATAGGGTGTCCGTCTAGCAGTGGTGTCTTGCAACGACCGCAGTTGGGAGACTCAGAAAGTCTATCGATTGGAAGTCGGTTGAGACCATTACAGTTAGAGCAGCGTGTGTTGATTGTGGACATTACTTTTCTCCTTTTTATACCCAAGTTTTCTGGCATTCAGATGACTTGCGTATAGAAACGTGGAATTTTAGAAATCAGACTTCTTTGAGCCCTGGAATGTGAGTATACTCAGTCTTCTATAGTCAAGATAAGCAAGACATTATCGGTCGTTATTAATGCTTAGTGATTGATATGAATTGTTTATCTTGATTGGCGAAAACTATAAGAAAATAGGTACAGAATGACAACTTTTTACGCCGAAATTACTGGGTGGGGTAAGTGCCTTCCACCAGCAATTCTCTCTAACCATGACCTCAGCACAGTAATGGATACGTCAGACGAGTGGATTCGTACTCGTACCGGTATTGAAAATCGCCGTATTAGCCATGTTAATACGTCAGATATGGCGACGGTAGCGGCTAAACATGCAATGGCATGTGCGGGTATCACAGCGGAAGAGGTTGATCTGATCATCGTCGCAACGTGTTCACCTGACTCGCTCATTCCAAATACGGCTTCTCGCGTTCAACAAAACCTTGGTGTACCTGCAGCGGCTGCGTTTGATTTAAATGCTGCGTGTACTGGCTTTGTGTATGGTCTTGAAACAGCGACTAAACTGATTCAATCGGGTAATTATCGTAACGCGATTGTTATTGGTGCAGAGCGTCTTTCTTTCTTTATCGATTGGACAGAGCGCGATACCGCAGTTCTTTTTGGTGATGGCGCTGGTGCAGCTGTACTGTCCCGCACAGAAAACCAAGTCGGTCTGCAAGACGCACAAATTGGTTGTGATGCCAAAGGTCGAGATATTCTAGCTGTACCTAAATTTGGTACATCTATGGAGCGTTTCGCGGCAGACAATGGCTACTTCGAGTTCGACTTCATCGGAAAAGAGATCTTTAAGCGTGCGGTTAAAGGCATGGGTGCTGCGGCAAACACGGTATTGTCTCGCTCAAACCTGACAAAAGATGATATCGATGTTGTGATTCCTCACCAAGCGAACATCCGCATTATCCAAACGCTGTGTGACCTATCTGGTATCGAGCAAGATAAAGCGTTTGTGAACATTCAAAACTACGGCAACACGTCTGCGGCAACAGTGCCAATTGCACTGTGTGAAGCACTCGAGCAAGGTAGAATCAAACCGCAAGATGATTTGCTGCTTGCCGCATTCGGTGCAGGATTGACGTGGGGCGCAGGACACATCAAATGGGGTGAGCGTGTTACTCCAGTAGCAACGAGTGACGCTGCGCTGCCGGTATGTGAGCAATCAGCATTGGAGCTGATGGCGACTGCGATTGAACATTGCAAAAACAAGCCAAACAAATAGGTTTGCAAGGAGAGGGGCGCACAGCGATGCGCTCCTTCTAAACTGATAAAAAACGCCAGCAGGCTTAGCGCATGCTGGCATTTTTATCTGACTATCGATGAGATGAATCGTCGATTAGTTGCTTTCTTTATCTCGATTTTCGTAGTAATCCCAAACTGTGTAGCGCTCTTCTTCAGAAAGTACGCAGTATGGTACGCGCTTGCCATTTTCTGTAACGCGCTCAAGCTTATGACCTTGCTCCACACAATAGACGTAAGCAGGATCACTTATTGCCGTGATTTCATCCACATCATACTTATCTGGTTCACTCGCACAGCCTGCTAAAATGCCCACTGCAACAGCGCCAATCATCCATTGTACTTTTTTCATTATCTCTCCTATTTGGAAGTTAGGCTTTTGCTTAAGTGTAGGAGATTTCTAATAAAAAGTGTTTTGATTCGGTCAAATTATTCAACTTTATGATGAATTATCGCTGTCATTGCTCAGTTGCTCCCAGAATTCCTACAAACTCGATAGCTCATCGCTATTAGATGTGCTTGTTACCTTCACCAAATCGGTAGATAAGGCGCGAGCCCCAAAGACTATCACGTGCTCCAGAATTACGGTGATACGCGTATTTCCAGTCTGCTTGAATAGACCAGTTAGCATTGAGTGTGTAGTGCAAGCCTGTACCAATGTTCCACTGCAGCTTTTTAGTATCGCGGTCTTTATTCAACATCGCTTCGCCTACACCCGCATTGATGTAGGGTTTAAGCGCGTTGTCCGCAAACAAGTAGTACTGCACGTCGAAGCTGTAGTTTTCGTAGATATGCTTCTGATTATCCACGGTCGACTCATAGTTGCCTTGCATGTAACCCAGGCGTGCAGACAGTTGGTTGGTAAAATACAGACCAAGAGTGAAGGCTGGGGCAAAGTCGTTCTTTAGGTTACGTTCTTTGTCGAGTTGTGGGTAAGCAAAACCAGCACTCACACCAACAATTCCATATGTAACAGGATCGTCTGTGTATTGATGATAGTTTTTCTTCTGACGTCGTTTTAGGCTGTCATCCGTCTCGCCTGCACCAAACGCGTACTGAACCTGCATTTGATATTTAGTTTCTACTTCGCCGTTTCTTAGAACATTGGAGTGAACGCCAACAAAACCGGTACCCGCTTTGACGATTTCGCGACCCGCAATGTTGTTTACACCGCGGCCTAGGCTATCAACTGGGTCTAAGAAAAATAGGGCAGTTGAACCCAGCGCATCGGAACCGAACACAGTACCGCCACGTAAACGAATTTCTTTCTCTTTATTAAATGCCCATTCACCATATACCCAACCGAGCGTCGGGGTAACAACGAGGTCTTGGATAGATGGTACTTCGGCAAATGCTTCAATACCGTATTCCCAATAGAAGGTCGACATTAGCGTCGAGTACATGAAGGCGTCCCATTGGCGATAGCCTGACTTACGTGCCGCTTGATAGTAAACACCACCAAAATAAGGGTGACCAATGTAGTTGATAACGTGATCATCACGATCCCAAACAGGACCAGAGCGGACGTTGTCCCACCATTTGTTCATCAACTTAATGTCGTCTTTTTCCCAGTTGGTGATGGACTCTGGCATCAGTGCCAAAACACCAGCTACACCAACACCGTAAGCAAAAATAGACTTGGTTTGAGACCAAAGGCGCTCACTATCTTCACCATTTTGCGGATTAAACAGCGAGACACGATAGGGGGAGTCGTAAAAGTTTGCTTGGCTGATGGAGTCGTCTTGGCGTAACTCTTCAAAACTGCTGTTGGTAGAAATCGATCGATATCCCAATGCATTCAGTGATTCTGATTGACTTGAGTGAAACTCATCGTCAGTCATCATCTGATCGGAACGAATCGCTTGATTAAGTAAGTCTTGTTCTGAAACTGAGTCGCTCGATGAGTCGTCGGCTAGGGCATAAGAAGCCGAACTAAGAGCAACAGCAGCGAGAAAAGAAGTCGTTGGGTTCATAGTGATTTATATTTATTTGATTGATACGGAATTAGTTGCTTAACCTGAGCTTGGGCAGGGCGGCAATACTACCATTTCTATAAATATATGTCGCAATCGAATTGACTAGAAAACGCCATACAACTGTAAGTTCATATTTTTGTGGTAAACTTCACGAAAACAGACCATTAAAGAGCAAAACTGTGAGACAAATTACCACTGCTATCCACCCAGATATCTCTCACCTAGACGATAAAACGATCATAAAACGAAACGCGACGCGCGCAATCGTTGTTGATGGTGAAGACATTCTTCTACTCTATACAGAGCGTTATCACGATTACTCTTTGCCAGGTGGCGGCTTAGATGATGGAGAAGACGTTATTGCGGGTATGGTGCGTGAACTTGAAGAAGAGACGGGCGCGAAGAACATCCATGGTATCAAACCGTTTGGCATCTACGAAGAGTTTCGGCCTTGGTATAAAGACGATGCTGATGTTATGCATATGATTTCGTTCTGTTATTCTTGTAAAGTTGACCGTGAGTTAGGGCAGACCGCTTATGAAGATTATGAGGTGAAAAATGGAATGAAACCTCTATGGGTCAACATCCATGATGCTATTGCCTTTAACGAAAAAACCATTGCTGAAAGCGACAAAAAAGGCATGAGTATCGAGCGAGAAACGTATTTGTTGCAGCTTATTGCCAAAGAGATGCTGTAGCGTTAGGGAGAATGCATTCGATGAAATTGATGAGTAAAGACGACAACTTTTTCTTCTTGCTAGGCTCATTGTTGGTTCTTTTTTTTATGAGTGCCATGGTGCATCAGTTTAAAGATGACGCACAGGACTATGTCCTTGCCTTGATCATCTTATGTATGAGTACCTCGATAGTTGGCGTCCACCGAAAACAGACCTTTTACCGCTCTTGGTATGCGGTGATGATAACGGTTGCCGTTATTTCAGGTGTGTTTTCGCTGTTTGATGACTACGACTTGTCTCTGGTTACCCTGTTTTCATTGCTATTTTTCGTGCTTGCCCAGACTTACTCTGCGCTGAAGCAAGTGATGATGCCAACAAAAGTCACGTTGAATCAGATTGTCGGTTCTATTTGTGTCTACTTGTTGTTTGGGCTATCGTTCGCTTTCATCTATCTCATTCAACTGGAGCTGTTTGAAGCTCCTTTTAATGGATTGGAGGCCAAGCCATGGTTGGATAACTTGTTCGATGTGATTTACTTCAGCTTTATTACATTGACTACCGTTGGCTATGGCGATGTTTCTCCGGCGCTAGCAATCCCGAGATTTTTTGTGTTCCTCGAGTCAATTACGGGCAGTTTCTATCTGGCAATCATGGTCGCAAGCCTGGTTAGCAGCCATCTAGCTCAAAAAGACGCATAGTTCTTTTTATTGGTGCACATTTATCCTAAATCGAGCAGCGGCTTGCTGCTCGCTTCATCTCAGCTTGTCTCATTGGCATAGCATCAATAGTATCTTTGATTTCAATCCAATTGGTTGTCGGACCCCAACGAAGTTTCTCTGTGCCATCTTTGCCAATGAGTATTGCCTTGTGGTCACCTTCTTTGATGTCGTACATCTTAACCAACTTACTGTAGTCAAAGGTGTCTTTTACCCACCCAGGTGATGAAAACCCATCTTTGGTCATTACCATGGTGACAACGTCACGTTCTTCAAGCGCACACTCGTTAATTAGCGTACCGAGTAAGAACTCGTCCACCAGTACGTCTTTGGTAGGAGCAAAGTACATGACGCTGCGATGAGACAGTCCATGATAGAGGTGACCTTCATGATACTGAGAACCATGAGGATCGCTTTGATGCCCCTCTTTAGCGTATTCTGGATAGCCACAAGCTGTGGCACTGACTAGCGATGCGATTGCGATAAATACGATACCTTTCATAGTTGCCTCCTACCTAGCGACCAAAAGGTTATACGTTAAGTTTAGCCACTGAGATTCGTCTCACTAAGTTCCACTTCAGGACAATAAATTTGATACACTGCCGCCAAGGCAAATTCAATATCATGATTATGAAAAAAACAGCCATATTTGTTGACGTTCAAAACGTCTACTACACAACGCGTCAAGCTTTTGCGGGTCGCTTTGATTACAACGCGTTTTGGGCTCGAGTGAGTGAGATTAGTCACGTCGAAATCGCTCGTGCTTATGCGATTGCTTCACAAGATCAAAAGCAGAGGCAGTTTCACCACATTCTTCGCGGAATAGGGTTCGACGTTCAGCTCAAGCCTTTTATCCAGCGTTCTGATGGCAGCGCAAAAGGGGACTGGGATGTCGGTATTGCGCTTGATGTATTCGAAATAGCCCAAACGGTAGACCATGTTGTTTTGGTTTCTGGCGATGGAGACTTTCAAATCTTAGTTGAGCGCATCCAACAGCGTTTTGGAACTCAAGTAACCGTAGTGGGGGTTGAGCAACTCACCGCTAACAATCTTATTGATGCTGCGGATCAATTTATTCCAATCGACTCGAGCCTGCTGATTGGTAGATAGAGTGAGAGGATGCCATGAAGAAAAGCAGTGAAATCTTAGTGGGTGAGTTAGAAACCGAGTTCAAAACGGTTGCTGCCATGATGAAGATCTATTGCAAGCAACACCATGGTAGTTCAACGCTGTGTCAGCAATGCCGAGAGCTTCTCGTCTACGCTGAAACTAAGTTGGATCGCTGTCCTTATGGAGAGTCTAAGCCGACTTGTAACAAGTGCCCAATCCACTGCTACAAACCAGAAGAAAAACAGCAGATGAAAGCCGTGATGCGCTACGCAGGGCCGCGCATGTTGCTACCACATCCGATTTTGTCGATTCGACATCTTCTACATGAACGCCGCGAAGTACCACCAAAACCGAAAGCGGGCTTGTCTAACCGAGCACGCCGTAAAGCTCAGCCTTCCGATAAACAGTCTTCCGATAGACAGTCTTCAGATAAATAACCTCATGTTAGTGGGCGCCGGCGAAAGCAACGATATGTGCAACGGCCACGCCCACGGTTAAATGGCTGCGCAGACGCTTATAGTCTTTAGGAAACTCGTCTCCTAGAGCGTTAAGCTTGATTCTCTCGACCAGCCAAACGCAAACATATCCGACTAACGCCACGACGACGCCTAATCGAAACTGCTCTGGTGCGATGATAATCACCAGCCATCCCATCAGACAGATGAGGTTACTAAGAAGTAAAATAGGGAAGGAGAGCTTGTGTGTCGCGTATGCGAGGGCGTGTGACCACAAAATACCGCACAAAAAACTCAAAATGATGGCACTGTACGCCAAGAACAGCAGTCTGGTATTAACGCCCATAAAGTCGGCGTTTGCCGTAAATGTCGCGATACACAGTGCAAAAGGAACTAGCCCAAGATAACCTAGCCAGCTCATCAACGCGATGGTTTTAGTCGATTCCCGATTTTCCATGTTCCCTCAATCATTAAGCTGCGAATACCCACAAGTTTAAGACGAGAAACACTAAGATGCTAACTATGGTGGTGACTAATACGTCCTTGATAATTCGAGCTAAGATAATCGCAAATGTCGCTGCCAATAGATAAGGCAAGTTATCAGACAGCGCGAGTTTGCCGTGCGGGAGAAAGACGATGGGCCCCCAAATCGCTGTCAACACGGCTGGACTCGCGTAGGCTAGAAAGCGCTGTGCACCGCTACTGATCCGCAAAGGAACTTTGGGTTCCAAAAATAGGTACCGGCTTAAAAAAACAATCGCGGTAAGTACAAGAATTACGAGATACGTCATCGCTTCATTTTCTCCTCACACAGGTATCCAACCGTCATGCCGACTATGCTGGATATAACCAAACCAAGCTCAATGTCTAAAGCCGCGAAGAGCACTGACGATACTAACGCTGATAAAGCTGCAAGGAATATAGGTATAGTGGTAATGTTAGGAACAACAATGGCAATGAAAGTGGCGGCAACGGCAAACTCCAGACCATATTGCTGAAGGTTTGGGATCTTTGCTCCGATAATAATGCCAACGACCGTCGCTAAGTTCCAAATTAAATAGAAGGAAAGACCGGCACCTAAGGCATACCATCTATCAAATTTCTCTGGTTTATGGTGTCCGCAAAGTGCGAACAGCTCATCTGTTAACAAGAAGCCAAGAGATAGCCGCCAGCGCAACGGCAAATCTTTGATATGGCTGCGCATAGATAAGCTATAGAGGAAGTGACGAGAAGTAATAAAGAATATGGTCACGACCATGGTAAGGAGCGTCGCACCAGATTTTATCATACCCATCGCGACGAGTTGAGCTGCACCCGCAAAGAGTATCGCGCTCATCGCTTGCCCCTCGAGCGGTGTCAGACCTGAATCAATAGCAAATGAACCGGCAAGAAAGCCCCAGGGCACGACCGCCAAACTCAATGGCAGCATGGCAACACATCCCTTGGTGGCGCGCGCAACACGCGATGAAGAATTATCCATAAATACACTCCTTGTGTGACATAGATTGTATTTAACTGAATGATTTTCAAGGCTTGGAGCATATAAAATCGGAATTATTCATCACGCTGACTCCTTGATACTATCTCGCTCCCTGTTTCAACTTGAGTATCCCTCTGATGCTACGCACTCTTACTTCGATCATTCTTTTAGGCATGTCCACGTCGTCAGTATCTGCTGAGCATGAAACCCAAAGCGGTGTTAAAGATGAAGATTATGGTCGCATACTGCCTTTTTTTGGCGATCGTGTGAGAGATATGGGTATTAAGCTTCCAAAGCCAATTGGAATCTCTTTATTTACCCACCAGCAGGAAGATCTTATGCAGCTAGGGGATTTCAAGATTGATGGTGAATCCGTAGACGATATATTGCCAAATGGCGGCAGCCAAACCACCAACACAACGAGCATTGTTGCCGTAAGAGGGGATGTGTGGGTGCTTCCGTTTTGGGGCTTTAACGCCATGATTGGTAAAGCGGTCACGTCGTCAGACATAGCAATCGGTATAAGCGATTTTTCGAATGGTAACCTAGAGCGATTAGAGATCAATGGTATGGCAACGTCCTCAACGATTACCGCTGTCGGTACCACGTTGGCGTATGGACATAAGCAATTCTTTACCACAGTCGATGCTCAATACGTGTCGACCTCTGTCTCTGGTGTCGGTGTGAGCCTCGACGCCTTAGTGGTGACGCCATTAATTGGACTGAATATAGGTGACAGTGGTTGGCGAATTGTGGTCGGCGGCCAATACCAAGATTATCAGAGACAACTTAAAGGGCAGTTAGGCGATATTAGGTTTAGTGCCAAACAAACGTCCAGCCGGTGGTCCACAATGGTAGGTATGCAAAAAGCCTTTACCGACAACTGGGAAGCGTCGTTGATGGCTCAGAGCGGAAAAACGAGAGAAGGCTTTACTTTTATGCTTGGCAAACGCTTTTAGCTAACCAGCTTTAAACGGGGAAGTAGAGCTTGTGGCATGGCTAAGTGATAGCCTTGAAAGAAGTCAATATTCAGCGCTTTCATCGCTTCAAGCTGCTGTTCCGTTTCTACACCTTCAATCACAGTCTTGGCGTGGCACTCTTTTGCCAGTTTAATGCCATTAAGAAGAGGTTCTTTGCTGCCTTCCATATAATCAAGCAGCAGTTGTCTATCCAGTTTTAAGATATTGGGTTTTACCTGGGCAACACGCTCGGGACTTGACTCTTTACACCCAAAGTCATCAATAGCAATCAAAAAGTCTTCTTTAGTTAGGTGGTTTGCCGCTGAAGCCAGGGTTTTGGAACTAAACGCAGTAAGCTCAACCAGCTCAACAACGACTCGTCGACAATCGATTTGTAGCGCCTTTAATCGGGACATCAGCAAGGATGAACGAATACCTTCTGCAGCAAGTCGCTCACTAGAGATAGGTAGGAAGTTAAGAAAAATCAATCTCTCTCGATAGTTCGACATACTAAAATTACGTAGATGGATCGCTCGGCTCAATCTATCCACATTAAGCTGGTCTGCTAAAGAAACGCTTTCATTTTGGAAGTACAAATTGGGTGGGATCGGGTCACCGTTTTTATCGAATAACCTTACTAAAGCCTCCATACCGATAATAATATTCGAACGACTAAATATCGGTTGAAACACACTCTTAAGGGTGAGGTCTTTGTACTGCGCGATATAGCAACCGTTTTCTTCGGTTCGAATACACTGAGTAAATTGATGTTTTTCAGTAAGGAGCATCTTTTTGGAAACTGATATTGACGTTGTGATCATCTTGTCACGGTTAGATGACAAGTCAAATCGGTTTGGTGAATGAACAGAGGTTCAGTATTAGGAAGGCATTAGCGAAATGAAACGCAGATCAACATTTCATCTATAAAATAGAGCATAAAATGTGCACAATCATTGATAATTTGAACTATTAAACATTTTATCTCTATATTGAGTGAGTTAGATCATATAAAACACGTAAATGTTAGTAATCTAAATACAAATTTAAAAATATTTGTTTTTATGCAATTTTTTTGAAGAAACTCTCATTTCAGCGTTCGTCGAAAAAATCTTTGTTTCGAATGTACTTGCTCATCAGGTGGTAAGAGAAGGGGCGAATTATCCATGAGACTAACGACCGACCTAGACGGACAATGGTCGGTGTATTCTCGTAAATTCTTCCATTGTAGAGCCAAAGCAGTTTTCCTACGTGCCAGTAGATAAGTGGAAGCGGAGGAAGAAAGGTGACAATATCGAGATCGCAGCATATCCGATAGGTTTTGTGAGCGAGTTGAAAATTCTTTTTAAACTTGAGTCCACCAACGGCTGGCTGCCCAAAGGTCACAATCCTTTTTATTGATTTTGGATACGCCGTCTCTAGTGCATCTGCGATGACACATCCGATAGCGCCACCAGAAGAGTGGCCAGTTATCGTGATTCGCTTGCCGTCTTCAATTAGCTCTGATGCGATCTTTATCGTTCGCTCAAAAAGCGTCAGCCCAAGTTTGTCTTTCTTGTGAGCAGGTTGGCTTTCTTGATTCAGAATATAGTGAAAACCGGCGTGAATGCGGTAGTACAAGCCAAATGTTTTACAACTGCGTTGCCACATAGCAAAGGTGAGTAACCAGTCGGTTAGACTGTGAGAGCCTTTAATTACAATGACGGCTTCTTCTTTGTCTTTACTCCAAAGGATACGAACGACTGTTTTTCCGTAGCGATTCGAGACAATTCGTTGGCCGTTGGGGTCGAATCCATAGCGAGTTTGTTTAAACACTCTAGGATAAGCGAGGTTACAAAGTACAGCGTATTTCTCGTATTGGTAGCGTTTTAAACTCTTCACAATCTTTACGGTTTTCTATGAGATTACAATACTATGAAAAACCTTAGTGAAAGTTTGATGACATGTCGAAGAAAGCAGAAAACTACATAGTGGTAACGGCATACAATTGAACATATTTGAGAACCGTTTCTCCGGAGCCAGGCTTAGTCAGTGGGTGTATATGTGTCACATAATTGGGTACAACACCAAAGCGTTCGGAGAGTGTTGAACTCATTGATGTTTCTGAAGGCAATAACCTTACGCCTTGTTTGATATAGGCTGCTTCATCTAACTGCGTGTCGTTGTTCCACCAGCTAATAAGAGAGCGGCTCTGGTGGCAGCGACTTAGCCAGTGATCAGCAATAATTACTAACAGATCTCGTTGCTGTACTGCAAACTGATATTCCGCTAGCCACTCGTTAATCAGTGAGTAAATATGGTCGCGACTGTTTTGGTTTCCATTGACGAAATGATATGCCAGGACCCAAACCGTACCGTAAGAGGTGGTCACACGGTAGGTGCTGCTCAATTTCGCCGGCTCACTACAATCTAGAGATACAATTTCAGCGCTTAAACTCTGCTGTTCGAAATCAGATTTAATACGACGTGCGAACGCAAGTGACAAATGATGGCTAGTAAGTCCACCATTATGTACGGCCGGATAATGTTGTAAACAAAGTGCTTGGCAGTCCGTTTTAAATCGACGGATGCTATGCACGACGTTATCGAGAAGCATAACTCTTTCCTTGTCTCAGATACGGATTACCAGAGGCGTACTCCGTATCAGAATTCCTTAAATACGCTTTTCCCAAGTCCCCCAACGTACAACACCAAGAATCTCGATCTCGTCGTCGTTTACCTGATGGATCGCGTTCTTCGTTGTGTCGTCACCGTACCAAACGTGAATGGTGGTACCGACTTTTACAAGCGTAAAAAAGTCTGGGTGGGGATTACCAGGCAATCGAGCGAGTACGATGTCATCGTTAATCCATTCCTGATTACGATTGACCAGAGCGACACAGTCCCATTTGTAAGAGACGGTGCCTCCTACTGGATATAAGACCCCAAAGCAATCTTTGTACTCAGGAGGCACGGGTATTGTTCCTTTACTTTCTGCTTCACCCGTTTCAAGCAGTTTAGTCACTTCGGTTCGGCTGTAGTAAGACACTGTCGCGGCACTGGTGCTCGCCGCTTTGGTGATTTCATTGGCTTCCGTATACTTGTCGCCGACACCAAAACAGAGCCAGTGAGCCTGAACGTTGAAATAGTCTGCGATAAGAGCAAGGTCTTCGATAGAGGGATAGGTGCGAGTAGGACCTTTAGTTAGGTAACGACCAATTGTGGCTTTTCCTTTGCCGATAGCTTCTGCAAGCTCATTGTTAGTGATTTTATTTTCCTTAAGCAGCGACACAATGCGCTCTTGATAGCCGTAATCCATGATTCCTCCGTAATTTCCTGCATAGTGTAGTTTATGAGTTTCAGAAATGAAACGGGGTTCTTGAATAATGTTTGAAAATGAGACTCTTGCGAGATTGTTGAATCGTGATCTAGTGTTAAAAATCGACAATCAGCATTGAAATCATAACGTTAATCACCCATAACCATCCTATATTTGTAACAAAAAATGAGATTAACAATGTTTGATACCAAGAAAAGAGCCGCAATAGTGTCGGAGTTGCAAAAGTATTTTGAACAAGAATTAGAGACAGACTTAGGCCAGTTTGACGCTGAATTCTTATTAGACTTCCTGATTAAGAAATTAGGGCCAGCCTTTTACAACCAAGGGTTAGAGGACGCAAAAGGGGGTCTTGACAGGCGAGTAGCAGACATAGCGGATGAACTCTACGAAATTGAAATGCCGGACGATCTCTAACCTGTTGTAGCACATCAGTTTTATAGATGTTCGAAAAAACTGAATGACTCTATCGAAGGGGTGTTGTCGTTAAAGTGTCAAGTTAGGTAAATACTGTATCCCATAGGTTGATGAGTTGTTAGCATTATTGGCGAGTTAGATTAAATCATGGAAATGACGATGGCGGTAAAAGAAGTAAAAAACTACAACCCGATAGCAAGAGCACTGCACTGGATTTCAGCTATTGTAGTGATTGGAATGTTTGCAGTGGGTTTGTGGATGGTCGATCTCACTTACTACAGTGAGTGGTATAAAACGGCTCCACACTGGCACCGTTCTATCGGCATCCTTTTGGCAGGGCTCACTATTTTCCGTTTGGTTTGGAAGCACGTGACTGCAGCACCAAAAGTAGAAGGCAACCAGTTCGAAAAGGTTGGCGCTAAGGTAGGTCATCTCGCTATGTACGCTGCACTTATCGTCATTTTCGTTAGTGGATACCTTATCTCGACTTCAGATGGTCGCGGAATTGAAGTATTTGACTGGTTTACAGTTCCGGGCTTGGGAGAGTTTTTCCCTAATCAATCAGACATTGCGGGCGAAGTGCACTTTTACGCTGCTTGGTTCGTTATTCTTGCCGCTGGTGGTCATGCGCTAGCTGCTTTGAAACATCACTTTATAAACAAAGACAACACTCTTCGAAAAATGTTAGGAGTTTCGAAATGAAAAAGACACTAATCGCTACAGGAATGGCTGCGGCAATGCTATTGCCACTAGGTGCTAACGCTGCTGACTACGCAATTGATACGAAAGGCGCACACGCTTCTATCAACTTTAAAGTAAGCCACCTAGGTTACAGCTACATCAAAGGCCGTTTTAACACTTTCTCTGGTGACTTTAGCTACGACCCTGCAAACATCGAAGCGTCATCTGTAAACGTTGTTGTTGATACAACAAGTCTTGATTCAAACCACGCTGAGCGTGATAAGCACATCCGCAGCTCAGATTTTATCGATGCAGGTAAGTTCAAAGAAGCAACATTCAAGAGTACAAGTGTTAAAGACAAAGGCAACGGCAAACTTGACGTAATGGGCGATCTAACACTTCACGGTGTGACACAGCCAATCACAATCGAAGCTGAGTTCATTGGCGCTGGTCAAGACCCTTGGGGTGGTGAGCGCGCTGGCTTCAACGGCACAACTCGTCTAGAACTGGCTGATTTCAAAATCCCAGTCATGGGCGCTTCAAGCTATGTAGACATGGAACTACACGTAGAAGGTATTAAGAAGTAATTTCTACCAACTATTTTTCATCAAAGCCCCGAGCATAGTCTCGGGGCTTTTTTTGTCTGTACGACAAAAACAATACTAACTCACTGATTATTAGTAACTCTTCTCAACGCTCTTTTCTTCTCTAACGTTTCTTTAAGTAATACAAATAACGGTAGGTTACTTTTGAAATGTCTTTTATCAATAGGATGCGCCCCGTGTTCCAAGCGGACACCACCAATCAAGCACCAGGCAGTAATGGGGTGTTTGAAGAAGCGCTCTGCCATCAATGATTAGCGAGCGGTTCAATAGGGCGAAAGGAGAGTCGCCAGATAACAAATCCTAATTTTCCTTATTGATACGAACAAGTTTATTTATGAAAAAGACATTTATCGCATTATCACTAGCTTCTGTATTCACAGCGCCAGCAATGGCAGTAGAAACAATCAAGGTTCGTGACATTGAGGCAGCAACCAAAGATTGGAAGGTTGTAGAAGTTGACGGTGAATACCGTGTTCAAGACGCAAACTACAACTACATTGGTACTGCTCTTGAAGGTGATGGCTATATCACTATGACCAACGAAAAAGACCGCACAGGTTTACGTATTAATCAGAAAACTGGTAAAGGTGAAGTATGGTCAGACAAAGAAGGTTGGATTGAAAACATCCAGATTAAAGAAGACCGTCATGCTCCAGTTGACCCAACTAAGCCAGACGTTGTTAACCCAGTAAACCCAGTTAAGCCAGATGACCGTAACGGTAACAATGGCTCTAACGTTGCTCCTTCTTACGCTGGCAAAGTAAAAGCTAGTGACCTTGTTAAGCTTAAAGAGCAAGGTATCGAGACTCACGTTGATGCTAAAGGTAACGCGGTTCTGGTTAAAGACGGCAAAACTGTTGCTGTAGCTGTTAAGAACGGCAAAGGTGAGTACCAGGTTGTAAATGCTAATTCTGGTGAACGCGTTCGTGTTGACTTTGAGAACGACATTCACACACCAGTGAAGCCTGACACTCCAAACAACGGCAAAAAGCCAATTTACATCATCGACCCAGAAAACAAGAACGGCAATGGCGGTTCTGAAATTGGCGGTGCAACTCACAACGTAGTTAAGACTTCTGACCTGGCTAAGCTTGAAAAAGAAGGCTACACATTTGACGTTGACGCTAAAGGCAACGCAAAAATTCTGGATAAAGACGGCAACGTAGCAGGTGTAGTTAACAAGACTGGCACTGGTGCTTACTCTTTTGTTGATGCACGCACAGGCGAACGTGGCGGCTTCATCTTCCAAGATGATTCAAAGACACCAGTACCAGCACCAAAGCCAATCAACGCTTGGGAACGCATTGCTAAAGACCTAGACATTACTCCTGAACGTGAAGGTGGTGAGCGTCTGCGTATCAATGCTGGTGAGTACACTGGTACTACCATCAACACTCGCAACGGTCGCATCGAAGACAAATTCGGTAAGCACATTGCAGACATTGATGAGAACGGCAACGTTAAGCCAGTCGACCGCAACGGCAACAACGGCGAGCGCATCGATGTAACTAACCCAACTGTAGACCAAGCTAAAGACTACGTTGATACTCGTATCTCTGCTGCTTATTCACAAGCAATTGAGCAAGGTCAGAAAGCTTACAATGAAATGGGTGAAGAAGTTGCCTTTAACCGTGAGGTTGCACACGGCAACAACCAAATGATCATTGATAACACTGACCGCATCAAAGGTCATGAGGCTGTAGCGGTTGAAGCTAAAGGCGTTATCGAGGCTGAATTTGCTAAGGTTCGCAACGAAATTAAGAGCAACAACAGCAATGGCAGCATGGACATTGAGGTTAACGAAGAAGTTGAATCTGCTGTGGCAGAAGCGGCTAGCCGTATCGAATCTAACACTAAGCGTTCAGTTAATGCAGAAGCTAAAGTGGTAGCTGCTGAAAAGCAGTACAACAAAGATGTTGATACTTTGACTGCTCAATTGTCTGCTATGCAAGCTCAAATTGATGACCTTAAAAAGAACGGTGGTTCTAACGGTGGCTCTACTAACGATGTAGAAGAAGGCAAAGTTAACGCGGAAGACATTGCTTCTAACCGCGCTGCAATCGAAGAAATCTACAAAGCAGGTGATGAAGCTGGTAAATGGGCTTCACGCGTAGCTGACGGTGCTTACACTGAGCTAGACACTAAGATTGCTGGTAATTCTGCTCGTATCGGTGAGAACTCTAAGCGCATCGACAACCTAGAATCTGAAATGAAAGCAATGGGCGACAACATGCTTGTCCTTGAAGACCGCATGGACGGTGTAGTTGCAAGCTCTCACGCAATCAACAATGCACGTCCTGTTCTTGCGACGGCTGGTCAGTTCGGTGTTGGTGTTGGTATGGGTGCTGCTGGCTCTAAGAAAGCGTTAGCACTGGGTGGTGCTTATCAGTTTAATGACTCTTGGTCTGGCTCTATGACTGTGAACTATGAGACGTCTGGTAAGAAATCGAAATCACAAGTTTCTGCTGGCGCGGGTGTTCAATACCGTTGGTAGTTCAGTTCTGAGTAGAAATTTATTACAGGATAAAAACGCAACACAACGTCACGCGTTAAAACAATAATAAAGGCTTAAAACTAAGTTGCCCCGGTTTTTACACCGGGGCTTTTTTCGGCCAAACGACTTATTTCCTAGCCAAAAATTGGTTTGTTGTCTTACGCTGTTTCAAGTTCACGTTCAACAACATTCAAGCGCTCGCCGTAGATAGGGCGGACAGCTTGCATTACTTCAGCTCTTGATAAAATTCCAACCAAGACACCATTTTCTAGTACAGGCAACACATGTGGTTTGTTTACTTTCATCGCTTTAGCACGCTCTTCTAGAGAAAGAGTCGAGAAGCTTGTAGCGATGCCCATTGAACTTACCGGATATAGCTGCTCTTTATCGATGCAAAGAAACTCAGCCACATCTACCAATTTTTCAGACGCGTTGATAGCGACAACATCACGGCTCATCAGGTCGACCACCTTCTGACCTTGCTCAGGGATGTAGTCTTGGCACCACAGATCAACCATTACATCGTGCACAGAGAAGAAACCAACCAAGCGACCTTCGATGTCTGTAACTGGAGCACTTGTTAGGTTGTGGTCCAAAAGTGTATCTAGAGCAACAGCTGTTGGCATTTCAACGCTTAGTGTTACTGGTTGAGTGTTCATGATGTCTTTTACGATGATGTTGTTGTTCATTTGCGTCTCCTTTACTGACGTAAGTTCAGTGGTTTGTGTAATTGCAGTTACATTTGCTGCTTTTAGTTGTGGTCTGCGGTAGATACTCCAGTTAGCAAGTCCTACCAAAACCGAACCACCAATAATGTTTCCTAGCGTGACTGGTATAAGGTTGTTCGTTAAAAAGTGAATCGGTGTTAGGTCGCTAAACTGAGCTTGGGTTGTGCCCGTTGCTGCCCAGAATTCAGCGCCTGCAAAGTTTTGAATCACAATGCCTAGCGGGACCATAAACATGTTTGCTACACAGTGTTCAAAACCGCTGCTGACAAACATCGCGACGGGTAAAACCGTCATTGCGGCTTTAGTCATCGCATTTGCGCTGCTAAACGTCAGCCAAATTGCTAGACACACCAGTAGGTTACATAAAACGCCTAGAGCGAAAGCCTGTACCCATGTGTGATGCAATTTATGCTGTGCAATATGCAGAGCGTTCAGTCCCCATTGACCATTGTCCATTTGGTAAAGACCTGCTGCAGAGACAATCAAAAGCAAGAACATCGCGCCAATGAAGTTTCCAACGTAGACCTTTCCCCAAATTGAAAGCATTTTGCTAAAGCTAATCTGTTTATTTGCCCAAGAGATGCTTGAAAGCACTGAACTCGTAAACAGTTCGCCACCGCATATCACGATGAGAATCAACCCCATACTGAATGCAAGTCCGCCAGCTAGCCTGCTTAAGCCCCATCCCGCATCTGCGCTTCCCGTCGTTACCGTGATGTAGAATAGAAATGCCAAGCCGATAAAGGCGCCCGCCATAATGGCCAAGCTCATTGTCATTCCACTGGTTTTCTTCGCTTTACTTAATGCGAACTTTTCAGCTTCTGCCATCATCTCTAATGGCGAGAAGAGCAGATTGTTCTCGGAGCTAGCTGATGCCATTCCTTACTCCTTAACCTCGTTTGTGTGTGAATCGCGCATTTCATAACTCCTTAAGTGGTTGAGATAAAAGTGCGAGAACAAAGCCCCGTGCTGTGTTCGAAACTAGATTAAGGGCAATCAGGTGCAGTGGTAAAATTGATAATTTTTAAAATTGAAATCAGAAATATTGATAACTTTACTGCACAAGGTAGAATAAGGGCTCAAGTCCATAACGTACTGTTTTTTAGTGGGAGATTAGCGAGCGTCGTGATTCTCAATCGGTGAAAAATTCGTCACAGAGCGAACATCGAAAAAGCGACATAAAAGAAACTGATAGAAACAGTTCGTGATTTGCAGTCGAACACAATATTTTTAGATTTGGTGGTGTGAGGAAAACGGATGCGATATTCATTAAAACAACTTGCCGTTTTTGATGCAGTGGCGGACACGGGAAGCGTCAGTCAAGCGGCGGATAAGTTGTCGCTAACACAGTCGGCGACAAGTATGTCATTGGCACAGCTGGAAAAAATGCTTGGAAGACCCTTGTTTGAGAGACAAGGCAAGCAGATGGCATTGACGCATTGGGGCGTATGGCTAAGACCCAAAGCTAAACGTCTGTTGCAAGATGCACAGCAGATTGAAATGGGATTCTACGAGCAACATCTTTTAAGCGGCGAGTTAAAGCTAGGAGCGAGTCAAACTCCAGCGGAACACTTAGTGCCAGACCTTATCAGCTCGATTGATAACGATTTTCCTGAAATGCGCATTTCTCTTGGGGTAAAAAGTACCGATTCGGTGATTGAAGGGGTCTTGGACTATAAATATGACCTTGGCATCATTGAAGGGCGCTGCGATGACAATCGAATTCATCAAGAGATCTGGTGTCGTGATCACCTAACGGTCGTCGCTTCAGCTCATCATCCATTTGCCCGTCGTGAGAAAGTAAGCCTTGCACAATTAGAGCAAGCACGTTGGGTTCTACGTGAGCATGGTTCCGGTACTCGAAAGATTTTTGATAGCTCTATTCATCATTTGATAGGTGATCTTGATGTTTGGCGAGAATACGAACACGTGCCGGTGCTTCGCAGTATGGTGGCAAATGGACAATACTTAACGTGTTTACCTTATTTAGATGTCGAGCGATTTATCGAAGCAGGTGAGCTCGTTGCATTGAATGTTCCCGAACTAGAGATGGAGCGTACACTTTCCTTTATTTGGCGTGCAGACATGGCAGAGAACCCGCTTGTTGAGTGTGTAAAACGCGAAGGTTCGAGAATGATGAAAGGGAAACCATCTGTTCTTTAGTGATACATGTCACGGTAATCATGCAATGAAATGTATGTTACTTTCAGTGTCGTGATCGAGATCTCTTAAATTCAATCAATGTTCGGTTACTTTATGGTTAACGTAATCGAACAATTGGTTGACGATATGAGTCCATTAATCGCAATTTCTCTTACAACGGGTATTTTGTCTGGTATCTGGGGCTGGACGGCGTTATCGCTAGGTCTATTGTCTTGGGCTGGCTTCTTGGGTTGTACGAGTTACTTTGCTTCCCCAAAAGATGGTGTTACCGGCCTTGCTCAAAGCCTATTAACTAATATGTCAGGTGTGGTGTGGGCGATGGTTATTATTCATGGCTCATCATTGATCAATCTCGAGATCGCTGGCTACGTAATGACGGCACTCGTATCCTTCTTTATGTGTATCCAAGCTAAACGTGCATGGCTGCAATATATTCCTGGCACTTTTATTGGCGCGTGTGCCACATTTGCGGCCGATGGCGCGTGGGAAATTGTCGTCCCTTCGCTAGTACTAGGTGGGCTATTTGGCTATACGATGAAGGCAAGTGGACTTTGGCTTCATAAACGTTTGAGTGACGAGCCAGAGTCTGCTTTGATAAACGAATAGAAATCTCGAAAGCCACTATCATAAAATCTGATAGTGGCTTTTTACTATGTATTGCCGTTCGCCATTGTGATGACTCTGCGTAGTATCCACCGAATCAATACGGGAATACTTTCCACCCCTTTATTTTCGCACTCCGAAACGATAGCCAAGGCCAAATCAGGTTTTGCAAACTTTTTTAGAACACGTGCCACCACTTTTTTCGGTGGAATAGGGTGGTCATGAGGAATCTTGATAAGATCCCTAAAAAATAGTTCGAATCCATTCACATAGAGGTAGTGCTCGATATCACGGTCGGGGAGCTCTGTTAAATGATGGCGAGGATGCTCACCTTCTAGCTGATGCATGACCGTTGACGCGTATTTTTTGCCGGCGGCGTCACCGTCTGTCACTACGTGCCAGTCAATACCGAACGCTTTTGCTACCTTAATCAATGACTTTAAGCCTGATTGAGCAAACTCGATGATCTGAACGCCCTCTGCAGCCAAGTTGTAACCACATTGATTGGCAAGCTCGTTAAACAGCCAAACTTCAGTTTCACCTTCGACCAGTAGCCAGCATCGTGCAAACAAGGCTCTGGAGCGATGAAAACGAATATGGAACCCGACGCGTCTAAGTTCATCTTTAGTCAGGTTATGAGTGGCGATACTCTTAGTAATCGTTTTGTCTGATTGCCTCACCAATCGTCTGATGGATTGAAGCGGTACTGCGCCAAGAAGATCACTGCTGTTAGTCGTGAGGATCTTTTGCATGGGTAGCATTTGCAATAAACTCCATGCTCGCGCCAAGTGTGTAGGGTGCAAGCGTCCTTCTGGATCTTCAATAATCAGAATTGGGCGAGCACAACGCCTCAGATCTGTTGGACCTTTCGCTTGCAAATACGCATTGAGTAAACCCAATAGTAGTAAGCGTGTCTGATGGTTTTTGGTTTCGTCGATAACCTGAGAAAGGTTTTGTTCCGTGTTGGGGCGTGAGAAGAAAACGCCATCACGATGTCCTTTGCCTGATTTTCTGGAATGGCTCTTAAATGAAAAATAGTGTTCAACCAAGGCTTTCATTGAGTTCAGGCTGCTTTTCATTTCTCCTTTGTTTACATGCCCAGGGATCGCCATTAGACGTCTGACGGTGTTGTGAATTCGCTTCTCCGAACGTGAATTCATACCATTAGTCGGAGCATCTTGCGTATAGAGGCGCCTTGAGTCGCGTAATCGGATAACAGGGTGAAGGGTCATGAGTTCTTGAGCGATTCTTTCAGAATGATGCAGTCTCAGCGGATTACCCATTTGATCCAAAAACTCATACCTTTGTGTGATGTCATAACCGTTGAGAGTAGCACTAATTCGATAGTAGAAGCGCTGGACACCATTTTCATCCTCGAACCAAATAGGTTTAAGTTTGCGGTATCGACCGGATAGGGTTTCATTTCGCTCGGTCGATATAAAAGAAAGAACAATCTGTAGATGGCGAGTTTGGGGATGAGATGCAGCATAGTCGACATGAAAGTCTTTCATCTCAAACTGATAAGGTGACCCGTCTGCGGGCAAGACAACGCTCAATGCATCGAGCAAAGAAGACTTACCCCATGTATTCTCACCAATTAAGGTGGTGAGATCGTCTAGCGAAATAGAGAGGCGTTTGATTCCACGAAAACCGGAAACATCAATTCGTTCTAGTTTCATTCAACTCTCCTAAAGAAAGTGATGCATATGGCACTATCTATTTCAATTATAAGCGGCTTTTTGTCATTGGACTGTAATCAAGCTCATAGTTGTTTCGTTTATGTCTGTCTCTGGAGGCTTGTTTGCTCGCTTTTTGTACGATTTCATTGTGACCTCTATCATAAAAAGACCTGTATAATCGGTATGTGATTTCATAAAATTCATTGGAATGTCACATAAAGCGCGCTACCATCAGAAGTGAAAATAAAGAGGAAAATCGATGACACACAATAATAAGCCTCTATCGCTGACAATAGCGCATATCAACGATACCCATTCTTACTTTGAACCAACGTCTCTCCCTTTAAGTATTGAACTCGATGGTCAAACTCATCAGCCTTATGTGAGTGCTGGTGGATTCGCACGAATCGCGACACGAGTAAAAGAGCTAAAACAGAACCACAGTTCAGATGGCTTTCTATTTCTTCATGCAGGGGACTGTTTTCAGGGTACTTTGTATTTTTCTCTGTTCAAAGGTGAAGCAAATGCGGTGATGCTTAATGCTTTGAACATTGACGCAATGACACTGGGAAACCATGAACTCGATATGGGCAATGAGCCCGTGGGACAGTTCATTCGCAGTATTCAGTTTCCACTTCTAGCAGGTAATTGGAATGTCTCCAATGAGGGCGATAAGCAGTATCCATTGAAAGGACATGACAATCTTATCGACTTCGATGAATCACGTGGCGTTGCACGCTGGATTGAGCGTGAGGTTAACGGTGAACGAGTCGCCATATTCGGCTTATCGATCGAAAAAATGGCCGATATCGCCAACCCTGATTGTGATACGAGCTTTGAGCCTTGTGTACAGACCGCTAAATCGACGGTTAGAGCGATTAATCAGCGCGGAATCAACAAAATAATACTACTCAGCCATATGGGCTATGAGGCAGATCTCGAATTGGCGGAGCAAGTAACAGGCATCGGCTTGATCATTGGTGGCCATAGTCATGTCCTTCAAGGTGATTTCAAAGCGTTAGGCATCAAGTCGCAAGACCAATATGGTGTGCGTGTGAAAAATACTTTGATCGTCCAAGCGGGTTTTCACTCAATGACATTAGGTCATTGCCACGTCGAGTTCGACCAAAATGGCCTCGTCACTTCCTTTGAAGGTCAAAACGAACTGTTGATTGGCAGGCGCGTGTTCATGGATGTTAATAAAGAGAATACGTTGGTTGATTTGGAAGCTCTTAAGAGAAACGTTCAAACACACCAAAATGTGGCCGTAGTGAGAAAGGACCGCGAAATTAAAGCGGTAATGGCAGAGAAATATCAACCCAAGGTTAAAGAGCTTCAAACTCAGACGATTGCTCACATCGATCATGAACTTCGTCATGTTAGGCTTCCTGACGAACATGGACCAAGCCAGCTAGCACCACTTGTTGCACACTCTTTCTTGTACACGATGAAATCTCTTGGGCATAACGTAGATTTTGCAATGCACAACGCAGGAGGTGTCAGGAACTCTCTTGGCGTTGGTGACGTCTCTGTTGCTGATGTCGCAGGAAAACTTCTGCCGTTTGCCGTGCCTATTGGTGTTTATCGAATTCGTGGTCGCCATATTCCTCTGATTCTAGAAGGCGCACTTGATAATGCGTTTAGCAACGGAGTACAGGGGACAGGATCGGGAAGCTATCCGTACACCTCGCAACTTGAGTTTCATTATGACCCAACGCTCGCAAAAGGGAAAAGAGTCAGTAAAGTGTTCGTCGATGGTTCACCATTACAGCCTGAAAAGATTTATACAGGCACCTCAAGTGCTTACACGATGAAAGGTAAAGAAGGGTATGACGCCATTAAAAACATGGAAGACAATGGCGTTGTTACGACGTGGTCGATGGCCGATTGCTTTATCAAACTTTTATCTGAACAGCCTCAAATAGTTAGCGACAAACGTCAGAAAAATGCGGGCTTGCTTCCACAATGACGGAATAGTTTTTGCTCCAGTTGAACCTAATTGGGTTTTGGCCGTCTACCTCCAATAGATTGCCAACACATATCATTGGAAGAAAGGTTCATCGGGGGAGCTATGTGGAACAAAGATTGGCTCGACACATTTGTAGTGGTCGGTTGGATAGGCGCTTGGTCACTGTTGGTTTATTTAATACCTAGCGGAGCTATTTAACCATCAACTCATAAATTGCGACAGCAAAAAAGGGTGGGTCGGCCGAGAACAGCAGAATCTCGGCCTTTCCAGACGCGCAAGCAAAGGCGTTCCGAACTAAAACTATGAGGGTTTGGAGTTGGCGTCAAGAGCAAAAACATGCGATACGCTATAATAGACCACAAATAAGGAAGTTTATTGTCTATGTGCGGTCGACTTAACATTATCGATGATCCCTTCAGCCAGTATGTTTCAGAACAACTGGGTCTGGAGTTTTCTACGTCACAGAAAACAGAGTTATTCCCTTCTGAACAAATAGACTGTATTGTCTCGAGCACAGAACAAAAGCTGTTTACTTTGCCTCTAAGTTGGGGGATTAAACCTAGCTGGAGTAAACGTCTTATCATCAATGCTCAAGCAGAATCCGTGGTAACGAAACCAACTTTTGCCGACGCGTACGCTTACCACAGAGTGATTGTGCCTTGTTCAGGTTGGTATGAATGGAAGCAAAACGAGCTGTCAGAGAAAACTAAATATTTGTTCAGTGCCGAAAGTCATCGCCCACTGTACATGGCTGCTGTCGGTTATCCTCAAACCCAGCAGGTGGTAACACTCACAACCAAGCCAACGAAGCACTATTTACGCTATCATCATAGGATGCCACTTATATTAACCCCACAAGCTGCTATGCAGTGGTTGGTACCATCGATAGACAGGCATGATGAAATATTAAATAGCTTAGTGAGCGATGAGTTATGGCAGATCGCTAAGGTTAGTTGGTGACCCTGTAACTTTGGGCAAGGCTCATTCATCCACTAGAACCTCAAACCCACCATAGATCAATCGTTTAGTATCAAAAGGCATTGCTGCCATTTCACGTTGAATCATTTCGTCGTCAAACACGGCTTTCATTCCAGCATCTCGAACGTCTTTTGACGGCCAAGTAATCCAAGAAAACACGACACATTCGTCTTCTTTCTTCATTACCGCTTGAGGAAAAGAGGTTAGCTGACCTTCGGAAACGTCATCTTCCCAGCACTCAATAACGGACAGCGCTCCGTGTTGTTTGAAAACCGGGGCGATTTTTAATACATGCTCACGATACAAGGCCTTGTTTTCTTTGGGTACGGCCGCCACAAATCCATCTACATATTCCATATCTGCCCCCGTGCAATGATGGTGTTCAACATACAGTATGAACCAAGATCATTGTTTTAGTGAGCATTTGGAGGTCAAGGCAGTTTTAATCTTACAAGCACGCAGATACACTAGAGCCCTGAATTTATGTATAGAGAAGTAATATGTTCATTTTGATTCGCCTACTTAAACTAGCGGTAATTTCGGCTGTCTTTTTCACCATCTATGATTTGATAGCGTTTGGAGAAATCACTTGGGTAAGCCGCTTCTTCGGATAGGAGACACAAAAAAGCCCCGACATAAATCGAGGCTCTTAAATAGGGCTAAGATAACTAGATTGCTACAGATTAAGCATTGCTCTCTGTGCTAGCGTCGCTCTTTTTTTGCATCTGAAGCAAGAAATAAACGTTAACACAAGCAATGAAACCGTTGGTGATCACAACAGGCATTGAATCGATCGCTAATCCATAAGCGGTAAAAAGTGCACAGCCAACAAAGTTCAACACGCGTAGTTTAATGATGTCTTTCATTGTCAGAGAGATTGCGACCATAATTGACGCCGCGTAGCCAAGTATTTCTACCATACTAAAGTCCATATTTTCCTCCTCAGATATTGCCAGGGTTTCTGGTACCTATTCTTCTCTTCATGAGATTAGTGAGGAAGCTCCGTGCCTCGAATGGTAATACTGTAATTCGCGGACACTATAACAGCGTCTATTCTGTGATGGAACCGTCAATTTGGGATACGGAGAGGGTTAGCGATTACGCAAACGTTTTGGCATGAAGGAATAGGGAGTTGATACCTAGAAGTGTTGAAACTATCAATAGATGTGCAGGAAATAAAAAAGCCTGCGTTTGCAGGCTTTAGGCATTCGTTAGGTAGAAATTACTTCTTACCTTGTACCATTTGTTTGTCTTCTTCAGTTAGCTCACGGATACGACGGCTGATGTCACGGCGAGCTTTTGAAATCTCAGCGCTCTTGATGATGTGGTCATCAACGCGGTCTTCGTAGTCTGCTTTCATGTTCTTGATGATGGTAACGATCTCGTCGTGTGTCATCTCTGGCTTGATGTAATCCATCAAATTTTCTAGAAGGTCGACACGCTTACGGTTGTCTCGAACTTTCTTTTCGTTGTCTAGTAGTTCACGTTTTAATTTGTTTTTGCGGCGCGCCTGCGCAACGATTTCAAATACGCTACTCATAATCCTTTCCTAATTCGTGTTGATATCTGGCTTGATTAAAGCACAACAATCTCATTGATAACAGCCCTTAGATCAATACTCTCTGGCTATTGCTTATATTGTCACCACTCAGTTAAAGAAACGATTGAGTTGCACTCTTAAATAGCGCTATGATTTCGACACACCAAAGTAATAAATCGCAATGTAAACCATGTCACTGTTATCAAAATCTTCAACTGAACCGATTAGTGAGATTGTCTTCCCTAGCGAGGACAAGCCGACACCTAAAGACAAACTTAAAGGTGCGTACATTAACGAGCGCAGTAAGCTAGAGGTTGTCGAGGTTGAGCTCAATCGCAGTAAGGTTGTAATGATAGACCAAGATGGAAAAATGATCCGAGTCCCTTTTCTCTCGGAACACTAAGCTTAATCTGTGTGACAATGTATCGGACTACAAAGGAATAGAACAATGAATATAGAATTATCCTTGGTTGAGGCTCGAGTAATCGGCTGTCTTATTGAAAAAGAAGTCACTACTCCAGACCAGTACCCTCTGACCCTGAACAGTCTGACGACAGCATGTAATCAAAAAAGTAACCGCGATCCAGTGCTGAGCTTAACGGATGCCGAAGTTCAAGATGCCGTAACGGCGCTTATCGATCGCCGCCTAGTAAGTGATGAGAGTGGATTCAATAGCAGAGCTTCTAAGTTCCAACATAGGTTCTGCAATACTGAGTTTGGCGATCTCAAGCTGACAGCACAGGAAAAAGGCATTGTTTGCTGCATGCTATTGCGTGGTGCACAAACTCCAGGCGAAATCCGCACTCGTACCAACAGGCTTTGTAATTTTACTGACGTTAAAGAAGTCGAAGCTGTTCTTGATTCAATGGCTTCACGCGATAGTGGAGTGCTCGTAGTGAAACTGCCACGCGAAGCGGGCAAGCGTGAATCTCGATACATGCATCTATTTAGTGGTGCAGTCGATGTTGAGCAACTTACACAGGAAGCCGCCGCTGGAGCAAGCCAGACGGTTTCAACACCAACCCAGGCTCGTATCGAGTCATTAGAGAATGAAGTGGAAGCGCTTAAGCAAGAGCTGAATGAGCTCAAGTCACTGGTCAATTCACTGCTGTAATTTGAACTGGCGGCATATGATGCCGCCGATTCTACGTCCATCTGAATCGTATCGATATGACTCAAGCAAGTTTAAATCCACCTTGGTATGTGTATTTAATACGCACCGCAGAGAACAAGCTCTATTGCGGGATTACCAATGATCTCGAGCGCCGCTTTAATCAACATCAAATGGGAAAAGGTGCGAAGGCGTTGAGAGGGCGAGGGCCTTTAACATTGGTTTGGAGCCAACAAGAACGTGATAAAAGTAGCGCCTTAAAAACAGAGATAGCGATTAAGAAGTTAACGAAGAAGCGCAAAGAAGAACTGGTCTTACGTCAGCAATCTTTTGCATTAAATGGTATGGAATAAGGATCGTTGCTGGCTGAATTCAAATCTATTGTATACACTTGTTCTTAAACACAAAAATGTATAGATCCGATGCGCAAATTTCATACTTTCTTTATCTCTATGTTGCTGGGAACGCCTGTACTAACAACCCATGCAAATACTTTCCTGTCTGATTATTGGAACTATCAACATTATTTAGAAGCTCATCCTGAGCAAAAGGCCTTAACTGATGAACTGCAATTAGCAGTGTCTAAAGGTCCTATGCCGCTCTCTGTAAAACAAAGTAAACCAATCACTATATCCGTGGTTTATCCTGGCCAACAAGTGTCTGATTATTGGGTTCGAAACATCAAAGCGTTTGAAACCAGATTAGAAGAACTGGGTGTGGAGTATGAGCTGAACCAAGTCTTCACAAGACCCAATGATGATTTTAGACAGCAAAGTGTGTCATTGATGGAAGCGGTCAAAAACAAGTCCGGTTATTTGATCTTTACGCTTGATACCTCTCGGCACCGTAAATTCATCGAACACGTTCTGCATGCGACCGATACTAAGCTCATACTGCAAAATATCACCACGCCTCTAAAGAGTTGGTCAGAGAATCCTCCGTTCATGTATGTTGGATTTGACCACGTGAAAGGCAGTCTATTGCTCGCTGATTACTTCAAGGAGCGTTTTAATGGCGACAAAGCAGATTACTCAGTGCTGTATTTTTCAGAAGGCTACGTGAGTGACGCTCGAGGGGGGACGTTTATTCAAGAGATGGACAAGCTTAATGGTTTTTCCTTAGCTACGTCATACTACACCAAAGCGAGTCGAGACAGTGGCCGTGAAGCAGCATTGAATACCTTAAAACAACATCCAAACGTGAATTTTATCTACGCATGCTCTACCGACGTAGCTCTTGGAGCAGCCGATGCCTTGAACGAATTGGATCGTAAAGATGTGGTGGTAAACGGCTGGGGCGGAGGCTCCGCTGAGTTAGAAGCCATTCAAAATGGTGAACTTGATGTAACCGTCATGAGAATGAATGATGATACAGGAGTAGCGATGGCAGAAGCGATCAAGTGGGATCTAGAAGATAAGGAAGTGCCTTTAGTGTATTCGGGTAATTTTGAGTTGGTGACAAGTACCGATTCGGCTGAAAAAATCGAGGCTCTCAAAGAAAGAGCGTTTCGTTATTCAGATCGCTAACAAGACTCAATAGATTGTTATGCCTTTAACTGACTTTAACAACAGGAAAACTCTAGCAACCTTAATTACTCGGACCGTAATTTGGGTAGTGGGTCTGTTTACAATAGGGATGCTGGTGCAAAGCTGGTACCTAAGTCGCGATATAGTGAGAGAAGAAGTCCAAAGAAGCTCTCGTCAAACGAGCGCTCTAGTAGTGAACTACTTCAATTATCGCTTAGCGACATTGCAAATTTTACAAGACAGTAATGCGAAAAGTGATGCGGTAGAGAACTTCTTCCAATCGCGTGATGCTGAGTCACTTGACTATTTTTTTCTTCGTGAAGATAACTTGCAGCCAACCCATACACCGGACTTTCGATACATCACAACCAACTCAAACATTGTGTGGGACGACGGCAATGCGTTGTTTTACGGGCTTGAAGAAAACAGCTTATCAGCAATGAATGTTGCAGCCAGTAAAACCAATAGCTGGACGACGGTTTCTACCGATTCTCAGTTGGGAGAGCGGCATATTTTACTTCGTCGTACACCAATTGTTGATAGAAGCTCCGGAGAAGTGTTTGGTCATCTGTCTGCTGGTGTTATTTTAGATGATAATGCAGGTCTGCTCACAAGTCTTTTGAGGGGTAGCAATAGTGATGACGTTGTACTGACGTTCGGAGCTGACATTATTGCCTCTTCTATCTCCTCCGATGATAATTACACCGCGGAATCAGCGTTGGAGGGGATTGAAAATGGTAAGATGGATTTGAATAAAATCTTGGTGACAGAAACCCCTTTATTCATCGGCAGCCAGCCTTCAGATATCACTGTTTACTCTATACAACGAAACCCAGGCGTCTTGGCGCTGCGTAACAGTTATCTATTTTCGATCTTGCTATCCGTTGTCGTCATTGCAGTAGCATCAGTAGCCACTAGGCGTTGGTTAAATCGTAAAGTCACCAAAGAGCTTGCTAAGCTCATGGTGTATACAAAGATTGCTGGGGATACACAGAAGTTTGAGCGATTCAGTGGTTCTGCAATACATGAGTTTAACCACATAGGAAAAACGCTTAGCCAAACGTTTGAGCGGCTTTCAGAACAAGAAAAGCTGTTCCAAGATTTGTTTAACTTTTCTTTATCTCCAATCATCGTTTGGACTGAAGATTCAACGATACTCCAAATTAACCCTGCTGCGAGAAAAGCACTAGGAATACAGCCCGGGCCAGACCGTGATCATGGGTCATCGTTTACAACATTTGTTGAAGCGATGGAACAACATGTAATTAAAGCCAATCATGGCGTAACCATTACCGGTATAGACGTACCCATTGATGATATGGTTTACCGCTGGAACCTGTCGTCAATTCAGACTCGCAAAGATAAAAAGCTCGTACTGTCGCAAGGCCAGGATATTACCAAGCTTGTTGAAGCAGAGAAACAAAGTGCTAAGGCCAGAGTGGAAGCTGAACGCGCTGCTGTTGCCCGTACCGAGTTTATGGCAAAAATGAGCCATGAGATAAGAACGCCACTTAACGGCATCTTAGGTATTTCTCAACTTCTAAAGAAAGAGGCGAAGGAAACTCGATATCAAGAGCAGATTGACGTTTTGTGTAACAGTGGTGAGCATCTGCTTGCTGTGCTTAACGACATACTTGATTTCTCAAAGATAGAAAATGGTAGCTTTAAGCTAGAAAAACATAACTTTAGCTTCAAAGAAGTTGCTAACGCTTTGGATGGCATCTATCGACCACTCTGTGACGAAAAAAGCATTGAACTCGTTATCGACAATCAATTGCCTCAAGAAACAGTGTTGTTCACAGATCAAGTCCGCCTAAATCAGATACTATTTAATCTAGTGAGCAACGCCATTAAGTTCACTCACAAAGGAGAGGTCAAAGTCTCTTTTCTGCTATCCCATCAACGTTCAGAGGAAACGGCCGAGCTCCATATACAAGTGGAAGATACGGGTATTGGGATCCGTAGTAATCAACTTGAACAAATATTCGATCCGTTTGTTCAATCAGAATCTACTCTAACCAGAGAGTACGGTGGCAGTGGCTTGGGGTTAGCAATCGTTCGAAATCTAGTCACGATATTGGACGGCGACATCCAAATACAGAGTGAAGTCGGAGAGGGGACACAGTTTAAGATAAATTTGCCAATAGACATCGTAGAGGAATCAGAACAGACGATTGCTGAAGAGACAGAAATTGACTTCGATTTGTTTAATCGTGAGTTAATGGTGTTATTGGTAGAGGACAACCACACGAACGCGTTCATTGCAAAAGCCTTCTGTGAAAAGTACGGAATGCGGGTTATGTGGGCGAAAGATGGGCAAGAAGCTCTCGATTACATAGACCAAATGAGCTTTGATCTAGTGCTTATGGATAATCAACTGCCTTCGGTTTCGGGAATCGAAATTACTAAGAAGATACGCCAAGATATCGATAAGTCGTTACCTATTTATGCCTGTACGGCCGACAATCAAACATCAACCCGTCAGGCGTTTTTTGCCGTAGGCGCTGATTTTGTGATAGTAAAACCGATCAAAGAGAAGTCATTGAACGAAGCGCTAAAACATTTCCAACAATTTCACTATCGCGCAGCATAATTGATTGTCCTAGAGGCGTAGTCGATAGACAAAAAAAGAGGGCGCATTAGCGCCCTCTGGTTTGTTCGACAAACAATTATCTAGCCAACTTATGATGCGCTCTTGAAAAGTGCCCTGCACAGAACGCACCGACAATTGAAAGCTCCCCGGCTAGACAGAGTCCGGCAGCGACTTCGGCAAGTGCTTGAGATTTTCCTGAGCCATATAAACCAAGAAGATCTAAGCAGGCTTTTTGACTTGGTAACCCGGTACCTCCACCAACCGTGCCTACCATCAAGTTTGGCAGTGTCACGCTGGCATAAAGCCCACCTTTTGCCGTCACTTCCATTCGAGTCATACCTATGGCGGATTCGGCGACGCACGCAGCGTCTTGACCGCAAGCAATGTAGAGTGCGGCAAGAGCATTTGCATAATGAGCATTGATACCGATGGTACCGCTTAACGTGCCACCGACCGTTGTCATCTGTCCAAACTGTGCCATTTTCTCTGGAGTGGTATGCAGATACTTCTCGACGAGTTCGGCTGGAATAGTGACCTCTGCGGTTACTTTTTTACCTCGGACACTTCTCAGAGTTTGAGAGTTTGCCTTTTTGTCTCCCGAGAGGTTTCCGTCAAGAAATGCATAGTCGGGTTCGATTGGCGTGTGCTCTAAGATGTAGTTGAACACGACATTGGTTGCGATAGTCACCATGTTTTGACCAGAAGCATCGCCAGTTAGATATTCGAAGACTAAGTAAACATGATTACCTTCGATGTTCACACTCACATCACTCAGTTTTCCATGTGAGGTGGTTGATTCTGCTAACTGCTTAAAATGGTCGAATTGAGTCACAAGCCAAGCGACAAACTGACCGGCTTCTACTAACGATTTGAACGCGAAACCAGGGGTTCGCGTTACCCCTTCGTTAAGCAGCATTGCACTTGTACCGCCTGCCGCAGTAATAAGGTTTGCTCCACGGTTATATGATGCAACAAGGGCTGCCTCCGTTGTGGCAAGGGGTACTTGATAGTCGCCTTGTGCAAAGAGACCGTTGATTCTGAGCGGTCCTGCGGTTCCGATAGGCATCTTTAAAGTGCCAATAAAGAACTCGATATTTTTCTCGTAAGCTTCCATTTGAGCTTCTGAATGTGGATCGAGAAGCTGTGCTTGTGCGCTAGGGTTATTCAGAGTCTTCCAACGATAATCGATGTTACGTTGATTCAGATAAGGGCTGCGATTGACGCGCTTCGCTGGAGAATCAAACTTGGGCGCTAACTTGCTTTCGAACTCAGACATATCGAGTTCGGTCCCTAAGTTGTTTAGGTAGTCGCGCTTGTGAAGGTTTACTTTAGGCATGTCGATCTTAGTCAATCAATTTGAAGGGGGATTCTACCCGCATAGCACAGAGATACAAGGCGTGGCCTTAAAGTTCTGTGACATCTTATTACAGACGTGTAGATTTTGAACCGATTACTGTACAGGGAGGGAA
Source organism: Vibrio sp. SCSIO 43140 (assembly GCF_023716585.1). NCBI lineage: Bacteria > Pseudomonadati > Pseudomonadota > Gammaproteobacteria > Vibrionales > Vibrionaceae > Vibrio > Vibrio sp. SCSIO 43140. Next base: position 927,992 of record NZ_CP071851.1, read on the forward strand.
TAGGTGAATATCGGTCACTGCGAGTGATTAACGAAACAATTGAGACAGTGCTGAGAGCTCTTCTTCACTAAGCAAGCTATCAGAGCTTGGTTGAAGCTTACTAGAAATCTCACCTTGCAGCATTTTAAGTTGCTGAGGAGATAGTTGCTTTAGTTGCTCTCGAAGTTTCTCAAATTGTTGTGTTGGCATGGAATCACCGTAAATACGCATCATGGTTAATATAATGTAAAGCGGTTAGAGTTCCTTTCGTTCATCAATGATGAATCGCTATTTGGGTATTCTATAAATTAATAGTGTGATTTTTGTCCGAGGATTGTAAGAGAGCGTTAATCACTCTGTAAGAAAAGTCATGCTGACGCAAAGATTCACGTCAGCAAAATCTGAAGAGCTAGCTTTCGGTTGCTTTGTCTTCTAGTGCATTTGTCTGCTTGAGACTAGACGATAGGGTCTGAAATTCAGGCAACATTCGATAAATTAGATGTAACTGTTGCAACACCATGCGCGCAGAACGATCGTCTTCGTCGCGCCATTCGGAGAGACGTCGATGGATATCAAACTGGTCAACCGTTGTATGAGTGATGTCTTCTAAATTGTCGCCTAGATTTGCTTCAATCACTTCAATATGTTGATTGATACTTCGATGAGCCTCTAGGACAAGCAGGTGTATAGACTCGTCTTCTAGTCTTTGACGATGTGCACCTAGCGCAGAGATGTAACTAAGCAGGGCGTGGTTTAACGTTAAGAATCGAAAGCACTCGTCTGCAGGTAATTGATACCTATCTGGCTCTGCAAGCATATTCGAAATCGCTTTAGATAAATTAGCATCCGCGTTGTGAGCGTCGCGCCTTGCTATTCTATAGGCTAGGTCGTCTTTTTTACCCACGCGATATTGACCAATAATCTGCATTAGGTAGAGACGATTGGTTTTCAAGGCGTTGGTCATGATCTTGGAGATACGTTTAGACTCCCAGTCGGGCAGGATAAAGTACACCGCACATACAGCCAAAGCACAGCCAATGAGAGTGTCCATCAACCTTGGTAAAACTACCGCATAACCCTCTCCGAGCTGATCAAAACAGAGTAGGACCAGCACGGTAATAAAGCCTGTAGCGTATCCATAATTATTGATCCTAAAAGCAAAGAACATCACACCGGAGATCACTAATAGCACCAGTTGGCTTTCTGTCGATGGGAACAGAGTCAGTAGTGGTACGCCAACCAAAAGCCCGACTATCGTACCTGCAATACGAGCCGTAAGTTTTTTGCGAGTAGCACTGTAGTTGGGTTGACAGACAAAAAGGGTAGTGAGAAGTATCCAATAGCCTCTTTCCAAGTCGAAAAACTGGATAATTCCATAGCCGAGCGTGAGTGCGCAAGCCAAGCGAATAGCATGCCTTAACAACATAGAGTCAAGAGAAAAAGCTGACTTAACACGGCGCCACATCGCAAGTGGGGTATGAGCATTAGTGTCATCTAATGCACTGTCATCATGAGACATGATGTCAGGATTGTTGACGTTACTCAGAAGCTTTTCAACTGTTGCTAGGTTATTAAATAGATACTGAATTTGAAGTAACAGAGGTTTCCATTCTTCAACATTTTGCTGCTGTAGATACTCAATAGAATCTTGAAGCTCTACAAGCGCAACCAAAGAATCATTACTATGGGAATACTCATTACCAAGCTTTAAAGCTAAGGCGATTTCCTTACACGCTTTCGACTGCATCTCCAATAAGTGTTTAAATCGAAATAGCACATCAGAGTGAGAAAATTGTGTCGCTAATTCTTGATAGCGATAGTGGCTTGAACTCACGCGTTCGTGAATATCTTGTGCGATAAAATAGACCTGTAAGAAGCGGTCACTAGGTCCGTCAACATGCCCGCGCTTCGAGCGATTCAGTAAAGTCGTTTTGCATTCATTCAACGCAAACACAGTGCACGCGTTCAAACTCGCTTCTTTTAGTCGGTGTGGCTGAGGTATTAGGTCTCGAGTAGGATGAAAGAGATTTCTTTTAGCGTCCAAGTAGAGACTCAACTCGTTAAACACATTAGAGAGACTTTGTTGTACCGGTTGCAAAGGCCAAACACTGTTCCACATGATTGACACTAAGTAATACCAAGATGCACCACCGAGTAAAAGCGCGGGTTGCATCCAAAGGTTGGTACTCTCATGTGCGCCAAGCATGGTGTAGATCGCGACGAGCAAAGAGCCAAAAGCAATGCTGGTGTATCGAGGGCCGATTGCGCCAAGAAGCACGAATACTAACGTCGAAAGGAAAAGTCCGATCGCGAATAGCCAAGGTGTATCGAAGAGTAGTTCTATTGAGAACGAAGCGATAGCAAAGCAAATTAAGGTGATAACTAGCGCTTTAATCCGCCCTGTGAAACTTTCATCACTTTCTGCAAGAGCCGCTGCTATGACACCCAAGATTAAAGGTGTTACCCAGGTTTGCTGGTCCAAATACCAAGCGGGAATCACCACCCCAAGCAATGCAAAAAGTATAAGAACGCTGTAGTTAAATGTTTTGTTGGCCCATTGAAGGCGAAGTTGACCAAGAATGCTCACAATTGACACTGTGTAGGTGAAAAGAATGACTATCTTAACAGAAACTTAGTCAGTTTGAATGTTGGGATTGTTTGAACCCTAGTTAAAGTGATGAGCTATCTAGTGTTCACCAAAGCTGTTAGCTGGCGCCTTAGTGTTTAAGTTCTATGAGGTCTTTCAATAGATGCTAAATTGCAAACCTTACTGAAATTGAGTTCAATGCGTTTCTTAGTTTTTGGTCGCGAATCGTATAGTCGCGTCAGGTTTTTTTAGTGTTCATCACATTGATCGAGGTACTTTTTGAGTGAAGTCTCTACATGAACTTACGCGCTGGAATCTCAGAAAGAAGGGAAAGGGACTGAGTAAAGTTGGTCATAAAACCATACTCAGGAACAAAAAAGGGGCAAAGCCAATAGAGGTAGACGGTACAAAAGAAGTGCTAGCTGACATCACAGCAGATAGTCAATTCATTGACGATGAGCACTCCGTTGATAATACTGGAGGCTAGAAGGTTTGGCTCGCGAAAATTTGTCAAAAAACAAAGTGGAGGGAGCCACGTCCCAGTGTTAGCAAGACGATGGTTCAAATAGTGTCGCGTAAGATATCTTGCTTGCTTTGACCCGTAAGGGTGCTTTTGTGATAAGCAAACGTTCTTGTCATTTGGAACAGTCTTTCATATTCACGCCTTTCGTAGTGGTCGACACCACGACTAATCAGTAACAGCATTCTTGCTGAAATCATACAGAAACGGACTCCTTGGGTACCGACAATCCCTGGTAATGTTAAACACCCTTGTGTTGCTTGGTAGATAGTTTCTTGGCTATAAGTCTTTTTGTATGCGTTGAGCTCTTCGTATAGAAAACGAAGACACTTTTCTGCAGACGCTTTGTTGTGATGGTGAACCGAGAACTCAGCTTTATGAGTATAGTGTTTTTGTCGTTTAGAGTGTGTTGAACCTTGCTTGCGTTTCATAGTTTTTCGTTCTCTTCATAGCGGTTTCAGTAATAAGTAATTGGCATCCTGTGAAGTGTTTTCATCTAATCCATAACTTTGATGTTATTTTGTACGATGACATGTCACTACTGTAAGAGCGAGTTTCATAGCACAAGGTTTTATTGTTTATAGCGGCAGCATTAGGTCATTCTAGTTACCTTTGTCTTGGAATAGGGTATCTAAAGCTTGTATTTTTTGAGTAAACAAGTCGCCGGCAACCGAGATGGTTTCTTCACTCTTATAGATGAGCTCAGCAAACCAGATGTTTTGGCTCGCACCTTGGATGGAGAAAGCGTTGAGTTGGTGATTATCTAAGTACGGTTTAACAACGTACAAAGGTGCGCGCATCCATGATTGGCAATGCGTCAACATTCCGACCGCATTCTGTAGATCGTTGGTACGAATAATTTTGTCTGAAATGACATAAAGACTTTCATGGCTAGAACCACAAACAAACTCAGGTACAATTTGAGCGTAACCTTCCAGTTCTTCCTCTTGTACAACCGCACCGGAATTTAGAAACTTTGGGGATGCAACGTCGACGACAGGAAAACTAAAAATGGGGACATTAAGCATTCCATCTAGAGACCTCATCGGAGAAAATACTAATCCCATTTCAACGTCACCGTTTGCGACCCAATCAACAACATCATTGGTACCGCCGGTTTTTACGATAAGGTCTATAGATGGGTATTCTATTAGTACCGCCATATAAGCTTCGATAATCTCATCACATATCAGTGTATTGTCGATAGCGACTGAAAATGAGTCAGGTATCTCGTGCAGAACATCGATGAGCGTTTGATTCATTACCTCCACAGTATTCACAACTCTTTTCGCGTACCGATAGAGTTTCTTACCTTGTACGCTGAGCTCCAACCTTCGCGTATGTCTTATAAACAGCTGTACCTGACAACTATCCTCTAGAGTAGAGACTAGTTGAGCAATCGCTTGACCGCGTTTATTGAGTGATATTGCCGCTTGCTTAAAGCTACCTAGCTCTACCGTTGCCACGAATGCTTGAAGTTGAGAGAGTGAGAAGTTCATAGCCGTCTCATAATTAATTGAGGTACCTAAGTAAAGCATAGACAAGAATTACTTGTCTAATGTGATTATATCGACAGGTCTTATATGTTCATAATGAGCTTGCTAAGGAAAAGAACCATGGAAGGGTTTGGAACTAACCAATTAGGTGCTCTTATGAAAAACAAACTCTATACAGCTCTTGCGACGGGCGTAATCACGATGGGCGTATCGGCGGTAGTTAACGCTTGTTCGTATTCAACCTTCGAAGTAAATGGCGAAGCATTTGTATCTCGCACGATGGAAGCCCCTGACTTTATGGGTGAACACTTTGTCACCGTGCCGCGTAATCATGATATCAACGGAAAGTCAGGTCCTGTTGGCTTCGTCGGTATGCGACACGCCGAGACAGAATGGATTTCATCAGGGTTAAATGAATATGGCGTCAATATCGAGTCATTAGCCTTGCTTGAGTCTAGCTACCTTGAAGAGGGTCAAGGTGACATTAATTATCTAGAGGTTGTAGGTTACATATTGTCGAATGCAAAATCTGTGGACGATGCGGTAGCACTGCTGAACGCAGTTAAGGTAGAGACAACATCGATCAAAGTCGCTCATGATCTCACTGTTGGCATGCACTACGCTATTCGCGATAAACACAGAGCGATTGTCGTTGAGTATACTGATGGAACCGGTTATCCGACTATTTATGATAATGAAATAGGCGTGATGACCAACGATCCCACTTACCCTGAGCAACTAGAGATTGCACAGTCCTATGTTACTCAAGCTAAAGCGAGAACTGATGAAACGGTTGATATCTTTAATAAGTTAGATTCTGGCTCTGATATGCGATTTTCGCACCTGGCTATGATAAACGAGGAATACAAACATCGGGGGGCGGACGATGATCGTCGAAATAATGGACTTGGTAGAGCATTTTCTATCTTGAACGCCATGGAAATCGTACCTTCGACGATGTATTGGTTATGGGTATCGGAAAACTCTCAGATGATTGGTTATGGCAACGTCGTTGATATCCAGAGCAAGGCATACTATTACAGAACCGTCAATAACCCTAAAATTCGTAAGGTGTCCTTAGGTGATATTGATTTTGAAAGCGTAAGCTACTCTGCAATTGATATCTACAACGAGCCTTCATACCTTTAATTGACCCCGTTAACTGTAGGAATTTATCCTCAGAGTAACCATTGAGTAATGTCTAAGAAGCTAACACTATCAAATTGAAATATATACATTAGTTATTTCGCACTTGCCGAAAAACCAGAAGTTATGTCCGAAATTCCGAGTTAGAATAAATATTGATAGACCATCGGTATAGCTCGTGTATTGTTAACATTATTTCATCTCGAAGGCAGTGTTGAGTGAGCACTTCAAAGAAATTTGGCGAACTGTTTGGTTGGGCTGTATTGTGTTATGCAGCGTCGGCAGTTGGGGCTGCAGCTTCATTACAAAGTAAAGCGTTTTATGCGGCATTATCGCAGCCAGTCTGGGCACCACCAGGCTGGTTGTTTGGTCCTGTATGGCTGGTGCTTTTCGCTTTTATGGCTCTTTCTGTGTGGCTGGTTTGCTCTCGAAGAGACCAGTTTGAAGTGAGAACTGCTGTGGTGTTGTTCTCCGTACAGCTTGTTCTCAATGGCTTATGGAGCTGGATGTTTTTTGCTTGGGGTACTGGTCAAGGGGCATTTCTTGTGATCTTGGCGCTAATATTGATGATTTCGAGTTGTATTGTCGTGTTTCACAAAATTAGTCGTATTGCGTCATATTTGCTGTTGCCGTATCTGGCTTGGGTAAGTTTTGCGGCTTTCCTCAACTTCAGCTTGTGGAAGTTAAATCCGACACTCCTTTAACTTAGAATCAACCAATAAAACAAAGCCTGCATTGATTTGCAGGCTTTGTAACGAACTAGCGTTTGTTCTTCAAATACCGCTTGCGGCGCTCTTCTTTCTTCTTTGCTTTTTCTTCCGCTTTACGGGCGGCTTCGATCTCAACTTGAACAAGCTCTTCTGTAATCATCTCAGGAAGCTCGAGCGTTAACTGACCCAAAGTACCGTTGCGAAGTTCGTGAAGTAATATTTCTGACGCCTTGTGTAGGTTGACTCGTCCACCCGATTGGAGAGCACCTCGCTTGCGACCAATCAACTCCATGATCTCCAGATCAGACTCAGGGAGTTCTTCGTCGATTTGGTAGCGCTCTTTTAAACGCTCTGGGTAGACTGCTGCAAGATACTCTACCGTATAAAACGCGACTTCATCATATTCAATAGCGGTATCTTTTACTGCACCTGTCGCCGCTAGGCGGAAGCCACTGTGTGGGTTTTCAACTTTAGGCCACAGGATCCCTGGAGTATCAGAAAGTACAATGCCATTTTGTAGATTAATTCGTTGTTGACGACGAGTTACCGCTGGCTGGTTGCCTGTAACCGCAATTGTACGACCTGCAAGTGTGTTGATGATGGTGGACTTGCCTACGTTTGGAATGCCCATAATCATGGTGCGAATATTTTTACCGATCTCTTCACGGTGCGGCGCGAGTTTACGACACAGATCGAGGATCTTGTTTACCTCTTGAGGGTTTGAGGTCGTGATCGCCATCGCTTTAACACCTTGCTCTTTCTCTAGGTGTTCAATCCATAATTCAGTTTTTTCAGGATCCGCCAAGTCTCGTTTGTTCAATACCTTCACTACGGGTTTATCACCACGAAGCTCGGAAATCATTGGGTTTTCACTGCTAAAAGGGATACGTGCGTCGAGAACTTCAATGATAACGTCAACTTGTGGGATGACTTCTTCGATCTCTTTACGCGCTTTGTGCATGTGACCTGGAAACCATTGGATAGACATGAGTGAAAACCTTTAACTTAGAATTTTGTGCACATTGTATGAGCTTGGCTCAGATAGTAAAGCCTATCAGGCATTTAATTACAGGCGTATGTCTATAAATTATCCGCGTAAAACTGTACTTAAAGAAAATACAGGTAACTGCGCGTTTTGATAAAGCGCTCGAACACTATGCTATGTCTACTCACTAAACTCCTTCTTAAGCCATCGTCTCAGTGCGAGTGTGCTCTCCAGCTTTAACCGTTCAGGTAGACAAGCAAAGTGATATTCCTGATGAGGGTTGACAACCGGACTGCCTATCTCGATTAAAAACTGGTTTTCAACCTCGTCTTTAATAAATAACCTATGTGTCACCAGTAAGCCCAAGCTTCTTATTGCGGCGTGAATGGCTTGTACTGACGCGTTGAATTTGAGTGTTCCATGTTTACTAGGTGATGAAATGTTATGGGCTTTACACCATAAGTCCCAATCGTGTTTTCGTCGATCGTTAGTCACCCAGATACTTGGATATCTCTCTAAAAGTCCTTCTACGTCATCCTTTGGATGAGATTTGGCTATTGAGGGACTGCATACCATAACTAACTCATCGTCTCCAAGCTTTTCACTGTAATAATCACTCCAATCATCGATCTTGCCATGGACTATGGCGACATCGACCCCCTCACGCTCTAAGTCGAACGGACCAATTAAGTTAGAAATTCGAACATCTAGCGATGGAATTTCTTTTTGTAAGTCTTCGACACGGGGAATCCACCAGTGAAGCGCTAATGAGTTAACCATGTTAATCGTCAGGCGCTCGTCGTTATGATTGTTAAGAAGCGCCTCGCTTGCTTTCACGATTTGCTCTAACGCGGGGCCAACATCTCTGTAGTAATTCTTTCCTTCTTTTGTGAGTTCGACGCGCCGGCCTACACGATGGAACAGCTTGGTATTAAGTTGAGATTCTAGACTTTTAATGCTTTGACTTACGGCTGAGTGACTTACGAACAAGTGCTCTGCGGCTAAAGTCATGCTACCTAGCTCTGCGACGGCAACAAAAGAATAAAGAGACTTTAATGCAACGTGTTGCTTCATAGTGTTTATCTGTTAGTAAAACTTACATTAAGCTTAACTAAAACTCGTTATTTTTCAGAGAAACGTATCACTATAATGCGATTATGATTTGAATTTTTCGAGATGTATCGATGAAAGCGAGCCAGTCAACCATTGCTATGAGCTATATGTTATCGTCTACCCTAAGTTTGTCCGTAACAGGTTTGATAACTGGGTATTTAGCGAATTATCTTGTTGCTGTCGATCTGGCTCTGATTCGATTCTTAGTTCCTGCCGTTATTCTGTTTGTTATCCTTACAATAACAGGTTTGCGATTACCTCCCACATCGATGCGTAAAGTGTTAGCGATACGCGCGTTTAGCATCGCAGCTTGTCAGTTGTGCTTTATTTATGCGTTGGGGAAACTGTCATTAATCGAAAGTGTCGTGTTATTCGGTACTGGTCCTCTGTTTATCGCGCTGTTCGAGAAGTGCCTATACAACATTAAGCTCACTGCTCGAACTATCACGGCATTACTGTTTACGTTTATTGGTGTGATTTTCCTAACTGGTTACCCTTCAGGTTTCACTTTCAAGCCAGAACTGGTTATTGGGTTATTGTCAGGGGTGTTTAACGCAGGTTCTCAGTTGAGCCTACATCGAGCTTCAAAAGGAGAGATGTCGGGAGTTGAGAACAACGCATGGACGTTCTTAATCGCGGGTATCTTCTTAATACCTTTTGCTGTGATATTTCATCAGACCATAGGTGTTAATTATGGTATCCGTGACATATCTACCATCATGTATGTCGCTATTGCAGTGTTAACGGTGATGATCATCAATACACAAGTGTTCAGATACAAAGCATACAAGAGCGCATTGACTAACACACAAGTCGCGCCGCTCATTTACACCAACTTAGTGTTTGCTGCTATTTTCCAGTTAACTCTATTTGATGAGACATTCACGTCGAGCCAATTAGCTGGCGTCTGTCTTATTGTTGTAGGAAACGGTATTCCAGCAGCCTACCCATTATTGAAGCAATGGTATTATTCTCACAGTCAAAAAACTCAGACTCAGAACGCTTCAAATTGATTCTCATAATGATAAACAAGCTCGTATTATCGTTAAGTGTCTGATAAATAGTAACTAAATAGTTGGCACGTGTTTTGTAACCTTAGTTCCAAGCCATCAGCAAAGGGACAGAGACATGGTACTAACACACAAATTAAAGGCACTTACCATTTTTGGAGGCGGGTTAGCGTCATCGCTGTTTGCAGTTAACAGTTATGCAGCGGCATTCGACACATGCCCGAGCAAAGCCTACCTATTTCAAGCTAATCCTGTGAAGGTTTATGGCGTTAACCTAGTAACGGGGTCTACGAGTCTTCTTCAAGGCGATACCGGATTGGCAGCTAACATCAATGGTGTAGGGTTCGACTTCAATGGTCGTTACGTATACGGCTACGACACAACGAACAAACAAGTGGTGCGCCTTGGTCAAGATTTTCAAGCAGAGATCGTTAATACTTCAGGGCTGCCAACTGACCATACTTTTTACGTTGGGGATGTGTATGAAAGTGTTTATTACATGTACCGTAAGGGGAAAGGTCTGTTCACGATTGACTTGACTCCTCTTGATAACGACGCGAGCGCTGTCTTGCCTGTTACACGTGTGACAACCCGAGCAGTCGTTAACCTCACTGATTTTGCATTCCACCCACGTGATAACAAACTCTACGGAATCGATAACAATTCTGGTGGTCTTTACTCGTTTGATCCAACGACAGGACAAGAAACTTACATTGGTGACACGGGTGAGAAAGGGACGTTCGGAGCAGGGTATTTTGACGTCGACGGCTACTATTATGTTGCTCGCAACCAAGATGGTCAGATATACCGCATTGATTTGTCAGAGGGTAACGCCACAAACATAGCCAATGGTGTTGTTCCTGCAGTGAAGTTCGCCGATGGTCCTAATTCTAGTCAAAACGATGGTGCTCGCTGTGCAAACGCACCGGTTATCGATGAGGACTCTAACATCGACTTCGGTGACGCGCCTACTACTTACCAAACCAAACTCGCCGATAATGGCCCTCGACATGAGTTGGATGGCTCAACATGGCTAGGTGATTCAGCACCTGATGGCGACCAAGACGGCAGAGCTAATAATCTCGCCGATGACGAGACTGGGATTGATGACGAAAATGGTGTTGGCTTCGTGACGGCTATCGAACCAGGTCTGGATAGCATCGTCCGCGTAAATGCGTCAACCTCGGGATATTTGTCTGCATGGTTTGACTGGAACCAAGATGGCGATTTTGCAGATGATGGCGAGCAGGTATTTGCAGACCAACTACTCGACGCAGGTAACAACGATCTTATCTTTACAGTTGATGCAGCCGCATTTATCGGTACTACTTGGAGTCGATTCCGCTTCAGTCAACAAACAGGTCTAGATTACTTCGGTGGTTCTACTTCTGGCGAAGTTGAGGATCACGAGGTAGCAGTCACAGGTGAAGGGTTGTCTGTGCGTTACTACCCAAGTGCGACAGATTATGCCACGGTCGCTTATGAAGATAACTGGCCTTACACAGCAGACTACGACATGAATGATGTCGTTGTTAGCTACCGAATCACGGAGATCCTACGAGACGACAATGTTGTTAAATCGAAAATCGAAGGTCATCTTGGAGCCGTTGGTGCTTCTTACCATAATGGTTTTGCTATTCGTCTGAAAGGTTTGAATAGAACGGATGTTGACGCAGCAACAACTCGTCTCATCAAGAATGACGTTCAAGCAGAGAGTAGTGGTTTAGAAGCCATTTCGAATGAGGCAATCTTTATCATCAGCGAAGACACATCCGAGTACAAACTTGAAAGCTGTGAGTTCCACAGAACCCTGTTGTCTTGTGCGAAGGAAGACGTACAGCTCAACTTTACTCTTCATGTCAACATCGTCGATGGTACGGACACCACATCTCTTATGGCCATGCCTTACGACCCGTTCATCTTTGCTACGCCAGGTTACTACCATGGTGAAGGTTATTTCCAACCGGGTAGAAAGTGGGAAGTGCACCTACCTAACTACGAACCGACAGAGCAGTTTGACGCCGATATGTTTAGTGGTTTAGGCCGAGATGTCAGTAATGCGGCAACAGGTACCTACTTCAAGACAGCAGAAAACTTACCGTGGGCTCTACTAGTCAATGACCAATGGCAGTGGCCGACAGAGAATACGGATTTGATAGAGGCGTACCCAGAATATGCAACGTATGCCGAATCTAGTGGCGAACAATCGCAAAACTGGTTCGAATCGCAATTCGCCACCCCAGGTAAATGTTATATCCCATAGGAGACGCGTCATGAAAGCACTAACAGTAACATCAATTATTTCTCTAGGTTTAGTCGTTGGCTGTGGCGGTGGCGGCGGCGGTGATGGTGGCTCAGGTGGTAGTGTTGCGGCAGAGACTCCGCCGGCTGTAGCACCTGCACCGGAACCTACACCAGCGCCTGCGCCAACACCAGTGTCAGTAGCTCGAACAATGGAGGATTTATCAATACCAGATAGCTTTGATTATCAACCGATAGAGGAATATTCACTAACAATCGATGCTTCTAGCGATGTAAGTGGAAGAGCTTTTGTCACTGTATATACCGAGTTCGAAGAGCTTGCCTCGGGAGAGGTTGAGCCTAAGTACGAAAGTAAAGTGGCGTCACAAGCACTGACTTCTGGTAAAGCGAAGCTATCTTTCAACGCAGCTGAACATGTCGGTACCTTTTTAGTGGAAATATGGACGTATGATGGTAACGATCCAGTGAAAAAGCAGATATCTGCAACAAGCTCAACGTTGACCTGGTAGCTGCCAAAGACGTAATCCTATTTGCTGTGTAAAAAAAGCCCTGCCATCGCGGCAACGTAGTTCACTTAAGAGGAGCTGCGTTGCGATTAACAGGGTATCGGGTTTTTGATATTTTTACCGCCCTAGGCCGATTTGGCTTAGGGCGTTTGTCTATGAAGAGGATAGACAAATCACCTCGAAGGCTCTTTAGGCGTTTCGGCGTGTTACCTAAAGATACCGCTTTACTCATCACTTTGAGCTGGCTGGCTATAAATTGGCAAGCATACTTAAAACTTATTTCATTAGGTAAGCGTCCGTGTTCAACGGCGGCTTGACTAGCTTCTCGTCTCACCAAGTTATAACCGAGTAGCAGTCCCCATAACTCTTGATAGACAAGCTCGACTGTTTTGCTTCTCAACACTAAAGCGTTATGTTGCATCGAACTCTTGATGTCACGATAACCTAATTCGATCTCCCACCTTTCATGATAAAGCTCTGCCACGGATTGAGCATCGTACTTATCTCTAGGAAGAGAGGTAAACACCGTCTTGGATTTACCTTGGACCTCGTAAGTGACCGCCCTGACAGTCCATTTCTCAGGAAGATTAGGGTTTTTCTTACGAGCCTGCGGTGAGGTCTTCATTTCCACAAGCATGTCACTGCTTTCTTTATCGTCTAATAGGGTATATTTGACTCCTTTCTTTGCAGGGAGAAGCCAGTGTCTATTTATTCCACTGCTTTGGAGAGAAAGGAGTAAATCTGCTCCATAGAAACCTTTGTCCAGTAATGTCACAGAGTTGTCTGGTAAAGCGTTGATAAAGGGCATCGCTAGAGGGATTTCACCTCGGCGATAAGGGCTTATCGCAGCATCAACGATGACATGAGAGCGAACGTTCATCATGGTCACAACCCTCAATACTGGATGAGGGGTTTGTCTATTGCTAGACGTATTACCAGAGCCAAAATGTTCTCTTAGTTCGGGTGTGTCAGCTGTTCTAAAAAGAGCACCATCTACAGCAAAAACCTGTAGGCCCTGCCAAGTATCATCAGGGTATCGCTCAAGCCCCCACGTTCTCCCACATTGCCTAAATAGCCATTCAGGTGCTGCTTTACCCAAGCGTTGCCTTGCTTGGGTTAAAGCACTCTTTGCCAACAGTTCTTCATCAGCCAAACCGTCTGCACAGACGTTCATTCTCCGTGCGACTTCGGCAATGGGTTCATTACGGAAAAAAGCCATACCAACAATTAACCACAAAACCATATCACTCGGTAATCGGCGTCGACGGATTGTCGCTTTATCAGACAGAGAGGCTGCTTTAGCGACCCACTCATCAGGAATGTGTTCAGAGAATGTAGTGAGTTGAGCTACATCGACAGGGTTTTCTTCGAGGAAGTCGGCAAAGAAGTTTTGAATAGACATAAAAAATCGGAAACCTATAAACAGGTTTCCGATTGTCTCTCATCAGAAGGATCGGTCAATCGATTCTTATCTGATCTACATTGTGCCATCGCGGGGCTTTTTATGGCTTGTACCGACTCAAGCAAGTACAATGCGAGAAAAGTCACATGTAATGAAAGCAATGAATCAAGATTACGTAAATGAGCCGGAAGACTTCGACTACGAAGAAGGCGAAGAGATTGAAATTGAAGCGATTGGAATCGAAGTATCAAGTCATCCAATTGAACTGTACAAATTGTTCAAGGTAGCCAACTTAGTTGGTGGCGGTGGTGAAGCTAAGCACTTTATTGCAGAAGGCTATGTTGCGGTAAACGGAGAGTTAGAAACTCGTAAGCGACGCAAGATGTATGATGGTGACTTTTTCGAATTCAACCAAGAATACTATGTTGTGGTGTGTGACCAACCACCGATGGAGCCAGAAGAAACGAAACCAAGTAAGCAAGCGGCTTCGTCAGATAAGGCAAAGAAAGAAAAAAGTCGCAACAACAGCTCAAGTGCTGGAAAGAAGCAGAGTAAAGCGAATAACGAAGCTTCAAAGAAGTCTAAGAAAAACGGTTCAAGCAAAGACCAAGCAAATAAAGCCCCATCGAAAAAGAGTGGCAACAAAGATCCTAACAGTGGTCGCGGGTCAATTGACTTCTTTTAAAGAGGTAAGACTCAAAAACTGTAATATCTTTGATTGATACTGGTCTTTAGCTTAAAAATGTCGAGGAGAGAAGAATGAAACTTGTGGTGGATACCCATACCCATACTTATGCGAGTGGTCATGCCTATAGCACGATTAAAGAAAACGCTGAAGCTGCAAAAGCCCACGGCTTAGAGATCTTGTGCACTACGGACCACGCTGAGTCTATGCCGGGAGCGCCGCACTTTTGGTTCTTTTCAAACCAACGTGTAATTCCTCGATTTTTATCCGGAGTTGCGATTATTCGGGGCGTTGAAGCTAACATACTCGATACTGAGGGTAACATTGACGTTCATCCAACTTCCTATAAATCATTAGATTGGATTATTGGAAGTTTCCATGAACCGGTGTTTAAGCCGTCGACTAAAGAGGCACATACTACGGCACTTTTGAATGTCATTGAGAGTGGCGACGTTGATGCGCTTGGACATTTGGGAAATCCGAACTTTGATTTCGACTTTGATGCGGTTGCAGCATGTGCGGCCAAGCATAATGTGGCTATTGAGATTAACAACTCTACCCTTAGAGGACATAGCCGAGTAGGGAGCGTCGAACGCTGTTATGAAATAGCACGTGCCGTAAAAGCTGCGGGTGGTTATATCACAACTGGCAGCGACTCACATTTTTACGACACCATTGGTAAATTTGACCTGACTGAAAAACTCCTACGAGAAATTGAGATGCCAATGGATAAAATCATTACCAGCTCGACAAGACAGTTCTTAGATTTTCTTGAGCTCAGAGGGCGCGAGCCAATTGCTGAATTTGCAGAACTGTAAGTAAAGCGTTAAAACGTTTCTAAACAATTTTTATCCCTCTTGTAAATCCAGTTCAAGTACAATGTCGAAGCCCTCAGGTAACTGAGGGCTTTTGCACTCAAAAGGACCAACAATGATAAAAACAAACCTAATTAGCCTAGTCGCTTTAACTGCGCTCGTGTCTACGTCAGCTTTTGCGAGTGAGCCATTTGATCTCAAGAAAAACATGCAAGCGATGAAGCTCGCGTTTAAACAAGCAGCAGAAGCTCAATCTGTAGAAGAGATGCGTGTGCCCGTTGATACACTGGATAAGTTGATTGCAGACTCTAAACAAGGGGACTATCCACCAGAGAAAGCGGACTTGTACCAGGAAGGGTTTAAAAAATTGTCGCAAGCGATTGAAGAAGTAGATTCTGAATTGGAAAGAGGCGATCTTGAATCCGCAAAACAGTCCCTTCGTGAAGTGGATAGTCTTCGCCTCGAATATCACGACAAGCGCAACCCAAGTATTTGGAAGCGTCTATTTGGTTAGTAAAAAGGAGCACCTAGGTGCTCCTTTTTGATTTATTGAAAGTTATCTTTCGATTGCTATGCCTTAGCAAACTTATAGGTGCGATAACCACCAATCAAGTTACGAGCCCTAAAGCCATTGTTGACTAATTGACGATAAGCCACGTTACCACGTAACCCAACTTGGCAGTAGATTACAATCTCTTTGTCTTTTGGTAGTTCGTCCATTCGGCCGCGTAGCTGATCGACAGGGATATTAATCGCCCCTTCGATAAAGCCAACGCTCTCTAACTCACCTGGATTACGTACATCGAGCAGCACTTGATCGTCGTTTAAGTTGTCTATTTCATCGAAGTGGATAGGGGTTGCATCGCCTTTCAGTATGTTGTTTGCTACAAACGCGGCTTGGTTGATCACATCCTTAGCGCTACCGTATGGAGGCGCATAAGTAAGCTCTAAGTGTTGGAGCTGTTCAACCGTCATGCCTGCACGCTGTGCCACCGCAAGCACATCAATACGCTTGTCGACTCCGTCTTTACCAGCCGCCTGTGCTCCAAGGATCTTGCCGGTTTCAGGGCTAAAGAGTAGTTTCAGTGACACTATCTCTGCCCCTGGGTAATATCCAGCGTGACTTGCAGTATGAACGTATACTTTTTCGTAGTTGATGCCTTCACGTTTAAGGACTTTTTCATTTTTGCCAACTGACGCTACGGCCAAATCAAAGATCTTCACAATGGCAGTGCCTTGTGTACCTTGGTACGTTTCACTACGTCCCAGCATGTTGTCTGCAGCCATACGACCTTGGCGGTTTGCCGGTCCAGCGAGTGGAACAAATCCCGCTTTGCCTGTGACAAAGTCTTTATCTTCAATGGCATCACCAACCGCGTAGATCGAAGGATCACTCGTCTGCATACTGTCGTTGGTATAAATGCCGCCAAGTTCGCCAAGTTGTAGACCTGCTTCTTGTGCTAGCTTAGTTTCTGGGCGTACACCGATTGACATAATCAGTAAGTCGGTTTCGAGTGTATCGCCATTATTCAATGATAGAGCCAACTTACCTTGCAGATGCTGATGTTCACTTGATTCACCGGCACTGGTATCAGCAACTTGAGTTGAAGGGATGTACTCAACAGATTCAAGCGCTGCACCTAAACGTAGATCTATGCCGCGTTGCTTGATTTCCGCGTGTGCAAATCCAGCCATTTCTTTATCGACAGGCGTCATTACCTGATCAGCCATTTCGATAAGCGTTGTTTTGATACCCAGCTGGTGGAAGGCTTCCATCATTTCTAGGCCAATGAATCCACCACCAATTACCGTTGCATGTTCTGGCTTATTCATCTGAATGGTTTGAATGATGCGGTCCATATCAGGAATGTTGCGCAGCGAATGGGTCAGGGGATTATCAATTCCCGGAATCGCAGGAACGAACGGTGCCGCACCCGGACTTAAAAGAAGGAAGTCGTAAGATTCCTGATATTCACTTCCGTCTAGAAGACTTTTGATCGTCACCGTTTTGTCAGCTCGGTTGATCGATTTTACTTCGTTCATTACTCGAACATCGACGTTAAAGCGTGCCAAGAAACTCTCTGGTGTTTGAAGTAGCAGTTTGGAGCGATCTTTTATGTCTCCTCCAATGTGGTAAGGCAGTCCACAGTTTGCAAATGACACGAATGGTCCACGTTCAAACATGATGATTTCAGCGTCTTCACTCAGACGACGAGCACGCGCAGCAGCGGAAGCGCCACCAGCAACCCCACCTACAATTACAATCTTAGTCATACCTTACCTCTTTGTTTTCTTTGGTACTTTGCCCAAAAAATTAATTCAGTTCACTAACGGATGAGCAACACTATAATCGCTAAAATTAGAAATGTCTAATATAATTTTGGCTAAATATTAAAAACCTAATTAAGTATTGACTAAATTAATGAGTGCTTAGATAATGCATCCAATTATTCAACACATTGAGGTAGCAAGGTGAACTTACCGCAAATGAAAGCGAAAGTCGTGGATGTCGCTGACGTACTAAAAACACTGGCTCACCCGGATCGTTTGTTTGTGTTGTGCCAGTTAGTAGAAGGAGAGATGGGTGCTGGACAACTACAGGAAAACTCAGATCTCAGCCAATCCGCTTTTTCTCAACACCTAACTGTCTTGAAAAAGGCGGAGTTAGTTTCGGTTAGAAAAGAGTCCCAACACGTTTACTACTCACTGAAGGATGAACGTGTAATTGGGCTGATCCAACAATTGCATTCGCTCTACTGTCATTAAACCCCACCGTTTAAGTTGGTTTAACTTGCAGAGTTTTCTCATGAATTCTGCAACTTAAATCATTTTAAGTTTTAAATTCAATGAGGTAGTTATGGAATTTACATTTCCTTGGGGTTCGCTCTTGGGCGGAATGCTACTCGGTGTATCAGCTACTTTACTGTTACTGTTTAACGGTAAAATAGCCGGTATTAGTGGTATTGTGGGTCGCATTTACAAAGCTAAAACTGGCGATACCAGTTGGCGCGTGTTGTTTGTACTTGGCATGGTTTTGGGCGGCGTTCTGTCTGCAAAATGGCTAGGTATCGCACCCGCTGAAATGGTGGTGTCTACTCCACTCGTAATAGTCAGTGGACTACTAGTTGGCATTGGTACCAAGCTGGGTAATGGCTGCACGAGTGGTCATGGCATCTGCGGAATGGGGCGTCTATCTAAGCGTTCGATTGCTGCCACAATGACTTTTATGGGCGTTGCCATGGTAACGACCTTCGTTATGCTTCATGTACTTTAGGAGACAAAGATGCAACGTGTTATTTCTATACTAAGTGGATTTTTGTTCGGTGCTGGCATGATCATTTCAGGCATGGGCGATCCAGCCAACGTCATGGCGTTTCTAGATATCTTTGGAGCGTGGTCTCCAGATTTGGCGTTTGTAATGGGCGGTGCGCTACTTGTCTTTGCTCCGAGCTATTGGTTGGTGATCCGTAAGAAGCAAGAGCCAGTTTGTACCGATCAGTTTTGTTTAAGTGACAATAACAAGATAGACAAAAAGCTGTTGAGTGGCGCCGCGTTGTTTGGCATCGGCTGGGGTATTGCAGGTATCTGCCCTGGGCCGGCGATTTCATCTATGGCCAATGGCAGTTTTGGGATTTTGGGTTTTGTGGCTGCTATGTTAGTTGGCATGGTGCTTACCGACATAGTCGTGGAAAAGCGCGCAACATCAGAGTTGGCAAACCAGTCATAATATCAACCAATTAAAGATAGTTTTTGTGGGCCCGATCGTACGATCGGGCCTTTTTTTATCTAATTTTTAGAGGGATAGTGATACTAATTTTGTAAATTAGCAAATTCTAAATTTAACATTAGACAAAGCTAATTTATGTGGTTATATTAGCAATATCTAATTATAACTCGTGAGGTCAAAATGAAATCTACTCTAGCTAAGTGGGCAGTAGTAGTCGCTGTTCTGGGAACACCAACAGCCTACGCTTTCGACACCACAATTATTGCTATCAAACGCGTTGATTCTATTGTGGAATTAGATGGCACCGTAGAAGCCGTTAATCGCGGAACGCTATCTGCACAAACCTCCGGTCGCATCGTTGCTGTGAATGCTGATGTGAATGACATCGTTAGCCAAGGTGATGTACTCCTAGAAATCAGTGCAGAGCAACAGTCAGCATCATTAGATGCAGCACTTGCCCAATTAAATAGCGCCAATGCTCAAAATATTAAGGCGTTAGCGCAGATAAAGCGTTATCGCGAACTCTTTCCTAAAGGTGCAATTTCTAGAGAACGTTTAGATGCAGCTGAAGCCGAAGCGCGCTCCTCTGCTGCAGAGGTTAAACGAGCAACGGCCGCTGTCGCACAGGCGAAAGAGTCGTTGGGCTACACCAGCATTCGTGCTCCTTATACGGGAGTTGTTACTCAGCGTCATGTCGAACTGGGCGAAACGGTCGCTCCAGGCAGTCAATTGATGACAGGTTTTTCACTGTCGCCACTTCGTGTAGTAACAGAAATTCCTCAGCGCTACCGTGAAAAAGTCGCAGATGCCAATCAGTTTTCTATAACCACTCTCAATGGCGCGACCCTTGAGCCATACGAGGCTAAGCTGTTTAACTACGCTCATGAAAAATCTCGTGCCTTCCGCCTTCGTCTAGAGCTTCTTGAGCAGCCACAAAACTTACTACCAGGTGAGTGGGTGAAAGTCGCCTTTGCCTATGATGAAAAACCATCGATTGAAATTCCAGAGTCCGCTGTTATTCGCCGCGGAGAACTGAGTGTTGTCTATCGTGTGGACGATGAAAAAGTGGCGATGAATCCAGTACGAGTGGGTCAATCCCATGACGGTCAACTTGAAGTACTTAGTGGCCTTGAAGTGGGCGATGAAATTGTTACCGATGTCGTCAGCTATTTGGCCGAGAAGTAGGGGGCGGTATGAGTCATAACATAAACGACGAGAAGATGGGAATTTCTGGCCGTATTGCAGCCGCATTCCAGTCATCGGCAATGACCCCTCTATTAGCTTTGATTGCACTGCTGCTTGGATTGATGGCGATTGCCGTGACGCCTAAAGAAGAAGAACCGCAAATCGATGTGACCTTCGCCGATGTCTACATTCCATTTCCGGGCGCGCCACCTAGAGAAGTAGAGAGTCTAGTTACCAATCCGGCTGAGCAAATCGTGTCCGAGATCAACGGCATTGACAAAATATACTCGTTCTCCCAACCAGGTGGAGCAATGATTGTTGCGATATTCGAAGTCGGGATCCCAAGAAATGAAGCCGTGGTTAAGATATACAACAAGCTCTATTCCAACAACGACTGGATGCCGGCAAACATGGGGGTTGGGCAGCCTATTATCAAACCTCGTGGTATCGAAGATGTTCCGATTGTAAACGTGACCTTGTCACCTAAGTCAGACTCAGCATCGCTAGAAGAGATCACCAGTGTGGCTCATGGGTTGGAAACAGAGTTAAAACGCATTCCAGGTACGCGAGATATCTACACGGTTGGCCGTCAGCCAACAATTGTTGATGTTAGACTCGACCCTGTAAAAATGTCAGGTTACGGTGTCACTATAGATTCGCTTAATCAAATGTTGCCGGATGCTAACTCAGCATCACCTATGCTTGCTTTGACACAAGACAACCAATCCATACCTCTGCAAATAGGTGAGTTTCTTACCAACGTTGATGAGGTTAAGCAGCTAGTGGTCGGTTTACATGATGGTCAGCCTGTCTACTTGTCGGATATTGCAGATATCAATTTAGGAATAGATACGCCAACGCAAGTTGTTTGGACGAGTGACAAGAGTGACATTAAACCAGCAGTGACAATCGCGATAGCTAAGAAAAGCGGTGAGAACGCGGTGGATGTGGCTAAAGCGGTTGATGAACGTTTAGGTGAGCTCGAAAGCACTCTAATTCCAGATAACATTCAGGTAGATGTGACTCGCGACTATGGCCAGACTGCTGCGGATAAAGCCAATACATTGATTGGTAAGCTTGCTTTTGCAACGGGAGCGGTCGTTCTGTTGGTTCTTGTGACTATGGGCGTACGCGAAGCGGTTGTGGTTGGTGTCGCAGTCATTATCACTTTGTTGCTGACTCTATTCGCATCATGGGCTTGGGGATTTACCCTTAACCGTGTGTCGTTGTTCGCGCTTATTTTCTCGATCGGGATTTTGGTCGATGATGCCATTGTTGTGGTGGAAAATATTCACCGACATATGGTGAAAGGCAAGCAAAAATTGGCGGAGCTTATTCCCGGTGCAGTCGATGAAGTTGGTGGACCCACTATCCTAGCGACTTTAACTGTTATCGCTGCTTTGTTACCAATGGCGTTTGTATCTGGCTTGATGGGCCCTTATATGAGCCCAATTCCGATCAATGCGTCAATGGGGATGTTGATCTCGTTGATTATCGCGTTTGTATTAACGCCATGGTTAGCTCGAATCCTGCTGAAAGAGAGCACTGACCATAAAGAAGAGGTCAGTAGCAAACAATCGGCTTTCTTTAGAAAGGTAATGTCACCGTTTGTCGTTAGTCGAGTGCAAAAACGCAACCGTTTATTACTCGGTGTTAGTGTGTTGGTGGCGATTGTCGTATCAATGTGGCTACCTGTACAACAGCTCGTCGTCATGAAGATGTTGCCGTTTGATAATAAGTCTGAGTTCCAAGTGATTTTGGATATGCCAGAGGGCAATTCGTTAGAGCGCACGCAACGTGTGTTGTTCGAGCTCAGCGATGCACTTAATGACGTTGAAGAAGTTAGTGATTATCAGATTTACGCAGGCACTGCGGCACCTATTAACTTCAACGGATTAGTGCGCCACTACTTCATGCGCCAAGCACCAGAGAAAGGGGACATTCAAGTTAACTTAGTGGATAAGTCAGAGCGCGCTCGTTCAAGCCATGAGATTGCTGTCGAAGTAAGACCAAAGCTTGTAGAGATTGCACAGAAATTTGGTGGCAAAGTGAAAGTGGTTGAAGTGCCTCCGGGTCCACCCGTGTGGTCACCAATTTTGGCAGAAGTGTACGGCCCGACACAAGAAGTCCGCGAACAAGCCGCACTGCAACTTAGAGAGATATTTCGCGAAACGGATGACATTGTTGATGTTGATCTCTATTTACCAGAAGCGCATCAAAAATGGCAGGTAGTCATTGATCGTAGTAAAGCCTCTCGCTTGGGTGTCGCCTATTCATCAATTGTCGATTCACTTGCGACTGCAGTAGGCGGAAAGCCTGTGAGTTACTTGCACAGCGAGCAGAGCAAATATCCGATTCCAATTCAAATCCAGGCCAAAGAGAGTGCCAAAGTGCGTTTGGAGCAGGTGATGAATATGAAGATCAATTCTGCATCGGGTACGCAGTATATCCTTGCCGATTTAATTAAGGTACGTGAGCAAGCGATGGATAATTATATTGTTCATAAAAACCTGGTTCCAATGATCATGGTTGTAGGTGACATGACCGGTGAACTCGATAGCCCTCTCTATGGTATGGCCGATATATCAGCAAGCCTCTCGGATAAAGGTATGGATGTAGAGCAGTACTTTGTCAATCAGCCCTCAGGACTCAAAGGCGTAGAGATCTTTTGGGATGGCGAGTGGACGATTACCTACGAGACTTTCCGAGACATGGGTATTGCCTATGCAGTTGGTATGGTGCTGATTTACTTGCTGGTAGTCGCACAGTTTAAATCGTACTTAGTGCCGCTGATTATTATGGCGCCGATTCCTTTGACTATTATCGGCGTGATGCCGGGTCATGCGTTACTGGGGGCTCAGTTTACCGCTACGTCGATGATCGGCATGATAGCGCTTGCGGGCATTATTGTTCGAAACTCAATACTGTTGGTGGATTTTATTAACCATCAGTTAAGAGATGGAATGGAGCTTGGTGAAGCGGTGATTGAGTCGGCTATCGTCCGTGCTAAACCTATCATGCTCACCGCACTGGCTGCGATGATTGGCGCGGTCTTTATCTTAGATGACCCAATCTTCAATGGGTTAGCGATAAGTTTGATATTCGGCATCTTCGTATCGACATTGTTAACCTTACTGGTGATTCCGATTCTGTATTACGTCGCATTAAATCGCGGCATAGTGAAAGCGGCTGTGTAGCAACGCCGTCGCAGCGGAGAGCTCCGTGTTAGAAACGGAGCTTTTATTTGCATAACTATATTAGCTATATCTTATTAAGAGGTTGTTTATGAAAGTTGAAAACGGCATTCGAATTCTCGCAGGATCCATGGTTTTGATCTCGCTAATACTGACTGTATACGTGAGCCATCATTTTGTCTGGTTTACGGTATTTATCGGTCTTAATTTGATTCAAAGCGGTTTCACCGGTTTTTGCCCGCCACGAAGACTGTTGCTAAAGCTTGGTCTAAAGGAATAGTCCTATTTAAGCGATTCTACCAAGGCTTTAAAGGTAGGATTGTTCAGGAGCTGTTGTCGCCCTTCATCGATGAGTAAGGTGACTGACTCATCATCGAGAGACATATCCGTAGGTATCGCATTAAGTTGGTATTTCTTGTCTTTGTAGTGAGGCGAGTTCAACGTGATATCGATGAAATGAGGCTTGGGTGTTATGTTTTCATTGGCGACAGCGGCAGACCATTCTGGCATCTTCTTTCTGATGAGATCTTTGGTTGCGTCATTGTATCGGTGAAGTTGTACATCACTCATCGCATTAAACGTATCAGCAAAGCTGGGTTCGTCGTCTGAGAGCTCAAAACCGTATTTGGGTGTCGTCGAGGCATCGACAACAATGATGACAAAGTCGGATAGTGGTCTGGCTTTTATTGTCTCGAAAAACTCTTGGTCACCACCAGCACTTTCAACAACCTCATATATCGCCAGTAATCCTAGATTGTCCGATATTCCACCATCTACTAGATGGATAAAAGGGCGAGCATCTTTGTCACTGTAGCTGCGCAGTCCCTCCAACGTATTTTGAATTTGCGCATTATCGCTTTCTCTATCCAACACGAATCGAGTATCTCTCAAACAGGCGTGATGGTTTTTAAGGACGACGGGATTAAAAACAATGGGTACTGCTGCCGATGCAGTCACTGCGTTTGCGACTGGATACGAATGAAGATCTGAGCATATCAAATCAAAATATTCTTGAAGGAAGGAGAAGCGCACACCACCACCCAGATCCGTCGCGTTAATGACGATCATTGGTCCATCTGAACGCTGCAGGTCAGCAAACGTTGCGTTGTGAAACAGTTCTTCTTGATAATACTCTATCGCTTTTTCAGAGCGTCCATTTTCTGAAAACCAAAGGGTCGGGCTAAACAATAGATGAATGAGGTCGTCGCCAACTTTTCGATAGAGAAACTCTGACTCGTAGTCTTCGAAGATCCGGTCCCCGTACAGACCATAATAGGCCGATGTGAAACTACCTCCCGACACAGACGCGATATAGTCGACTTCATCTAAAAGTCTAACTTCGCCCTTTGAGGTCATGATCTTGGTATCCCGAAGCGCCAACAGCGTTCCGTATGAGAGCGCTGCAGCCCTAACGCCGCCGCCGGAAAAGGCGAGAGTCAGAGAGATATCACCTTCATCTCTCTGATTAATAGACTCGCCAACGGAATAGGGTGGTAAATCACTACTGTTGACCATGGGCTCATTTTCTATCGCGCCTTTAGTAGCGCAGCCGCAGAGGGAAACAATAAACAGAGAAATGACGGCAAATTTCATTGGGTATTCAGCAAGCGAATTTATAATACGTGTGTTCTAAGCTTAGCCATCTTCACCGTTTTTACTAATAACTGTTTATTTATACAGTCTTAGTGAAATTGGGCAATGATCGCTCATTTGGTAATCAAGAACACTCTTCGTCGGCATGACATTTTGTAGGGCTGGACTGCTGCGTAAATCGGGACTGACGATTATATGGTCGATTAGCGACCGAAACTGATGAGTCTTGTTCGGGTTTCGATTAGAACGCACTTTACACTCGGCTTTAGTGGACTTCGTTGTCAGCCTTGGCACAGCATTGAGGTCTTTCGTGAGAGTTGCCCAGAGCCAATCGCCTGAATAAGCGAGATTGTGGTTAAAGTCTCCAAGTAATACATACGATTCATCATTAGATTCTAGCTGTTTGAGCCAACTGTTAAGGACTCTGCCTTGTTGTTTGAGTGTCTTACACGAGTTGTTAGATGTGTATTTGCCACTGCATCCGGCTTTAAGGTGTACAGAAAGGAGGTTAATCCTAGACCCGTTTTCTAATGTCAACTCAATTGCAGAAGCAAAGCGAAGTCGCCCACCTTTGCTTAGTGGGAAGTCAGCAACGTCTTTTACAGTAAGGCCATGACGAATGGCAAAGCCTGTATATTGATTTATTTCTGAGAACTGGTGCTGTTTATTGTTGGGTAATGATCGGTGTGAGAGGTAGATGTCATAATCGGGTCCAACAACTCGAGAAATTGCCTCTATGCTGTCCACTTCTTGGAATGCGAGAATATCGGGACTGGTTTGCATGAATTGCGTCTTCAGTGCGGAAAAGTCGTCTTGAGTACGATAACTTGTTGGAAACTTTTTCGATGGCGTCGTTGTAAGCCACTCTATATTCCATGTCATTATCGTGGTCGCACCTACTAGTGTAGGAAAAAGTGATATTCCTATTAGTAGGGAAAACGTCAGGTAACCATAACGGATTGTTCTTATCATTTCCCTTGCCATTCATAAAAATCGTTTCAAGCAATGTGCCGCAAGCCTTGGCAAAAATGCAACTGTTTTTCCTGAAAATTTGGCATTGATTTGGGAAATTGCACCATATGAGATCCACTTCATTTAGATCGAATTCTTCTTGTTCACTACCCAGTTTTTATTGATCCAAATCAATACTTTCGGTTGGTGCTTTTCGTTAAATACACCACAATATATTGTGTCAGAATAAATGCTAACAACCCTATATAGTGTATTTGTGGATAACTCTGTGAGTATGTTAGGGGTAAGGAGAAAGGGTGAAAACAATCGTAATCAAGAGAGATGGCTCTCGTGCTCCGTTTACAAAGGATCGTATTGAAGCTGCTGTGGTAAGTGCGGCGGAACATGCAGACAAAGAGTTCGAACTGTACGCTAAAAATGTGGCGTTAGCAGTCGAACTTAAGCTGCAGGATTGCGAACATGTGGATATTCAGGAAATCCAAACGCATGTAGAAAATGAGCTGATGCAAGGTCCATATAAAGGGCTGGCTCGTTCATACATCGAATACCGTCACGACCGCGATGTTGCGCGTGAGAAGAAGAGCGCTCTGACTAAAGAGATTGAAGGTCTTATCGAAGAGAGCAATGCCGATCTTCTTAATGAGAACGCTAATAAAGACGGTAAAGTGATTCCAACTCAGCGCGACCTGCTTGCAGGTATCGTTGCTAAGCACTACGCAAAAACGCGCATCTTGCCGCGTGATGTTGTGCAAGCTCACGACGAAGGCGATATTCACTACCACGATCTAGATTACGCACCTTTCTTCCCAATGTTTAACTGTATGCTGATCGATCTTAAAGGCATGCTTACTCACGGTTTTAAAATGGGTAACGCAGAGATTGATACGCCAAAATCTATTTCGACGGCGACAGCGGTAACGGCGCAGATCATTGCTCAGGTAGCAAGCCATATTTATGGCGGTACGACAATCAACCGTATTGATGAAGTACTAGCACCATATGTTAAAGCAAGCTACGACAAGCATCTTCAAATTGCGCAAGAGTGGGACATCCACCAGCCAGAAGCATTTGCAACAGCTCGTACAGAAAAAGAGTGTTACGACGCGTTCCAGTCATTAGAGTATGAAGTGAACACCCTGCATACTGCTAATGGTCAAACTCCGTTTGTTACCTTTGGTTTTGGCCTTGGCACAAGTTGGGAATCTAAGCTTATTCAAACGTCTATTCTCAAGAACCGAATTGCGGGTCTAGGTAAGAACAAAAAGACGGCGGTATTCCCGAAACTTGTCTTTGCCATTAAAGATGGATTGAACCACAAGTCAGAAGATCCTAACTACGATGTTAAGCAACTGGCGTTAGAGTGTGCATCAAAACGTATGTACCCAGATATTCTTAACTACGACAAAGTAGTCGAGGTAACGGGCTCGTTCAAGACGCCGATGGGCTGTCGTAGTTTCCTAAACACTTACGAAGAGAATGGTGAACTGCAGCATGAAGGGCGTAACAACCTTGGTGTGGTGAGTCTTAACCTTCCTCGTATTGCAATCAAAGCGAACGGCAGTGTCGATAAATTCTATGAACTATTGAATGATCGCCTAGTCCTGGCACGTAAGGCGCTTGAGACTCGCATTAGTCGTTTAGAGAAAGTGAAAGCACGTGTGGCTCCGATCCTTTATATGGAAGGTGCATGTGGCGTCCGACTTAAAGCTGACGACTCGATTGCTCCAATCTTTAAAAATGGTCGCGCATCGATTTCTCTTGGTTACATCGGTATCCACGAGACAATGACTGCACTGTTTGGAAACGACACTCACATGTATGACGATAATCAAATGCGCGATATGGCGTTGGATATCATCAAGCATATGAAGAGCGTAGTAAACGAGTGGGCACAAGAGACAGGCTATGCATTCAGCCTTTACGGTACGCCGAGTGAAAACCTATGTAGCCGTTTCTGCCAAATCGATACGAAAGAGTTTGGTGTTATTGATGGTGTGACCGATAAAGGTTACTACACTAACAGTTTCCACCTGGACGTACAGAAGAAAGTAAACCCTTACGATAAGATCGACTTTGAGATGCCATACCCAGAAGTGTCATCAGGCGGCTTTATCTGCTATGGCGAGTTCCCGAATATGCAACGCAATATCGAAGCGTTGGAGAACGTGTGGGACTACAGTTACAGTCGTGTTCCTTACTATGGCACCAACACACCAATTGATGAGTGTTATGAGTGTGGCTACACGGGTGAATTTGACTGTACCAGTAAAGGCTTTACATGCCCTAAATGCGGTAACCACGATTCTACGCGTGTATCTGTAACTCGTCGTGTTTGTGGTTATCTAGGTAGTCCTGATGCTCGTCCATTTAACTTCGGTAAACAAGAAGAAGTTAAGCGCCGCGTCAAACACCTGTAAAGAACAAATAACACCAGTAATAGAAGAGAGTCACAACCAATGAATTATCATCAGTATCATCCAATCGACGTGGTCAATGGACCTGGTACGCGTTGTACTCTCTTTGTTTCTGGCTGTGTTCACCAATGCCGAGGGTGCTATAACCAGGCAACATGGTCTTTGCATTCAGGGCATCCGTTTACTCAAGAGCTAGAAGACCAAATTATTGCTGATCTCAACGATACTCGTATCAAAAAGCGCGGTCTGTCTTTGTCGGGAGGCGATCCACTTCATCCGGCGAATGTCGCTGCTGTGCTTAAACTCGTTCAACGAGTTAAAGCTGAATGTGTAGGTAAAGATATTTGGCTTTGGTCGGGTTATCTTTTAAGTGAACTCACGCCAGAGCAAAAGCAAGTCGTTGATCTTGTTGATGTGCTGGTGGACGGTAAGTTTGAAAAAGATCTTGCCGATCCGGAGCTTGAATGGCGTGGTAGCGCCAATCAAGTCATCCATCGTTTTACTGATTTATGATAAAGGAGCTTCGGCTCCTTTTTTGTTGTGTTTAACC
The DNA here is from genome assembly GCF_023716585.1 of Vibrio sp. SCSIO 43140. Classification (NCBI taxonomy): domain Bacteria; kingdom Pseudomonadati; phylum Pseudomonadota; class Gammaproteobacteria; order Vibrionales; family Vibrionaceae; genus Vibrio; species Vibrio sp. SCSIO 43140. Next base: position 956,843 of record NZ_CP071851.1, read on the forward strand.
TACTTTTCACTAAAGAGCTGACTTAGTAGGTTTCAAGGTTCATATAGATGGTCTGGTTTACAGTGCGCTTTACAGAATGAATATCGCCCACTTATAACAAAACTATTTCAATATTTTTAATCTAATGATAACGTGAAGCCCATTGCTTGAATTTCAAAGGGTTGTGACTTTCATGTTCTCTCAGTTACCCGAGCCAGCGCTCGATCCAATTCTTTCTCTTTCCGTTGCTTACCGAAATGATCACCGTACCGACAAAGTTGATTTAGGTATCGGTGTATATAGAAATAGCGACGGCCAAACTCCTATTATGAAGGCGATAGCTGAAGCTCAGCGTATCGTTACAGCAGAACAGCAAACCAAGGCCTATGTGGGTCTTGCTGGATGCGAAGAGTTCAACCAAAGCATTGCCAAGGTTGTTTTCGGTGAAACGCCAATCTACGACCGTATGTCAGTGATTCAAACGCCAGGTGCAAGTGGTGGTCTTCGTATGTTGGGAGACCTAATGAACGTGGCAGCGCCAGGTACCACAGTTTGGTTGTCAAACCCAAGTTACGTAAACCACAAGCCAGTCATGGAGGCCGCGGGTCTCACCGTTAAGTTCTATCGCTACTTTAATGCAGCGACAAAACAAGTAGACCGCGATGCAATGCTGACGGATCTAAGTCAAGCAGGTCAGGGCGATGTCGTTTTACTGCATGGCTGCTGTCATAACCCAACGGGTGCCGACATTTCAATAGATGACTGGAAAGCAATCACAGAGCTTAGCGTGAAAAATGGTTTTGTTCCGTTTGTAGATGTGGCTTATCAAGGTTTTGGTGATGGTCTCGACCAAGACGCATTAGGTCTGCGCCACATGGCTGAAAACGTCGAGGAAATGTTGCTAACCACATCTTGTTCCAAGAACTTTGGCCTTTATCGAGAGCGTACTGGTGCAGCAATCGTAATCGGTAAAAACTCAGCAGAGGCTAATAACGCCAAGGGTAAACTGCTTACCCTTGCGCGAGCTACCTATACCATGCCGCCTGATCACGGAGCTGCATTAGTAAAAACTATCTTAGCAGATGAGTATCTGACGAATATGTGGACGACAGAACTTTCTGAGATGCAACAGAGACTTGTGTCGCTTCGTGATGGTCTTTGCAAAGCATTGAAAAATTCACATTCAACGGATGAATTTGACTTCATCATGTCTCACAAAGGCATGTTTACTGTGCTAGGATTTACAGCAGAACAAATGCAACGCTTACGCAACGATTTTGGTATTTATGGTGTTGACGATGGTCGTATTAATATTGCGGGTCTGTCTGAGTCTCAATTGCCATATGTTGCTGAGGCATTAGCAGCAGTAAGTCAAAAATAAAGATACACACGCAACGAGCTAACAATAATAAAGGTGAATGAATGAAACCTTGGAAAGTAATTTTGCCCCTGATGCTGTCAGGTGGTTTGGTCGCATGTTCGACAACACCAACGGAAACGGCGACGCCTCCAGCCGCGGAGCAACCTTCAACGGAGGTGACTCCTGAGACCCCTGATACTGAAACAGCTCCAGAGGCAGTAGAGCCAGAGGCAAAACCAGAAGAAAAGGTGACGGAGACAAAGCCAGAACCTAAGCCTGAAGAGCCTGTCGTTGAGAAAAAGCCTGAGCAACCAGTAGCTAAGCCTGCACCAGTAAAGAGTGAAGATGGCAAACTCATTCTTGGTGAGCAGGAGTATGTAAGCCTGGTAGACATCAAAGTATCGACTAAGGCACGTATCGATACAGGTGCAACAACATCTTCACTCAGTGCGGTAGACATCGTACCTTTTGAGCGTGATGGTAAAGACTGGGTTAAGTTTAAGATGAAGCACGACGGTGTGGAATCGAAAGAAGTGTCATTACCTGTTGAACGTTGGGTTAAAGTAAAACAATCAAGCTCAGAAGAAAGCGACAAGCGTCCAGTGATTGTTTCAGTCATCAAAATTGGCGACATGACTAGCAAAACAGAGTTTACGTTAGCGGATAGAACGCACCTAAAATATCCAGTGCTACTGGGTCGAAGCTTCTTTAGGGATGTTGCGATTGTTGACGTAAGCCGTAAATACGTACAACCGAAACCTTAGATTTCTACTTGATACTAAAAAGGGTTTTCCATAATAGGAAAACCCTTTTTTAATGCTGTCTTATAACGCTGTATTTGTCTACAGCAAACTCAACTTTAGATTATGTTGATTAGAAGCCAAACTCTACTGACATTTGAACTTGAGGTCCGTAAATACCACCGTCTTTTAGATCTGCACCTAAAGAGAGTGCCTCAGTAGAATGGAATCGTGCACCAACACTCCAGATAAACACGGTGTCGTCTCGACGGTTAAGCATACCTACTTGCCCAACACCTTCGATATTTTGAAGAAGCCAAACTCGTGAACCAATATTGAATTCCGACATAAACTCGCTGTCGAATTTTTCGTCGTCTTTTGTTTTAACGTTGTGGACTAATAGTTGACCATAAACGTCTGCAAACTGACCGATAGGGCCATTAAACCCAATACCACCCGCGATATCCCAGTCGCCTTCAAATCGACTGTCTGCACGAGCAATAAAATGGGTGTTTTCTGTAAAAAAGGTCGTAAACTCAGTGCCCATAGTACCAGGGTTAGCACCCAAGCGAACCTCAAAAGAGTTATAGTTAAAATTATTTGCTTGAACCAGCGCAGGGGCGGCGACTGCTAATGTCAAAAGTGCAGCACGACTTGCTTTACCTAGCATGAGAACTCCATGATAAAAAGTGTTCGATATAAACTCGAATATTTAATTAAATCAGTATATAAAAAAAAGTACTGCAAAATACAGACCATTTTGATTATATCGAGATATTGTCACCATAATTAGAGCCTGATCAAGCTCTACAAAGCGTTATAAGTGCTTAGAATTCAAAGCAAACCGTTGGTCAGCTAAGTCAAACAAGGTAAACTATTCATAGAGTCTTACCAATAAAAACAGGTCAATATGCGTCGTACTTCACAAGCCCTAATGGTACAGGGAACCACATCAGATGCAGGTAAAAGTGTCTTAGTGGCAGGGTTATGCCGTGTCTTGGCTCGCAAAGGGATAAACGTTGCCCCTTTTAAGAGTCAGAATATGGCGTTAAACAGTGCAGTAACATCTGACGGCGGAGAAATAGGGCGCGCGCAAGCAGTGCAAGCTCAAGCAGCCAACGTGAATCCAACCGTTCACATGAATCCCGTGCTCATTAAGCCTAATTCAGACACTGGTGCGCAAATTATCATTCAAGGTAAAGCGTATGCGAATATGGATGCCGTTGGTTTTCATGACTATAAGCGTATGGCAATGCCGTTTGTATTGGACTCATTTGATAAACTCAGCAAAGAATTTGACTCAATTGTGATTGAGGGCGCTGGGAGTCCAGCGGAGATTAACCTCAGAGAAAACGACATTGCAAACATGGGGTTTGCAGAAGAAGCTGACGTTCCGGTGATAATCGTAGCAGACATCGATCGTGGCGGTGTTTTCGCGCACCTCTACGGCACTTTAGCACTATTATCTGAGTCAGAGCAGGCGCGTGTAATTGGCTTTGTTATTAACCGTTTTCGCGGCGATATATCATTATTAGAACCCGGCTTAGATTGGCTAGAAGAAAAGACGGGCAAGCCAGTCATTGGCGTTATCCCATACCTACATGGGTTAAACATCGAGGCCGAGGATGCGATCGATGCTTCCCATGACGAAAAGTCCCACACCAAGTTGAGCGTCGCTGTTCCGGTGCTTACGAGAATCAGTAACCACACGGATTTTGATGCACTTCGTCTACATCCTGATATCGACTTTCGCTATGTGGGCAAAGGCGAGCGTTTAGACTCAGCAGATCTGATCATACTGCCTGGCACAAAATCTGTGCGAGATGACCTCGCCTATTTACGTGAACAGGGCTGGGACAAAGATATTGATCGCCACCTTCGATTCGGAGGTAAGGTTGTCGGTATCTGTGGTGGATACCAAATGTTGGGTGATGAGATTGCTGATTTGCATGGTATTGAAGGAAAGCCTGGTCGAAGTGAAGGCTTAAAGCTACTGAACTTAACTACTCAACTCGAAGCTGAGAAGCAATTAACGAATGTGAAAGGCTGCTTGAACCTTGTTGAACGTACTGTTGAAATCGAGGGGTATGAGATACACGCGGGTCAATCAAAAGTCTCGGGAGTTCAGCCGGTGACTTTCTCTAATGGCGTTAAAGATGGTGCAATCAGCGAAGACAATCAAGTTCTAGGAACGTATGTTCATGGTTTCTTTGACTTGCCTGACGTCGTCAGCGTTATCTCGCAGTGGGTGAATGGCGCTAATGTAGAAAGTTTCGCCATTAACGATGAAAAAGAGAATGCGATTGATCGCATTGCTGACTCGATTGAAGAACATTTGAAACTGGATCTGCTTTGGCCAGATCTAACTGAAGCGGCTAGAGCAGAGTAGAGTATCTATGCGTTATTTACTATTAGTCATATTGATTACGCTGTCACATAGCTCATTGGCTAAAACATTGACTGTATTTGCTGCCAGCTCAATGACGAATGCGGTTAATGAGATAGCAGAAGAATTTGAGAACCAAGAAAATATTGAGATAAGAACAGTGTTTGCTGGATCGTCTTCTTTAGCGCGACAAATTCTCATCGGAGCACCTGCAGACATATTCATCTCGGCCAATACTCGTTGGATGGATTACTTACAGACAAAGGGGGCGGTTGAAGCTTCAAACGTACATGTTGTCGCCCACAATGAGTTAGCCCTTATTACCAGTAAGCCATTAAAGCATGAACGGTTCGAGGCGGACTCCTTTGATTTAACTTCATCTGCGCAGTGGAGGTCGTTGTTGAAAGATAACAGGCTTGCAATCGGGCAAACAGATGCCGTTCCCGTCGGGATCTATACAAAACAGGCGCTAGAATCTTTAGGGCTCTGGAGTGATGTAAGAAAACAGCTGGCACCTGTGAATAATGTAAGACAGGTGTTGGCGCTCGTGGACAGACAAGAAGCGCCGCTGGGTGTGGTATATCGCTCTGATGTATTAGCGAGTGACGGTGTCACTATTCTCGCGGTATTTCCCACTTCGAGTCATCATTCGATTGACTACCCAATGGCGAATTTAAATGAATCTCCAGAATCAGTTCTGTTCACTCTATTTGTGCGTTCGGAAAAAGGACAGGCTATATTGAGACATTATGGATTTATTACTGAAGGGACGTTAACCCGCTAATATGTTGACAGAATACGAAGTAGAAGCGATCTTTTTGAGCCTTAAAGTCGCGTCAGTTGCGATAGTATGGCTAATCCCAATCGGTGTGTTTTTGGCTTGGTTGCTAAGTAAAAAGGATTTTGTCGGTAAGAGCCTTTTAGACAGTGTTGTCCATTTACCGCTGGTTTTACCTCCCGTCGTGGTAGGGTATCTGTTGCTTATTTCTATGGGTCGACAAGGGTTCATCGGGCAGTTTATCTATCAGTATACGGGTATGAGTTTTAGCTTTAGCTGGCGAGGCGCGGTGCTGGCATGCATTATTGTCGCGTTACCGCTTATGGTGCGCTCTATTCGTTTATCAATGGAAAACGTGGATTACAAGCTAGAACAAGCCGCACGGACGTTAGGCGCTTCTCCCCAAAAAGTATTTTGGACTATTACCTTACCCTTGATCATCCCTGGCATAATTAGCGGTACCATGCTGTCGTTTGCTAGAAGTTTGGGTGAATTTGGAGCAACCATTAGCTTTGTCTCCAATATTCCAGGAGAGACGCAGACTATTCCTTTGGCTATGTATAGTTTTCTCGAAACCCCAGGGGCAGAATCTGCTGCGTTTCGTTTATGTGTCATTTCAATTGCTATTTCATTGGCGTCTCTCTATTTCTCTGAGTCGCTTAATCGCTGGATGGGGCGTCGTTTAGGAGTGGTGAAATGAGCACAATTAGCATCGATGTTAAGAAGCAGTTCGAGTCTCAGTCTTTTCACCTTAAAACATCATTACCGGCTAAAGGTATTACTGCCATTTTTGGTCGCTCTGGTGCGGGGAAAACGACGCTTATCAACTTAGTCAGTGGGTTGGTCGAACCTGATGCAGGCTATATCGCAATTAATCACGAGCCGTTATTCGATTCTCGACACAACATCAATGTGCCCATCGAAAAACGCAAGATCGGCTACGTATTCCAAGACGCTAGACTCTTTCCACATATGACGGTCGAGCGAAATTTATGTTACGGCGTCACGAAAAAGGATGAGGATTACTTCAACGAAATCATAAAACTACTCGCTATTGAGGTGCTTCTCGATCGTTATCCAAGCCATTTATCTGGTGGTGAAAAGCAACGAGTAGCCATTGGACGAGCTTTATTAAGTAAGCCGAACATACTGCTTATGGATGAACCTTTGGCATCTTTAGACACGCCAAGAAAGAGAGAGCTAATGCCTTTTTTAGAAGCACTTTCTAATCAGGTGGATATACCGATACTCTATGTTACGCATAGCCAGAACGAGATCCTCAGGTTAGCTCAACACTTAGTAGTGATTGATGGCGGCAAGGTTGTTGAGTCCGACATAATCGAACGGGTGTGGGCGAGTAAACTGATGCAATCATGGCAGTCGTTTTCAGATAAAAGCGCGCTATTCAAAGGGACAGTGTTAGAACAGAACGACACCTATGGTTTAACCAAGGTAGCCTTGACGCCTGAGCATTATTTATGGGTCCAACATACCAATGCAGATGTTGGGGAACATGTTAGGTTGCGGGTCCGAGCCAGCGATGTATCTATCTCTTTAAACAGAGCGGAGAAAACATCAATACGAAACATTCTTCCGTGTGTCGTGAAATCAATTTCTCTGGGCGGTAAGGGAACGCCGAGGCAAAGCGTGGAAGTGGTCTTGTTACTAGATGAAGAGCGTGAGCTAGTTGCGACGGTTACAGAGTGGGCGATAGATGACTTGAGCTTGAAGAAAGGACAAAAAGTGTATGCACAAATAAAAGGGGTGAGTGTGTCGCAAAAAGATGTGGCACTCGAACCGCACTTATAAAAAAAGAGCCACAGAAAGTGGCTCTTTTGGCATCTTTAAGACGAATTATTTTACAAAAACTTCTTTGAAATCACGCTTCAAGATAGCATCACGGCGTGCTTTTTTAATCTGCTTAACCATGTCTTTAATGCAGTTCTGTAGAACTTTATCAAGAAGCTCTGCTTTGTATGCTTCTTTATCGTCATCGCTCATATCTGATGGTAGTTCCATCGTAGTAAACTCTTCTAAAGCGCTCACGCCTGCGAATGCTTGACTCACAGAGATGAGTGCATGAAACTGCTCGAAATTATCAAGAATATTCTGCGCGCTTGCTGGCAGAGAGTTCCACGCTTCACGAACCGCTTCTTCAGTCACTTCGTGGATAGATACCACCATGTTGTACAGCTCTTCTGGTACCTCATCAAAAAGGATTACCTGTTTAAGCTCAGCGGAGACTGTCTCTAGGTCTACGATAGTGGTTTCGGTGTTTTGTGTTTCAGACATACAGCTTTCTCTGTGTAAAGATTGTCGATAATCCAGAGATCATCATTTCAAACGTCAATAATAATCCAAGTCGAGTCAGAATGCCCACTCAAAACTGTGATTTGGGCGCAAACAAACTGTTATTACTGCAATTTTAGTGGGACTGTTTGAATATTATCCTAATATGTGGTTTATATTAACCATATGTTGGTGTTATACAAAGACAAGGATGCTCATAATGTCCATAGAATCTTCGATGAAAATTCTTCTCGTAGATGATGCTCAGTTGGAGCGTATGCAGTTACAGATACGCCTCAAACAACTTGGGCATGAGGTAGAGGTAGCGGCTAGCGGTAGAGAGGCGCTTGCTTTGTATCCCACGTTTGACCCAGAACTCGTTTTACTCGACATTTCTATGCCGGAGATGGATGGGTTTGAGGTGGCAGCTGAAATTCGACAGCGTTACAAAGCTGACTGGATACCAATCATCTTTTTAAGCAGTCACGATGAACCTGAAATGATTGCGAAAGCTATCGATGCAGGTGGTGATGACTACTTGGTTAAACCCGTGAACAAAATAGTCTTGCAGTCCAAACTCATTGCGATGCAACGAATCGCTCAAATGCGTCGCGAGTTAAAACAGGCAAGCTCCCAGCTCGAAGAAGCTAATAGGGCACTGCAACACCAAGCCAACGAAGATGGTCTAACTAAATTGTTTAATCGTCGCTATATGGACGACAAACTAACAGAGCTGATTCAATGGCATGGAAGACACCAAATGCCCTTGTCTGTCATTCTTATGGATGTAGACCATTTTAAAGCCTACAACGATAACTATGGCCACACCGAGGGCGATCAGTGTTTGATAAACATTGCGCAGTTTCTTGACGTTATGTTTATTCGCTCTGGAGAGTATGTAGGTCGATACGGTGGTGAAGAGTTCGTTATCTTACTAAGCAAAAGCGATGTTCACGAAGCTGAAGAGAACGCAGCAAGGGTAAAAGATGGCATCGTCTCGCTAAACATTCCTCATGAGTTCTCCCAGACTTCTGATAGGGTGACGTTGTCACTTGGTGTGTACAGCACCATTCCTAACGGTAATGAGTCATTAAGCGAATTGTACGAAAGTGCTGATAAGCTGCTTTATCAAGCGAAGAGAAGTGGTCGAAATCGCTACGTTTCACAACTCGAAAACGATATTGTTAGTACCACCTCATAGACTCTTCTAGAATCACGCCCATGTAGAGCGCGACAATTATTTCATTGTACGCTTCTCTTTTTTCAATGTTTTTCTACACTTAATACAAAGCGTTACTGTAAAAAGTAACGCTTTTGTTATTGTTAGCGTTCATCAATCGTTATTGGGGTTTGTCCATTGAGACTTTTAACGGTCACTGTATCTATTATCGCATTAACTCATCTGACGGCACGTGCTGACCCACAGTTTAAAGATATCTTCGAAGAAGATTTTGCAGCGGCGATCATATTAACGGACAGCGACGCATTAACCTTTGGCTTCAAGGATTTCGACCCTAATGACTTACTTAATATTGATAATGATGAAATTGGGTCGCAAGAAGCTTTAGATAGACGAAAGAATATCGGCGTTTCGGCACTGCCTCTGACATTTGATTTATCCGACAACAAGCAGTTTCAACAACGAGCGACCCTTCGGTTCTCTGCATTGCGCATAGAAGACCAAATCTTAGATATTGGCGATAGTCATCGTAAATACGTATTAGGAGTTTTCTCAGGCTACGAGCAGGAGATTAGCTTCAGTGAACACTGGACGTTTGAGACTGGCATCGGCCTTCATCTTCAATACTTACACAGCAACTATGACTTTCAATCACCGTTTTCCAAACTCTTTCAGAGATTTATTGATGGAAAGTTGGTCAATACATCCGCATGGGCAACGTCAATTCAACCCAAAATGGGCTTTAACTACTCCAAAGATAAAGGCTGGGGTCTGGTTAAATTGAAATCAACGTTTAATTATTTTTCTGGATACGGTTGGGGTAAAGCAAACGAGGGCGATGTCGGTACGCCGGAAGGTTGGTATTGGTCAAACGAAGCGAAGCTGTTCTACGATGTCACCGATTGGGGACGTTCAATCCAAACCGTGTATACCAGCATACGGCGAGTAGATATTGGTGGGGACACACTTGGCATCCTAGGCTCAAGTCATTACTACGAAGGAACGGTCGGGTGGTTAATGACACCACCTTTTCATGTGCCATTTGTCGACAATGTTGGTATTGGGTTGAGCGTAAATTATGGAAGTGATCTAAAGGGCGGGAGTATTGTGTTGTTCTTTAACCAAGACTAACTTAACAGGCTAAGATGCTTTAGCGGGCGCACTGAACTTGGTTACGTCCTTTCTCTTTAGCGGAGTAGAGTGCCTTGTCCGCCTTCTTGAGAACGTCTTCAGGCTTACGAGTATTTTTACTGTCTGCCGCACCGATACTCACCGTTACGCTCACTGTAGATTGTTTACTGTTAGAACCGCGATTCTTGGCCCCCTGTTTGTTATTATTGGGACGCTTTAGCTCGTCACGAATGACCATTTCGTAATTTTGAATCTCCTCCCTTAGTTCCTCTAAGAAAGGCTTACTGTCTTTCGCGGTTTTTCCCTTGAACAGCACAGTAAATTCTTCACCACCATAACGATAGACTTTAGCGTTTCCGCCAACACTAAGCATACGAGATGCAACAAGTTTGAGTACGTCATCGCCAGTATCGTGCCCGTAGGTATCGTTGAACGATTTGAAGTGGTCAACGTCTAGCATCGCAATGGTGAACTTACGACCTAAGTGCTTCATATCCATTTCTAAAGCTCGACGACCAGGAATATTGGTCAGTCGATCATTAAACGCCATTTGATGGCTTGCAGATATGACATAGATAATTATTAGGACACCTGCTAGTGAGAACAGGGTGCTTGAGATATATGGGATGTGAAAGAAAATAAATGTCCCACCGGCCATAAAAATGGATGCATAAACAGCCGCATCAATTGGACGATTGAAATTGAGCAAGAAAATGCCTGTGGCGCCGATAATAGCAAGTGTGTAAAGGACTAGAACAAGTGGCAGTCGAGATATCTGAGGTACTGCCATCAAAAGATCGTTGTCGAAGCCTAAAAAGCCACCAGTTGCAAAATGAGACAGGATGAGCGCGGTCCATCCGATAAAACTGACCAGAATAGCACCAAAGATAGCCATGCCTTTGCTAATGACTCCGGTATCTGAAAACAAATACGACAAACTGCACGACACAGGTAACAGCAAGCTTAGCAAAGAAAGCTCAAGTAATGTCGTCCCCGAGCTAAGGGGGCTTTGTAATCGAAGTTGTATCACAAGGTAGGCGACAAGCATGGATAAAGCGACCATCGCCATTCTAGATTGTTTGAATGTGTGGCTGAGGGCGACAGCGGTTCCAAACAATATATAAGGTAGGTTAGTGACAAAACCTGAATTCGCTTTAGTCGCGTCAATGATGTGATTTACGCTGACCATTACACCAATCATCATCAACATAGGCATGAAAAGACGAAACAGATTGGAGCTGGTAAAAGAGGTCGCCATTAACTAAGAACTCAGGTACTTCAGGTTGTTTATAATTCGATTCTTTAGGATACGGTAATTTAATGTTTTGCCAAGTATTTTGTCATTCTTGCACTTAAAACCCGACGCTCATTCGCAAAGTTTATAAATACCTCAATAAAGGTTAAATGTTTAGAAAACACTGACCGTTAACACAGCGACTACCAAAGAAACCGGTTTTACGTAAATGCCCAGATAACTTTTACACTTTTGGGTTGACCCTCCGCTTGAAAATAGCCAACATGAATTATCAATATTACTGCTTGTTAAGGAAAGCTTGTGGGATTCTTTTCAAAACTGTTCGGAGGCGGCAAAGCACCGCAACCAAAAGAAGTTGAGCCTGTAGAATATAAAGGGTTTCTCATCTACCAAGAGGCTATTGCGGAAAATGGGCAATATCGTATCGCCGGTCGAATTACCAAAGAAGTAGATGGCGAACTAAAAGAGCATAGATTTATTCGCTCTGATGTACTCGGTTCTGAGTCTGACGCGAACGAACTGATGCTCAATAAAGCACAGATGTTCATTGATCAAATGGGTGAGTCAATTTTCTAATTAGCATTGAACATCGAGATATCTTTAGTCTGGGGCCCTTCAACATTTGTTGAGGGGCTTTTGTTTTTCAGTGTTCTAACGACACTCACGGACTGTTTCCTAACCTTTGGCTATCGAACATCGATTTCTTCCATGTGACTGTTTAGAAAATGAGAACTTGATCATATACGTACGCCGTACTGTAAGTGTATAGTGCACACGAATTTTCGTACTGACTAGGTTCGTCGGTTTATGGCTGAGTAGTCAAAAACCAAGCCTGCCGAAGCTCCTATCAGTATTCACATTAATAGTGCTCTCAGAGTGCTTTTTTTAAAACCTTAAAGGTATGGTGTTCTGTATGGTTCTTGTCAAAGTGGTCTCTTTAGTGATTTTGCTACTCAGCGTGGTCCATGCAATTAGGTTTAATGCGCGAAATGGCGGTTCAGATAACGAGTTGAGGACAAAAGAATGATCAATACAGACAAACGTATAGGCAGGGATGCATTGTTCAAAGAACTGGGCTTCATCCCAGCCAAAAAGCGACAACACATTCAGTCATGGGGGGAATGGATTGGTGACGTGCTTCTGCTGCAGGTGCATTTAGCGGACACATTCGAAATCCATGGTGATACCTATGTTCGCGTATTGGGTTGGAGCGAAGACAAAGGAAGAGAGGGTGAGTACGGGTATAAACATCGAATCGCTCATGTAGATGCTATCAGAAATGGTGTTAAAGCATATGCGATCTTCGATCAAGTAGCAGGTAGTCGAGCCTTTGCTGGCTATTGTTATGAACTCGGCGGATTATATGAGCTTCGAAGTGGCACATATATTCAGGTTAACAAACGTCTCACTGTCGAGCAGTTTCAAGAGATCAACGTAGTGGTAGAGGAAGTAGAGGAATCATAAACTTTGGTAATCATCTTGATGCATTTTTGTTCTGGAAAGACCAGTTTCAGTTGATTGATTTAATTGATGTTGGTCATCTGTTTGCAGCAATAATTGTCATAATATGACCTACTTACACGAAAAATTCCCGAGACTCGGTATTATTGCACTGGTATGACCTCCAATTCGGGGTTTTCGTGTGGTTTTTTTACTAGATTGGTTTGTATAAAAGTCATTACTTTCCGTTATATGTAATGAAATTATGTATTTCGGTTACAAATCACTTGATGTTACGAACTCAGTTGGTTAAAAAAGAACAATACTTCTGCCAATAGTTAAGGAATAGCTATGCAAATTGGTGTGCCAAAAGAAATACTCGCGGGTGAAACGCGAGTAGCTGCAACGCCGAAATCGGTTGAGCAGCTTTTGAAATTGGGATTTGATGTCTCAATTGAATCGCAAGCAGGTTTGCTTGCAAGTTTCGACGATGCAGCTTATGTCGCTGCGGGAGCGACGATTAAGTCTTCTGAAGAAGTATGGCAATCAGACCTAGTTCTGAAAGTTAATGCTCCTACCGATGAAGAAATCGAATCACTGAAAGATGGCGCTAGCTTAGTCAGCTTTGTGTGGCCTGCACAAAACCCTGAGTTAATGGAAAAGCTCTCTAGTAAGAACATCAATGTAATGGCAATGGATGCGGTACCTCGTATCTCTCGCGCACAGGCATTAGATGCATTAAGTTCAATGGCGAACATTGCCGGCTACCGAGCGGTAGTGGAAGCAGCTCACGAGTTTGGCCGTTTCTTCACGGGTCAAATTACGGCAGCAGGTAAGGTTCCACCTGCGAAAGTATTTGTTGCTGGTGCTGGTGTTGCGGGTCTAGCAGCGATCGGTGCAGCAGGAAGTCTGGGTGCAATCGTACGTGCTTTTGACGTGCGTCCAGAAGTTAAAGAACAAGTAGAATCGATGGGCGCTGACTTCTTAGAAGTTGACTACCAAGAAAACTCGGGTTCGGGCGACGGTTATGCAAAAGAGATGTCTGATGACTTCAATAAGAAGGCAGCAGAGCTCTACATGGAACAAGCTAAAGACGTCGACATCATTATCACAACAGCCCTTATTCCGGGACGTCCAGCACCTAAGCTTGTCACCAAAGAAATGGTTGACGCTATGAAGCCAGGCAGCGTTATTGTTGACCTTGCTGCAGCCAATGGTGGTAACTGTGAATATACAGTGGCAGATCAAGTGGTCACAACAGAAAACGGCGTGAAAATCATCGGTTATACCGATATGGTTGGTCGTCTACCGACACAGTCTTCTCAGCTTTATGCAACAAACCTAGTTAACCTTCTTAAGCTACTTTGCAAAGAAAAAGACGGAAACATCGACATTAATTTTGACGATGTGGTTCTTCGTGGTGTAACGGTCGTCAAAGAAGGTGAAGTGACTTGGCCAGCACCACCAATTCAAGTGTCTGCTCAGCCAGAAGCACCAAAAGCCGAAGCGCCAAAACCAGCTGAGAAAGTTGAAGAGCCAACTTCTCCAGTCAAAAAGCTTGTGGGGCTTGCTGCGGCTGTCGGTGTATTTGGATGGGTAGCATCTGTAGCACCTGCAGCATTCTTATCTCACTTTACGGTATTTGTACTAGCTTGTGTGGTTGGTTACTACGTTGTATGGAACGTGACACACGCACTGCATACACCGCTAATGTCAGTAACGAATGCGATCTCAGGCATTATTGTTGTTGGTGCGCTATTACAGATTGGACAAGGCAATGGCGTTGTTTCCTTCTTAGCCTTCGTCGCTGTATTGATTGCCAGCATCAACATATTCGGTGGTTTCACCGTCACCAAGCGCATGCTTGAAATGTTCCGTAAAGATAAATAAGGAGTCACAATGTCTGCAGGATTAGTACAAGCAGCTTACATTGTAGCTGCACTATTTTTTATCATGAGTTTGGCGGGACTTTCTAAGCAAGAGTCAGCTCGCAACGGTAACTACTATGGTATCGCCGGTATGACGATCGCGCTGATTGCAACGATCTTCAGCCCTGATGCTCAGGGTTTTGCATGGATTATTGTTGCGATGGTAATCGGTGCTGCGATTGGTATTTTCTACGCTAAGAAAGTAGAAATGACTGAAATGCCAGAACTGGTTGCAATTCTTCACAGCTTTGTAGGTTTAGCCGCAGTGCTTGTTGGTTACAACAGCTATATCGATCCACCGGCCATTCCAAATGTTGAAACGCTGGCTGCTGCTGAAGTTCACGCTCATCACGTAATTCACTTAGTGGAAGTTTTCCTTGGTGTATTCATTGGTGCAGTAACCTTTACAGGCTCTATTGTTGCCTTTGGTAAACTTCGCGGTGTGATTTCATCGTCGCCACTTAACATTCCTCACAAACACAAGTGGAATCTGGCTGCTGTTGTTGTTTCAACACTACTTTTGATCTACTTCGTCAAAGCTGACGGCAGCATGTTCGCTCTATTAGTGATGACAGCGATCGCACTTGTATTTGGTTACCACTTGGTAGCATCAATTGGTGGTGCGGATATGCCGGTTGTCGTTTCAATGCTGAACTCATACTCAGGTTGGGCAGCAGCAGCGGCAGGTTTCATGTTGTCAAACGACTTGCTAATCGTAACGGGTGCGTTGGTTGGTTCTTCAGGTGCCATCCTGTCTTACATCATGTGTAAAGCAATGAACCGTTCGTTTATCAGTGTTATCGCAGGTGGCTTCGGTCAGGAAGTGGTGATTTCTAGTGATGAAGAGCAGGGCGAACACCGTGAGACATCAGCAGAAGAAGTTGCTGAGATGCTGAAAAACAGTAAGTCAGTTATCATCACTCCTGGATACGGTATGGCAGTAGCCCAAGCTCAGTACCCAGTACATGAAATTACTGAAAAGCTACGTGCACAAGGTGTTGAAGTACGATTTGGTATCCACCCAGTTGCCGGTCGATTACCGGGTCACATGAACGTACTACTAGCGGAAGCAAAAGTACCTTACGACATCGTGCTTGAAATGGACGAGTTGAATGATGACTTTGGCGACACAGATACTGTTCTGGTAATCGGTGCGAACGACACTGTTAACCCAGCAGCACTAGAAGATCCAAACAGCCCAATCGCTGGCATGCCAGTGCTTGAAGTTTGGAATGCACAAAACGTTGTCGTGTTTAAGCGTTCAATGAATACAGGTTATGCGGGCGTTCAAAACCCACTATTCTTTAAAGAGAATACATCGATGTTGTTCGGTGATGCGAAAGAAAGCGTAGACGCGATTTCTAAAGCGCTTTAAAGAGCAATAACTTAAGAAAGCCAGCGAAAGCTGGCTTTTTTCGTTTACAATTTCTACAACAAACATGGATTTAACAAAATAATTGCGTGCACTTAGCTTTCATCTTGCCGATAATGTGTGAAAATCCATGCCAACAAACGATCTACAAGACACGTCTTTTGAAGAACTTAGTTTATACATTACTGATGACGCTACCCCTTAGCTTTTCGTTCAGCGCGAAAGCTGAGTCTTTGCCCGAGCGTATAGATAAGTTCGTTGAGTTCTTTGACTACGAGCAAGCGAATGCGTCATACGACGTCAGAGTGATCCAAGCTGACTACCCAACACAGCTTTTGACGCCAGTGTCTATGCTCCCTCAAACAACCAAATATCCACTAAAGGAAATTCAACAGCTTTATCGGCTAGCAGAAAACTGTAGTGGCACATTACCCCTGAGTCCGTTGATTACCGAGCCTTTGGTGTATACGAGAGCTATGTGTGGTGGTCGTAAGCTATCAACTAAGTGGTTCGCGAGAAGTGGGCTAATCCACCCCGGCGGTGGTACATACGCGGCTCGGTATATCCTTAAATATCCTGAGAAAAAAGATGAACTGCAAAAATTCATGCACATCAAGGAGCGTGAACTTGCACCACCGGGCTCACTACTAGGGCGACTGCAAATTATGGATGAACCGACGGTAACTTCTTTGATCCGCGGCTCTTCAATGTTTGTTGAAAATTCAGAACTTTGGCTAAGGCGAGGGGATATCTATTATCTCTTTGAGTCAAAAGTTTGGCGTGAAAATGCAAAACAAGCTGGGTTGAACTATCAGTTAGCGTCTCAAACCAATACTTGTTTCGTTCAAAGAGGGAACTTGTGTTGGGAAGTTGAGGATCATTCCGATGTACTAAGAATTAGTATGATCGTACTGATCATTGCCAATATTCTCTTAGTGATTGGCTGGTCCATCTATCGTTGGAACACCAAGCGACAAGAGATGAAAAGCAGAATGTTAGTTCTGCAGATTTTGACTCACGAACTCAGAACACCCATCGCTAGCCTCTCTTTAACTGTAGAAGGTTTTCGTAGAGAATTTGAGCACTTACCCGAAACTGTATATGATGAGTTCAGAAGGTTATGTGAAGACACCCGTAGATTGCGTCAGCTAGCGGAAGCGAGTAAGGATTATTTGCAATCAGATAACAAACCTCTTTCAACAGAATGGCTACCTTCCGTTCAAGATTGGCTAAGCTATAAGGCAGAGGAAGAGTTTGAAGCTGACGTAAAATTGACTATCAATCAAGATATAGCAGCTAAAATAAACATCTATTGGCTGGGCACTTGTATCGATAACTTGATACGTAATGCCATTAAGTATGGCGTTGCACCAGTGAGTTTGAATGTCGTGACATCATCAAATTCACTCAGAATAGAAGTAATAGATAACGGACAATTAACGGCTAAGGATTGGCGAGAGCTTCGAAAGCCATTTGTAAGTAAAGCTGGATTAGGGCTAGGACTTACGATAGTAGAATCCATGGTTGGCCGAATGGGCGGAAAAATGTCCCTTATCGGTCCACCAACAACCTTTATATTGGAGATACCTTGTGAAACAGACACTGCTACTTGTTGAAGACGACAAGAATCTAGCTGATGGCCTATTGGTAAGTTTGGAACTGGCAGGTTACAACTGCCTGCATGCAGAACTTATCTCTCAGGTAGAGCAGCACTGGGAAGAAGCAGACTTGGTAATTCTCGACAGACAACTTCCTGACGGTGATTCTGTTGAACACCTAGCAGGTTGGAAGCAGATCAAAGATGTGCCAGTTATCCTATTGACGGCACTTGTTACAGTGAAAGATAAAGTAACGGGTCTAGACGCTGGCGCTAATGACTATCTAACGAAACCATTTGCAGAAGCTGAGCTTTTTGCTCGTATTCGTGCGCAGCTACGCGCACCTGAAACAGACTCTGAAGATGCTTCAAAGGTCGTAACTGATAGCTTGGTTATCGACAAAGCAACACGTGAAGTGAACTACAAGGGCGAGCTAATTACGCTGACTCGAACAGAGTTTGATTTGTTACTGTTTTTAGCGAGTAACCTAGGTCGCGTATTCACTCGTGACGAGCTGCTAGACCACGTTTGGGGTTACAATCATTTCCCAACAACACGTACTGTTGATACACACGTGCTTCAGCTACGTCAGAAATTACCTGGACTTGAAATCGAGACACTACGCGGTGTCGGTTATAAAATGAAAGGCTAATGTTCAGCACACGCAAACTTGCAATTATCGCGCTACTTTCGGCATCAACATCTGTTGGTGCCGATTGGTTTGAAGGTACATCAACCATTTCTCAAGCGCATAAACACTTACTAAACAATGACCTTGAATCTATGTTTCAGTCATTGGTCGAAGAGTGGCAACAGCAACCAACGAAAAGTCTGAAATCTCATATCAATAGGCTTTTTTTACAATCTTTGAGTGTAGATTGTGGTAAAGGCTACTCTTCACAACCCTTACCGGACTGGGTCGAGAACGTTGTGGTAAGACAGCAAACCATCCAAAGCCCAGGCCGCGATACCTATCTTTCGACGATAGAATTAGATTCCGACCGTGTGGTGTCGGAAATTAGCTTGAAAAAATGGGTTGATAAGCGTGTCTCAAACGACAGTGAATTCTATGTGACCGCGAACGGTGACGGTGTAACAGATTCGACAACGTATGGAATTCGCTACAACCTTACCTCTCCTCTAGAGGTTGGGCTATATAGACTGGACGTTTCTCTTGTTGATGGTGACAGTTGGAGTCAGTGGCTCATCTTTACTAACCAACCTTTGAAACAAACAGTAAGGTGGTCAGCCAAAGATAAATGGCAGATCGAGAAAAACGCATTACTCAATCCTTACTGTCCTTTACCTAAGCTCGAAGTTGGTTTGTTTGACTACATCGATGGTAAGTATACCCAGGTGTGGGGGAAAGAATACGAGTCTGATTATCCAACGACACTCGACACCTCAGATATCGCACCTGATCGTTATGTGTTGGCCGTTTCAATGAAGCAAAGTCGCTGGCAAGGGCCAATTCTTTTTGAGCGTGCTCAGATACTTAACAAGACATTTGATGTGTCGGCAGATGAGTAGCACATTTTTACATATAATCTAGATCTAGAGCTAAAGAAATTGAAATAGACGCCGTTAATACCTACACAAAGGATTAACGGCGTTATTTTTTATGAACACAAAACTCAAAAAACTCACTATCTTGTGTGCTACTGCAACGGCTTCTGGTCACTTGGCAGCGTCTACCATTGCCATCGATGCACGTGGTGATGCGATGGGGGGAACGGGGGTTGTGTCCGCGTCTTACTTAACCGCCCCCTTTTATAACCCTGCGCTTACTGCGATCTATCGTAGAAACGATGATGCTGGAATGTTGGTCCCGACATTAGGCATTAGCTATGATGACCAAGATAACATGCTCGATAAAGCTGATGATGCTTTTAACGCAGCAAACAGTGGCGATGCTGCTGCCACTCAAGCGGCACTGAGCGCCTTGTCGGGTACTCAGGCAAATGTTGATTTTGGTGGTGCTGTCGCATTCGGTTTACCAAACCGTTACATCGCGGCGAATATTTTCGGCAAAGCGTACGTTGAAAATGTTGCGACTCCAGATATCGCTCCGAATACTGGCAATGCAATAACACAGGCAGAAGATAGCGCGATCAAAACCGCCTCAGTCGCTGTAACCGAAATTGGCATTTCTTTAGCCAAATACCAAACGCTTTTTGGCCAGCATTTCTCATTCGGAGTCTCACCAAAACTACAGCGCATTTATACCTACACCAGTGTTAACTCACTACAAGACTTTAAGTTTGACAACATTCGCGAAGAATCAACGGGCGAAACTGCACTTAACCTAGACGCCGGTGCACTTTGGTTTCATGGGCCATTTAGAGTTGGTTTCTCTGCTAAGAACATGTTGTCACGAAACATACAGACAAAAAGTGGTGTAACTCGCATTGGCTCACGTGATGTTGCCTATGGCTATGAGTACCAACTACAACCACTGTATACTGTAGGTGCTGGATTTATCGCAGACTACTTTCAGTTCTCAGTCGACTATGACATTAACAAAGAGAAGAAATTTACCCAGTTTGATGATGATGTACAGATGTTCAGAGCGGGTGTAGAAGTCGATCTAGTTCGACAAATCCAATTAAGGGGAGGGTACTACAAAAACCTTGCTCGTGATTCGGAAGGAACCCTTACAGCGGGTATTGGTTTACGCCCACTCAACATTATCGAACTTGATATTGCTGCGAGTTACACATCGCCACAAGCCATGGGTGCATCCATTAACTTTGTCGCGACCTACTAGTTAAATGACTTGCGATAGAAACCAGATCCGCTATAGTCCGTCCATTATCAATTTCCGATGAGTTGGAAGAATTATGTTTGATGATTTAACGTTAAGCCATGAAGAACAGCAAGCCGCAGTAGAAAAAATCCAAGAGCTTATGAAGCAGGGCATTAGTACTGCTCAAGCAATCAAGATGGTTGCTGAAGAGATCCGCGCTGAACAAAGCGACAAAGACAGCTAAACAAGTTTGATTAAGTCTCAACCCTCCAATTGGAGGGTTTTTTTATGTCTGACGTATAGGTATTAATAATTCGAATAGATAGGCAGTAAAGCAACGAAACGCCAGCTTTCAAACGAATATTTTGCTAGGAACTTGAGCTATAACTAATTAATTCAGTAAGATACGGCAGAATAAATCACTAGCTGCGGTTAGTAAAAAGTGTAATCTGTAACTAAGTTACAAGCCTAAATCTGGGAGTTGGGATTGCTAGTGAAATATTCTGCTTTATTTATGGGGTCTACAAAAGCAGTAAGTATTCACATATGATCTTCGAAGATCTTTGTTCAGGAGGGAGCCGCCTAGCACGTAGCATTAGAAAAACGGACAGGTGCGACAAAACATAGGCCACAAGACATCTCGATAGTTAAAGTTACGATGTCACAAAATTAGTGTGAATCCGTACTTAAACTCAGTCGACTTGTTGATACGTAGACGTAGACTCACTGCCGATTCGGTTTGTTTAAGGAAGTAGATGTGCTTCGGCTTACTCAAAGACGGAAAGCTTTTAATTAATAGTGTCCGCATCGAACAGCATTAGTTTTGCATGTTCGTTTCTATGATTGCTACCGTAAGGCTACGTATCAGCAATTGCGTCGCTATGAGACAGTTCAAGTCCGTCACCGGTTTTAAGTAAGAACACTGGATGCTTACGAATGGGCAACCGAATTTTTGGCGGAATGGTTATTTTAAGAATGGTAACGTCAGGCCGAACAATTCAATTCCACAATGCAGATTCGATTGTTAAGCTATTGGCTAGTGTTTGTAGAAAGCACTTGAGTTCAACGTCAACGCGCCAAATGGATGGTTGGTGTATTGGGGTTCAACGTGGTGTTTTAAAAAATTCAAATTGAGATTGGCTATGGGTTTTAAACCGGACATTACAATATTGCTCTTACATTCCGACTGCGCATTATGTATATTATGTTAAATAATGTGTTAATCTCCTTAAAATCGTTGTTGTTTACTCTAACCTTCTCCTCTCTGGACGCGCTATTTAACGATAACGCTGATTTACCATAAAATACCTAATAACCACATTATCTTAATCTGTCGATTTAGATAATGTGGTTCTAGATACGACAATGCCAACACGTTCATTATGTTGGCATTGTTTGTTCGAGTCTTATTTGCGTTAGCCGCCAGCGAGTTTGACTGTGTAGCCTTTCTTCTCTAGCGCAGCTTTGATTTTATCTCTTGCGTCACCTTGAATCTCGATCGTTCCATCTTTAACAGAACCACCGCAACCACAAACTTTCTTGAGCTCTGCGGCCAAAAGCTTTAAAGGTGCGTCATCAAGATCTAGACCTGTGATAATTGAAACGCCTTTGCCTTTACGGCCTTTAGTTTGCTTTTGGATTCGCACAATACCATCGCCTTTTACGCGTTCTGGTTTCTGCTTTTCTTCTTTAATTCGGCCTGTTTCCGTTGAATATACGAGAGTCATAGTATTACTTTGCTTGTTCTGCTTTTTTCTTTGCGACTAGGTAAGCTTCGATATGTCGCTGAATAGCAAGCTTACCACC
Source organism: Vibrio sp. SCSIO 43140 (assembly GCF_023716585.1). NCBI lineage: Bacteria > Pseudomonadati > Pseudomonadota > Gammaproteobacteria > Vibrionales > Vibrionaceae > Vibrio > Vibrio sp. SCSIO 43140. The sequence goes on from NZ_CP071851.1 coordinate 978,831, forward strand.
TTTGATAAGTTTACCATTAAACATGCAATACCACGCGTTGTTTTCACCGGTATCGTTCTTAATAGTGAAGCCATGGAAGTTTTCTTGCGCACCTTTCGACGGCGCTCTTTCCGAACTCGCTGCTAATGTAGAAGGATCGATAATTGAAGCAGTATCGCACCACCAATCTACACTCTTTTTAACGGCTGCCAGCGTGCCCTGCAATTCACGGTTTTTTATGGTGACCTTCCAAACTTGATTGGAAGAGCCTATAGATTTAAGGGTAAACCCTCGATAACTCGCTAGAGCCATAAAGACTTGTCTCTTATATCGTTGATGTAACACTGTCCGTCGGACATGTTATCAGTTATTGTATGGCAATCAATTAAGTTATAGTGCATTAGTATGAAAAAAGACATACCTCGGATTACAGAATCTGACAAAGCTAACAGATTTAAACACTTACTTAGTTCAGGAATAACCCCAGATGAGTTTAATGAACTGACTGCTCACCGGTATTCACGTAGTACAAATCTGGCAATGGCAAAAGACTGGCGTGTCTTTAACGATTTCTGTTTAGAACGCTCGCGTCCCTCTTTACCTGCAACTTCGCTCTCTGTTCTAGAGTTCATCGAACACGTGAGTTCAAAGAGGAAATTTAGCAGTATTAGACGTTACGCGGTCACTATATCCGTTGTACATTACATTCTAGGTTATAAAGACCCTACTCAAGCACGTGAAGTAACTCTTGTTATGAGTAAACTTAAGCTTTCAGGAAAATCACAGGTAAAGCAGACAATACCATTTACCTCCGCTCACCTAGCGCAAATTCATACTAAATTAGCCGGTAGTGACGTAAAAAAGGACGCGCGAGATCTCGCTATGTATTATTTGCTTTATGAGTGCGCATTGAAGCGCCGTGAGCTCAAAGCTATGAAAGTAGAGGATATTTTAGAAGATGATGAGCGTTACGCCGTAACTATAGACGAAAGATGTTATCCATTATCAGCCGAAGCAAGCGCAAGCTTAAGGGGTTGGCTGGTACATGTTCCCTACTCTTATTTGTTCCGTGCTATCGATCGACATGGCAACGTCGGAGAAACTCAACTTGATGATTCGTCTATCCATCGTGTCTTACAAAGAGCAAGTCAATTGTTGGGACTGAACAACTCGCTTGGCTTCTCTTCTCAATCAGGACGTGTCGGCGCGGTTCAAGAAAAGACCCGTGAGGGAATGAAAATACGTGAGATACAGGAGTTTGGACGTTGGCAAAGTCCTGCAATGCCACTGCAGTACAGTGGCAAAACGTCGTTGTCAGAACAGCAAAAAGCGATTTTTAAGACTAAGAAAAACTACGATTAGCGAAAAGCTGATTCGATACAGTCACTTAAAAAGTCGGAAAATGGTACACCTGAATGTTCAACCATTTTCGGAAACATTGAGATAGGCGTCATTCCTGGAAAGGTATTCACTTCGTTTAGATAGATTTTGTCGTCATCCGTCAGGAAAAAGTCGATACGTGATAAGTGTCGTAACTTCATTTGCGTAAACACTTTTCTTGCCGAGTCCTGAATTAAATCACGCTGGGCTTGCGTCAAGTTAGTGGCCTCAACCGTCGTCGTGGAGTGACTATCGGCGCTGTATTTCTCATCATAGCTATAGAACGAACCATCTGGAGCCGTTACTTCTCCTGGCTGCGTAATAACCAGCTTGCCCTCAAACTCATAGGCAGCCACTTCGAGCTCTCGCGGTTTAACCGACTGCTCTACAACAACTTGATCAGAATATCCAAACGCTGCATCAATTGATTCATCAAGCTTTGCTTTCTCAGTGACGCTGTAACACCCAACTGATGAGCCCTGTTTCGCAGCCTTAACGAAGACTTTGCCCCACTTATCAAACGCTTCATGAGATGCGTTATGAGCCTCATCGTCGTTTTCCGTCAGAAAAAGGTAAGGTGTGTTTGGAATCCCAAGTGTGTCATACCATAATTTGGACGTAATTTTGTTGAAGCTATTACTGCTCGCCTCTGGCCCACATCCGAGATATGGAATGTTCGCCATTTCAAACAACGATTGAATATCACCCGTTTCCCCAGGAAAACCGTGAATACATGGCACCACATAATCTATGTCCAGTTTAAGATGCTCACCAACCAGTGCTTTTTGGTTTAGGTCTAGTACTACAAGGTTCCCATCACTGCATTTCCAGCCATCAGTCGTGATCTCAACTCGAGTCACATTGAATCTAGCGTTTAATTTAAGCTGACTTTCTAGATAGTTGGCAGATACAAGAGAAACTTCGTGTTCGGCAGAACCGCCACCACACAGAAGAAGAATATTGAGTTTTGACATCTTAAGCTTGTCCTTAGATTGCTTTCATCGAATGATAAACGATTGAAGAGGAAGATTCAGTCCAAAATCTGTTAAAACTGATATTTATTCGATTAGGTGGGCAGATTACATACAAAAACGCCCAGCGCTTCAGCACCGGGCGTTTTGTCACTAATTCTTAGTTCAGTTTGCTTAACGTTGGATAATCAGATTTCTTGATTTTATCGATACTACGAACAAACGGTTTTAGGTCTTGGAACTCTTTTGGTAGCGTCTGGATAGCTTGCTTAGCTTTTACCTTAGACGCAAAGTCTCCATACAACAAGGTGTACCATTTTGTACCGTTAACCACTTTATAGTTTTGCCATACTGGCTGAGTACCTTTAGGTAGTTTGTCAGCAAACTGTGTGACCTTATCTTGACTACCCACGGCTACCACCTGAATGGTATATCCAAAACGGTAGTCTTGCTCTGCTTGTTTCTTCGATGGCGGTACAATCTTCACGACTTTACTACTTTCAGCTTGTTGAGCCGTAGCTGGAGCCGGTTGTGATTTGGCCTTCGCTGCCGTTGATTGCGGTGCTACTTGCTGTTTTGGTTCGCTTTTTTGAGCGGCAGTGACCGGTTTTTTCTCTGCAGCGACTGTCGTTGTAGTCGCTACAGCAACGGGAGCTGCTGCTTTCGCTTCTACTGGTTGATAGTCTTCACGATAACTTTCCGACTTCACTTCTGTTGTGTAATCACCAGAGGCGCAAGCTGCCAACATAGCCGCCAAGCTCACTATCACTACTTTTTTCATTGTATCACTGCCTGAATTCATTGTTGCTTATCCTTAATCAGACAGGAACGATTAGAATTTGAGATTCAAAGTGCCTGTCTTATCTACCTGTGACATGTTACACAATAATTGAGGTACAGCAATACGTTATCTCCATTTTTAAGAGCATACTAGCTTTAATCGATTTAAAGCTAGACTAGTATTGTGTGGTATATGTCCTCGCTGCTTTAATGTGTCTAAAGCAGTGGCTGTTGCTCGGTTTCAATATCCGCTTTAGGGAGAATCTATGTCGTTGGATACACTTTTTAAACCTACTTCAATTGCGGTTATTGGCGCGTCGAGCAAACCAAGTCGTGCAGGTAGCGTGGTGATTAAAAACCTTTTGATGGGGGGCTACCAGGGCACAATATTACCCGTACATCCAAAATACAAATCGGTAAATGGAATACTTTGCTACCGTGCCATAAGTGAACTTCCTCTGATCCCGGATATCGCAATTCTGTGTACCCGCGGCGACCGTAATGTGGACATTATTAATGACCTCGCAATTGCAGGTGTAAAGGTTGCGATCATTATGGCGTCAGACATGTCTGTACCCTACGATGAACAACTTACCATCGAGCAAAAGTGCCTACAGATAGCGCAGCAGGCCGGAATGAAAATCGTCGGGCCCAACAGCCTTGGTGTTCTTCTTCCGTGGCAAAACTTTAATGCTTCTTTTTCTCCTGTTGATTGCTTACCAGGGAAACTTGCATTTATCTCTCAATCGTCGGCGGTATGCACAACGATCCTCGATTGGGCAAACGACAAAGGGATCGGCTTTTCGGCCTTTGTTTCTATTGGCAGCGGTAGCGACGTCGATTTCGATGACATACTTGATTATCTATCGCGGGATAGTAAAACGGAAGCAATTCTCCTCTACGTTGACTCTATAAGAGACGCGCGTCGGTTCCTCTCTGCAGCGCGTGCGGCATCACGAAATCGTCGTATCTTGGTACTCAAGGCTGGGCGTCATCAAACTGGTACCCCTAACGTCTCAGCGACTGCTGCTTCTTTTGATATCGTTTACGATTCTGCGATTCAAAGAGCTGGTATGCTGAGGGTAAACAATACTCATGAGCTGTTTGCAGCGGTTGAGACACTCACTCATTCGGTGCCTCTTCGTGGTGAGCGCTTAGCGGTTATTACTAATGGCATGGGGCCAGCCTTAATGGCGCTAGATACCCTAGCTGATAAAGGCGGAAGTCTCGCTCAGCTATCTACGGATACCATAGAGGCGTTAGATACAGTTCTCCCAAAAACGTGGTCTAAAACCAACCCTATTGATTTGGGAGGTGATGCGACGTCTGATCGGTATTGTAAGGCCGTTCAGATTATTCTTGATAGCGAAGATATTGATGCGTTACTTATCATGCACAGCCCTTCAGCAACGGCGGAGTCGACAAGTACTGCTCAAAAGATCATTGAGACCGTCCAAAAACACCCTAAATCCAAACGCTTTAATATCCTCACTAACTGGTCTGGCGAAGCTACCGCAAAAGAAGCAAGACTTCAGTTTACCAAACAAGGGATCCCTACCTATCGGACGCCGGAAAGTGCAGTTACTGCGTTCATGCACCTCGTAGAGTACCGCCGAAATCAATGGCAGTTGATGGAGACACCAACCACCACCGACTCATATACCACTGAGCAACTCGATAAGGCGCACGATTGGTTAGCCGGACATATTTCAGCACTTCCAGATTCAACAGGCTCGACCGCTCTAGAATCTCACGTATGTGAACAACTTTTTGATCTATTAAATCTGCCGACGTTACCCACTTGGCTCGCTCACGAGCCTACGGAAGCAATACATCTTGCCGATAAGATTGGTTATCCTGTTGCGGTCAAACTTCGCTCCCCCGATATTGCACATAAGTCTGATATTCATGGTGTGATGTTAAACCTAAAAGACTCTCAGGAAGTCGCAAATGCCGCTCAATCTATCCTTGATCGAACTCGCCTCTCCTACCCTGATGCTCGAATCGAAGGTCTCACCGTCCAACAAATGGCTAAGGTCGCTGGCGGTCAAGAGATTAGAATAAAGGTTCTAGCCGATCGTACGTTCGGCCCTGCTATTTTTATTGGCCAAGGAGGGTCGGATTGGAACATCGCCAAAGAGGCGGTGACAGCATTGCCTCCACTAAACATGGCACTGGCTCGATATCTGATCATTAACGCCATCAATAAAGGTGTACTGAAATTTCAACAGTCGACTAACACAATAAACCTTGCGAAACTTGCTGGATTTTTAGTGAAGATATCGCAAGTCGTTGTTGCCTGTCCGGAGATTCATGAGCTCGATATACATCCACTTCTACTCAATGGCGACGACATTACTATCTTAGATGCGTCGGTAGTCATAAAACGCTTTGAAGGTGACCCACAAGCTAGACTCGCGATCCGCCCGTATCCAACTGAGATGGAACAGGTTTTGACGCTTCGTGATGAGACTAGAGTATTACTTCGCCCTATTAGACCTGAAGATGAGCCGTACCACGCCGACTTTATTAATAACGTGACGAAAGAGGATTTGTATAAGCGTTTCTTCTCAGATGTTGGAGAGTTCAATCATGAAGCGCTCGCCAATCTAACTCAAATTGACTATGACCGAGAAATGGCGTTTGTCGCCGTCGACCTGAGCCACAAAACTCCGCATATTATTGGTGTATCAAGAGTGCTGGTCACACCTGATAATAGTGATGCGGAGTTTGCCATCCTGATTCGCTCCGATCTAAAAGGAAATGGTCTAGGTCGTATACTCATGAACAAAATCATCGACTACTGTAAGAATAAACAGACCAGGCAAATCTCTGGTATGACAATGCCGACAAACAGAGGCATGTTAACCCTAGCTCAGAAACTAGGGTTTGAACTAGACGTACAGTTCGAAGATGGCGTTGCAGATATGGTACTCAAGCTGTAAAGCTAAGTTCGTGAGTTCAGTTTTGAAGTGACAATGGGGGCGAAAACGCCCCTATTTTAGATCCCACTCTTTTGTCAGGTGTCGTATACACCATGACTTAGCTTCACCGATGTTGTTGCGTTTCCATGCCAAAACAACATCAATCTTTGCGACTTCTGTGTTTGCTATTTGTTTGAGTGAACCTTGCTCGATCAATTTTTCAGCAACTTGTGTTGGGAGAGTTCCGATGCCCAAGCCAGAAATTAAAGCTTCAACCTTCGCATCTAGGTTGGAAACGGTCAATCTAGGTTGTTTCTCTAAGATGTTAACGCTCAGCGCTGGTTGCTCTCTTGCAGTGTCGGCTATCGCAATAACACGGTATTTACTTCGAGCGTCACTGTCGAAGTCCCCTTTTCGCTTATGGACATAATGATCGGAAGCCGCTACCCATGTCATTGACATTTCGCCAAGCTTTTCCGCTTTAACACCTTGTGGCAAGACTTCAGGCTGCGGGCAGACTAGAAGATCGCAGCGACCTTCATTGAGCGACTCCCAGCATCCTGCTAGCACTTCCTCTTCAAGTTTGATACGAGTTTTACTGACCATTCCTAGCTTGTCGACCAGATCAAAGAAATTGTTCACCGGAATAATGCTGTCGTAAGCAATGGTTAGGTCTAGCTCCCATCCATTAGCAATCAACCTAGCCTCATTGATCATGCTCTCGGTGGCTTGCAGTATCACTCGCCCTCTTTCCAAGATGAGTTTGCCCGCCTCTGTAAGAGTCGCTTTATGCCCTGAGCGATCAAAAATCATGATGTCTAAGTCTTGCTCAAGCTTTTGCATTTGATAACTCAGAGAAGACGTAGCGCGATCAAACTCGCCGGCTGCAGCAGCGAACGAGCCTCTGCGCTCTATTGCATCAAGAATAGTCAGTGCTTCTAGTGTAATCGATACCGACATTAGCAGTCCTTTTCAGTGAAAACTCTTAACTTACTGACAGTGATAGCAAAAACAATGCAAGAACACAACGTGAGTATTTTATAACCACTCAATCACATTTATTAATGAAAATAATAGTAATTCTCATTATGATCTGTATTATCTTCGGCAACTGCCCTTTGAAGGCTCACACACAATCAAAATTATGGACTAAAATGATGTATCAGTTTCCTTTCAAGAAGCAGCTCATTGCGACTTCAGTTTTAATGGCAATTGCCCCCCAAGTTTTCGCAGAGAACGAGCAAAAAAAGTTTGACGAAGTCGTTGTTGTTTCGGCCTCTAAAACACCACAGGCCTACTCAGATGTATCGACTTCTATCAGCAAAGTGTCTAGCGACGAGTTCGAGCAGGCAATGGCGAATGACGTCAAGCAAGCCGTGAAATACCTACCCGGAGTAGAAGCTGAAGGTAGTGGTCGTTTCGGACTATCTGGCTTCAACATTCGTGGTATGAATGGTTCGAGAGTCAAGATTATGGTGGATGGTGTACAACAACCTGTCGCCTACAATCCAGGTGCTGGCGAACAGAGAAAGTATCCAAATGCCATTGAAGTCGACACCCTAGCAACTATCGAGGTAAACAAAGGTGCCTCCTCTTCGGTTTTTGGCTCTGATGCCGTTGGTGGTGCTGTCGTCATGCGCACTAAAAATCCGGACGATGTTTTGGTGACCGATGGAGATGAACACCGATTCGGTATTAAGACCGGTTACAGCTCAGCAGATGAGAACTTCAAAACCACCGCTACTTGGGCAATGCGCCAAGACAAGCTCGAAACCTTACTGATGCTCACTTATGCAGATGGGTCTGAAACAAAAACACACGGCAGTGGCGCAGATGTGGTTGGTGATCAACGTGGTGCAGCGAACCCCGCTAGCAAGCAACTTGGCAACGTACTCGCCAAAGCATTCTACCAGTTAAACGATAACCACCGTATTGGTCTGACCGGTGAGTATTATGATTTTACGCACAAAGAAGACGAACTTTCTTACTACGGTATTTCTATCCCAATGGGCCCTGGTTTTGATTTTACCTATAACAGCCGTAATACCGAAGATAGAAACAAGCGTTTACGCCTTGGCTTTGAGCATGAGTGGCAAGTCAATGCGGCAATTGCGGATGATTTAAAATGGTCGGTCAATTTTCAAGACAGTAGCAGCCTAAACAAAAACTATGACAACACTAACATTTACGGTGACCGCTTAAGACAACGAGATGCGCAAGACAGTACTTGGCAATTCGACACTCAGCTAAATAAGCAACTCGATTTTGATAGCCACTATCACCTACTTACTTATGGTTTGAACTACAAAAACAATAAGTTTCAGCTAAACAACGATGACTTCAAGTCTAGTGGCGATACGGTAGGTTCAACGGGCGTACCAGATGCAACAACCGAGAACTTTGGGTTATTCGTCGAAGATCAGATTTTCCTTTTGAACGAGCGCCTTGTATTGAATGCGGGTCTTCGTTACGACAGCTTTAAGACTGATCCGAAAGCGAGCGAAGGATACACCAACGAAATAAGTCCGTATCAAGACGACGACTTCTCAGCCAAACTTGGCGCGGTATATCATCTATCCCAGCAGTACAGCGTATTTGGTCAAATTAGCCAGGGTTTCAAAGCGCCGACGGTTCACGACCTTTACTATACCTATAACCAAGGTGCGATCATCAAAGCAAACCCTGAGCTAAAGTCAGAGCGCAGCTTATCTTATGAACTTGGCTTTAGAAGCCAATCGAATGTCGCTAAATATGAACTAGTCGGTTTCTACAACCAATATACCGATTTCATCTCTAGTAAAGATCTAGGCACTGATCCTGACAGCGGTAAAGATGTTTACACTATGGTGAACTTAGATAACGTAGATATTCGAGGCGTTGAGTTCTCCAGTGATGTTGCGTTAGATGAGCTTCTGGGAGCTCCGCAAGGCCTATATACGCGATTCTCGTTGACCTACACCGATGGTGAAGACAAATCGACTGGTGAACAGCTTGATACAATCACCCCGCTTCGTTCAGTTTTCGCTTTAGGTTACGACAATCTTCAAAATAACTGGGGCTTGTTGAGTTCGGTAACAATGGCAAGTAGAAAGACCGACTGGCAAGACCATGATCAACCTGACAGTGAGAAGAATGTTGACGCCCCAGGTTATGCGGTTGTTGATTTAACGGCTTACTACAGACCGATGCAGGATCTAACGCTTCGTGCCGGCCTATTCAATGCGTTCGATGCCAAATATTGGTTGCATGACGACCTTCGCTACAAAACGGTTGTGCCGGGCTCAATGAGTCCAAAAAACTATGACCTATATACTCAACCAGGTCGCAACTGGTCGGTAACGCTAGAATACCTCTTCTAAGCCAAAGGTAATTAACGACTGGCACAAAAAAACGCCTCATCATGAACTGACCCCATAAAGTTGGACTCATTTCTAAGCGGCTGCTAAGGCTTGATTTCGATATGCTATCGGACTCAGGCCTTTTAACTTCAGCTTAATTCGTTCGTTATTGTAATAGTCTATGTATTCTCTAATTCTTTCAATCAGTTCATCTGCACTTTTAAAGACTTCGTTATGATACATCTCTGTCTTGAGTATTCCGAAGAAGTTCTCAGCAACCGCATTGTCTAAGCAATTCCCTTTTCTAGACATACTTTGAGCGAGCCCTTTCTTCTTGAGATGGTTTTGATACGCCTTATTTTGATACTGCCAGCCTTGGTCTGAATGCACGATGGGATTCTCATGCTTTTTAAGTGTCTTTATCGCCTTTTTTATCATGTCAGTGACCAAGGGTAATGCTGCTGACTTACGCACCTCATAACTCACGACTTCTCGGTTGAATAAGTCGATAACGGGTGACAGATAAACCTTCTGACCATCGACTTTAAACTCGGTCACATCCGTTACCCACTTTTGGTTCGGTTTGTTGGCATTGAATTCTCTTTTTAATAAGTCCGAAGCGATCCGCCCAACTTCGCCTTTGTATGATTTGTATCTCTTGGGCCTGACCTTGGACCTAAGACCAAGCTCAATCATAAGACGTTGAACTCGTTTATGGTTAATCACCATGCCTGCCTTCCTCAAGGTGCATGTGATTCTGCGATATCCATAGCGCCCTTTGTGTTGCTGATAGATATCACGTATTTGCCTTTTTAAACTCGATTCAGAGTATGACTCCTGTGTTGTATTACGATGATAGTAATACACACTTCGGGCTAACCCAGTAGCTTTGAGTAAATGGTGCAAGCGGTACTTTGCCTTGAGCTCATCGACTACGAGTGTCTTTGCTTTGCTTTTTTCTTTTTGGCTTGAGCCAAGGCCTCTAACTTTTTTAGGACAGCATTCTCTGCACGTAAATACTCAAGTTCCTCTCTTAGTTCTTTCTCTGTCATCTGCTCAGATGGCTTAGGTTTAAGAGAGTGGTTTGTCATGCAAGGTCTGCCTTTTTTCTGTGGTTTAAGCCGGGATATACCCTGCTGAGCATAAAGCTTTTGCCATTGAAATAGTATCCCTGGAGACGATAAATCAAAGTAAGCACTGGTATATCTTAAGGACCAGTTATTAATACGCATAGTCTTTAGAACTTCTAGTTTAAAGTCTTGACTATAGGGAGCTTGCTCGTGACGAAAGCTATTTTCCCCATGAATTTGATAAACCGACACCCAATAACGAATTTGGTCTGACGATACTCCGAATTTAAGGTCAAGAGCTCTTGACCCCTCGTGTTGTGCATACTTAGCCAATTTTAGCTTGAATGCTCTGTGGTGTTTGGACATAAAAAGACCCCCAGTAATTGGAATGTCCAACTATTGGGGGTCAGTTCAATCATTTATATGATGAGGCGTTTTTCTATATGAGGTGAGTTAGCTAGGTAACATACCTTGGAAACAATAAATAGCCATTAAGCAGTTTGAGCTTTAAGTCCTTTAGGTGCTGGAGTAATGCTGTCTTTGTAACTAAACCACAAATAGCTCACCGCGATGAGGTAGAACAAGTAAGACAGTGCAAACACGATTGGAGAAGTAATTAAATCATTTGAGATGCTCAACCCTACCCCGACTACGGTCACTGTTAGCTTAGCGATCGTGCCTAATAGAAGCAGTCCCATAGCGAATTGTGGGAAACGCATGCTTGCAAACGCAATCATGTAACACGCGCCTACCGCTAGCGAGGCAATTGATAAACCAAGTAAATAAGAGTGGATATGGTCAGCGGCAGCGTAACCAGCGCCTAGAGACACACCAAGTAACATTAGGATTTTTGTCATGAACATAAGTCACCTCAATAAACAAATACAATCGCGATTGAAATGTCCATTTTCAATTTTGAAATCTCATTTTACGTGTATTGTTATCCCTAATTAAATTGATTTCAAGCTCATTTTTTAACCACTACAAGGACAATATTCTTTTATTAATTTTCTGTTACATATAGACAACATTAGAAAACCCAAATCCACCGCACTTACAGTATGTTACGTATTTTACTTTGCGTTAACTTCATATTGTAACAATGTATTTACAACATAACTTTTTTCAGCTCTTGCTAAATTTGTGATCCAGCGACTTTGTGTAATAAAAGACACTATAAATTAAACTCAGTTTTACATATCCATTACATAAATAAGTTAATTGAATTTATTCGGAAAAATCGATTCCAATTGTAGGAATATTGGTTATAATCCGCGCTCGATTGCGCTATCTGTTGATAAACGCAAACTAAATTTGAGTGTTTAACCCCCCGAACGTTGTTCGACATATCAGAGAACAAAAATGAGCAAGATTGATAAAGCAATGCGAATTCTGATTGCAGGATTCTGTATCAACCTTTGTCTTGGCATCCTGTATGCTTGGAGTGTATTTAATAAAGCCCTAGTGAGTGAATGGGGTTGGAGCGCAGCTGACGCGTCTTCACCTTACGCGATCGCGACCATCACTTTTTCTATCTGTCTTCTAGTAGCGGGCGTACTTCAAGATCGCATGGGTCCACGTAACATCCTTATCTTGGGTGCGACGCTAACGGGTCTAGGTATGATTGCATCAAGCTTTGCTGAGTCAGTAATGATGCTTAACATCACGTTCGGTATGATCACAGGTGCAGGTATCGGTTTTGGCTATGCATGTCTGTCACCTTCAGCAATGAAATGGTTCCACCCTTCTAAGAAAGGCATGGTAAACGGTCTAATTGCAGCAGGCTTTGGTCTAGCAGCTGTCTATCTTGCTCCCCTAACCTCTTCTCTGATTGGTTCTATGGGTATTAGCTCTGCATTCATGGTTCTTGGTGTTGGTGTCCTTATTATTGCAGTCCCTCTAGCAGCGACTATCAATAACCCACCAGCTGGTTATCAACCAGAAGCGCCAAAAGTAAAAGCGGGTCAAGCTCCGGTTCAAGTTAAGAAGGCTACTGACATTAGCTGGAAGGCAATGCTGAAAACCCCTCAGTTCTACTCACTATGGGTAATGTACGCATTTGCTGCTGCAGCAGGTCTTATGATCATCGGCAACATCACGAACATTGCAAGTGTACAAGCTAACCTGCCAAACGCAGTGTACTTGGCATCACTACTGGCTATCTTCAACTCTGGTGGTCGTATTGCTGCTGGTATCCTATCTGATAAGATTGGTGGCGTACGTACGCTGATGCTCGCGTTCATCCTTCAAGGTGTGAACATGGTATTGTTCTCAACGTTTACGTCTGAGTTCATGCTGATCATCGGTACCGCAGTTGCAGCGGTTGGTTACGGCACGCTACTAGCGGTATTCCCATCACTGACAGCCGAGTACTACGGCCTTAAGAACTACGGTACGAACTACGGCGTTCTTTATACCTCTTGGGGTATTGGTGGCGCTATCGGTGCAGCGATCGTTGGTTACTCGATGACTCACGGTGGCGGTTACAACCTAGCTTACACAATTTCAGCGGTGATGATGGGCGTATGTATCGTACTTTCACTTGTCACTAAGCCGATTACAGAAGAGAAAGCAGCGGAACTTAAAGCAGCATAATTCTTCTGGTTTATATAAATACCATCGCATTGAAAGCCTGACATTTATGTCAGGCTTTTTTTTGGTCTTCTTTCTACTCCAATAGGCATCTTTCTTCGTTAAATATTGGAAAATTATTGATTTATCCATGAAAATTAGCACTATGCACGAAGGAACGACTCGCACTACGCGACGCATTGAGAGCACACTATGATAACAAGACGATTTTCTTTAACACTGCTAATCCTCATCTTTTCTGGATGTGCGACCTACGCAGGCCTCAATTATGACCAGCTATTTGGTCAGCCGGAAGTTAGAGACAGAACGGTCCCCTCTTCTTCTCCAGAGGCGGATGAATTCCTAACTCAGGTAAAACCAATCATCGATAATCGCTGTGTCGTTTGTCATGCCTGTTACGATGCACCATGCCAATTAAAACTATCATCCGTCGACGGAATCGACAGAGGAGCCAGTAAAGAACTTGTTTATCAAGGAACCCGTTTGACAGCATCACAACCAACTAGACTGTTTGAGGATGCACAAACAACCGCAGAGTGGCGTGAGCTTGGCTTTTTTCCAGTGTTAAACGAACGCCAACAATCACTCGCTGGTAACTTAGACGCAGGTTTAGTAGCAAGAATGCTCACGCAAAAAGCGCGTCATCCACTACCTGAAACGGATCAATTAGAAGGCTTCGATTTCTCTATTGCACGTGAGCAAGTCTGCCCGACTATTGAAGAATACGACGCCTACGAGGCAGAATATCCTTTGTGGGGCATGCCGTATGGAATGCCAGCAATCACCAATAGTGAATATCAAACCCTTATCTCTTGGCTTGGCAGCGGCGCGAAAATGAATGCTCCTTTGCCACTGACAGAAGAAGAGCAAGGGCTGGTGGATGAATACGAAAAACTACTCAACAACGACGCGTTGAAGAACCAACTTACCGCTCGCTACATATACGAGCACCTCTATCTTGCCCATCTCTATTTCTCAGAAGTAGAAACGGAACGTCGCTTCTTTACGATAGTTCGTTCATCCACTCCGCCTGGGCAGCCAATTAAACGTGTGGTGACTCGACGCCCATATGATGATCCGGGCGTTGAGCGTGTGTATTATCGCTTGGTTGCTGTGCGCAGCACCATCGTTGATAAGACTCATATGCCATTTGCACTCAACATGCCACGACTTGAGAGTTGGTATCAGTGGTTTATCGAACCTAACTATAACGTGGCTGAGTTACCGAGTTACGATATCTCGGTATCAGCAAATCCAATGACAGCCTTTAAAGATCTACCCGTCAAAGCAAGATTTAGATTCATGCTTGATAATGCTCAGAATACCATCATGGCGTATATCAAAGGTCCCGTTTGCCGTGGTCAACTTGCCCTTAACGTGATCAATGATCGTTTCTGGGTGTTCTTTCTAGATCCTGAAAAATCTGATCTACCAGAAGTCGACGAGTTCTATCAGCAGCAGGCAGAGAACCTCAAACTTCCAAGCGAACTTGAGAGTAATACTGTCCCTATTACCAATTGGGTCAAGTATGCAAATCAGCAAACTCGCTATTTAGAAGCGAAGTCAGAGTTCATGAATAAATGGTTTGAAGGTGGCAAACACCTCACGACCGATGTGCTCTGGACGGGTGATGGAGAAAACCCAAATGCGGCTCTCACCGTATTCCGCCACTTCGACAGCGCATCCGTAGTTCAAGGGCTCGTTGGCAATCAACCCAAAACGGCTTGGATCTTAGATTACGCCCTTCTGGAGCGAATTCATTACCTGCTTGTGGCCGGTTTTGATGTTTACGGTAATTTTGGTCATCAGCTCATTACTCGCATGTTCATGGACTTCTTAAGAATGGAGGGTGAAAGCAACTTCTTAGCACTGCTACCAAACACGGTTCGCCATGAAGAGTTCAGCAGTTGGTACCAAGAGCAGAGCCCTCAATTTAGTGAGTTTTTGCAGCGTAACATCAAACCATTTAGTCAACCGACTCAGGTGTTGTATCTGACGCAAGACTACAAAAAAGAGTTGTTTGATAAGCTAGAGAAAGAGCTAGCACCTGTTTTACATGATCGCTTTGATATTGTGAATACGGGGCTTTCTTCTGAAAACGAAGCATTGCTGCGTAGTATCGACGACATCAAAGGCGAAGGACTCAAGACAGTACCTCAGATCGTCATGGTGATGATCGAAGCTGAAAATGGCAACCAGCAGTTGTTTACCCTGCTCCACAACAACGCTCACATCAATATCTCGAGCCTGTTCTCTGAAGAGAAAAACCGCGACTACAAAAACGATGACTTCACCTTCGTTCGAGGTGTGATCGGTAGCTACCCAGGTGCGTATCTAAGTCTCAAAGAGTCAGACATAGAAAATTTTGTCAAAACTCTGCGAGGCATCCAAGGAGAAGAGGACTACGTGAAATTGCTAGACAATTATGCAGTTAGACGAACCTCTAAAGATTTCTGGGGATTTAGCGATCAAGTTCATGAGTTTTACCAGCGCACCCAACCTATCGAATTTGGTCTATTGGACTATAATCGATTTGAGAACAGATAGGTGCTCTCGTTAGCTCTTAGGAGGTGTGAGATGAGCATTAGAGATAGCATTGAAGCCATCGAGCAACAGATTTATGTTGCCTGTTCAGACGGTGACTACGAGACCGTCAACATGTTGGAACACCAACTCGAACATTTGAGAGGACTCTCAAACAAAGGGTTAGATGAAGACCCATATGCAGTTGAACACCGTACTTACTTCGAAGATGAGTGGTAGGCTTGAATACTGCACATACAACAAAGGGCTCACATTGTGAGCCCTTTGTTTATTAAGTGAGATGTTTATTCGGTGATTTTAATTTTGCGATAGAGACGGATGTCATCATCCTTCTAAAGTTTACACTGGAAGCTGATATCTCGTACTTCGCCCACCACCTGACTTAACCAAGCATCCTTGTTCTACTAACGCCGCCAAATGTCGTGTTGCGGTTGGTTTACTCACTTTGGCGACTTTGTGGTACTGAGTAGTATTGATGCCATCTGAAAAATCGCCATCCAACATACGATTGATCACTTTCATTTGTTCTTTGGTTAACGTCGTTTGGTCGACATTGCGCCAGAAGTTGGTCTTGTATACCGTCTGATTGATTTCCTTGTGTACCTCATCGAACGTTTGGTTCAGCGTATTAAAAAACCAAACCAACCACTCAGTAATGTTCATATCGCCTTTCTGAGTCTGCTCCAAGACCTGATAATAGCTTTTCCGATTCGCAAGGATACCCACTGACATTGCGTAGAAACGAACCGACTGATGTTCAGCCTGCGCTAACGCAAGGTCTGTCAATAAACGAGTGATACGACCATTCCCGTCGTCCAGTGGATGAAGCGTGACGAACCACAAATGAGTAATAGCTGCTCTAAGTAATGGATCAAGCGACGTATCACTCAGCGAATCATTGAACCAAGAGATAAACAACTTCAGTTCAGCGTTAAGTGCGTCTCGGCCAGGCGCTTCAAAGTGCACGATAGGTTTATCGATACGGCCAGACACAACTTGCATCGGCGCCGATCCGCGAAGTTCACCGCCCGTGACGGGGTTAAACATCGTGTACCCCTCGGGGAATAGCCTAGCGTGCCAATGTAAAACCCTTTCAAGCGTTAACGGTTCATCAAGGTTTTCAACGGCATCTAGCATAATTTCTGCTAGCCCATCAGTCTGGTCAGTGGTTGGAAAAGGGTGTTCTTCCGTCATACCAAGTCTATTTGCCAATGACGAGCGAACGGAGAAAGCGTTCAGTTTCTCGCCCTCTATCGCACTAGAGTGGATGATATTAGCCAACAGGGTATCTAACATACTCTCTTTGTCATCGACTGCATGGTTGAACATCTTGCCAAGTAAGATGCCCTGATTTAAGCGAGTCTGCCTAACCAGTGGCTCAATGATCTCTTTATCCCAATGAAAATTTGGCCAGTCAGACTGCTGCCAGATCCACATGATGACTCCTTGAATTGATTACACCCAACAATCTAATCAAATTATGATGTGAATATCACTGTTAATCAACTCATAATTCGATTAGATAAAGCATGGTAATCAAATCAATGAACTTGAGAGTTAAACTGTATATTCATCCAGAACCGTTGTTAACTGCTTGCTTGCGTGCGCCCGAGCATTTATTAACAACTCCAAAAGCTCTAAAAAGCGTCCAATATGGTCGTCGGCAGTTTCAATCGCTAAACAGACTTCAAACAACTGAGATAAGCCCAATGCGGCAGCACTACCTTTAAGCTTGTGGGCTAATGATTTCACCATCGCCTCATCGTCTGTCTGTGCCGCTATCTCCAAGTCTTTTATTGTCATTTCGCTCGACTCAACAAACGCATTGACGATCTTCCGCACCCGTTCAACACCCAAGACGCTAATATCCCCCCTTACCACACTCTCATCAATTATCGCGATCTCATCCAATGTATTGAACGTGGCGGTTTCACTTGGACTGTTCACAGGTTTGAATACCTCAACTTTGCTAGCTAAGTGTTGCTGAATGATGTCACGAAGATCTTCTCTATCAACAGGCTTTGGCAGATATCCGTTAAAGCCTGCTTCCAAGTAGGACTCGACTTCCTCGGTGAACACATGCGCAGAGACGGCAATCATCGGTGTTTTACCTTCTTGGCCGCGCTTGCGCTCTATTTGTTGGAAAGCATGTAGAAGATCCACACCACTACAGTCTGGTAGATTAATGTCGACTAACGTGATGTCGAACTCATGTTGTTCAAACATCACCTTGGCATCTTCACCCGTTTCAGCAGCAATCACATGGTGTCCCATATTCACCAAGAATCCTTCAGCCACCATAAGATTTACTGTGTTATCTTCTACCAGAAGAACACGACCATTTACCGTTTCAGCACCACCAATCGGTGTTGTGATCTCTTGACCTTCTAGGGTGCACTGTTCGAGCGGAATAACAAACCAGAAGCGGCTGCCTTCACCAAGGTATGAATCAACGTAAATACCGCCGTTCATCGCGCGAACCAATCTCTGGCTAATCGCAAGCCCCAAGCCAGTGCCTCCAATGGCTGAATGCCCCGAATCTGCTTGGGTAAAGGCTTCAAACAGCGACAGTTGATCTTCCGGACTTATACCAATGCCAGTATCCGACACTTCTATCATGACGCAGCTTTCATCGTCCGGGTCCAGAGATACATAGATATCGACTTGCCCTTCTTGGGTGAACTTAATGGCATTTCCGACAAGGTTATTGAGCACCTGACTCAGTCTTGTCACGTCACCGCAATACACATCTGAGACATCACTTTCTATATGGAAGCGAAAGTCCAGATTCTTTTCCAAGGCTTTACCTAGCATCAATTGATAACAGTCTTGTACCATACGGTAAAGGTCAAACGGCTTGTTACGGATCTCTAAATGGCCTGCTTCTATCTTTGAGTAATCAAGCACATCATTAAGAATGGCAAGCAGGTTTTGTCCGCTACGGTTGATGGTTTCAAGGTAACTTCTCTGTTGCTGATTCAAAACCGTATCTTCCATCAGCGCCGCTGTGCCGAGGACACCATTCATTGGCGTACGAATCTCATGACTCATGGTTGCTAGGAAGGCAGATTTTGCACGGTTCGCCTGCTCTGCTGCATTACGCGCTTTGGCGTGGTTGAGTACCTCTTGATTGAGCTTTTCATTGCTGGTTTGAAGCTGTAACGTGCGCTCAGTAACAATCTGTTCGAGTTGGTTTTTGTGTGACTCTAACTCTTTCTTCGCTTTGGCTTCTGCTTCCGCGACGACTTTAAGCGCCTGAGCGGTATTTCTCGCCGTGATAATGGCTTGCCCCATGTGAGCAAGCTCGTCGTTCCCCTTAACGCTTACATCAACATTAAGTTGACCCTTGGCAATTGAAAGCAAGGCGTTGGAATACTCTGCCAAACGCTTGACTACCGAAACGTACACAACGCGCCAAACAATCACTACAACAACCATGAAGCCGATGATGGATAACACACCAAGTGTCCATTGTGCATAACTTAAGGTTTTAGATAAGTCGTCGACCGCTCTAGTAGTCGCTAGGTTTGATTGGTCTACAAGTTTGGACACCGTCGCATTTAACGTGGTGAATAGCTCCAGTGTTTCTTGCATTAACGTTTGCGAGCGCTGTTTTTCGTAATGCTTTTGCTTAAGTGAGCTGAAAATGGATTTCCCATCGGCAAGATCCTTTAGCAGTTCCGCCATTTGTGCCGACCGTGTGGGATCCTCTACGCCAGGTACGCGTCTCTGCATGATGTTAATATTGGACTTATACTGACGCTGGAGCTCTTCAATACGTCCAAGGTCTGATACCGTGCGAGCTTCTTCAATTTGATTCAGAGTTTTAAATGCGAGTAAGTGGAGCTCATGTAACCGCTCAGACAGATCAAGATCGACTTCCACTAAGCTATCTAATGCGTCCAAGGCCGCCGATTTCTGTTCTTGCTCTAATAAACCATAGATATGAGTGACGTTTGCCACTGCGATAGTGCTGGTATTAAGTACTTGAGTACGAGTCAGTTGTTCCAGTTCATCGGCTTGAACACGAAGTTCAGCCGTTTGCTCGTTGATCGACTGGTCAAGGTTAATTGTTTGCTCTACTGAACTTCCTAGCTCAGCAAGGCTATCAATAATAGATTGAACAGTTTGCTCAAGTTCATCGAGTAGTTTGGAATCAAAGGAATCGGAGCCGAGTGCTTTGATGTGCATTAGTAGGGATTCAAGACGACTAAATAGAACACGTCCCGCTTCTTGATGCTGAGACTTAGTTTTCGCATTAGAAAGTACTTGGACGGACGCAATAATCCGCGAGCTCAATTCAGACACTTCACGAGCTTCTATCATAGAGGGTATTGCTGTATCGACAACATTTCGCTCTGTTTTTGCGACGAACGAAAACCCAGATACGCCTATCGCTGTAGAAAGCAATACAAGCATCGCCATGACCAAAAATGAAAACAACAGCTTTCGACCAATGCTGGCTTTAGAGAGCAACATAACCACCCCTATAGAATTCCCACTTTTTACGTCCAAAGCTTAACTGACAGTGGTTAGGCTGAGCCAACCAATCACATATAGTGCTTGCCGATACGGAATGGACTGTATTACGCTATATTTTGCAATGTTGGCGACCGAGATACCACTACACGTTTACGATATGCCTAAGAATAATCACGTTTTTTCCACCATTTGTGCCTTAATTGCCACCACGAGCGTGCCGTTTTTGTCCGCCGAAGTGAATGCAGCACAATCTAAACAGGGTGAAGCAGCTGAAAAAGTCTGTGCTATCTATCCACACCTGAAAGATTCCTATTGGTTATCCGTTAACTATGGAATGGTCATGGAAGCGGAAAAACAGAACATTAACCTGAAAGTGTTTGAATCAGGTGGCTACCCGAATGTCGATAAACAACGCTCACAACTTATTGCTTGTCGCGATTGGGGAGCTGACGCCATTATCCTAGGTACGGTATCGCCCACTGCCTTTAGTAATGATCTAAGCCAATATACTAAAGATACGCCAGTTTTCGCGACGGTGAATCATTTGGTCGCAGACAAATCTCAAAAGTCACACATAAAAGGCGTTGTGGGTGTTGATTGGTACTGGATGGGTTATAAAGTTGGCGACTTCCTTGCGAAGAAACACCCTAAAGGAAGCGGCACAGTCGATATCGCATTTTTACCAGGCCCACAATCAAGTGGCGGCACCAAGCCCGTAATACTTGGTTTTTTACAAGCCATAAAAGGTAGCGATGTTAACGTCATGGACACCCTTTGGGCAGATAACGACAAAGAGTTACAGCGTAACTTAATTCAGGAAGTTATCGAAAACCAACCTGCGCTTGATTACATTGTCGGCAGCGCGGTGGCAATTGAAGCCGCCATCAGCGAACTTAGAAACAACGAAGCTCACAAAGATATCGAACTACTGTCTATCTACCTCAGTCATGGCGTGTACCGAGGACTTCTGCGCGGTAAAGTTGAACTCGCTCCCACTGATAAAATGGTTGAGCAAGGAAAGCTATCAGTACAACAAGCGGTAAGCTACCTAAGAGGACAAGCTTATCAACCAGACTTAGCGCCACAGATTGAAGTTCTGTCACCAAAGGCATTGGATGAGAGCATAGTAGCCGAATCGCTATCCCCTAGCGCGTACCGGCCGATATTTAGCGTTGAAGCAGATTAACTGTCACAGATATCAATTATGGTAATTGCACCGTAAATGACTAACATTTAGTATCAAAGGCTTACCATAAATAATCTTAGATAAGATGAGATTTCAATGACTATTCACCAATATCAGTAATTATTGGAATCTACAGGTTAAAATTTAGGAAAAAATACATGCAAAAAACCATTCGCACTATGCCAGCGCACAAACACATTGCTCTGGTGGCTCACGATCACTACAAACCAGAACTTCTTCGTTGGGTACAAGAGAACAAAGAAAAGCTACAGGGTCACTTCTTGTATGCAACTGGAACGACGGGAAATATGCTGAGCAAAGAGACCGGGCTTGCGATTAAAAGCATGATCAGTGGCCCAATGGGTGGTGACCAACAAATTGGTGCACTGATTTCCGAAGGTAAGCTAGACATGCTTATTTTCTTCTGGGATCCACTCAATGCGGTTCCACACGACCCAGATGTGAAGGCATTGCTTCGAATCGCAAGTGTCTGGAATATCCCTGTAGCAACAAACCGTGCTACGGCTAACTTCCTATTTGAATCAAATCTTCTTGAACAAGAAGTGGAGATTGAAATACCGGATTATGACGCTTACTTGGCTGAGCGAATCTAACAATAGTCACTCCCTACTTCTAGATAGATAAAATCCCTGCAAAAGCAGGGATTTTTTGTACGTAGTCTTAACAGTCGAACCCTTTACTCGCCGCTCTCACCCGCTTGTTGAACCACGAATGATGTGGCTGGTTCAACGGTATTAATCAAAGACTCTACCTGTAAAATCGCCTCTAGAGACGTGCTGTTCTTGCGATAGCTAATATAAAGGGGACGAGACCACTCGTCCGCACCTTCCACTCTGTGGAGCTGTCCAGACTCAATAAAGGGCTCTACCAATGATGCGGGTAGATAAGCACAACCACCCTTCTCTAACACAAAATCTAGAGCGATGCGTCCGGTTGAGGTACGCAAGTAAGGTGCTGGAATACTCGGATGACGGTCGGCATGTTCAAAACCAAACTGTGTGCCCCAGTCTACATAAACGTACTTGCTCGTGAACGCTGTTTCGATATCACTCGGTTCAGTGGACACCAATACCAACTGAAGTTCGGATATCTGATGGCTCTTAAACTCTTCAACTTTGAATGGATCGAAAGAGAATGCGACGTCCAAGGTTCGCTCTAATAGCTTTCGGTTGAGCTGCTCGCGACTTAATGACTCCGCGACAAAGCCATAGCCCGATAGAGAATCTGTGACAACACTTAAACCGTTTTGCAGGTACGCATCCCAGATATTCGGAGTACCGCCTAGTGTTAGCTGCAGCGCCTTATTACTTTCAAGAGATAAGTCGAACGTCGCTTGTTTAAGTGTCGACACCATAACTTCTGCATAGCCGATTAACCTTTGCCCTGCAGAAGTAAGTTGTATGTTGTTGCGGTGACGAGTAAACAAACGAGTATCAAAGTATTCTTCAAGCTGTTTGATCCGAGCGCTCACCGCCGCTTGGGTAATGTAGAGGTTTTCGGATGCGCGACCGAAGTGTTTTTCCTTAGCGACTTCAAGGAAAGTTTGGAATACTTTTACGTCCATATCATGACTCTTATGATTATTCTAAGTTTTTAGAGCTAACATTTTGGTTAGCCACGTATTCTTACACAGTTAAGCTTACTTTAAGCATAAATAAAATTTGTGAGTTCGACAAAAACAATTCGTTATCTTTCTTTGTCATTTCCAACTATTTTCAGCATCGAACCAACACGGGATTCTAAGGCTTTAACGACGTCTTTGGATGGCATTCTAGCTACCTGAATACCCTTGCTTTACTACCTATTTGCTTTGAGGTCTCTATGACTGAAACTCTATTTCGCCACGGCAAGAAACGTTTTTTTGATGCAGTAAAGTTCCCACGCGGATTCGCGAAATCGGGTGACTTTACACTTATAGAAGAAGACATCTTAGTGACTTATGGAGAAACAATGTTAGCACTTGAACGTGGTGACATTACTCCAGAAAACGCTGAAGAAAAACACTTCACAAAAGTGATCGTGAACCCGAGTAAGGCGAAGTCCAAACTGGAACATACCTGGCTTAAATACGTACGCTTAGCACGCGGAAGAAGAGCATTCCATACGTTGAACAGTAAGTCGAAGTTCCATGAAACTCCGAAAGACTACGACTACGAAATGGAGAATGATGACGTTTTAGAGCCAGCATAAATGTTGTGATCTTTCCTCCTAAACACAAAAGTAGAGCCCAGCGCTCTACTTTTTTTTGCCCCTTTACTAGCCGCTAAAGTATCCCTTATCAGCTAATAAGAAAGCCGCACAAAGGCGGCTAAACAATTACTTTAGATTAATCGTCGATTAATCGATTAGAAACGCACGGCTTGGGTCAACATACACTTTATCGACCATGGCCTCGCGCCCTAGCAGCATCATATAAGACATATCTTGGCGATTACTCAAGGTTATCTCGATTGGCCATTCTCTATCACCCAGTCTAAACAGAGTTTGAATGACACAACGCTGCTCAGAATCCCCGTTCGATGACTTGATTCTTCGCGAATCATGAATCAAAGACTCACAATGAACGATTTCATCGAGATGGTAGATATCAGGGTGTAGATCATACTGAACATAAAGGCGACCATCACGTTTGACTCGTTTGAGATTATCAACATGAAGAGACGACGTTTTCGCTCCAGTATCGATACGCACTTCCAAATCAAAAATACCTAACTCTGGAAGACTACATACCTCCAAATTACCAATGATCATTCTGTCGTTATATGTGTTTGGCATAGTGTTACATGCTCGGTTCTACTGGAACAATCGACTCTTGCATGATTTCGATGTGTTCAAATACCTCTTCTGCGCTATCTCCAAAATACGCAATGTGATACATGGCTTCCCCTTCTTGAACAAGAGGAATATTTTGCTTGCCAATGATGATGCCCGTGCGGTTGGACGTTACCTGGCTGATATTGTTCCCCAGTGGTCCATTGATATCAGCGAGTACGTCACCTTTTTCAACCATAGACCCAAGCTGAACGTACTCTTTAACAAAACCACTAGCGTCAGCTCGAGTCCAATCACTGCGGTTAGCAATGAATGGTTCCGTTTTCGCCTTAGAAACACGTTTTCGCGTCATACCTAACGCTTTCAGTACGCGAAGCACGCCCTTTACGCCGGTTTGAATCGACAATTCATCAAATCTTAAAGCTTCACCAGCTTCATATAAAAGCACTCTGGCGCCATGGTTAACCGCCGCTTCACGAAGCGATCCGTCACGAATGTTCGCATTAAGCAATACTGGCACAGCAAACGCTTCCGCCAAACGTTTAGTCTCTTCATCTTCAAGGTTTGCGCGAATTTGAGGTAAATTCGAGCGATGAATTGCACCCGTGTGCAAGTCGATACCATAATCACAGTGAGAAACAATGCTTTCTAAGAAGGTATGGGCAAGTCGCCCCGCCAGCGAACCCTTCTTGGAGCCTGGAAAACAACGGTTTAGATCTCGGCGGTCTGGCATATAACGACTTTGGTTAAGTACACCGTAGACATTGACCATAGGGACATAAATCAGGGTGCCACATTGCAGCTTTAAATTTTCTGCAATCAGACGACTGATTATTTCTATACCGTTAAGTTCATCCCCGTGGACCGCAGCGCTAACGAACACTACAGGTCCTTCTTTCTTCGCTCGGATGACTTGAATTGGAATGGATACTTCCGCATCTGTGTACAGCTTCGCTACAGGGATGTTGATTTCTTTACGCTCACCAGGGCGTACTTCTACGCCCGCAATGACAAGCTCTTTTGCCATTTTTAACCACGTCCTTTCGTCTTGTTGTTGTTTGGCTTGGCATTTTTCTCGATAAACTCGTAGATCAAGCCCGCCACATCTTTACCTGTCGCGTTCTCAATACCTTCTAGACCCGGTGATGAGTTTACTTCCATTACCACTGGACCATTTTTTGATTGAAGGATGTCTACCCCACACAGGTTCAATCCCATCGCCTTGGCCGCTGCCACAGCAGTTGCGCGTTCTTCTTTCGTCAACTTAATGAGCTGTGCGGTACCACCACGATGTAGATTTGAACGGAATTCACCTTCGGCTGCTTGACGTTTCATTGCTGCAATGACTTTGCCACCCACAACAAAGCAACGGATATCCGCGCCATTGGCTTCCTCAATAAACTCTTGCACCAGAATGTTTGCTTTAAGCCCCATAAAAGCTTCGATAACACTTTCTGCTGCCTTTTGCGTTTCCGCTAATACCACACCAATGCCTTGTGTGCCTTCAAGTAGCTTAATCACAAGAGGAGCACCACCGACATTCTTGATCAGGTCTGGAATGTCGTCCGGCTTGCTTGCGAAGCCAGTACGTGGCAAACCAATTCCTTTACGCGAAAGCAACTGCAGTGAGCGTAGCTTGTCGCGAGAACGGCTGATTGCAACGGATTCGTTTACACAGAAGGTACCCATCATTTCAAACTGACGAACAACAGCGGTACCGTAGAAAGTAATAGACGAACCAATTCGTGGAATAATCGCATCGTATTGTGGCAACTCTTCACCCATATAACGGACTTTAGAGTTACTACTTGTGATGTCCATATAGCAATGAAGGGTATCGATGATATCCACTTGATGCCCCCTCGCTTCCCCTGCTTCTTTCAGGCGGCGAGTTGAGTACAAGTTTTCGTTGCGAGATAGAATCGCAATGCGCATGGCAGTATCCTCTTTTAGGTTTTTTGTTTTATGAGTGTGAAACGCCGGTTACGAACGACCGGAAAGAGCGTGCACCTTAAGAGTTTAGCAGCGAAAAATACAACGATTGTTTTTGTTCGTGACGATAAGAAAAGTTTGTTGTTGAATACGCAAATTTCACGCATAAAAAAACCGACTTTCGTCGGTTTTTGTTAATAATTTCATTCATTTAAAAGGTATGTAAACAAAATGTATGAATGAAGCTTATTTTGCAGCCATTTCTTTTTTAACCATTACAACCGCTGCTACTACGAAAGTAATGATGAGTGCTAACTCCATGGAGTCCCCTTGTACGTCAAGACTAATTTTACAGGTTAAATTAAGTACTAAAACCATTTTATCAAATATTCAACAAAATGTTACTTTTTAATCGATAAATTAAGCGACTCAGATCAAAAAAAGGCGCATTTAGCGCCTTTTGTTAAAAGATTGGTAAGCAAATCAAACGTCTTACTCTGGATAACCTTCTGGATTTTGCGACTGCCAATGCCAGCCATCAGTAGTCATATCAACTAGTGTGCGAGTAGCCGTCCAATTGAGCTCTTGGTTAGCTTTAGTTGGATCTGCCCAACACTCCGCGATATCACCAGGGCGTCGCTCAACGATTTTGTAAGGGACTTCTTTGCCTGATGCAACTTCAAACGCTTTCACCATATCTAGAACGCTCGTACCGTTACCAGTACCTAAGTTATAGATAGACAAGGCTTCTTGACCATTAAGTGTTTTCAGCGCTGCAATGTGACCATCCGCAAGATCCATTACGTGGATATAATCACGTACACCAGTACCATCTGGGGTTGGATAATCGTCACCAAATACAGATAAGTACTCTCTTCGTCCAACAGCTACTTGAGAAACAAACGGCATCAGGTTGTTCGGAATGCCTTGTGGATCTTCTCCCATTTCCCCAGTTGGGTGCGATCCAACTGGGTTGAAGTAGCGAAGCAACGTAATGGTCCAATCAGGATTAGCTTTATGGAAGTCAGTTAAACACTCTTCAACCATGAGCTTACTACGGCCGTATGGGTTGGTCGCGCTGGTTGGGAAGGACTCAGTAATAGGCACTGATGCCGGATCGCCATATACTGTTGCTGAAGAGCTAAATACTAAGTGTTTGACACCTGCTTCGCGCATCGCATCGACAAGGACTAGGGTACCGTTGACATTGTTGTCGTAATATTCAATTGGCTTTGCTACCGATTCACCCACTGCTTTCAAGCCAGCAAAATGAATGACTGAGTCGATGTTATGAGTCTTCATCGCCTCAATAAGCGCTTGCTTGTCACGAACATCACCTTTCACAAATACTGGGCGAGTCTTTGAGACTTTCTCAATACGATCAATGACCGCTACTTTCGCGTTATAAAGGTTATCGAAGATGATTGGCGTCATACCTGCTTCGATAAGCTGCACGCATGTGTGGCTACCAATATAGCCCGCTCCACCTGTTACTAGTACGTTCATTATAAATTCCTTGTGTTGCTCAGTCCGATTATATGCAATCGATATAGATTTGCGACACTTTATTTAGACTTTTCTTTGTAAACCAGACAATTGGCCGTTTAGTAGGCGATCGCCAATGACTCCGGATAGCCACGTTCTTTAGCGATATTCATTGCAACCTCTTGAACTCGCGCAGGGTCCAGACTGTAAGTATGAACCATAGATTGTGGTTGTTGAACAAACCATTTACTCATGATTTTTTTCGCTGCGATAAGCGCTGATGAAGCCTTGACGATTTCTAATCGAGCATACCGCTCGCCCTCGAAGCTCACGTCCGCTGTTCTCAAGCTCGCTTCGTTGCCTGGTATCTGCTGAGCGCCGTATAGTGGTTTACCGGCAGGCTCGGCCGTTGAAAAGTCAGGGACAAACTGGCTAACGTGTCGAATAGCACTCTTTGAGCGCTCTATCTGCACATCGAGTGGCCACCCTTTATCGATTTTGTTAATTAGCGATTGAGGTAACTCTGGCTGAGAGGTTTGTGTAGTTGACCCCACTAAGCCTTTATCAAACAGCGTTATCTTTTTTGTCATTCCATGTAGCTGAAAATAGCCATCTGGATAAGGGGTCAACTGCGCCATACCCTGCGGTGTGCCACGCTTGCCATGAAAGATCACTTCTGGCCACTTCTCTTCTTGATGTGATTTCCATTTCGTTACGTATGCAGCTTTAAACTCAACAAGACGCTGACGTTTTATTTCAAGCTTGTCGTCGATTGAACCGGTACGAAAGCCACACGCGTTAATAACAAAATCAAATGCCCCAACCTCACCGTTATCCAGTGAGACCTCGTAATGAGACTCAAGAGCTTCAATATCATCGACAACAACGCTCGTCCTCACATGCAAATTGTCAAGTTGCTGAGTCCACAACTGAACTGATGAGGCAACGCGGAATAAGCTTAGTCCATACTCTTGAACAACGTAGATAGGGAACTTTAGCTGCTCGAGATCAGTATACTTTGCGAAGGGAATGAGCCATTCATCTAGAGACGATGGTGCTTTGGGGCAATCACGCTGAGAAAGCGCTCTTAGCTGTTCGTAATCGTACTCATGAAAATAGTCATCTGGAGAGCCGAGCACGTTATTGTCGGCATCTTCATTAATTAAACCACGATAGGCCTCGCGAAGTACCTTCAGTCTTGGAAGCAGAGCAAGTGGTTCACCATCGTCGACCTTTGGTACAGCAATAACAGTTGGACGAACATTAACACTTGATGGGAAAAAACGAACGAAGTCGATCGATTGCTTTAACAGATCCAGACATTGCTGTTGAGAAATCTCGCGGTATAAATTGCCACCAGCATGGAGGTGACAAATCGGTGGACCGCTGACAAGACTTTTGTTCTTATCAAAAAGCGTTACATCTACGCCCTGTTTTGCTAGAAAGAGCGCGACGGTTGATCCAGCGACGCCTCCGCCAATAATTGCCACACGTTTACTGCTTTGTGCCATTGTGAATTCTTGGTTCATTTCTTATAAGCTGGCGTAATAATGATGCGTCATTTTAGCCCTATCCATCACTAAAAAAAATCCCAAATTTTGTGATGTTTTCTCTTGACAGATAATCGGTGAATAAGTTTTTTGACACAGTTCTGACACTGCAAGACACGCTCATCACCGACAAATCAAAGGCTACGGTTTTTTGACGCTAATATTACTCTTGAGTTATCCAAGACTTTATCCACCGATTTTGTGGATAACTTAACAAAATCGGTGGCTAACTATTAAGCGAACTGCTTCTGTGACGTAGTAAGCATCTGTCTTATCAATGAAAAAAGAACCAGTGCTAAAGTCAGGAAAGCGATTGCGGGGACGATGATCCACGTGGATAAATGCCAACTCCATGGAAGCTCAAATCCAAAGGTCATAATTGAACCTACAACAAGCTCAGCGCCAAATGTAGCGACAACACCGGCTGTTATCGCCATGATCCCATATTCAGCCCAGATCGTTCTTACGATGCGTTTACGACTCGCTCCAAGCGTTCTATACAAACGTATTTCTGCTTGTCTCTGCGATAGGCTCAACCTAAGCAGCGTAAAGATCAACAATACGCCAGACAAGACGCCCAACGCAGCTAATACCGTAATCGACCATACAATTTGGCTGAGCAACCCTTGAATTTTCTCCCCCATCAGACGGATGTCCATGAGACTAACCGTAGGATGGTTTCGAGATAGTTCACTGATTAGCGCGTTGTCCTTGTCTTCAAGCCTAAAGCTCACTAACCAAGCGCTCGGAATATTCGCCAACACATCGGGAGTGAAAATAAAGTAGAAATTAGGCTTCATATCTCGCCATTCAACGAAACGGATAGAGTTAACTTTTGCACTCACTTCTTGTCCATTAATGGTAAAGCCAAGTTCATCACCTAGTTGCAATCCAAGGTTTTCAGCGACTTCTTTCTCTACCGAGACGCCTCCGACATCAGTCCACTCACCAGATAGCACGTCGTTGTAGCTAGGAAGTTGTTCCACGTAGGTGAAGTTGAGCTCTCGACTTAACGCGTCCTCTTCTTCAAGACCTTTCTTCTGACGGTTTTGAGCA
Organism: Vibrio sp. SCSIO 43140; assembly: GCF_023716585.1. NCBI lineage: Bacteria > Pseudomonadati > Pseudomonadota > Gammaproteobacteria > Vibrionales > Vibrionaceae > Vibrio > Vibrio sp. SCSIO 43140. The sequence goes on from NZ_CP071851.1 coordinate 1,008,893, forward strand.
TCCTCGCCATTAATCAGCGTTAACCTACCGCGAGAAATAGGAAAAGCCTCGGAACGTTGAATCTCATTGCCATCAAGCGCTTCCAAATACGCATCCTTTTCGTACTCTGCAATGTTCAGAGCAAAGGCATTTGGTGCATCTGCTGGCAAGGTTCTTTGCCAATCACTTAACAGATCATTTCTTACTAGCCAAATAGTCGTTAGGAGCATCAAAGACAGTCCTAATGCGCCATACTGCAAACCTGTGTGTCGTTTGCTGCGATTAATACGACTTACAGCAAGCTTCATTGAGATAGGAAGGGACACCTTACCGAGTAGCAACGTAAAGAGTACACTGATGGCCGCAAGCACCATAAACAAACCAACAATACCAGCTAGCACGATCCAAACTAGATTGTTGTCACGATAAGCAACAAGAAGCGGCACAAGTGGCACTAAAACCAGCAAGTTAATCCAGCCGCCCTGTTTCTCGTCAGCGCTTTGAAGTACTTCTACGGAAGAGACTGAAATGAGTTTATACAGTGGAATACCCAATGCTGGGACACCGATCAGTAAGCTAGACATGACAGCGATAATGGCAGGCTCAAGCCCATAAGTTGGCAGTGGGTCGGGTAAGAGATCGGTTAACGGCAGCCGAAGTAATGTCTCAAGCCCCATCCCTAACACCAAGCCGGCGGCAATAGACATGCTCACAAGCAGCAGTGTCTGTATCGATAGCCATCTAACTAGCCAACGTCGGCTCGAGCCCAAGCTTTTTAGCATAGCAACGGTTTGTCGCCTACTTTGGACATAGTTTTGGCAAGTTAGAACAAGTGTTGTCGCTGCCATAATAATGATGATAGCGACCGTCAGTGATAGATATTGAGTTGTACGGTCAAAGATATCGTTAGTACGGCTGCCCGATGATTGATCACGCCACCTATCACTCGGTGTAAGCTCAATCTGTTGTTTTAGCGCTTCAATTTGGGACTCATCGCCAACCAAATAGGCTCTAAATTGGACTCGACTACCAAGTTGAACTGCACCTGTTTGATCAACAGAGCTTTGATGAATATACGCGGTCGGCATTTGCTGAAATGGATTAAAGCTAATACCTGGCTCTTCCAAAATAACACCGCTTACAGCAAGCTCTGCATCGCCTATAGTGACAACGTCACCCTGAACAACACCAAGCTGTTCCGCAATACGACTATCTAGCCATAGCTCACCTTCACCGACATGGTTTTGTTGCCCTTCATCAGAGCCCAAAGTAAGCGTACCGCGAAGTGGAAACTTTGAATCCACCGCTTTTACCGTAATAAGCTGCATACCATTGTCGCTAAACGACATAGTAGCGAAGCGAGTGTACCAGGAGCTGTCTAGCCCCGAGTTCTCAATGAACTGCTTGTTCTGTTCAGTAATTGGATTGGCTGAGATATAGATAGTGTCCGCTGTCAGCGCATCTTTCCCCTGCTTTACAATTACTTGTTCCATGCGTTCTGCAAGAGCCGCTAGACCGAAGATGCACGCAATGATTAGCGTCAATGAGATAGCGATCGGCCACAGTTGTCCTTGCCTAATTTCATCAAAGCTCCATTTCACTAAACGCGTATTCAGTGTTCCCTGTGACATAGCCTACTCCTGTTCCAATCTTCCAGCGTTCATGTGCAAGATGCGGTCACAGCGTTGAGCAAGCGACAAATCATGGGTGACGAGTACGAGTGTGGTTCCATGTTCTCGGTTTAAGTTAAACAGGAGCTCTACGATTTTATGAGCCGTATTTTGGTCTAAGTTTCCGGTAGGTTCGTCAGCAAACAAAATCTTTGGGCTAGTCATAAAGGCGCGAGCAATGGCGACACGTTGTTGTTCGCCACCAGATAATTGTGACGGCAGGTGGTCGATACGATGCCCTAAGCCTACGGACTCTAGAAGTTGTCTCGCTTTCGCTTCGTCCTCTTGCTCTCCTCGAAGAAGACAAGGTAGCGTCACATTGCCCAAAGCCGACAAGCTCGGGATGAGTAGAAAGCTCTGAAATACAAACCCCAGATACTCGCTACGAATACTGGCTCTCGCTTCATCATCTAAATCAGAAATTGTTTTTGATAGCAACTCAATGTTGCCTGAGCTAGGGACATCTAAACCCGCTAGAAGCGTCATCAACGTCGATTTACCAGCGCCCGATGTACCAACGATTGCAATCGTCTCCCCTTCCTCAATGGAGAGATTCACATCTTCAAGGATTGTTAAATGTTCCGTTTTCGTAGACACTACTTTGGTCACTGACTCAGCTTTTATTATGGAAGAACTCATGATTCGGCAACTTTCCTCTTTGATTATTATTTTTGTTTCCTTGGCCTCTTTTCACGCGAAAGCGGCTTCAATTCTGATACTTGGCGATAGCTTAAGTGCAGGCTACAACATGTCTGCCGACCTGAGCTGGCCAACGATGCTCTCTGATAAACTGTCCGGCGATTCAACAGACTTTACCGTTATAAACGGCAGCGTATCAGGGGACACGACAGGCAATGGTCTCGCTAAACTACCTGGTCTGCTGACGGAACATCAACCTGACTATGTACTTATTGAGCTTGGTGCAAATGATGGCTTACGTGGATTCCAGCCCAACATTATTCAACGCAACCTAAGCACACTGATCACTAAGAGTCAGGACGCAGGTGCTGAAGTTTTCTTAATGCAAATTCGCGTTCCGCCAAATTACGGTAAACGTTACAGCACCATGTTTGAAAACATCTATCCAACACTTGCCGAAGAACATAACGTTCCGTTAATTCCTTTCTTTCTGGAGCAAATCATTATTAAACCAGAATGGATGATGGAGGATGGTCTGCATCCTAAAGCCGAAGCTCAACCATTCATCGCTGAAATTGTCGCTGAATCCCTACAACCCTACCTATAACATTACCTTGGTGATTTTGGTCAACAAACTGATAGCTAGTTTACGCCCAGAATCACCAATTTGATGCCCTAGCTCAATATAATTTACAACACTTTACGCTATCTTGAATTTTTATCATCGTCTTAGATAGGTTGTAATCAATGATAATTGAACCGATTATCAGCGGCGTCGTCGCTAAATCTGCTCACCCTGAGGGCTGTAAAAAGGCCGTCGATGACCAAATCGCTTACGTTAAATCTGCCAACCCGATCAAAAATGGACCTAAACGTGTCCTTATTCTGGGCGCGTCTTCAGGATTTGGTTTGGCAGCGCGAATCGCCCTCACCTTTGGTGGCGCCGACGCAGACACTATTGGTGTATCGTTCGAACGTGGTCCCTCTGAGAAAGGCGTAGGTAGCGCCGGTTGGTACAATAACATCTACTTTAAGCAACGTGCGAATCAGGCTGGCCGACGAGCAATCAATATCGTGGGCGATGCTTTTTCTCAAGACGTTCGTGAACAAGTTATCGAAGCCATAGAAACCTATTTTGAAGGCGAAGTTGATCTCGTTGTTTACAGCTTGGCGACAGGTGTCCGTCCAAAAGGTGATGGTGAGTTCTGGCGCTCGGCGATAAAACCGATTGGAGAAGCTGTCTCTGGTGCCTCTATCAATTTAGAAACTCAGCAATGGGAAAACAAACTTCTTGAGCCAGCAACCGACGAAGAGATCGAAGGCACACTCAAAGTAATGGGTGGCGAAGATTGGGAAAGCTGGATCGATACCCTAGTTAACTCTGACTCTATCGCTAACGGGTTTAAAACGGTTGCTCTATCTTATGTAGGCCCAGAGATTACTCATCCGATTTACCTTGATGGCACTCTCGGTAGAGCTAAAGTAGATCTTCATCAAACAAGTCATGCATTGAACCTCGAATTATCAAACTTCGATGGCAATGCTTATGCTGCTGTGTGCAAAGCGTTAGTGACCAAAGCCAGTGTATTCATCCCAGGCTTAACACCTTATCTACTTGCTCTTTATCAAACGATGAAAGAACAAGGTACACATGAAGAGTGTATTCAACAAATGCAACGCTTGTTTTCAACTAAGCTGTATGGCTCAGAAACTGTCCCACTAGATGGTGAGCGATTGATTCGAATGGACGATTGGGAATTAACTCCATCCGTTCAAGAAAAAGTAAAGACGCTCCTGGATCAAATGAACGAAGACAACTTTAAGGACCTAGGAGATTTCGCAGGTTTCCAGCGATCCTTCCTTAACCTAAATGGTTTTGGCTATGACGATATAGATTACACGTTACCTGTAGATATCAACGAGCTTACCCGCCTCAAGCCTTAATATTTATACACGAGGCAAAGGACGTTTCCCTTTGCCTCCGCTACGACTCAATAGCTCCAAACAACATCTCAAACTTGAGAAACACGTCAATATTGCGCCAGTTTTTGGCGATTGGTAAAAATTAGCACTCTCTAAATTTCAGCGCTCATTATACTCATTTAATGACATTTCGTTTCGCAACGATTCAGCGAAACTCAACCACAGGATGTGGTAATTGAACATGACGAGAACCAAGCCTTCCATCTTGCAAACGATGAATGGTGCGGAAAAGCTGCGTATCATTGATTTTTCCGACGTTAACCATTCACCTGACCCGGACTATATTTGTTGGGGTTGGTGCGCATTATATCGTGGCATGATAGACCTAGTATATTCGTCCCACTTAGACGATTTCGATGTTGACGAGAATAGACGAAGGCTTCTTGATGACTCTGACCGATCTTCTGACAACACAGTCTTTGAGTCACTACATTCACTCCTTTCGGTCAAGCCCGACGAACAAATCACTCACCTATACGTTTACTCTCTTGGAAAAGACCCCATCGGCGTCGTGTTTGCGATCCATCGTAAGCCACTGGCAAGCGTGTCTTTTTTAAATGGACTGCAATCTCGCTTGTCCAGATGGGTATCGCGCAAAGAAGCGTCATTCAAAAGTAGAGAGATCAAACGAGCTTATCAAACTAAACTGTGCGAGAAGGAACGTTTACTGAAACAGGCACAAGACGAACTCGAAGCTTTGAGAAAAGACAACTGGCAGCTAGAAAAAAGAATGCTGCACCAACGAAGCCACGATTATTCTACAGACATGTTAAACCGAACTGGGTTAGAAAATGCACTAAACGCCTCGTTCAACAACACGATAGTAATCGAAGGTAAAGCCTATCTAAGTGTTATCTTGGTACAGTTTACGAATGGTGAACGTGTACAGGCGCGTATTGGATGTGAGGGACTCGACCAACTACTCGCGGAGTTTGAGCAAAAAGTCACTGAGATAACATCTCAGATACACTACTTCGCCAGGATCTCTACAACTGAACTCGCTTTAGCGACCGTTGTCCCCGCTTTAGACGAACAGCTCTTGCCAACACTATGTAAACAGATAGCAAGCATTGCGAAACAAGGCTTCCAATTTCATGGACAAGAAGTCCATTTACATACCTACATGGGTGTTGCCAACTCTTACCATACCCAAGATGCCAACCAATTAATTAACAATGCGTTTCACGCTGCTTTAGCCTGTAAAGAGTCAGGAGAGCTTGTTTCCTTTTTTACCCATGCTGATCAACAAGACCAAAAAGCATTCAATCAACTCGAACACTATTTAATTCAAGCCGTTAGAAACGACGATCTCATTCTCTATTTCCAACCTAAGGTTGAACTTGAATCGCAAAAGTGGATAGGTGCAGAAGTGTTACTACGTTGGAAGCATCCGGTTTTAGGTGACGTATCTAATGAAGCTCTGATCCACATGGCGGAACAAAACGGGTTGATCATAGAATTAGGCTACTTTGTGCTGCGCAATGCAATTGATCGAGCTTCTGAATGGATAGAGTTCGCTTCAGATTTTTGCCTATCGATTAATATCTCAGCTAAACAAATATGCTCCCCTCTTTTCGCAGACAAAGTAACGGCTCTCTTAGAGCAATATGAGCTTTCGCCTCACAACCTGGAACTTGAGCTAACAGAGAGCTGCCTCGTATCTAACTTTGATATAGCTAAGAACAACATGGAAATTTTAACTCGGCAAGGTGTGAAGTTTGCGCTCGATGATTTTGGTACTGGCTATGCCTCTTTTAATTATCTAAAGAATCTTCCTTTCCACGCTCTGAAGATCGATAAAGAATTCTTAGCAAATATCCTTGATAACGCCCAGGACAAATCTATCCTTCGTTCGATCATTACTATCGCTAAAAAGTTGGAGAAACAAGTCGTTATTGAAGGAGTCGAGACACAAGAACAGCATCAATTTGTCCTGAATGAGCAGTGTGATATTGGACAAGGCTTTTATTACGCTAAACCTATGCCTAGAGACATTTTTGAGATTCAAATACAAAAACAGTATCCATCTCCAACTCAGTTTATCATTCGTTGAACGTCGCGGCGTTCTTCCATGAACCGCTAACAGCCTTTGCTTTTGCTATTATTGAACCAAACCCTTTACCGCAGGAGGTTCGTCTCCTATAATCGCGCACCAACCTTTTGAAATCCGAGACATTCGATATGGATCTATTAATCGCCAAACTTAAAAAAATCGAAAAGCAAAACTATCGTGCTTACCAACAAATTAAAGGAAGCTACGATTTCACCGATTTTGAGTTTCACATCGATCATGTTCAATCGGATCCTTACGCTGCAGCGTCACGAGTCCGCGCTTTTCGCAAATGGGCGCCTACAGGATTGGAATGGTTAAAAGAACAGTCTCCTGCCTATCAAATTGCTGCACGTGACTATATCGCGCGTCAGTTTGCTGCTTTAGCTAAACAGGAAAACTCTGTTTCTGTCTCTATCACCGGTCAGACAGTTCTTGATTCAACGTCCGTCGTTTTCACCGAAGAAGGTATTGAGCTTCGCTTTAGAGTGAACTTACCTGCAGAAGGTCGCTCAATTCTCGCTAAGAAGGCATCCAACATTCTTACCTTCCATCTTCCTAAGTACATCCGTAAAGCGACGCTTGAACGAGAGCTCGATATTGCGGACTTAAAACATCACTGTGAAGTCGTTGAAGATCAAGTCGCACTTCGTGAGCAGTTGGAAGCAAACAATCTCGTCGCTTTTGTTGCTAATGGCAGTGTACTGCCTCGTTTGGCCGGTAATTGTGACTATCCAATGAAAGATGCTATCCCGTTTACATCACCAAGTTCGATGGAAGTAACACTTCACCGCCCTAACCAAGGTTTTATCAAAGGCATGGGGATACCAGCTGGCGTCACTCTCATCGTTGGTGGTGGTTTCCATGGTAAATCGACGCTTTTGAACGCTCTTGAACGTTCGATTTACGATCATATACCAGGAGATGGCCGTGAAGGCGTGGTTACTCTCAATGACGCTTGTAAGATCAAAGCTGAAGACGGTCGCTCTATTCATAATCTCAACTTGAGCAACTATATCAATCATTTACCATTCGGTAAGCAGACCACAGATTTTAGTACTCAAGACGCTTCTGGCTCAACGTCGCAAGCAGCCTGGCTTCAAGAGTCTATTGAGTCGGGGGCTTCTGCGATAATGATTGACGAAGACACATCGGCAACCAACTTCATGATTCGTGACGAACGCATGCAAGCGCTCGTTTCAAAAGGCGACGAGCCAATTACTCCATTCGTAGATCGTGTAGGTCAATTGAGAGACGAACTCAATATCTCAACCATTATTGTTATGGGGGGATCGGGTGACTACTTAGACGTTGCTGATACCGTGATTCAAATGCAAGATTACCAGGCTGTTGACGTAACCAACAAAGCTCGTGAAGTCATCAAACTGCACCCAACGGAGCGTCAAAACGAATGTGAAAAACCTCTAGAGCTCATCCCACCGAGGCATGTTGATTGCGCTCACCTTCAACAACTTCTTGTCGATGGGAAGTTCCGCGTATCGGGCAAAGGGGCTAAAAGCTTAAGATTTGGTAAAGAAACCATTGATATAGAAGCACTAGAGCAACTTGAGTCTAACTCAGAACTGAACGCTATTGGTTGGACACTATTCCAACTAGCACAACAACCAGGGTGGTCAATGCATCCACCAAAAGAGATTGAATCAATCTTAGAGGGCAATTGGAGTGGCAACATGCCAAATTCTGGCGATCTGGCAAAGCCACGCGTCGTCGATGTTTTAGCGAGTTTGAATCGCCTTCGAGCAGCAAAAATGCGTCAACCAAGATAGTAGTACTTGATACTAACTGGAGCCGCGTGGTCATGACTCCTTAAGGATTGACCACGCCTCACAGTATTTTCTGAATTTTTCACTATCTCCACCGGGCCTGTCCGGATGCCACTTCAATGCGCAGCGCCTCCATGCATGGCGAATCTCTCTCGACGACGCGTTTTCATCTAACCCGAAACAGCTCAGCGCTTGCTTATGTGACATTGTCACATCTGTAACGCCCACATACTCTTTATAGCGAGTCCAAAACTGTTCAAGTAGTCGCTTAATTTCGTGATTGTCGGCTTCATAGTGAGACCAATCCAAGTAGTAGTCTCTAAGAGGGTCATTATCAGCGATTGCGTGCTGAGCGGCGTTATATGGCATGATTCGTATATCCATCGCTTCCACTTGCAGCCATTTTTCTGGAGCGAGTAAGGCTTGAAGCTGATATAGCGCGTTCATAATCAGAAAGTTACGCTTGAATAGATCTTTTTCTGCACTCTCGTCGAGTACGGGAATCAGTTGTTGTTCTGCAAGGACGGCAAACAAACTATGTACCTTGATACTTTCGGTTTGCCGCTCTACGACATTGAGTACTGACCACAGCAATGGGTTCTCAGCATGCCGTTTTACATTGATTTGATTAGACTGGAATTCCGTCAAGCCAAGCTCCCTGTTGCTCAATCACGCTGACTAACGTTAGTTTAGCATTAGTACGAGATTTAGATCACTATGGCAATGACAGAACATGGAACCGAGATATACAAGCCCTCTTGATCGGTATTGTTTGATTTGGCTAACTTTTTAGCTGATACGCTTTGTAAGTCTCACTCTTCACACCTGCTTTGCGTTTTTTCATGATGACTTCAATACTACGAGCGTTATCAGTGACCTTGTAACGTATTGTTTGATTTAGATAGCTATCATTTCGGCGAGTATCTCTCGCTTCAATTTTAATAGTTTTATTGCCTCTGCTCACATCGCAGCGATAGTCCCAATCACTTTGCCAATCCTTCACAGACAATAGCACACGCTTACCCGATGCTGATTTTGTTTTAATACCGCGTGGTTGCTTGTCGAGAGCCAGTGCTAGACCTGCAGTACAAACTTGTTCATTACTCAAACCCGCCGCCAGTGATGGTGTTGATAATGATGCAGCGATTACAGCTGCTAGTATCAAGGATAAATTACGTTTCATTTTGTCTCTTCTTAACCATATACAATTCACAAAATTAAAACATGACGTACGGTTAAGATCAAATAAAAAAGCCTTCACCGAAGCAAAGGCTTTGAATTAGATTAATAAATTAGGCTTTACGGCGAGCTTCTACCGCATCAGCGAGTTCACGAAGTACTTGTTCTGTGTCTTCCCAACCAATACATGCGTCAGTAATAGACTGACCATAAGTAGGTGCAACACCGTCAACTAGATCCTGGCGACCTTCTACTAGGTGTGATTCAATCATCACACCAAAAATTGCGTCTTCACCGCCAGCCATTTGACCAGCTACATCTGTCGCTACAACTTTCTGACGCTGGAACTGCTTAGAACTGTTTGCGTGGCTAAAATCGATCATCACTTTTGCTGGAAGACCGTTAGCCGTTAGTTCGTCTTTAATGCCTTTTACATGCTCAGCACTGTAGTTTGGCTCTTTACCACCACGCAAAATAATATGGCAGTCTGGGTTACCAGCAGTTTCAACGATTGCTGAATGGCCGTACTTAGTTACCGATAGGAAATGGTGAGAAGCACTCGCCGAGCGGATTGCATCAGATGCAATCTTAATGTTACCGTCTGTGCCGTTTTTGAAACCAACCGGACATGAAATACCAGAAGACAACTCACGGTGAACCTGAGATTCTGTAGTACGTGCGCCAATCGCACCCCAACTAATAAGGTCAGCAACATATTGCGGTGTGATCATATCAAGGAATTCACTCGCCGTTGGCATGCCCATATCAGTTAGGTCAAGTAATAGCTTACGCCCCATACGTAGACCATCGTTGATCTTAAAGGTGTCGTTTAGGTACGGGTCGTTAATAAGACCTTTCCAACCCACGGTAGTACGTGGCTTTTCGAAGTAGACTCGCATTACGATTTCTAGACGATCGCCAAGTTCATCGCGTAAAACTTTTAGGCGCTTACCGTATTCAACCGCAGCTTCTGGATCATGAATTGAGCATGGACCAACAATAACAAGCAGTCTGTCATCATCGCCTTGAAGGATGTTGTGGATCGCTTTACGTGCATTAAACGTGGTAGAAGAAGCAACTTCAGTTGCTGGAAACTTCTCTAACACAGCAACCGGTGGTAAAAGTTCTTTTACTTTATTAATTCTTACGTCATCAGTTTGGAACATTGCTTACTTCTTCCTATTCTTTGTATCTAAATCACTTGAGCACGATCTGCACAATCCGTTTTGTGACTCGTATCGTGCTCTTTCCCGTAACTTATCTGCTTAGAACAAGAAGTGCAATCACTAATTATAAAAAAAGGCAAATTTCTTCACTGTTTTTTCCAATAAACGCCGTGTAAATAATTATATACACGCATTAAGTGCCAATTAAGGATTGATTCTTATGGAAAATTTGCTCGCGTTTTGACCAAGCGCCTGTTGAGACATACGATCTAGATCACTTAAAGTAATACTATCAGCCACCGACTCATAGTTATAAAGCGCATCGATACCGTAACCCATTAACCAATATCGAAATAACATAAAGCTCGCTCCTTCAGGATCATCAAGCCAAGGGGCAAGGTCACTTTTTAGCTGGGCAACAACCTGATCCCTTTCTGTCTTTTCAAATCCATTCAAGATGTCGTTAGCCACAGTTTCAAACAATTTAGCGGCTCGCGCCTCATCCTTAGGATCAACATTGGCAAAGAACGACCAGGCAGCAACCCCATTGCCTTCATCGGCAAAACCATAGGCGTGCGGATTGTAATCAAGGGAGTTATCTGAACGTATCGTCTGGAAAATACGCTCGTTCAAAAGCCGTTGAAACATGTCTTCGGCAAACACATCTTTTGAGGTTCTAGGTTCATTTCTCTCAGATACAGCGATCAGATAGACTTGCGATTGACCATCCTGTGAATCGTGGCTGTCGATATTGGTTATGTCGTCAGCAAGGCCGTCACGTATTTCAACCGTAGGCCACGTGTACTTTAATTCTTCTCTAAACTGAATATTGGCGATGTACTGCTCTAACAGCGGCTGCACATCAGAAGCATTTTTAGCTCCCACCAACATCATTTTGTACCCACGATTTACGTTAATAAGCTCGTCATAGGCTTCCATAACTTTCTCTTTTGTCACTAGAGCAATTTCTGGCTCTGTTCTTGAGAGTAAATGACTGCCTTTATCAAAGGTTAGTTGTAGTGCATCGTTAACACTTTGAACATTCGAATCCTGTTTCAAACGCTTGAGTTCATTAATAACAATGCTTTTGGCTTTACCAACCGCAACGTCATCAACATCGTTAAGTGACATAGCATGGTGTACAACAGAAAACACATCAGCAATGCCCTTTTCGTTACTTCCAAAGGACATACCCTGCTTAACGTCACGTATAAACGGTTCTACGTAACTATTTGTTTTACTGAATGCGCGTTCAATTTGCTTCGCGGTTAGCGGTCCAATATCGCTGTAGAGCGTAATCAACGGTATCAGTTGACCTGCAGCGATGTTATCTCCGGTAAGTGCAGATGAACCGCCCAATGAGCCAAACCATCCGTAAAAACGATCGCCGCTGTCCTTGTGATTAAGGTAAAGCACCTCAATGCCATTCGCTAGCTTCCATTTTACTAAGCCATTTTCCAGAGTCTCCATCGACGAGACCTTTCCTTTCGAGCTAGGGACTGCAAGGGCTTTGGTTACTGTCAATTCGAGTGGCTTGTTCGTTTTTTGCTCTAATCCCGAATAAATATCATTTAACGAAAACGACCCATTTTTTACATTAGTACCGATAATAGGCTCTTGGATGAGCAACTTTTTAATTGCTTGATTAACCTGTTCCAGCGTAATTTCCGTCGCTAACTGGCGATGCACTTCTATGTACTGAATAGGGTCCTGAGCAGCACTCTGCCCTAACAACATGTCGAATTTGTAATCGATTATTTGCTTAGATGTCCAACTATCGATAATGGTCTTTAGCTCATCGTTGAACGAAGTCCAACTGCTTCTTACTGTATCCAACTCATCTTGGCTAATACCATGTTGCTGCAGAGAGGCGAGTCGTTCGGTTAATGCTTGTTGGATCTTTGCCCTCTCGGTTTCTTCAAAACTCGCACCAATTGCAAACAGTGAGTTCGAGTGTATGTCTACAACTCCAGCATTTAGACCTTGTACAAGGATATCCTTTGAGTGATATAAGTCTGAAATCCGATTCGATATTATGTCACCGACAAACTTTGAACTCAGTTGAACGTATTGGTCTGAAACAGTATTTAACAATGGGTTTGGCATTGGATAGGCAAGATCTAAAGCAGCATATTCAAACGGCAATGCTTCAGAAACCAATGGTGTATCATTGAACTTCACAGGTTCTATGAGAACGCGTCTCTGCTGCTCTCCTTTTTGAATATCAGCAAAGTAGCTATCTACGATAGCGAGCAACTCACTTTGCTCCCAATCGCCAGCAATCATTAACTCCATGTTTTGCGGTTGATACCATTTTTTATAGAAAGCCTTAAGCTCTGTAATATCAACGTTCTCTATGGACTCTCGATTACCAATAATATCGTGTGAATCAAGAGGTGTACCGATCAACAGATGATCATAAATCTTTTGACTATATGGTAACGGGTCCGGACGTCTCAATCGCATTTCACCCAGCACTACCCCTTTCTCCTGCTCTATCATTGCTTGGGTAATGTGCATAGCATCTGCGACGTACGCTAACCATGTAAGCGCGTCATTTAGCATATCTACATTGTCTATCGCCAGCTCATAACTCGTGTACTCATTGAATGTAAAAGCATTAAGATCTGGACCAAAGCTTACCCCTGCTTGAAAAAGAGCATCTTTCGCTGCCTTCTGCTGAGGTACATCTTCTACACGGAAAAACAAATGTTCCAAAAAGTGTGCATAGCCAATTTGTTGCGCTGTCTCTTGAAGGCTACCGGCATGAACGACAAGTCGCAGAGTAATAGGTTGATCCGATTTATAGTAACGGCTGACGGTTAAGCCATTATCAAGCTTGTCTATCTTCCAACCTGGGTCAGGTTTAATTGGTGTATCATTTTCTAAAGAGCACCCTATGAGCAATAACAAAGCCCAAGATGCAAACCAAGCTTGTAGTTTTTTCATCGTATTACCTTACTTGCGACTAATATGGCTAAACGCTACGATGATCAGAAGAGCAATGAAACACTACACATTGAATTGCATATTATTTAGTGCGTCGATGCGAGCTATTTCAAACAGTTAACACTCAGGTATTGCCGTGACCCACACACCTTTAGTGGTACTAGAACCCAAATACTATCTAACTAACTTCACGATACTTCTTTCGGGAGTAAAAGACTTATATCAAGACCTGTTAAATGAATCTGAACAACAGTGGCTCGCTCGTTTCTACGCATTGGAAGAAGATGAACAATGTCTACTAGTCCGAATGATGACCCGTAAAGGTGAGTGGTTTAGAAGTGATAAGTTACGTTATTCAGAACTCACGAATCCAGAGACACTGCTTGCCAATCTAGCTCTCTCTGGTTTTGTAGATCTAGCTCTTCCCGACTCTCCAAAGCTATTAGCAGACACACTTCTTACTAAACCGGAGCTTCTGGCTTTATTCCCCAAATTACCCAAATCACTCCGTAAAAGTGAGCTTGTGGCACTCTTGCCTGAACAGATGCCCCACTCGGTTTCAACGCTACCATTTCAAGTCGTCAGGCTTTTGGATAACCAAATTCTTCCTATGTTTTGTTTGTTGTTTTTTGGCAATCGATACCAAGAGTTCGCTCAGTTTGTACTTGAAAATCTCGGTATTCACAAATTTGAACAGTATGAAATCTCAGTGAAAACACGCTTATTTCATACCAGAGAAGAGCTGGATTCGTCTTTTTGCATTAGTGAGATGTCACTACGCTACGAAGAGATAAACCGTAAATCACGAGAAAATTTGATTGAATTCTCTCAATTACTTCCCGCTCCTCACGGCAAACATGCTAACAGAATGTATCAGAAACTCATCAACTCCGTAGCTCGAGACTTAGAGCGTTGCGGGGCACTAGATGAAGCTCTCGCGCTATTCCAGCAAAGTAATATCCCGCCATCTCGAGAAAGACAAGCACGCATTCTTAAAGCTCAAGGAAGACAAGAAGAGGCTTTATCTATCACAAAAATGATGCTGGCTGACCCGTATAGTACTGACGAGTCTGAGGTGGCAGAGCGCATCGCTTCTCCGCTAAAAAAGAAACTTGGTATTCCTTTACCAAAAAAGCAAGTTTCGACGCTACCGGAAGTCCATCGCCAGTTAGACCTTACAAATTGTCGAGTCGAAGTTGCTGTTGTGGAAGCCCTTAAAGCCGAAGGATGGGATGCGTTTTATCTTGAAAACCAGTTTCTCAACACTCTGTTTGGCCTAGCGTTCTGGGATATCTTGTTTTCACCAGTTGAAGGTGCATTTATCAACCCTTATCAACGTCAGCCTCTTGACCTCTATCGAAAAGAGTTTATAGACAGCCGAAGTGTCCTTATCGAAGATCGTCTTAACCAGATTAGAAGTGAAGGTATCGCACAGCTAGTCGCCGTACATCTAAACAAAAATGGTCTCCAGAACCCATTCATTCTTTGGGAGTTAGTCGATGCATCTTGGATAGAGTTAGCGATGTATACCATAAGCTACCAACAGCTAGCTGGACTATTTGAGGTAATTCTTGAAGATATTCGTGCATACAGAGCAGGCCAACCTGATGTCATTGCATTTAAAAACGGAGACTTTATGTGGTGCGAGGTAAAAGGGCCAGGCGATAAACTTCAACACAATCAAAAACGATGGATGAAGCACTTTGAGCAGCTCAACATTAGCTACCACGTTTGCTATGTGAACCACAGATAGATATTTGGCGTTGATATGAAGGCAAACATGCACAAAAAAGCCCAGCTTCAAGGCTGGGCTCCATAAAACTCAATGTTTATCATCAAAAGTGAAGATGAATCACTGACGTCGCGATACACGCTGGACGTCGAATACCCTCAATTTCTACACGGATCTCGCGTTCAATCTCAAGGCCTTTTTTAATCGGCGTTACTTTGACTAAAGTGCTTTTCGCACGAACATTACTGCCGACTTTTACAGGATATGGGAAGCGAACCTGATTCAAGCCGATGTTCACCATCATTTTCGCGGTCGGAAAAAGTGGCTTGTCCGGATCGACACTATCCGTTAGTGCTGGTAAAAGAGACAATGTTAGGAAACCATGAGCAATCGTCGTCTTGAACGGAGACTCTTGCTCTGCTCGCTCCGGATCGGTGTGGATCCACTGATTGTCTTCAGTGATAGCACCAAATTGATTGATACGCTCCTGCCCGACATGGATCCAGCTACCCTCGTGGATAACTTCACCTATTTTCTCTTGAAGCTCATCAAACAGCTCTTGAGCTGCGGGCTTAAGCACAATTTCTGGTTCGACCTGTGCAACTTCTGGTTCATTAACCGCTGGCTTGTGATAGTCTCGAACCCACGCTAAGAAATTGCTGTGGTTTGTCTTGTCTACAAACTCAGTCCAATACTCTCTAATCGCTGGCGACATCCATTGCATAAGCTCAGACTGATGCTTGATAGAATCAGCTCTTTGTTTAAACAATTTTACAACTTTCATCTTGACCTCAAATCACAGTTCGCGAGAACTAACTCTAATATTTTGAAGCAAACCCCTTAATCACGCAAACAATTTCGAGCGCACAAGCGTATTCTGAACATCGTTTTATTATTTAATTTCAAGAACTTATCAATAAAAAGCATTATTTTATTTTAAGTGATTGATCATGTTGATTACGCAATGAAATCGTTTGCCTAGCTAACGCTACTCTCACCAATCATCACATCGAAGACGATTTAATCAATGTGATCACTTTTAAAGCAGTCAAACCAAGGTCATGAAATTTTTTCTTTACAGCGAACTCCGTCCCCCCTATTATGAGCGCCAACAACGGAGAGATGGCTGAGTGGTCGAAAGCACCGGTCTTGAAAACCGGCAACCGTTAATAGCGGTTCTAGGGTTCAAATCCCTATCTCTCCGCCATATTGATACGGAAACGGGAACTGAGAAATCAGTTCCCGTTTTTGTTTTTGATACGAAATTAAGAAGAGCGATTTTCTTTCCGCGTATCCTCATTTTCTTTTTTTCTTCCCACTCCACTGTAACTTCGGACACCAAACTCTTTAGCAACCAGTTGGCGTTCCCATCGTCACAGTTACTCAATGTCTCGGATAGCTTGCTACAAAATAGCTTTGCTTGAGGCTCACCAAATTTTAGCATAGGGAGTCCTTTGGAACACTCCGGTAGCTGATCCACATCGTACCTTAGCTTCTTAAGAGATTTCTCCTTTTCATCTATAAACCGACTCAAAGTTTCACTTTCGGAATCAGATTCTGAGTCATAGTGCTTTTCTATGAATGTAAATAGTTTCTTCTCTTCTTTTTCCAAAAGGCACAGGAGTCTTTGTCGTTCTTCCACTATCACTGGAAAGCATTTTGAAAACCTCTCCTTAACCTCTTTGCTAATCTTAAGTATATTTTCCGTAGTAAAGACTCGATTGACAATTAAATTAATAAGCTCTTTCTCTAGGTCATCTTTTGAAATCAGTCGCAAACTGAAGCCTCTTTTCTATTGCGTCTTTTGTTAGCACAATCGCAATACGTATAACGTCGAACTTGCCCAACATCATAACCAAATTAGACTGAAATTTTTGGCGCTTCAGAATGTCGGACAGAAGATGTTTGTTGTTACAATAAAACGGAGTATGCTCTTTAAGATGTCGTTTCACTAAAGCATGTGTCACGATATTGAAAGTATAATCATTAATAATTATCTGGATATGAATGCTAATTAGAGCTCTGTTCATTTGCTTTGAATTTTTACCAAATACAAGTAGCCTTACATAGAGCGCGTAATTAAATTTTTACTGACTATACGTCATCCGTTCACTTTACCTAATAACAGGTTCCTAGTTTAGTTACGTATAATATAAGTAAGAATCTGCCTTTTTAAAAAGCGACTTTAGCTTTCAGACCCCTGAAGCGGACATCTCCACACTGTTAGTTCATCTTCAACTACAACTGAGCCTCATACTCTTGGTCGTCTTTTTCGTGATGTCTAACGTAACACCGAATTATGTCCTCGTTCACAACTACCGTATCAACAAAGTATCCCATCGTTTCCCCATAGTTTCTTTCGAATATAATCAAAATAATCAAACAGGCAAATTGCAGACCGTCTCTTCAACGTACCCATTAACGTTGAAATTGAAATTTTCGGTGGGACAATGACAACAAAATGAACGTGATCAGGCTGAATATTTGGCTCCCGTACCTCACAACCCTTCTTATTGCAGAGTATTTAGATAGACTTGTGCAACTCTTTGACCACATTGCCCTTAAGAATTTTGAACCTATACTTTGGAGTCCAAACTATATGGTATTTGCATCGCCAGTAGACGTGTAATGAACTTCTATAGTCGCCCATGTTAATTGCTTTCTCTTACTTGTGGTGAATAAGAGTCTTACTTCTAACATGGGCGTATTTTCGGGCAACACTCCTTAACGACCGCCAAAGGTGGTCGTTAAGGAGTGACAATTAACTAAAGGCAATAACTTAACTTTTTAGAAGAAACTAAAAGTAAACCACTATGTACTTATAATTAAAACAACCAACAATTAGACTTGATTATAATTACTTAGACAGTCTAATAAACATGTTCTTCTATAATTTTAGACCACGCAACATAACCCGAGCCATTTAAATGCAACCCATCATCAGAATACTTTTTTATTAGCGTTTCATTTTTAGATAAGATTGCATTAAGATCCACGTAAGTAATATCATTATTCTCGCAAAATGTTTTCAATTTTTTATTCAGAGCCTTTATAGTTCTATTGTCTCTCATCTCGTCATTATAGGTAAATAGTGTAGACTGAACAATTGGTTCGATGTCATTTGAAAGCAAAAGATCTAGTATTTCCACATAGTTTTTAAATATAGTTTCAACATCAAACCCTCTTGAAACATCATTAGTTCCAATCATTACAAAAGCCTTCTCTGCCTTTGTATTTAAAATCGTATCCATACGTTTTAATACTCCGTCAGTTGTGTCGCCACTAATCCCTCTATTTGCAATTATTTTATCTGGAAACACATCATTCCAATCACTACCATCAGTGATACTATCGCCAATAAAAACAATGTCATAATCATTTTGCGCAATTAATTTAAAGAACGACGTTTTATGTGTGTAACTAGGCTCTTTGAATGAACGATGACCTTTCCCATCGCCACCTATAAGAGCTCTTTTCACGTTTTGTACTTCGTTATAAGGAAATATCTTATAAGTGCCTACTGCTAGACCATACACAAAAGAAAGAACTATAAACAACGACAACATTAAGATCTGAAAAGTTTTTTTTATTAACACTTACTATCCTCCGTAAGCTGGATAACAATCAAATTATCCAAATATGTTTGAAAACACCAAACTGTAATCATCCAGAATTTATCAGGACTTATAATACTTCTTGGGTTCAAACGAGACAAAACCAAAAAGCTGAATTTAATTTGAATTTATGGTAGCCTAAAAAGGTCAACTCTGATGCTTTTCAACAAAAACACCAGTTGGAATTGTAGCAATAATCAACATATTAAATCTAGTACTTATTCTCAAAAGCTGCGCTTAAAGCCACTTTGATGACTACAGCTTATTTGTTACATTAACACTCCGCATCCCCTTAGGTAGTTTTGAAGCATTCGATCTAATCAGGTTTCTTTATATGCAGTTCACCTAGAGAAAACTGTTATGCTAGTCGCAGTGCTTTTTCCTACGTTTCAGCCGGTATGACGACAGTACAAGTTTCTAGGTCTTTAAATTGCAACTGAGTGTATATGGTACTCTAAAGATTTAGTAACTTATCTCGCAAATAATGCCATTATTAACTTTCTCGTATAGGTTCAATGTACTTATCCCTCTATCACATCAAAAATTTATCAGACTCATCAGCAAACTAGTCATTTCTGTGCATCTCAGGAGCCGAGCTAGAATCCAGCTCATCTATTGGGTAGGTTAACCAACTCTTCGATAACATAATCCATCGCTCTATTGACCGGCTTCGCGGTAAGCCAGCTAATCTCCGTCGTCCATTGATTCGGTCTTTTTGATGCTGTTGACGATATGTACATTTTGTCTAGCTGACCATCGCCTAGCTGTTGAGAGCACAAAAACTCAGGTACCATCGCCCATGCATCTACCTGCCCCAACAACTGCAAAGTGTTTTTCGAACTGTTACTGTAAATATTCCTGCTGCTCAGGTTGTGAGTATCTTCGCGACTTGTTTGCTTCATAAACCTTGCCGATATCTGCAACATACCTCTGACTTCATCTAGTGTGAGCACCTTATCCCTGCAGTCGAGATTTGGGGAAGCAACACAAGCAACATCAAACGAGTAGCCATCTGCAATCGTTAACTCATGATTGCCACTGAACAATGAGATACCAAAGCCAATATCAGCTTGTTCACTCAGAACATGACTCCTAACTTGCATAGGATCTACCGCAATGACATTAAGCTCTATCGCTGGGAACTTTTTAATGACTTTTGCGCAGATCGTGCTGACATCACTCCCCATCAAGTCATGGTCTATGGCCAACGTCAATCTCGAGGGCATGCCTTCTAACAAGCTATTCGCTTTCACGCTGAGTAAGTCGCACTCTCGTAGCACAGAGAGTGCATATCGATAAATTTCTGTGCCTTTAGCTGTTATCTCTAGTGAACGAGGCTTACGGACAAAAAGCTCCATCCCCAGTTCGGCTTCTAGGTTGGCAATCAATCCACTTACTGTGGATGTGTGTTTTCCAAGTCGAGCACTAGCCTGTTTAAAACTGCCACATTCAACCGTTTCTACAAAAGCATTCAGTTGTTCTAGAGTCATCGCCATTAGCATTACCTTTCAGTCACCATGTTCGATACATGACTTAAGGGCGGGGTTTTCCCACTCTTGAGCCCGTTCAGAATAAGCAATAGACCCGCCATAATCAATTCATCAGTTAACTATGAACTGAAAACACCATCCCCTAACGTCCTATGACTTTTATTTGGAATCCGTGAAATGAAAAAGAATCTGAACACGCTAGCCATCGCCATTGCAGCAACTGCGTCAATTGCATCTATCTCAACGAGCACGCATGCTTGCTCGCGAATTATCCAAAATACAGGTGACCTACATGGTATTTCGATAGCACGCTCTTATGATTGGGGTGGCAGCGAACTGCAATCGATCGCCCACGTTCAAGTAACGGACACACAGCGTGAAACCAAGCCAGTTCCTGAGTATAAAAATGCGAAATCATGGACGGTAAAGCACAACACTGTTTCATTCGAAGAGGTAAAAACCTTCCATAATACGACTGGCGAAGCAATCAACACAGAAGGTCTTTCAGCGTCAATGTTGTATATGCATGACAGTGTAGAATTCATCAAAGACATTAAAGATGACGGCACGCCTGCAGTACACCTTTCTGATATCGTGCCGTACATTGTTGAAAACTATGCCACTGTTGACGAAGCAGTGAGAGCTTTTGAGCAAGGCGAGTTTCAAATTGCTTACAAAACGGGCATTGCCGGTCATCAGCATGGGTTCCATGTTTCCATTCAAGATAAAAGCGGCGACATTGCACTTCTTCAGCTCAACAAAGGTGGTGAAATGGTCGTGCACCGCGGCGACGTAACAACCGATCTCCGCGTAATGGCTAACTCCCCACTTCAACAAGATCATAGAGCCTATACCGCTACATTTGATATGAATGACGCTGAAAACTTGCCAGGTTCAATTAGCTCACGCGATCGTAATGTTCGTGGAATCTATGTCACAAGCAACACCGACTGGACACCGCAAGCTAATGCGGATTGGATCGATGTGCGAGGAAAAATGAAAGCGGTATTCGATTTTGGTAATAAAGTCCCTCAAGATGTCATCGATCCTACGAACAATGAAAGTTATGCGACATGGGAGACCTTTGTGTATAGCTTAGAGACAGGCGGCATTACTTACTACAACGAAGGTTATGCAGGTCAGCTTTCATTTAATATCGATGATATTGCAGGAATGAAGCAAGAGTCCTGTGCGGACATCTATCACCAAGGACGTAAAGGTGGTCAGATTGTTTGGGGGTCGTGTCAGTAATTAGTAATTGAGAGCTTGTGACGTACTCACGAGCTCTCAATTTAAGTTCTCTTGTCTAACGATTCGTCAGTGAAGACGTATTTTCAATGAACCTTGCTAGAACGGGGTTCATTGCTTTATCGGCCCCGTAGATAAGCTCAGCACTCCAGTTAATGTTTTTGCCTCCCTCTATCTTAAACTCGACAAGGTCACCGCTATCAAGCATATCCAACGCCTGGAACTTAGGTACGATTGCCCATCCCATGCCCATACTCACCATGTCCAACTGGTCCATTAAACTTTGCGCCGTATAGCATCGATTACTAAAAATATGCCCTTTTAGACTGCTCGCATTCTGAATATATTGCATAACGATTTGAGGATAGATACGAACTTCGGACTCAGACTTAACCCTTTGCTCCCCTAACCACTTTAAACTCGCGACCGACACTATCTCATAGCTAAAAAGTGGCACCATAGTAAGAGAGCGGTGCGCCTTAAATAGAGAGTTAACTATTCCAACATCTACTTTACCTTGTTCGGCCATATCGATTATGGATACTGCGTCCCCATGTAAAATCGTAATATCAATCGTTGGAAACTTATCCGCGAGATCTTTGACGCATCTAACCAATTGCCTATCACGCACTGTTGTATCGAGACCAACCGTAAACGTTGCTGGCACATCAGAGAGCAAGCCACTGACTTTTCTCTGCAGATGCAATGCTTCAACCATTACTCCCTTAGCGTTGGCATAACAAAGCCGCCCTTGTTCGGTAAGGTTTAACTTTCTTACCTGCCTATCAAACAATGCAAAGCCTAGGTCAATCTCTAACGATGCCACTTGTTGGCTTACCGTCGTTGAATGCTTGTTCAGTTTAATTGCCGCGCTTTTAAAACTGCCTTCCTCTACAGTTGAGACAAAAGCAGCGATCTGATCCAATGAAAAATTCATAACCCCTCCTTGGCACAAACTATAGCAGGAAAATATCATTCTTATACGAGTTTTTAAGAGGGATAATAGCATCCATAATAGGCCCCATACACAAAGTGATATTGACCTGTTCCGAGGATTACCATGAAAAAACAACTACTTGCTCTATCTATTTCGGCTATAGCAATGGCTGGCGTTTCAAGCATCGCTAACGCATGTACTAACTTTAATTTTTCCACTGACAATGGCAATACATTCATTGGTCGAACTATGGAATGGCCCGGTGAGTTAAAAGGTAAAATTGCTGTTGTCCCCCGCGGACATGTATTCTCCGAAAGCAAAACGACTCATGGTTTTGTTGGTATAGAACATGGCGAGGAGCTATTTAGCTCGGCTCTGAACGAACATGGACTTAGCGGTGAAGCGCTCGCGCTTGCAGGTGCAGTGTTCGCCGATGAAGGGCAAGGTGATATTCGCTCTGGTGATGTGGTGCGCTATGTTCTCGCCAACGCAAGATCCGTCGATGAAGCAGAAAAGATACTTCAGTCTACCAAAGTATCCGTCGCGGCCTACGACGTTGTAGACGGCTTGCATCTTGGTATGCACTACGCCTTCAACGATGGGAAACGTGCCATTGTTGTTGAGTATCTTGACGGAACTGGCTTCCCTGTGATTACAGAAAACAAACTTGGCGTGATGACTAATGATCCAGCATATCACGAGCAAGAAGCACTCGCTGGAATGATGCTTGATGGTTACGATGGATATCACTCTGCCAAAGCACGTTTCTCCGAAGAAACATTTGCGTCATTTGACTATTCACCCATTGGAAGATTCCAAAAGATGGTTGGTTTCAATTACACAATGGATCAAAGCCAACTAAAAACGGATTTTGACGGCGTTAATCGTGCATGGTCTATGGTCAACGCGGTAGATATCCCACAGGGTACCCTGTATTGGCGTTTCGCGTCAGCTGAAGTACCACAGTTCACGTCGTACTCTAATGTCGTAGATATCGCGAATAAAGATTACTACTTCCGCACCTACGATAATATGGATATTCGTAAAATCGACGTAGATTCTATTGATTTTTCCAACGTGAAATACAGCGCTAAAAGCTTGTTTAGAAGCAAACAGCAATACCAAGACTACCAATTCTAAGCAGTTGATTGATTCTTCAATGTACCAACCCCAACTGGCAAGCTAGGTTCCTCCGCTTGTCAGTTGTAAACCTAGCCAATAACTCGCTTGTTTGAATGAGATTCACATGAAAGAGACGACACTCGCTCACTTACGAGAACTAACACAATCGCTTGAGAGCCACAAACACCTTTTCAACCGACATAAATTAAGAGCAGCTCTGCAAGGGAGGCTGCCTGAGTTACCTATCATGAAACGAGAATTCAATACAAAGCGAGGTAAAGCGTTACATATTTTGAATACGACAAACCAATGCTTCACCAGATTTAATGGCGCTGAGAGTACACTGATACAAAAAGCTTGTGTTGTGACTATCTCAGCTATTCAAGAACTATCTCTTGATACTGGCACCGTACATGAAGTCGACTAGCGATACTTAGGTAACTTTTGTATTTCATTCACAAGCCACCTCATCGCTGGATTGAGAATGTTTTGTTTCGACCAAACCAGATTCGTGTTCCAATCTGAAATACTATCTGGTGTAGGTTGATACAGCCTTACCTCTTCGTTTTGAATCGCCGTTTGGCAAACAAAGTTTGGCAAGTAGCCCCAACCGGCACCTGCCTTAACTAGATTCAATATTTGTACGGCATCATTACACAACATAAAGCGGTGACTTGTAATATCAGCGTTTCGAACGCCTATTTCGTCTAAAAAAGAGAGACTTAGCTGCAACTTATCTAAAAGAGAACTGGTATCAGCTTGTTCCGGCAGGTCCCATGAACAAGGTACAACGCAGTTAACCCCAAACGCATAGGCTTTTTCAGAGCTCAGCTCGGTGTGCAGTTGCAGCGTGTTAAATATAAGTCCGATATCTACGACCCCTTCTAATACCCATGCCTTTATCTGTAGGGTGTCACCGGTGCGTACCTGCAGAGATAAATGTGGAAACGCTTCGACAAACCTTGCGATGATTGCATCAACCGCGGGCTCCTTTAAACCACTGTCTACGGCAAATGTCAGCTTCTCTGGGACACCCTGCAATATGCTCGCAACGTTGGCATCAAATAGCGACGCTTCTCTCAACATGGCTGTCGCGGATTTATATAACTGTTCACCTTGAGCGGTAACCTCTAGAGAGCGAGGATATCGATCAAATAGCGTAATACCCGTGTCTATTTCCAAATTGTTGATTTGCTCCCGAACTGTGGAAACATGCTTTCCAAGGCTTCTCGCGGCTTGAGCTAACCCCTTATTCTCTACGGTTGCTACAAATGCTCTTAACTGATCTAAAGATGCTGGCATAACACCACACTTCCTCCGCTGTACACTCAATACATATCATAGGGGATTTTCCTAGCCTTAGCAGCTTTTCATCGCTAAATAAATTGAAATAATAGACTCAAGTTACCAATATCAACCAACTTTGAGGTTTGTTATGAAAGCACTAACACTAAATAAATTGGCAATCGCATCTCTAACTGCAGCTGCGTTAGCACTAACTGCTGGCGCGGCTAATGCGTGTTCACGCTTCACTCTCGATACGCCGCATGGTGTCTCTACGGTTCGTTCATTAGATTGGGGGGAGCAGTTAGGCAATGTAGCGCAAGTGAACCCTGTTGGCATAAGTAACAGCTCAGAAGCGCCAAGCTACAAAAACGCGATGACGTGGATCACCAAGTTTCACGCTATTTCACAGATGGAATGGGATGTCTTCGGCGGAGTCGCATCCGATGCCATCAATTCTGAAGGACTCGCTGCTTCACTGCTCTATATGTACGATTCAGCTGAGTTTATTGCAGATTACCAAGATAATGGCGCGCCAGCGGTCAGCTTCCTCGATGTAATTCGTTACATAACAGAAAATTACGCGACGACAGAAGAAGCCGTTAAAGCATTCAACAGCAACGATTGGCAAATCGCTTGGAAAGATGGTTTACACGGCACACAGCACGGTCTGCATATTTCTATCCAAGATAAATCCGGAGACATCGCACTGCTTCAGCTAAACAAAGGCGGCAAGATGGTCGTTTACCGTGGTGACACCAAGTCTGACTTGCGTGTTATGGCGAACTCGCCACTGCAACAAGATCACCGTGCATACGTTGAGAAAGTAAATCTCGACGATATCGCTGCGAAAGGCATCCCAAGCTCAATCAGCTCACTAGACCGCAACCTACGTGGCCTATTTAACACTCAACACATTGCGTTCCAAGAAGATGCCAGCTGGGCACAAACTCGCGGCAAGCTGCTAAGCACATACAACGCGGGTAACCTGATCCCGCAAGATCTGATCGACCCTGAGAATGGTGAAACTTATGCGACGTGGACTCAGTTCGTCTACAACCACGATAGCGGTGACTTCCTCTTCACTAATTACGATACTCGTTCATCAATTGGATACAACTTCAACGATACTAAATCGTTCACCAAAACCATGTGTGCAGATACCGTAAAACAAGCGGAGGAAGGGTTATCCGACGTTGTTTTCACTGAGTGCAAAACAAGATAATCCCTTGGTTAGGTGCATAGCGCATAAAGCCGCTATGTGCCTTTCCTCTCCTTCATCAAACGCTTGCCTGACAGGCACAGCACAATACAAGGCTATACTTACCTCAATCTTCCCAACTTAAATATACGGTTTTAGATGAAGAAATCGCTTAGCTATTTAGTCCTAGCTTTACTTGTTCCTTTAACGACATTCGCTTCTACTGAGAAAAAGCTCCGAGTCACAGCGAGTGCCTACACGTCTGCCGTCGGTGAAACAGATTCGACGCCCAACATTGGGGCTTGGGGAGACACGCTCAAGCCGGGTATGAGGTCAATTGCGGTATCAAGAGATCTAATTGAGCTTGGCTTAGACCACAATCAAGAAGTCACCATCGAAGGGTTTAAAGGAACCTATCGAGTGCTAGACAAAATGAACAAGCGATGGACTAAAAAGATTGATATCTACATGGGGAATGATGTTGAGAGCGCCAAACAATGGGGTGTTCGTGAAGTCACGATTATTTGGCGAGAAAACAAAGATAATTGATTTATCGCAAGACGAAAAACAAATGCCTCGACTTAATCGAGGCACTCCTATTGTTTAGCGACTAACACACGAGTCTAGATCGAACTAGGCATACCCCATTAAGCTCGGCAACCACAGAACAATCCCTGGCATCACTAACAACACGGCAATGGTGATAACGTCAGCGACAAAAAACGGTAAGCAACCTCGAAATACGTCTTGTACCGAGCATTCAGGTCTAACGCCGGCAACAACAAAGCAGTTCAAGCCAATTGGCGGAGTAATTAGACAGAGTTCAGCCATCTTTACAACGATGATACCAAACCAAATTGCACACCCTACTCCTGACACTCCAAATGCTGAATCTACCGCCGCGACATCTGCGCCACCGTTTAGGGCGATAACCGCGGGATAAACAACCGGTAGCGTTAACAACAGCATGCCTATAGCGTCCATGAACATCCCTAAAACGGCATAGGCACAAAGTATGAGTAGAAGCGTGAGCATTGGGCTTTGTTCCAAGCTAACAATCCAATCCGAAAACACTGTGGGAAGATCTGCAAACCCTAAGAAACGGACGTAGATCAGTACACCCCAAATTATTGCGAAAATCATGGCTGATAACTTAGCCGTTTCCATCAAAGAGCTTTTAATTTCTTTCCAACGACTACCGTGGAAAATAGCCAAGACCAGAATCAATGATGCACCTAACGCGCCAGCTTCTGTAGGAGTCCCCACGCCGCCATAAATACATACGACGATTATGCCTACTACTGCGAATATAGGCATCGCTCCCGGAAGGGTTTCAAATCGCTCTTTCCAGGTAAAACCTCTCACAGGTGGACCAAAGTTTTTACGTGTTAGAGCAAGAAATACAACTAACCCACCATAAATCAGCGCAGAGACAGCGCCTGGTAGAAAGCCAGCCATTAGCAGTGCGCCTACATCCTGCTCAACAATAATCGCGTAGATAACCAATATCGCAGAAGGCGGGATCAACGAAGCCAACGTACCACCAGCAGCGACAACCCCTGCCGCAAAGCGTTTATCGTAGCCAAGTTTGAGCATCTCAGGGACGGCAATTCGGGCAAAAACTGCTGATGTTGCAACTGATGCACCTGATACAGCGGCAAACCCCGCGGTTGAAAACACCGTAGCCACCCCCATACCGCCTGGAAGCCAACCAACCCAACGTTTTGCGGCCTCAAACAATGAACGTGTCAATCCTGCATGGTAAGCGAGAAATCCGATAAGTATAAAGGTCGGTATTAGCGATAAAGCAAGCGATGACACTTTAGAATGCGGAATGGTGCCAGCCATTTTAATCGCAACTAAGAGCCCCCTTTCAAAGCCCAGTTTTGCCGAAAAAATCCACACTAAGCCTAAGAAACCAGCAATCGCAGCAGCAAAAGCGACTCTTACCCCGATGATCACCATGACCAACATAAATCCCGAAACCCACAAGCCGATTTCAATAGAGTCCATCGCACCCATAACTTCAAACAAAGACATCATTTTGAAGCCCCCTCATCGCTGGCACTCACGGTTTCAGCTTCTTTCGCTGCAACTTCGGCAGCAGATTCGATCATGGGAACGGCTACTGGCTTAGTATCACCTCGCTTAATCGCTCGTAAATACGCCCAGATTTGCAAAATCAATCGCAGTGCTAACACCGATAATGCAAATGGCACAACTAGCTTTGCAGGCCAAGTGGGCAAATTGATATCAACAGAAGAGTCACCAATAGAATAGGCTCGCCAAAAGTGAAGGTAAGAGCCGTAAATAAGTAGCAAAGTGACGACTAGCATCAATACACTTGATAAGAACTCAGTGAACCACAACCATCGACCTTTGAAACGTCCGACCAAGATATCCATCCTAATGTGTCCGCCCATACGCTGCGTGTATGCAATCCCTAAAAAGGCGATAAACGCCATCGCCTGTTCTACCCAGTCGATGTAACCGCTGATCGGCATTGAAAACAGCCAGCGCCCTAGGATGTTGGTCGTGGCCAATGCCACAAGTGCAACGATCACGCACCCTGCGGCAAGATTTAATAATGATTCAAGCTTGAAGAATACCTTGTCGACCCGACTTACCGCCGAGCTGTCCTCTAAAACTGACGCAGACATACTCGAAATCCTTTTGGTATTGAAAAAAAACTAAGCGCTAGTCACGACTAGCGCTTAATAGTTTGAGTGTTGAAATGAGCATTAATTTTGCTGTTTGAATAAGGCTTCTGTGTAGTCAAATAAAGCCTGAGAGTCGAACTGACCTTTGTACTTGTTCACCCAATCTTCACGCACTGAAGCCGCTAAATCATTAAGTTCTGCAGTTTGATCTGCCGTGAAAGTGACTTGTGTGACGCCCTCATCTGCGATTGCTTTATCGAACTTCGCCGTCGTGTTTTGCTCGTAATTCGAAACATAGTAGTCCAGTGCTTCTGGCACCGAGCTCAATAACGCTTCTCGATGTTCAGGTTTAAGCATTTCTAACGCTTCTGTGTTAACCACTACCGGGCAGTTCGCTGAGCCTAGGTTCAAGTTGGTCGTCACCCAGTTTGCTACCTTATATGTATTTGTCGCCAGGTGGGCGTGCGGGGCAAACGATGCTGCATCGATGACACCGGAGTCCATTGACTGCCTAACTTCAGAAAAAGGTACTGTAGTTTTGACTGCACCGAGCTTTTCTAGAACACTCATAATCCCACCGGGACCGCGAACTCTCAGCCCTTTAAAGTCATCCAAGCTTTCTAACTTGTCACTCTTACTTGCAATGTTGTATTGCGGTAAGGGTGTTGGCATCAGTAACGTTGCGTTCCATCTAGCAAGATCTTTCTTTACTTCTGGGTGGTTAAAGACCTCGGTATAGATTTCACCGACTCTTGCCAAAGATACATCTTGAGAGAAGGGTAATTCCGTTACCGTAATCGTTGGATTCTTGTCTGTATGATAGAAAGAGCAGAACTGCGCCATTTCAAAGGCACCAAATGAGATTCCATCTAAGTTTTCTCGCGCTTTCGATAAACCACCGTAAGACAATACAAGCTTAAATTCACCATTGGTTTTCTGCTCAACTAGCTCCGCCAGTTTTTCCACATTCTCTGTGAAAGCTCTGCGCTTACCCCACAAAGATACATTCCACTCGGTCGCAGCATGTACTTCGGCTGCCATAAACCCAGTTATAATAAGTGATACCGTTAACGCTGTTTTTGTCGCTTTCATGGACAACTTCTCCTGATTTTATTCCTTTTATACAGCGAGTGCGTGCCCCACTAGGTTCCCAGATACCGACTCCATTCTGGGGATAGAGCTAACTCAATGATAAGCATAGATTATTGTTTACATTTCGCTCAAAACGATAACAATTTTGCAAGACAGAACACGTTATTCGACGGAAAGGATATTTTTGACTATCCACCTTCTATCTATCGTGAATCAATCACAAGAAAATTGAGGTGTCGCCTTCTTAGACATTACGCGCCACTATGAGAATTCGGTAGCTGAAGGTCTTTAGTTATAGCTTTGACAAGCGCCTCTACCCTATCGGTTAGCTGGGTTGAAAGGCGTAAAAATTGAAGGCGCTCGAGTAACATACAGGTCCAAGACTCGAAGTCACTGAGAAGAGGCTTATAGCTTCCCCCAACCACGGTCAATATCGTCACGAGTAATGCGTAATAATCGTGAATCGGACTCGCGGATTTGTCACCTTTGGGATAGGCAAAACTCTGAGTGCTTTGACTGACGCCGCGCTCTGCCCACAACTCCCCAACTCGTCGAGCATTTGAAAAATCAATGAGTGACAGTGTACCGTTTCTCTGAACAATGATGTTAGCTGGCTTAATGTCACCGTGAACGATACCGAGTTGATGAAGCTGTTCCACCTCACGAAACAAACGTAACACTATGTCGCTCATATTTATGGATTGTGCGCCATTAGGAGTCGCTTCGCGAATCAGGTCAGATAAAGATCGACCTTCAATATAAGTCGTCGTCAGCAAACCACGACTACCATCTTTGAAAAACCCGAGACATTGATGCGTGTCGACACCAAGCGTGCCCACTCTCGACAGCCATAAAGCCTCTCTTTGCAACAAAGCGGTATCGAGTACGTTAGCAGAGAATTTAACGCGCATATCGCGCTCTGGAGTATGCAGAATACGTGTGTTGCTCACTCGTTCCAGTCTATGCTCTGGAACGAGTGCGCTAACCCATAGTGGCACAGTCAACTCTACAGCCATTGAGGTAGTGTCAGTTGTTTGAAGAAACCAGAATCAAACGGCTGCCTAACGCCATCCGACTTGACCAGTAAGTTCACCTCGTTGTCCCCTACTTGGTAACGCCAAATCAGCTCACTGCTGCCTACTTGGGATGCCCCTTGCATTGCATCTGCAACCTTAAACCAGCTCCAAGCTCCCGACTGTTTATCACGCTTTATTACACCACTCGTGTCCTCGATAAGAATAGAAATATCCTGAACTTGGTTGGTGGGGATTGGCCATGCTTGAGTACGCCAAAGTTTAGGACCATTTTGGTACTCGAACAGTTTCGAATTGGTGATTAACGCAAAACGCGTCAATACTGGTGACATCTTTTCCGCTCTTACTGAGAACTTAAAGCCTAACTTATCCCCAGTGAACAGCTGATCTTGAATTCGAGAAACAGACTCTTTGAACGGTTGATATTGCCAGGAGAGCGACAAATATTGATGTGGTACGAAGCCATTAATAAACAACTCTTTATTTATAGTAATATCCAACTGATTGGCATATTTAGTCGCAAACTGATCAAACTCACCGTTTGGCTTAAAGAAGGACTCAACATCAGACAACGCAGCATCCGTTGTCGAAGTCGTATTAAATGGATAGTGGCTTGCCAGTCGAGTTTGATAGAAATCACTAACCTTAGCCCAATCCTGATTGATAACCTCACGTATGGAGTCCAAAGCGAGTCCATTAACTAACGTCGCTTGTTGTTGCATTAGCTCTGGCAGAATCGGCACATTGTAGTTGTCCGCCGATGAGTTGAGTTTAGCGATTGGATTACTCGCATCCGCATTTTCAAGCTGTTCAAGAAAATAATGTCCCTTAAACTGAATCTCTTTGGACTTGGCAATCCAATCACGCAGTGCTTGTAAGTCTCCCATTGCTACATCAAACGGACTCTTACCCGTTTTATTTGCCGCAATGACACTATGAATGTGCCTAAATGGATAGGTAATCGACTCAGCAACACGCTCCATCGCGGCACCATTTGCTGGCGTTAGCGGCGATTCCTCTTCCTTAGCGCTTGCATCTTTATCTGCAGGTTGTTCTTTCTCTGTTGTTTCAAAGGTTTTGAGAAGGTTGGTATTTTCATCAATCACCTGATAAAACTGCAGCAAAGGAGAGAAGTTAGCATCTGTGACCAATGCCAACTGTTGTTCGCTCCCACCCCAACTGTCTACGGTCGTCAAACTTACGCTGCCCGTAAACGCAGTCCAATGGCTTATGTAGTCTTTGATATAGCGTTCGCGTAATTGACGGTTAATCCGGTTCATTTCCGCATCGCCACTGATTCGCCCCATTACCCCTTCGTAAGCTTTGATGGCTTCAGAGGCGAGTTGAAAACCCGTTTCGTTACTGAGCTCTTCAAATCCATCGCGAGTAAACGCATACGGAATCAAGTAGCCACTAAAGTCTTGCTTGAAACTATAGACTTGATCAAAGGTTGGATTAAGTTGGTTTCGCAGATCAACACGACGAGAGAAATCTTTATGTTGCATGATGTGCTGGTAAAGTAATTCACTGACATCATTAGACGATAAAGTGCCACGTACGAGTTCAAGCAATTGTTCATCATAAGGAGGAGGAACCGCCTTTGTGCTTAAGGCATCTTGCGCGAGCAAGGTAAAGCGCTCTATCAAATTAGCGTAGCCGCTTCCCTCTTCGTTAAGCGCTCCAATGTAATAATTTACCAATGGCTCAGATGAGTGACGATCAGGATTGTACAAAATCTGCTGAAGGTTAAGCAGTTCGAGCGTCTTTACTTTGTCATCGAGTGAATTGTACACAAACATATCTTTCATGATGTAGTCACGCATCAAGGTCAATAGTTCCGATGTTAGTTCACCGTAATAAGCACTGTTCACATACTCAGCGATGCTTGAACTTGGCAACCAACTTAAGACGTACCAAGGGTGGTTATCCTGTTTATATAGCTGATCGATTTCTCGAAGCTCATACAGGCTAAATACCGGTGATGCGAGATCATCCGGCTGTATTTCATTAACCCTTAGGTTATCTTTATACTGTGCGAGCATAGCCTGGGCTTGATCATCGAGGTTTTGCTGATAGACATAACTGGCTCTTATAAGTGCTAAGAAACCACCAAATAATACAACTAGGCCAACAGTCGCTGCTAAACGCGTCGTCCGATAGGTAAACTCTCGTTTTCTGTTAACGCCGACCAATGTCGATTCTTTTAGAACACAGCTTGGGAATAACCCCTTAGCGAACAAGCTGAGTGTTTTACTCGTAGTGTTTACCGTGGAGATTGACTCAAAACCGAGCTCGGACGCATGCATCGCAGAAACGACGTCCAGTGTCTTACTATCACCACCAGTATTGACGAAGAAATAACCTCTAAAAAACAACTCCACGTCATCAAACTGGTGCTGATTAAAGGTTAGTGACAAAAAGTCTTCAATGTCATATCGAAGTGCGGATAGCTGAAACAAACCTGAGACTGAAGAGTCACGATAATCAGCATTAAGTTGTTGCTTGAGCGATGAGCTGATTGTGCTCGCAATTCCTTTGACCAAAGCTTCATAAGAGTCATCAAACCATTCCTTGTCGTAATGGCGGCTTTCATTCAAATCACGCAGTGCACCGAAAGGTTGATCCCTCTCTGTCTCATCCAACGGTGAAAAAAGCTCACACAAATCAAGCACTTGAGCCATGTCAGTAAAGGCACAATAGACAGGTAAAATAAGCCCAGTCTGCTTGTTTAAATCTTCCAACATAGAACGATACTTTTGACTGGTCTCACTCGCTGAAATTTCTGTGCTATTTATCAAGCTACCCAAATTCACCGAACACAACACACCATTGAAAGCCTGTCTCGCTCGCTTCTTTTGCACCAAATCGAGCAGTATCTGAACACTTTTAGATGAACTCTCTTTGTTCATCATTAGATCGACGGTGACGATAATTGCCGCGTCAGAAGCCCAAAACCTGACAGCGACGAGATCTGTAGGTAACTCATCAACAGGGTCAATCAGTTCAAATCCCATTTGTTGCAGCAAGGACTGATCATGACTTGGGTCTTCGGTAAGTTGAACATACCAAGGAATTGAGTACGGATTTGCGTTGAGCTTTGAGTGTTTTCTCCAAACCAAATTAAAGGTACGCTTGATTTCATCCACTCGCCATTGCTCAAGTTTTTTCTCGTCTTCATTGATTTTCTTTCTTCGAAATAGACGGTAACTACCGAAACCTGAACCAATAAGTATAACGAGCGCACCGAGTGTCTGAAGCACAATAACCCAAGCAGGCTCAGTTCCGAACCAACCTAATCCCCAAAAAACCAGCATCAATAATGACGTTATAACGAGTGCTATCAAGCTTGCTAATACTATCGCTTTATTTTTTTTCATCATTGGTTTGACCTACTGCTTAGCTCTGATGACGAAAGCGTCATCTATCCCTGCATTCTTCGCAGCACTTAGCACTTCTTGTGCTTCTTGTGTCGTCGCTACATTGCTGGAAACGATATAAAAATTGCCTTGGCGCTCTACCTGAGCATTCGGTAGCATTTCACCATGTTGAGACAGAAAGTTTTGTGCCGAAGATTTTGAGGACAATGTCGCAAGTTGTACTCGAAAACCGTTACGAGCTGACACACTCGAAGACGTTGAACCAGAAGTCGCTATGGACGACACATTACTAGAAGCTGGCACATACGATTTTTTGGCACCGCTGAGATCTTGATCGGTGCTCGTGTAGATGTACTCTTTCTCTTGAGCGTTGGCTTGACTATAGTATTTGTCGGTAAAGCTAGGTAATGAGGTAAATGGCTCTGCTTTGACGGGAACCGTAATTTGATACCAATAATATATGCCGCCCCAAAACGACGCGAGCAAGGCAACAAATAGCATAGCACCTCGCCCAAGCCTTACCGGGCGTTGTGGTCGAGCCCTACGTTTAAAAGTAGAGGCTATCGGTCTAGGTATCGGCATCCTCTCTGGCTCTGAGCCTTGGTCAACGTCTGCAAACACCGCCTCTTCTAATCGCTGAACTAAGACACCAAGCAACTCTTTTCCTTCAACACGATAGCGGCCGCGGAACCCAAGCTTAATCATGATATAGATGAGCTCTAAAAGGTCTTTAAGCAGGATGGGTTGTAAGAGTGCTCTTTCCGCGACAAGATAAAATTGTTCACCACCGTTTTTAACACCGAATAGTTCACTGACTAATGTCTGATTCTCCCATCCAGACTCTTCTCCCCATTCGGAGTGCAATATTTGTTCATCCAACATAACGGCGAACAAAAAGCAGGTCTTATCCGCGACAGAAGGTGGATAGTCGAGTTTAGCTACCTTGTATTTTAGATCTGTTAATTGCCCTTTTAACCCCATACGGAAAGTATACATATCCGCAGGACATTCAAGTCGCTTCACAGAAATGATGAGCGATAACAACTCCGCGCTGACACGGAGTATATCGTTATCAAACAGTTCAGTTTGGCGCTGGGCCAATGTATAACGCGCTTGGTTCTTGATAGCGTTTAAACTGGTCAGGCGCACCCCACCGGACGAGGACACCGAATCAGTATCAACATGAGTTTTTAAAGGGACCGTGACTTCATCTAATAGATCGTTCATAGCATTATCCCAATGCGTAAAGCTTGATGGCTAGATCGGGTATGCGACTATCCACGTGCAGTGCAATAGGCTCACGTTTCGACTTGAGTTGCTGCCAGTATTCATGGGAGGTGTCTATCTCAAAATAGGCTAAGTCGACCTGAGCTTTTAGCTCTGATGGAGCAACCGGTAATGGATTGATAGTGACACCGGATTGACTATTTCTAACCAACTCAGCAATCAAACTGATTCCACTTAAAGTACACACGCTTGGGAACGTCGAGCTCAGAGTAGCTGCACCAACCGAAGACTTCACTGAAATCACTAAACGCCTTCCTTCCATCTGAGCCAAGGTTGGAATCGACAATCTTAGTAGTCGACGTTTCTCAAAGAGGTTAGTATCCCATTCAAATTCGGTTACCTTGTCACTTTGGACCATCGACAGTTTATCCCTTAACCCCGAAAACAAGGGTCCAAATGCGAGGTGGAGGTTGTCTTTATTAAGAACCACGTGCTCTACACTGCCCATAGCGGGCGTGAAGCTATCAAGCTCTGAGGAGAAGCTCGCCAACTTTTCGTACAGTGTATCTACGTTCGTTTCAGGCTTTTCAACCAAAATCGCGAGTTGTGGTATCCATCGGTTTAGGGTTTGCAACCAAAGAAATTCCCGCATTAAACTCAAATCACTTTTTGTTTGCTCACCAGCACCAATTCTCTCAATGACGTTTTTTGCCCTCGCTTGAACGAGAATAAGTAGCTCCTTCAATCTATCCTTCAGCAGCGAAGAGGCTCCATATTGTAAACATGCAGGAATGAACCCTTTATCAAGTACAACCTCTCCGTCATCACGTCGCTCAAGAACTCGAGCGATTGGGATTAGCACTAAGCCATTTGTGTCTTCACCTTCTAGTAACAGGCGAACGTTTGGTTCTGCAAGTGATGCTTTAATCCCACTTTGCTCCGCATCACTAGAATCAAAAAGATTGTGCTCCGCTACAACGTAACGTTTTAACAGTTCCCTCTCGCCGTATTCGTTCTCTCCTTCAATTGAAAGAGGCAGAGCTAAGAAGACCGTTTTATTCATGGTGTTTTCTGGAATCTCGATAATCAGTTCACGAGAGCAATCAAACAAGGTTCCATCTTGAAACACACCGCTACAACGGACGACGCTAAATTTCCCTAGTTTTAGGTAGTTAGACTCATTTTCTAACACTGAAACGCCGAAGCTTTTTCCGCTCGACGTTAGATCAACATACTTTTGAATGTACTGAGTAATGTATCTTTCTGTCTGTTGGAAATGTTGGGGTGCAACAAACATCCCTTCTTTCCATACCACTTTTCTCTGATGTTTCAATTGGGTCTCCTTACCACCATGAACTATCAACAGGCTGAGAAATCTCAATTTTTGCTTGAGAGATTCTTATAATTATTGGGTTTTCATCAGGTTCTTCGACCAACGCAACCACTGCCTTTGATGTTGCCACTTCGTAGTCTGCAAACTCTGCAAACACTGCGATAAACTTTGTTTCTTGTTGGACTTCTAGCGTAAAAGACCGCGTCTCACCTGGGATTACTGGTGGCATGACTTTCGAATTAATCAACGAACCAGCAAGTACACTACTGTCTGACTCGTAAATACTAACGAACTCCGCATTTTCAAATGCGCCACTTTCTTTGAGTTGGTACAGTCTAATTATCAGCGGTCTAGGAATGTCATCATCAAACGTATTAATGTCATCCGCTGCCTTCATGTTCACAGTTACTGCAATTGAAGGTTGAAATACGGGTGCGCTTGAACCACAGCCTAAAATGGCTATCGGCAATAACGCTGACGTAAACAGACGCATAAGATTCATATGCTCCACTACTTCTCCCTCAACTCTTCCATTAATAGCGCTGTAAACTGTCTTTTAAACTCACTTTTCTGTTGTTTTCTCATAAACTGTTTTTTATAGAGCGACCAATACTTTTTGTCCTTGTTGCCCCACCCAGTGATGTAATCGTCAAACTCTTCTTCTAAAGAACTGGGATTGAAATCATCCAAAAACTTATCCAATGTCACTTCGATACATGAAAACAGTCGCTCCCTATCGATTGCCGCGGTGACGGTCGATTGTTGATGCTCAACTAACTTTGTTAACCGATCGATGCTGGAGTCTAGAGCTTGAATCTGTGAGCCATTGGCAACCGTGACAGAATGTTCATCAGCTACAGGCTCATTTTGATGCTCTGTTATCATTACGATATTGTCTTTGCTATCACTGCTTGAGAGGTCCATCGCGAGATCATCGTCATCTTCAAATGGGTCGTAGGAATAAATGTCCTCCCCAACCACGTTCTCAGATGAAAACGCTTCAACTTCTTCTTGTTTAAACGATGAACTCGACGAAACATCTTGCGCAAATATCGCTTCTGTCGGCTCTTCCATCACGCTATCGAAGTCGAATGTCTCTCTTTTTTCGGGAAACAGGCCTTCTGTATTTTGCTGAGAGCTACTATTGGTTGAACCTTCAGCGAATAGTTCTTCCATATCGCTCACTAGCATCAGATACCCACCAATACGAATATTGTCGCCATCATTCAACTTTAAAGACTGACCGACACCAAGCTCAACGCCATTCACCTGACATCCATTTACGCTTCTATCAATAATCTGGAAGCCGCCCTCAGAGTGCGGACGCACTTCTACATGCACGCGAGATAGCGTGCGACTGAGATCAGGTAATTGCACCGTGCATTCATATGAACGGCCTATTGTGCCACCTTCACTAGGAAGCGTTATCTGGCGACTCATTACCTGCTCGTTTTCAGGTAGCTCAATCAACTGAAAACTAATATCCATGGCATTCCCTTACCTATACTTCAATAACATTTGCGTAAGGAAGCATTAAATTGCTCCAAAAAGCCTGGGGCTTGACGCAAAAAGTCGTTAGAAAAATGAACCATTAAATCTTGCTTTTTAATTCTCACCCGTTGGAAGTAGTCCATGGGTAGGTTCGCTTTCTTCATCGACTCTTCAAACACAAGTTCGTACTCATAGGCGACATCCAAATCGCCTTTCCAAAGCATTTGTAATAGCGAATCCGCATCTCTTGGCTTTCTTATTACGTTATAGCCATCTCTCTTTAAAGATAACCACTTGTTTGTATTAAACTTAGCACCAAAACGTAAACTGTACTTAGTTGTTTCATCATTTATGTCGGCATAGATGTTTGGAGCTATGAACCATGCCAAGTTTTCTGACACTATCGGATAAGACGCCGTCGCATATTGAGCTCGACGACTATTCGATGAACCGGCAAAAAAGCCATGCATTTCGCCTGTTTCAACCATCAACTGCGCTTTGTCCCAACGCATTACCCGAATTTCATAAGGCTGTCCCATTCTGCCTAGCGCACACTTGACTCTATCTACAGCTACCCCCCCTATCTTGCCGTTACTATCAACGGTTTGATAGGGAGTCCAGATCTGGGTTGCAAGCGTTATACGTTCTACCGCGCCCGCTTCAAATGCTCCGGTTAATAGGACACTTGGCACGAGGCAGAACTTGGTCAGTGCCCTAGCACTGACCTTAGCCTTTCCAATAAAATGGAACATCAAGGCACGCTTATCCATGTTGTCACCTCTCTCAACTTTAATATTTAGGTGATATCAATAACCAACTCACCTGTTACAGCATCCGTTGTTACGGATACTTGATTCACGCCAAGGCCCTCGCTGAGACGATGAATACAATCAACCGCAAGTTTAGGCATTAGAGAACGATTAATAATCTGCTCCACGGCTCGACCTCCTGTCGTCGGATCCGTGTTCCTACTGACCACAAAATCAATGAAAGTGTCATCCCACTTAAACTCGGCCTTGTACTTCTCTTTGAGTTTATTAGCGATGCGATTCAAACTAATTGCCGCGATTTGGCTTAGTTCATCACGATTTAATGGGTAGTAAGGCACAATCGTTGTGCGTCCTAAAAAAGCGGGTTTAAAGTAGTGTTGTAATGCCGGGCGGATCTGTTCTAACAAATCTTCATTTGCTAGACGCTCTTCATTGTCTTCACAGATATCGACAATCGCTTGGTCTGCCGCGTTCGATGTCATAATGATGATTGTGTTTTTAAAGTCGACCGTACGACCTTCACTATCCTTGATATGGCCCTTATCAAAAATTTGATAGAACAAGTCATGAACGCCTGGATGCGCTTTTTCCATTTCATCCAGTAGCAACACTGAATACGGATTGCGACGAATCGCTTCAGTGAGCACGCCCCCTTCGCCAAAACCAACATACCCTGCAGGAGAGCCAAGCAGCATTGAAATTTTGTGCTCTTCTTTAAACTCGGTCATATTAATGATGGTGAGGTTGTCTCCACCGCCGAACACTTCGTCAGCTAGGGCCATGGCAGTTTCCGTTTTACCTACACCACTTGGACCACACATTAAGAACACACCCACTGGCTTGCGACTATCAGTAAGACCCGCTCTCGATATTTGGATGCTTTTCACAAGCTCGCTGATGGCTACATCTTGCCCAATTACTCGCTCATGAAGAGCATCTTCAAGGGACAGTAACTGTGCGACTTCTTCTTTGACCATGTTGCCAGCAGGTATGCCAGTCCAGTTTTCAATCACAGTTGCAATGACTTGCTCGTCAACTACAGGAAAAACTAGCGGAGATTCGCCTTGAATCTCTCGCAAACTGGTGAGTGCCTGGTTAAGGCTTTGCTGGCTAATAGAATCAACCGTATTTTCTGTACGATCCGTCTCAATTTTTTCGCAAAGAGAGGTAATCTCTGATACCAGTTCGCGCTCTTTTTCCCATTGAACGTTTAGCGCTTCAAGATCAGATTTACTGTTTTCAATTCTATCTTTCAGTAGTTGATGGTCACCGGCTTTTTCGATGAACACGGTACCTTCTGCTTCAAGCGCATTGAGCTCACTCTCCAAATAGCGGATGTTTTGTTCAAGACTTTCAATCGATTCTGGCTTCGCACCTTGAGTTAACGCTATTCGAGCACAAGCCGTATCGAGCAAGCTAATTGCTTTGTCTGGTAGTTGTCGTGATGGAAGATAACGAATAGACAAGCTCACTGCCGCCTCAATTGCATCCTCCAAAATGAATACGCCATGGTGATTACGTAATGCTTCACCTACGCCACGGAGGATCTGCTTCGCGTCTTCAGCATTTGGTTCCTCAACACTAATGACCTGGAAACGACGTGTTAACGCTGGATCTTTTTCGAAGTACTTCTTGTACTCTGCCCAAGTCGTTGCCGCAATTGAACGGAACTCACCACGTGCTAGTGCTGGTTTTAGTAGATTTGCCGCATCATTTTGACCTGCGGCACCACCTGCTCCAATTAACGTGTGTGCTTCATCGATGAATACAATAATTGGTGTTTCAGAGCTTTTTACTTCGTTAATAACGTCTTTTAGTCGGTTTTCAAATTCACCTTTAATGCTTGCACCCGCTTGCAGCAGACCTAGGTCTAGCGTGTGAATTTCAACGCCTTGAATCGCAGGGGGCACTTCGCCTGCGACGATGCTGTGAGCCAAACCTTCGACAACGGCAGTTTTACCGACACCAGGTTCACCAACAAGAATGGGATTGTTTTGGCGCTTACGACATAGAATGTCGATAGCCATCCTGACTTCACTGTTTCGTCCTAGCACAGGATCTAGCTCTCCATTACGAGCTTGCTCTGTTAGGTTAACTGTATATTTATCAAGAGCACCACCAGCCGTTGCTGCCTGAGGAGCACTACCTGTAGACGCTGAAGAACTAGACTTGGTCGCTATCTTCAAAGAGGCGATTTGCGCACCAAGCGCTTCTGTTGACACATTTTCCAGAGAAGGGAGTGACAATGTTTTTATGCCAAAACTATCTGCTTGGTTCAACGCCAAGAGTAAGTGCAAGCTTGTCACTTCCTGATGCCCATAGTTTACTGACGCCAGCATCCATGCGGTTTCCATTACCTCACTCAATGCTCTGCTAATCGTTGGCTGGCCATTTGCACCTGGTCTTAAGCGATTAATACGCTCTGTTAACTCACTCAACAAAGCGCTTGGGTCGATGTTTTGTTTGGCGAGAAAGCTTTTCAAATGACTTTCATCTGTTGTTAACAACTGCACTAGCCAGTGCTCTATCTCGATGGCAGCGACTGTTTGAGTCATTGCTGCACCCGCAGCCTCCTCTAGCGCGGCCTTGAGGGGCATATCGAGCTTAGAAACAAGGTTCCCTAGTTTTATTTGAGACATCAAACTTTCTCCTGTTGAATGAGTATCTTGCGAAATTCCGATTTTCGCCTTTTTGAGGCAAGGCAGTTGGCTTCTCCTAACCTGAGTCCTTGCCTAGAGTAAGATAGTTGTGGTTCATCTATGTAGTCTCGTTTCACATACATATAGAGTCTGATATCTATGCTTTCACGAAGGTATGCTTGAACCAGAGACTTCATAGACTGTGCAAATTGAGCATTGTTGAGCAGTCCCAAATACTCAGAGCGAGTTTTAGGCGTGATATTAATTTCAAGTGCTTTAAACGTTTGAGTCCCCGTGGCTCCAAGCCAAAAGCCCTGACCTAAACTCTGATTCTGCCCTTTCTTTTCGCCGAGCTTCGACTGGTAGTTTGTATTGATTCGATAGAATGATGAAGGCGCTACCACAGGCGTTACAGCCAACGAAAAGTAATCACTGAGCAGCCGTTTTAGGCCATTTAAATTTCTGCTCTTGTTGCCCAGCGCTAAACCATGACGCAGCATGCTAGGGTGTGTTTTCTCTCGATTCGACCCTGGTAGTGAAAACATGCATGCCAATGCAGCTTGTTGGGTCAAACGCCCCAAAACCTTGTTCGCTGCGGCATCTTTTTCTTGTTTCAACAACATGCTCTGATTGATCTCTACATGAGCTCTCAACTCAAAGTAACGTTGATTAAACACATCGATAAACTTCTGTAGCGCGTTGTCATCTTGGTGCAAGCTATTGAGCAGTTCAGCATATAGATAGTCAGGAATAAGCCCCTTGGAACCAGACAACGCCTCTAAACCAAGCTTGATTCTGACTCTATCACTTTCAAAGCGAATACTGGTTACTTGCTCTGGTGCACCTTCAGGCATCACCTCGGGTGTGAGTGACAAGGGCAACTTATCACTCACGTTCAACGCCTTCAAAAGTCTAATGACCTGAATAAAATCAAAAGAATAAGGCTGATTTAACAGCTGGTCTTTGACGCTTTCTTGGATCACAGACATAACTGACTTCCGTGTGTTTTTGGAAACTGTACACCAGCTTTGTCACTACCAAATCGTTCTACAGAGACCTGAATAAACCTATCGAAACTGCAATATTGTGAGAACAAAGCGTTCAGAATCTCTGCAAACACAGAAAAATCTGTACTTAATATTTCATCATCCACCATGACTTTTATTTCGGTACCGGAAGCAAAAATACTTTGTCCGTCGATGGTAATAGGAGCAATCAGATGTTTGTATGTAACTGTTTTAATAGCAAATGCCTGAGGACATTGAATGGTATTACAACTGAGTCTAAGAACATCCTGCAGTGCCAGCGTTGGATCATCTGTCTGTACCAAGGTCGCGAAGTTCGCATTGAGAATCGCAAGAAATCGCCAAGTTAGTTGATTATCTAATGAAGGGTATTGTGGTGCCGTGGGGGTTTTAACAACCTCAAGCTCGCCAGGTAAGTCGACCGCTGCCAAACATTCAGCCCATGTCCCTGTTGGGATTAAACAAGGTGTACGCCCATTGCACACCATTAACTGAGTAGAGAGGACTACGGACTCTTGATCCATTGGCATCTGAGCATAGCTAACTGAGAGGTTCATGCGCCTACGCCCTTTATGATCCCAATACTGACTGCTCTGCCATTGCGGAGCATCACTATCGGACCAATAACCGCTTTCGTATATTGGTGTTAAAGGTACTTCTCCAGTAGAAAGTACTTCATTAACTGACTCCACAGAGACGACAGTATAGTGATCATGTTGCTGGGCATCCGCAATAACGGGCATAGAAAGCTTGGAGAAGTCATATCGAAGCGGCTCGCCACGACGTCGAAATAGATTGAGTGCAGGTACAGTATTAAGCTGTATAACCTCAGGGCTGAATAAACTTAAGTACTCTACTGGCAAATGCTGGATAAATAGAGTCAACGTAACTTCATTACTATTAAACGCTCTCAACTGATCGCCAAGATCGTCAACTCTCATATAGGCAGCTTTATCAGGGAACGCGAAGTAATCACGCAATATGTCGAAACCGGTAAGATGACCATCGTAGCTTGGAAGCCAGGTAAAGTTCGAATCAGAAACACGAGTTCGTAAGCGCGACGTATTGATTGATTCTTGCTGATTGCCGTTCCACAGTGTTATAGCTTCTGTGTTTAACAAAAGAAGATCAATCAAGCCTCGCGAACTACTCTCAAAGCCGCGAACATAGAAGTCAAAGTGTTCGGTGGTCAATTGACTAAACGTTGTATCAGGGTCGTTGCACTTAAGCGTCACCTGAAGTGCAGACTCAGCCCTTCTAAGGTTGTTAGGAGTGGGAAAGTTAAACGGTGCAGTCGTGGCGCTTATGTCTGCAATATGAAATGGCTCAATGACCAAGTCATCCACTAAAGTGAAAATCGACTCTACCTCATCGTGAGACACCGCAAGCTCAGACCCTTTCTCTAGTTCGAGTTTACTCGTCGCTGCTTCCGTATCTAGGTCCAAGTGAAATGGCGTGTAGCTTGGGATCACTTGAAGGTAACCTGGATAAACTATATTGATAAGGTCTTGCAATATTTCCGGAAACTGCTCGTCTAGACGCTTCTCTGTTTTTGCATTCAACAAAGCAGCAGCTTCAATAAATCTGCTGATATTTGGATCTTCTTGATCGTTTTGATTCAAGCGCATTGACGCGGCATGATCGGGGAATTCTCGGCTATATTCGCTCAATGCACCGCGAATACTTGCTAATTCTCTTTCAAAGTAACTTAGAAGTTGATCAGACAATTTCCTGTCCCTCCATCGTCGCAGACTGGTTTGACAGGCTTATATTTGAATCAAACAAAAAGACATGTTCGCCTTTTGCGGTTTCAATTTTTGCCATTATCGAAAAACAAACTGCGTTTTTTGATTGGTCACTTTCTTGTACGAACACACTGACTTCTGACAACCTAGGCTCAAACGCCTTAATCATACGCTCAAGGGCGCGGGAAAATTGATCGTGATCGATTTGACTACTTAAACTCTGCGAGTTGTCGAGACCAAAGCAATACAGAGAGCGCTGTACTTCTGAAAACGAGTTAGACACCAATCTCATTGGCGCCTCTGAGTTCAACAGTGTTGTCAGTTGGTAATGAATTGCATCAAGTAGATCATCGCCACTCTTCTCGCTATTGATGTTTCCGGAAGCACTGCGGTTCGATCCAGTTTGTTTGACAAACGTTTTCCAAAACATCATGCGCGAGCCCTCGAAGTGAACAAGGCATCTTCAGTACCAAGGTCTGTCGAAAGAAGAACTTCGCCACACACGTTATCAAACTGGTACTGTGGTTGAATA
This sequence comes from Vibrio sp. SCSIO 43140, assembly GCF_023716585.1. Taxonomy (NCBI): domain Bacteria; kingdom Pseudomonadati; phylum Pseudomonadota; class Gammaproteobacteria; order Vibrionales; family Vibrionaceae; genus Vibrio; species Vibrio sp. SCSIO 43140. The sequence goes on from NZ_CP071851.1 coordinate 1,053,845, forward strand.
AGAACATTACAAACGTAACGATCGCTCTCACCTTGAACTTCTTTAACTTCGACACGGCTTTTACTCAGTGGATACTTAGCCATTGTTGCTTCATCAGCATTGAACAGATTACTCGTATACTTTTGCAGCCAATCATTTAAGTAGAGCTCACACTCTTCTGCACTTTGGAAATTACCGATCATCCCTCTGATCTGTACTTTAAGAAAATGAGCAATACGACAAATCATGAGCGTGGTTTGGATCTGACCCGCAACAAGTTCCGAGTCATCTTTAGCCTTATCCCAGATCGAACGGTTGCCTCTGAAAAAATACTTTTCCGTCGTAGTACTGCGACATAATGGAATAAAGCCCTGCTCAGTGTAAAAATTGCCCATCTCGGTATACAGGCTCATTTCCGATGCAGGTTGGTAAGTTGCTAACGTGCCTTGACCATTAATTGGTACGTTGACTAATGCGCCCATTAGCTTGTCCTGCCACCGTGATTTCATAAAACCGAACCAGTTGATTCGGTTAAACTCCCTTAACGCTGTCGACGCGAAAAGTACAGCAGCACTACCCCAAAGGCCCGCTCTCGGCTGGTATGTTTCGCTAAACAAAAATGAGGTTGATGACTGGCTACTATACGCCTTCCGTAAGCGTATTTTAGGCATTGCCACACCAAGAAAACGGGACTGCGTTAAGCTACGAAGCCTTTGCCAAGCAATATAGTCGGGCCCTTGAAGAATCTTCTCAACTCGTTGAATGTCCGACAACCAATCAGCGCCAGGCTCACCGAAAAATGTATCCTCAGGAGATAAAACAAACGGACATAAACAAAGTTGGCCCAAACTAGCGAGCAGTTCTAACGTGTATATGTCATCAAAGTCAGAGTCGACATTCATTGAGATGTCATGGTCAACAACCACCATACCAAATGGCTGACCACCTGAAGTATTCAGCTCTCGGTTAGCGATTAAGTTATAAAGCGCAGTGCGCTTCAGTGAAACCGCTGTGTTAAGCTCATGAGAAAGTTCATTCCAAGAAACATCGAGAAGCTTGATACGAACTTTCTGATAATTAACAGGGAGAAACGCCAGTGTTTCGACGCCTCTCCAGGTCGCTTCTAGTTGACTAAAATTAGGGTGATGGATGATGTTCGATACCTGCTTCGACATTCGTCTATCGATTTCTGCGATCAAACGAGTCACACCTGCAAAGAAAAGGTCACTTCCCTTAAGCAAGTCTTCATCTAATTGAGCGAGTAGTAATAATGCGTCTTTCAAGAAAGAAGCATCATTACTATTCAATTCGCAAAATTCCGTTTGCAGTTTCGGGTCAAACATCCATCATCCCACTTAGTCATTACATACCAGGTTTTAACCTGGGATTTTCGTTACCATACGAACTGAAGTCGTCAGTTCTTCTAGTTGTAGCCAAGGTCTTAAGTGCGCCACTGCTGAATATGCACCTGGCTTACCTGGTTGTTCTACAACTGAAATCTGAGACTCACAAAGTGGTGTTTTAGAACGCTCTGCATTACCAACGGCACCTGAGTTGGTGTATTGGTCAATCCAGGTTTGCAGTTGTTTCTGAACATCCGTTGCTTCAAGGTTAGAGCCAAGCATGTCACGCCCCATTACTTTGAGGTAATGTGCAATTCGGCTACTCGCCATGATGTAAGGAATACGAGCAGAAATTGCTGCGTTACTTGTCGCGTCAGGGTCTGTATACGTCTTTGGTTTTTGTGTTGTTTGGCTACCAATAAACACGCCATAGTTGGTGTTTTTGTAGTGAACCAAAGGTAGGAAACCAAGGTCGCTCAGCTCTTTTTCGCGTTCATCGGTCAAGTTAACTTCAATCGGACACTGCTGCTGAATGTCGCCAGCTTCTGATTTGAACGTTAGGTTTGGTAGGTTTTCTACTTTACCACCGTTATCTAAACCACGAACTGCAGTACACCATCCAAACGCCGTGTGCGCTTGAGTCATTTTTAGACCAAAATCGAACGCAGCGTTAGACCAAACCAACTCAGAGTTGTTTGCTGGTTTCGGATTACCCTCTGCGTCAGTATTAAGTTCTTCAAACTCAAATGCGTCGGTCGACAAACCTTTTTCGCCATATGGCAGACGAGCCAATGTTTGAGGTAGTGTTAGCACTACATAACGGGCATCGTCACTCTCACGGAACGCGTTCCAAGACGCATACGCTGGTGAATCAAAGCCAGCCGCTACAGGCTTACCCTCGTCGAAGGTTTCAAAAGAGTTGAACTCAAACATTTCTGGATTTGCTGCTGCAACGAATGGAGCGTGGCTCGCTGCGGCGGTTTCACCCATATAACGTAGCAGCGCTACATCTTCATCTTTGTGTGAGAAAGAGTAATCACCGATGAGTGCACCATATGGTTCACCACCCGCAGTACCAAACTCTTTTTGATACAAGGCATCAAACAGTGGGCTGCGGTCAACCGCTGGTGCGTCCTCAAACTGTTCAATTAGCTCATCTTTTGTGAAATCAACAAGCTTGATCTTAAGAGATTGGCCAGTTTCACTTTCGCGAACCAGTTTATTAAGACCACGCCAAGAGCCTTCTAAACGCTGGAACTCATCATCCTGCATTACCTTTGAAAGCTGCTTAGACATTTGCTTGTCAATTTGTGCTATTGCGTTTTCGATAGTCTTTGAGACATTTTTGTCCCAAGTTACCGTACCACTGAGCGCTTGCTCAGCCAGTACAGAAAACAACTCTTTCGTTGTGTCTGCCGGTGTTTGCGTCGTAGCGGCAATCGCTCTGTCTAGAACACTGCCCGCCTCTGCTTCTGCGCCCGCACCTGCTTGGCTTTCTAATTCAGAACTCATTACTCATCTCCTTTGCTTTCGATGCCCAACTCACTAGAAAGCGCGTTAATTTGATCTGCACTTTGCAGAACTTCTTTAAGCAGCTTTTCTAAATCGCGAGAACGATCCGCTTTTGACAGCAAGGTTTTAAGCTGTTGGCGGGTCTCAGCAAGTTTTTTGAGTGGTTCTATTTGCTCGACTAGAGCATCAGGTTCGAAATCTTTCATAGAAGAGAAAGATAACGCGGCTTCAAACTGGCTATCATCGTCTTGCAGAGTATTGTCGACTTTTAACTTCAACTCTGGTCCAACACGTTTCAAAACCGTATCAAAGTTATCTTTGTCGATTTGATAAAACGTTCTCTCTTCTAGGTCTTCGCGATCTTCCTTGTGTGCAGAAAAATCACCAATAACACCCACTACAAAAGGCAACTCTTTCGTTTCTACAGCGCCATTTGTCTCAACATCATAGGTAATACTTACCCGGTTTTTACTTACACGTTTGTGTTGTGAATTCAAAGCCACGTTACTTCTCCCTGTTAATCAGATTAAGCTGCTTTCGACTCTAGCTTGCCAGTTGTGCAGTCAAACTTAACGGTGTCGCCTTTCTCGATCTTACCGCCGTCACCTTCTTGGTAATAAACCTTGGTTAGCGTCGTGTATGTGAGTGAAAAGTCTTCGGTTGGTAGTTGACCATCTGAGCCAGAAATGTTGTAGCTCGCGATACGCGCTTTCTCCATAGTAATGACTAGGTATGGATCTGCACCCGCTCCGTCACGAGATGGTTTAGTCAGTAGAATTTCCACTGTCTTACCTTCTGCACCCGGTGCGAATAGAAAGGTCGTTAGATGAGGCGATGCACCATCTGAAGTTCGGCTAATGTTTAGTGCATCAAGCGATACCATCCCTTTGTCTGCATTGTTCGCATTACCTACATCAACACTAACACCACGGTTAGCACCCCATGACATATTGTCGACAGCAAAGAAGCCTTTCTTGCCACCGATATCACCGATTGTCGCTGCACCTTTAATGCTTGTTAATCCATCAATTCGCATAAAAATAGAAGCCATGATTGTTCCCTTTTTGTATATATAGTCATTTATGACTGTGAGTAACGATTACCACTCGATGTTCGAAAGCCCTGAATCGGTGTTACTTTCACTGGTAGTGGTTGTTTCCTTTGGTTTCACTTCTTCCTGAACTGGTTCAGTAGGCGTTATCGCTTGAGCACTAGCAGGTACACTATGCGTTGCTTTGTGCTCTGCACTTTCCAGTCCAGCCAAATGTTCGATTCGCTGATGTACGGCACTATTGTCGCCGACCAACTCTTCGAGTAATTCTGGTAATGACATCCCTCCCCAACGTATTGCCCGCTTTAACAGTAAGTAAATCGGGCTATGTGGCTCATGTTCTAAAAAGTAGTCTGCTATTGACTGTAAATTCGCTAATGCTTGTTCTCTCGTCGCTACACCGGCTGTGGGCAATGACACGACATTCAATGGTGCCTGGGTTACGTTATTCGTCACCTGTATCGGTTCGCTCGTATCAGGTTGAGCGCCCGAATCAATTTGTTCAGATGAGCTCTCTGGTATCACTTGAACCGTTTCCAAAACGGGTTCAGGGTCCAAAGGCCAATGTGCAAACTGCTCACCCACTAAATATCTCAACGATGAAATAAGTCTCTCTATTGCGTCTTTTACAAACTTGAAGCTAATTGCTATTGCACCGGCCTCGCGACACTTTTCGGTGAGCAAGGTTTCAAGACGAATCAGAGCATCGAGTGAACCTCCCAGTGATCTAATTCGTTCTTCTACTTCAGCTTTTTCATGTCCATATGCAATCACTGCCTCATCTTTAAGATTAGACAAACTTCCATCTTTTTCCGCCTTGTAAAAACGGCCAAAGTCGATTTCGCCTACCAAAGGGAGCATTTGCAATGGCATGTAGAGCAAGCCACTCTCCGCTGTGTCACCAACAAGTTGCAATAAAGGTTTTATTCGATGTTCAATAATTTCAACAGCTTGCTCTTGCTCTGTGTCCCCTTTACGCTTTTTTTCCGGAAGCATTGGGTTCAGAGTCGACCAAAAACTTTCTACGACGGCTTCCATAGACACCAAGGCACTATTTAGATTCTTAAAAGGCTCCGATGTAAAAAGCTGAGCAACGGTAAACCAAGAGAAAATCTCGAGGTCTTTTGATTTTGTCGCCAAACACAGATGGCAGGACTCTGAAAGCTTGTTCCAGTTTGTCGTATTGGCATCAACGAGTTCTGCATCCTCAAGTGCATCAGGAACTTCTACGAGCTGCCTAAACGACGACTGCGCCATGTTGAACTCATTACGATAACCACGGAATAGAGAGCGGTTATCTTTTAGATATTCACCACTTGGGGCTTCATCAGAAATTGGGACCAATAAATCATCAAACATCGACTATTTACTCCTATTTCTCATGGAAGCTCGCGGCAGTACCCGTGATACCAGGCTTGTGCTGTGATTTGGTGAAATTAGACCAAACGAAAGCGGCTAAGTAAGCGATAGCCCACGCTTGTGCTTGACTACTATCTTGACTCTCTGCTTTCTTCCAATTGTATTTGCCGCATCTAATAACGAGGGGTTGTTTGCGGTTTTTGTAGTCGTAGTGCTTTTTAGCAGGCAAACTTTCACATTCTTTGGAAGATGGGAGTTTAAATTTGTTGGATAGAAACTTAGACAGTATATTGACTGCTAGGAGTACAGTTTTGTCACCTTGGGCAAGGCCTCTACAGTGAGTGAGTGCTGCGCGAAGCTTGGTAGCACACTTACCAGAAATATTGGTGGGAACAGTAATGACACATTTAGGGTCATTCCACACAAACTTTTCTTCGCCATCTAAACGCGCTAGGCGAGAGATGTTGTAAAATGCATGACCATAAACCTTACCCCAAGCCATTTGACCTACGTTAAGCTGCAGCTCGACAATATGCGGGATTTTTTTTGTGGGCGTCTGCTTACCATCAACCTTAGTCGAGAAATCAATTTCAATTTGAAGGAAAAACTTTACGTCTTTATACTGATCTTCAACACCCATACTCCAGAGATCTTTTACTGCTTTACCATGTAGCCCTCTGAGCGCTTCAAACTCCGGCGTCATTGAAATGTAGTCTCTAAAGGCATTCATTTGAGCAATAGTGCTGAACTCGATCGTTGCGCGGGAGATATCCTTTACTTGGAGCGGTATTTTAGATGCCGGTTTATCCGTCTTTGGATCATCCCAATTGGTGATGCCGCATTTAGCTGCAATACGCTCCCTAGTTTTCATAGTCGCCCGAACATAGTTGATGGGCTTACCGCTTTCGTTTTTAATCGTATTTGACAAATGCTGCATATATTTATGCAGCTTAGGGTCTGCAAGCGCAGCTTGCTCGATCAATTCTTCGATTTGCTGACGTGGATGATCATTGTCCCAAAACGTTGTTTGAGAAATGTGACCTTTAATTGTATATGGTGGTGGCATGGTTCCCTCCGCTCCACTTGGTCCAATTTAATTCGAATTACGTTCTTCTTTATCCACCGATTTGAACGGTCGGTGCACCAAACACAATACTGCCGCCATGTGCTGTGGTGTCGCCCATTCGCGCCGCTGGGGTACTATTAATCAATACTGTTGCACTGCCTTTCACAATGGAATCTGGTGGTCCAACACATACTAGCGAGTCCCCCATCTTCGCTGCTGGTAAACCGCATATAAGAACGGTGACCGCCCCTGGACCAACAATTGGTCCGCCAACATGAGGTATAGGCGGTGTCCCAGGTGTTTGCATTGGGCATGTGTGCATGTCTGTTAATCTCGCTGCACTAGGCATTAGCTCACTTCCTCTGTTAACTTACCGGAGCCGCCATCGGCAATATCCAGTGCCATGTTGAATACTTTCTTGTAGTAACCTTTGTAGCCAGACCATTCAGGTAGCGCTGCAGCGGTGTTGATAGCTCCCGCCACCGCTTTTGCATGCAAAAAGTCAGCGGGCATGACTACTGGGTTTTCGGCAGGAGCAATGCTCCCTTGACCACTCCAAAACACAGCTTGACCGACCCATTTAGCCGGACTCTCATTCGCAAGTGGCACGATTGATTTCTCGATCTCACGGCGCATCGCTTCATTTGGCTGCTTTACCCAGTTTGCACTCGCTGCTACCACAGAATTTTCGGCTTGAGTTAAATCGTCATGCCTCAAACCCGTTGCCAACGTCGCCCACCAAATTGACTCTCGCATCGGTAGTGCGTGTGCAATAAACGTTGTCAAATCAATATTCAGCGCTGCTTTCTGTAATACCTGTATCACTTCTATCGGAGGTAGCGCATCGTTTACAAGCTCCTTCGCTTCATCTGAAAGATCAAAGTAAGATAGGATTTTTTTTGAGTCTTGGTAGGGAATCTTTTTCATTAGTTCACCATTAATATCGTGCCTTTAATGGCAGTTTGACCCGATGAACTGACTTCAGACTGAGCTGCTCCAGATAGCTTAGCGGTAACATCTCCTTTAACTTCCGCGTTGAGCCCTTGAAGTTTTGCGCCGGTGCTGCCTTTCGCGGCAAAGCTGGTTGAGGCACTTAATGACATTGAAGTACCCGCCTTGCCACTAAATGCCCCATCAGATTTGATGCTAACGGACGTCCCAGATTGACTCAGACTGCCACCATCGACCGATACTTTAGAACTGCCGCTCACTGCTACCGTACCGCTAGAAATTTCAATCTTGTCGCTAGTAACTACAATTTTGCTGCTACCGACTTTCAACGTTAGGGTGTCATCTGCCGTTAACGTAATTTCCTTACCTTGCTCGGTAATGCTTTCTTTGGCAGTAAGCTTGTAAGATTTATCGGTGCTGTAGGTAATGCCTTCTTTAGACGTTAACGTTGTTTGCTTTTCAACGGTTTGCGTAATGTTTTTAGTTACCGTCGACTTCATCTCACCACCGATCGTTTCGGTGTAATCGTTGACGACCTCTCGCGTCATATCCTTTGCCGCGTGCACATATAGCTGCTCGTTATCTTTCTTGTCGTCAAAGCGTAACTCGTTACTCTCACCGGTTAATTTCGTCATTACCCCAGTTTGAGTAGTATTAGCGGTTGGGTATGGAGGCTTGTTCGTGCTGTTGTAAACACTGGAGACGACAACGGGCTTATCTGGGTCACCATTCACAAAACTAACAAGTACCTCTTGGCCTGCTCTAGGTAAGAATTGAGCACCATAGCCTTTACCAGCCATAGGTTGGGCAACTCGTACCCAGCAACTCGTTTTGTCACCTGTTTCCGGATCCCAATGAAACTTAATACGAACGCGCCCTAGCGCGTCGTTAGCAGGCTCTCCCGCGGTGCTGCCCGCGACAGTCGCGGATTGAAGCCCGTGTAAAACTGGCTTTTCAATGTATTGAGGATAGAACGTCTGACCTTCTGGGATGACTTTTACATCAGAGTGAAACTCACCTTTTTCGTCGTCGAAATCGTACTTAATTTCGGCGACTAAATACTGTCCTATTTGACTACTATCCGTATGCGCGTTGAGCTTGAGAAAGTAGCCAGCGCAAAGGCTTGGAGAGGTCGTCGTTGCCAACGCGCTATCGTAGTCTGAATCAAGCTGCCCTCGTTGGGTTTCAACGACATCACTCGCTAAATCAGTGTAAGACCCCGTTGCACTTGCTGCTGGATAACGATAATCAGTAAGCTTTGTGTTATTGGACAATGAGTACTTTGATTTTTTCGCCTTGCTTGTAATTAGTTTTGACTGGTTGTAGTCATAACCTGCTAGCTCGAGTGAAGCGCTGTGAAAACGATGTTCACGCTGCCAGGTATCCAAAGTCTCATAATCGCCCGACGGTTGAGAAGCGTAGTCTAGCGTCACCATTTTGTCGGAAGCAAAAGGCTTACTTGCTTGTTGTAAAAACAGCTTGTTTGCGTCACTGTCTTTACCAAAGTAGAAATGAACACCTTCTTCCGCTAACAGCCTAGTGACAAATTCGAAGTCCGTTTCATTAAACTGAATGCAGTATTCACGCTTAGTCGAAGGCATACTTTTGACACTGTAAGCCCCTTTGAAACCCAACTCATCAAAAATACTTGTTACGATTGTTTGTACGCTCGCCTCCTGGAATACGCGACACTTTCTAGAGTGATGCAGTAGATACAACCAAGGCTTAACGGTTAATCGGATACTTGAGTAAGTCGAATCAATTCTTTGAGACTGAGACTGTGCTCTAACGACGTAGCCCTGGAATGTTCTAAGCTCGCTTCGGCTTGTTCCCGTTTCAGAGTACAGCTTTAAGCTAATCGGCTCACCGACCCAGTCAGCTGGATTCGCTTTAGTTACTAGCGCATTGACTTGCCACTCATAATCTTTGCTGACGGCTTCAAATCCAAAAAAGGTTGTTGCAACGTACTCTTTGTTATTAGAGTCTGTAACAACTAACAAGCTTCCTTGTGGTTCAATAATCTCTCTCATCGAACCTCCTCAAATCGTGACTTACCAACTAGTTTCATCATCATTCGCTCCTGCTCTTATCAACATTGACAAGCTCCGCAAAGCGAAGAAGCTGTATAGGCGGATAAAGTGACATCTGTCTCGCCACATCCATATTGATAGTGATTGAGTAGCTCTGAAGCTCCGCAATCGGCAACTGACCCGGCTCGATATTTTCAAGCAGCACTTTCTTCGCTTGATTAGCCGCCAATTGACCTACGCGATAGTATTTATTTGAAACTGAGATCAATGCGTCCGACTCAGTCACCATAGAATCATAGGCTGATGCCACAGGTAAGTTGTGCTTCAGAGCGGCACTAGTAAAAGCATCACGGTTGGATAAGTTGTATGAGCTAGAGCCAACATAAACGACGTCTACACCTTTTTCTGACAGGCTCTGCATTTTTTGTTCAAACTGGTTTGGAAGTGGTTTGTCATCGTCTCCCAGTTCATATGTTTCAACTATGGTCTTGAACTGCATTTTCTCTTCAAGGGTTTGCAGTTTTTCAGTATTGAGTGCTGAGTTGAGCTCAGCTGACGAGTAGACAACACCAATCGTACTTACTGGGAAGTACTCTCTCATTGCCCTAATCTGGACTTCTTCTTCAATGCGGTTTCTAATCCCAGTGACAGTTGAACGTCCTGAGTACGTTGAATCTTTGATGATTCCCGCGCCAACTGGGTCCGCAACAATCATAAATAGAACCGGAATCTCGCCCAGTTTGGTTTCGTTGCCATAGTCTTCCAGCGAACCAATCATCGCTTTACTCACACTGGTTCCCCAAGTGACGACCAAATCGGGTTTTAACTGCTTGGCCTCATCTAGGAATGTCGGCAGTTTACTTTTATCTCGGTCGACGTTTCGAAGCACAATATCAATTGGGAGCTTGTTAGTTTCAACATAATCATGGAAACCTTGGCAGGCTTCTTCACAGCCGCGCCAAACCGTCATATAGATTGTTTTACGCTCTTCTGAACTCGCGATGCTGGAGTACGTCAAACCTGATAACAAAGTCAGAAGCGGAAGCGTGATAAGAGTTCTCATACGTCAACTCCTTTGTTAGCTTCGACTGCAGGCTTTTTGAGAATAATTAGGATTGCGATACCCGCCATGATGATCCCACCACCTACGATGCTCATGGCCTCACCAAACGTATGCGTCGCCAGCAACATCGCAACCAAAATAGGTCCAATCACACTGCCAATACGTTCGGAGGTACGTAAGAATCCTAGTGTCTCGGTTCTGCCAACTTCAGGTGTATCTTCCGACGCCTCAAGAGCACAAGCGATGAGTGGCGCTTTTAAAATAGAATGAGCAACACCCATCAGCGTTACGGCAAGAAGTATCTTGAAGATTGAGTCGTCACCATAGAGAGAAACTAAAATCGCACCTGACAAAATGGTTCCAAGTACAACCAGTTGTTTTGTCTTTTGAGTACGGTCTGCAATGCCTGATGCAATAGGACTCAACGGAATAATGACGAGAGAATAGATCATCATAATACGACCTATTTCAGACTGACTCGCATCGAGGGATACGAGATAAAGTGGAACTAAGAAATACAAAAAGCCCGTCAGTACGATTTTTGCTGGGATTGCGCAGAATAGAATAACGGCCATAAAACGGACGTTCTTCATCAGCAATAAAACACTACCTTTTTCACCCGGTGCTTTTTTACCTTCCCCAGCGTCCAACTCACCGATAAACATTCTCCAAGCAAGCACGCCAGCAAACGCAGCAAGTAACGCTGACAATAAGAACACCGGTTGGTAACCAATGCGATCGGCGATAATTGCACCCAGCGCGGTACCACACATAGTTGCCGTCATCAGTACACCGACAAACATTGCCATGCCTTTGGCACGATTCTCGGACGTGACTACTGCCGCGATGTAGCTTTGGCAGCTAATGGTAATAATCGCATAACCAAATGCAGTCACACCGCGGGAGATGACTATGTCCATGGCATCCGTTGCGAATGCACAACCGAAATAACCACCGATCGCTGGAATAAGACCTACGAGGAAAAGCTGCTTTTGTCCCCAGCGATCAACCCACTTTGCGGCAAACGGTGTGCAAGCAGCAATGACAAACATGAATACCGAAATAGGCAGCCCTAGCATCACGTCTTTAGAAATCCAGCTGGATGGCTGATAGAACTCGTTGACAAACAATGGCATAAAGGACTTAGATAGTTCTTCTGCAAAAGAGAACACAAACAAGGGTATTCGAGCGTCAACTACATCCCCTTTGTGCATCCCCAGCTTATTCTGCAAACTGAATCTATCGGACACTGACTTGAGTTTAGAGTCTACTTCAGAAGAGCTAGAGCTCTGTGGTAATAGCTTTGCAAACAGAGATTTAAATCGCGATTGTAAGTCTTTTGAGTCTTGGTTCAATCTATCAGCAAACGTACCAATAACACCGTGGTAAGTAATCTTCTCGTTAACTGAAAAGTCCCCTTTAACCTGTCTTTTTAGAATCGATTCAGATTCTTCCAAAGGCCCGGATACATAGAACATGACGACAACCATCACGACTTCAAAACAGACGAGAAGAACTGCGACCAAAACAATAGCGATATCGAAGAAAATATCGGTAAGCTGCGACTGAACGTACGTAGAGCTCAACCCAACATATACTCTACCGCTCACCTCTTCAGCACTTTCTATTGGAAGTTGAAACAAGTCACTACGTGACGATTCTGAGCTAAATAGAGATGGCAGCAACTGTGGCAATTCCTTCATCACCACAACAAGTCGTTCGATAAACGACGCACTTAAATACTGACTTGATGATTTCTCAAACGTGATCGCGTAAGTTGGATCGAGTTCTTCGACGGCACCTGCTTGGTACAAAACAGTGTCGTTTTGAGTAAGCGCAACGAAAGTGAGTTCTGGGTACTTTTTAAGGGTCTCGTCAAGGTATGAGTCCATACCGCTAATTTCTTGATAAGGCACACCTACATTGATCGCTAACTCAACGTCATCATGAATGATTTGAGCGATCGAATTAGCTTTTTTTAGAAGTTCTGGCTTAATCGAAAAGTTGAACTCTACGAGCGTGTACGCCGCGCTTAAAAAAGAAGCAATGAAGGCGCTAATAATTGTGATATAAATCAGTCTTTTATTAATTAAGCTCGCAATAGTTTGCGCTTGATTCACTTAACCACCTCAGTTCCATCCTTGGTATTTTCGGTGTTATTACTTGAAAGCGACTGCAGGCGCTCCAGCTCAGCAGACACTTGTGCTTTCATTTCTTCACTTTGCTTGATTTGTTCAGCAAAGCTTTGGCTCATAGAACCATCTGGTGCTTTTTTTCCGCCAACAGATTTATCACCTGATGAATAGTTATGAATGAGTTTCAGAACATTTGCCACGTCAGCAAATCCAATTCTAACCACTATAAATACGATCAATGCAGTGATTAAAAAAATGACTACCGTCGCTTCTAGCAAATGAAGCCGAACAAGAGCGTAGACACCAAAAAGTGCAGTCTTGTCATATTCAATAACTAGGCTACCGGTTAGATTATTGAAATCACCGAACGTTTGAAGCCCGCTATAAAGTTTTGTGTCATCACTGTAAAGCCAACGCTGCTCGTTAGACGTTAGAGCGCGTCGGATAACATCTTCAGGAATTGGCGTGGGAGAATTTACTGCACTCGTGGTCTGCAATAAAACGCGACCGTTGTTATCGACAAGCGAAATAGCGGTCACGTCAGATTCGCGCGCCTTAGCTTGATCAAATTGTTCAATGAGGTTATCAGCTGAATGAAATGGAATACCTAAGCGTTCAACGCGCTGGATAGAGGTATCTAGCGAAGACGAAATAACATCTAGCTTTGAAGACACTACACCAGACATTAAGCTGTCAAACTTCATGTAGTTCATCAGGTATAGAAGTCCCAACACAGACATGAGAATTACCCAAACGGTAATCACCAGTCTCAAGTGAACTTCAAAAAATGCTCTCATCTTCCCAACCTCAATAAGTGAAGAAGTACTACTCACTTAAATTCTTTCAAAAATCTTCGCGAATCTAATGCTCAAGTAAACTTTTGTTCGCGTCGTCCTAATCCAAAAGTAGACGATACCTCAGGGTTATGCCTACTAAAGTTCATAAAACGGAATCACCTTTAAAAAATAACAACATAACAACGCATTAACAACCATTCAAAAATTGGGTGTAATCCATTCACGTCATAAATCAGTTCTTTTTTGAATTGAAATTGTGTAGATAAATTGTAAGGTTGGTAAAGGCACCACAAGGATTTGTGGAGATTAGAACTTAGGTTCTAATAAGATAAAGTCCGACAATAGCCAGCAAGTTTATTTACATTTATGCTTTATATTTGTTAAGGAAAGACAGATGCCAAATACCCTTTTCTCAAATAATTCCCATGCAAAAGAAACAGTTACTAGCCCACCATTGACGGGCGACATTACCAGTAACAAAAGACCATGGAAGGTGCTTCTGGTAGACGACGAGCCTGACGTTGTTACTGTTTCAAAAATGGCACTACGAGGCCTTTATTTTCAAGGCTCTGAAGTCAAAATCCTTACAGCGTCGTCAGCCACTGAGGCACGTAAAGTTCTGAGTGATAATTCGGACATCGCGCTCGCCTTTGTCGACGTAGTTATGGAGACAGACTCAGCGGGATTGGAGTTAATCCGCTGGATTAGAGAAGAGAGGAATGATCAACATATTCGACTAGTGTTACGCACCGGCCAACCTGGCTCGGCGCCAGAAGAAACTGTCATACAAAAGTATGAGATTAATGACTATAAAAACAAAACCGAACTCAATGCGATTAGATTAAAAACATCTGTGCTTACCGCGTTAAGAGCTTATAGAGACATTAAAATCATCTCCTCCAACCAGAAGAAACTTGAACATGTTCTTAACGCGACCGAGACAATTTTGACTCATTCTAAGGTCAACGGCTTTCTTCTCTCGGCCTATACAGAGCTTAAATCTTTCATTAAGCAGGATAACTTGAGCTTAGGTATTTCGATTGAGAGCAACATGCCCTACTCCCAACCTACTCAAAAACAGTTTCATCTCACAGACAATAACACGCTCATTGAAGGAGAATCGATCAGTTCGGTTCAACAAATGCTAGTAGACGTAATCATCTCGCATCCAGACCGCCCTATGGTTAAAATAGAGGATGATCACTACATTCATTACATGAAAATTAATGAATTTGAAACTGTCACACTGGTTTGCGATTTTGCCAAGCCCATTTCTCAGGGGGTGAAAAACCTTCTTCCCCACTTCACTTCAAATTTCGTCTTGGTCTTCGAAAACTTGCGAGCGAAAAATGAAGTTCAAGAAGTACAACAACAACTCATGCTAATGTTAAGTGAAGCCATTGAAACTAGGTCGAAAGAGACGGGTGCACACGTATTAAGAGTAGCTTTAATCTGTGAATACATCGCTAAGAAACTAGGTCTTGGTGAAAAACATGTCGAAATAATCAAGCACTCTGCACCTATGCACGACCTTGGCAAAATCGGTGTTCCAGAGCGAATTCTCCATAAGCCCGGACCATTAGATGATGACGAATGGGCTGTGATGAAAACCCACCCTGAAATAGGTCATAAGTTACTAAGTAAACTCAATTACGGAATTCCTCAGATGGGTGCAATGGTTTCACTTTCCCATCATGAAAAATGGAATGGCTCAGGTTATCCGAATGGTACAAGTGGACCCGAAATACCGCTCGAGGGTCGTTTAATGGCTATAGCAGACGTGGTCGATGCACTTGGTTCCACTCGTTCTTATAAAAAGGCATGGAAAAATGAAGACATTATTGCCTTGATTCAAGAACAAAAAGGGCATCATTTTGACCCAGATATCGCTGACATTGTTATCCAAAATTTCGATGAAATAATGGAAATCCGAAAGCAATATCCAGACGCCGATCAGTAATCTCGAATCACGGAAGTATCTATGTACACAAAAAAGCTAACCCGGCTTTTAGACAGCGAATATATTAAGCAAGGCGATGTAGCAGGTTATTCAACCTTACTACTAGAAACACTTGTTCAATCACTTTACCTTCACGATGCCAGTTTATGGTTAGCGGTCAGCAGTGATCAAATTGATTGTGTTGGCTACCAGACTATCAGCAGTGATGAAGCCAAACTCTTTTCACCGATCGATAAGCACTCTTTTGATCAGTTTGCACAGCAACTTTCAAAGAGCAGTCACCTAGTGTATGCCTATAACAATGCTGAAAATGCCAAATGGATGGGTGATGTCGATGTGACCCATTTTAGAGCGATACTTGTGCCAGTAAAGTTACATAGACAGTTGAATGGCTTTATCCTGCTTCGCCAAAAACCTCATCAAGCCACGCCAGATAGTGCTGCAATTCAATTTGTGATAAGCACCGTATTTGCATTAGGAACTACCATTCAAACTGCACAGCAATCTTTATCCCTTAATTCGCCCAGTCAGCGAGAGCTTCAACTTGAGCAGAGTGTAAAAGAGCATAACGAAGGGATAAAAGAGATGCTTCAAAACCTCGAGAAAGCACAAAACTATCAAGTTGAGGTCGAAAAGATGGAAGCGCTAGGAAAATTAGTGGCTGGAGTCGCCCATGAAGTGAACACCCCTCTGGGCGTTGCAATGACGTCTGTTTCTATCGTCGATGAGCAAATAAAAAAGCTTGAGCGCGCTTACCAAAATCAACAGCTAGACGAGTCTGTATTTGTCGAGTTTCTTGAGTCGTCTATCCCTGCTATTAATATGACGAACACAAATTTGGAGCGTGCCGCTTTATTGGTACAACAGTTTAAGCAAACCTCTGACAACGAAGGCCATGGAGCGGCGGAAGTCGTATCCTTTAAACCCTTATGTGAAAATCTTATCGCCAGTATTGCACCACTTTATCAACCTTATGAGGTTGAATTTATGGTCGATATACCGGAAGCCCTCAAGCTCGAGACCATTCCAGGAGCAGTTGAACAAATACTCACCAACTTTATCAACAACAGTTGCCAACATGGGTTCAAAGGCAGCCAAGAGTCACATAATCTCGTGTTTATTAGAGTATTTAAGGTTGATGACAAGGTCATCATTGATTATCAAGACAATGGTGTTGGAATCGATGACGCAATAGCCCATCAGGTTTTTACCCCCTTTTATACCACCAATAGAAATCAAGGCGGAACGGGATTGGGGCTTTCTATTGTCTATAACTTAGTGACTCAAAAATTGAAAGGCGATATTCGAATCGTAGAGCAAGATGCCTCCATTGGAGCGCACTTCCAGATCCGACTACCTATCAATGCTGTTTAACAACTGGCTTTCTATTGTGAGCTCAAAGGTACCTGAAACGCTGTTACCGATAGTACAGATTTTCTTGGCATCTTTGAGCAACACTTGAGCGGTTTCTATATCCGGATGAATTCCTCGACTTAACTCAAGTTCATAACTGGCAAAGTGAGCCGGCAAAGTTAGGCCTTTATGCCCTGTCACCCGAATTTTAAATGAATTAATGTCGACTTTTCTTCGCTTCGCTAGTCTTTGGATGGAAATGGCCATACAAGACCCTATTGAATAAAGGAGGGTAACAGCCGGGTCATCTAACAAAGGGGCATTAGAAAATGGCTCGTTACCACTTCTAAACTTTACACCTTCACTCTCGCTGAAAGAAACAGTTATTGGCCCTTCACTCGATGGTTTCACTCTCAACGTCATATTCTTGCTCAACAAGGTTAGGTTCTGAAAACACTACTGGATCTTTGGCCTGATGTATATATTCATTGTCAGAGTCTAGATAAGCAACAAACTGCCTCGTAAGTGCTGAACTGTTTTCGTCAAATTGCACTTCTTGCTCATCGACTGCATAGTTTTCCAACCGTCTTTCCAACTCATCAATCAAATACAAATGAGCAAAGTCTAAGATGGTCCCATCCGGTACGGAGTAGCTTTGGTGAATATCTTGTACTGAGAAGTCTATGACTTCTTGAAACGTCATCCCTGCTTCATCACGAAGATAGGCAATAACATTACTCGCTAGCATCTCGACAAGTATTGAATGTGGCGGTATCGATGGGTCTGGATCACTCGCATTTTGTTGATATTCGTCAGACATAGACTGGCTACGAAGAGCGATCATGGCGGCAATATCATCCTCGTCATAACCGAGTGATAAATAGAAGGTCAGCCAACATGTGTCATCATAGTACGCTTCTAGGTCCGCGGTAGTTTCTGAGAATCCATTTAAGTTCGTTTTTAACCGGGTTTCATTCAGACCGTTTAGTTGCTCGTTGATACGCGTCAATTGCTCTAAATTATCGCGTGGTGTAATGGTCCTTGGATGGTTTTGATTTAACGCCGACTCTGAAGCGGTATCATTATTCGGATTACTCCGTTGATGAATAGCTCCTGCTTCTAACTCCGCATGTTTCGGGTTTTGGTCAACCTTCTCGGACGGTAATAGATATACCAACACAAATAAGACAATTAGCGGGATCAAGATCCAGTAATGTTTCTTCATTTTGTCTTTCACTCCCAAAGTCCCCGCTATAACCAATAGTTAGTAGCAATTGTCGATGATTTACGAAATTATCTATCGTGAACTTGGTACTTGGAAGTAACAATAGAGAATGGCAAGTAACTTACTCTGGGCGTTACTAACCTAATCATGTAATCGCGACAACTAGTTGTACAACAGAGCTCAGTCCAATAAAAAAGCCCCAGCAAATGCCAGGGCTTAATTAAATGGCTCGATAATAAATCAAGCCGTCGAGGCTACCTTAGAATTTGAAGCCTACCGATACCGCAGCTTGAGAGCTGTCGGTAAAGCGTGATTCACGCTTTTGTTGTTTTGACAGTTGGTTCTTTTGTACACGGCCGTCAACATAGATACCAATAGGTGTTGTTAGTCGCACGCCAGCTGCCGTTGATAGTGTCGTACCACGTACTCGGTCTGATTCACCCGCAATTTCAATTGCACCGTTTGAGTGAGCTACGCCTGCAGCAACGTAAGGCTTGATGTCCCAACCTTGACCAACGTTGAACGCGTAACCAACTTCACCTTCAAGTTTTGCTTCATTGCCCTTCATCTTGTAGCTGCCAGTTTCACCGCGTTGGTCCGTAATAGAACCGTTGACTGAGAATACGCGATTGAAGTCATAACCAGCTTCAATTTTAGCTGTTGGTTTTGACACTTTTGCATCTGCATCAATTGCAGATTTTTGACCAGAAACCGCACCGACACCTACGCGGAAACCGCTGTAGTCATCTTTTGCGAATGCTGCGCCAGAAGTTAAACCAAGAATTAGTGTTAGTGCTAGAGTTTGCTTTTTCATATTTAGCCTCGAAAATTAATTTGATATTTAAAAGGCCATCCATGGTTGTTAGTCACTCATACCATCGAGTGACTGACCATTACTGAAAGGTCTCCCTTGTCAGCGAGGAGAATAATAAATGAATTAAGAAAAACATCATAAATAGGTACCGCTCGAAAAATCGAATAGGTCGTTTATTACTTCATTAAATATTGACACTAGTAGTTACTGTATAAAGCTTTGTTTAATATTCATTAGATACAAATAAGCCCCGGCATATGCCACAACGTAGTTCACTTAAGAGGAGCTGCGTTGCGATTAACAGGGTATCGGGTTTTTGATATTTTTACCGCCCTAGGCCGATTTGGCTTAGGGCGTTTGTCTATGAAGAGGATAGACAAATCACCTCGAAGGCTCTTTAGGCGTTTCGGCGTGTTACCTAAAGATACCGCTTTACTCATCACTTTGAGCTGGCTGGCTATAAATTGGCAAGCATACTTAAAACTTATTTCATTAGGTAAGCGTCCGTGTTCAACGGCGGCTTGACTAGCTTCTCGTCTCACCAAGTTATAACCGAGTAGCAGTCCCCATAACTCTTGATAGACAAGCTCGACTGTTTTGCTTCTCAACACTAAAGCGTTATGTTGCATCGAACTCTTGATGTCACGATAACCTAATTCGATCTCCCACCTTTCATGATAAAGCTCTGCCACGGATTGAGCATCGTACTTATCTCTAGGAAGAGAGGTAAACACCGTCTTGGATTTACCTTGGACCTCGTAAGTGACCGCCCTGACAGTCCATTTCTCAGGAAGATTAGGGTTTTTCTTACGAGCCTGCGGTGAGGTCTTCATTTCCACAAGCATGTCACTGCTTTCTTTATCGTCTAATAGGGTATATTTGACTCCTTTCTTTGCAGGGAGAAGCCAGTGTCTATTTATTCCACTGCTTTGGAGAGAAAGGAGTAAATCTGCTCCATAGAAACCTTTGTCCAGTAATGTCACAGAGTTGTCTGGTAAAGCGTTGATAAAGGGCATCGCTAGAGGGATTTCACCTCGGCGATAAGGGCTTATCGCAGCATCAACGATGACATGAGAGCGAACGTTCATCATGGTCACAACCCTCAATACTGGATGAGGGGTTTGTCTATTGCTAGACGTATTACCAGAGCCAAAATGTTCTCTTAGTTCGGGTGTGTCAGCTGTTCTAAAAAGAGCACCATCTACAGCAAAAACCTGTAGGCCCTGCCAAGTATCATCAGGGTATCGCTCAAGCCCCCACGTTCTCCCACATTGCCTAAATAGCCATTCAGGTGCTGCTTTACCCAAGCGTTGCCTTGCTTGGGTTAAAGCACTCTTTGCCAACAGTTCTTCATCAGCCAAACCGTCTGCACAGACGTTCATTCTCCGTGCGACTTCGGCAATGGGTTCATTACGGAAAAAAGCCATACCAACAATTAACCACAAAACCATATCACTCGGTAATCGGCGTCGACGGATTGTCGCTTTATCAGACAGAGAGGCTGCTTTAGCGACCCACTCATCAGGAATGTGTTCAGAGAATGTAGTGAGTTGAGCTACATCGACAGGGTTTTCTTCGAGGAAGTCGGCAAAGAAGTTTTGAATAGACATAAAAAATCGGAAACCTATAAACAGGTTTCCGATTGTCTCTCATCAGAAGGATCGGTCAATCGATTCTTATCTGATCTACATTGCGGCATATGCCAGGGCTTATTAAAAAGTCTTTATCGTTGACAGTTTACCAAAATACGGCGTACTTAACCCACCCAACAGTGTCATCTTTGTTTAGTCTGGATGCATTCGGGCGGCGAGTCTTGTTTGCCCACTTGTGCTCTACCTTAACTTCCAACGAGGACCAGTCATTTAGCATATAACCGCCACCGAACTCGACCTCCCACTGGTTTTTATCGTACTTTTGGTAATCTGCATTGCGAGGATCGCGAAACTCATGGGTCATTTTAGGATTCGCATATAACCAGTGTCCTCCGTCAAAAGCATACATCGCGTACAAGCCCGGTTGAACGACTGGCGTACTGCTTTCCTCATTCGAATGCTTTGATTTTGCGTGACTGTATCCCGCTGCGAGCATAGGAAATACCATAAAGTTCTCAGTTACATTTATCTTGTAGATTATGCCACCCAACGCCATAGTAGAGTTGGTATTTTGGTTATGTGTACCAATGATGTCACCACTAAAGCCAAGCCCTTCATCCACATAAAAGTAGCGCGCGCGGTAATTAAATCCTTTGGTACCTTCTTTACCTTTTTGATCTTTATATTGACTCGTTAAGTCAACTTGAAAGTAGTTTTTCCCGTGGCCATAAATTATGTTTGCTTGAACACCGCCATCTAGATTATGAAGAACACCAAAAGACTTAAAGATAGCTGTTGGGTCTCCATAGTTAATCTCTTCTTTCTTGTCGGTCGGTTCTTGCTTGTTTTCTAGTGCTGTATCATCACCTGCGTGTGCTCCAAACGCTACAAGTAGTCCAATTGCGCTAAGCAATTTTTTCATTTTCTTTACCTCGATTATAGATATCAAATGCTTGATTTTTCCTCGTAAAAATCAAGCAGAATTGAACGTGGTGAATTTAACGTAATTGCATAGAGGCAGCAAAATAGGTAACGCTCGAGAAAGCGAATAGATCAAAAGCGAACTAAAAAAAGCCCTCGATTTCTCGAAGGCTCTCATAATATTTTTCTGTTTACTGATAAGATATCTATCTTAAAAGATATTTAGCATGGGAATACAACACCGACTTTTAGGTTGTCATCTCGACGCTGCACTTTTTGCACAAACGCATTCTCATATTCTACATATGGTTTGAAGTTATCAAAGCCCGTAAAGGTCGCTTTTACCTCTACATTGTTCCAATTCTTCTTGTTGCCAGGTTGCGAATTAATCTGACTATTCTGCTGGTCAAAGTTGATAAGTTTAGCATTCAAGTAAAGATTGTCAGTTAATTGCTTACCTACAAATAGGTCCGCACGATTCACTTTAGAACGCGTACTCTCCGTACCTTGAGTATCTCTATCTTCACGGTAACGTAAACTAGTATCAAACAAGCCGTTTAGGTGTGAGCCAATAGTAATGCCTAGTTTCTGTTGGTTGTTTCCATACGTTTTTCCAACATGCTCGGCTTCACCTTTGAGCCAAACGTGCTCCCAACCGTAGGTGTAGTTGATGTTTGTTTCCGTTTCCTGAGTATTCTTGTGCTTGACCGATAAACCAACACCTTGATAACTCAAAAATAGTTTCGCGCCGAAATCTTGTTTACGGAGAGGCGCTGTATCTCCATTAGGTCCTTTCTTTTTGGCGTGTTCTGGATTGTTCATACTAAACTTGGAGTCAAACTCTAACCCACCTTTAAAGTCACCTGCTTTTGTGTTTGCTACAGCCAAACTAGATGTAAAAAGTGCCGCCACGGTTAGTGCAATTGCTGTTTTTTTCATTTTATTACCTCGAAGTAACTATTATTTCGGGTTATTCCCGCTTCGAGGCGAACACTACTGATTTAATTGATACTTTAGAAATTAGGTACCCATCGGGATGTCGAATGGTACTATTTGATTTTCGTGCTAACACTCTCATTTTGACATTCGCCGGACAATTTCATCACCTTCCAATTGCACAACTCGGAGATCGCATCAATAAAAAAGCCCAATAAATTGGGCTCAACTGTTCTTGGTGGCTTTAGATAAAGAGATAAGCTGATTGTATCTATCCGCTTTATCAACATACTTCGTGAGACTTTCACTAAAATCTTTGCAACTAATATCGCCTCGATGCGCGTTATCAAATGCCAAATAAAATGCAGTATCAAATACAATCACATTCTGTGGACTCTGGATCTTTGCATCGGTAATCTCTTCGAAGCGTCCTTCTCCTAATACTTTTGCTTCACTATCTTTTGAAATTCTCCCCGATAATCTGCACCCTTTTATAGTACCGAATAGTTCACCGAGTATACGGGGAGTGAATCTGTCCTCAATTTCTTCTAATTGACTAACTATTTTTTCTTTCGTAATTTCTTTGCTGTTACCGAAAGGAACAACCGAAACAAGGGCTACAATTAATGCTATTAGTTTAATACTCATGATGATTACCTCTTAAACGTCTTTTTACTCACCAAGGCGGCCACCTTTGGCAGAGTTAGATTCTCTTGTTGACGTGCCGTATTACACAGTAGGCTAAGTCAACTTATAGGTTTTATCTGTCGGCACAGATTAGTAAGCTCCAACTGCGCATGCATAAACAACGAGTAAGCAAATGGCTAGAGTCGAAAGTACTAATTTCATCTTAAACACCTCTTAAAATTAAACTGTATTTTATATAAGGTGCATCACATGCCCCTCACCTGTAGCGTCAATGATAATAGAGTCTAATATAGTCGAACAAAAAGGAATCCATCAGCTATTGTGATACTACAAGTTGCACCAATCCATTTAAGTATTCAGCTTGTAGGTTGGAAGGAAGTCCATTGTGAGCTTTGCAAAATGACGCTCTAGATTACAAGCCCTTAGATATACCCATCTGCATTTATGATGGGTATCTATTTTGCTGGTTGTTTTTTCATCATGTATTGTCCGCCCCCAATTAATCGAGGCATTTATAATGAAAAAACTAGTACTTGGAGCAATCATGCTCTCTTTTGGCGTGGCCGCTAAAAGCCCCATGACTATCGACCCGGTGGACGGAAAGCCTGATGCCAGTCGCTTTCTTCTCGAACGAGCGACAGGCTTTATGCCAATCCCAATGTTAATTACTGATCCTGCAATTGGCTACGGTGCAGGGCTCGGCGCGATATTTTTTCATGAGACGGAAGAACAAAAAAAGATCCGTCGTGAAAACCCGGAAAAAGTAACAACAATAGCTCCAAGTATTTCTGGTGTCATTGGTGCTGGAACAAATAACGGTACTGGTTTTGGCGGAGCTTTCCACCAAGGAGTATGGCTAGACGATAGAGTGCGCTTCGAAGGCGGTCTGTTTAAAGCCAATATCAACGTAAACTTCCATGGCTTTGATACGCCAACTCGAATGAACCTTAAAGGTAACTATGCCTTTTCAAACATTGATTTCCGCTTATTCGATAGTAATTTTTTTGTGGGTGCTGGATATCACTATTTCCTTGGTGACGTTACATTCGCTGGAGATGCAGCGACCCGAATGACAAACAAAGGTGCGCGAGCAAACGTACGCCTCACCTATGACAGCTTGAATAATCAGTTTGCACCCACAGACGGCATGAAAGCCAAGATCATCTATTCAGATTACAACAAACGTTGGGGCGGCGACTTTAACCATCAACGTTTAAATGTCGACGTACGCTCTTACCATGAAATCAACACCAAATGGTCTCTAGCATGGCGAGTAAACACGATTAACACCGCCGGAGATGTTCCTTTTTACGCTAGACCTTTTGTTCAAATGCGCGGTATCGCAGCCCTTAGAAACCAGGGTGACAACGTTGCCCTGGGTGAGGTTCAAGTTGGCTACAACATCAATACTCGCTACCAGATCATTGGCTTTACCGGTTCAGGTACCGCCTATGACCACGGTGCTAGAAAGCTCGACTGGAACAACACCATCGGTATGGGATTTCGCTACACCATCGCCCGCCAACTTGGCATTAAAGCAGGTGTGGATGTATCTAGAAGTGAAACCGACACTGCGATCCAAATTAAATTTGGTACAGCCTTTTAAGGGGGGAAACATAATGAAAAAACTATTTTTCACGCTGGTTGCTGCTTCCGTGTTCAGTACACAAGCCTATGCATCCGTAGAAGATTGCTATGCCACACCAATTACGAGCGCTGTCGACGGTGCTATCATTGGTGGGGTCATCGGTGCAATGGCAGGAGATACAAAAAAAGGAGCACTAATCGGTGCTGGCGCAGGCGTAATTGACGGCGAGTTTGCAAAATGAGAATGTGCACATGCTGTCGATCGAGCCGAATATGAGTATGAAGTAGAAGCCGAGTATGAATACGAAGCGGAATATGAGGCAGAAGTTGAGTATGAGGTTGAATCACACTATGAACTCGAAACTCAATCAATGGATGATATGTGGTAGTTCCACGTATTGGTTTTTCATTTTAAGTTTGTTTTAAGCAAGCGTGGATTACAACTTTATCTATTAACGAACCCGATGGTCACCTAATTCGCATTCAATATTACGTAATAGGACAATAGTTCTACACGCTGAATAGAACAAATCAGTGAATTACAGAATGGATGAATTATTATGACTGAACAAAACCAATTCCCTCAATTACGCAGACTTTGTCGTCTGCTAGATGAAATCAATGACGCTGCTGAATCTTCGCATGCAGAAATGATAGTCGGGAACTATTTGATAGAACGCGCCCTAGTTGTATTACGACGATGCGAGGGCGATAGTCCGCAAGTAGAATCCGGAAGACTAACACTGATCTCTGAACTGGAAAAGCAATCGCTACTCGGAGAAATTTTGGAGGCTGAAAGGGACAAAGAGCCAATACTTAGAAATGATAATAGGTAGACCATGAAAAATATATTCCTACTAGCCATGGCAGTTACACTCTTTGGCTGCGCAAACAACAACTCTTACTTGAAAGGCGCGAATAGTTACCACCTATGTGCTGCTCTCTCTGAAAATGAGACGATCAGAAACACAAAACTAGCAAGCAACTACCAGTTCTCCGACTCACAAATAAAGTCTGAACTCGAGCGCAGAGGTATCGACCCACTAGGAATCAAGTGTGGGCGAGTCGGCGCGGAGTACCAACACAGTAAAACTATGCGTGAACTTAAACAATCACGACTAACAAACCTTGGTGCAAATTAGCTACTGCACTTCAACAATTGCTCATGGTTTATGTGAACTTCGTCTATTCACAATACCGATAACCATCTCATTTGCTGATAACAATCTCATTTGCTGATAACAATCTATTCAATTAACCTACGTATGGACCTTAATTAAGCCTTTGGTCTGCCTAGGAAAGCAAGGTCTTTGGTCTTGCTCTCGACTTATAGATAGGTATTTGCATCCACCTACCTTTAAGTCACATACTTTTACCTATTACACCCAAGGATTGATAGGACCCGTCCGATATTTGGTTATATCGGACGTTTTTTCCACACCAAAGCAATGACAGTCCGTCAACGCCTGTATTTCCGATAATGAGGTAATAATGCAAACCCTTCTGCTCGTATTTGTAGTGCTGGTGATTCGTATTGTAGCTGGAATCCAGTACCGAAGCTCTATTCACAGAGCATGCACAAAGCTAATAGATTTATTGTATAAATAGTATTTTCAGTTCACTCGCAAGAATTTTCACATCGACATCTTAATAATATCAATTGAACTCGGCTATAAGCCGAGTTTTTTATTATCCGGACTTTACAATCTATTAGCAATTCCGTGAGATACCTATTTTGTCCATTTTTGTCAAATCAATTAAATTAGCTTTCGTTGAGTGTTACTAAGTAAGTAGGCACTCAATAGATACATTTTCGTATTGGCCTTCTATTACAGAAACGGACTGTATCAATTGATTTATTGGCTTGAGTCGGACTCTAGAATGCCCAACAGCAAGGATCGCCTTTGATTGAAAACTATCGAGGTAATTATGTTTAACCAAAATCTACCAACGTCGGCAGAACTGGCATACAACCCAGTAAAAAAACCAGAAAACCAAAAAGAGATGTGGGACTTATACAACAAAAGTTGGGAAGACCAGATCCGTGGTCAAGGAATCAAGGTTTATGAGGAGCATTGTTCGGCTAAGTTGCGCGCTTGCTTGGTAGGCGACCCATTCTCCGTCTTTTACCCAAAGATGACCGTAGAAATGCAAGCTCTACTTGCAGACAACAGCCCAGACTTGATCGAAGAATGGGGTAAAAACGCGAACAAAGCAATCCGCGATGTTAATCCTGAACTTTACGATGGCATTGTCTCTGACATTGCTGATCGTGATGAAAAGTACCAAAAAGCAGGCGTAAAAATTATTCGCAACACCGTTGGCTGGTACCCGGATGAAATCATCAATTTCAACCAGGTTGAACAAGGAACCAAATACCTATCTATCTATAACGGTGCTGTGTGGCAAATGGCGCGTAACGCTCTTCTTATTACTCAATGTGCTGGTCCAACAAAACCTGCTGAACCAGCTGCTCGAGCTGCAACCATCGCATTAATGGAAGAAGACCCTGATGCATTTATGGCGCCATTCATCAACCGTGAGCCGAATCCAACATCAGCGATGGGACTTGCAGGTTTAGACTTGTGTGATTTCCGACAGATGCCTGATAAAACGATTCTATTTAATTATGGCGCACCGTCAGAAGCAGCGATCGCGCAAGTAAGTCAAAATGGTCAAGGTGCTCCTGCAGGCTGGCCACGCGGTCGAGACCTGTATATGCGCCTATTATCCGAGCTAGGTTACAAGTGTGAAACGATGTGGTTCGACAGTAATCTCACTTATCATCAGGATTGCTTCATGATGAACATCGAAGAAGGTGTTATCGGTCTACCTGATGATGGTAAAAACGGTATGTGGGGCGAATTTCCAAACTTCCTAAAAGACTATGAGATCATTCCCCTACCAATCGAAGACATCGCACGTGGTGTTGCTAACTCCTCAACGCTTGGTGATGGCCGTATCTTTATCGATAGTAGCTGTACGAAAACAATGGATATTCTTGAAAAACGTGGTTACGAGCCTATCCCAATCAACTACCAGAACTGCTGGAAAACATTCCACAGTGGATTGGATTGTTCGGACGCGAACATCTGGCGTGAAAACGACTAATTAAAGTCAGTTCAGTCACTCGACTAAAGCCCGACCTAGCGTTGGGCTTTCTTAGTTTTACAAGAATCGTTCGACGTTGCTTGAACAATCCATTCACCTATTCGTGTTTTCGAGCGATACCTATTTTGAGCCTGATTAAAAAACACACTACATTAGCGCACATCGAAAAACACACGCTATCGACATTCAAGTCGACCAGTTCTTGGCGTGAGTTAACAATACACCCGGTCTGGGCGCGGATTCCAAACCACTACAGTTCCCTAGCATGGATGCCTGAAATATTTTTGAGGCAAATATGAAAAAACAACTTCTAGCAGTCGCACTTTTTACAAGCATCACTTCTGGCGCAACCTTCGCCAAAGACTACTCAGGTTTCCGTTTAGGGGTGGGCGCTGTTTCTGGACAAGAGTTTACCTTTGACGGCAACACAGCAAATTCAGGCAACCGCGCAAAAATAGAAGCGGGTTATGACTTCAACCGCGTTTTCGCTATTAATGGCTCGGTCACGGCTTTTAGTGCCGCTGGTTACTCTGAATCAGGCGATGGAACTAATGCAGGTGGTGATATCCGCGGCAGAGATGTTCGATTAGAAGCTGAGATGGGTTACGCATTTAACCTTGCCAAAGGCTGGGATATCAAGCCATATATTGCTGTGGGCGGTGCCTACATCAATGGTACAAAGCGTGGCTTTATTGGTGGAACCGCATCAGCGCCTCAAACAGAGTTAAATAGTTTCAAAGGCACTTACCTCACCACAGCAGCCGGGGTACGCCTTAATACACCAGTAGATATCTATGTCGACCTTCGAGTTCAGAAGATAAACATGAACGACCAGCAGAAAGCAAATAGCGTTATTAAAGACAACTCTCAAGCAGCATTAGCTGTAGGTATTAACTTCTAACAATAAAGCAACTATCTCAAATAACAGCTTTAAACATACACAACTTCCCGAAAATAAAATTGTACGAGGGTGGCCGCCCTCTGAACTCGAGGTATCAACAATGATTAGTAAAAGTATCTTAAAATCTATTGGCACTAAAACACTCGCCAGCATTCTACTTTTAGCATCATCATTCACTTTTGCGGACTATGGTGATTTCATCACCGAAAAACCGGTTGTCCTCGAAAGAAGCAATGGACAACACATCGAGTCAGCCTCATTGAAGAAGTGCTTGTATCAAAGCTCCACAGATATAGAGACAGAAGTAATCGTAAAATCAGATTATACATGCCCTGAAAAGATTACCGCCGGTGTACCGAGTATTGCACAGCAAGCTGTCGCCCCTAACGCTACGCCATCAATGTAGCCAAACTGATAACAGGAGGCTCTGATGAAGCTGTCAAGCTCACAAACTTTAGTTATAGCGGTATTGCGCTCAATGCATGCTATTGGAGAAAAGCGCGTATCTTTTTCTAAACGAAATTTAGCAACACTTATAACATTGGAACGACAGGGTTATATAACCAAGCTCCGTGAGGTAATTGGTCATGAGAATTACCCTTCTATGTTTGAGTGTGAACTATTGGAGAACACATAAAGTCATAACTTAATTAGATGTATTCATTATGACGATAGCCCCGCTTAGACCGTTTTATATTATTGTTACGTGTCTAGACACAAAGAAAGTACTAAAAAATATTACGATGCGATATAGAACCGATGCCCTAGCACGCGATCGATTTCGGAAGCATTTTGTACCTAAACTTCGTGACACGCTATATCGTGTCACTGTCGATTTGCGCAGAGGCCACCCAAGCCTGGGCAAGGTTATCGAGTCCGTAGCAATAATTAAACAGTGTGAATAATATAATTTCGTAGTTATAAGATTTTATTCATTCCACAAATAACAACTAACTAGAAAATTGGTTAGTTCTAATAATTGTTTATTTAAAACAAAAGAGCAAACAAATCGATGGAATGGTTTTGTAGCTCAGCAAACGACTCTTCCTTTATTACATGTAGAAGAGCAGCGCATTGAGGCAACAATGAACATATTAAATAAAGCTATGCTGCTTGCATCAGTAGTGTCTTTTGGCACATCCGCCGCCATCTCAGATATTAATGGTGGCGCTAATTCTACCGACGAAGACTATGGGCGCACCTTACCATTTTATGGTGATGAAGTACGAGATTTAGGAATTAAACTACCTAAACCCATCGGCATATCGGTATTCACTCATTCTCAAGAAGACAAGATGGGCCTTGATAACTTTACATTACAAGGCGACCCAAACATTGGTGAAGACATGCCCGACGGTGTCAGTGGCACTGTAAATACAACAAGCCTGTTAGCACTTCGCGCAGATATGTGGGTATTACCATTCCTAAACTTACACGCAATGGTTGGTAAAGCCACAACTTCGTCAAACATAACCCTAGGAATGAATGATTTCGATGGCACTGTCACTCGCGATCATATTAATGACTTAGGCACAACGAGCGACATCATTGGTGTTGGCGCGATTTTAGCGGCGGGCTATGGCAATTGGTTCGGAACCGTAGACACGACCTACGTTGCTACTTCCGTAAACGGGGTTGGCGCAAACCTTAATGCCCTGGTCGTAACACCGATGGTTGGTTACATGCTACCAAACGATTTCAGGATCATGGCAGGCGCGCAATATCAATCTTACGACAGGTACATTCGAGGAAATATTGATGGTCATGAGTACAGTGTAAGACAGCATAACGACTCTTGGTCAACCATGGTCGGTGTTTCAAAAGAGTTCGATGACAACTGGGAAGCGTCTCTTATGTATCAGAAGGGTCGTACATGAAATGGCGCGACTCTCATCTTAGGTAAACGATTTTAAAAGGTAACTAGTATGGTAATTTCACTCATCATTATTTTGTACACAGGTATTGCTTTATTCCTTGGAAACGAGGAGCAAAAAATAAGACACACGATGACCGAGCGAGTGAATCGCTCTGAGGGTAATAGCCTGTTTGATACGGTTGTAACTAAACTGTCTGGGTCTTAATACTCCTAATCGATAAACACAAAAATAGCGGCTTAGGCCGCTTTTTGCGTAAATAAGCCTGATAATTTTCAAAGCACTCGTATAAGAACAGGTATGTAGACAGAATTAATCCAATATCTTTTATTTTCTGCATGTCTCATTTCGTCATCATCCTCGCGAATGTGAAGTTCTCTCGAAACTTGTAACCAAATGACAAAAAACAGAGACATGTAACTGGCATTCACTGCTCGTTGGTAAAGTGAAGTCCCCTTTGCTATGGAATGACAGTAGCTCTAGCGTTGGGTAAATCTTGGCGACAATTAATTGGGACTTAGTCAATAGGCAACTATTCGACTCAATAATATGACCTAACTTATCTAACCTCGCCTCTTAGCCTATCATCAAAGCCCCCGGTGAAACTGGATACAAAAAGGTATATAAGAAATGAATATGACGCGAGTTTCTAGACGCTGGTGGCAAAAGCTAATCGGCATAAAAGAAGTTTGGCGACGTCCTGATGGCTCACTTTTGATTGTGAAATAGGACATGACAGAAAGATCTACAAACGGTCTATTTAAGGTGAAAGGTATCTTGAAGCACGGTCCGAAGTTTTACGACTACAGCAAAGTCGATTATAAGACTGCACACAAGAAAGTGATGCTAATTTGTCCTATACACGGTGAGTTTGAACAAACCGCTACTAACCATCTGTCGGGCAATGGTTGTCCCGAATGCAAAGCCGATAAGTTAAGTGAACTTTATACACGGACTCCCAGCAAAACGAAAAATGTGTTTTCAAAACATGCTGTACAGTTGAACACTTTTTTTAAATGAAGGTTGTGAGACGGATTCAATGACCAAGTTTAAAGCGGTAGCTTAAAAGCTAGTCATACGACTTTTCGTACAACAAGTTACTTTTAACTAATAAATAGATTCTTCTCGTTCAAAGTAGCGTTCCGAAACTCATGCTGTTTATATTGTCTCACTCAGACATCCCACAGTAGATGATGGTTGGGTATCAAGATCGTTTTTGGAAAATCTTAAGGGATCAAAAAAGCCCGGCAAAGAGCCGGGCTTGGATTCACTTACCCATATCAATAATGGCAGCAAACAAATTGTGCGTACCTACAGGTTTCATCTTGGACTGGCAATGACGGACTTCCAAATCTTTCAAGTCGGGTGTATACGCCGAAATAACACCGTTTTTTGCGGTTAGCTCAATTTCCACTTTCGTTGCATAAGTTCCTTTCTGTCCGATAGGGTTTACAGGTGTCGAACACTTGAACATGTAATCAACTGATACGCTACCCTTCTCTTCTATCACTTTCGCTGATTGTTTAAAAACATCACCCTGAATATCACGAAGATGAACGTTTTCCGCAGCAGCACTGAATGACACAGCCATTGCCAATAGTGTAATAAGTTTCTTCATTTTGTACCTCGAATACATTTGTTAGGCGACTTCAATCACGCATTTAGACATCTTGATTTGGTTTGATGTATCTCTTACAAACCTCCACACCTCTTTGCTGCGTAAATCTAAGGGCTGTCCTTTAAATTCACTATCTTCGAAGCTCTGTCCCACCATATGCATACTCAAAATCGCCTCACAGTAACCATCAGTTTCTCTTATAACCATGTGCTCTACCGTGTGTTTACATTCAGGTTTTATCATTGCCCTAGCTCCTTGAAGAAAAACATCAAAGTGCTCCTTCCCATCAAAGCAAAAACCTGGGGAGATCCATTTAATGTCGTCGGCTAAGCGCTGCGTGAAAAAGTCTGAACTGGTTGGCATTGTGTCCATTTGTTCAAACCATTCCTGTATGTAGTTGGTGACTTCTGCTTGAGTGATACTTTTGTTCATACTAATTGCCCTTTATCGTCTTGTTGGGATGAACAATATCAAGCCTTTCTAGTTAAAAGTAATTAGCATCCATCACTCAGACTGATATAAAAATCAAAGCACATCTTCTAGGTATACCCTAGTGCGGTTTTCATTCAGTGCCTTTGATCAAACAGGTGTCTATTTAGATACAAAAAAACTCACTAATCAGGAGTTTGATTTAGTGAGTTCTTCGGTTAAGAACTCAAGCTAACCAGTGCTTGGGAAATGGTTCGTCAGATGATCGTTCTTATATCTTGATCCAGGTGACGTATTTGCGAATAAACACGCTCTCCCCTCGCAGTCAATCGATACATGCGCTTCGTTTTGAGATACACGATCAGTTTACGACCGATTAAAGTACGCCATGTACGTGGGTCAAATGGTGAGGCTTTGTTTACAACTTCGACAATCGCGCCTTGCCCCAAATGGCGGATAAGTGCCACCTGCTTTTGCGTTAACCCATTCATGCATTATCCTTAAGCGTCTCAGCTAAAAGATCCTCGGCCTCTTCGAAAGTAATATACTGCATCTCAAACATCGCTTCGACGATAGATGCATAAGCAGAATTGATTAGGCTACTTGATGCTCCGTTGTACATACGTACACACTTATCCACGTACAGTAAAACATAACGCTTTAAACCATCTCGATCATAATCAGAGCGGCAGCCCATAGGCTCGCCTATAGGAGGTTCTTTTTCCTCAAGCTCACCTTTCGAGACGAACACAGACCCATTAAGTTCTCCAGCAATCGCTGCTTCATATGGCAATCCTGAAAAATGCTGGGCATGTTCGTGGATTAATTCCTTCATACAATCCATGCATTTACGAGTATCAGCATCACTCTTGTGAGTAGAATAATATTTACTATCTCGCGCATACGTAAACAGTGACATATGTTTACCTCAAGTTCTAATCTAACTATTTAAGTAATATCATTCCTTGAAGGGGTTGCAAGTTATAACCCAAACATTCATCAGAGCAGGCAACCATCTCGTCCATTGTTAAGCAGCAATGTAAAGGAACTTATAATGGGTGTCGAGTTAGGTACTTATCGACTAAACTGATAGATTGATAAGCTGCTAAATCATCATCCACACTCACCTCTAAAACCGGTCAAGCCCGACCTATTTCAACGTGTCGATACTTACTATTGAGGGATCTGGTGTGTACGTTTATTGTTCAATAGACGACTAAAACAAAACTGTTTATCATCGAGCGTGCTTGAGCAGTACAACTCATTGCCTCGAAAGTGTGGTGTTCGAGCTTTGGTGGGAAGGGCGGCCACCTTTCCCTCCTTCTCCTTGCGACAGTGGCTGGTTCATCGTCACTTGCTCTGCAAGTCCCAAAACGTTCATAAAATGTCGCAATTCTCCACTGGCGAAAAACAAAAAAGTTAACTTAACATTTAAGTAACAATAGATACTTAGACACGAAGGAGCGACATCTATGATCTCCTCTTTGCACCTCAAGTTAAACGCAATCAACAACAATAAGTACTTTCAATCGTTAACTGTCATTGTGATCATACTGGCAGCACTTACAATAGGCGCGAAAACGTTTGAACTGCCCGATGCTCTAGTCGAAACTCTTCAATGGTTAGATGCATGTATTTTGCTGTTTTTCTTAGTTGAAATCGTCATCAAGTTCTTCTCTTATCGAAACAAACTCGATTTCTTTAAAAGTGGTTGGAATCTATTTGACGCTGCAATCGTCATCGGTAGTTTAATTCCTGCAGCAGGACAAGGCATCTTAATCGCCCGTTTGCTCAGAGTATTTCGAGTATTACGACTGGTATCTGCAATCCCACAACTCAAGCTACTCATCAATGCGCTGATTAAAGCGATCCCCAAGATGGGCTACATCGCCGTTCTCATGTTTATTATCTTCTATATCTATGCAGTCGTTGGTAGCTTAGTCTTCTCAGACATCAACGATATACTGTGGGGAGATGTATCAATCTCCATGCTCACCTTGTTCCGCATTGCTACTTTTGAAGATTGGACGGACGTTATGTATGAGACAATGGAAGTTTATCCCATTAGTTGGATTTACTACCTTACCTTTATTTTTCTCACTGCCTTTGTCTTTTTGAACATGATGATTGGTGTCGTGATTGAGACAATGACGGCCGAGCACGCTATTGCAGAACAAGACAAGGAATCTGAGTTACCTCTATTAACACCTGCTCATAATGGAAGACAGATACTCGCTACCCACGAACAAATCCAAGAGATTCATAAGGATTTAGAGGAAATAAAAGCCTTGTTGCAATCAAAACAGTAGACGCAACGGGCAGAGAAGATCTTAAACACTTGGAGTACAAACATATCTATGAGTGAGGACAAGCTAACCCCTCGAAAACTCAGCATTGCTGGACGGATATCGCAGGCTGCACAATCTAAGTCACCTATATGTCACGAAAGTGATCAATCAAGTGGTCTACAAGCAATCGAAGACGCTTCGGTTGATGCTTTCTACTGAGGTAAATTACATTCAAATCTGCCCCTGCAGAAGAGGTAGATGAATTGAAATTCTTCATGTAACCATCTAGCACGGTAACTAGGCGTTTTTGTTTAATATCTTCTTGTACATCTAGAAATGATTTCATCGCAATACCAGCATTATCTAGCGCCCATTGACGAATCACCTCACCATCATCTGAAAAACGCTTTGGCATTACCGTTACAACATCATGTTGCTCATGCTCCTGAAAGTGCCAAGTCTTCATTTCTTCATTACTACGGACCATGGCTAAACAATCGTGGTGTTGTAAATCTTCTGGCATAATTGGCGTACCTTTTCTAGCTAAATACTGAGGAGACGCGCAAAGAACTCGATGACTGGACGCTAATTTGCGAGAGACAAGATTACTGTCGGCTAGTTCACCGTATCGAACAACAACATCTAAGCCGGACTCCGCCATGTTGGACAAATTGTCATTCAAAAACAGATAAGGAATCACTTGAGGATATTGTTCAGTGAACTTCGAAAGTAGTGGTGAAATGTGTTGCTTACCAATATCTCGAGGCGCTGCGATTTTTAGTGTCCCGCGAACCTCTTTTGTGCCCGTTTGAAGCAAGTTTTCCGCCTCTTTGACACTATCGATAATTTCGAGGCAAGCTCGATGATACATAGCCCCGGACTCCGTCAACGAAATATGTCTTGTGCTACGATTAAGCAACTTGACACCATAACGCTCCTCTAACGATTGTAATCTTGCGGTCACTGTTGCTGGCGATAAGCCCAACTCTCTACCCGCCGCTGCTAATCCTTGGTTCTTTACAATACTGACAAACAGCGTCATGTCTGAAAACTTGTCCACAACCTTTCCTTCAATCACATTATTCAGTTCAAATGAACAATGAATTCGATTATTACCCAATTATCAAATTTCATCCAGCCAATATACTGACTTCATTGAAACATGATTAAAGAGATAAATGATGAAAACAGAAAAGATGCCGCTTCAGGTATGGATCTTAACCCTCGCAGCTTTCGCTATCGGTACCGCGGAATTTGTGATCGCGGGAGTTCTTCCTCAAGTCGCCAACTCATTATCAATCACTGAAGGACAGGCTGGGTACTTAATCAGTGCCTACGCGCTTGCTATTGTGTTTGGCGGTCCACTACTAACGATTTACTTGTCTCGGTTTAACAAGAAGGCGGTCCTGACCGGTCTAATGGTTTTGTTTATCATCGGAAATGTATTGTCAGCCTACTCTCCAAACTATTTTGTGTTGATGGTGAGCCGCGTGGTCACTGGTTTGGTTCAAGGTCCGTTCTATGGTATCGGTGCCGTGGTAGCGACCAACTTAGTTTCTGAAAAAATGGCAGGTCGTGCAGTCGGTCAGATGTTCGCAGGGTTAACACTGGCCAATGTTTTAGGTGTGCCCGGCGGTACTTGGCTTGGCTTGCAATTCGGCTGGCACACGACTTTTTTGGCTGTTGCTGCTTTTGGCCTAGTCGCCCTATTCTTCATCGCTTCAACTGTTAAATCATCTGGTCATGGCGAAGCAAAAAATGTCAAAGCACAGCTGGCAGCATTTAAAAACCCATTGCTACTCATCAGTCTTGTTATCACTGTATTCGCTTGGTCTGGATTTATGACGTTCTACGGCTATATCGCCCCAATCGCCATGCACGTAAGTGGCTTTGGTGAAGGTGCGGTGACATGGATACTGGTTATCGTTGGTTTAGGTCTAATCATTGGGAATACTATGGGTGGCCGTTCATCAGACAAAAACCTGCAAAAATCCTCCATGTTTTGGGCTATAGCAATGATTGTTTCGCTCGTACTCGTCGGTACAAGTGTAGATAGCAAAGTGTTGTTTATAGCTACTGCTTTTGTGTTTGGTATTGCTTCATTCGCTAACGTACCCGCAATGCAACTTCGGGTTATGAAGCATGGCGGTGAAGGTCAAGAGTTAGCAGCTACAGCAAATATCTCTGCGTTCAACCTAGCAAATGCGTTCGGCGGCTTCCTGGGCGGTATGGTATTAGATAGTCAAATGGGTGCACGAATGATTCCTTTTGCAGCTATCGTTATCCCGGTGATCGGGCTGTTATTCATCGCAAAAGCTAATCACGAGGAAAATAAACAACCTCAACTGACTCAAAGTTTCAATAGCTAAGTATAAGGCTTGAGACTTGGCTAACCGAGAATCTTGCTTTACTACAGCTACGGCCCTCACGATAGTGAGGAGGAGCCGTAGCTGTGAACAATACGCTGTGATAACAGATACGTTAACGACTTAAATCATATCGATTCTCGTAATCACGTAAGTTGTTACATGGAAAAGGGAAATCTTCTATGTCAGTGCCTGACTGATAGAACGCCCAGCCTAGCTTTCCAAGTTTCAACTTTCCTTCTGCCGCATTATCTTGGTCCCATTCACAAATGATTTCTTCGATAGCGCCCTGAGTATCACTAATTCCTAGCTCAGAGAGTTGACCTAACTCTGCCGTTGTTTTGCCGCTATCACCAAGTACGTAGTAACTTGGAAGACTCACCATATATCGCGATGCATCCAGAACAGCCTGAACATATTTTTCTATCGTATCAGCGTCATCTACGCGAATAATATCGCGAAGCTCCTCTGCCCAGTAATACTCAAGAAATGGGATTGATTCTGCGTCTCCTTTGTCCCACCCAATATCACGTGTGTAATACACAAGGGCTCGGTAGTCATCGTTTACTAATCCATTGGGGTTCTCGTCATTCGCTTCGCCGAGATCTTTGGGTAGGTCCACGGGATTTATAGCCACGCCGTTATCCAATAAATAGACATTCTTCGTTTCTTGCATCTTTTGCCAGAATGCATCCATCGTCAGGCTGTTATTGTCGACATCAAATGCATAATTGTCTTCTACGCGCACCAACACCTTTGTCTCTTTTCCGCCATCAGCCATATCGTGAAAGCGGCTAAAGGTGTGATGACCGTCGGTCAAGTAAAGCGCGCCATCTGGCCCAACAATAACGGTATTGATCCAATCCATGATTCGCTCATCACCATTTTGATCTTCTGAAATTACTCCATCGGATTCTCTTGGCTCTTTACATTTAAAGCTTTCGGGATCATTGAAGTCACTATTGTCATCATAATAATCAACCGAATCTCGCAGGCCGTACGTTTCGCAAAACTCCTCAAAGAGCTTTTCTTCTTCTAGCTGCCAACGACCGAGCTTGTAGTCGTTTTGTAGAAGCCCTATTGTTTTTTGTGTTGGCATTAGGTCACCGACCGTAACCCAATGTACTTCTCCAGCTGAAAAGGCTAAATGCTCCACTTTTCCTTTCTGACCTAGAGGAGTAACTCCATTATTATTACTGCTGTTACAACCAACCAAGAGACTTGCAAATAGCAATCCTAACGCTGTTTTTTTCATCTTTTTTCCATGACATGTATTAGAAATTAGCATGTACTCTAGATTGGTTTGTTTAAAACTTTTTTACAGAAACACTAATGTTTACAATTAAGTATGGAAAGAGTGTCGACTCAGGTTGATAGCCCTAACTAAAGCAAACGATTTGTTTAAGCGTGAAATGAGACGCCAATAAACCACAACACCTTTTGGTTGGCTTGTTTGTTGTATTTAATTGAACACGTAGTACAAGAATCGGTATTGATACGGAAGGGGCTGTAAGAGAAAAGATAGGCTGCATTCACTACGTTCAGTTATACAGCCCCAAAAAAAAGAGTGTCACTTTTGCAAAGCGACACTTTCGTCTAGTGATTCTATTCCCAGTCCAGAATAACCTTACCAGACTGACCACTGCGCATAACGTCAAAGCCTTCTTGGAAGTCATCAACTTTATAGTGGTGAGTGATGATTGGTGTTAGATCTAGACCTGATTGGATCAAGCTTGCCATCTTGTACCAAGTTTCGAACATTTCACGACCGTAGATACCTTTGATCACAAGACCTTTAAAGATAACTTGGTTCCAGTCAATGCCCATGTCTGAAGGTGGAATACCTAGGAGTGCGATACGACCACCGTGGTTCATAGTTTCTAGCATTGAGCTGAATGCCGCTTGTACACCAGACATCTCTAGACCAACGTCGAAACCTTCCGTCATACCCAGTTCAGCCATCACATCTTTTAGGTTTTCCTTTGCTACGTTTACTGCACGTGTTACGCCCATCTTTTTAGCAAGGTCTAGACGGTATTCGTTTACGTCAGTGATCACCACGTGACGAGCACCAACGTGCTTAGCAACCGCTGCTGCCATGATACCAATTGGGCCTGCGCCAGTGATCAGTACATCTTCACCTACTAGGTCGAAAGAAAGCGCTGTGTGCACAGCGTTACCAAACGGGTCAAAGATAGACGCTAGATCATCAGAGATACCTTCAGGGATCTTAAACGCGTTGAACGCTGGGATAACAAGGTACTCAGAGAATGCACCCGTGCGGTTAACACCCACACCTACAGTGTTGCGACATAGGTGAGTACGACCGCCACGACAGTTACGGCAGTGACCACAAGTGATGTGACCTTCACCAGATACACGATCGCCAATTTCGAAGCCGCGAACTTCTTGACCGATACCGACGACTTCACCCACATACTCGTGACCAACAACCATAGGAACAGGAATTGTGTTTTGTGACCACTCATCCCAGTTGTAGATGTGAACATCAGTACCACAGATTGCGGTCTTTTTGATGCGGATAAGGATGTCGTTGTGACCAAGCTCTGGCTTGTCTACTTCGGTCATCCAGATGCCTTGTTCTGGCTTAAGCTTTGAAAGTGCTTTGATTTTCATAATATTTACCAAACTGTGCCCCAAGCTGAAAGCTCAGGGCTAAAAATCAATGGGAGAGCGATTACTTGATAAGACCCATGTCTTTACCCACTTCGATGAATGCATCGATAGCGCGGTCTAGTTGCTCACGAGAATGTGCTGCTGACATTTGAGTACGGATACGTGCTTGACCCTTAGGTACTACTGGGAAAGAGAAACCAATCACGTAGATGCCTTTCTCTAGCGCACGCTCAGCGAACTCAGCCGCTACTTTTGCATCGCCTAGCATGATTGGAATGATCGCGTGATCTGCACCCCCCATAGTGAAACCTGCGCCTTCCATACGAGTACGGAAGTGAGCTGCGTTTTCCCATAGACGGTCACGAAGGTCGCCACTTTCTTGTAGTAGGTCTAGAACGCGGATAGACGCGTTAACAATTGCCGGTGCTACAGAGTTAGAAAATAGGTATGGACGAGAACGCTGACGCAACCAATCAATCACTTCTTTCTTACCAGAAGTATAGCCGCCTGACGCGCCACCCATTGCTTTACCTAGCGTACCAGTGATGATGTCGATACGGTCAACCACGTCGTGGAACTCGTGAGTGCCTGCGCCGTTTTTACCCATAAAGCCAACAGCGTGAGAATCATCAACCATAACCAGTGCGCCGTACTTGTCAGCAAGGTCACAGATAGCTGGTAGGTTTGCTACTACGCCGTCCATTGAGAAAACACCGTCAGTCACGATAAGCTTGTGGCGAGCACCTGCTTCAGTTGCAGCGATAAGTTGCTGTTCAAGCTCAGCCATGTTGTTGTTTGCGTAACGGTAACGCATCGCTTTACATAGACGAACGCCATCGATGATAGATGCGTGGTTTAGTGCGTCAGAGATGATTGCATCTTCTTTGCCTAAGATAGTCTCGAACAAACCTGTGTTTGCATCGAAGCAAGACGTGTAAAGAATCGTGTCTTCTTTACCTAGGAATGTAGAAAGCTTCTGCTCAAGCTCTTTGTGGATGTCTTGAGTACCACAGATAAAGCGTACAGACGCCATACCGAAGCCATTTTTATCCATACCCGCTTTACCCGCTTCAATAAGCGCTGGGTGGTTAGCTAGACCAAGATAGTTGTTTGCACAGAAGTTAAGTACTTCTTCACCCGTTGAGATTTCAACAGCCGCTTGTTGTTGAGAAGTGATAACACGCTCAGATTTGTACAAACCTTCCGCTTTTACTTCTTCAATCTGATCTTGGATTTGCTTATAAAACGAAGCAGACATAGTGGATTCCTTTTTCTATCCTATTTCTCAATAGGTTATGTAGGGGATGAGATAGCCAAATTCTATTGATTTGGTGTATCTAACGAATGCAATCATTTTAGTTCATTGTGCTACAAACGATTATCCCTTAACATGGAAAACCATTAGTGAATCTGAGGCACGAATCATGTTCAGCCAGAAGCTTATCGCGCTCCTACCCGACTTGGCGTCTTATATCTTAGTCGTTAACGAAGGTAGTTTTACCGCTGCTGCAAAGAAGTTAGGCGTGACACCTTCAGCCCTGTCTAAAACCATCACTCGACTAGAAAGCGCCCTTTCTGTGAAGTTGTTCGAACGAACGACTCGAAAGCTGATAATCACTCAAGCAGGTCAAAAGGTTTACGATCAGAGTGTTCTAATGGTTAACGCCGCTCAACAGGCGGTTGAAGTGTCACAGTCGGATCACGCCGAACCCAGCGGCTCTATCACCGTGGCAGCGCCAGAAGCTTTCCTTAATTCGGTACTGCAACCTTTCATTGCGCCATTTCTGCAGCTGTACCCTGAGATTCAACTAAAAGTGCGCGCCATTGATGGTGATTACGATCTCTTAAACCTTGGGATAGACGTCGCGTTCAAGCTAACAGACACACCAGATGAAAACCTAGTCATGAAAGAGCTAGGACCAACAAATCTCGTACTGTGCGCGAGCCCAGATTACATCCGAGACAATGGGCTCCCTACTTCACCTAGTGATTTGGAGCATCACGATTGCTTGTATCTGGCGGAAGTCGACAGAGACAACATATGGGATTTTCTCAAAGACGATGATTTCCATACGGTGACCGTTGCCGGTCGGTATGCCATCAACCACTCACAAATGCGACTTAGCGGAGTAAAACAAGGCTTAGGTATCGGTATCTTCCACGACTTCGTGATAAAAGAATCACTTGATGACGGCAGTGTCATTCCCGTATTACCAGATTGGACGATCAAAAGTAATTACCACGGTGCTATTGCACTTCAATACGCGCAAACTAAATATATGCCGGCACGTTTGAGAGTGTTCATCGACTACGTGGCGCGCGAACTGCCATCAAAACTCATCAAATAAAAAGGACTTGTGACATGCTAACAGGAACACATCATATCGCCGTTATCTGTTCTGATTATCAAGTATCGAAGCGCTTCTATACGCAAATACTCGGTTTGAAAGTACTAGCAGAAAACTATCGAGAGCATCGCGATTCCTACAAGTTGGATTTGGGGCTACCCGATGGCACACAAATAGAGCTGTTCTCTTTTCCCGAAGCGCCGCCTCGTCCCAGCTTTCCCGAGGCACAAGGATTGAGGCATCTTGCTTTTAGCGTAGATGATATTGATAGCGCAGTATCACAGCTTGTGGAGCAAGGCGTCTCAGTTGAACCGATTCGCGTCGACGAGTACACGGGCAAACGCTATACCTTCTTCCAAGATCCAGATGGTTTGCCACTAGAGCTTTGCGAAGAGGTGACAAGGTAACAAATTCAATAGAAAAAGCCCAAAATCTTGGGCTTAACTCTCCCGTTTTAATAATATTTTGAACAATATTTCGCCAGAATCATATTTCAACTCGAAACAATCCGAGCTTCAAAAAGCAGTCTAAATCACTAACAGGGCAATAATTGATAGTTTTTTCTCTCCCTCATAAGTCACTGTAAGGTTATATTTACTGCCAAACAAAGTATCAATTGAAGCAGAAATTAACAATTTGTTTACACTTATAGTATCCAAGTGTTTGAGACACTGCGTATAAACACGTATCTGATTTCAACCTTATCGACATCACTCTTACCCAGAGTATGTGAAAAGGAGTTCGAGATGAACGTACAAGCATTACCCATGCATCGTTTTATCGACTACCAAGGAAACTTAGTCAACTCACTACCCGATTGGGCTGACAAAGAGACCCTAATCAAGCTGTACCGCGACATGGTAGTCGCACGAACCTACGATGCTAAAGCTGTCGCACTACAGCGGACAGGTAAACTCGGTACCTATCCTTCGCACCTCGGCGCTGAAGCAATAGGGATTGCCATTGGTCATGCCCTATCCCACCGAGACGTCTTTATTCCCTACTATCGTGATATGCCAGCCATGTGGGTGCGTGGCATCCCAATGGAAAAAAACCTTCAATACTGGGGTGGCGACGAACGCGGAAGCGATTTTGAATTTACCAACAGCGACAATCCATGTACCGACTTGCCATTTTGCGTGCCCATTGCCACCCAATGCACTCATGCCGTCGGCGTTGCAGCAGCGCTTAAAATAAAGGGAAACCACGATGTAGCTCTTGTGACGTGTGGAGATGGCGCAACATCCAAAGGTGATTTTTTAGAATCGATAAACTGCGCCGGCGCGTGGAACATTCCTCTTGTGTTTGTCGTTAACAACAACCAGTGGGCTATCTCTGTGCCCCGCGCACTTCAATGCGGTGCCGATTTTCTTGCAGATAAAGCACAGGGCGCGGGCATTCCAGGTCTCAAGGTCGACGGCAACGACGTCGTCGCCATGATGGATGCCATTACTAAGTCGATTGCCAACGCTCGCAAAGGCAAAGGAGCGACGCTCATCGAGGCTATAAGCTATCGACTCAGCGACCACACTACAGCCGACGATGCCACTCGATATCGCAGTGACGACGAACTGGATACTGCCTGGGAATATGAGCCGATTGCGCGTTTGAAAACCTTTCTAGAGGCTCAAGGATGGTGGGAAGAATCCAACGAGATAGAACTCGCTGCGGAAAGTAAAAAGCTCGTTGAGGAAGCTGTCGCTCGCTATTTGAATACTCCACCACAAGCTCCAGAAACCGCGTTTGATTACCTTTACGAGCAACCGATAAAGGAACTCAGACCTCAACGAGATGAACTCATCAATAAATCGATGCGAGTGCAAGGAGGACAACATGGCTGATCAACTACATATTGAACCTCTCGCGAGCCCGATAGCATCGGTGGAGTCCACCCTTGTCGACGCCGTAAACCTAGCTCTGCATCATGAAATGGCAAGGGACAGACGTGTTGTCCTGTTAGGTGAAGATGTTGGTGATAATGGCGGTGTGTTTCGAGCAACAGTCGGACTAAAAGAGCGCTTCGGTCTTAAGCGAGTGATTGACACGCCCTTAGCAGAAGCGCTTATTGGAGGAGTCGCTGTTGGTATGGCCACTCAGGGGTTGCGACCAATCGCTGAATTTCAGTTTCAAGGATTTGTATTTCCCGCCATGGAACACATCATCTGCCACGCTGCACGGATGAGAAATCGAACTCGAGGACGCTTGTCCTGCCCAATAGTGTTTCGTGCTCCGTTTGGTGGTGGTATCCATGCCCCAGAACATCACTCTGAAAGTGTCGAGGCTTTGTTCGCACACATCCCAGGTTTAAGAGTGGTTATTCCCTCTTCGCCACAACGAGCTTACGGCCTATTGTTATCAGCTGTTCGTTGTAATGATCCCGTAATGTTCTTTGAACCAAAGCGCATCTATCGCACTGTTAAATCCAATGTAGTCGATAACGGCGAAGCTCTACCACTTGATACTTGCTATACGCTACGAAAAGGTCGAGATCTTACCCTAGTTACTTGGGGAGCATGCGTAGTCGAGTCGCTCCAAGCTGCTGATACTTTGTCTCAGTCAGG
Organism: Vibrio sp. SCSIO 43140; assembly: GCF_023716585.1. NCBI lineage: Bacteria > Pseudomonadati > Pseudomonadota > Gammaproteobacteria > Vibrionales > Vibrionaceae > Vibrio > Vibrio sp. SCSIO 43140. The sequence continues at coordinate 1,098,300 of NZ_CP071851.1, forward strand.
TATCGAAGTCGAAGTGATTGATCTTGCCAGCATCAAACCAATCGATATGGAGACGATACTCAAGTCGCTTGAGAAAACGGGTCGTTTGCTCGTCGTGCATGAAGCAAGCAGAAGCTGTGGCGTCGGCGCTGAGATCATAAGTCGCATATCAGAGCAAGCTATGTGCATGCTCAAAGCGCCTCCGAAGCGCGTGGCTGGTCTCGATACCGTGATGCCATACTACAAAAACGAGGATTACTTTTTGATCCAAGAAGAAGACATCGTTCAAGCGGCTAAAGAACTCGTGGAGGGCTGGAAATGAAGTCATTTTTATTGCCCGATTTAGGGGAAGGTCTTGCTGAGTCAGAAATTGTAGAGTGGCATGTTGACGTTGGAGATGATGTCGAGCTAGACCAAGTGATATTGACAGTTGAAACTGCGAAAGCCGTGGTTGAAGTCCCTGCCCCTTACAGCGGCAAAATCGTGAATCGCTACGGTGCGGAAGGTGATGTCATTAGTATCGGCAGTCTACTGATCGAAATAGAAGAAGCCATAACGGAAACCAGCGGTTTATCATCTCAATCTACAACAAATGACGCAGCGACCGTGGTTGGTAATGTATCCAACCACACCCACCACATCGAAGTGGACGATTTCTGGGTGGGCCCTGCCCATCACACCTCCGACGAACAATCTATTACAGCCATGCCATCTGCTCGTCTTCTCGCTAAGAAACTGGGTATCGATCTACTTCAGGTAAAAGGTAGTGGGCATGATGGTGTCATCATAGACAGCGATGTCTACGAGCAAATCGGTAAGCAAGCGCCAGGCACCGAAGTACTCAAAGGTGCAAGAAGAACCATGGTCGGCACTATGTCGGAATCACACCACTCTGTTGCCTCTGTGACCATTACCGAAGAAGCTTTGCTTGATAGTTGGGCGGACACAGAAGACATATCTGGACGACTGATTAAAGCCGTCGTCCATGCCTGTCAAGAAGAGCCTGCATTAAACGCTTGGTTTGATGCAGAGACAATGACTCGCTGTGTGCATTCGAAAGTGAATATTGGTATCGCAGTCGACAGCAGTCATGGGCTTTACGTACCAGTTCTCAGAGATGCAAACGAATACGATCAGCAAGGGATCCGACAGTGGCTTAATCAAACCGTTGAAGGTATTCGCGCAAGGCGGATAGGTCGAGAGCAGTTGCAACACGCGACTATTACACTTTCAAATTTCGGTGCAATCGCGGGGATCTTTGCTACACCGGTTGTCACACCGCCTCAAGTGGCAATCGTCGGTGCGGGTCGAATTATTGAAAAAGTCATATTACGCGAGGGAAAGGCAGTTGGTGTTAAAGCGCTCCCCTTGTCGATTACCTTTGACCATAGAGCCTGCACCGGTGGTGAGGCCGCGAGGTTTGTCAAAGTACTCGTCGAGCACTTACAGCGGGCTTCCGCAAATTAGTTGGAACACCTTTAATACGAAAACGCCCCTATCGAGGGGCGTTTCTATTACTAATCACGTAATTATTTCAGGTATTTACCGCTACTACCGATCTGTCCGACGCCATTTAGTACCCAGACTCGTACAGAATGTGCAGGAACATTAAATGTAAAGCTGCCACCACTCACCTGTTTAGTTTCACCCGATACAGCATCGGTATAGGTACCGTTCTGTACGTTGCTAACGTTGATCTGCTGATTACCACCAGCCGCTAATCCAACGACTGCATAGCTACCTTCTGAGCTCAAATCACGAACGAAACTCATACCGGCACCCCATTCGTTTACTTCACTCATCGGAGCCTTTTGTAGCGCTGGCACGGCAGAGCGAATCATATTAAGACGTTTAATATGCTGATAGAGCGGATGTGACTGGGTTGCACCAGCGTTTTCTAAGTGCTCGCCATAGTAAGCACGACCGGTCTGATCAATGGTGTCATTTGCACTCGCAATGTCTTGTGGAAGACCCGCTTGGAACATGATTTCTTCACCATAGTACAACGTAGGTATACCGCGCGCGGTCCACAGTAAGTTGTATACGATTGCAGCGTTCGCTTCCTCACCACCGAATCGATATTTGAAATCATTGTCAGGACCCACATCATGATTCTGGAAGAAGGTGACGAGTTTAGTTGCATCGCCATATACCCAATCCATCGAGAATATGCCCCCTACACCACCAAAGTGACCTCGTGTGACATTGTCACGAAACGTGGAAAATAATGAGAAATCAAGTACCGAGAAACCAGAGTCGCCACCACCATTTGGGTTCGATGGATCTTGAGTTGTTCGGGTATACCACCAAGGACGGATGACAGCCGACGCATTATCGTTGGCAATCTCGGAGCCCCAACCGGTGCCCTTCACCAAGTTCTCACCAAACACAAACAAATCCGGTTTGTGGGCTTTCCAGTTATTCACATACTCTAAAAGCTCATCGCGTTCGACATGTTTAACCGTATCCAAACGGATGGCATCAACACCCATATCGAGATACTGACGTATCGCACCATTTATGTAGTCTTTAACGTTTTGGTTGCCAGTGGCTAAATCTATTGTATCGCCCGCCATATGCTTGCGTTGAAGCGCTTCCGGATTTTCCCAGTCACCACCTGACATAAACCCATCCAGATGATACCAATCTGGGTCTAGCCCTTGAGCATCAATGCCGAAGAAGCGATTGGGGTCGTAACCAGCAAGCGGCAGCGTAACGCCCGTTTTCGGGTCGACGATGGGCTGTATCCCCTCGGGGTCCGAATTACATGCCTCGCGATACCACGGTGGTGCCACTGGGTTATCATCATCACATCGATTGACCGTTGAGTAGTCACCCAAGTTTCCTTGATAAGGACCATTATCAATCAGACCTTGAGTTGAGCCTTGTGGGACGTAGTACTTGATTGGCATATGATCTATCCAAACATGCCCACGTAAACCGTATTGGCTTGAATGGTTAATTACCACATCTTGAATGACCTTAAGCCCTTTAGCGTGTGCCGCATTAATGAAGTCTTGATAACTCCCGCCTTCCGATTCTAGCCTAGGATCAACCGTGTAGAAATCATAAGCATGATAACCGTGATAGTCGAGACCCGAGCGGTTCTCAACGGGTGGCGTCACCCAAATCGCGGTGAAACCGAGGTCTTTAATGTAATCCAATTGCTGAATCAAACCTTTAAAGTCACCACGCCATTGCGGATCACCTTCTTTGTAACGGTCTCGATTGTAGTAATTGTTACTGCTATCACCATCGTAGAATCGTGCCGTCATCAAGAAGTAAATCGTTTCGCTTCTAAAATCTCCCCCACCAATACTTGTATCACCGATACGATATTGAAAAGACTGAAGCTTCCGATTACCCGACGCATCAACAGCCAAGGTGCGGATCTCCAAGTCAACGCCAGAAGCAATATCATTGGCTGTAAACACTTGGTTGTTATATTGGCTGCTTTGCTCAGTTGGTTCTGAGCCATCTGTCGTGAAATATAGCTTAGGGGCGCTATCTTGATTGTCATTGACGCTGAGCGTTATTGACTGACTATCGGAATAGCTGCCCGCACTTGGAGATGCAACCACAGAAGGCGGCGTTGTATCCGCGCCCCCCTGCTGAGTGACAACTAAACTCTTGTCGACTACATTAAAGCAAATCTCATAGTCTCCCGCGTTTGCAATACGGTAATCTTCTGCTGGATAGCTTTCGGTCCAATCGCCGTAGTGATCAACTTTGAACCCAGGATCCGCTCCGCCAAAGCTCTGCTCTGTGCAATACAAATCCGCACCAGAAGATGTCATTTTAAGTGCTGCCCAATTGTTTGGGGTTCCACGGAAGTACCATGAGTCGGTACTCGTTGCTCCGACTGATATCATCAAGCTCGCTTGTGCCGATAGTCCCTGATTATCTTCCACCGTAACGGATACTTCTTGTTGTCCCGCTTGATTAAAAGTCACATCGATCAATTCTGTCGTTTCCCCTGTATTCCACAGGAAAGACGCAATTGAGCCATCAGGATCATAAGAGTTAGCCGCGGAGAAGGTTACCGTCGTACCAACGTCGACTGACGAGCTAGCAGAAGAGTCAATCTGAGCCACAGGAGCTTGATTTCCGTCCCCTGTTTGGATCAAGGTATAAGCAAGTGTTTGATCATCGACCTCAACATCATAGGTACCAATAACGCTGGTAATAATGTCATCACCTGAGAAGTCTAGAACTCCGTCGTTATCATTATCACCATAGTTTTGAGTCCAGTCTCCGAGTACATCGAATTTGAACCTTTGGTTGGACTGCCCATCAAAGTTAACAGAAACACGCCACAAGCTTTCTGATACTCGTGTCATTGGCGTTGAAGCCCAGTTGTTCACCGTACCTCTAAAATAGAGCTGGCTAAAACGCGAATCTGATGCTGATTCACAACTGGAAACCGCTTCGGCCGACACTTGCTTACTGTTGGCATCAAACTGTATAACTAATGTTTGGTCGTTGCCAACCGTAAAGTCACTCGAAGGATAACTTTCTGTCCAATTGCCATCTCGGTCGACCTTAAACCTTGGTCCTCCTGTTTGATCCCCACTGTTAAACACTTGGCAAATCTCATATATATTGCCCCCTTTTGAAGACATTTGTGCTGCCGCCCAATCATTGGACGTACCACGATAGAACCATTCTGCGGACACTGGCGTCGTTACCGACGCCACGCCGAGCATGGTCAAAATAAGCTTGCTCATGCTCGTAATCCTTATTGCTTGGTTATAGTGATTTGCTTAGTTGCGCTATTGAAGTCAATCTTATAGCTCGCGTAATCTCCAACTTGGTAGTCGCTACTCGGGTAGGCTTCGGTCCAACTGCCACTATCAATTTTGAAGCGTGCAGGCGTCTCTTCACCATTAAAACTTTGCTGCGTTGTATAGAGACCAGAGTTAGCATCGTAGGTCAGCTTAGCTAAGCCCCAAGCGTTCGAAGTGCCGCGGAAATACCAGGTTTCATCTCCGCCAACTGCTGTACTTTGACAGTTATCCAGAGACTGCCATAGACCATTCTTGAAGCAAAGTTCGGGAGCTGACGTGCTTAAATCTGCGGATTTATTGTTGCCAGCACTACTAAAGATCGCGTTGAGACTTTGTACACCGACACCAAAATCATGGCAGTACAGACCGTTTTCTTCTATCAACGTCACACCAGGCCAGGTTGCATTAGCTACGGACTGATCTGCAACCACACTCCAGTAATACAGCGTTGGCTCTGAATGGTTTTCTGCGTTGTCATAGCAGACCTTACTACCGACTACGGGATCAGGACCGCCGTTATCACCACCGTCACCATTAACTGTGAAACCACAAGCTATTAGTGAGTCCCATTTGCCGTTTGAGAAACATTGACCAGAACTTGCGATTAAATCCTCAGTTTGATTTGCGCCACTATCAGAGAAAATCACATTAACACTGTCTACCACCACACCAAGATCGTGACAGAAATAATCCCCATTAGATATCATTGATACACCTGGCCACGTCGCGTTAGCTATGCTGCCTGCTGGTGTCGCATTCCAGTAATACAAGTTCGGACTAATTAATCCCGCACGATTGTCGATACAAATCGTGGTCGCATTGACTGGACTATCAGGCGTTGGTGTTGGCCCTGGCGTCGGGTCAGTACACCCGGCACACACTTTTGCTCCTACGTGAATCGCCGCTGCATCATGCTTGGCAACCGTAAAGTGAGCATAACCAGACGAATCGACCGAAATAGTAGGTCCGTCACAGGTGCCGGTGGCAGAATCAAAGGTGCCTGCAATCACGTCACAATACTCACCAGAAGGCATTCCGGTTTGAAACCCTTGGTCGATGGATTTATTGTCATCGCGGTTGATCGCTACGAAGCCTAACCCACCTCGTCCAAAGGCAACTTGGTTATAGCCATCATCCCACCAATTAGTGACACGCCACTCTGAAGCAGTATGATTTCGGAACGCGACCATATTGGCAACACCTCGCCATTTGTGTTCGCAAACCCAGTTACCGCCATCGAATCCACAAGCATTCCCCGAGTGGACACCTGATGAAGGTGGTCCAGCATCAAAATCGTTATTGAAGTAGTAACCAGACATAATTTTGGGATAACCATACGGATAAGCTAACGTGAACACGTTTCCTAGCATGTATAAATTGCCAAAATCTTGATGACTCAATACCTGCCCTGGATTGTGCCGCTCTTCATCGTGGTTAGTGACAAAGGTCACCGCCTTATCACTCGATAGCCAACCGCCCCAACTACCAATACCTTGCAGATCTTTAATTCCGCCATGCTTAAACTTAGGCCCGAGCGTTCTTGCAAAATTGAACTCTGTCACATCACCAATATAGGTGTATTCACCTGGCTGAACTGGTTCTCCGCCCGCTCCAATCACTTCTTGGAATATATAAGGATTTCCATTGAGCTTACTTTTAATGGCAGCAATATCGCCTGCTGGCATGTGTTTCGCTGCATCTATCCTAAATCCAGTCACGCCCATGCTTATAGCGTCATTCATATAATCCGCTATTTTCTGACGGACATATTCAGACTCCGTTTTTAAGTCATTTAAACCTACTAAGTCGCAATTCTGTATGGACCAGCGATCACCATAATTTATATCGTCGGTACAATTGTGAAAATCATTGCCACCAAACGGGACCTCTGGGAAATTGCGGTCCCATGCAGCCATATGGTTAATTACTGCATCTACATAAATATCAACCCCTACCGATTTACAGCGGTCTACCATACTCTGAAATTCTTGACGGCTGCCACTTCTACCTTCAAACGAGTAGCTTACTGGCTGATAACGAGACCACCATGCCTGATTATCAACGCTCTTTTGAGGTGGAGATACTTGCACAGCTGAAAAACCTTTAGGGCCCAAGAATGTCTCACATTCTGTCGCAATATCATTCCAGCGCCATTCAAATAGATGCACAAATGTGGTTTTCGGTACCTCTGATGCCGTGCTAATAGGGGGAAAGGCTAGTCCCGCAAGAATTAACCCCGCAGCCAAGCTTAACTTAGGTTTCATTTCTATTCCTTATTTATAGATTTAATTCCAAACAACATAAACAACCAAAAATAAGGTAGGCACTAAATTTACATCTGTAATTGTCTATTTTTTCTAACGTGAGTAGCATCATGAACTGTACAATAAACACACAATCCGATTGAAGCAAAATCACTAAATGTGTATTTTAATTGCATTTCCGCGAATAGAAATTCAGGCAAATATAACTATCACTATATTTACCTGATTTATAAACGATATTTTTTCGTCTTTGATGATGTCACATTTTGTTTAACTACATACAGTGATCAAAATTACGTTTTTTGAATATAACTTTCACTATTTCAACAATGGAACACCGGATATGAAAGGAGAATTAAAGAATAGATTTGAGTGAATCACTCTATTTGCACAGTTTATTTGAACGGTTGAATACTACTCGACATCGATCCCGAGTTCTGCTCTTTTACGTTTGCTTAATCCCAATGCGACAATACGATATGATTCGCCGATATAGTATCGTAACTCCTCATCGAGATGTCCTTGCGTCTCGGTTTGTTGAATCCATTTCATTCCACGATTAGCGAAATACGGTGCGGGACGATATCCCTCATGGTCACTGAGAAAATCGAAGTTTAGATCCGAGGTCTTGAAGATATACGCTTCACTGCCCTCTTTGCTCCATCCTCCGATAGCAAAAACCTTTCCTCCAACCTTCCAAACATGCGCATCTCCCCATTGGACCACATGTGATGTCGCCGTAAATGAGCTGCAAAATTCATTAAACTCAACATACTTCATACTGTTTCTTCCCTTTTACGCCTTTATTTCACAAACTCCAGCAGCGCTAAAAGTGCTTCATCTGCCTTAGTAGATTGTACAAAGATATGGTCGTGATAATAGGCAGCGACGACATTTGCACTAATACCTCGCTCGGAAAGCTTGTTAGACACTGCCGCAGTTAAACCGACTGCTTCGAGGCTAGAGTGGACATTTAAGGTGATCATTCTAAAGACACCTTCATACTCAAGGTCTGATTGCCTAGCCTGCGATAAAGGCAGTATCAGGGTGAGTCCTTCTTGCTCCTTAAACGAGCCCATAATGTCGAGTTCAATGTATTCAGTTAGCGATCCGTTGCAGGTGCAAAAGACAAATTCACCATCGACCAAGCGCGGCTCCATGGAGGCTAGTAGCTCGTCTAAATCAGTAATCCCTGACATTTAGTATCCTTTGAGTTCCCATTTGTGGTTTGAATATGTTGCAGTTCATCGACGCCTACAGCAAGTATCAATAACTTAAAGTTATTAGATCATCACGAAACCAAAGCAATCCCTATGATATAGTCACGACCGTTGCAGTAGTCGGGACGCTAGTTCTGATTCAATAATTTTAATATAGGTAGGAAGCCGTTTGTTTTGAATAGAGAATCCAAGCTACTTGTAGTCGCAATCGCGATTGCCCTTCTCAATATCGTATCGCATCTTTTGTTATCGAAGTTTTTCACTGAGTACTCTTGGGTCGAAATGTCTTTGGCTTCAATTCCGTTTATCATGATGTTGATGTGTGTGTTTGCGGTGCGCTACGCGGCGAGGACTCTGAAGGAAAGCGATAAAGACGAAGGCTAAGGTCGTAGCCTTAGCCTGTATTCAGTCATTGAGCTATGCACTGCTTTATGGAACTTTATCTATCAGTTCAGGCATAATTTCGAACAAATCTCCGACTAAACCATAATCTGCCACCTCAAAGATTGGGGCATCTGGGTCACTGTTGATCGCCACGATGACCTTTGAGTCTTTCATCCCTGCCATATGCTGTATCGCGCCGGAGATTCCAATCGCAATGTAAAGATCTGGGGCCACTATCTTCCCGGTTTGACCGACTTGTAGATCATTAGACACATACCCTGCGTCCACCGCGGCTCTCGATGCGCCTATTGCACCGCCGAGTTTATCTGCAAGCCTCTCTACTAAGGCGAAATTCTCTTTACTCGCTAGGCCTCGTCCACCTGAAATTACAACGTTTGCACTCGACAAATCGGGTCTTTCGCTCACCGTTTGTTCGATACCAATAAACTCACTAATCGAATTTGCTGTCTCTGTCGCATCGAGATTAACGACAGGAGCCGAATCTTCACTCAGCGCACATGCTTGAAACGCAGACCCGCGAACGGTCAACACGATTTTACTATCGTTGGACTGCACCTTCGCGAGCGCATTACCGGCATAGATTGGACGAATGAATGTATTTGCTGACTCAATACTGATCACGTCAGATACCTGCCCGACGTCTAACAGCGCGGCAACTCTTGGCAGCAAGTTTTTACCGAAGGTCGTGGCAGCCGCCAACACATGGCTATGGTCTTTCGCTAAACCAAAGACAGCTGGTGTTAACGTTTCTGCTAGTGGATTTTGGTATCTTTCATCGTCTATTTGATAAATCTGAGTTACTCCGGCAGCGCCACTCAGTGTATCGGTAACACTCGAACATTGATGCCCAATGACCAATACTGAGACGGCTCCACCTAACTGTGATGCGGCATTTAATGCCTTCAGCGTATCTGAAGCAATGTTGTTATTGTCATGCTCGGCAATGACCAAAACTCGCGTATCCATAAGACTCTCCCTAAAGCACATTGGCGTCGTTTTTAAGCTTATCCACCAGCTCATCGACCGTGGCAACCATCACCCCTGCGCTTCTAGCAACTGGCGGAGTAACTTCCAGTATTGTTTGATGGCTAATCACATCGACATTGAGGTCTTCGAACTTGATAAGGTCCATCGGCTTTTTCTTAGCTTTCATAATATTAGGAAGTGACGCGTAACGAGGCTCATTTAACCTAAGGTCAGTACTGATGATCGCTGGCATTTCTAGGCGATTGGTCTCTAACCCACCATCCACTTCCCTGGTTACAGTTACGTGTGTATCTGAAGCGACAAGCTTTGATGCGAAAGTACCTTGAGGACGGTCGGTTATTGCAGACAACATCTGAGCGACCTGATTGTTATCGGTATCGATGGACTGTTTTCCGAGTAAAACTAATTTAGGCTCTTCTCGTTCCATGATTTGTTTTAGTACTTTGGCAACCGACAACGGCTCTAGCTCTTCTATCGCTTCAATATGGATTGCTCGGTCCGCTCCGAGTGCCAGCGCGCCGCGCAACGTCTCCTGCACGCTAGTATCACCAATTGAGACCACTATAACCTCCTCGGCAACACCAGCTTCCTTTAATCGAATCGCCTCCTCCACCGCAATTTCACAAAACGGGTTCATCGACATCTTCATATTACTTGTCTCAACCCCGGTTCCATCGCTTTTTACACGGATCTTCGCATAAGGGTCTATTACACGCTTTATCGCCACTAATACCTTCATGTTCACTCCCTAATTCGACGTTCAACGGCTCGGATTGACCATAAACTGAGCTTAGTAAAGTTTACGTTTACGTCAACTGCACTATATTTATACGTAGGCATTTTCAAATCCGATGTTTGGCAACAAAGGTGTACATAATGGAAAGAGAATCAATGGAGTTTGATGTCGTGGTTGTCGGTGCAGGTCCAGCTGGCCTCTCGGCAGCCATTCGACTAGCTCAGCTTTCTCATGATCAAAACCAAACACTTTCCGTGTGCGTGATTGAGAAAGGGTCGGAGGTTGGCGCACATATTCTTTCTGGTGCCCTATTCGAAACCAGAGCTTTAGATGAACTGCTACCAGACTGGCGAGAGATGAATGCTCCCATAGCCAATCCTGTTAGTGACGACGAGTTTATTTATCTAACAACACATTTAAATCATCTTAAAGTTCCTAGCGCAATGGTGCCCTGTACTTTAAAAAACTCATCAGATAATCACGCGATAAGCCTAGGCAAACTCTGCAGCTGGCTTGCACAGCAGGCAGAGCAGTTGGGCGTTGAGATCTTTCCTGGCTTTGCCGCGAGTAAAGTGTTGTATGACTCTGAGCAACGCGTTATCGGGGTGCAAACCACGGATATGGGAGTCGATAAGCAAGGAGAGAAGAAGCCAACATTCGAGCCCGGTATCAACTTATTAGCCAAGTACACGGTCTTTGCAGAAGGATCGCGAGGACATCTGGGTAAGTCGCTCATCAACAAGTTCTCGTTGGACAAAGATAAACAGCCACAACACTATGCACTCGGCTTTAAAGAACTTTGGCAATTACCTGACGATCATCCCCACTACTCAAAAGGCAAAGTGCTACACGGAGTTGGGTGGCCATTATCCGAAAGCGGTACCACAGGTGGCAGCTTTCTATACCATCTTGAATCAAACCAAGTTGCGGTAGGTTTGATCGTGGACCTCAACTACTCCAATCCTCACCTGAATCCCTTTGAGGAGTTTCAACGCTTCAAACACCACCGTGCCATAGCCAAATATTTGCAAGGTGGAGAACGCTTGTGTTTTGGGGCTCGCGCTATTACCAAAGGTGGAATACGTTCACTGCCTAAACAACAATTCCCGGGAGGATTATTGATTGGTTGTGATGCTGGCACATTAAATATGGGGAAGATCAAAGGTAGCCATACTGCAATGAAATCAGGAATGATTGCGGCTGAGGCGATCTTTGAACAAATGTCGGCCAGACTGGTTCATCAAGAAGCAGACTATCAAAAACGGTTTGAAAGCTCGTGGTTATATAAAGAACTGGCATCGACGAGAAACTTTGGCGCTAACCTGCACAAGTTTGGAGAGCCGTTGGGCGGGCTACTTAATGTAATTGAACAAAATTGGTGGTCTCGACTCTTCAAGGCTTCTATCCCCTGGAAAGTGACTGATAATATTGAGGACCATATGATGCTCAAAACGAAAGACAGTACAACGCCCATAAACTATCAGAAACCAGATGGTGTTTTGAGTTTTGATAGACCCTCTTCATTGTTTTTATCTGGCACACAGCATGAAGAAAACCAACCCTGTCATTTACACCTTACTGATCCTACTTTGGTATTGGATACACATATCCCCCTCTACAATGAGCCGAGTCAACGCTACTGCCCTGCTGGTGTCTATGAAATCGTTGATATTGAGGGCAAACGTAAACTGCAAATAAACGCAACCAACTGTTTGCATTGTAAAACCTGTGATATTAAAGACCCTTCTGCGAATATCGACTGGACGGCACCCGAAGGTGGTGGTGGACCGAGTTATAGAGGAATGTAGCGGTCAACATAAGGCAAACGTCCTTGTCCTATTATCTTTGCTTCTATCAACTAGTGAGGGCTAATCTTAGCTCTCATGCCGAATAGTATGCTCAGCACTCCAGATTAAATGCCTTAGCTCTATCTCATCTTGCTTTCGACGTTTGGCATCTCCGCATTCTTTATCTGAGGCTGATCGCCCTCGACTTTCTAACTCTTGCACCACTTCTTCACTATAGCCATATGCCAGAGACTGACAAAGTTCATAATTGTCCTGATACTTTAATGGGGTATGATCACATCCTACGAGAGCAGTAAATAAAATCCCCAGCAAGTAGCGAAGTCTCATTAACTTAACCGTTAAGATGCCCATTATTTTTCAATACACACTTTCTGAAAGTCATTCCACTCTCCCACGCCTGGCGCTACTTCCATACATCCTGATTTTGTATCCATCACCGCTGTTAATGTCGTAATAAAATCAGAACCATACGCTGCGTGTTGGGCGATGGGTTTAGTATTCAGGACATATTTAGCGGCATCAACATTGCCCTCCGGCGTATTGTCGATGAACTGCTGTGCGAATTCTGCTCGCCACTCTGTATAGGCGGTAGCAACCGTGCGCTGCTTGCTTTTCTCTCCTAAACCAACGGATTCTGCGAAAGCTTGCATGACGCCAGGGCGCTCAGAGTGGTTTGCATGACCAACACCAGCAGGACGTTTAATTATGTAGTTCTCACCATCAAGCATCTCTACGCCAACGGTGTTACCAGTGCTATCAGCAAAGTTAAAGTGAGAAGCCACTACTGTGCGGTATTGGTCGAGGATCTTTTCCGCATCATCAACACTCTTAGCATTGCGCACGAGATAGTTTTGAAGTGCACCTAGCTCAATTGCGCTGTCTGCTTCTAGCCCAACACCTTTGGAATCCGTGCCTTGGAAGTTAATCACAACACCAATATCTTTACCCAGCGTCTGACCTGAACCATAGAAACCAGACGCCATTACCTGTACATAGTCATCCGCTTGCAATACCCAGTAGTTGCCTCCAGAAAGCGATGGCGTATCGTTTACCTGACCAACAACACCCGTACCACCGAAACTTACTGTTGTACATCCACTTAGCGCAGACTGGGCTGCCGACGCCAACGCAGCATCTAACTGCGATAGAGTGAACATGGTTTCCAGTGAAATGCCACCCACTTTGGCCAGCGCTTCAACGATTTCAAAATATTCGGGGTTTAGCTTTCGTGAGTTTTCTAACACCTTCATCGAGTTTTTCTCAAAATCGACCACATTGATCCCTGCTAGTTTATAGACGTACTGCGCTTCCTTGATACCACGTCGAACTTCTTCGCCTACCTGCTTTTCAAATAGCTCAGCGTAGTCTGCCGGCTTTACGCCGCGAATATCCACAATAGGTAGACTTTCTTGCTGCACAAATGCTTGCGGAGCATAGTAAGGCTGGTTGACATCCAGACCTAGAGCTGGCTCAAGAGAAATCGCCTGAGCTGCGCCCGATAATGCAAGTGCAGTAGCAAGGATTGCGCGTTTAGTCGTTAGCATGGTGTTTACCCTTAATCTATTTGGTTAATCAGTTGAGACCGTACTTGTCTCTGTGTCTGGCTATTAAATTATCATTTCAAATTTCCGAAATTCAGATACCATTAAGGGACTGATTCCAGAAAAACGGACAAACGCGATGGCAGAAATAGAAACGGAAGGATTCGAGTTTTTTGGCGTTGAAGAGACGGTATTTCGAAAAATGGTCATAGAGCGGATCGAAGCGCTCATGGTTCAAGAAGGGCTATCTAAAAACGGACTGGCTAAAAAGGCGGACATTGGTCGTTCTGCTCTTTATGAGAAAATGGATCGAGAAGCGAAGAGCCACTTCACCATTTTGGACTTTTTCCGAATTGCAAAAGCGCTCGACGTAAGCTTACTGCAATTGTTTCCGATGACTCAGTTAGAACGATTATATGGTGGTCAGTTGCCGCTTTCTGCCAGTACGCTAAAGTTCCTCGATCTCATGTTAGCGGCCCCGAAAGAGGACATCGAGTTTCTCTCTAACTTCTACGCGTCTTTGAAAAAACGCGATGGTGACAGCGAAGGCTAACACCCCAAATGCGCATCCATAATTCGTATAATGCGCCCCAATCATTTCCGAATAATGGAAATGCCCTCTAGTAATCTAAGTCTCAATCACACACAACGTGCTTACTTTGAGCTAAAGATTACCGGAGGTAGCCATGAAAGCCATCCATAGAGTTTTTCTAACCCCTTTACTAACACTTGCCCTGTGCTCTACAGCATTGGCTGCTAAATCACCAGAGGCTACATCTAGAACCAATCAAACAGAACAATATGCGATGGTCATCGCCTCAGGGAAATTGCTCAGCCTTACCCAATGGAAAGTTGAAGTCGACTTTGGGCAAGAATTGGAGATAGGGATTAGGAACAAAGATTTATTGAGAGATGAAAGCGGTAAAACTCTGACTTTTAACTCTCCAATGGACGCTCTGAACTATATGAACGTTCTAGGATGGACCCTGGTCTCTGCTACTACGTCCGACAATCGATTTACCGCCATTATTAAACGATCAGCGGAATAACCACGAGTTAACTAATATAGGAGTGGTTATGCGAAGAACTAACGATATTGCTGTGCGCATGGATTATGAGGTTGCCGAGACTGATACTCAGTGTCCACAACCTCTGTGCAAGAAAGCAGCTCAAAGCTATCTAAGCGAGCTTAAACATAGTTTGGGTAGTACGGATGCTGCTAGCCCGATCGGTGAGAAGATATTGGTCTTAGCCTGTTTGGCGTTAGTGCATAGCCAAACATTTGTCGACTATAGACTGCCGCTTAAAAGAGCACTTAAGGGACAGCCCTTAGTCACAGAACCTGATTGGTCGCTTGACTATGACAAAAGGATAAAACTGATCCAAATACTTCATCTATTGACCAATATGGTTCAGAGAAAACACCTGAGTAAAAGTACCATTATTGCAGAAGCTTATTGTGCTGCCCTTGAGCTATTTGAAGACATTGGGTGCGGTATGCAAAAGGAAAGCCCCAGCGGTTGCTGAGGCTTTTCGGTATATAAGCTAATAGCGCATTATTGAGCTTTCAAAGCAAACTCATCCAAACGTACTTCAGTCTGCTTACCGATATCTCCATCCATATTGATACCCGATGTGTCGGTGATACGCATTCTGGTATAAATAACGGCGCTGGTGTTATCACCAGAGTTAAACGAAAGTGACGCTTGGCGGAATGACTTCTTCACTGCACCTTTAGGGCTATCAGAAAGATCTTTAACATGAATTGATTTCTCTTTCAGTGTCTTTCCGTTTGCACCGAGTACACCAGCAAGTAGTTGACTTGGCGAATTCTCACCCTTCTTGTCGTTGTAGTAGAACGAAAGTGTATAGTCAGTATTTGGTTTTAGACCCGCGACTTCTTGACTCACACCCGGTGTTGCGGAGAAGTCATCGGTAGCATTTCTAAAACGAATGCGCACTGAGCCTTCATCATCAAAAGCCGTGTCTTTTGAGCTACCAACATCGCCTTTTCCGTTCTTGTTATCCGCTTCTTTACGCCAAAAATCACTCTTACCTTTGTTGCTTCTAAACTCAGTAAACTGAGGATCTTGTAACAGCTCATTTGAAGAAGAGGTAATCACCTGAGTAGATGCTTGTGCAGCGCCCGCCATTAGGCTCGCAACCGCTAATCCAAGTAGGATTTTTTTCATTTTAGATGTCCTTGTTATCGTTGTAGGGTCTCCAGATGGATAACAAACATCCTACAATCCTATTGTATTATTTAATGTGATTGAGCAAGCAATTTTGGACGATGATATAAGTGCAACAAACATATCATCATAAAAACAAAGGCTTATAAAAACAAAGACCCCTACCTTTTCAGGTAGAGGTCAAACGACTCATAACACTGAAGATAAATAATTAGATAACGAGCCCACCGTCTACCTCAATCACGCGGCCATTCACATATTCGTTTTCAAGAATATAACGAACGGTATGGGCGATTTCTGACGGATCAGCCATTCGACGCACTGGCACCATATTCTCTAGGCGCTCACGCGCTTCTGGCTTCATGGAAGCAGTCATCGACGTTTCTACAACACCCGGTGCAATCGCTACCGAACGGATACCGTAACGAGCCAGCTCTTTACCCCATACTGATGACATGGTCGCAACCGCTGCCTTAGAAGCTGCGTAGTTGGTTTGCCCCATATTACCCGCTCGTGAGACGCTAGAGATATTGATGATGACACCGCGAGAATCTGACTCAATCATCTTCACTGCAGCCTCACGACCGCACAGAAAAGTACCGGTAAGGTTGACATTAATGACCGCATTGAAGTCACCGAGAGACATCTTAGTGATTTCGCCCCCTCTTGCTTTAACGAGCATGCCATCACGGAGAATTCCGGCATTGTTGACGAGACCGTTAAGAGCACCATATTCAGTGACAATGTCACTAAATACCTGCTCCACTTGCTCCTCATTGGTGACATCGACTTGATAAGTTTGCGCTTTTACCCCAAATGCCTCGCAGAGTTCTTTTGTCTCTGTTAAGGCGTCTTGATTGACATCGAGCAGTGCCAAGCTCGCTCCCTGCGAAGCTAGGCTTGTCGCCATAGTTTGACCTAATCCTTGTCCTGCACCAGTAATAGCGATAACGCTCTGTTCAAGTTCCATTTACTTCTCCCTTCTACTGCTTATTGCTAAAAAACTCAAAAAGACTTGAGAAATCTAACTCCGCATTTCCGTTTCGGTTATGGAGTGCGTAGAGACTGTGAGCTAACGCTCCCATGGGCACTGAAGATTGACTCAATTTCGCCGCATCTAACCCAAGCCCCAAATCCTTTGACATCAACTTACACATAAATCCGGGAGTATATTGGTGGCTCGCTGGCGCGTGCTCCAAAACTCCCGGACAAGGGTTATATAGTTCTAAAACCCAGTTTCTTCCAGAACTCTGTAGCATAATATTTGATAACACCTCAGGATTGAGATCGTTATCCACACCAAGATTAAGGGCTTCACATGTCGCTGCCATGACAGAACCCAATAATAAGTTGTTGCATATCTTTGCCATTTGACCGTCGCCCGCTTTCCCAGCGTGAACCACGTTTTTCCCCATATGAGACAAAATGGCTTTCGCCTTACTAAAAGCAGAGTCCGTTCCGCCAACAATGAAGGTCAGCGTGCCAGCCGTGGCACCTGCAACACCTCCAGAAACAGGCGCGTCGACAAACTCGATGCCTTTTTCAGAGGCAACGCTAGCGACCGCTCTCGCCGTATCCGGGTCAATCGTCGAGCAATCAATCAAGAACGTGTCGTCTGAGATGAGCTCAAGCACCCCCTCATCAGATTCGGTACCAAGGAACACTGTTTTAACATGCTCACCTGCAGGTAACATGGTTACGACGATATTGGCACTCTCTACGGTATCTCTTAGGCTTGAACACCCTACCGCACCCTCTTGCTTCAACGCTTCAATCAGCGCTGGCACACGGTCAAAAACACGAACGGCAAAACCAGCTTTAAGCAGGTTACTTGCCATAGGAGTTCCCATATTTCCAAGCCCGACAAAAGCAATCGTGGTGTTAGCTTGCTCGTTCATAATTACCTCCTTATTTATTCCACCGTAGTTGACTCAATAGTGTCCAAGTTTGGCGAGAGGATGCTCTTCATCGCGCCATAATGAGGTGAATAGCTCATCAATGACGCTTCTATCCACCAGGCTGACATGTTGATATTTCCAGTTCGGCATACCATCCTTATCAACTAAACGAGCGCGCACACCTTCCTGAAACTCACCAAGAAGAACACTTCTAAGTCCGAGGATTAGTTCGAGTCGGAAGCAGTCGGCCAAAGATAAGTGACTGTATTTCTTGATTTGTCTAAAACAGATGTGTGCCGTAATGGCGCTACCGTCCATAAGGTTTTGCTTAGCCACCTCCATCCACTTTTCGTGACAAGGTAACGCTATGATGTTGGCGTACACATCGGTGAGGTTATCTGAGTCGCATGCTAACGATATCTCAGGAAGTAGTGGTTTAAGGTGCGCTTCAGGCTTAGCGATATTCGCCTTGTCGGATAACTCGGTAAGGATTTCGGTGATGTAGTCATAGCTGTCTTCAATGCTATCCCACTCAGCGCTTTGAAGTTGACTTACCAATTTTTGTTTATCAGAAGGCGCGTTTAGGTGGTCAGCGAGATGGATATCTAACGCATCGGTGGCATTCATCATAACGCCTGTTAGTCCAAGAAAGAGCCCAATGTTGTCTTCTAGTTGATTTAAAAAATAGGTGGCGCCCACATCGGGAAAGAGACCGATATTAATCTCTGGCATCGCGAGTCGAGAGTCTGGCGTTACCACCTTATGGCTCGCACCCATAAACAGCCCCATTCCACCACCCATGACAATACCTTCTCCCCATGCAATGATAGGTTTGCAATAAGTGTGGATTAGGTAATCGCACTCGTATTCGGTCGCAAAAAACTGCTCGCCATAGGCTTTTGCATCGTCTAAAGGACCCTGTTTCATCTTGTCATGCAGAGCACGTACATCGCCACCAGCACAAAAGGCCTTATCGCCTGAGCCATCCAATAGAACGCAAAGTACGTTGTCATCCTCATGCCACACCTCTAACTGCTGCTCCAACAGCACTAACATGTCGAAGGTCAGTGCGTTGAGTGCTTTCGGATTATTGAGTGTAGCAATACCAATCACATTGCCATTGTCACAGCTAACTTCCTGGAACTGGACTGGTGCCATAAAACCTCCTAACGATTCTTCCATTGAGGTGGACGTTTCTCTAGAAATGCATTCACGCCCTCTGTTTGATCCTGGGTATCGAATAATTGAATAAATAACTCGCGCTCTTTAACTAAACCGTGCGATATAAAATGACCTCGGTTGCTTTGAATAAGCGCTTTACATGCTGCTACCGATGAAGGCGACTGATTAGCGACTTGTTTAGCAAGCTTACTCGCAGCTGCTAAGGCTTGCCCCTTATCTACCACCTCCTCAACCAGCTTAATTTGCAATGCCTGCTGGGCTGAAACTTGCTCACCACACAAGATTATCCGTTTTGCCCAGCCCTCACCGACTAACGCCGTGAGATTTTGAGTACCACCAGCACAAGGCAATAATCCCACTTTCGCTTCAGGCAAGGCTAGCACAGCATGTGACTCAGCAATACGAATGTCACAAGCTAACGCGACTTCTAAGCCACCTCCCATAGCGTAGCCATTGATGGCAGCGATCGACACTCCACGAAACTGTGATAAGGCTTCGAACGCTTCACCAAAAGCGCGTGACATCAAACAAGCACTCTCTTTATCACCACCAGCAAATACGTTTAGATCTGCGCCAGCAGAAAAGAACTTCTCTCCTTGCCCAGTGATGACTAAAGCATAGACCTCTCTATTGGCGTTCAGCTCATTGATTAAGCTTTTTAGGTCGTTGAGGCTTTCCGCCGTCCAGGTGTTCGCTGGCGGGTTGCTGATCGTGATCGTTGCAACGTGATCCTGAATTTGATGAGGAATCAATGATGACTCAGACATGAGGCGTTCTCCTTATCCGCTCATTTTTAAGGTGGCTCTATTCGATCGGGTAACTGCTATTTAGCAATCGCCTTGCAATGATAAGGCGCATGATTTCGTTGGTCCCCTCAAGGATCTGATGAACACGAACATCGCGGAAGTGACGCTCTAACGAATATTCCTTGATGTAGCCATATCCACCAAAAAGCTGAAGTACACCGTCACATACCTTAAAACCAACGTCGGTCGCGTAGCGTTTCGCCATCGCGCAATATGTCGTGGCATCTGCATGCCCAGCGTCGAGCTTGAACGCTGCCAAACGTACCATTTGCCTCGCGGCGACCAACTCAGTAGCTAGATCGGCCAACTTAAATTGCAATGCTTGAAAGCTCGCTAAAGGTTGACCGAATTGCTTTCTTTCTTGAAGATATTGAGTCGCCTGGTTTAGCGCGTGTTGGGCAGTCCCAACAGAACAAGTAGCGATATTTATGCGCCCACCATCCAACCCTTTCATGGCAAAAGTAAAGCCCTCACCTTCACGACCTAACAACTGATTAACTGGTACCTTAACGTTCTCAAAAGTAATAGCTCTTGTGGGTTGGCTATTCCAGCCCATCTTTGGCTCTTTACGGCCGAAGCTGATTCCTTCGGAATCTGCATCCAGTACAAATGCAGAAATCCCTTTTGCGCCGCTCTCTCCCGTTCTCGCCATGACCACCAACACTTCAGTATCTCCCGCACCAGAGATAAAGGTTTTGGCGCCATTGAGCACGTAATAGTCGCCCTCAAGACTCGCATTTGTAGTGAGTGACGCTGCATCGGAACCAGCATTAGGCTCGGTTAAACAGTATGAGCCGAGCCATTCTCCAGAGATAAGCTTAGGTACAAATCGCTGCCGAGCGGCATCGCCTGCAAAACTGGCGACCATCCACGTCACCATGTTGTGAATCGTCATGAAGGCCGTCGTCGATGTGCAGCCCGTACTTAACTGCTCAAAAACGATGGAGGCATCTAACCGACTTAACCCAAGCCCACCTTGCTCTTCCGGCGTGTAAAGACTAAGAAAACCAATATCACCCGCTTGCCTTAGAACGTCTTTGGGGAAGTGGCATTCTTCATCCCACTTTGCAGCATTTGGAAGTAGGCTTTCTGTTGCGAACTGACTCGCCGTGTCCGCGAAGGCTCTCTGGTCTTCGTTAAGTTCAAAATCCATCATTTACCCTCCATTTGCGAAGCTCACCCGTGTTTCAACGAAGCTGAATCGTTAAGTTGGGACCATCAGACACTTCTTCTTCAAACCATTTTGCGGTAATGGTTTTGGTCTCAGTGTAAAAACGAACGGCTTGTTTACCGTAGGCATGAAGATCGCCATAGAAGCTGCCTCGCCATCCTGTAAATGAGAAAAATGGTAGAGGAACCGGAATCGGAACATTGATCCCTACCTGACCCACGAGCACCTGATGTTGATATTTGCGTGCAGCTCCACCACTCGCTGTAAAGATGGACGTGCCATTGCCGTAAGGATTGGCGTTTACCAAAGCAATTGCCTCCTCCAAGCTATCCACCTCTACACACACCAATACTGGTCCGAATATCTCTTCTTTATAAATCGCCATCTCTGGTGTCACCCCTTTGAACAAGGTTGGAGAGACCCAGTTTCCGTTCGGATAACCTTTGACAGTACTGTTGGAACCATCTAGCAGGCACTCCGCTCCCTCTGACTTCCCTTTCTCAATAAGATCCAACACACGCTGTTTCGCTTGTTTACTGATAAGTGGTCCATAAGCGGCTGAGGCATCATTCCATGTGCCAGGGTGAATCACTTTCATTGCGTCACTGAGTTCGTCAATCCACTCATTTGAACTACCGACAAACACCGCGACAGAAATCGCCATGCAACGCTGCCCCGCCGCCCCCACCGACGAACCCACCAATTGGTTAATCACCTGCTCTTTATTTGCATCAGGCATGATCACCATATGGTTTTTCGCGCCCGCAAAGGCTTGTACTCGCTTGTGATTTGCCGTTCCCGTTTGATATATGTATTGAGCGGTGGGCACTGAACCAACAAATGAAACCGCGCAAATCTTTGGATGAGTGAGCAAGTAGTCAACTTGGGGCTTAGACCCTTGAATAACCTGCAAAATACCTCTTGGCGCGCCCGCTTGATGAAATAGCTCAGCGAGTTTCACTGCGGTGTAAGGGACCTGCTCTGAAGGCTTAAGAACAAAAGCATTGCCTGCTGCTATGGCAATCGGGAACATCCAAAGCGGTATCATGGCTGGAAAGTTAAACGGAGTAATACCACAGCACACACCAAGTGGCTGAATGAGCGAATAGCTATCTATATCTGTCGCCACATTCTCAACGGTTTCACCCATCATATTTGAGGCTATGTTTGCTGCTTGCTCTACCACCTCGATACCGCGCCACACATCGCCTTTGGCGTCTGCCAAGGTCTTGCCTGTTTCTTTAGAGAGGACGGCTGCAATATCGTCGTGGTGCTCTTTAAGTAAGTGCTGATAACGAAGCATTAAACGAGCACGATCTGACACCGCCACCTCACGCCACACGCTTTGAGCCAAAACGGCTTGCTCAATAGCGGCTTCCATCTCGTCCATCGGCGTCAGCGGCACCATTCCAATAACATCGTTGGTGCTCGGGTCAGTAACGTCAAGCCATTCTGTCGCACTAGAGACGATGGCTTGCCCATCAATAAAATTTCTAACGTTGCTGGTCATGAGTTAGTCCTCATAATGTCCGTTAACTATTCGGTACTTCGATGGCGACCGCGGTTGCCTCACCGCCACCAATACACAAGGTGGCAATTCCTTTAAGCGGTTTATCTGATTTGAGCGCTCTTTCTCTGAGCGCATGTATGAGCGTCACTAGAATTCGTGCGCCACTCGCACCTATTGGGTGCCCTAACGCACACGCGCCGCCCTTAACATTGACCTTTTCTGAGTCGAGTTCTAGCTGGTCAATTGCTATCTGAGTGACGACAGCAAAGGCTTCGTTGATCTCCCAAAGATCAACATCGTTTCGATTCCACTGGACCTGTTTAAGTAGCTTTTGAATGGCATCGAGGGGGGCTAATGTAAACTCTGAAGGTCTTCTAGCAGCTGTTACCTGTCCCTTAACAACAGCGAGCGGCGCGAGTCCCAAGTCTAGGCCTTTTGCTTTGCTTATCAGCACTAATGCCGCAGCCCCGTCCGAAATAGCACTGGAGTTTGCTGCTGTGATGGTACCGCTGCTATCAAAAGCGGGTTTTAGCGAGGGGATTTTACTGACTCGGATAGAACTGGGTAGCTCATCATTCGATATATAACTGTTGTTATCTAATTGGATCTTCGCAGTTTCTTGTGAAAACGAGGCATTTTCAATGGCACTTTTCGCTCTCATTGCTGAGCGTACCGCCCATTCATCCATTTGTTCACGGCTGAAGCCGAGCGCATCGGCAGTTCTCTGACCGTAAACGCCCATTAGCTCGCCTTCATAGGCATCTTGAAGCCCGTCTAGAAATATATGATCGTAAGTCGTTTTGTGCCCAATGCGCATGCCATTTCGCCCTTGCGGTAACAAGTATGGCGCATTGGTCATACTCTCCATCCCACCCGCTACCGCACACGCAGCTTCCCCTATCCGAATCTGAGTGGTCGCCATCATCACAGCTTTCATCCCCGACCCACACACCTTGTTAACGGTTGTGCAAGGCGTGTTGAGATTGAGATTGGCGTTCAGCGCAGCTTGTCTGGCCGGAGCTTGACCAACGCCTGCAGTCAGCACGCAGCCCATTACAACCTCATCAACGACGTCTACGTCTAGCCCAGATTCTTTCAACGCCGCGCTAATTGCGATGCCTCCTAAATCCGTCGCACTAAATGAAGCAAGCTCACCCTGAAATTTTCCCATCGGCGTTCGCTTCGCTGCAACTATCCAGACTTCGTTGTCTTCAACATGCTTATCCATCACCTTGCTTCCTCACCCACTTCATTGTTAATGATTAGCTTGACGTTTACGTAAGCATAGCACTAACATTTACGTAAACGTAAAGAAACAAGTTGCTAACTTGTCAATTTATCTTTACTCAATACAGCAGTGGTAGAGTGAAGACTGACCTGAGCCCAGTTAATCGGAGAGCAGTACCGTGGAAACCTATAAGATCAGTGAACTCGCAAAAGAATTTGATATTACGACAAGAAGCATTCGTTTTTATGAAGATGAAGGTCTGATCCAACCGGACCGAAGCGGCAGTATGCGTCTCTACAATCGACGCGACAAAATACGCCTTAAACTCATACTGCGAGGAAAACGCCTAGGTTTCTCACTCGCAGAGATCAGGGAATTGTTTGAGCTTTATGATACTCATCAAGAAGGTGACCAACTCACCAAAATGTTGAAGATCATTGACGAGAAAGAAGCCGTTCTCAAAAGACAGCTCGATGACATTAATACACTACTGGAAGACTTGACCGTTGCGCGAAAACGCTGCGAAGCCGCATTAGCAAAAGAGTAGAACGCTCAGCGCACCTATGCGCAACATGGGTTTGTGACTAAGTCAATGTCCAGTATGAGGAGGAATTATGCTCGCTCAGTATCGCCCCATGGACTTTGGTTTGGATGAATCAATCAACCTACTTCGTGAACACGTGAGCGGGTTTGCGAACGAATGTATCGCGCCTCTCGCAGCCCAAATCGATGAGCAGAATGCTTTTCCAAATGAATTGTGGTCACAGCTAGGAGACATGGGTTTACTTGGCGTCACTGTCGCTGAGCAGTATGGTGGCGCAGATATGGGCTACCTTGCTCACGTCGTTGCCTTGGAAGAAATCAGCCGAGCTTCCGCCTCCGTCGCTCTCTCTTATGGCGCGCACTCAAACCTTTGTGTCAATCAAATATACAGAAATGGCAATTCACAGCAACGTGAAAAATACCTGCCAAAGCTCATTGATGGGTCGCACGTTGGCGCGCTCGCAATGAGTGAAGCAAATGCTGGTTCAGATGTGGTGAGTATGCAGTTAAGAGCCGAGCGCTACGAAGACCACTTTTTACTTAACGGCTGCAAAATGTGGATCACTAATGGTCCCGATGCCGATGTGCTAGTTGTCTATGCCAAAACCGATCCGAACGCTGCGCAACACGGTATTACTGCTTTTATCATCGAGAAGCAGTTTGATGGATTCAGCCATGCTCAAAAACTCGACAAACTTGGTATGCGGGGTTCAAACACCTGTGAACTGGTATTCCAAGACTGCAAAGTACCTATTGAGAATGTGTTGGGTGAAGTAAACCAAGGCGTCGAGGTATTGATGAGCGGTCTTGACTACGAACGCGTCGTTCTAGCTGCCGGCCCCGTCGGCATTATGCAAGCCTGCCTTGATCTCGTCGTTCCTTATGTTCATGAACGCAAACAGTTCGGACGCGCCATTGGTGAGTTTCAGTTAGTTCAAGCCAAGCTTGCTGATATGTATACCCGTTGCAACGCTGCCCGCTCTTATCTGTATGCGGTTGCTAACGCATGCGATAGAGGCAAGGTAACCCGCAAAGATTCTGCAGGTGTCATTCTGTACACCGCTGAATTGGCAACGCAAATGGCGCTCGATGCGATTCAATTACTCGGCGGTAACGGTTATATCAACGAATATCCAGCAGGTCGACTATTGAGAGACGCTAAACTCTATGAAATTGGCGCAGGGACCTCTGAAATTCGTCGGATGCTGATTGGTCGAGAGCTTTTTGACGAGTCGCGTTAAGGAGAGGCTATGCCACAAATTATCACCAAAATTAAGCCTAATTCTGAGCTATTTAAAGATAATACTGTCGCGATGGAGAGCCTAGTCTCGACGCTGCAAACTAATCTCGCCCAAGTTAAGCAAGGAGGAGGAGATAAGGCGATTGAGCGTCAACGCAAGAAAGGCAAATTGCCAGTGCGAGAACGCATTGCAGCGCTCATTGACAAGGGCTCGGAGTTTCTTGAGATCGCCCAATTTGCCGCTTGGGAAGTCTACGATGAGTCAGTACCTTGCGCAGGGGTTGTTGCGGGCATCGGCCATGTATCGGGCGTAAGGTGCATGATTGTCGCGAATGACCCAGCGGTGAAAGGTGGGACTTACTACCCTTTAACCGTCAAAAAGCACTTGCGAGCACAGGAAATCGCAGCGAAATGTCACCTACCCTGCATCTACTTGGTAGATTCAGGTGGTGCTAACCTACCACATCAAGCCGAAGTGTTTCCTGATAAAGAGCATTTCGGGCGGATCTTTTTCAATCAAGCTCGCATGTCTGCAAAGGGAATCCCGCAGATCGCCGTCGTTTTGGGTTTGTGTACTGCTGGTGGAGCCTATGTACCCGCCATGGCTGATGTGTCGATTATGGTGAAGCAGCAAAGCACGATTTTTTTGGCAGGGCCGCCACTAGTCAAGGCTGCAACAGGGGAAGAAGTGACAGATGAGGAGCTTGGCGGCGCTGATGTTCACTGCAAAAAGTCCGGCGTTTCGGACTATTATGCTGATTCAGAAAGTCATGCTATTCAACTCGCTCGAGAAACTGTCTCAAACACCAACCAATCCTTAGATGAAGCAACAGCAGCGACATTCCTTCCCCCCAAATACGACATCACAGACATCTATGGCATCGTCAATCGCGATTTAAGACTCTCATTTGATGTCCGAGAAGTGATAGCTCGATTAGTAGACGGTTCTGATTTCGATGAGTTTAAAGCACTCTATGGCTCAACCCTGGTATGTGGCTTCGCTCGAATTGAAGGTCAGCTAATTGGTATCGTCGCCAACAACGGCATCCTATTCTCTGAGTCTGCTCAAAAGGGGGCGCACTTTATCGAGTTATGTGCCAAGCGTAAGGTTCCCCTGCTCTTCTTACAAAACATCACCGGATTCATGGTCGGAAAACAGTACGAAGAAGGCGGCATTGCTAAGCACGGAGCCAAACTTGTCATGGCCGTTTCATGTGCAGACGTCCCTAAGTTCACTGTGATCATCGGAGGTTCCTATGGTGCGGGAAACTATGGGATGTGCGGCCGAGCGTATGACCCCACCATGATGTGGATGTGGCCCAATGCTCGTATATCGGTAATGGGTGGGATACAAGCCGCTAATGTCCTCACTCAGGTGAAACATGATGTGAAAAAGCGTGAGGATGAAGAATGGGAGCCTGCTCAAGCAGAAGCTTACAAACTAAGTATTGTTGAGCGCTACGAGCGAGAAGGTAGCCCCTACTACGCGAGTGCGCGGCTCTGGGATGATGGAATCATCGATCCTAAAACAACACGCAGCGTGTTGAGTCAGGCTCTCAAAGCCTCGCTCAATGCACCTATACCCGACAGTGAGTTTGGTATCTTTCGCATGTAGGGGAAAGCTATGAGTGACCATATACGTCTCGATATCACCGCGTCTGGTGTCGCTACCATTACTTTGAATCGCCCTGACAAACGAAATGCGTTCAGCAGCAAAACGATCCGTGAACTCGTAGCCGCGTTAGACTCTCTTTCAAACCAACAAAATATCCGGTGTTTGATCGTGCGAGGAGAAGGCAAACACTTCTCTGCTGGCGCTGATTTAGCATGGATGAAATCAATGGCTAATAACAGTCGTGAAGAGAACATCCAAGACGCCAAGCGGCTTGCGCTACTATTATCATCGCTGGATAACATGCCAATGCCAACCATCGCCGTCGTTCGGGGTTGCGCCTTTGGAGGAGCGTTGGGTCTACTATGCTGCTGTGATATCGTCATTGGCGAAGAGTCCAGTCTTTGCTGCTTTAGCGAAGTAAAGATTGGTCTGATACCCGCTACTATAGCCCCCTATGTCGTTCGAGCCATTGGATCTCGCTCGGCAAGACGATACTTGCTGACCGCTGAGACAATCACGGGAAAACAAGCACTTGAAATAGGTCTTTTTCATGAACTGACACAGGACGGCGCTTCTGAATTTGTTGCGGCGGACATGGCCAAACAAATCCTATCCTCTAGTCCGTCTGCCATCCGAAACACAAAATCATTAATTAAAAAATGCCATTTTCATATCGAAGATCCTCTCATCAATCACACCGCAGAGCTTATCGCAGAAGCAAGAGTCTCTGAAGATGGGCAGCATGGACTGCAATCGTTCTTCTCAAAAACAACGCCAGAGTGGGTTTGGAAGGAATAACAATGATTAGAAACGATGACTATTCAACACGCTTGCACAAGCTTCTACCAAAACAGGTCAACATAGTTGAAGTTGGCGCGAGAGACGGGCTGCAGAATGAAAAAATGGTGCCTCTCGACGTCAAAGTCGCCTTAATTGATAAACTCTCCCAAACTGGTCTCTGTTACATCGAAACAGGCGCGTTTGTTTCTCCAAAACGTATTCCCCAAATGGCGGATTCCGCTGAAGTCTTTGAGGCGATTAACAGAAAGCCGAATATTACCTATTCAGCCCTTACCCCAAACTTAAGAGGTTTAGAAGATGCCATTCAGGCGGGCGCTGACGAAGTTGCCGTGTTTACTTCTGCATCCGAGACGTTTACTCAGAACAATATTCACTGCTCTATCAATGAGAGCCTAAAACGCTTCGAACCCGTTATCGCTCTCGCGGCTTCTGAAAATATCAAAGTTCGAGGGTACCTCTCATGCGTTGCTGATTGCCCGTACGAAGGTCCAACCCAGCCCGCTCAAGTAGCGTCTATAGCAAAGGCAATGAATGACCTCGGATGCTATCAAATATCGTTGGGTGACACGATTGGGACGGGGACACCTTTAAGAATTGCTCGAATGATTGAGTCGGTGTCCCATATATTGCCAGTCCACAACCTTGCCGTGCATTTCCATGATACCTACGGCCAAGCCCTCACCAACATTTTTCAGGCTCTACAAATGGGTATCAACACCATAGATAGCAGTGTGGCCGGTCTAGGAGGCTGCCCTTATGCACCTGGCGCGAGCGGTAATGTAGCGACAGAAGATGTTCTGTATCTATGTGAGGGTTTGGGTATCAATACCGGTGTTAATTTAGAGGAAGTAATTAGAACAGCCCACTATGTCGCTGAGACTTTGCGCAAAGCACCAAATTCGAAGGTAGCACGCTCTCAAACGCCATCTTGACGATTCCATCAAATAAGTTCGATACCCATACCTTTCGCGATATAGACAACGACAAAGAAGCAGCCTATCGACACTAATGCCCCAAAACCCAAGGACCACCAAAAAGAATAACGACTTAGCAGAAGTGGAAAGAGAAGAAACATTGGCAACGTCGGCAATACATACCAAAAGGTATAGTAAGCATGATTTGCTAGCTTTTGCTGACTTTGCCCTTCTACATACATCCAGATTAAAGCAAGAATGGTCACCACAGGTAACGCTGCGATCAAAGCACCAAGCTTGTCACTTCGCTTCGCTACTTCAGAGATCAAGACTACTACGCCAGCTGTAAGCAGGTATTTGGTGATAATCCATAACATATTCCCTGCTCCTTCTACCGACGATTATAGCCCTTGAATACACTTAACTATAAACAACCTCATAGAAGCGCTTAACATTCACGGTAACTTTTCCCCAATCTGATTTAGCAACGCGAGCTTGATGAAACTCGAA
Organism: Vibrio sp. SCSIO 43140; assembly: GCF_023716585.1. Lineage (NCBI taxonomy): Bacteria > Pseudomonadati > Pseudomonadota > Gammaproteobacteria > Vibrionales > Vibrionaceae > Vibrio > Vibrio sp. SCSIO 43140. The sequence goes on from NZ_CP071851.1 coordinate 1,127,637, forward strand.
AGCGGCCGTATCAACAAACTCTTCATAAACATCGAATCGACCAGAAATATCATCATGTGGGGTGACTTTGAAAACGATGCAACCCGACTCTTTGCGAGTGAGTAAAATATGCTCATTCAGAGCTTCAGTTACAACGCTAATTTCTTCGCTCGGTACTTCTATGTAACCGATCAGTATAACTTTAGACATGATTATCCCCATCGACCACTAACTCATTGATATGACGATAAACTAAACATGACTTTATAGAAATTTCAACAATTTACTTTACGAGTTCTGGCGCCTAAGGTGCCGTTTTTTGCAGTACATCGCAGTATCGGCGATGGCAATTGTTTTACTCAAGGAGTTTGATTGTTCGTTGATAGGAACAACCCCAACGCTCACACTTACTTTAGTTGAACAACTGCTCGGTGTAACCACTTTGAATGACTCTAAATTTCTGACCATTTCAGTAAGGAGCTTTTGATCACGTACACCTGATAACAGAGTAATAAACTCATCCCCCCCTAAACGGATATGAGTACCTAGATCATTCGTCGCTGAACGTAAATGTCGCGAAAAATCAATCAGAACCTGATCGCCAAACTGGTGGCCAAATTCATCATTTATCTGCTTGAATTTATTAATATCGAAATAGAGCATGTAGCTATAGAAGCTAGGACTAAAGATGTGCTCAACAATACTTAGATAGTTGCGGTTGTACAGTCCTGTTAATGCATCACAATACGCCAGCGTATAAAGATCATTTAAGCAGCGCTTCTCACTCGCATAGTTAACCCGTGAGACAAGTACTTTTTGCAAATTCACTTTATCGAAATAGAGCTTCATCTTGAGCTCAGCATTGAGTATGTCACCACTTCTCTTTAAATAGGCCTTATCGATAGATATCTCGTCAATGATCTGATCAACCAATGCATCTCTGGCAAGCTTGTTTAAACCGAGGCTATCAGGGTGCGATATAACGACATTTGGAGAGAATAACTCGTTCTGTTTGTAACCCAATACACTAGCGTACGAGTTATCAACGTAAAGTAACTTTCCTTGCAAATCACTGACAATTATCGGAGAGATGTTAGCCGTAACTAATCTTTTAATCGTGTACCGCTCAGCATGGTTCGCGCTTTCTCGGATCATCAGAGGTTCCTTCCTCCTTTTGATTATTTTATAACTAAGTAAAATAGGTGAATAAATATTAGTCAAATCAAATAAAAAGAATGCTATGCGAATAAGGTTCTTTTGTTTTGACTGGGTTGAGGGTTTGTGGCGACTTAAAACAAAAAAACCCGGAGTCAGGCACTCCGGGTCGAGGGTCAATAGATATTGGGGTATCTAATGATTAAAGCAGTTCAACTGATTGTTGAGCGATAACGAATTCTTCGTTAGTTGGGATAACCATAGCAACCGCGTCTAGCAGTTCAGATTTACCGATGATGCCTGCGTTACCGAAGCGCGCGTCTTCGTTGCCTTTCGCATCTTCAACGAAACCTAGTAGTTTTAGGTTGCTTAGGATTTCACGACGGATGTCTAGAGAGTTCTCACCGATACCGCCAGTGAAGATTACTGCATCTAGGCTAGACAGTGGAATCATGTAAGAACCAATGTACTTAGCTACGCGGTATGTAAATACCTCGAACGCTAGTTTAGCGCCCTCGTGGCCCTCTTCCATCGCTTCTAGGATGCCACGTGCGTCTGACGTTAGACCAGATACACCTAGGAAACCAGATTTCTTGTTAAGCGTTTCGAAAACTTTCTCTTGGCTCCAGCCTTTTTTCATCAAGAACTCAATGATACCTGGATCAAGGTCACCAGAGCGCGTGCCCATCATAAGACCAGCTAGCGGAGTAAAGCCCATTGACGTATCAACACTTTCGCCGTTGCTGATAGCACATACTGATGCGCCGTTACCTAGGTGAACAGAGATAAAGCTCGATTCTTCAACCGGTTTGTTCAGCATTTTCGCCGCTTCACGGCTTACAAAGTAGTGGCTTGTGCCGTGGAAACCATAACGACGGATACCGTACTCTTTGTAAAGCTCGTTAGAGATTGCGCCAGTGAATGCTTTCTCAGGCATAGTTTGGTGGAATGCCGTGTCGAACACAGCAAACTGAGGAAGAGAAGGAAACGCTTCCATCGCAGCTCGGATACCGATAGCACCTGCAGGGTTATGTAGTGGAGCAAGATCCGCAAGTTTTTCGATTTCCGCCGTCACTTCTTCGTTAATGCGTACAGTCTTAGTGAATTTCTCACCACCGTGAACGATACGGTGACCAACAGCTACGATGTTCTCTTGCAGACCTAGTTCATCAGTCAGACCTACTAGCTTGCTGATAGCAATTTTGTGGTGGCTGTCATCGCCTTCGATAGCGATTTCAGTTTTTTCACCATTGAATTTCCAGCTCATACGAGACTCAGGGAGGCCAAAGCACTCGCCAAGACCAGACAGTACTGCTTCACCATTTTGTGAATCAATCACGGCAAACTTCAAAGATGAGCTACCAGAGTTGATTACGAGAACAAACGAATTAGACATGGGGGGATTTATCCTGTTATTGAGCATTGATGGAAGTCGACTTCCAAACATTAGTAGTATTATTCAATATTTTTTGAATGTTTCAACTTTCTTTTAAGAATTCGATTGTATCAAAATGATATTTATTGATGATGATCAACATATTATTTAATTCACGATTTGAATTTAATCGATTGCATCCCTTGATTATAGTAGCTTCGCAGACAGGTTGCATATTCATCATACAAAAAAGCCGAGCTTACGCTCGGCTTTCAACTATTTTTGAGTGCTCAACTATTTTTAAGCTTCATCACGACGGTTGCGTGAGAATGAACGCTCGCCACGGTGGCTACCACGGTGATCGCCACCACGGTTACGATCAAAACGACGCTCGCCATCACGACCACGGCCACGACCGCCTTCACGGTTACCGTCACGGTTGCCACGGTAGCCACCGCCATCACGGTTGCCGTCGCGGTTACCACGGTAGCCGCCACCATCGCGACGACCGCCGTCACGACGACCACGAGGCTCACGGAAGTCGTTGAAATCAACCACTACTGCACCGGCTTCTTTTTGGCGGATACGTAGTTTCTGTAGCTTACCAGCAACGTCTGAAGTCATTGCTTTTGGAAGCTGAACGTAAGTTGATTCGCGATCTAGCTTGATAGCACCGATAGAACCTTTAGTTAGGCCTAGCTCGTTTGCTAGTGCGCCAACGATGTCTTTAACTTGAACACCCTGCTCGCGACCCACTTGAAGCTGGTAGGTATCCCAGTCTTGAGTGTTGAAGTTACGACCGCCGTCACGACCACCGTCGCGATCACGGTTTTCACGACGCTCTTTGCGACGCTGCTTGTCACGCTCGATAGCAGCGATCATTGGATCTTCGCCAATGTAGAACAGTGGACGTTTACCCTGTTGGCGCTTAAGAAGGATTGCCGCAAGTGTTGCTGCGTCAATCTCTAGAGTTTCTTGTAGCTTCTCAACAAGCTCAGCAAACTTGTCTAGTGACTTGTGCTCAGTTTCTTGAGCTAGCTCTTCACCAAGTTTAACTAGACGTGCTTCTGCAACCTTGTCACGTAGAGGAAGTTGGATTTCTTCCATTGAAGACTTAGTTACGCGCTCGATAGTGCGAAGCATACGGATTTGGTTAGTGCGAACTAGAAGGATCGCTTTACCTTTACGTCCAGCACGACCAGTACGGCCGATACGGTGGATGTAAGACTCAACATCGAATGGGATGTCGTAGTTGAATACGTGCGTAATACGTGGAACGTCTAGACCACGTGCAACAACGTCAGTCGCCACTAGGATGTCGATAACACCTTGCTTGATGTGATCAACAGTACGCTCACGTAGAGACTGAGGAATGTCTCCGTGCAGCGCCGCTGCTTTGAAGCCGCGTGCCGATAACCAGTCTGCAAGACGCTCAGTATCTTGACGAGTACGTACAAATACGATTGACGCGTCAGTTTCTTCTGTCTCAAGAAGACGAGACATTGCTTCGTCTTTCTCAACGCCTTTAACAACCCAGAACTGCTGCTCTACTTTGTCAACTGTGTGGTTTTTACCAGCAACGTCGATGTACTCTGGCTCACGAAGGAAACGGTCAACGATCTTCTTAAGCATTGGAGGCATAGTTGCAGAGAAAAGTACGCGTTGTGCTGTTTCTGGAGCGTGTTCCATGATCTCTGTTACGTCGTCAACAAAGCCCATGTTTAGCATTTCATCAGCTTCATCAAGAACAAACGTGTGTACTTCGTCTAGGTGTAGACGGTCGCGGTTGATAAGGTCTTGAACACGGCCAGGAGTACCAACAACAATGTGAGCACCAGATTTAAGTGCACGCATTTGATCAACGATAGATGCACCACCGTAGATTTCTAGAACTTTAAGACCAGCAACGTTTTTACCAAGGTTCTTAACTTCAGCAGCAACCTGAATCGCTAGTTCGCGAGTTGGGGCAAGAACGATAGCCTGTGGCTTACGTTGACCAAGGTCTAGCTTGTTAAGTAGAGGAAGAGAGAAAGCAGCTGTTTTACCAGTACCAGTTTGTGCTTTACCTAGCGCGTCTTTACCTTCTAGAAGGTGAGGAATAGCTGCAGCTTGGATAGGCGTTGGAGAAACAAAACCCATTCCGTCAAGAGCAGAAAGGATTGCGTCGTTCAGCGCTAAATCGCTAAACTGGATAGTAGAATCTGTCATTGGGATCCCATTCTTAGATTAATAACTAGGTCCCACGAGCTCTACCAATTCCAAACTGATCCAGATTGTCTCTAAAAACAATCGATTAAGAGCTGATTCCATTCAGATGCGGATAAGTAACAAATCGCATCAAGCCGCTAGGGACGTAAACAAGGAGGCGGATTATTCCCTAAAAGCACAAAAAAAGCTAGAAAAAATTGAAATACATCACAATTTTCTCCTCAATGACAAAAATCTGTATAAACCATAGTCAAACTGACACATTTCTCGGTTAGAAAACAAACATTCATGCTTTTAGGGACTTAGCAACTTAACGATTGCTGCGACTGCCCTATCTCGATTTACTTCAACTTGTGTGTGACGCCATATCATTCCAATGGTAGAATCCACCGCAATAATCGCTTCTCTCAAGCAAAGGTATATAAACGCTACATGTTTCAAGACAATCCGTTACTCGCTCAACTTAAGCAGCAAATTCAAGAAAACCTTCCTAAAAAAGAAGGGACCATCAAAGCGACTGAGAAAGGTTTTGGTTTCCTAGAAGTGGACGCTAAAAACAGTTTCTTTATTCCGCCTCCGTACATGAAGAAATGTATGCATGGCGATAAAGTTGTCGCGATCATTCGTACGGAAAAAGAGCGTGAAGTAGCAGAACCTCAAGAGCTTGTAGAGCAAGGCGTAACCCGCTTTATTGGTCGCGTTAAGTTATTTAAGGGCAAACTGAACGTTACACCCGATCACCCACAGCTAAAGAAGCTGACGTTAAAAGCTAAGACCATCAAAGGTCTTAAGTCAGACGAGCTAAAAGAAGGTGACTGGGTTGTTGCTCAGCTAATTCGACACCCTCTAAAAGGTGACAATGGCTTCTTTGTCGAGATTACTGAGAAGATCACTGACGCCGACGACAAGATTGCTCCTTGGTGGGTAACCCTGGCGCAAAACGATTTGCCAAACACTGAGCCAGAAGGTCTTGATACTTGGGAAATTAAAGATGACGCTGCACTAGAGCGCGTTGACCTAACTGACATGCCTTTCGTCACTATCGATGGTGAATCCACCAAAGATATGGACGATGCACTGTATGCGAAAAAGAGAGAAGATGGCCAGTTCGAACTTACGATTGCTATCGCTGACCCAACTGCATACATCACTCCAGAAGATAATATGGATAAAGTAGCGCGCGAACGTGGCTTTACTATCTACCTACCTGGTCGAAACATTCCGATGCTACCTCGCGACCTTGCTGATGACCTTTGCTCTCTCATAGAGAATGAAGTACGCCCAGCAATCTGCTGCCAAGTGACCATTGATGCCGATGGCGTTATTGCTGATGACATCAAATTCTTTGCAGCCAACATCAAATCTCACGCTCGTCTAGCGTATGACCATGTGTCGGATTGGCTTGAAACCGGTACTTGTGAAAAATGGCATCCGACAGAAGAGATCGCCAAAGTTGTGGCTGACCTGAGCGAGTTTGCCAAAGCTCGTGCCAATTGGCGTGAAACTCATGCAGTTGTATTCCCAGATCGCCCAGACTATCGATTTGAATTAAGTGAAGACAACGACGTCGTTGCTATTCACGCGGATATGCGCCGCACAGCTAACCGACTAGTTGAAGAGTCGATGATCACGGCTAATATCTGTGCAGGTCGCGCAATTAGCAAAGCATTCGGCTACGGCGTTTTCAACACTCACCTAGGCTTTAAAGCTGACAAACTAAAAGACGTGGTTGAACTTGTAAACCAAGATAAGGAAGAAGCGACGTATACCGCTGAATCTCTATCGACACTAGAAGGCTTTGCAGCGCTGCGTCGTGACCTTGGGGCGCTTGAGTCAAGCTACCTAGACAACCGTATTCGTAAGTACCAAGCCTACAGTGAAATCAGCAACCAGCCTGATGCGCACTTCGCGATGGGACTGGATGTTTACGCGACTTGGACCTCTCCGATTCGTAAATACGGCGACATGGTTAACCACCGTCTTCTCAAAGCACTGATCCTTGGTAATGAGCCAATTCAAAAACCAGATGATGCGCTAGGCGAAGAGCTTGCTATTCACCGTAAGCACCACAAGATCGCTGAAAGAACAGTCGGTGATTGGCTGTACGCTCGTACACTTGAAAATGAACCAAAAGCTGGAACTGAGTTCACTGCTGAGATCTTCGATATCAACCGTGCAGGCATGCGTGCTCGCCTTCTAGAAAATGGCGCTGGTGTGTTTATCCCTAACCCGCTAATTGTTGCCAACAAAGAGCGTATTGAAAGCAATAACGAAACAGGCACCGTGTCTATCGATAAAGAAGTAGTTTATCGCTTAGGTGACACACTAAAAGTCGTACTTTCAGATGTGAACCAAGAGACGCGTAGCCTAGTTGCTAAACCTGTTGAGGTATTTGCTGAGTTACCGGCTGAGATAGAAACGTCGACTGAGACCGAAGAACAGAAGTAATTCTCCATTCGCAAAAATGGGAGCCTAGGCTCCCATTTTTTGTATCTTCTAATACATAACCCTCAAACGCTTTACCAGAAGTAAGCTTTTGGGTCTTTTTCGATTTCTCGCATAACGGCGGTGAGATCTGAGCTTTTGCCAAGAAACGGATAAGGTATCCAAGTTTCGCCGTCTTCTTCATCGGGAACAAACACCAACCAATTCTGATCATTTGGATCCAGTTCGACTTTGGCTACTGCACTGGTGTAACTCGAAGAAGTGGAATCAAGCAGATAGTGTGCTTTAGAAAATACTACGCCCTGCTCTAGCATTTCAAATAGAGACTTTCCGAGTTCAACGGGCATACTGCGATTACGGTTACTGCAAACAATCTCCGCACACCGCTCTAAACGGCACTGTGACATTTGAATAAGCGTCATACACCACACCTCTAGTTAGATACATTTAATATAACTGCTTTTTGGGCAGTTTGTTAGCGTTGCATAGTCCAAAAGAATGTTTTTGGGAGCCAGCCCAACAGCGAGTTTTGCCAATTCACAAAAGTGTCACACTAACGAAATATGATGTGGCAAATTCTTACTTTATTTGGAGTTTTCCTATGCTTCGCATCGCGCTAGCCACCCTACTCTCTATTACCAGCATTACCCATGTTCAAGCGGAAGAAGTGAACGTTTCAGGTTCAACCTCTGTTGCGCGAGTAATGGATGTTTTAGCAGAACAATACAACAACCAAAACTCAAACACATTCGTTGCAGTGCAAGGCGTGGGTTCAACCGCAGGCATCACTCTTTTGGAAAAAGGCGCGACCGATATTGGTATGAGCAGCCGTTATCTCACAGTTCAAGAAAATAATGAGTCTCTAGAAGTCTTTCCAATCGCCTATGACGGTCTTGCGGTTGTCGTTAACCTTGCAAACCCAGTTCAAAACGTAACTCGTGAGCAGCTGTTCAATATCTATAAAGGTAAGATCTCCAACTGGAAGCAACTTGGTGGTCCAGATCAAAAGATCGCAGTAGTAACTCGTGAAGCCTCATCAGGTACGCGCGCTAGTTTTGAAAACCTACTCGGTCTAACTCGCGTTATTAACGACAGAACCGTTTCGGATATTAACCCAACCAACTTGGTCGTTAACAGCAACAGCATGGTAAAAACCATAGTGAACCACAACCCACACGCGATTGGTTTTATTTCTGAAGGCTCAGTGGACCGCTCAGTTAAAGCGATTCAGTTCGAAGGCATTGACGCTTCAACCAAAAATATCTCGGAAGGCAAATACAAACTGGCTCGCCCATTCTTGTTGCTGCACAAGAAAGACGATATCGATGACGATGCAGACAAGTTCATCAAATATGTCCTTTCAGCCGAAGGGCAGATGTTGATCGAAGAGTACGGTTACACCCCAGTTAAGAAATAATCTTTGAGAAGGAGAGCGTTGCTCTCCTTCTCTATATCTCATGTCCCCTAACCCCACCTCTAGAAAACACTTCACAAGACACTGTGATGCACCCTTTGATTCCATAATTGATACTTTTCTCTAATCCAACCAAGCTGCTATGGTGAATAACACACCATCTCTTTCTTCATTAAGGAACTCTTCATTAAGGAACAAAGCATGATAGTAACAACAACACAAACCGTTGAAGGAAAAAGAATTGTTAACTACAAAGGCGTGATTGCAGGCGAAGCAATACTGGGCGCTAACGTCTTTAAAGATATGTTTGCGGGACTGCGCGACATCGTCGGTGGTCGCTCTGGTACGTATGAACGTGAGCTACAAAAAGCCCGTGAGATTGCTTTAAAAGAGCTCGAGCAGAAAGCCAGCGACATGGGTGCGAACGCGGTTGTTGGCGTGGATTTAGATTATGAAGTACTGGGTACTGGGAATGGTATGTTGATGGTCTCTGCGAGTGGTACTGCGGTAGTAGTCGACTAACGCCAGTTGCCTAGATCTAATAAAATACCGGCACAATTAGAAAAGGCAGCGAATGTTCGCTGCCTTTTTATTTAAGTTACAAAAACCTTATAGCTGTGTAACGGTAAGCACTGGAGCGCTCTTATCAGCAAAGTTAACCTCGAAGCGGTAATCACCTGCACTCGGGATGGCAATGCCTAAGTTCTTAGTCGCTGGACCAACACCAAGTGTTAGTGGCGTACCGAACTCAACTGAAACACCTTCCGCATCCGGTGCAAAGATAGTTGCATCTGACCAACTAGAATCTGCCACTTTCATGTCGAAGTTACCCGCGCTTAACGCTACTTCAAGTGCGTATACGTCGCTAGCTACGTAAGTGAACTTAGCAGAATCAATCGCAGCCCAGCCTGAGTCGGTAACATCACCACGTAGATACAGTGCTGTATCACCCCATGTTGGCGCATCTGGTGCAGCAACAACTGAAACAACTGGTTTGTCTGCTGTATCGTTTTGCATGTAAGACGCATCAACAGTAAACGTGTACTTGCCTGCTGTTTCAACAGATAGCTTACAGTTACCTTCTGTACCAAGGTCGATAGAATCGCTTGCTTGGTCAGCCCAGTCACATCCGATGTTCGCTGTAGACCAGTTTGCGTCTGCAAACTTGAACTCATGATCGCCCGCATCCAATCCAACGGTTAGCGTATAAATACCGTTGCCAACGAAGCTCATTTTGAACTCATCGATTGCAGGCCAGCTATCACCTGTCAAGCTACCACGAACATAAACATCAGTTTCGCCATAAGGAGGTAAGTTTGATACATCCTTGTTCGACATGTCTACCGGTAGACCAGCACCTTGTGCGCCGTTTTGTGGCAGAACAAATACTGCTGTCGTTAGTGCTGGAACAGTGAACGTGCTATCCGCAAACTCTGCCGTCTTCACGATATCATCAGCAGAAGCTTTCTGAACATCGTGCAGAACAAACCCTGCAGTATCTTCGATAGTGAAGTCTTGAGTTGTAGCCGTTGAGTTAATCACAACAACAATCGCATCGTACTTACTATCTAAATCAGCACCAGCGCTTGTACCATCATCAATCGTCATCACGATCAGACCTTGAGTTTGGTCTGCGCCAACGTTACGGAAGTCTACGCGGTTCTTGACTTCAGCTGCAGTCGCAAGGCGGAACAGCTCGCTGTCGTTACGGATCGTAAGTAGCTCCATGAACTGCTGTTTAGACAGCTCGATATCGTCTGCATCTGGCTTAGCCGTCGAATCTGCGATGATCTCCTTGATCAAGTTCCAGTTTGAACCGTCTTTGTCTTCACGAGGTAGACCAACGTTCCAGTTGTTGTCTGTACCGTCGAAACGAACGCGGTTATACCAGTCACCAGAATCGTAAGAGTCACGTTGCATTGACTTAGAACGAAGTAGCTCAGAGCCCATGTGGATGAACGGAATACCTTGACCCATCATCACAGTAGACAGAGAGACTGTTTGCATGCGCGCACGCTCTGCAGACGATGTACCTGACGCAATCTTATAGGCATTGTTATCCCAAAGCGTTTGGTTATCGTGCTTAGAAACATAAGAGATGTTCTCTGAAGGTTGCTCTGTGTAACCAGCAGGTGCTCCATTGTAATCTACGTTTTTACCTAGCTTAGTCTCACCTTCTGAGTCAAGCAGTACGTAAGTCGCGAGGTTACCCGCCATACCTAGACGAACCAGGTCTTGGTTATGAAGCATTGCTTTAGTTGTTGCAGCAGAGTCTTCAACCTCATCGTTCATATAAGCAGCGTTACCAAAACCTTGGTTGTACTTAAGTGAACGACGACCATCTGTGTCTTCACCACCGTCGAACGGACTACCGCCACGAACAGCGTCACGTAGACGATCTGAGAAGGTACCGATGCCTGTACCTGCCATCGCGATCTGTGTTGCTTGCTCGAAACGAGCGTGGTTCGCAACTTCACCGAAGTCCCAACCTTCGCCGTAGAAGATAGTATCAGGATCAATCTTCTTAACTTCTGCTAGTGCTTCTACCATTAGGTCTTTAGGTTGGTGGCCCATCAGGTCAAAGCGGAAACCGTCAACGTTATAATCGTTAGCCCACACTTTTAGTGAGTCGACCATAAGTTTACCCATCATTAGGTTTTCAGTTGCTGTGTTATCACAGCATGTAGACATTTCTACGTCACCCGTGTTGATGTTTAGACGGTGGTAGTATCCTGGGACAATCTTATCCAGTACTGACTTATCATTCACGCCCGATGCATTAGTGTGGTTGTACACCACGTCCATAACGAACTTGAGTCCCATGTCATGAGTCGCTTGAACCATTTCACGGAATTCTTTGATACGCGCAGAACCGTCAGCATCACTTGCATAGCTACCTTCAGGCACTGTGTAGTGGAACGGGTCATAACCCCAGTTGAAGCTATCAAGCATACGAAGGTCATTCATCAACGCCTGAGCATCGCCAGTTGAGCTATCAAAGCCTTCAAGCACGGATTCGATAGTGTCACCCATATTGCCCGTCGCACAAATAGCGGCGTCTGACTTAGCCTCACATAGGTCACCTACTGTATCTGTGATATCTACGCGGTTTACTTCATCGACAGTCGCAATATCAAATGCTGGCAGCACGTGCAGAGTTGTCATACCTGCGTCTTTTAACGCTTGTAAGTGTTTCACTGATTCACGCTCTGACTCAGTAAACGCAAGGTATTTGCCGTTGTTTGCAGTAGTACCGTTAGTGTCGCTAAAGCTGAAGTCACGAATATGTGACTCGTAAAGTACATGGTCAATATCTTTCGTTGTTGGACTAGTAAAGGCAGCGCCCCAGTTTTGAGGAGCTAGATCAGGATCATCAAGATCAACAACATGAGAATAGAGAGAGTTTGCAGATACACTCAAAGAATACGGGTCAGTCACTAGACGCTCTTCGACCTTACCCGTCGTTGGATGATAAACCGTCACTTTATAGCGGTAGAACTTACCAACCGCACCAGAAACTGGATCACTAGACCAAACACCATTGTCAGTGTTTTCATTCATAGTAATCGTTTCTTCTAGACCTTTTGCGTCATCATAGATTTCAAGAGATACAGACTGGGCCGTTGGTGCCCAAAGTTTGAAGGTTGCCGAGCTACCTTCAACGATAGCACCTAGCTCTTCAGACATTGCGTCACCCGCCTCTTCTGAAGCGTAAACAGAGTCTAGTACACCCGCTGATTGAACTTCAGTTGCAGAGATGATTTCGTCGTTAGCGTTGTACGCTACAAGAACAACTTGTCCTTTCAGAAGATCGTGAACCTCAGCCGCGGTAAAGTTGTTCGTTACCGCTTTTAGGCTTGCTAGGTGTCTGAAACGCTCTTTTTGCGAATCATTTAGATCGCCACCGATGGATAGCTCAAGCTTTTCACCACCTGAGATGTTTTTGTCTTCATCAAGTTCGATGCCACCCGTCTTGCTGTGGTAAAGTGCCACTTTGCTCGCAGAACCTGCTGATTCCCAAGCAATAGTATCTGCATCAATCCAGTGTGCAGAACGACCATCAATCACTACCGGGCGCTCTTCAATAGGTGCGTAGTAAAGTTTGCTGCTGCCATGGAAGCCGAAGATACCTTTGTTTTCATCTAGGTTGCGAAGTTCAACTTTAAGGTTGTTGCCACCAAACGCTTTCTCGTCACCTTTATGCAGAATGAAGTTCATACATTCATGAGGATCTGACGCATTTGGATTAACTTTGAGTACGTAATAAGCACCATAAGTATCACTGATACCAGAGTGAGCGTATGGGCTATCCCATGATGTGCCGCCAGATCCAATGCTCATCGCTTCTAAATCCGTACTTTCACACCCTTCGCCATTCCAAAGGTGCAAGCCCCAGCCATCATATGTCCCGCCAGATTGCGCAGCTACATCACGTTTGTAGTAGATTACAACTTCGTTTTCACCCGCCTGATATAGACCTTCAATATTACCCGTGTTTCCGCCAGCATCCGTACCAGAATCACTACTCGAGTTACAACCTGCTAATACAGCTGCTGAGAGCAGAGGTATTAGGGTTTTAGCAACCACTGTCATGTTTAGTTTTTTATTGTCCACTTTCTAAACCTTTTGTTATAGAGGGAAAAGAGGCGTCTTACATCAAAGACTTGACCTGTCTCTATCCTAAAAAAGGTCCTACCGAACAAAATGTGAAAAATGTTACTAAAGTTTTTGAAATTGATGAAATAACCTTTTCATTGAACACAATTCACACTACTGGACGTAAAAAACCCTACAAAGTGCAATCAAGCGCACAACATTTAGACTGACCAGCCCGAGGCGTAGTTGAGGGGGTGGAGATAGGTAGGCGTAGAAATCAGCCTCCAATGAGATAGATAGCTCGCATTTTAAGGCACACTTAATACGCATCGTAAAATAAGAGTTCAATGATTCGCTTGACGATTTTCCAAACTAGACATAAAAAGCGAGAAAAAGCGTACATCGCCAATGGCAATGTACGCTCATATTTTTATTCCTGAGTCACGAGCTGAACGGATACATTTCCGCTTACCGTGTTATCTTGGTCATCTTTAACACTGACAACGACTGCATCTCCAGCGTTGGCATTAAAGTTAACCGCGGTTACGTCATCAAGACCTGCTTCGAAGTCCACGACAAAGGCACACAAGTAAGTGTCGTTACCAGAACCGGCAAACTCGATATCTTTATTGAGTTCACATGCTGGATAGAACACTTCGTTATAGGTGCCTCCTACATTTCGGAAAGTGAAACCGTCATCGACCATATCATCCTCTAGCACGTTCTGGCTAAACAATGTGAGACCAGACAACTTGACGTTTTCGATGCTGGTATTCTTGATCTGCAAGACCACAACGATTCTTGGCGCGAACGCGAGCTCAAGAGTTGGCATCACGTCGGTAAAGTTGACCGTTTCAGTCGCTACAGCCATAATCATCTGACCATCAGCGTCGACACCTTTGACATTCGCGATATTCACATGACTATCACCTGCACTGCCCTGTAGATCACGGGAGATTACACAAGAGAACTGCTCTCCAGGTGTTGCTGTATAATCGATCAGTTTCGTTGCACCGTTAACTAAACATTCTGTTGCGAGCTCACCAAACTTATCGTCCAACAACGAGCTGAAACTAATAGTGTCGACACCGCTACTGTTTACAGAAATGGTAAATGTGTAATCGATGGTGCGGAAAACTGAAGGATCGTCACCAGTTTCAGGAACCGTTGATGGTGTCGCCTGTTTCGCCAATGTGATACTTGATGGCACGTCTAGAATCGCAATTGCATGAGAGTTGCTGGTCGATACGCTATCGCCTTCGTTATCTGAGATCGTCACGCTCGCGGTATTGACCACTTCAGAATCCCCAAAGTCACCTGCGATGAACTCTGTATATGCGCATATTGCTTGCTCGCCAACACCCAAAGTTCCGCCTGCTGTACATGTACCCGTACCATTCGATAAATTAAACAGGTCATCACTAAATAAATCTAGTGTGATTGGAGAATCATAATACGGAGACATGTTGGTTACTGTTACGGTGTATGTCACGTTGCCACCAGGCTCCATCACCGCATTTACATCAGCAGTCTTAACAATTGAAACTTTTGGAAGCAGGTTGGTAATAGTGACATCAATCGGTGAGCTACAGTTATCACCAGCTTGCGATGATACCCATGTAGGACAACTTGAACCATCGCCTACAGCTTCATCATTCTTGTCAGCCAAGCCTACCTTGATTACATCTTTGTAGACCTCGGTTTTTGTTGAATTATTAAGGTCAATATCCTTTATGTAAACGGAAAATGCGCAACTGAATGTTGCTGATGGAGCGACTTCTTTATTTTGGGTGTGACATGTGTTAGCCACCAAATACACGCCATCTAAGTCTGCTTGAGTAGGCGCAGAACCTGCCGCAGATAATAGGTCGACGGAGTAGTCTGCAGGAGCACCACTCAAAGGAACGACAGACACTTCATCAAGTAGCGTTTTAACAAATAAAGAAGACTGCGAACTTGGGTTTGTAAAGTTTAAAGTAAAATCAAATTGACCACCGGGCTCTGCAACAGACGCAGCCGAGACGAGACTCTTATTGATTGTTGGTGGTTCAGGTCTAATAAACAGATCAATATTGAAAGTATCACAGTTACATTTAGATTTTGTGTTGGGGATTTGGCCTGAGGAGAAGTTGCTATCATCAACAGTACAATTGTTTCTTTCAATATTGTCCCAGGCAGCACAATATGTGAAATCCGCTCTTCCATCTTGATCATTGTCGACACACAGCATGTTAATGCGTTCTTTGACCAATACATACTGGTCACCTGTGCCTGTTTTAGCAATATCACCACACTGGTCACCATCAATGTTTACATCTTGATCCGCGCCGCTATCTGCTGGTTTAGGTAGGATTAAACTACAATTTTCTGCCCCACCTTGAACTACTTGAGGTGACTGAGGTGTTAGTGGCAAATAGAAAGTTGTATCGTATCGCTCTTTAGCATTGGTTCTTATTGTTACATCCGCGTCAAAACTGACTACCTGCCCCGGTGTACACTCACTGATTCCCACCGGTACAACATTAGTAATTTCAACGTCGTTAGCGGTACAGTTCAATTGGTTTTGGGGTAAGGAGTTTCCTGGTTTGAGGAGATAGGCATCCGCCATACATCGGCGTTCATAATCATCGCCAAAATCCCAACCAGCGGCTTGTGTGTGAGATGGACTGGCATATAAAAACATACCAAGTGCGATAACTGCCCCATGCCGAGGCAGGTGCTGCAATAGACTGTTATTCATCGTTCTGTCCTTCTGAGCAAAAGAATACGCATACTGCTGAGTGCGCTTTAAGAGACAGAGGCCGATGAGCATAGTTTATGCCAATGGTTAACTTACTAATTTTGAAGTGATTATTTTATTGGGAAGATTGACCGTGATACAGAGTGTAACGCCTTGGTACTTTAAGGCCAGTTAACTACAAGAAATCATTAAAGTCTTATGATTTTACAAAGTGTAAATAGGTCTGGTATGTAAGTAATGAAGCGCTCAAAAAGAGAGACTTTAGAATAGGATATGGAGTGAGAATGGAGGCGCCTCCCGGAGTCGAACCGAGGTCCACGGATTTGCAATCCGCTGCATAGCCACTCTGCCAAGGCGCCTTTATTTTGTGTGCTAAGTAGTCACTCAGCTTTGTAGAGATGGTGCCCCGGGCCGGACTTGAACCGGCACAACGCGAACGTCGAGGGATTTTAAATCCCTTGTGTCTACCAATTCCACCACCAGGGCACACAAATTTCTTTGTGATGCCGTTTAGATTGTATAAACACCATCTTTTCAATTCTGTTTCTAACGGGCTTCCCCGTGAGAACGAGGTGTACTTTAGCGGATTCAGGATTTCCGTCAACAGGTATTTTTCACTTTATGAATCAACTGATTAAATAGCGAACTTTGCGGTATGAAGCACGCACAATTCGTCGAAAATTACAGCAAGCTAGAGGTTGGCAATCTTGCGATCGAGGTGATATTTCTCGTCGGTGATTATTTTTTCAAGCACTTCGACACGCTCTGAAAGCTTGTCCAATTTCTCTAATAGCTCACTATTTTCACGTTTTGAATCCGCGGAAGAATTATGGAGCTCAATTGCACGCATTTTCTCTCGATGACTGTAAAAAGAGCGCAACAACCCTCTTCCAAAAATTGCGCCGAAGATAATCAGTACTATTAACACTTCTGCCATAAGCACCTCCATGCATTAGCTATTAATGCTAGATTATGCCCGCTCTGGTTGATTTGCAATCAATCTGATTGGCTAAGATACGCTGCTGTGCTCTTACTCTCAATCTCAGTCAACTGAACTAATGAGTGCGCCTCTCGTAACACGTTAAGTAACGAGGAAATTGTATGAAAAACATTAATGTGGTTTGGTTTAAAAGAGATTTGCGATTTACCGACCATCAGCCATTGAACTTAGCATTAAAGAATGGAGCCCCTACATTACTGCTCTATCTTTTTGAGCCTGAACTACTTGACGATGGTCACTATGACGAGAGACATTGGCGATTCGTGTGGCAATCACTAAATGACATGAATCAGCAACTCAAAGGCTGCAATACGAAAGTTCTCATCCTTTTTAGTTCAGCAACAAAGGCATTTAGAAAGCTC
The DNA here is from genome assembly GCF_023716585.1 of Vibrio sp. SCSIO 43140. Lineage (NCBI taxonomy): Bacteria > Pseudomonadati > Pseudomonadota > Gammaproteobacteria > Vibrionales > Vibrionaceae > Vibrio > Vibrio sp. SCSIO 43140. The sequence continues at coordinate 1,144,911 of NZ_CP071851.1, forward strand.
GATACTAAGTTTGGCATCGAAAACGTCTTTTCATATCAAGAAATAGGGCTTGAGGTTTCGTTTGCAAGAGACAGAGCACTTACGCAGTGGTTTCAGGACGCAAATATTAACTGGCATGAAAGCCCTTATGGTGCAGTGGTTCGAGGTGCACGCGACAGAATCGACTGGGACACTCATTGGAAGTCAGTAATGAGAGCGCCGATAGAATCAACGGACCTCAAGCACAACTCGTTCGTTCCACTTGAATTACTCGATTTCGATGAGGAAAAGCACACTCCAGAATCTTGGACAACAAAGCAAAAAGGAATGCAGACCGGTGGAACGACTTTAGCTTGGCAGACACTCGAAAGTTTTTTCCAAGAGCGGGGACGACATTATTACTATCAAATATCCAAACCGCTAGAGAGTCGAAGCGCCTGCACCCGCCTCTCCCCTTATCTAGCATGGGGCAACATTTCTCTTAGAGAAGTTTACCAAGCCCTGCTTGCTCACTGGAATGTGAAGGGGTTCAGACGTAGCCTAGCGGCACTCTCATCTCGCCTGCATTGGCATTGCCACTTTATTCAAAAGTTTGAGTCTGAAGCGGAAATGGAATTTAGACCAGTTAATCGCGCTTACAAACACCTGGAGTACGAAAACGACCTCAACAAGCTTGATGCGTGGAAATCTGGAAGTACTGGTTATCCACTGGTGGATGCCTGTATGCGCTGCCTGAAAGCAACTGGATACATCAACTTTAGAATGCGCGCCATGCTGGTAAGCTTTTTAACTCATCATTTGAATATTCACTGGGAGCATGGAGTGAAACACCTAGCACAGCTGTTTCTAGACTTCGAACCTGGTATTCATTACCCGCAATTTCAAATGCAAGCGGGCGTGACTGGCACTAACACGATTCGAATCTACAACCCCACCAAACAAGCCATTGAACATGACCCCGACGGACACTTTATTCATCTTTGGATACCAGAACTCGCGTCGGTTCCCCCTCCGCTGCTATTTGAGCCTTGGAAGCTGACTAGCCTTGAAGCGCAGATGTACCAACTGTCAGAAGGCAGTCCTTATCTTGACCCAATCATCAATCTAGAAGAATCAGGTAAAGCGGCGCGTGAAAGACTTTGGGGCTTTAAGCGACGTTTGGATGTAAAGCAGGAATCTAAACGGATACTCGCAAGACACGTAAGGCCCGATTAACCAAGAATTCTGAGCCAGAAACGACGAAGCCCCGACGTAATGTCGGGGCTTCTGAATAATGGAGGCGCCTCCCGGAGTCGAACCGAGGTCCACGGATTTGCAATCCGCTGCATAGCCACTCTGCCAAGGCGCCTTTCTTTTCAACACGTTAGAGAAGCTCTCTCGCCGTGTTCGAGGCATACTTTACGGATATGAGAAAATTAGTCAAACAAAAACTCGAAAAAAAAGTTTGTTCGCTGACTTTCCAACCAAGATGAACAAGATCACATCAGCAACGGTTAAATCTCAATCACAGTCCAATAAGTTTCCAAAACAATCCTAACGAGAAACTTGATCATACGACGTCCACCATTCTAAAGTTAAGCCTCAGAAGCCTCAACAAGAACCTTATGTTAGAAAAAGCCAATCAACTCATCGTCCTACACGCCATCCATAGCCACGGCTCCATGAGCAAAGCAGCTCAAGCGCTCGATTGCTCCGTTTCTTATGTGAGTAAGCATCTTAACAAACTTGAGTCTCGGCTTGGCGTTCAGTTAGTGCAGCGTACGAGTCGACAGATAACTATCACCGATGCGGGACACGCGGCACTAAAACAAGCAGAAAAAATCGTCGATGCACTCAATCATGTTGACGCAGAGGTAGAAAGCTTTTCCAGTGAGGTAGCCGGTGTGGTTCGAATTGCCCTCGCCCAATCATTTGGCACTATGCACATTATTCCTATGATTGCAGAGTTAAAACGTACCTACCCCAAGCTAGATGTAGAAATTTCTCTGGTTGATTATCGTATCGACATGCTCAAAGACAATGTCGACCTGTGGATCACCAATGTTGAGCAAATTCCTGAAGGTTATGTCGCTCAGCGAATGGCAGATTGTCAGTTTGTCCTCGCCGCCTCGCCCGAGTACCTTATCGAGAATCAAACACCACGTGAGCCCAATGAGCTACTTAATCACAACTGCATCACGTATCAAAGCCGCGATCGCGTCTACAACGATTGGTCATTTTACAACGAAGATGAAACGCTAACAGTGTCCGTAAAAGGCAACTATAAAGTTGACTTGGCAGAAGCAGTTCGTGATGCCGTCATCAGTGGTTGGGGTATCGGCTATTTGGCCTCTTACCTTCTTCAAGATGAGTTTAAAAATGGCAAACTAATACAACTCATGCCTGACTGGAAACTTGGGCAAGTTATGCCGTTTTACGCTGTTTATCCTAAACGTGAGCATTTACCTAAAAAGACTAGAATCATCATCGATTTCATTAAGAATAAGATTGGCCAACCTCCGTTTTGGGACGTGCGATTAAACAAGCATATCTCTTTGTTGTAATCGGATATGGACTTATCAACCTGAACGTTAGCTCAAAATATACACCACCAAATAGACAAGTATCTTTTCCCTATGGAAAAGATACTTCTAAATACCACCATAACCTACTGATTATTCGAGCACCCTCGAGTCATCACATAAAACCCATTACATTGCCTTAACAAGCCGGTATTGCATCGAACTTTGTAGTGAATACACTTCGCCACCTAGTTCAATACAGGCTTCCTATTATGACTTCTATGCTCGGTATGGTGGTGATTCTCGCCACTGCGTATCTTCTTTCAACGAATCGCAAGAACATTCCTTTGAGAACCGTTTCCCTTGCGTTGTCACTACAGATCCTATTCGCAGTGCTGGTGCTTTACGTTCCTGCAGGCAAGCAAGCTCTTTTTGGTGTCTCACAAGTTGTGAGCAGCGTCATCGACTACGGACAACAAGGCATTCAGTTTCTGTTCGGAGACCTAGCAACAGGAAGCGCTGGGTTTATCTTCGCCATTAACGTACTTGGCGTTATTGTCTTTTTCTCTGCAGTTATTTCAGCTCTGTACCACCTTGGTATCATGCCACGTATTATTCAGTGGATTGGCGGCGCGCTTAGCAAGTTGCTAGGCACTGCAAAAGCAGAGTCACTATCAGCTACCGCAAACATCTTTGTTGGGATGATTGAAGCACCACTCGTCGTCAAGCCTTACCTTGGTAAAATGACCGACTCTCAGTTTTTTGCTGTGATGACCTGTGGTCTAGCATCGGTCGCCGGCGGTACGCTGGTTGGCTATGCGTCGGTAGGTGTTGAACTCAACTACTTGATCGCAGCGGCATTTATGTCAGCGCCGGCTGGCCTACTCATGGCAAAAATCCTTGTTCCACCAGCGGATACGGATTGGGTCACTCAAGATCAAGATTCTAATGTCGATCTTCCAAAAGCAAACAACGTAGTAGAAGCTATTGCCGACGGCGCTATGTCGGGCGCGCAAATTGCCTTCGCCGTTGGCGTTACACTACTGGCATTTGTTGGTGTGATTGCGCTTCTCAATGGCATGCTTGAACAGATTGGTTTGCTATTTGATGTAAAACTAAGCTTCGAGATCATCTTAGGGTATCTGTTTGCACCTGTTGCTTGGTTGATTGGTGTTCCTTGGGAAGAAGCTATCGTGGCGGGCTCACTGCTCGGTAATAAGATTGTTGTTAATGAGTTTGTCGCCTTTATTCAGATGATCTCAGTGAAAGATCAGCTATCAGAGCACTCACAAGCCATTGTCACTTTTGCACTGTGTGGATTTGCCAATATATCTAGTATGGCCATGTTAATTGGCGGTTTAGGTAGCCTTGTGCCTGAGCGTAAGAAGTTCATTTCAACTTACGGTTTCAGAGCCATCGCCGCTGGCGTTCTAGCGAACCTTATGAGTGCAGCAATCGTTGGTGTAATCCTGACTCTCGGCTAAACCGACAACCCTAGGCTCAAGAACGAAAGGATGGGTTCTTTTGATACAAGGATGTATCACCTCATTACCACTTTTTCATCAAACGCCCTACAAGCGTCGGATGATAGGACCAACAGTGATCAAACATACACATCAAAGACGGGTTACCATACTTGGACAGATTAATGGCATGAAAGCGATTCTTGCGCGCTTTAAGATCGGCAACTTTTTCAATCATCTCATGCGATTGCTCTGGCGCAATAAAATCCGAAATGACCACCATGTCAGCGTTCTTGTAGGTATCCGATTGCATCAGATCAATCGATTTATTGAGGACCGGCTCAAGATCAGTGCCGCCATGGAATGAATAACTTAGGAAGTCAGCCGCTTCTCGCAAGCCATCCTGTTTGGTTAGCTCATACGTAATGTGAGTCGTCGAGAATAAAATCACATAGCATTCGCGCTCTTCCGCTAGCGCTATCTGCATCAATGCATACGCCATCGCCTTCGCACACTGCTCTGGAAATCCACTCATCGAGCCCGATGCATCGATACATACGATAAACGGTCCCTTCTCGATATCCACCTTACTATTATCTGGAGCACTGGTACGAACTTTCTTCAGTGTACGAGCTTTACCCTGCGTTTTGTAATTCATAAGGCGTTTGTCGGCAAGATGCTTGTAAAAGACAACCTCAAGCTCAGGGTATGCTAAGAACATGGTTTCATTTGGAAGGAGTTTGTTTAAATCGTCAGATTCATGAATACCGACAATATCGTCGGTCGCTTCGTCGCTTTGCTCCTCGACCATTTCAACATTGTCAGCTTGCGCTTTGTTTAACTCAGGGTCGTCTTGCTCACTCGCCATACGTCCTAACTGCGCCGCTATCTGTTTAAGTGCATCGTTCTTTTTCAAAAACTCTGCATGGCTGTGCATGGTTTTTAGGTCTGTCTTGGTCAGTTTCGCGGCGGCCATGTCCCACAAGCGCCCCATCGTCGCTTCATCACCTTGCTGAGTAACCGTGTCCATATCTTTGATGGTTTCCATGCGCTGATAGAGATCTGCGAGAAACTTCTCCTTGCTCGCTTCTAGTTCTGACACTTCCGCTTGCTTAATAGCATCAGCTAGACTCTTGTACCAAAGATCGCAAAAATAGCGCGGGAACATGGGATTCTTGACGGACTTGTTTTTCTCGAGCAAACGACGAGCTTGTAGGTAAAAAGCAGAGTGCCATTCCAGCTTTTTCACCACACCTGGGATTCGCTCAAAGAAAGTCGCTTCGTCCCAATGAATCACTTCTTGGTATAGCGCGAGTTCTTGTTGGAAGCGCTCAGTTTCACACACGCGCGTCATGCGCTTTTTCACTGAGCCGCGCCATTTGAGCAGATGATTCTTCACCGAGCTTCGCATGCCACGGTTTTCGCTGATCGCCAAAACCTGAGAGCGCGCCATCAAATCGTTGACTGCCGAATCAATTAAGCCTGATTCTGCCACCATTAATGCGAGGTTTAATCCATCTGCTCCGAGCATCCTTGTCTCCGTTTCTCACCTTTACATGGTTTTGCGTATTACACAGCCCGCTCTCAATCTCGTTTGTCTCTTAATCTGAGTTTCGCTTCATCAAGCAAAAAAGGTTTGTAGACCTTTTATTCTTGTCACTGCTTTTTCGGCTTCTGCTGTTGTCGACTCTAATGTTTGAGTCACTGTTTGCAGACTGACTTCCATTTCTGTTGGTATGTCTGGTTGAATGAAGCCGTGTGGCAGAGCACCGTGGAATTTTGAACGTACCGAGCGAAGGTGATGCTCTGCATGTTTTAACTGAGTAAGAACTTGATCGGACTTAGTCACCCACTCTTGAAGCATGCTCTCGTCAATACCATTGGTAGTCACTAAAGTCGTCAGGACGGAACGATTTGCAATGTCTTTTACAACTAGGTGACTTGAGGCGTTGATATCGAGTCTTAAACGGCATAGGTGAGTATTTTGGTTCACATAACCATAAACCTCGCTGCCCCCCTCTTTGATAGCGCGGCTGAGCTCGTCTTTTGCGATATAGACCCAACGACTGTCGCCTTTTTCACTTTCAGATACCGACATATTGCTCTGCAGTAGGACCAACTTCACCAAGTCTGTAGCCGGACCGACTTTGTAAGATTTAGCATTGCTGATGTCGTACTGATAAACATCCTTGCGAAGCAATCCTGTTGTGGTTTCCATTGATAGTGGCATAGCAAACTCAGCCTCGATCTCCTCTTGGATTTCTTCAAGCTGCTCTTTGCCCTCTTCGATCTGTTGAAACACTTCTTGCTGATCAAAGGCATGATTTAAGGCGAAGTCTTTTATCACCGTTCGTACAATCTCTAATGACTCAGGGCTGTTCCATAAACAGTCTTGAAGTAACAGAAGATCCAGCGGGTTAACGCTGTCACGTCCATTAAAGAAAGCACTTGCTTTGAGAAGCTTGACGGCCTTCTTCCAGCGTCTATCAGAGACATACAAATCCGCCTCAGAAAGTGTTGCCCTATGCTCGTCCGCAGACGCTTCTAGCATGGTTTTTAATTGATAGAGTTTCTCAAATACGTCATCACTGAGCGCGACATCGTTTAGCTCTCGCTGCCATTGATGGTATTCAGCATCAGTAATTGCGAGCCCCTCAGGGATCTTCGCTTCCTCTGAAGTGCCGACCGTCAACATTGACTTGAAGTTCTGCTTGTTTTGAATACGGTTAACAAAAATGCGTACAAGCATACGATCGTAAAGTGCTTCTAGACCGCTATCTTCATCTGGCAGTTCATTCGATGCAGACACGAGTAGACGCATGGGCACCTTCTCGATATCACTACCATTTTTAAAAGTCTTTTCATTCACAACGGTCAATAGCGTATTTAGAATCGCTGGACCTGCTTTCCAGATCTCGTCGAGAAACACAACTTGGGCGGTAGGCAGATAGCCATCGGTAAGACGCAAGTACCGTCCATTATCTTTTAACTCTTGAATACTCAATGGACCAAACACCTCTTCAGGCGTCGAGAAACGAGTCATTAGGTACTCAAAATAGCTACTGTTATCAAATGCTTGAATTAGACGCTTCGCAATTAAGCTTTTGGCGATGCCTGGAGGACCCAATAGGAAAACACTTTCACCGGCAAGGGCAGCTAAAAGACATAGCTTGATAGTCTCTTCACGCTCATACACTCCGTCGGAAAGTGCTGAGGCAAGTTTTGTAATTCGTTCTGATAGCAACGCTTTATCAGCGTGTGAGACAACTGTGGGCTTAATCATGCCAATACCTCTGTGCACAAAATTGGAATGCATAATTAATTTTATACATTTGTTATCATTATGTTACAAGACCTTTCAATCCTGCGTATTTTAAGCATGCGCATCAACGCAAAATTATCAAGTTGATTTAATTAGAATTTTGCTAAAAAAACGGCGATATACGCCGTTTATATTAGCCAAAAGTATGAGAAAAAACTTGTCGAGCTCTTTGTAAACCCGCAGTTGGTTTCTTGACAATTTTACCAACTAAGCTCGGATGATATCGCCACTGGGTGTCGAATAGCGATAATACCTCTGGGTTACCGTACTTTGATAAGCACAATGAATGGAATCGGTTATAGCTTCCTTTCAACGACATCACTTTTTCAATGATATTCTCTTCCTGCTTTGGCGCAATAAAGTCGGAAATCACCAAAAGGTCAGCGTTTTTGTACTGTTCACCCTTCATCACATCCACTGCGTAATCTAGGACCTTACTTAAATCGGTACCACCTTTGAATGTGTAGGAGAGAAAATCACACGCCTCTTTTAGTCCCTTTGATCCAGATAAGTCATAGGTAATAAAGGTCGATGAGAAGAGAATCACATGGCACTCGCGAGACTGCTCTGCTGCCATTTTCATCAGCGCGTAAGCCATAGCCTTCGCCGACTTTTCAGGTGCACCTTGCATAGAGCCCGAAACGTCCACCGCGACAACCATGGGACCTTTTTCCTTTATCGCTTCTCCATGTGACTGCGACGGATTATGAAGCTGGCGAATCGTTCTCTGTTTTCCTTCGGCTTTGTAGGTCAACAAGCGCTTCTCGACTAGGTGTTGGTAGAACACGGTTTCTAGCTCTGGGTAAGCAAGATACATGGTCTCGTTTGGTAGCAGTTTATTGATATCGTTACTGGTGTGGATACCAACAATGTCGTCTGTGGCAAAATCAGACTTTTCTTCCACCACCACATCATCATGCGTCTCAACTCTATTTAGCTCAGGCGCATCGACTTCATCAGCCATACGACCTAACTTGTCTGCTATTGCGTTTAGATCGCTATGCTTAGATAGGTATTCTGCGGTGCGCTCTATGGATTTCCAATCTTGCTTAGTAAGCTCGGCACCTGCTAGATCCCATAAACGACCAAGCGTAGCGTTTTCGCCCGTCTGGTTAAGATTCTCCATATCCTTGAGCGTGTCTATGCGCTGGTACAGCTGTTTTAGAAAACGGGATTTCTGCTCATCAAGGGTATCTTGCTGTTTAGACTGAACGGCAGTAGTTAAGCTCTCATACCATTGACGACAAAACTGTCTTGCAAATAAAGAGCTCGGGTAACTTTGCTTCGAAGCAATCAATTTTTGCGCTTTTTCGATAAACAGCGAGTCTTCAGGCAACTGTGCAACGAGAGTACTGAAGTTGTCGTCAAACTCAGACTCAGTCATATATACCGCTTGTTGATAGAGGCTTAACTCAATTTGGATTGAGTCTTCATCTTGAGTTTTGACTAGCTTGCGCTTAACGCTCTTCGACCACTTGGCCATAGATGCGGTGAGGCTCTGCTTAACGCTGTCCTCATTGCCAAGCGCCATAAGATCAGTGTGCTGCATGATTTCTCGTACTGCAGAATCAATCATGCCTGATTCCGCTACCATCAATGCTAAATTTAGCCCATCTGCCCCTAACACGCTGTCGCTACCTTTTTATGAAATACACCTGAAGCCTTTGATATACCTAATCTCTCGATGTCAAAATAGTGCAGAAAACACTGTTTCCATTTTCGGAAGGCAATCAACACTTTTATCACTGCAGACTAATCATCGACATTTGATCCTTTGTGTGGTGATATTATCGCTTCAACATCGCAGTCACGGATGATTTATGACCTACAAAACCATTCATCAATGGAAATCTATTTCTCTCATCGAAGAAGAAGTCACCCTACCGAATGATCAATCAGTGACACATACCACCATCAAGCATCCTGGCGCCGCCGTAATTCTGCCAATCAACGACAATGGTGAAATCCTACTACTCAATCAATTTCGCCCATCGCTAAAGAAATGGTTGTTAGAGCTACCTGCAGGCACAATGGAGCCAAATGAGGATCCCACGCAATGCGCGTCTCGGGAGCTGATTGAAGAAACCGGTTTCGCCGCTGGTGAGATGATTTCGCTCGGTCAGGTAACCCCATTAGCGGGTTTTTGCGATGAGATTCAACATCTGTTTATCGCAAAGTCCTTATCGCCTAGCGATAAATATTCGTGTGACGACGATGAGGTCATCGAAGTTGTGACAATGTCACATACACAACTACAACAATATATTATCGACGGTAAAATCACCGACGCCAAAACCATAGCTTGTCTTAGCAAGGCAGCGCTATGCGGATACATTTAGGAGATATTCAATGGATTTTCGCTCAGATACGGTCACCAAACCAACCCAAGCTATGCGCGAAGCAATGGCAAACGCTCCTGTGGGCGATGATGTTTACGGTGATGACCCAACGGTTAATGAGCTAGAGGCGTGGGCAGCAGAGCGACATGGTTTTGAAGCTGCCATGTTTACTACATCAGGCACACAAGCCAACCTTTTGGGCTTGATGGCGCATTGTCAGCGCGGTGATGAGTACTTATGTGGTCAACAAGCGCACAACTACAAATACGAAGCAGGTGGTGCGGCGGTCTTAGGTTCTATCCAGCCGCAACCTATCGAAAACAACCCAGATGGCACGCTTGATTTTGGTAAACTGAAAGCTGCGATTAAGCCTGATGACAGCCATTTTGCTCGCACCAAGCTGCTAAGCCTAGAGAACACAATCAACGGAAAGGTGCTCCCTCTCTCCTACTTGGCCGAAGCAAGGCAGTTCGTTAATGAACACGGATTGAGCCTCCACCTCGATGGTGCTCGAGTATACAACGCAGCAGTCGCTCTTGATGTAGATGTCATTGAAATTGCCAAGCACTTCGACTCAATGACTATCTGTTTATCGAAAGGCTTATCTGCTCCGATTGGCTCTCTACTTTTAGGCTCTAAATCCTTTATCGAACGCGCTCGTCGTTTACGTAAGATGGTTGGTGGCGGAATGCGCCAAGCGGGTATTTTAGCCGCAGCAGGTAAGCTGGCTCTTACCGAGCAAGTGGCACAGCTTGCGACTGACCACGCGAACGCGAAGAAACTGGCCGAGGGACTAAACGCTGTTGATGGATTTAGCGTTAATGCCGATTTTGTCCAAACTAATATCGTTTTCGCTAAGCTCGATGAAAGCGTCGATATCGACCGTATTGCTGAACAGCTCGCTGAAGATGGTATTACGATCTCACCAAGCAACCCAGTTCGCTTTGTGACCCACAAAGATGTTTCTAGCAACGATATTGATGTCTTACTTGAGAAACTAAAGACGCTGGTGTAACGCAAGTCGCATCACATTTAAAATAGAGTTGAGCTTAACCTAGGGGTAAGGTTTATCTTATTGCCTAGGTTACGTTTTTTTGAGTATTGATATGAAAATCCTTCCTGCAACTTCGGTACTATCGATTCTATTCTCGGGCACTGTACTCGCGAGCGATTTTGGTGATGCTGAACTTGGAAAGCTTAAATCACCCAGTTGCGTGTTTTGCCATAACCCAAACGGTCTCACCAGCCAGCCGAGCTACCCAGACCTTAACGGACAAGATCCACTTTACTTATATAACGCAATGAGAGCCTATATCAACGACGAGCGTTCGGGCCCCATGGCTGCACTGATGAAAGCTCAACTGCAAAACTTATCAGATGAAGATCTAAAGGATGTTGCGGCGTTTTATTCTGAGCAATAAGTCGCGAACTCTACACTTTCTCGACTAGGTAATCTTTATAGATAAGTTGTTAATTTAACGTCTAAATACTAAGCTAGACAGCTTTACACAGTACGACCGATGTAACGCGATGTCACAGCTTAAACAAGAAATTACCCTACTCGGTGGCATTGGCCAGATGTCTACCACGCTCCTTGGTACTGGCTTATTCATGGTACCCGCTATTGCCGCAAGTATTGCCGGCGAGCAAATCCTTTGGGCCTGGTTTGCTCTATTACTTGCGATCTGCCCGATCGCAATTACATTCGCATCGCTTGGAAAGCGCTACCCTAACGCGGGAGGAGCATCGTACTTTGTGCGCCAAGCATTCGGTCCGCGACTGGAAAAAGCCATTGCCCTGCTATTTATTAGCGTCATACCCGTCGGTGTTCCCGCTGCCATTGCAATTGCTGGTGGCTTTGCACAGCAGTTCTTGCCAAGCTTTATGTCTCACCCACTACCTGCACAGCTATTTGTGGTCGCCCTGCTCATGGCAGTGAACTTTTCAGGCAGCAAATCATCAAGTCGACTTCAAACCCTCATAGCGGTGGGCATTATTGTATTAGTGGCGAGTTTTGTGTGGAGCAGTGATGTGCACGCGACAAACTTTGCTCCGACTGCCTCGTCAATTGCTGATATGGGTTCTATTGCTCAAGCTATCGCAGTTATGTTTTGGTGCTTCGTAGGAATCGAAGCGTTTGCTCATATGGGTGAAGAGTTCAAAAGACCTGAGCGTGATTACCCTATCGCCATTTTGGTCGGGAGCCTCCTCGCTGGCGCTGTTTATTACGTTTTCTCAGTTGTGGTCTTAGAACATTACGCATACGGTACTCAAGCTTTAAACACCACCTCAGTCCCCTTCATTGCTGACAAATTATTTGGTCCTCAAGCCACTTGGATTATCAGTATCGTTGGCTTTTTAGCATGCTTTGCCACCATAAACCTCTACACCCAAAGCCTGGCTCGTATGATCTGGTCGCTGGCTCGAGAGTATCGTCCAGAAAGTCCTGTTGCTCGCGTGTCAGTGAAAGGCGTTCCTACTATCGCCACTTTAATGGTTGGAGTCACACTTGCTGTGTCATGCGTATTTGGTTATTTGTCGGGTATCGACATTGATATCTTTCTAACGCTCGCAAATGGGATCTTTGTGGTGATATACCTTTTCGCGATGTGGAGTGCAGTGAGACTGCTTGGTGGATGGCGAAAGAGTCTCGCAATATTGTCACTTATCTTATGTGTCTTAGTTCTGCTCTCGATTGGTTTGGCGATGATATATGCCATCATCGTATTGGCTTTGCTTTGGGCACTACTGGGTAGAATTAGCAAATAGAATCAAATACAAGCTCAACCAAAAATGGAAGTCTTAAGACTTCCATTTTTTACTTAAGACGGTTCATAATTCATGAAGCCTTGCTTTTCGAGGTAGTTAAGTACGTTATTTGAGAAGGTTACATGCGATTTTCGCGTGTACTTTAGCTTGGTATAAACCTGCGCAAGGTTCTCCACATCAGAGTCCTCGATCATCTTTTTAAGCTCAGGATAAGACATGTAACGAGCCCATCCTGCGGTTTCTCTGTCGTGGTAGATTAATTGAATCGTATCGTCATCATGATCTTGATAAACCTCATGATGTATTAACCCATCCATCGGTAGACGGTCGCGGATCTCAGGGTTTTCGGCGGGATACCCAAGCGAGTAGCCGACAACGGGTACAACACCCTCTGGGAGTTCTAGAATCTCACCAATCTGGTCACAGTTTGCTAGGGTTGAGCCCATGTAACATAGACCGAGTCCCTTCGCCTCAGCAGCAACCGCTACGTTTTGCGATACCAAAGTCGCGTCAATCGCAGCGATCATAAAACTCATAAAGTTATCAAAGTTTAAAGGCGCTTCGCTTTGCTTTAACCACTTACGCATTCTTCTAAAATCAGCGCAGAAAGTCAGCAATACGGGTGCATCAACCACCATGTTCTGCTTCATATGAGGTTCAAATAAAGCCTCACGACGTGCCTTGTCTTGGGTAACGATGATTGAGTACGACTGCATGTTTCCTGACGAGGAAGCTCTCACACCTGCTTGCAAGATTTCATCAAGTAATTCTGGTGCGATAGGGTCATCGTGGTACTCACGAATTGAGCGGTGCTGATGAAGAACATCAAATACATCCATGCTAAAACTCCTTGTTAGATGTAATCACGAACAAACTGCATGTTACATCAAACTATTTGATTTTTCGCACTATTAACCCAAAAACTGAGAAATACCCAAGCCGATTATGAACACCGTAATTCCCTGACTTTGAGTTATATTTCACTTCGAGAGTAATCATCAAAATAAACAACGAAAGTATGCTGAGAATAATCTCGGTAAACGCCCGCCTTAAAATAGGGACCCACACAGTCAAGATAGCTAGTTGGACCGTGATAACCGACAACTGTTGCGTCATCTATTTGGACTTGCAGATAGCCCTCAGAGCTTGGTGTCCACATCACCTTAATATCAAATTGATACCAACGATCTTTTTCAATTGGTTCACTTAAATAATGGCGAACTCGAGTCATACCCTCTTTGTTGTGCAAATTCACAGGGAGGTCACTGGTTTGCCCTCGAATTAAGAAGCGATTATTTCGCACCTCTATACCTAAGTTAGGGCTTCGACTTATCTCTCCCAAGTGTAAATCCGGCGTAGCATGCCACTGGGCAATAAGAGCCCGCACGTCGTCAAATTCCCATTCCTCGGAGATGAGTGTTTTAAATCGATAATGCATTTCCGTATTAAATGGTGCTTTATAGCGTTCATAGACTTCGGCCCGGTAGGCATCACCCGTTCTCGTAGCGAATACATCATTTTCTCGAACTTCTACTCGCAATACTTTGTGCTCCTCTTTATGCGGTTCGGAAACAAGTGTTGCCGAGTGTGCGTAAGAGAAGTGCTTCCCCCAATCCGTTAGGTTGGGAAAATTCACAGAATTTTCATATTGTTGGTTCGAGTCGTTTTGGGACGTTGGACACTCCAATTCCCCACTAAAAGCAGACACAGGAGCCCAGTAAAATATCTGCGAGCAAAGCAATGCTAAAAGTCTAACCATGTCGAGAATGCGCTTTATCGAAAACAGGATATGAACTTGATTCTATTAGAAATGTGCCATTGAAAGTAAGCCACATGACGTGTTTTTCGCTTTGCATTGATTTGTCTACGCGTTTAATTTGAGGATCAATGGATGATGGTTCACTCGTTACTCACTTCTCTTGTTCTATCGACTGTGCATCAACTGAGCGATTGCGCCAAATCTTATAACCGCGGGCTTGCATACTTTTACCCAACAAATGTGCTGCGACGGGTGCGGTTAGGACGATAAACACCATAGTGCCTATCACCCGTGATAGCACTGTCAGATCATGAATAGACAAGGCAACAGAGAAGAGTATGGCAGCAAGCCCAACAGTACCTGCTTTCGTTGCAGCATGCATACGCGTATAGAGATCGGGCATGCGCAGAACACCAATACTCGCGACCAGAACTAACAGAGTTCCGAATATTAATAGTAGCGCGACAACCACTTGCATTACGACCCTCCTGCTTGTTTGTCTTTAACAATTAAACGAGCAAACGCGATTGTGCCCAAAAAAGCGACCAATCCTAAAGTAATCGCAATATCAAGTAGCGACGTTTGCATCGTATGGAGGGTCACTATGGCAATGAATCCAATGGTAATGAACGCCATAAGGTCCAAGGCAACGACTCGATCTGCCAACGTTGGTCCCTTAGCAAGCCTCACGAAAGACAGCACCAAGCTCACTAACAATCCCACATAGGCAAACTGGATACTCATTTGAACGAACTCACCCACGGGTCACCTCCAATATTCTTCTCTCCATACCTTGCTTAATACTTTGGATAACCTCTTCATGCTTTGGTGCAAACATCGCGTGAACCACAAGATGCTTCTTGTCCTTCGTAACATCGAGACAAAGACTACCTGGGGTTAACGAAACCATATTGGCAAGTAAGGTTATTTCCACGTCACTCGTGGCATCCAATGGGACATAAACAATGTCAGGATCACTTAAGTGCGTTGGCGTAATGACATCCCACATCACTCGTGCAACCGACACTATCATCTCGTAAATAAAATAAACAAAGAGAGATAGCGCCGCCCTAAAGCGTTTGAAATAACTCGTTTTTAATCCAAAAGGCTGACTAAGGCGCAAAGCAAAGAAACCGACAATAAATCCAACAACAAAGTTACCGCTGCTGTAGCTACCGTTAATAAGCATCCAAGCGAAAGCAAGAAACAAGTTAAGCAAGAAGTAACTCATAATCGGCCTCCTAACACGGCATCTACGTAGGCACTTGGTACTAAAAGCTGGTTTGCAGCCCCCATGGCGAATTGAAAAAACGGCTCTGCGGCGAAGCCAATCACCAAGCTGGTTGACGTCAAAATAATAATGGGGGTGTAATACAAGAGTTGAACAGCCTTGGGCAAAGTCACCGATCTCGTCTCCTCAGGCTGAGGCTTCCAAAACGCCTCACTCCAAATCTTGGTCATCGAAAAAATGGTCAACAATCCCACCACTAGAGCGGTTGCAGCGAGCATGTAGTGTTCCGTATAAAGGCTGTCTTTGATAACCAAAAACTTGCCCCAGAAACCAGATAAGGGTGGAAAACCTGCTAATGAGAAGGCTGGAATAATAAATAAGAAGGCCAGCAGAGGCATTGACTTATACACACCACCAAGCTTGGACAGTTGACTGGAGCCATATCGGCGCTCGACAAATCCACCAATCAAGAACAGGTTGGCTTTCACTATGATGTGATGGACGATATAGAAAATCGCCCCCGCTAGCGCAAGCGGCGTGTAGATAGCTAACCCCATGATCATGTAGCCGATTTGACTGATGATATGAAACGATAAGATGCGCTTAATATCGAACTGAGCGGCAGCTCCCAACACGCCTGTTAACATGGTTAAACCTGCTACCCATATGAGTAGCGGTTGCCATCCACTCTCCGCCAGTGGAAATACCAAAGTAAACAGTCGAATAAGCGCGTACACCCCTACTTTAGTCAGCAAGCCCGCAAACAAGGCAACCACTGCATTCGGCAAAGTGTGGTATGACGCAGGTAACCATGAAAAGAGCGGAAACAATGCCGACTTAATGGCAAACGCGAACAAGAACAACACTGAGAGCAGAGCTTGGGTTTCGGTTGGTATTGCTTGCGCTTTGGTGTGTAAATCTGCCAGATTGAGAGTGCCAGTTGCACCATACAATAAGCCTATCGCTAGCAAGAAGACCAACGTAGAGACCAGATTAAGCACCACATACTTGACTGCCCCATCGACCTGAACTTTTCCAGCATCCAGAACCATCAGACCAAATGAGGCTATCAGCATCACCTCAAACCACACATAGAGGTTGAAGATATCTCCAGTGAGGAAAGCGCCATACACCCCCGCGAGCAAAACATGTATCAGCACGTGGTACATGCCGTATGAAGGTTTATCTCTAAGATCGGCCATCGCGTAGAAGACACAGACAGCCCCTATTATTGCTGTCACTAAAACCATGGCGGCACTGAGCAAATCAGCTACAAACACGATTCCAAAAGGTGCTGCCCATTGCCCGAATGCCACCGCTTGAGGCCCACCATTGAGCACACCAACTAGCAAAGCTAACGCGATACAAAACGTGACGCTGACGCTGATGCCGCTAACATAGTCCAAAACGCGCAAATGGCGTCGAGCAAAGAATGTCAGTATCGATGTCAGCAGTGATATGACAACGGGTAACGTCAAACCTAGCTCTGTCATGAATCCTCCTCAGAGCGGGTTAGTTGCTCAACATCTGCACTCCCTGAATCCTGATAAGAGCGGTAAAACAGTAACAAAGCAAACACCAGTAAACCAAATCCAATCACGATCGCAGTCAGAACTAAGGCTTGTGGTAATGGGTTTGCGTAGCCCTCTGGCGGCAATACGTCATTTGCGTCAATAAGCGGCGCCACGCCGAAAGTTAATCGACCGCTAGTAAATATTGCTAGGTTAACGGCACTGCTAAGTAGTATTAATCCGAAGATAACTCGCAGATAGTGTCGCTCCAACATCAAGTAGATACCGGATGCGACAAAGATACCTATCACCCCACTCCATAATATTTCCATCAGTCGAGCTCCTCATTTACTTTTAGCAGCATCCCCATCACGCCACCGATAATCGACAGGTAAATACCGACATCAAATAGCAGCGGCGTTCCAAGGGGCACAACTTCTTTCCACCACAAACCCGTGAGATACGGCAGACCCACTAATAAACTCATTACGCCGGACAAAGCGCTGACTGCAATCCCCACCATCGCGATGCAAAACGGTGAGTAATACAAGCGTTCCCTTACGTAACTTGGCGATTCAGCAAACATAAGTAGAGACAGACCAATGACGGCGATAAGTGCGCCAATGAAGCCGCCTCCTGGTGCGTTGTGACCTCTCAGCAACAGATAGAGTGAGAACACCAGCATAAGCGCTGCGACAATGTGCGCTGTGGTGGCGAAAATGAGCGAGTTGATCTTATTCTTTTTATGAGCGCTTGTGTTGACTAGGCTTGCGGCTGATAGCCCCGCGATAACGACAACCACCACCTCTCCAAAGGTATCGAAGGCACGAAAATCAACCAAAATTACATTCACAATGTTGCGACCATGACCGCCAGGCACACTTTGCTCTGCAAAGAATTGCGATAAGCTCGTATCCAGAGGCTGGGATGTGATGTTAATAAGCAGCATAGTGACTGCAAATCCAATGAATATAGCGACGATAGCGTGTAGCGCTCGGCGGCGGCGTGGATGTTTAGGAACCGTTGAGAACAGCGGTAAATGGCGCATTAACAGCGCAACGAAGACTACGAGTAGCGTCTCTACCAATAAGAGAGTTTTGGCGACATCCGGCGCGCTATAGAGCATAAAAACCAATGTCGTCATAAAGCCAATCACACCTAGTGATGCGACCGCTAAAAGACGAGAGGTCGAAACAATACAGAGCAGTGCTGAAGCAACCATGATCGCAGCAATGACGACCTCGAAATAACGAAGTTCAGCAAGACCAGATGACCAATTAACATTCCCCAACGAGATATGACTGAACAGCAAGATCGCGAGGACTCCAAATGAGGTGAGCACATAGCCACCAAGCTTTTTGTGTTGAAGCAAATTGGTTTGCCATTTAGCGACACCGACCAATGATGCCATGAATCGATGGAACACAGAGTCAGCGACAGGTGTTGTTACGCCCCCCCTATCCCACCATGTTTGTGCGCGACCTGATAATTTGTAAAACAAGACGCCTAAGCCCAAAGTAAGCCCACTGAGGATCAGAGGAAGATTTATGCCTTGCCATAATTTAACGTCGCCGACTAGAAGATCGGGTGAGACGGTTTGCACGCCAGGTGCCACAATATTGCTATTAAGCCAACCAAGAGCTAACACAGGTAAAGCGATGCTACCCAGTGCTAGTAAGGCTGGCGGTATCCAGAGCATGAAACTCGTCTCTACCGGCTTTGCTACTGCCGCTCTCTTTTCTTGAGAACCGTGAGGTTTTGAAGAAAGAAACGGTTTGAAAATAAGTGACATTGCTAGCGACACCATAAGTGCGTTGACAACAAGCAGCACCAGCAAAATCCATGTGTTGACCTCAAGTAGCGCCTTGTACATGTACTCCTTGCTCAAGAAACCCATAAAGGGTGGGATACCAGATTTTGATAATGCAGCAATAGCAGCAGCAATTAACGATATAACCAGCACACTTTTCAAACCGCGAAGCAGCCGAATGTCTCGTGTCCCCGTCGCTTTATCTATGTTACCCACGACCATAAACAGTGCTGCTTTATAAAAAGCATGAGCAATAATCAACAGAAATGCTGATACCAACGCGAGTTCGCTACCAATACCCAGTAGCAGCACCAGCATACCCAACACGACATTGGTACTGTATGCGAGCATCAGTTTGAGGTCCGTTTGCCTTACTGCCAGCAGCGCGCACCATAAAGCGGTAAACCCACCCACTGTTGTTAAGGTATAAAACCAAACGTCTGATTCCGAGTAGACCGGAGACAATAAAGCCAACAAGAATACGCCCGCTTTCACCATGGTCGACGAATGCAAATAGGCACTGACTGGCGTGGGTGCTGCCATCGCATTTGGCAGCCAGAAATGAAATGGAAACTGAGCAGATTTCGTTAATGCGCCGAGCATGACCAAAACCATCGAGGCGTGGTAGATCGGCGCTTGTGTAATCGCAGCTTGCTCAGAGATGATCACACTAAGTTGAAAACTGCCTGCGGCTTGCCCCAATAGGATGAGTCCCGCAAGCAAAGCAAGGCCACCAGCACCAGTAACGATCAGCGATTGCAGTGCATTTTTTCTCGATTGCTCCTTTTCATGGTTAAAGCCGATAAGCAGATAGGAAGTAAGTGTGGTCAGCTCCCAAAATACGAACAACAGAAGGATGTTGTCACTCACCGCAACACCTAACATGGCGAGCATAAACAGCGTTAGATAGCTGTGGAACAACCAACGATCTTTTGCCCCTTTTAAGTAGGCATAAGCATAAAGCTGAACCATTACGCCGACACCAGAGATCATTGCCGCGAACAGATAAGATAAACCAGTGAGTCTAAAGCTAAGATCGATCCCTAAGCTAGGCACCCACTCTACTGTCCAGCTCAATCCTGATGGCTGATACCAGTAAGTCAGTGCAACCAGAATCCCCGCTGGTAGGATGGCAAAAATCCAAAGCGGTTCTTCCCTTACATTGGGCTCTGTTACATAGACTCGGTTGATTCCATTACTCATCATCTGGCTACACTGGCTCCTAGCATAGATTAATAGAGCTAGTGAGCTCTGCGGCTCACTAACTATCTCGGTGCACTGGTTATCAGTATTTTGCAGTCAGCAATTAACTGATGCAGATGAGGTCAGAAGACTCTGTCGGTAGGTCGGGAGGCAAGTGTGTCTGGATGATGAGCAATCAAGGTTTTCACACCTTCATTTTGCTGCTCTAACAGCTCTAGCGCGTTATAGGTACAATCGCCAATATCATGTCGTGGGCAAACGTGTGTTTGGTGGCGTTCTATCAGTTCAGTATTACAATGTGGACAGTAGTGCTTCATGATATCCTCCTGTGATTACTCACAAAATTGTGTTGCCAAGTCAGTATCGTTACGCTTGATTAACTCAGTTCTCCCCAGTTTTTCCAGTTCTGTTTGCTTTGTTTCAGCTTGCTATTGGTGTTTTGAAGCCCTGCGGCTTGAGTGCGACCAACGAGCAATGAATCGATTGAAGTACATTTTCTGCTGTATTGCCGATCACAAATCCAGATATGCCCGTTCGAGCGACGGTTCCCATCACTAACACGTCTACATCACGCTCTCTTACACACGTTGGAATCTGATCATCCGCTTTTCCGTGAAGATGGTGGATGACAATACTTCCTTTTGTTCCCGATTCATCAATCAAAGCTTGAAGGGCTTCTTCATGTCGAACTCTCTCTTCTTCAACTTCTTTCGCCACATCTTCATGCTCGATCTTGATCCAGGTATTTCTGTCTATGTAGTTTTCCATGTAGTGTTGCCAGCACGAAATAACATGAAGCCTACTGTCGCAACTATCCGCGATCGAACGCGATAGTTCTAACAGTCGCAGGGCTAAGGCATGTTGTTCCTGCGTCGAAGCGACAGGGTCAATCGCAACCGCGACTCGTCGTTTTTGTTTAGGCTTGGAGGTAGGTCTATGAAGCCACACGGGGCTTGGACATTTACGCAGCAACGTCATGTCGATCGCTTTGAAACCATCGCCACCATCGGTGATTGGTTCCGCTTCTTTGATGACTAAGTCGTTGTGGTTGTTGAGAACATGCCTAATGATGCAAACCGCGGGCTGTTCGCTACTTTGAACCTCAATCGGAAAAAGCACCACATCATCTGACAGACCAACGTCATTTTTGGTTTTAATCACGCTTTGGTTAAGAGAATCTTGCAACGAGCTCTCATAGGCATGCTGATACTCGGAGAGATCATCTGGAAAGGTGGGACTGGCAATCAACCCCTTAACTGGAACGCGATTGTTGGCCGCCAGCATAATCGCCTGCGCCAGTGCATCACTGTGCCCCGGTAAACCTTGGGTAGCAAATAGTATGTTCTCAAATCGTCTCATACACTCCTCCTTGGTTGCACAAATATTAACCAAGCCTACCCCTTAATGGCTAGTTAACAATTGTAACCACAAATTAACAAGTGATAGTCATTCTCATTAAAAGACTGATTGTATGAGACAAAAAATTCCATTGGCAGAGTGTAAAAACTAAAAAAGACAGGCCTCAGCTTGTCTTTTTCAGTTGGTTTTTTTAGCGTTTCTTACCGCGATTAGCGTGTATCTTTAGTTTCGCCTTCATCTTACGCTTATCTGCGCCTCGACCTTTTCGGCGTGGTGCTCTATCAGGATCTATTTCCGACTCTGGGCTTGGTTCAAACCCTGCTAGCCATTCTTGAGGTAAGCGATTGTCGAGCAAACGCTCTATCGCCTCTAACAAGTATTGTTCATCGTGGCTCATCAGCGAAACGGCAAGACCTGCCTGCCCTGCGCGTCCTGTACGACCAATACGGTGTATGTAATCTTCCGCTTTATACGGTAAGTCGTAGTTCACGACCTGCTCTAGCTGTTGGATATCCAAACCACGCGCAGCGACATCGGTTGCGATCAACGCTCTCACTGCACCAGACTTAAAATCGTCTAGCGCTTTTTGACGTGCGCCCTGACTCTTATCGCCATTGATAGATACCGCTTTAATGCCATCTAACTTGAGCTCTTTAGCAAGTGCATCACTGCCTTGCTTGGTTTTTGTGAACACAAGAACCTGCTGCCAGTTACGGGAGCCAATCAAGTAGGCAAGCAGTTCGTGCTTACGCTTCTTATCAACGGGGTAAACCATCTGTTTTACGGTATCTGCCGTCGAGTTCGCTGGCGTAACTTGGACCTCTACTGGCTGATTCATAATACGATGCGCAAGCGCTTTAATCCGCTGCTCAAAGGTCGCCGAAAACATCATGTTTTGACGCTCTTTTGGTAACCGTTTTAGGATACGGTTAAGGTCCGGCATAAAGCCCATGTCTAACATGCGGTCAGCTTCGTCTAGCACTAGGTATTCACACTCGGCGAGCGTCAAGTTACGAGTGTGCTGATGGTCAAGGAGACGACCCGGTGTTGCCACTAGAATGTCGGCACCACCACGAAGATTCTTAGTCTGCACACCGATGCTAGTGCCACCATATGCGACAACCACTTTTAAATCAGTTGATTTGGTGAGCTGAACCAGACTATCAAAAACCTGTTGAGCCAGTTCACGCGTTGGCGTGAGTATCAATGAACGGATTACCTTACTCTCTGGCTCTCTCGCTTTAGGCTCATCCAGCAACTGCTGAATCAATGGCAATCCAAACGCTGCGGTCTTACCCGTGCCTGTTTGTGCACCTGCAAGTATGTCTTTGCCGTCCAATACAAAGGGAATGGCTTTTTCCTGAATCGGTGTCGGTGACGTGTAGTTTAGGTCAACAAGGTTTTGCTTTAACGTATCGCTAAATGCAAAAGCATCAAAAGAGGACTGCTCACCGGCAGTATCGAGTAGAGTCTTGTCTGTCATAACGTCGCCAACAGGGTGTATTCAAAAAGGGTCGCGAGTGTAACAGAAACCAAGCGCTAGGTTAATGCTATTCTCGCCTAACTACTTGCGAGTTTGTTGTTTTGCCTGCTCTAACACCTCAGGGTACAACTGATTGAAAAACTCTGAAAATTCTGGATAGTGCATTTCAAGCTGTTCACCACACTCTGCCAATGGTGCCATACGCATGCTGCGCAGGGACATACGCTCCAACGCATACTTGATGTTATCGAACTCTTGATACGACTCTAGCCAACGCCCTTGCCACATGTGTGTACTCATTCGAACAAATCGATCAGGTAATGGTGCAGATGTCCGCTTAATGGTTGCTTCTGCATTATCAACAAACCGAGTGAGAGACTGGTGATGAAATCGAGACCAGTGTTTTGCAAGGCAGTGATCCCAAAACATATCCATCGCAATCGGGGCGAACCGTTTTAAGTCAGAGTCGAACAAGGTTTTACACTGCTTCATAATGAGATGGTTGTCTGTGTAGGAGTCAACAAATCGATGCAGCATGATACCTTGGGCAATATCGTCTTGATAGTGCTTTGTTGGGTCACCTTTGACAAAGTCTCCCAATAAGTTGCCTAGTAAGCTACTACTGCAATGCTCTGCGATGTGTAAGTGTGCAAGAAAGTTCATAGCTCTCCATATATTAATGCTTTACATCATTGTGAGATGCTAATCTATCGACGTCAAACGAAGGTATGCACTCGACTTCGCATTCAACCGTTATATCGAGCAAAAACCTCGAAAAAACAGAAGTCCCCAAAAGCACGTAAGTTTACCAATATCCATAACCATCTGTTTTTTAATGATTTTAATAAAACATTACAGATAACCACAAACAATAAAAACCGACCTCACATTCATTTGTATGATTAAATGTTTCAACCGTTACATTTTTGAAGTACATCACACCAGTGAATTCTTATAGGATCGCCGCCATAAATTTATGGCTCGCTAATGTCGCCATTTTCAAAGACTTATCTGGTGTAATTAATGGAACACTTTTCGTATCTGATTTCTTTTAATCATTTATTATTTTCAATGGTGGCTGTTGTCATCATGGTTCTGCTTTCAAGAACCATCGTCGCTAATACTAAGTACTCAGCGGTTTTAGTTATCGTTGTACTTGGTCTGCTTATGGGTACCTTGTTTGTAAAAACAGGTCTTGCTACCCCGGGACTTCAAGAGTTCCCAGCTATCGTGCTTTTAAGCCAAACGACCGTCATTGCCTTGATCGCAACATTCTTTGTCGGTGGACAAGAAATCCGTCGCCTGCTTTCAAAGGAGACGGGTCACGTTGATGTGTTAGCTGTTCCTGCCAAGAATGAAGTTTTCTTTGGCACCACGAGTACTCAATTCGTATACATCATTCGCGCATTTGTTTTGCTAATGGGTATCGAGATGATCTCTGCATTGCTGACAGGTCGCAGTGCTTCTCACCCAATGGGTGAATCGTATCTCGCGATGGCGTACCTATGTATAGGCGTTGCTATTATCTTCGTCGATAGCAAAAAAGAAGTAGCCAAGATGCGTACTTACCTCTTTAAGGGCGTCGTCGAGGTTCTGACTATCGTCATCATTATGATGTTGTCGCTAAGACTCTCTCATCTAGTTGCTAGTGTGATTGGTTTGCCGCAAATCTTCTTTGCTATGATCATTTCATCTGGCTTAGGTATGTTGCTTCCACATTGGAAAGCGGGTCCTACACTGAACTCACTGCTGTTCGCTGGTATCCCAGTACTATTAACCGGTACTTTCTTGGTTGGTGGTTCTCACATGCTTGAAGCGTTTAGCATTCCGGGTCTACAAAGCGTTATCGTTTATGGTTTTGCAGGTCAAATGTTCTGGATGTTTGGTGGCCTAACTATCCTTATCTTCCTAGCGAAAGCGAACCACGTTCGTAACCTAGCACCAGGTATGGCAGGTGGTTTATCTCACTCAGGCTTAACAGGTGCATGTACTGCTGGCGACTTCGGCTACACGGCAGCAGCGCGCGCTCCAATCATGATCAACATTCCATTCCTTGGTCATATCTTTGTATTTACTATCCTTGCGGCAAGTGCAGAGCGTGGCGCATTGCTTGTTGGTTGGACACTGCCTCTCGTGCTTGCAGGCTTGGCTTGTGTGTACCTTGCAACCAAGAACCTTCGCAAAGCAAATGGTGACCATGCAGTTGAAGTAAAAGGTCTGATGCAGTTCTCGTTTGGCTGGCAAATTGTTGCGGTATTCGGAAGCTTCACGATTCTACACTTCGCTGGTATGCCTATTGAACACGCATCGATGGCGGCAGCTTCTGGTCTGTCTCACTTCGGCTTGTTCGCGGCAACACAAGGTGGAATGTTTGGCGATAGTGCGGCAAGCATGATCACCTTCATCTTCGCGACACCATTCTTAGTGCATCCGTTGGTATTTGGTCTTTTTGGTAAAGCGACGGAGAACAACGGCGAGATGTCGAGCAAAGCGGTACTGATTATCTTCACTCTTGGTACGCTTGGTGTGCTTTACTCAGCACTCTCGATCTAACGCTACTTTATGGACCTAACCTTCGGGTTAGGTCCTTTTTACGTTTTACATTCAAACGAAAAGCTCTGTTTCTGTGACTAAGGATTTCACTTCTTTAAAATAAGAGGGTTCTGATGTTTTCTACTTTGCATTTTGTCATCACCACTTTACTCGCCATCACCTGCGCTAAAGCGATTGGTGTTAGTGATGGTGATATCTCTGTTCTCGCATTAGTCATTCCAGCGCTATGGATACTGCCTCGTAAAGGTGCCAGTGGACTTGTACTTCTTGCTGGAATGCTCTGTTACGGGCTCACGCTACCTCATCAATCCATATCTCTATCTGTGACACAATGGACACTGTTCCCACTGCTCTTCGTCGCGTTCTCAAAACGCAGTAATCGCAACGTTCGAATCATTACCGCAGCCATCGTTAGTGCCTTGCAAGCGGGAATCATGGTCAGTCAGATACTCGGAACACTCGATGGCTCGCCATTGATTACTCTGGTTCAAATGATCTCTATTTGTGTCATCTGGTGTGCGGCGAGACGCAAGAACACTTCTCGCAAGCAAAATTGGTGGGTATTGGCACTCATTTTACCGCTATGGTTTACCGATCAGGCTTATACCATCGTCGTCGCTCTCTCCATCACTGGTATTATTGCCTCCCTCGAAAGCCTATCTGACCTCAAGGGTTTTCGCTGGAACAAACTCATCTATTGGACAGTCCCAGCGGTTGGCTTTGCAACCTTGGTAGTATGGTCAAAAGTCGAAGTGCCCCATCAAGTTGTTGTCGTATGGATGTGTTTATTGGCAACCGCATGGATGACAGATTACATTCTTCGCAGTATGGAAGTACAAGCTAGACGAGGCTAAAACGGCCTCGTTAGCCACCTCATGTGTAAATCTAACGAAACACTCATTAAAAATCGAAAATTCGCCACGTTATCGACATAAGTATCCATAGAAGGCTAACATCGCCGCCAATCACTTGTAACAACACGCCCCTTTTGGCGTCTATAAATTGGAATTTTCTTTATGGATAAAGATCATAGCCTGCGCGAGAATTTGCTCGCCCTAACGCTCGGGAGTGCTTTGGTATCTCTAGGTGTTATCTTCTTTAATCAGGTTGGCTTGTTAACAGGCGGAACAGCCGGTCTTGCTCTGTTTATCACTAAGGTCACCACGCTTAGCTTCGGACAGGTATTTTTTGCATTAAACCTGCCTTTCTATATTTTGTCAGTCACCCGCATGGGATGGCAGTTCACCATCAACACCTTTATTGCGGTTAGTATCGTCTCTTTCGCTGTGGACCACTTGCACCACGTCATTCAGATCTCGCACATCGAGCCTATTTACGCCGCGTTAATCGGTGGTGGGTTAATTGGTATGGGCATGCTTGTGATCTTTCGACATAAGATGAGCCTAGGTGGGTTCAATATTCTGGCGCTGTTCTTACAAGAGCGATTCGGTATCCGTGCAGGCAAAGTGCAAATGGCACTGGATTGCGCCATCGTTGTACTTTCTCTGTTTGTTGTCGATATCTATCTAATCGCACTCTCTGTATTGGGTGCTATCGCAACCAATCTGATCTTGGCGATGAACCACAAGCCCGGGCGTTATCAACCCGTACAGAGCGGCGCATAAGTGCGAAATAGATGGGCAACGTCAGACCACGAACTGGAACTGCGTTGTCCACTCTTCTTTGCCATCTTTGTTTACATCCATTTGCAGTAAATCTCGCTCGCTACCACCCCACCACTCGTTACCTGTCTTGCCTTTGAGGTAAAGTTGCGTCGTCAACAACTCTCGTTGATTCTGCCAAAGCTTTACATGTATGTGCGGTGGCCTACCTGTGTAGGGGACTGGAAATAGAGTCCTAAACTGTACCTGCCCTCTTTCATCACTTTGAAGCGCGCCAAAGCCTGCGAAGTTTTTATCGAATCTCTCAACGTTAGGTTGCCGTGGATGGTCATAGACACCTCTCCCATCGCACTGCCAGATTTCAACTCTCACACCAGAAATTGGATTGCCTTTAGTGTCTACGACTCTCCCAACCAAATTCATGCTCTCACCTTCGACTTCATCGCTCTCAATAATCAGGTCTGGCCGAACGGGAATAGTCGTCACTGGGTAAAAGGGACCTTCTGCCTGAGGCGGCGTTTTTTGTAGTTTTGTGTTTGCCAGTACTGGACTAGCAACAAACACAGAGCACAATGCCAGGAAATCGCGTCGTTCCATCTTTCCAAACTCCACATTAACGATAATAAAAGTGTGGTACGGATTTACTCTCTCCGCGAGTTCAAAATTGCTTAAGAATCTATCAAATAGAACGCGAGCCCCGAGTTGCCCTACTATTCGAAATGTTTTTCTGTCATTATGAACAAATGAAAAGCCTGACTAGTAGTGGTAAGGCAAACAATGTCACAAGACTGAACATTTTGGCATCGACTCACTTTTCATGCCTAGTCAGTGACGATAAAAACATCCCAGTCGAAGGAGTAGAATCAGCGATGACTTACGAAACAAAAACCATGGAAGTACCTGTTGCTATCGCAGACCGTGTACAAGCGTTGATCGACGGCTACATTGCCAAAGAAAAGTTTAATGCTGAGCGACGCGAGGTCGTAAATAACCTACTCGCTATGGATGGACTGAGCTGCGAGATGGCAGTATACAGCCTACCTCAAGATGAACTGATGGATACGCTTCGTTTTGTGTATGAGTTGTCTGGTACCAACAGTCGGTTCGTCAAAAACATCCTAACGCAAACGCGTGAAAACCCAACGAAGAAGCTTTCTGACTCTCAGCGTTCTTCAGCAAAAAGCTTACTGTTCAACCTACTTAACGACCCGTCAGTGGTCTCTGCAATGAAAGAAATGCAGTAATTGAGCTTTACTTTAACGAAAAGGTGGCAGATGCCACCTTTTCTCGTTTTTTACACCACTTCATGTTCCTTCCTACTTTCGTCCACAACTACCTCTAATTAACTAACGAAATTCGTCACTAATTCCTGTACACTGCGCCCTCACTTTTTTTAGGGGTATGGTCGTGACACGAGATCAGTTTGAGTTATTAGCACCGGGCGGTGACGTAGAATCAATCAAAGCAGCAATTGCAGCGGGTGCTGATGCGGTTTACTGTGGACTGGATCGTTTTAACGCGCGTAATCGCGCCGCTAACCTGACACTAGATAACTTAAATGGCGTTCTCGAACTGGCTCACGCCAATCAATGCCAAGTTTTCCTTACCCTTAACGTCCTCATTCTCGAGAGTGAAATTGCTGCAGTAATGAGGCTTCTCGCCCAGTTAGTCGATACAGACATCGATGGCGTTATCGTTCAGGATCTTGGCTTAGCCTATCTTCTAAAGCATCATTTCCCTACATTAGATGTTCACGCATCAACTCAGTTGAATACCCACAACACAGGGCAAATTGAGTACCTCAAGAAGATGACCGCGAGTCGCGTCAATTTATCCCGAGAGTTGAACATCGATGAAATTGCTCATCTCGCACACTTTGGTCATCAACATGACGTGTTGATGGAAGTGTTCGTTCATGGTTCCTACTGCATCGGTTTTTCTGGTCTTTGCTATATCAGCTCTGCTCGCAATGGCGCCTCAGGTAACCGCGGTCGATGCAGCCAACCATGCCGAGAACAGTATCAAACCACTAAACAGGGTTATGACTACCCGCTAAACCTCAAAGACAACTCCGCATTTGGTGATCTACAAGCGCTTGCCGATGCTGGCGTGTACTCACTGAAGGTGGAAGGTCGAATCAAAAAGCCACATTACGTTTACACAGTCGTCGACAACTGGCGTAAGCAGATTGATCGACTGTGTGACGGTGAAACGCTATCGCAAGACACAACTGAACTCTACACAGTGTTTAACCGCGATTTTTCAAACGCGTTTCTGAAAGGGGATTTTGGCAAAAGTATGTACATTGATAATCCAAGAGATAATGCCGTCACGCATTTCTCAAAGGTCTATCAATGCACTAGTACCGATGATGTTAAAAGCGTCAAAAAGCGTCTGTACGACAAGAAAACCGATATTATCCAACATGTTGATGCCGAGATCGCCAAGATGGACATCAACTCAGATCGCCCGAAAGCCAGCTTAAAGGGAGCCATCGAAGCGCCAAAACTGGCAACGCTTCCTAGTAACCCTGAGCTAACCGAGACCAAGCCTCTTTCTGTATTGATTTCAGAGCAAGAAGATGTGGCACTCGCGCTTGAAGACAATGTCGATGTTTACTTTCAGCTCCCTATGGGGCTAAAAGCAGAGCTGCCTGCGATGATTGCTCTGTTTGAGAGTAACCCGAGATTAAAACCATGGTTCCCTGCCATTTTGATCGGCGACGATTATGAAGCGGCGAAGGTGTTTCTCGAGACTATCAAGCCCTCTTTACTCATCACCAACAACTCTGGTGTGGGCTTCTATGCGCAAAGCAATGGATTGAAATGGATCGCAGGTCCACAAATGAACACCACGAACTCATACACACTCAAGTGTCTCGAAGAAGAGTACTCGGCAGCTGGCGCATTTTTGTCTAATGAGTTAAGCAACAAACAGCTTCGCTACATTCGCAGACCTAATCAAATGCGTACCTTCTACAGCGTGTACCATCCAAATACACTTTTGACTAGCCGTCAGTGCTTGTTCCAGCAAACTGAAGGCTGTAAAAAGATCAAGGTCAACAAGGGTTGCTTGAGACGCTGTGACAAGCGCACCTCTATCATCAATCTAAAAGACAATCCATACGTCGTTCAAAAGCAGAGAGGCTCACACAACTCTATTTATAGTGACTTGAACACGTTAAACCTTGATGTCCTTAATGATCATCGCGACCTCATCACGGATGTATTTATTGACCTACGAGACATCCAAACCGAAACCAAAGTATCAGGTAGTAAGCTAGATATCATCAATGCATTCCAAGCGGAGTTGCTTCGGAAAGGAGATGACCCATCGAGCGGTGTCACAGCACTGATCGCGCCGACAAGAAACCAACAGTATCAGAAAGGTATCTAAGTAGACCTGCTTAATTCTTAAAGATTAAGTCTTAAGCTACTGAGAGTCGTCAGCAGAGAGCTTTTTGATATGAACAAAGAGCTCCTCTGCCTCGGCTGTGAGTTTAGAGTACATTCTGATATCGCCATTTCTCTGAGCACGCATCGCTTGCTCTAGCAACATTGAGTGTCGTTTCTTTAGTTTTCTTGCTGGTTCTCGTTTTAAGAATGAGAACATAGTTAACTCCGTTTAATTGGTTTGTCTGGTTTACGAAGCTTTATCACAAACAGATTCATCTCTAACGATAATCACGCTACTTTCTCTATTTCTCGCGCACACTCGTGCTGGTTGAATTTATTGCTCTAATCGCTTGAAGGAGCAAGAAAAAGAGACCATCATGGACTCTAAGGGAAACAGAAATATCACCACCCCCCCTACCTATTCAAAGTTTTTTCCAAGAGCGAGATACCCTAAATGGTTGATTTCACCAAAGGCACATGGATTTTTGAACCCGAAACCAGTCAAGTGACGGAGACGTCTGTGTCGATTACAACAGAGCCGGAAACAGACTTCTGGCAACGCTCATATTATGGCTTTAGGAACGACAACGCCCCAGCATTATTGCTTGAGTCTAGTGATAACTTCTCATTCACCACAAAAGTAAGCTTTCAGTATCAGTCTCAGTTTGATCAATGTGGACTGATTATCTATTTGGATAGTGACAACTGGTTCAAAGCATCCATCGAATACGAAAACGAGTCATTTTCCCGACTCGGCAGTGTTGTGACCAACCTTGGTTATTCTGACTGGGCGACAACAGATATCCCGCTCCCTAGTGAGATCTGGTACCGTTTAAGCCGACGTGGTCCTGATTTTTTAATCGAATCCTCGCTCGATGGCGTACATTTCAAACAAATGCGTATTTTTCATCTTCATAAGCTAGGAGAAACAACGCCAGAAATGGGTAAATGCAACCCACCAATGCCGACTAAGTCATCAGTAAAATTTGGTGTTTATGCGTGCAGCCCGACACCATCTTCGTTTACCGCATCTTTCACTGATTTCACTCTAGAACCAAGTCAGTGGCTTGCTCATCCAGCTTGATATAACATTTTGAAATTCCTATTTTTTAGGGATCACTTGGACCTTCTATGAACAAGGAGACTTCATGTTAAATTCTGATACAGCGAAAGCAGTCATCGATCACGCCCTCTTTCTCGGCGCTGATTTCGCAGAGCTTTTCGTCGAACACCATCAAACCAATTCTGTCCAGATCGCGTCTGGCGAAGTCGATAAAGTGAACTCTGGTATCGATTTCGGTATTGGTATTCGTCTCTTCTTTGGTCACAAAGTGTTGTACGGCTACACCAATAACACTGATGAAGCTGAACTAAAGCGCGTAACGTCACTACTCGCAGCAAAAGACAAGAGAGAGCAAATCGCAACAGCGGGCGCTTTGAATCTAAACCGCTACCCAGTTCAACACGGGTGCCGCTTGCCACTGAGCAAAGACGCCAACTTGGACTCAAAAATTGCGTTTCTACTAAAAACCGATGCAGCAGTTCGCGCTGAAAGTGAATACATCACGCAATTTATCGGTAGCGTTCTGCAGCGAGAGCAGCACGTATCGATCTTCAACTCAGAGGGCTTGCACGTTGACGATACGCGTCATTACATCCGCGTGTCGGGGAACTCCGTTGCTCAAAAAGGTAATGAGCAATCCTCTGGTATGGAAGGTCCAGGCGCACTAGCAGGCTGGGAGTTTAGTGAGCAGTTAGATGCCAAAGAACTCGGCCAGACCATCGCCCAACAAGCATTAGTCAAACTTGGTGCTGATGCCTGTCCATCTGGTGAAATGCCCGTCATTATTGGTAATGGATTTGGTGGCGTTATCTTCCACGAAGCCTGTGGGCACTTACTCGAGACCACCTCTGTCGCCAAAAAAGCATCAGTATTCCATGACAAAATGGGAGAAATGATTGCGCATAACGCGGTAAGCGCCGTTGATGATGGCACGATGACCAATGAGTGGGGCTCTATCCATGTCGATGATGAAGGCATGCCAACGCAGCGTACTCAATTAATCAAAGACGGCCAGCTCACTAGCTTTATGGTTGATAAAATGGGCGGCATGAAAACCGGCTTTGAGCCAACGGGCTCTGGACGTCGCCAAAACTACAAGTTTGCGCCAACGTCGCGCATGAGAAACACCTTTATTGAAGCAGGTGAACACTCTCTAGACGATATGCTAGCAGGCGTAGAACGCGGCATTTATGCTAAAAAAATGGGCGGCGGCTCGGTTCAGCCAGGTACTGGAGAGTTCAACTTCGCGGTTCGCGAAGCGTACTTGGTGGAGAACGGCAAAATCACTAAACCGCTTAAAACCGCGACCCTTATCAGTACTGGTCCTAAAGTACTCAAAGAGATCAGCATGGTAGGTAAAGACATGGCGCTGGCACCAGGTATGTGTGGCTCTGTTAGTGGTTCAGTACCAACAACGGTTGGTCAGCCTTCGTTAAAAGTGGACAACATTCTAGTGGGAGGCGGAAACTAATGAGCCAAGACAAACAACTTCTCAGCGCTGTTGATTACGTCCTCTCAGAGGCAAAACGCCAAGGTGCAGAAGCCGACGTTATCGTCAATCGCAGTAACAGTTTCTCACTTAAAGCCAACCAAGGTCAGCTAGATGAATACAAAGTCAGTTCAAGCCAAGTACTTGGTGTTCGAGTTGTCAAAGATACACGTATTGCAACTAGCTATTCTGAATCATTAGAGGAATCCAGCCTAGATTTGATGCTCACCAACGCGCTTCAAAGCGCTCGTTTCTCCAAACAAGATGAGCACCAAACGATTAGTTGTGTTAATAGCAAGATCACCACCGATATTGCAGAAATCGCGCAACAAGACACAACGTCTGCAGATGACAAAATCGCTCTGTCTCTTGCACTTGAAAAAGGCGTTCTCGACCTACCTCATGCTTCAAGCGCTCCTTATAACGGTTATGCGGATGGTGAAAGCCAGCTGATTCTTGCTAACACTCAAGGTACTCTCTGCCAGCACTTCGAGCGCTCGTTTAGTTGCTACGCATACACCTTGTTCGAAAAAGATGGCAAACAATCCATGGCTGGTAAAGTGTCAGTTGGTCGACGCTTTGACGATCTAGATCCTAACTACTGTATCGAACAAGGCTACAACCTTGCGCGCGACCTCCTTGATGGTGCGCCTGTCGCTACTGGCGAGTATTCGGCTATTTTTGATATCGGTGCACTGAGCAGCCTATTTGGCGCATTTGGCAGCGCGTTCTCTGGTGTCAGTGCAATGAAAGGCATCACACCACTTGCGAATAAAGTTGGTCATTCTGTTGCCAGCGAGCTAATCACACTAACCGACGCAGCGTACATGCCAAACGGCATGGCCATAGCCGCGTTTGATAGTGAAGGCTTTGCAACGCAAGACAACATCCTAATCGCCAACGGGCAGTTAAGTACCCTACTCCACAACAGCCATACCGCCAGCTACCTTGGTGCAGTCTCAACGGCTAGCGCGGCGCGCGGTGCAAAATCGAGCTTAGATGTTTCCACAAATCACAAAGTCATAGCCATCGGGCAAAGTAGCGCCTCTGAAGTGAAAGCCGGGGAATACTTAGAGTTGGTTGAACTGCAAGGTGTGCACTCTGGCGCTGATGTGGTCAGCGGTGATTTCTCGTTTGGCGCTAGCGGCTTCTTGTGTCGAGATGGTAAACGATTACAACCGGTTCGCGGTATCACTGTAGCGGGTAACTTCTATAAGATGTTGAAAGAGATCGACGCTGTTGGGGATACACAGCTTGCGAATGATAGCCGCAGTTTCTTTGCACCTGATGTTAGGTTTGCAAGGTTGAGTATTGGGGGTAAGTAGTAGATTGAATGGCTTAGTGGCACAAGACCGTTTGCCACTGAGCCTAACTTGATCAGTAAATAGCCCAAGATGTCGTCATTCCTGCGCAGGCAGGAATCTCCTCACAGCGAGTGCCGACCCGTTTGAATAACTCAATTTTAGACCACGTCGTGTCAGCACCACTCAACCGCTCAACCGCTCAACCCACTGTGATGTGACCTCTTCTCCCTTGCTTAAACCCAATTAACTTTCATACGCTTTGAGCGCTTGCAGCAGTATAGGCTTAACAACAGAATAGATTTGATTCAAGCGCAACTGATAAAAATCAAACGCTTCCTTCCATGACTCTTCGTCTTGCCAGTTAAGAGTGATTGCGGGGAGTGAGAGTCTTAGCTCATCCGGCACAAATTCAGCACCCTCGGGCAGTAGTGATATCAACGATTCTCGCCTATCTAACAAGTACTCAAACAAATATCGCCCGAGCGTGTCATTTCTAAATCGAACAAAGACACCCACCTCATTGGGCTTAGAGCGGTAGGCTGTTATCCAACTATTGTACGTCCTTGGAGGTAACTCAAACCATAGGTGCCCCTGAGTCGAAGGAGTTGGCAGCCTCACACTAGTATCTTCAAGCTCAAGATAATCAAGCAATGCACTCCAATACTCATAGGATTGGCCAGAACCCTTATTTGTCGCTACTTCATTTTGCTCGTTGGTGGAATCCAATTTCTCAGTAATTTCACCACTTATCTGATTAAGCGAAATCACTCGACGCTCGGTAATTTCAGTCTTGTGCATGATTTGTGGGTTCACCAGCAGTTGTTCGCCAGGCATATGGAAGATCTGCATCTCAACCATAGCAAATGAAAACTCCATAGATGCATTGGCATTAAGAAAGTCTTTTATTTCGAAAGCCCCCTCTCGAATACCATCGCCCACTACCAATAATAAGAAACGACCTTTCGAGAGGTTTCGCTGAACCGCATCAATGAATGGGGCTTCCAAGACTTCATGCCCACCAGACTTAACCACTTCAAAAAGAGACTGCCCACCATTAACAGTACAAACCTTAGTATCGAGATCGTTGTAGCTCCAATTCATCAAGTCTTTAGCGTAATCGAGTATCTGCCCTATTACTTCTCTACGCGATTGAGGGTTCCGATAGAGTTTAGTTTCCACGATGACCAATCGACCCGAAGGCGTCACATAGATGCAGTCCACTCGCCCCGATTTCGTGGCGAGCTCCATACACACTGGTACGGCACCAGCGTAATCTGAATCAATTTCGTAAAAAAGTAACAGGTCAGCGTTAGCAAATATAAGTCGCTGTAACCATTTTTCGTCGTAGACACCTGTAGCTTGCAACTCAACTCGTTGAAGCCTCTGAACACCGCTGCCGGGAGATACTATGATTGGACCACTGTTCACAAAACAACTCCGCTGTTAACTAAAAACGTTAAGGATAACAAACCGTAAGGTTAGCCCAACTTGCTACTTTGTGGCGTTTGGGAAGTCTCATTTTGCTATCTGACTTGCATATTTTATTGGTCAGCGAGTAGTTCAGTACACATAAAAAGTAAGCTCATGGACTGTCGTTACGCTGCGTTATACAACGACTTGTATCTAACCTCACTTTTAGCCGATTCTTAGCCTGTTGATGGGGCTAAGTCGTTTCTGCCTAAATTCGTGTTTCACACCCTCCAAGAATCACCGTCTCCGCTTGATAAAGGGGATCTTATTCAGCGCGTTGCAAAGCTGATTTACGTGACTTAGTCGAATATTTTCAGTTATATACGCGCTGTAGGAGATCCTCACTTTCGTGAGGATGACGGTTATATGGGGTATGCTAGAAATGAATGGATGCAGAGCATGTACGTTCGAAGCTGTGCTGGCGGGGTAGATAAACTTAACTCAGAACTGCCCAAATTCGTGTTTCACACCCTCCAAAAATCACCGTCATCCCCTTGAAAAAGGGGGATCTCATTCAGCGCGTCGCGGAGTTGATTTGTGCGACTGAGTCGAATACTTTCAGTCACCTACACTCTGTAGGAGATCCTCACTTTCGTGAGAATGACGGCTGTATGAGGTATGTTAAAAATGAATGGATGTAAAGCATTTATGTCCAGAAACGTTTTTAAAATTGATCAAACTCTACTGTCCTCCGACAACAATGGCCAGATAAAGAGGGAGCATAGGGTCAGATAGAGTTTAAAAGTAGGTAGTGGTTAGGGGGAATTGGTGATCTTAATTACACATCCCTGTGTAACGTTTTCTGAATATCAGTTGGCTTTAAATCGCTTTATAAATTTACTTAAGCGTGGAATCAGGCTAGGCACAGTCGGCGCATCGGGAATCTCATTTACAAAAGTCATAAAGCGCTGTGCTTTACTTTTATCGCCTTGAGCAGTCCCTGCTAATATTGCTTGAGCTAAAATTACATGCTCAGCTGTAACGTCCTTATTCGAAAATTCGTGAATCAACATAGAAAATCCTAATAAGTATAAATACAAATTCAATAATATAATATATTGATGTTTGTATCGATAGCTTATGGCATTCATCAATGTCAGATTTGTGCAAAAGCAAGACAGTGAGCTTAGTGACTTTCCATACTTATACTAATTCGTGATTTGCTAATACTAGGCTCTCCGAAAGTCGTTTCTGCCCAAAAGTGAGGTGAAGGCCTCATGCAACACTAGATCGCTCCTTTTAACTTTTGGCACCCGCGTTAAGTAGATTCCGCATCAAGTGCGGAATGACGATAAATTCAGCTTGAGTGATTCTTTCTCTTTGAGTGTACTTTGCATTAATCACATTTC
Organism: Vibrio sp. SCSIO 43140; assembly: GCF_023716585.1. NCBI lineage: Bacteria > Pseudomonadati > Pseudomonadota > Gammaproteobacteria > Vibrionales > Vibrionaceae > Vibrio > Vibrio sp. SCSIO 43140. The sequence continues at coordinate 1,181,885 of NZ_CP071851.1, forward strand.
TTGCTTGAGCAGTGCATCGTGTGAGCCTACGACGAACAACTATAATGCGTCACCCCACCCACATCAAAAAGCTCCAACGGTCTCAATTGATAAAACTTCCCGTCAACCTCTTTCGATTGCTCCCCATAAGGTCCACCAAACACATCTTGCAACTCATGAATCAAACCAAACTCCCCACGCTCTGCTTGTTTATACGCTGGCACAACTAACCACTCGCGCCAAGCATACTTAGGGTTCACGCGCTGCATTTGCGTCGATAACTCCTGCTCACTAAGGGACGTATCAAGCTTGCTTCTCCATTCCGTTAACCAGTCACTCCATTGATTCATCAGTTCCTCATCTGGAGACGTATAGAAACTCGGTTCAAGCTCAGATATGGTTTTAGGTAGGTGGGATAACTGGCGGAAGAAGATCGTGTAATCCACATGAGTCATCATCATTAGTTTAAACAGCTCTTGAAGAAGATCGCCGTCGAACTCTACAAGACCCAACTTCGCCGTCCACATTTCGCTCAGTTTATCGTGCATAACTTGTGCGAACTCATCTTGAATCTGGCCCAGCTGTTCTAGCGCTACCGAATCATCACGAATCAAAGGCATTAATGCCGAGCAAAAGCTTTCGAAGTTTTTCTCCGCAGCTTGAGGCTGGTTGAAGAATGAAAAATGACGACCACCGCCAGTCCAAGGCTGGTAATAGGGTTCAAAGCGCTCAACAAAACCAAACGGCCCGAAGTCGAGTGTGAATCCGCCTATCGCACAGTTATCGCTATTGAAGTTCCCTTGGCAGAATCCGACGCGCATCCAGTGGGTCACTAACGTTGTGAGTCTGTCTCGAAAAGCCGCAGCAAAGGCGAGTAGTTTTTCTTCGGCAGGTAATTTGGTATCGATTTGATCTGAATACTCACGTTCAATAGCATGGTCAACGATCATCTCTAGTTCACGCATCGCTTCAGGGTGAGCGTCGCTGCGTGCTCTGCGTCCAAACAGCTCTAGCTGCCCTACCCTTAGAAATGACGATGCTACACGAGTCGATATCGCCACTGGGTTTGAAACCATAATATCTGGGTTTTCTGAATGAGAACCCTCACGATACCAAGGTCTATCAACCTTTTCTGACTGAGAGGCAAACAAGCAAAGCGAGCGCGTTGTGGGGATGCCCAAGCTATGCATCAGCTCTTGAGCGAGGAATTCTCTAACGCTAGAGCGTAGTACTGCGCGTCCATCTGCGCCTCGACAATAGGGTGTAGGACCACCGCCTTTCAGCTGCATTTCCCAACGCTTATTGTTGAAGACACCTTCAAAGATAGACATGGCTCGTCCGTCACCGTATCCGTTACCCGTTTTGAATGGGCATTGTTCAATGTACTCAGTACCGTAGATAGAAAGCGCGTATCCCGTTGCCCAGCCAAACTCTTCCATTGGTTCGGGTACCTGGCTTAACTCACCAGAGAAAACGTTTCGGAACGCATCAGTGAGCGCTAATGCTTCCTCTAAACCAAGTTCTTCAAATAATGAATGGCTATGAGTAATATAAATTGGATCAGCAATAGGTGTGGGTTTTACTGGAACAAAATGTCCTGTAAATACCTGCCTTAGATTATGGTCATTTCCAGTGCCATCAGAGTCAGGGTCGCGGTTAAGCGACATCATTAATGAATAGTCTGCTGCTTTGGCAAACTCTTCAATAGTAGTGATTCCTTGGATCGACTTTTTCTGTGCTCGTTCACTCATCCTAACTCTGTAATCCCTTTGATAATTTTCAATTTCTGCCAGCATCATACGGACAATCTATCAATAAGTATGACTTTTATCTTAATAACTAGCCAACACTCAATCTATTAGCGTAATATGTCATACAAAACTCCCTCTCCTCTCTGCCATTTAATACGGAATCTCAATGACTCAAGGAATTCGCTATAAAGTCATTCTTCTCGCCTGCCTGATCATCAGCGTTGGTCAACTTAGTATGGGTTTAGTCTTTCCCTCTCTGCCTTGGATAGCGAAAGATTTCAACATCACTCTAGATGAAGCACAGTTACTGGTGGGTATCTACCTTCTGGGCTTTGGACCTTCACAATTTTTGTATGGGCCTATTTCTGACGCTATCGGTCGAAAAAAGGTATTGCTGACCGGTTTAGTTATCGCTCTCTTAGGCTTAGTGATGATCATCTTGATGCAAGACTCTTTCAAAGGCATGGTGCTTGGTCGATTCTTGCAAGGGGTGGGAACGGGTTGCTGCGCGGTACTTGCTAGGGCGTCGACGCGAGATCAGTTCAGCGGAGCGGATCTACCGCTGGCTATGTCATACATTGCAATGGCAGCCTCGATTACACCGGTTATTGCGCCTGTGCTTGGTGGATTTATCAACTTTCACTTCGGCTGGAATATGGTCTTCGTGTCGTTGTTTAGTTATGTGGCACTAGCATGGGTTGCAATCGCGATTCTGTTCAAAGAAACAGTGGCAGAGAAGTCATCCATACCCTCTCCTAAAAAGATGGTTATTCAGTATGGCGAGCTTCTACGCTCAAGTTACTTTATGAGCTTTGCCAGTATCGGTTGGCTCAATTTTAGCTTGATGATCACTACGGTCTCCGTCATGCCGTTTATCATGCAAAATCAAATTGGAATGAATTCCGATGAGTATGCGTTATGGGCACTGATCCCTGCCCTCGGTATGATTTGTGGTACCACAATTTGTAACCGTGTACGTCCAATCATAGGCAGCAAAAAGATGCTGTTGTGGACACCTGCTTTGCATGCCACCGCAGCCCTGTGGTTACTATTCTGTCCACTAGAGCCTATCTACCTCATGCTGGGGCAACTGCTTATGATCTTAGGGAATGGTATTGCGCTGCCTTGTGCACAAGCAATGGTTATGCTGCCTTATAAAAAACAAGCGGGCGCAGCGGCTGCGTTATCAGGTGGTGGACAGATGATCGTCTCTTCGATTGTCAGTATGTCATTGGTACAACTTGGATTGAGTCAACCATGGCACTTGTCTATCGTCATTGGGGTATTCGCGGTGATTACGCTGAGCAATGTTATTAGAGGGTTCAAGGTGGCTCAGCCCGCTTAAGGCTGAGCTTCGACGACTACTAAATGGTTTTTACGCTGTCACGTATCACCAGTGACGGTTCTAGTTGAACCACATCAGGAGCAAGATCGGTCTTATCGATTTTTGCCAGCAAGGTTTCAACCGCTGCTTTACCTAATCGATACTTAGGCTGATGAATGGTTGTAAGTGATGGGGTCATGTACTTAGCGATATGGATATCATCGTAGCCAATGATCGAAAGTTCATTGGGAACCTTAATTCCCTTGGCATGAGCAACATTGAGCGCCCCCATCGCCATCATGTCATTACAGACAAATAGTGACGAAGGCAGAGGCCCACGCTCAATCAAGGCTTCCAGCGACTTAGCGCCACCATCACACTCAAAGTCTGATTCGATGATCCAGTCTGGATTAATAGCAAGATGATGCTCTTTCAGCGCCTTCTTGTAGCCCTCATAACGCATCAAGGCTTGATGACGGTTAAGTGGACCCGTAATACACCCCACTTCTTTATGACCATTCTCGATTAAGTGTTTTGTCGCAAGATATCCACCCAGAAAGGAGTTATCTTGGATCTTGTCACTTTCGAAATGCATTGGTCCCCAGTCCATCACCACAACTGGGATTGACGGATACTGCTCAAAGATATCGAGTTTCTCACCTGCTAGTGTCGCACACATCAAAATCAGTCCATCTACACGCTTTTGTAGCAAAGTGTCGATAGAGGCTTTCATGCGCTCCGTATCACCTTCGGTATTACAAAGGATGAGATTGTAGTTTTGATGATAACAGCTGCGTTCGACCCCTTTTACTACCTCTCCAAAAAACGGGTTGGTTGAGGTAGTCACTAACATTCCAATTGTTCGTGTACGATTCATTTTGAGGCTACGTGCCAACGCAGAGGGTGCGTAATTGAGCTCTTTCGCTGCGTTGTTCACGCGCTCAGAAATCTCTTCACTCACGAATCGTGTTTTGTTGATGACATGACTCACGGTCGACGTTGAAACGCCCGCGAGCCTTGCTATGTCCTTCATCGTTGCCATTGGGCAAGGGTCTCCACTGCTTCTTGTTATGTTTATACGCTTAGAGTATGCCGCTAAGCTTGTTGAGCTAGAAACTCTTTTACTTCATTCAAGGTAGGAATGGAAGTCTGAGCGCCAAATCGAGTCACTGAAATCGCTGCCGCTGCATGAGCGAACACAATCGCCTCTTCGATAGGTTTTCCATCAATGAGACCAGTGGCTAGCGCACCGTTGAAGGTGTCACCTGCTGCTGTTGTATCTGTCGCCTCTACTTTGAAACCCGGGATACGCTCACCTCGACCATTTTGGCTAAGCCAAACGCCTTTTGAACCAAGGGTAATCATAACGATTTCGATACCCTTGCAGTGAAGCGCGTTTGCAGCTTCTTGTGCGGAATCATCGTCGATAACGGTAATACCCGTTAGGACTTCGGCTTCGGTTTCGTTTGGTGTGATGACATCAACACAAGAGAGCAGAGAGTCTGGTAGAGCTCGAGCTGGTGCTGGGTTGAGCACAACATTGGTCTTTGCTGCTTTAGCGACTTGCGCTGCGTATTCAATACCTTCGATTGGTGTTTCTAACTGCATGAGTAGGTAATTCGCGTTCTCTAGCAGACCTTTATGTGGCTCTACACGAGCTTTTGTTAGCTTGGCATTTGCTTCTGCGGAAATACAGATGCTGTTTTCACCACTGTCGGCTACTTGAATCATGGCAATACCCGTCGGTGTGCCTGGCTCTAATTGAACACCCGCGATGTTGATACCATCAGATTTGAATGCTTCGCGAATATTGATACCAAAAGCGTCATCGCCCACACAAGCAATAAAACCCGTATCGCCGCCAAGTCTTGCAGCAGCAACCGCTTGGTTAGCGCCTTTGCCACCTGGGATGACTTGATAGTTTCCACCATGCAATGTTTCGCCGGGGCGAGGGAAAGAAGGAACTTGCAGTACATGGTCTGCATTCACACTACCCAACACGATGAGTTTATTCATACTTTGTTCCTTTTTAACTCTTTTATGTAGATAACTTGGGGTTGCCTTTGGGTGGCAAGCCGAAGGTATCTGGTTGTTTATTGCGATGCGTAGCTAGCGTTAGTTCTCCCCCTGATAAGGGGGAGCTAGAGGGGGTAAAAGCGCTGAAGTTGAACTCACACGCAATACTCAAATTTGCTTCGCAAATTCAAGAGCCCCCCTCCTAGCCTCCCCTTGTAAGGGGAGGAACTACAGGCTGGCTACTATCGTCACCTCGCCTATTCGTTACTAGCTCTCAGCTCTCCCCCTGATAAGGGGGAGTTGGAGGGGGTAAATGCGCTGAAGCTTAACTCACACGCACTACTTATATTTGCTTCGCAAGTATAAGAGCACCCCTCCTAGCCTCGCCTTAGTAAGGGGAGGAACATTAGGCTGCCTCCTATCGTCGCCTCGCCTATTCGTTACTAAGCTCTTAGCTCTCCCCCTGATAAGGGGGAGTTGGAGGGGGTAAATGCGCTGAAGCTTAACTCACACGCTCCACTTAAATTTGCTTCGCAAATTCAAGAGCACCCCTCCTAGCCTCCCGGCTACGCGCCCCGCTTATATAGGGGAGGAACATCAGGCTGGCTCCTATCGTCGCCTCGCCTATTACTCAGCTACGACTTTAAGAGGTACTGGGATGTACTCTTCTACTTTTTCGCCTTTCAAGACTTTGTCAGCAGTCTCCACACCTAGTGCACCGATCATATCTGGTTGCTGTGCAATCGTTGCTGCTAGTTTGCCGCGTTTCACCGCTGCCATGCCATCTTCAGTGCCATCAAAGCCAACGATCATGACGTCTTTACCTGCCGCTTGAACCGCACGTAGTGCACCTAGTGCCATTTCATCGTTCTGTGCGAATACAGCTTGTACATCTGGGTTTGCAGCTAGTAGGTTCTCCATTACGTTTAGACCTTTAGTACGGTCGAAATCCGCTGGTTGGCTAGCAAGGAGTTCCATTTCTGAACCTTTTACTGAGTTCATGAAACCTTCACCACGCTCACGTGCAGCTGACGTGCCTGCGATACCTTCTAGTTGAATAACTTTCGCCTTCTCGCCTACTTTCTCCATGATGTAGTGACCTGCCATTTCGCCACCAACTACGTTATCAGATGCGATGTGGCTCACTACGTCACCACGGCTAGCGCCACGGTCAAGCGTCAGTACTGGGATGTTCGAGCGGTTTGCCATACGAATAGCATTCGATACTGCATCAGAATCAGTTGGGTTGATAAGAATTGCTTTAACGCCACGTACTGTTAAATCTTCAATGTTTGATAGCTCTTTGCTTGGGTCATTTTGCGAGTCCAAAACGATTAGGTTGTAACCTAAATCCTTGGCTTTCGCTTCCGCACCCTCTTTCATCGTTACGAAGAACGGGTTGTTAAGCGTAGAGACAACAATCGCCATCGTGTCTTGTGCTGATGCAGCTGTAGACATAGAAGCAGATAGCACGGCAGCAGAGATTAAAGTGGCTAGTTTTTTCATCGTTTTAGTCCTTTGTGTAGGGGGCGGCTCAACTCATTGTCGAGCCTGTTATTGTAAATAATCTAGTGTTAATCGAGGTTACTTGTTTTTGTTGTCCACCAGTACCGCAAGCAAGATAACCACTGCTTTTGCGATCATTTGGTAGTAAGAAGAAACATCCAATAGGTTAAGTGCGTTGTTCAAGAAGCCGATGATCAGTGCACCAATCAACGTACCCATAATTCGACCTTTACCACCCATCAAGCTGGTACCGCCAAGAACAACCGCGGCAATGGCGTCGAGCTCGTATCCCATACCCGCTGTAGGCTGAGCCGATGACAGACGAGAGGTAACGATAATGCCCGCTAGTGCTGCAAGCAGACCACAGATGGCATAAACACCAATCTTCACTTTGTCGACGTTGATACCAGACAAGCGAGTCGCTGATTCGTTACCGCCTAGTGCATAAACGTAGCGACCAAAGCGAGTGTGGTTAAGTAGATACCAAACTGAAGCGAATACGACGACCATAATCCAAACTGGAACTGGGATGCCCAAAGCGTAACCCGTACCAAACCATGCGAACGCGTCAGCCGTGTCGGTAAAGCCTGTAGAGATTGGACGACCGTCGGTGTACACCATGGTCACACCACGTAATAGCGTCATGGTAACCAAGGTGGCGATAAACGCCTGAACTTTACCTTTGGCGATGATAATACCGCTTATTGCGCCAAGAACTGCACCAGCAAGAAGCGCGGTTGGAACCGCGATCAATACCGGGACTTCCATCGCTATCAAACTGGCAGCAAATGCACCACAAAGTGCGAGTACTGAGCCCACGCTCAAGTCGATACCTGCGGTTAAGATGACCAAAGTCATACCCACTGCGATAATGGCATTCACAGAGGTTTGGCGAAGAATATTCAGAATATTATCGACGGTGAAAAAGTTCGGGTTTAGAAAAGACACCACGATAATTAGGAAGATCAGCGCAATCAGTGATTTTTGCTCAATCAACCATTCTTTATTGAAAAGAGGCTTCTTGTTTTCCATCTCGACGCTCATCTCTTTGTTGATGGTTTTGTTGTTCATGCTGCTTCCTCACTTACATTTTTACCGACAGCGCATGCTAGTAGTTTCTCTTGGTCTGCATCTTGAGCCATAAACTCACCACTTATATGCCCTTCATGCATCACCAAAATTCGATCACTCATGCCAAGTACTTCTGGCATTTCAGATGACACCAAAATGATGCTCATGCCATCTGCTTTAAACTTGTTGATTAGTTGATAGATTTCTTTCTTAGCACCAACGTCCACACCGCGAGTTGGCTCGTCCAGAATAAGCACCTTAGGCTTAGTCATTAGTCCTTTGGCAATGGCAACTTTCTGTTGATTACCACCAGAAAGATTGCCTATGATTTGGTCTCGAGTTGGCGTTTTGATGTTGAAGAGCTTGATAAAGTCTTCTACTGCAATCACTTCTTCACTGTGCTGGATCTGCATGCCTTTAGATAACTGCTCAAGCGCACAGATCGACATGTTTTCTTTAACGGACAATCCGAGTACTAAACCATCTCCCTTACGGTCTTCTGAGATATAAGCAATACCGTTTGCCAAGCCTTCTTGAGGGCTATCTGGGTTAATGGTTTTACCATTAAGAATTACATCACCAGACTGACGTTTCAGCGCGCCATAGATAATTTTCATTAGCTCTGTGCGCCCGGCTCCCATCAAGCCGGATACACCAAGGATCTCTCCTTGATCTAGGGTGAAGCTCACATTATCAACGCCTGGGCCCGTAAGATTTTTTACTTCGAGGCTTGTTTTACCGTGGACGGCATCAATACGAGGGTACTGCTCATCGAGCTTACGACCTACCATCATCTCGATTAGGGTATCTTCATCAGTTTCGGCAACGGTACGCTGCCCGATAAACTTGCCGTCACGAAGTACGGTAATGTCATCGCAAATCTCAAAGATCTCTTTAAGGCGGTGAGAAATGTAAACAATGCCGCAGCCTTGTTCACGAAGCTCATTAATGACACTGAAAAGGGATTCGGTCTCTGTATCTGTCAGTGCGTCGGTTGGCTCGTCCATAATGATAACTTTCGACTCAAACGACAGAGCTTTCGCGATCTCAACCATCTGTTGTTCACCTAAGCTCAACTCACCCAAAGGTGTTTTCGCACTGTGTTTCACGTTGAGTCTGGCAAGTAATCGGTCTGCTTCGGCGTACATTTCAGACCATAAAATACGTCCAAACGCATTGGTCTTTTCACGACCTAAGAAGATATTCTCCGCAATGGTAAGCTCAGGGATTAGGTTGAGCTCTTGGTGAATAATACTGATACCCGCTTGTTGAGAGTCTCGCGGTCCCTTGAACCCAGTTTCTTCGCCTTGATAGCGAAGCTCTCCGTAGTCTTTCGAGTAAATGCCTGTCAGCACCTTCATCAACGTAGACTTGCCAGCACCGTTTTCGCCAAGCAGTGCCATCACTTTACCTGGGTAGACGTTAAGGCTCGCTTTATCCAAAGCCTTAACACCAGGGAAGGCTTTTTCAATCTCGCTGAGTTGTAAAATTGGTTGCAGCATGAGGATGTCCTGTATATTTCGCTGAACTTAACTCGTATTTCGTGGCGGCTTAAAACACGACGCCAGCTTGGAAAATCACATTGGCATAAGGTGTACACTCACCTGTTCTAACGACTGCTCTTGAATCAACAGTTTTGGCTTTAAACTCTTCATGAGTAACATAACGAACAGTAATCTCTTTCCCCGTATTAGCCTGCTCTTGCTCTAGCACTGCGAGCAATGCGTTGTGAAGCTCTGGGCTCACTGCTTTAAACTCTTCAGCTAGAATCACACCTTCGATCTGAGCTTCTGATAGATAGACTTTAACGGTATCGATGAAGGCTGGTACGCCGTGAGTTAGGGCTAAGTCGATACGCTGCACTTCATCGGCAATCGGCAAACCTGCATCGCAGATCGTCACCTCATCGGTGTGCCCCAAGGTTGACACCAAATAGGAAAGTTCTGAGTTAATTAGGGCGCTTTTTTTCATTGTTAGTACCTGCTTCATGCGGCTTTATCGAGACTGTAGGGCTTGATAAAAATTCTTGGTCACTTTGCTGTTATCTTTTGTTGATAAAACAATCATCGAAACGTTTCGATGACAATCCTAGCGTAGTCTGAGTAAAGATCGATGCAAGTTGCATTTAAGTGTGACTCAGATCGCCCCATCGAAACGTTTCGATGCGTTTTTCGTGAAAGGTCTCAAATTGTAAATAGAGTGTCTTGGGGAGGAAATAAATAAAGAGCTAATCAAACGGATTGGCTAGATAAGCATCACGTTGATTAAAGGGCGTGTTCCACTTTCATACAAGATGAGATATGCGGTCCTGAAGCAAAATGACAACCAATAAGTTTAAGCGATTCTAGTTGCCCTTCGGTCTCGACGCCTTCAGCAATTGTCTCTATATTCAGTACTTTAGCTAAGCTAACGATGGCTTTTGCAACCTGCTCGACTGATTTGTCTTGCGCGATTTCAGCAACTAGCTGAGCACCAACCTTAAGCTTTTGTATTGGCAACTCACGAAGCTCGGAAATGGAAATGTGCCCCATTCCAAAATCTGCCACGGTTATCTGACAACCCAGTTCGACAAGTTGATAGAGCTCATCGACACAGCGTTTCTTCGAGAGCATGTCTTCAAATACTTCCAAAACTAAGCAGCGAGGTGGTAAGTGATACTTTTCGAGAATATCGGTCACTTCTTGAGTAAAGAGTCCATGTCCGAAGTTCTTCGAGGATACCTTAACCGCGACGGTTTTCAGCTCTCCAACTGAGGCGTATTTACAGGCTTGCTCGATAGTAAATAGATTGAGTTTGCGAATCAGCTGGGTTTCTTCTGCAATGGGTATAAACTCGAATCTATCGACCTCGCCAAACATCGCATCACTCCACTCAAGACGGCTCTTGTAAGCAACGACGTTTTTCAGCTCCAGATCGATGACGGGTAAAAAACTCACCTCGAGCTTGTGTGATTCTATGGCTTGAGCAAGACGTTGCGCCATCGCAGTTTTGCGTCCCCACTGCTCACCCATCGCTTCATCGTAACTCATCCAAGTCGTTTGGCACTGCTTGGCACGGTACATCGCGAGATCGGCTTGTTTAAGTAACAAGCTAGTAGGAATCGTCCTACTTACATTCGTTGTAATCCCAACAGAAGCTGAGCCACGCTCGGACTTGTTCCCCACCTCAATAAAGGCAATCGCATCCACAATATGTTGTGCATAGTGTTCTGCGCGCTTTTTCCCACAGTTAGGGAGCAAGGCAACAAACTCATCGCCTCCTAAACGCGCGACCAAACCATTGTCACCAACCGCTGCTTTAAAGCGCTTGGCTACGTTTTGTAGGAACAGATCTCCAAAGTCATGCCCTTTGCTGTCATTGATAGACTTAAACTCATTGAGGTCGATCAACAGTAGCGAATATGGATGGTTGGTAGATTGCTCATCTACTAAGAAACGTTGCAGGTGCTCAAAGAAAGACGTTCGATTTGGAAGTCTAGTAAGGGCATCAAAATAGGCGAGATCACTGAGTCTATCCGTTAGGTGCTTCTCTGACGTTACGTCTCGCTTAACTGCAATGAAATAAGACTGACCAAGGTAGTCGAAAGGGCTGATGTGGGCATGCTCGATAAACAGAGAGCCATTTTTCTTTCTATTTACCAACTCACCATGCCAATCCTTACCGGTTACAAGCTTGGACCACATATCTTGGTAGGTGGCAGAAGAGGTTTGTCCCGATTTGAGGAACTTAGGGTTTCTGCCAATGACTTCATCGCGAGTATAACCTGTCAGTCGAGTGAACTGTTCGTTGACGTACTGTATGCGTGCAGTGTCATCAGTAATAATGACGGCAACCGAAGCGCTTTTCAGTGCTGATTCCATCAATCCTAACGACAACTCAAATTCCATAAAACGTAACGCCTAGCCTAACTTCTAACAGTCAATATCAATAAGTAAGGGAAACATAATAAAATTTAATGGAACCAACATCAAACAAAACGTCAAAAACCTGCTGTTTTAACAACATTTTTTTGACGCACTAGAAACTAATCGTCTTTGAGACAGCAACTTGGAGAGCATAGTCGCCTAACATTGTGACGGTTAGACGAACTATGTATGGATATGCAAAAGAGAAGAAGCGTTTAAAACGCGCTAGTCATTATCAATCTGTTTAATGACGCGACATGGGTTACCTACCGCTAAACTATTTGCTGGAATGTCTTTGGTCACAACGCTTCCCGCACCGATCACGGCATTATCGCCAATGGTCACACCAGGACAAACGATAGCGCCACCGCCAATCCAGACGTTATTACCTATCTTAATTGGTAACCCGAACTCAACTTCATCTTCAACTCGACCTTTCACATCGAGTGGATGTCCCGCGGTATAGATCTGTACATTCGGCGCAAACAAAACGTTATCACCAATCTCAACCACATTAACGTCTAAGATGACACAGTTAAAGTTGGCATAAAAGTTTTCACCAACGTGAATATTCTCTCCATAGTCGCAGCGAAATGGCGGCTCTAAATAAAGACTCCCCTTTCTGTTGGGAATTAAGGCCTCTTGCGCTTCTTTCCACTCTGGTGTGTTAGGGATACTATCGTTTAGCTTTTTGAGAGTGTGACGACATTGGACTCGTGAAGCCAGCAACTCCTCATCCCATGCTAGATAAGGTTCGCCAGCAAGCATTTTTTCACGTTCAGTTTTGGTAGACATCGATTTCTTCCACTTATTGTAATTACGATAGCATTCAATGATTAACAATCTATGACAATGTCAGAAATTTGTCAGATAAGCGCGGTTATTTCATGGTATCGCTAGCGTCGTCACACTATGTGTTGGAGTCTAATTATTGGCAATCAAGTTCAGAATTGCTTGCGCAGCGGCTCGCGAGCTAGCGGGGTTTTGACCAGTGACCAGCTTGTCATCAATCACAACATATTCTGCCCAATCTTCAGCCTTGGAATACGACGCTCCGAGTTTTACCAGTTCATCCTCGAGAGAGAATGGAACCACATCAGTAAGACCGACAGCTGCTTCTTCCGAATTGCTAAACCCAGTGACTTGACGACCTTTAACCATAGGCGTTTCGTCTTCATTAGCAGCGTTAATCAACACGCCTGAAGCATGGCATACTGCCCCAATGGGCTTATCATCGCTGTAGAAATCATCAATCAAAGTAACGGAGTCAGGATCGCAGGTAAGATCCCAAAGAGGCCCATGTCCACCTGGGAAGAATATGGCGTCATAATCGCTTGCGCGTGCTTCGACTAGCCTCAAGGTGTGCGACAGGTGTGTTTTCGCGACGTCGTCATTTTCAAAGCGTTTTGTCGCTTCTGTTTGATAATCTTCGTCTTGGCTCTTGGGATCGATGGGAGGGTGACCACCAGCAGGAGAACACAGTGTGATATGAAGACCCGCGTCTTTAAAAACATAATACGGGGCGGCAAACTCTTCTAGCCAAAATCCTGTTTCTTCGTTGGTATCACCCATACGACGATGCGATGTCAGGACCATTAGGATTTTCTTTTGAGCCACTCGATACTCTCCACTAGATGTATACATTAAACCTAGTGAAAAGCTGAGAAATTTCAAATACAAGGGGAGCCGATAACCGACTCCCCTATCATATTGCTGGGCGACTTAACCTTGTAGAGCAGGTCTGGTTGACACTTTATCAAACCAACTTTTGATGTTCTGATTAGATTCAAACACTTCAATCTTCAGTGCATTGACCGCAACCACTACAAAGATATAAGCGCTGATATCAGCGACACTATAATTCTCTGTTGCTACGTAGCTTGACTGACCTAGTTGCTTATCTAGTTTCGGTAGAAACAGCTCTACACGGTGCTTCGCTTCTTTACCCCAATCCTCAACACAGTTTTCTCGGTCGCTGTATAATCCAGTTAAGTTTCTGAATGCTTGAAACGCATTTTGAATACCATCGATTTCAACGATGCGGTTCCACATTTCTACCTTAGCGCGCTCTAACGTATCCTGACCAAACAGGTTTAAATCATTAGGTGTGATTTCATCAAAATAGCGACTGATAGCCACGGTTTCGCTTAAGTGCGTACCATCATCAAGCTCTAGCAAAGGCACTTTACCGTTCACGCTTTTGTCTTGGTAACCCCGCTCTAAGTTATCCCCTTCCCTAACGTTAATTTCGACTCGCTCCAAATCCGTAACACCGATTTCACGCAAGAAAAGGTTAAGGCGTTTACAGCTTACCGTCGCCGCTTGTTCGTACAATTTCATGGTTCGTCCCTTTTATCTAACCGATCGTTTAGATATACTCTATGCAATAACTAAACGATCGGTCAAGAATTAATTTCCGTTTCTGCTCAATATGCTTGTACAATACAGGTTGCAGTTTAGCAGTAACGAAATGAGCGTTTTATCTGGGGTTTGTATGGCAAGAAAAGCTAACTTTTGTAAACAAGAAAAGCTTGAGCAGGCGATGGCTCTGTTCTGGAGCAAAGGCTTTGCCAATACCTCCATTAACGACCTGACCGAAACGCTCGCAATCAACCGCTTTAGCTTGTACAACACCTTTGGTGATAAAGAGACTCTGTATTATCAAGCTCTCGACAACTACCTAAGTTCGATCTCCTTTCCTAAATTAGAGCCTTTGCGAGCTAGAGATGCGGATATAGATACGCTGGAAACCTTCTTAGTAGGCTTTGCTGAAAAGCAAAAAGAGAATACGTGTGGCTGCTTTATTCAGAATGCCGTGGTCGAACATGCCGGCGAGAATCAAGAAGTCTTAAAGCGCAGCGATGCGCTATTCAACACCCTACAAACTGCAATAGTAGAAGCGATCACAAGCGCCCAAAACCAGTCACAGATAAGCCGAAAACAAGATGCAGAGTCACTGGGACAGTTCGTCATCTGCCAGATGCAAGGGATGCGAGTACTTGGCAAAGCAAAACGCTATCAAGAGATTGATACCGCCACACAAGTACTGCTCCAATACTTAAAAAGCGCATAAAAAAAGACGCCTTTCTAGGCGTCTTTTTCTTTCACAACTCATTCTAGAACTAGGCGAGCACGCCCATAAAGTAAGGGATAATGAACGCGTTAGCCAAATCAATGAAGAATGCGCAAACCAATGGAACCACAATAAAGGCTTGATGCGAGTTACCGTACTTTTGCGCTACGGCTGACATGTTTGCCATCGCCGTTGGTGTCGAGCCCAATGAGATGCCACCAAAGCCAGAACAAATAACTGCTGCATCATAATTTTTGCCCATCGCGGGGAAGATGATGAACAGGTTCACCAAAATAGCGACGATGAACTGAGCACCCAATATCGCAAAGATAGGTCCAGCCAAATCAACCAGCGTCCACAACTGCATACTCATCAGCGACATTGCCAAGAAAGCACCCAGAGACATATCCGCAATCAAAGCGACTGCTGGCTTATTGGCAGGCCAAGTAGTCCCGGTAATGCGCGGATAGTTGTGCGGTACGATGTTAGAAAGAATAATACCTGCGAACAGACACGTTACGAATAACGGTAATTGAAGCCCAAGGTATTCCACACCCTCGTTAAGAAACACACCCACAATAATACAAGTGTGAATCGCCAACATGGCATCTAGGAAGTCATAAGAGGTAATTTTCGGCTCAGGTTTGTCGTCTGCAACACCAACGTCTAACGCTTGATCCTCAGCAGGCTTCAAATCATGACGTTTAATTAGAAATTTAGCAATTGGACCACCCATGATACTTGCCAGTATCAAACCAAAGGTTGCACTCGCAATACCAATTTCCATCGCAGTATTCAGACCGAACTCTTCTTGGATCCTAGGAGCCCACGCGATTGCTGTACCATGACCGCCGATCAGTGAAACCGTACCACTCAATAGCCCCGCCACAGGCTCTAGACCAAATGCCGTCGCCACCGTAATACCCGTCAGGTTTTGTACAAGCATATAGCCAACCGTGATCACCAATAGAATGATAAGCGGCTTACCACCCTTCATTAGGTCCCCAAGGCTTGCGTTAATACCTATCGTCGTAAAGAAATAGACCAGCAACACGTCTCGAGCCATTAAATCAAACGACACTTCAAGAGACGTGGCCATGTGGAATAAAGCGAACAGTACCGAGAATACAATACCGCCTGAAACAGGCTCGGGGATACTAAACTCCTTTAGAAACCCCACCACCTGGTTAAGTCTGCGTCCGACAAATAGAACAATAATGCCCATCGTCACCGCTAGAAAAGAATCAATATGAATGACACCGTCTTCAATCAACATAAATCTACATCCTGTAACAAATTTCTAACTACAGGATGCCCTTAATCAGAACGCTATCCAACTCTTTTCTAATTAATTTTTTATTTTGTTACACATCGCTCAAAAAGCATTCAGCAACTAGTTTTGAGCCTTAAGTTGTTCTATGACATACGGAGGCGCAACATTTCCCAACTCCTCTAAACACACATCTGCTTTAGGATGGTCGTGGCGAACGTAAATGTCACACACCGCATAAAGCTGCTCTGGCGCCCCGGAAATTAGATACGCTTTTTCAAAAGAATCCGTCGCTTTTTCTACGTCCAAAGGCTCCTGTAATACGCCATTTAAATACCAGTAATAACTGTTACTTGGCGAGAGCGTCGTTGCCTTCTCAATCGCCACAGCGGCTTGTGCTTTTTCATCCATACGTACCAAGGTTAGCGCTTTCGCGTATTGCAACTGGCCGGACTCAGCGTTTTGCTCAATCGCTGTATTAAGCACGTCCAGCGCTTTTTGATCTTGAGACTGAGCTCGATAATTATCTGATAGGCTCAAAGACGCCTGCGTAGATAATGAGGGTTCGGCAAGCAGTGTTTGATATAGTGCTTCGGCTTTATCCCATTCTTTGTGCCAACGGTAGACATCGGCTAAAAGTAGCTGGCTGCGCTTTCCTGACGGCTTTGAAAGGTACTCAATCACCGTAGGATAATTCTTATTGATAGCTTCTTGCTGCGAGTTCGTCATTGTCGAAAAGTCCGGAATCAAACTTACAACGGCAGCTACTTGTACCGACTGCTCAGGGTCTGATAGCAAAGGCGAGACTAACTTCCAGCGGTACTCAAATTGGTATGGCTTGGCACCAACGATGGCAGCTTCTCGAATATCTGCATTACTGTCCTGAAGCGATCTGGTCACTGCCACCAGCGCGTTTTGGTTGGGATACTGGCTAAGCTCATGTAACGCGTCCACGCGTCTCTCTGCACTCTCACTCTGATTTTGTGCTGTGTATGAAAGTCTTTGAATGCGCTGCTCGGTCGATTCAGCCTGATTTTGAGTGGTGGTTGTGATTGGTGCTTGCTGTTGCGTGTCGGTTGCCAAAGCAACTTGGCTCATTGAGGCAACAACAATGCCTGCTAGTACTAGTGGTCTCAATTTCATCGTTAGCTCCTAGAATTTTGGATTAAAACCCGCGCCTTGCGCTGAGTTTGCCGTGCGAATCACTTGGTCACTGTATTTCCCATGAGCCACTGGATTTCCCGTCGCACGGAGTATGTAAGCTAACGCCCTGTCAGCGTGAGAGAAGAATTTCTTCCAACCTGCGCAAAGGTAGTTAAGCCCAGGCTCACCACTGCGCGTTTTAATAAATCGGTTCTTTGGACATTCACCATAACAAGCGAACTGATAGTCACATTGTTGGCATTGGCTCGTTAGAGTGCGTGATTTAGCAAAACCAAACTCTTGCTGTCGCTTGCTGTACGCCATCTCTTCAAGGCTGTCTGTATCGATATTACCGATTTTGTATTCTGGGTAGACGTAATGGTCGCAGCTAAAGACGTCGCCATTTGGCTCCATCGCTAAGCCCTTGCCGCATAGCGAGCCTAGAGTACAAAGTGGGTTCTTGCGCCCCATCCATGTTTCGACACTCGCCTCAAAATACTGAACAAAAACTTTGCCTATGTCCTTTTGCACCCACTCATCAAAAATCGCGATAAGAAAGTTGCCCCAGGCTTCGTCCGACACACACCAAGGTTCCATTATTGAGTTTGAGTTGCCTGGAATAAGACGTTTATCGCCTTGTCTTAACTGCTCGCTTGATAATCCGGTCTGCGGCGCATCGGTGCGAAACGTCTTTTGCTCCACAATAGGAATGAACTGCATTTGAGGAGAACGCACCTCATCACGAAGAAATCGATACACTTCTAACGGGTTCTTACTAGTTAGATTGTTCACACAAGTTAACGTCGCAAAACTCACGTTGTATTTATGCAGCAGTTCGACCGCTTTCATCACTTGTTTATGCGTACCGCGACCAGCGCGGTTGGTTCGATAGGCATCATGCAACATTTGAGGACCGTCGATGCTCAAGCCTACCAAGAAGTTATGCTCTGCCAAAAACGCGCACCATTTCTCATCAAGTAGCGTGCCATTGGTTTGGAGGTCATTTGAAATTTTCACACCGGAAGGCTGATACTTCGCCTGCAACTCGACAATTTTCTTGAAGTAATCGAGACCAAGCATAGTCGGCTCGCCACCTTGCCAAGAGAAGATAATCTCAGGGGTGTTTTGTCCCTCAATATAATTTTTGATGTACTGCTCAAGCATCACCTCATCCATTTCTGGAGAGCAGCCTTTTTTGTACTCAAGTAGATCTTGTTTACTCAGATAATAGCAATAGTTGCAATCGATGTTGCACACAGCACCAATCGGCTTTGCCATAACATGCATTCGTTTAGATGGTCTTCCTTGAAACTGTGGTCCTTGTGATAGCTGCATAGGTGACGACGTATTAGAAGAAGTTGAGCTCGCAGTAGACGAAACTGACGATGTCGCATTAGCGCTCGAAACCATAGAAATAGACCTTTAATCGGATGAACAGACCCAGTTTATCCCATGTACAAAGCGTGCTTTGTTATAGTGCATATAACTAAATGGAAAGTGCTCTGCGGTTACTATTTACTCGACTTAATTCATTAATGAGAGCACTGAGCATGAACGATCATCTAGAGGAAAAGCAGGCATGGAACGCGACCAAATTTTTAGCCGTTATCGCCATTATCGCATTGCCTATTTTACTCTCAGGATGCGCGACTCAACCTGACCACCCTATCGCACTCAAAATAGAAAGCGACATGGTGCTCGTCGAAGGTGGTGAGTTCACTATGGGATCAGACGACCCAACGGCAGCTAAGTCAGAGCGCCCTGCTCATACTGTAAAGTTAGACAGCTTCTACCTGTCCAAATTTGAAGTCACACAAGAGCTGTTTGAATCCGTTATCGGTTCATCGATGAGCTTCTTTCCCGATCCAAACATTCCGGTGAACAACTTAAGCTGGCAGCAAGCCAACTACTTTGTTGAGAAGCTCAACGAGCTCACAGGCGAAAACTACCGCCTACCAACTGAAGCGGAATGGGAGTTTGCAGCCAAAGGTGGCAACCTATCCCAAGGCTTCACGTATGCGGGTTCAAACAATATTGATGATGTTGCTTGGTATGCTGGTAATGCAAACAACCAAGCTCACCCTGTGGGTCAAAAGCAGCCTAACGAACTTGGTCTTTATGACATGACAGGTAATGTTGGCGAATTCGTTCAAGACGCCTTTGATGACGGTTTTTACAGACTCTCTCCAGTTGAAAACCCAAACAATGCCAAGCACTCAGATTCTGGGCTATCCCACAAGTCTGTTCGAGGCGGCAGCTTCGCGTATGACGCTGATGAATCGGAAAATTTCCGTCGTGACTTTGCAAGCCAATCTATAATTATGTCGGACATGGGACTACGTCTTGCGAAGGACAAATAACACTAACTAACGATTTAACGTCATGGCAAGGATTCTATATGAAACAAAACTCGCGTCACAACACAACACCTCGACTTAGCACAAGCCTACTAGTGACAGTGTCACTAGTAGGCGCCATTTTTATGACTCCGCAGGCATTCGCTGAGCAGTCAAAGCCTAAACTCGTGGTACAAATTACCGTCGATGGGCTTCGAGCCGACCTTATTGAGCGTTATAAGCACAACTTCTCTGAGGGTGGGTTTCGCTACCTAATGGATGAAGGTGTCTACTACAAAAATGCGCACTATCAACACGCTAACACAGAGACGATTGTTGGGCATGTATCCCTCGCGACAGGTGCTCCGCCATCGGTACACGGTATGGTAGGTAATGTATGGTTTGACCGTGGTCTTGATCGTCTTGTCTACAATGTTGAAGACCCTAATTACTCCATGCTAGCCACCGGGGCTGGCGTTGATAAATCGACTGAAATAGACCCAACCCAAAAGGCTGCGGCTGGCGATGGGCGCTCTCCTGAGCCAATTATGTCGACCACATTCAGTGACGAGCTGGTTATTTCAAATAATGGTCAATCGCGTGTATTTTCTGTTTCGGTGAAAGACCGTGGCGCTATCTCACTGGCAGGTCACAGTGGTAAAGCGTTTTGGTTTTCTAAGGCGCAATCTGAGTTTGTGACCAGCAATTACTATTACGACAGCAACCCAATGTGGGTCGACCGCTGGAACGAAAAAGCGATTCCTACTCGCTATTCAGGTCAGCGATGGGAGCTCACTCTTCCTAAAGAAGAGTATTCTCTGCAAGAGCGAGTACAAGATCAGAAAGTTGACTTGGGTGGGTTTGCTCGTACTTTCCCACACCCCTATGGTCCGGCATCCTACAAGTATTATTCAACCATGCTAACCGTCAGCCCTGCGGGTGATGAAATTACCGCTGATTTCGCTAAAACTCTAATGGCGCAAGAAAAGCTAGGAGCTGGAGAGGCAACAGACTATCTCGCGATCAGCTTCTCTTCGAACGATTATGTGGTTCACTTGTACGGCGCATCGAGCCTTGAGACTGAAGACAACTTGATCAGACTGGATAAAACGCTGGCCGACCTTTTCAAACACATCGACAACTCCGTTGGGCTTGATAACACCCTCATCGTACTATCTGCGGACCACGGCGTTCCAGAAGCAGCGCCAACTCTGAACACCCTTGGCTTCAGACAGCCATTTTACTTTAATAAGGACAACCTGCTTACAGAAACTCTAATGAGCAAACTCAAATCGCAGTTTGGTCTTGGTGAAGACATCATTAAGCTCTACGCCCAGCCCTACATCTACCTAGATCACGAACTCATCGCTGAGAAGAAAGTGTCACTAAGTGATGTGCAAAAACTCATCGCACAAGAGGTGATGAAGGTTGAAGGCGTTGCGGCAGCGGTAACAAGTGAAGATATTGCCAACAACCGCGTGGCAAATTCTCGCGTCAATCAGCTCATTAGAAACAATTACCACCCTCTGCGCTCGGGCGACGTCTACATGGTGTTTGGACCACGAACCTATATCAATGATATGGACGGGCTTACCATTGCCTCCACACATGGTTCTCCATGGAGATACGACACTCACGTGCCAATTATCTTCGCGGGCAACAAGCTCGAAGCGAAAACCGTGACAAGACCCGTTACGCCTTACGATATCGCTCCGACATTATCTGGCTATTTAAACGTCAGTACACCGAGTGGTGCGACGGGTGACATGCTAGAAGAAGTCGTAAAACACTAAAGTTACGATTGGGCACTCGACACGCAAAGTCGACGTGCCCTCTTTCCTTATCCCTTACCTTTAACTATTATGTAGACGAATCATCAAGTTAAAGCGCTATTACGATTAAGTGCTGTCTGCATAAGGCGTATCTCCATGTCTATCACTTCTCAATTAAGACTATTTGTCGATGTCGTGCAGCAAGGCTCATTCGCCAAAGCTGCCTCGCTGAATAGCATGGACAACTCCTCCCTTTCCAAACAGATAAAGAAGTTGGAAGAAAGTTTGGGTGTGCAGTTACTGAATCGATCGACCCGTTCCTTCTCGCTTACCTCAGCAGGAGAGGATATTCTGGCAGAGACGTATCAGTTAATTGATACGCTCGATAACATTCAAAACATTGCGGATTCCTATCAATTCGAGCCTAAAGGGATGATTCGCATTGTGTCGGCGGTCTTTCTTGGTCAGCAATATATACAACCTGTCATTACGCGATTTATGCGCAAGTACCCCAACGTTCAAATCGTCTTGCACCTAGATGACAAACGCACTGACATAATAGCCGACCACTATGACGTTGCCATTCGTATGGGCAAACTCAACGACTCCAACCTGATCGCTAAAAAAATCGCCAATACTAACTTTGCAGTCATTGCTTCTAACTCCTTTGTTGAAGAACACGGTAGGCCCGTAACGCCAGAGGCACTGGTTAAACTACCTGCAGTGATTTATAACAACGGCAACGTCTGTCTAGATACCTTCAAAATGAGCCATGAGCCCAATAGCAAAGAGCTACGCTCCTACAAAATGCAAGGAAACTACAAAGTGAGCGATGTAAGAACCTTAATGGGTGCGGTTCGTGATGGCATTGGCTATTCAGTTATTGATTTATTCAATCTGGAGAAGCCTATTGATGAACTAGGATTGGTTCCACTGTTAACTGACCATACGTTATCTACATTGGATACCGGTATTTACGCTATTTACCCTCATAGAAAACAAACACTTCTTGTCTCTGAGTTTATTAATGAGGTTAAAGAATACATTGGCGAACCGGCGATTTGGGAAAGCTTTGTACCGGACTATCAACTTATGTACAAATAGTAGTTAGCACGTATCATTCAATAAGAATAGTCTGACAAAAATTGGTTCAAAAACCCATCACTCAGAAAAACAATCAGTTACAACACTCCCTCCTTTAAACACCTAATTATCAATAATTTAAGAAATAAACCCTTCTATAAAACTTCTAAATATCCGTCTCATTTTTGAGACGTTCCATTTTTCCAATAGCAGTTTCTTACGGCGTGAGAAATGTCATTTCTATTTTTCGATAATTAGATTTCCACCCCAATTTTTTCTGATAAATTACGCTCGATAAGAAAGGACTTTGTCAGAGAATAAATACTATGTTGTCTATAAAAAATAAAATTGCTTTACTTGTCGCGCTTGCTGCGACCGGAGCGGTAAGTATATTTACCATTGGCAGTCAATCGCTTAAATCAAATACTACTCTAGTTTCAGAACTCAAGAATAGTTATTACCCTATTATGAGTTCTGCCACACTAAATAATGCTATTTTAAGTCAGCTGAGCGAGCGATTTAATCTATCTGTCACGCTTGGTGATTCTGAACTATTGCTGCTCAATAAAGAAACGTTTTCACAATTAACGAAAAACTTCGACAAACAAAAGCAGCTTCAGCCTTCACTTGCTCAACCTATTAATAGTCTTCAAACGCTTGCGAAACAGTACTTCGATGCGTCTTACGATATCGCTTATCGCATGATTGAAGGCACTATTGATCTAAGCTCAGCTGCCGATCTTGCAGCGAAAAACACCCAGATTCTAGAGACGTTAACTGAACGTATGGCCCAGTTTGAACAACAACGCTCCGATGAGTTTGAATCTTTGGTTGTTACTCTAGAAAACGAAAACAATAGCGCTCGTAGCACCATGTTAACCATCGGTAGTGCTGCGCTTATTCTAATAGCGTTGTTTGGTTTTGTTGTTGTTCACGGCATTCGTAAAGATCTTGCGAACATCAGCAGCAAGATGAAAGACATTGCCGAAGGCGACGGCGATCTGACAGTTCGTTTAGTGCACAACAAAAAGGATGAACTCTCTGAACTAGCGGATTCATTCAACAACTTTGTGCAGCAGCTACAGATGAACATTAATGCAACGATCGAAAACGTCAATGGTCTGGGTGGCATCGCATCTACCCTAGTTCAATCGTGCGAGGATTCTAACAAGCTCACCACCAAGCAGCACCTAGCGGTGGACGAAGCGACAGAATCTCTATCGCAAATGTTTGAGGGCGCACGCCATATTGCGGTCAATGCAAACGACACTGTATCGTCGGTGCAAAGTGCAAGTGTTCAAGCTCAACTGGCTGAAGAACAAGTCAATAGTACCATTCAATCTGTACACAACCTTACTGAGGATGTTCGCGCCGCTTCAGAAGTAGTCCGCGAGCTCGATACCAACGCACAAAGTGCTGGTTCCATTCTTGAATCTATCAGCTCTATCGCCGAGCAGACTAACCTACTGGCTCTTAACGCAGCGATTGAAGCGGCACGTGCTGGTGAGCAGGGTCGTGGCTTTGCTGTAGTAGCTGATGAAGTAAGAACGCTAGCATCTCGCACTCAAACCTCAACGCAGGAAATCCAGCGCGTTTTGCTGCAACTTCAAGAACAGACTCGAACTGCAGCGAACATCATTGCCGAGAGTGCAGAAAAAGCAGAAGCCTGTGTGGAACAGTCGCTAGTAGCGGAGCAGTCACTAAAACAGATCACAGCGGATGTTCTAGACATTAATCAGCGCAACGAGACCATCGCGAGTGCAACCGAAGAACAAGAAGCCTCGTCTTCTCGAATTCAGGAAGTGATTGGCGATATTTCTTCTATGGCTCGCGAGACTTCAGATTCAGTCGCCCACGTGAATCAAGTCGCGCTCGAAATAAACACTATCACACATAACCTTAGCCAGCTCACCGGACGCTTTAAGGTTAACTAACCCTAATTTCAACAACTTTTCAGCCTTCTCTTCCCAGCCCTTCATAGGGCATGGGCTAGAGAGGCTTTACCTAAAAAAAGAACAATATTTGTCTTTCTGGAGTTCATAATGAAAAAGACTTTGGTTGCTACTTTGGTTGCGCTTGCTTGCAGCGCAAACGCGGCAAGCTTGGATGACCTAAGAATCAGTGGTTTCGGATCTGTCGGTATCGGCAAGTCGAACAATGATGCTGGTTATGCGGAATACACAAGCGAGCGTATCGATACTAAACAAGATACGATTGCAGGTATTCAGTTTGACTTCGATATTAACGATAAAGCGAAGTTCACCACTCAGCTAGTTGCGAATGGTCGCTACAACTTTGAACCTTCAATCGAAGTTGCGTATCTTTCTTATCAGTTTGATGGTTTTACCGCTCGCGCAGGTAAAATGCGTACACCGCTATTCATGTACTCTGATTACCTAGATGTGGGTTACGCTTACCCTATGATTCGTCCTTCACAAGAAGTGTACGAGCACATCATTATCAATAGCTACACTGGTGCGGATTTGTTGATCCCATTCTCTATTGGTGAAACAACGCTTCAAATCCAACCATTCGCCGGCGTATCTCAGGTTGAAGAGCGCGATTCGACTTGGGGTGAAGTGGACCTAAACAATACCTTTGGTTTGACTGCTCACTGGTATGTGGATGATTTCACGTTCCGTGGTTCTTATGTTCAAGCTAAAACTAGCTACGATGCACCTTCAGATCTAACAATGGGCAGCGTACCATCAATCTACGCTGTACCTTATGCAAACCACGTATTGGACGATAAAAAAGCGACATTTATTTCAGCTGGCGCACAGTACGACAATGGTAACTTACTCGCAGTTGTCGAAGGTATGGATATGAAATTGGAAGGTCGCTTCTCTGACGTTCAAGCGATTTCAGGCTTAGTTGGATATCGTTTAGGGTCATGGACGCCATACTTAGCTTCAGGTTGGAATAAGACAACCGATAACGATGAGAGAGGTAACCCAACGGGCACCCTACCTGTTCAACTAGGTATCCACCAAGGTGAAATGGCGCTAAACGACTTTGAACGCCTATCATACTCTGTAGGTACTCGATGGGATTTTGCTAAGAACATCGCATTAAAAGCTGACGTTACTTACGTCGACTATAAAGGTACTTCAGGCGGCTTACCTGGTAACGTTGATACGTCTACTTCAACTATCAAGTACTCAGATTCATTCGTTTACTCAGCATCTATCGACTTTGTATTCTAAGGAGCCACTATGAAAAAAATCGCTACACTGGCTCTAGTGAGCCTAATGTCATTTGCAGCTAACGCAGGTTATGTGGTTATTGGTAATCCTGCGGGTGTCGATGCTATGTCTGATGCGGAAGTTAAACAGCTGTTTTTGGGTAAAAAAACTCAGCTTGCGAATGGACAACCAGTAAAGATAATCGAGCTAAACGATGGTAACGCAGACCGAATTGCTTTCCATGAGGCAACAACTGGTCGCTCTGAAGCACAACTACAATCTGCCTGGTCGCGTCTAGTGTTCACAGGCAAAGCCGAGGCACCTACTCAGGTGGCTGATTATGCAGCTGTAATCGGTGCTGTTGCGGCAGATGCTAACGCTATTGGTTATGTTGATGAAAGCGCCGTCGATGGTTCGGTAAAAGTACTGATCAAATATTAACTGCACCACATACTAAAAAGGCAGGCTTTAAAGCCTGCCTTTGTTTTTCTAGTAATGACCTAGACGGCTTGTTGCAGTCGCTCTGAAGATCTACCTTGCTCCGCCATCACAAACAGATTATCCATCCAGTGCAAGATTAGCGCAGAGTCCTGAGGCTGGTCTAAATCGACAAACGCTTGCTGATAATGCTGCGGCGTTATCAGATGCTTGCGTTTCTCTACCAACTTGAGAGTAAACTGCACGCTAAATTCTGGGTGCCCTTGCACAGTGAACAAGTGATTATCTTTAACCAACATGAAGTTAGGGCAAAAATCATTACCTGCAATGACCTTGACACCTTTCGGTACTATGGTCACTTGGTCTTGGTGACTCACCAACAAACGAGCGCTATCAACCGATAGGTTCATCCATTTCTTTTGAGCACGCAATTGTACCTCGTAGCTTC
This sequence comes from Vibrio sp. SCSIO 43140, assembly GCF_023716585.1. NCBI lineage: Bacteria > Pseudomonadati > Pseudomonadota > Gammaproteobacteria > Vibrionales > Vibrionaceae > Vibrio > Vibrio sp. SCSIO 43140. The sequence continues at coordinate 1,208,185 of NZ_CP071851.1, forward strand.
CAAGTCCCCATCCTTTTTCAGACTTTTGAACCTTGCCACCCAATGCCCTTGCGATCAGTTGGTGTCCAAAACAGATACCAACCAAAGGCTTTCTTTGCCCTTCACAGCGAATCACCCAGTCAATCAGCATCAGTATCCAGGGGTGGTCATCATAAGCATTATGAACACTGCCTGTGATGATGAAGCCGTGGCATTCGTCTAGCTTTGGCAACTCCCCTTTTGTCGCATCGTAGTTTTGAAACGTAAATGCATTGTTTACCTCATACAAAGAGGTTTCGATCATATCCGCGTACTGACCATGATCATCTGACAAAGGAGGGTCAACGTGACCGCAGGTTAATATCCCTATCTTCATTTATCACCTATTTCATTGTTGGCATAACGAACTCACTCTCACGCTGCCCTTTAGGCCAACGCGCAGTGATGGTCTTCATACGAGTATAAAAACGCACGCCGTCGTTGCCGTGCACATTCAGCGGTCCAAAGATGGAACGCTTCCAACCACCGAAGCTATGAAACGCCATCGGTACTGGAATAGGTACGTTCACACCGACCATACCGATTTGTACTTTTTCAGAGAAGTCACGGGCCGTATCACCATCACGAGTAAAGATAGCCGTTCCGTTGCCAAACTCATGTTGGTTAATAAGCTCAAGTGCTTCCTGATAGTCTTTAGCTCGAACCACTGAAAGAACGGGACCAAAGATCTCTTCCTTGTAGATAGTCATATCCGGTTTCACATTATCGAATAACGTACCACCAACAAAATAACCTGGAGCTCCCGTATCAATATCTCGACCATCAACCACTAAAGTAGCCCCTTGGTCGACACCGCTTTGGATGTATTCTCTAACCTTATTCATATGTGGCTCACTGACTAGCGGTCCCATTTCATTCTCTGGCGACACTCCTAAACCAGGGCCAACACGCAGCGCCTCAACTTTCTCTTTTAACGCCGCAACCAACTTATCTGCTGCCTCGTCACCGACTGCGACCGCGACAGAAATTGCCATACAGCGCTCACCAGCAGCGCCATACGCCGCGCCCATAATCGCATTAGTTGCGCCTTCAAGATCAGCATCAGGCATGACAACAAGGTGATTTTTTGCACCGCCCAAGGCTTGTACGCGTTTGCCATGAGCACTGCCTTTTGAATAAATCGCCTCCGCTATTGGGGTTGAACCAACAAAGCTCACCGCCGCGACATCCGGTGCTTCTAGCAGTGCATCCACCACTTCTTTGTCACCTTGTACAACGTTGAACACACCATCAGGTAAACCTGCTTCTTTTAGTAGCTTCGCCAACATAAGCGACGCACTTGGATCTTTCTCGGAAGGTTTTAGGATAAAGCTATTACCACAAGCCAGTGCGACAGGAATCATCCATAGTGGCACCATGACAGGAAAGTTGAACGGCGTAATACCCACACACACACCAACAGGCTGCATCATGGAATAGCTGTCAATTTCACGTCCTACGTTAAGGGAATGCTCGCCTTTTAACAGGTGTGGAATTCCGCATGCAAACTCAACCACCTCTAGACCACGGGTGAGTTCACCTAATGCGTCACTGTGCACTTTTCCGTGCTCTGTCGAGATCAGCGTTGCCAGTTCATCGGCGTTTTCTTCAAGCAGTGCTTTAAAGCGGAACATCACGCGAGCTCTCTGTAATGGTGGCGTCGCTTGCCAATCTACCTGAGCTTGTTTTGCGACCTCAACGGCATCGATTGCCTCTTGGGCACTAGATAGCTGAACCTGCCCCCTTAGCTCACCATTTGCTGGGTTAAAAAGGTCTGCACTGCGATTGCTGCTGCTTTCAACAATCTCTCCATTAATAAAGTTTGATACCAAAACTGACATAGGTTTTATTCCTTGTATTCAATGTTTTGTAGAACGTCGGCAATAAGCGTAAATAGGTCATCAATATGCTGCTTCTCGATAATCAGCGGTGGTGACAGCGCAATAATGTCGCCAGTCACTCGAATCAACGCCCCTTTCTCGAAACATTTGGTGAAGACTTGATAGGCGCGAGAGCCTGGTTTACCTACGATTCCTTCAAGCTCAATACCCGCAATCAGACCGTAGTTGCGCAGATCTTTAACATGTGGCAAGCCCTTCAAGCTGTGTACCGCTTGCTGCCAGTAATCAGCAAGGTCAGCAGCTCTGGAATAAAGGTTTTCGTTGCGATAGATATCTAGTGTTGCAAGCCCTGCTGCTGCTGCTACAGGGTGACCTGAATAGGTATAGCCGTGGAAGAGCTCAATAGCTTGGCTATCAGGCGATACCATAGCTTGATAGATGTCGTCGCTAACAAATACCGCTCCCATTGGGATCGCGCCATTGGTTAACCCTTTCGCTGTCGTGATGATGTCAGGTTTCACGTCGAACTCTTGAGCGGCAAATGGGCTGCCGATACGACCAAATCCTGTGATCACTTCATCGAAGATAAGCAAGATACCGTTTTGAGTACAAATCTCTCGAAGACGCTTCAAGTAACCTTTTGGCGGCAGGATAACACCAGTAGACCCCGCAATAGGTTCTACGATCACGGCCGCTATATTGCTTGCATCATGCAGAGTGACAATATTATTTAAGCTTTCTGCCCAGCCAGGGTCATAGTCTGGTAGCCCTTTACTAAAGGCGCTGTTTTCGATACTTAATGTATGAGGAAGGTGGTCTACTCCTGTGAGCAGACTACCGAACGTTTTACGATTGTTGACGATCCCGCCTACTGAGATACCACCAAAACCAACGCCATGATAACCACGCTCACGACCAATTAGACGAGTTCGCGTGCCCTGACCGATCGCTCTCTGATAAGCCAGAGCAATTTTCAGCGCAGTATCGACGGATTCAGATCCCGAGTTAGTAAAGAACACCCGATTGAGACCGGAAGGCGCGATCTCAGCCAACGATTCCGCAAGTTTAAATGGCAGTGGATGCCCCATTTGGAATGTCGGTGCGAAATCTAACGTGTGAATTTGACTCGCGACGGCCTCACTGATCTCATGTCGTCCATGCCCCGCATTGCAACACCATAGACCTGCGGTGCCATCTAAGATCTTTCTTTTGTCTTCAGAGGTGTAATACATCCCCTCCGCCGACACCAACATCCTTGGTGACGCTTTAAACTGCGAGTTTGCCGTAAACGGCATCCAAAATGCGTCCATATTATTTGCTGACTCATTACCTAGTGAGTCCATGCTTCTTTCGTTCCCGTTATGCATAGTGCACCCCAACGCTCTTTTTAAAGGCCGTATTCTTCAAGGCAACCACTCAGCCTTGGTCGTTTCTTTTACTAAACACCAATAAACACTCAGACTGCACAATGTAAATGTGATGTTATTAAATATTAAACAAAAATGACTATAGATCGTTCTTTTTAGGTGTGCAATGATTAAATTATAAACATTTACTGGTTTTTTGTGTTTAGTGAGCTAGGATTGTGTTTAGTTTAATAATCACTTTGACTTTTCAGGGAGCATTAATTCCATGGAAATGGAGATTGGACCAAGATTTAAAGCTCTGCGAGAACGCGCAGGACTCTCTCAGCGTGAGTTGGCAAAGCGTGCAGGCGTGACGAACGGCTTTATCTCTCAAATCGAGAGTAATGCGGTTAGCCCGTCCGTCGCTTCTCTTAGTAAGCTGCTGAGCAAAATCCCCTCTTCAATGGCAGAATTTTTCGCCATCGATGAGCCTGAGCCCGAACAATTTTATACTCGTCGCCAAGAACAACCAGAGATTGGCCGAGGTAAAATCAGCTACAGACAAGTAGGTCACTATCATGAAGATCGTCATATCGGCATGCTAAGAGAAACGCTGTCCCCTGGCGCAGATACAGGTAAAGAGATGCTGGTCCACGAGGGACAAGAATGTGGTGTGATAGTACAAGGCGAACTAGAACTCACTGTCGATGATCAAATAACCGTATTACTGGAGGGCGACAGCTACTACTTTGACAGTCAGCGCCCTCATCGATTCAGAAACACAACCGATGCTGATTGCGTTATCGTCAGCGCTAACTCCCCGGCAAGCTTTTAAGGAAAGGAAATCACATGGACAACATTACGTGGCACGACAAAGCAGAAGCCTTGAGCTTTCGTACTCAGGCATTTATCAATGGGCATTTTGTCAATTCGGTTTCCGGCGATACATTCGAGATCATTAACCCTGCGACCGGGCACTCGCTCGCACATGTTGCGCGTTGTACCCAAGAAGATGTGGACATTGCAGTAGAAGCGGCTCGACACGCATTTGAAAGCCGCATTTGGTGTGGCCTTCCACCAGCTAAGCGCAAAAGTATTCTGCTGAACTACGCTAAGCTCATCGACGAACACAAAGAAGACTTCGCTCTGCTTGAAAGCTTAGACATGGGAAAACCGATTTCAGATGCAATGGGATATGACGCACCAGCAACCGCACGCTGCATTCAGTGGAATGCCGAAGCCATAGACAAAGTGTACGACGAAGTCGCCCCTGTCACAGAAGATGCGTTGGCTCTAGTCACCCGCGAAGCACTCGGCGTCGTTGCAGCAATTGTACCGTGGAACTTTCCGACGGTCATGGCGGCATGGAAAATTGGCCCTGCTCTAGCAACAGGTAACTCAGTCATCGTAAAGCCCTCTGAGAAGTCGCCTTTAACGGCTATCCTTCTTGCCGATCTTGCCAAACAGGCTGGGATTCCCGATGGTGTATTCCAAGTTCTCCCAGGGTTTGGTCATGAAGCAGGACAAGCATTGGCGCTGCATAACGATGTCGACTGCATCACCTTCACAGGCTCTACAGCAGTCGGCAAAATGCTGCTGTCCTTCGCTGGAGAGTCTAACCTCAAACGCGCCTTTATGGAGTGTGGTGGTAAGAGCCCACATATTGTTCATCATGACGTCAAAGATATGGAAAAGGCAGCCGCAACCGCTGCTTCAGCGATATGTTACAACCAAGGCGAAGTCTGTACGGCTGGCTCTCGTTTACTTGTTCACTCTTCAATCAAGGAGGAGTTTACGGCGCTGCTACTTAAATACATGGCGAAATGGCAACCTAACGATCCGCTCCTAGAAGACACTCGCGTTGGTGCTATCGTCGACGCATCGCAATACGAACGCGTACTTAGTTATATTGATATCGGTAAGAATGAAGGCGCAACACTCGCATTTGGTGGTGAGCCAACAATGACACAGACTGATGGTTACTTTATTCAGCCAGCGGTATTTACCGACGTCACTCCAGACATGAGGATCTTCCAAGAGGAGATCTTTGGACCCGTCCTATGTGTAACCACATTTGATTCCATTGAAGAAGCTATCAAGCTTGCTAACGACAGCGACTATGGACTCGCCGCAGGCGTATGGACCTCGGACATTTCAACAGCGGTTCGCTGCTCTAGAGCGCTGAGAGCTGGCACTGTTTTCGTCAATAACTGGGACGGAGGTGACATGACGATGCCGTTTGGGGGCTACAAGCAGAGTGGTAATGGCAGAGATAAATCGCTTCATGCACTGCATAAATACACGGAAGTAAAATCGACTTGGATTGAGCTGGATTAGTATTTATATAGCTAACTATTAAAAGCATTAACGCAAAAAGGTGCTCCCATCGAGCACCTTTTTTTAGCCATTTTCTTGGTTGCTGATCGAGGCGTGAGCTTATATAGAGCTACTTGTGCTCGCATACATTGCATAAGCTTCATGTTTAACGAATGCCCAATATTGATCCCCAAAAGAAAAATGCCACCACTCTCTCGAATAATTCACGAATCCCGCTTTGGACATAACAGAAAACAACATTGCTCTATTGTTCGCTGCTTGCGAGGATAAGTTGGGGGCGTCTGTCTCACACAAGGAGGCCGGGACATGAATCCAGTCTTTTATCTCCATACCAAAGTCTATGACTTTGCCTTCGCCATCTACGATTTCTACATCAACCGCCCCACCGGTGCTATGCGGTGGCGACAAGGACTCCCCTTCAAACGTCTTTGTGGGTGCGACCAGACAAGCGGCGGCTTTGTAGGTCTCCCGCTCTGAATAATCTGGATTGCTCGATGCAACTCTCATTAATTGCTCTTGGAACAGCGTCTCTTGAAACTCTGGCGAGCGATAACCTTCGTAAAGCCTTAATGTCAGGCCCAGCGGAAGCTCTTTTTGCGCAATGAGAAGCCTTTCTAAAACACCTCTTCGGACAAAATGGTAGCTGTCTTTCGTTTCATTGCACTCAGGTGGAGGACCATAAGCAAGGTGCCCTTTTACTGACACGAGGTCTTCTAGACAGTCTTTGATAGGAATCGCGGTAACAAGGGAAGAGGAAATATCTATATGACTCAATCTCGATGGAACTCCATTTAATTAGGCACCTGACCGTTAAGTTTCAATTGGAAAGTGTAAAATACAGTGCTTCGATTATTCAACATCATTAGGCGGTAGCTTTTCATATTGCAACCCTTCACTAGGCATCACTTCCCAAGTGGCTTTGGAACCTACATAGATGTGTCGCGCTATTTCGATTTCGAGATCGCCATTTACACAACCTAATGTCACCCCATGCACTTGACCGTTGTAAATACCGACCATAGTTGAGCCGCATTTACTACAAAACTGTAGGCCAAAACCGCTTTTTCCTTGATAAGTAGTAAGGTGCTCTTCGCCTGCCAACCAAGTGAACTCCTCGTGATTGACTAGTGCGTAAGCCGACGCTTGAGCGCTAAATGCCTTTCGACAACGAGAGCAATGGCAGGAACGTGCATCGTAAAGCTTACCGTCTACCGTGTAGCGAACCTCGCCACAGAAACACTCACCAGTGATTGCCATAGTTTCTCCCTACCGTTCAAATCGCAAAGTGATTACGCTTTCACATTAGCATAGATAATGTTGATACCTTGCTCTTCGCTGGTGGGGACCTCAAAGTACTGTGTCACATGATGAAATACAGCCTCCGTATCGAACTGGGTGCGCTCTGGTTGCTCAACGCTTCTCTTTTTTATCTGCGCTAAACACTGCTCATCTGTAACATCTAGGTAGTGAATCTCATGCTTACAACCCACTTCCTCACTCAGAGCGATAAACCAAGCACGCTGTTTGACCGTGTTTGCTGGGAAGTCCATGACCACGTTTACTCCAAGATTCAGCAGTTTTTTTACATGTTCTCTAACGAATGGCTTAATTACGTTTGAGTGAGCTATATAGTCTTCAAATGAGTTTATTTGCGTGGGATAGTGAGCTACTAACCATTCATCTTCTGAAAGGTAGATCGCGCCTTCTGTCGCAGCAAGAGTTTTGGCTAGGGTTGTTTTTCCTGCTCCCATTTTGCCGCAAAAACAGGTCAAGATGCCTTTGTTTTTCATATCTAACCTCCTGTCAAACTCACACGATATCCAATTGAAACTATGTCAAAGATAAACACAAAACTGAGGTTAGTTCTAGCTGTTAGCAATCTACTGTTATTGTTTGAGTAGAGGGTTAGAACTTGGCCTCCATCTCCAAAGCAATCCAATATCGACCAAAGATTTTCTCAGAGCTTTTTTCTGAAGAGGCAACTTGAAACCCAAGTGATTGATAGAGAGATTTGGCGGCTTCATTATGGTCGAAAACACATAGGCTGAACTCTGAGCAGTTAGTCGCTAACTTCGCTTCTTTGATGAGTAAACTGACCATCTCTTTTGCCAGTCCTCTTCCTTTGAAAGGATCAAGGATCAATACTCGGCAAATCCTGCACAGAGTGTCACTTGCCCGACGAAATTCGATGAAACCAGCGACCTCACCTTCTACTAGGAAGAGAAACGGGAAAATATCGGGCTTTTCACAATGGTTGGAAATCTGTTCGATAGTCAGAGGAAAATCGTAAACCGGTCCACCCCATTGATAGTTCAACTCAGGTGATGAGATCCAAGCTATCAAATCTTGATAGTGTGTGGGAGTGAAAGGTACAAGTTCCATCTTCGTCCCTATAACTACGCGCCGTTTCTGCGGCGTACTTCTTTCTTATAACTGGACTCTCGGTACAGCCAAAGCGCACAATTCGCCACAAGCATAAGACCTGCAAACAACCCAAAGTTATTAATCTGACTCAGTAAAAAGACCGCAATGCCGTCTTCTCCAATCGATGAGTATTGAAATACGATACTGAAAATCATATAAAAAAGCACTGCGGCAAACGTACTTTTGGCGATCCACTTTAGAAAACCCTGTTCACGCTTTTGATGCCAAATTTGGAATACTTTGTCGTTCATAATTCTGCCCTGTTTGGTTAGTCGATACGTGTCGTCGCTGGAACAATTTTTCTACCATAACAGATTTTGTCATACAATATAACAACGCAAACAACCGCTTCACTGTACGTCTTCACAAAACCTAAAAAGATACCCATCTGGGCTTTGCACGATAAACTGTTCCTGAGTAACGAGTTGACCACTAACTTGATAAGACTTTGCTTCTAAGGGCAGGAAAATAGCCTTGCTAAATATTGATTGGACTCTCGAATAGAGAACATTGATACCCTTTACATCCCATTGAAAGTTGATACCTCGACCGAACGGCGGTTCAAGCTCTCCTGTCAGCCATTTACGAGAGTTTCCTTCTACTCCTTCTAGCATCAAATCTAGCCCATCTCGAGTTAGATAGACAAACTGCTCCTCTGGACGTTGGTACTTGATACTAAAACCTAAAATATCGACAAAGAATATTAAGTTTTCATCGAGATTTTGGACATATAACTCTGGAACTATTTTCACCAAGATGACTTCCCTGTTTAACTATGGAACACTAGCAACTGCCTTGGATTTCGGTCGTTCAATCTTATACTCGTAAAAAACCACACCACTCCCACTATCCGGTCGCTCTACAAAACCTAACTTTCTTAGCAAGCTAGCTGAAGCAACGTTAGATTTTTCAACACCACCAATCAGCTTTATCCAAGACTCTTTGATAGCGACTTCTTCGATAAAGCTTTGTAATAGCTCACTGGCCAGTCCTTTGCCCCAATACTGTTCAGAGAGTAAATAGCCTATGTGTGCATCAGTTTCATTCTCTACATAGACGAACAGGAAGCCGATTAATTCACATTTCTCTGATGTTACTTGAAACAAGCGGCTCTCTTGCAACATACGTTCAAGCCAAGTCTCTACCGATTCTCGGGATGTAATTCCGTGAAAATATGGAGGCAAGCTTTCAACGACAAGAGGGGTTAAAATATTCGGAATCTGTTCAAGCAGCTCATTGCGCTCCGCTAGAATAAGATCAGATAAGACTTCTACTACTTTCAATCTTTGGGTTTCAAACGATACTCTCATACAGCCTGGTTACATTCTCTTCAAAGGTTTGACTACGCTATCTAAGCCTTCAATTTTTAGTGCCAAGCATAACTTAAGCAACTCCCCCAACTCACCATTCGGAAAGCCTTTCTTATCAAACCAAAGTAAATACTCTTCGGGTAGGTCAATTAAAACTCGTCCGGCATACTTACCAAATGGCATTTGCATTCGGGCGAGTTTTACTAAGTTTTCTTTTTGCAGCATTGCGTTACCTTTATTCGCCAGCCGTCGCCAGCGTGTGTCCTAGGCGCTCGACCCACCAGTCGATGGCGTCTTTCGCATCATCGAGGGAGTCTATCATAGTGGTAAAGTCTTTGTTTCCAGATCGTGAGTCTATAGCCGCAATAATTGGTTCGTCCGACATGGAATCCGAAACAAGAAGCTCAATGGTAGCTTTTCCCACATTGGTGTGCTCACCTGTCGTGATCTTAGAGATGGTTGATATCCCAAGCCCCACGGGTAATACACTGCTCGTGACAGCTAAGATGGGATTTGGTGTTTCTACGTTACTTATCGCTATGCTCACGCGAAGAGTTCTTGGGGAAGGCTTGTCTACAATCGACTTAAACTCGTCAAGTTTACTTTTAAGCCTTGAGACTAAATGATCTGTCAGCTCATTGATTTCACTATCACTGAGTTCCGTCTCATCAACAACTACGTACACTCTGTCTAACACGACGCTATCGTATTGAGAGAAAATCTCTCGCAACTGCTCTGGCGTCGATACATCTTGTCTTGCCCATACTAGGTCTACGCCACCATCGGGACCCGGAGAGAAATCACTGTACGTTTTAAACTGCGAAGTTTGAGTTTTTTCGGAAGAAGAACAGCCTACTAGCATGAATAGAGCCGCGGATAACGCAATAAAAAGAAATCTCATTATTCGTCCTTAATAAAAAATAGCCAACCAAATCGTCGTCGCGCCTGAAACCGTTGATTTTACGCGATGTTTAACGTGAGCTGGGATGTTAACGTAATCGCCGACATCAAGAGTAATGGTCTGTCCATCTTCATACTCAAGAACACCCTGCCCTTGGAGTACGGAAACCCACTCATTTTCAGCTTGGTCATACCATTCACCTTCGGGTGTTGAGTGACCATCGGAAAGAATCCGCTCTACGCGAATGTTTGACGTCTTAACTATATCTTCAAATAGCTCATCAGGTAGTTGGTTCGGAATATTGGTAAATAGATTCCCTAACTGCATCGAATTTCTCCTCAATAATTACTCAAAAGTATACGCTACGAGAAAGCGAAACACATACTTTCCGACTCTTTTAGAGAGGAGCCTTTGTTACTGAATTAAAAACAAATTGTTTAGTCTGAAGACTTCCCAAGAATGCGGCAGCGAGTAGAAGAAAACAGCAAAGGTCAGACTCTTAACTGAATTCCAGCTCCCATTAATTTGTAACTCGTGTTCAAGTTGGAATGATTAATGCTAGGTCTATCACAGATTTGTTTTAAATTTGTCGATTATGGACGCGTTAAGCATTCAAGGAGAGAGATATGATGTTGGAAACTTTTGTAGAGTCTATCGAGGCGCATACGACACTAGACGACATTACCATTCGTTCTGTTTTTGGGGGTAAAGGGGTTCTGTCAGGTGGGGTCATTTTTGCACTAATAAAGGGCGACGAGGTCTACCTTAGGGCAAGCAGTGAGAGTTTAAAACAAGAATTCATCGATTCTGGTTGTACGCCTTATGAGTTTAACTGGCGAGCTCACTCCAGAAACTACCCTAGCCTCTCTAACTACTATTCAGTGCCAGACTCTATTAGCCATAGTAAAAAGCAGATCGCTTCTTTATGTGAAGAAGTATGGACTGCAGGTCTGAAAGAAAAAATTAAGAAAGAGACACCAACTCGTATCAAAGATCTGCCAAACATGCAGTACAAAACCGAACGCATGCTTCGAAAAGCGGGCATCACTTCGATTGATGAGCTGCGAGAGCAAGGACCCGTTAACGCATACAAGGCAGTTTGCGTCAGTCAAGAGAAGCATCCGGGTGTCAATCTATTGTTTTGTATTGCTGGCGCGCTAGAAGGGATCCACTGGACCATTTTGCCTGAGCTAAAAAGACAATCTCTAACGCATGAAGTCGGCTCAGACTATCTTGCTCATTAAAAAAAGGCCCTGCTGTAATCCACAGCAGGGCAAACATCAATACAATGTTGGATGTGTGTGTTTAATTGAAAGTGGACAGAACAACTAAATCACGAGATCGATTAAACCATGTGAGTGGAACATGTAGTAGCTGAGATGTTTATCATTTCATGATGCTTTGTATCTAAGTGTGGCAATGGGCTAATTTCCCACCAAAATTCGCTACTGAGAAGAAGAATACAACCTCGCTACACGCATGTTAGTTATGTTGCTCTAATAGCTACCCTCTATTCCCAACTACTACACCATTAAATCCCATTATGGTCATTGACTGCTTTTTGAACACCAATTGATAATTCACGCACTACCTGCAACCTCCTAAAAGGTAACCCTATGGTTGGAAAAAATGTGGTAGTGACCCACTCATCAACTCTCTATAGACTCCGCGCCCAAACTTCTTACAAACACCCTATGAGAGTTAATCATGAATCAAGTATTCAATTCAGCGCACATGACAAAAACGCTAATGCTAACAATCTGGATCGTAGCAGGCACGGTTATCCTTCAAAAACTTGGCATCCACGATAAGTGGCCTGCTTTTTTGGCGCTAATTTTCTTCTTTGAAGCGAAGTTCGACCTATCTAAGCTCAAAAACATCTTTGCTGCTGGTATTGTTGGTATCGCAATGGGTATGTTGATTCCAGCGACACTGAGCACGCTTGCTCCAATGGTTGGTGGCGAAAACGCGTTCTATATCTATGTCGCGGGCGTTGTACTAATCACTATTGGTATGGGCCCAATCGCCCACTTTGCATTCAGCTACATTACATTTGCCTACGTAGTAATGTGTATCCTTCACAAAGACCACGTTGTTGAGCACGGTTTCTCTTGGATGGCGGTAGCGCTACTGGGTGGTGCTATGTACATCGCAGGTGTAACAGCAATCGCCAAGTTCTTAGAAAAGTGCGCATTGACAGCACAGCAAGCTTAAGAGAATTAGAAAGCCCCGCCAGAAGTCGTGCTCTGACGGGGCTTTTTGAATTTCATTTTTTGTTCGGTATTTGGTTAAAGAACACGCTCCACTTGACCCGTTGCCAGTTCAAATCCTTCTTCTTCCTCAACCCAGCACTCAACCAGCTCACCTTCTAACTCAAGCTTGTCACAGTCTTCAAGTACACCAAAACGTCCGTTAGTTAGCATTACGACTACGTCCATGTTCATCTCCTGGTTTGGTTTGTCCCTTTGATTTCTAAGTTAATCAGTTCTAAAGTCAGTTTCAACACTTTGCGACTAAAGTATTACTACGAATATCATCCTTGAGACTGATCAGTTCAACATCACAAAAATTCATCTCATGGAGCAACTTGGATCGGTATACGCCGACGCCCAAACGGCTTATCAATGTGGGCGAATCGTCCTGCCAATTGATAACCACAATGTAGACATTTCCCCGCACTCGACAATGAACACGAGCCCAGTTCATACCAATTTCGGCTTAACACGTTTTGTCCGCAAGACGGACAGTACGTACTGCTACATTGCTCATTATGGACATTACCAACATAGACATAATCAAGGCCGTTTCTTTTCGCTATGTGCCGCGCGTTCACCAATGTGTTTGCGGGTGTTCGAACCGTATCCATCATCTTAAAATCTGGATGGAAGGCACTAAAGTGAAGTGGGACGTCTGGCCCCAGATGCTCAAAGATCCATTGAGTCATTGCTTCTAATTCTGCTTCGCTATCGTTCTCCCCAGGAATGAGCAGCGTTGTGATTTCAAACCAAACGTCAGTTTCATGCTTCAAGTACATCAATGTTTCGAGTACTGGCGCCAACTCGCCACCGCAGACCTTTTTATAAAAACGTTCGCTGAAGGCTTTCAGGTCAATATTGGCGCCATCAATTACCGAGAAAAACTGCTCTCTTGGTTTCTCATTCATGTAACCCGCCGAAACAGCAACTGTATGTATGTTGACTTCACGGCAGGCTAGCGCGGTATCGACAGCGTATTCCATGAAAATGACAGGATCGTTGTAAGTAAATGCAATGCTATCGCAGTGATTTGAGAGCGCAGATTGGGCGATTTGTTCGGGGCTTGCTTGCTGCCCTAGTGTATCTATCTGCCGTGACTTGCTGATACTCCAATTTTGGCAAAACTTACAACCCAAGTTACATCCCGCAGTGCCGAACGACAAAACCGAACTCCCTGGATAGAAATGATTCAGTGGTTTTTTCTCTATAGGATCGATGCAAAACCCACTCGAACGCCCGTATGTTGTCAGTACAATCTCTCCGTGTTCTGCTTTTCGAACAAAACACGCGCCAAGCTTTCCCTCTCGTAGCGTGCATAAACGGGGACACACAGTGCACTGCACTCTGCCGTCATCCAGCTTCTGCCAGTATTTGGTTGGATAATAGGGTTTAAGTTGGCTCATCTCACACCTTAAAAGTGGATAGATTCTATACTTGCTAAGTATAGACAGCATGAAACTTCTGGAGGCGACATGGATGTGCGACCGACTGCCGTCGCTGGGCGATTCTATTACGGTGATCCTAATAAGTTACAGACACATATTTCTCAGTTGATGGCTTCTGTCTCCTCAGAGGGAAAACATCACTCCGAAGAAGCGATAAGCGGATTGATTGTTCCTCACGCTGGTTATGTCTTTTCTGGGCACACTGCAGCCTTTGGTTATCAATTACTCAAAGAACAAAATGAACAATTTTCGCGCGTTGTTATTATTGGCCCTAGTCATAGAGTCGCTTTTTCAGGTTGTGCGATTCCAAGTGTTAAGTACTTCGATACCCCCTTGGGCAAAGTGCCTTTAGATACACAAGCTATCGATAAACTGTCTGAGAACGACATTTGCACGGTTAACGATCTTGCTCATGAAAATGAGCACTGCTTGGAAGTTCAGCTACCATTCTTACTCCGGTGTTTAGGAGGTTTTAGTGTCGTTCCAATTCTCACCGGCAATGTCGACATGGTGAGCGTGGCGAAGCTTGTAGAAACACTTTGGGATACCAATACTCTGCTTGTTGTCAGCTCTGATCTTAGTCATTTTCACAGCTACGACGACTGCGTTGTTCTAGATAATAATAGCTGTTCAAAAATCGAAAACGGGCTTCCCCTGACAGGTCACGAGGCATGTGGGCACACAAGTATTAATGCTGCAAATCTAATTATTAATAAACGAAACCGTCGATTGACTCGGTTGTCTCTCACCAACTCGGGAGACAGCCCTCACGGCGATAAACAAAGGGTGGTAGGCTATGTCAGCTACGCAATATCAAGATAAAACGCTAACCAACACTGAACTATCTCGATTACTTGATATGGTAGAAATAACCGTAGGCTGTTATCTCGCAGAAGAGCCTTTACCAAAAGTCAGGCTTGAGGATCATCCAGAAGCTATCAGAGAAAAAGGTGCCTGCTTTGTCACCTTGCACGTCGATGACCAACTCCAAGGGTGCATCGGGACGACAGTCCCGCAAGTTCCTCTTGTTCTCGAAGTCATGCGAAAAGCGTGGGCAAGCTGCTGCCAAGACAAACGATTTCTACCTCTGCAAAAGTCTCAAGTAGATGGGCTAGAAATTGAAGTCTCTGTACTTACTGAACCTCAAACACTTGATGTAGCATCAGAATCCGCTTTAATCGACTACCTCAAAAACAACAAATGTGGCTTGACACTTTCTGATGGCAAAAAAGGTGCTCTATTTCTCCCACAAGTATGGGAACAACTCCCAAGCCCGATCCATTTCTTACAACACTTAAAGCAAAAAGCAGGTTGGCACCCTACTTATTGGCCAGAGGATATTTCGGTGAAAGTCTTTGATGTTCAAAAATTAAGCCGAAAGTATCGAAGAATGTAGACGATCTTACTTATTTTTTTGTGGGGCCTTTTATTAAACGTGCGAAAAAAAACTTTGGTGGTATGATTCGCGCTCACAACAGGAGTTGAGTGAACCCCTAACATTGGTAAAGCGTACATGGGATGTCGCAAATACCAAAATATGAGAGTACCTATGCTTGAAGATCTCGTTGTTGTTGTAGATAAATTCGGAAACCCTATTGGAACAGAGGATAAACTCGACGCACATAGAATGGGCTTTCGACACCTCGCCTTTTCGGTCATGATTTATCGTTATAACGATGGTCAACTCGAGTTCCTGATGCAAAAGCGCGCAGCAAATAAGTACCATAGCGGTGGACTATGGAGCAACACATGCTGCTCTCACCCGCGCCCAGATGAAAAGATCCTTACAGCCTCAACACGTCGTCTAGATGAAGAGTTGGGTATTCGTGACTCACTTGTGCTGGAAGACATCGGCACAATCAGCTACCGCACCAAATTTGATAACGGCTTAACGGAAAACGAGCTAGACCACATCGTTATTGCAGAGAGCAACACCGTTGAACTAGACGTAAACGACAAAGAAGCTGAAGCATGTGAATGGCAATCTAAACAAGCGATAGCTGAACGCTTAGCTGAAACGCCGCAAGCGTACACTGCATGGTTTAAGCTCGTTTTTGATAAGGTTAACCAACACCTCACAGAGAAATAACTCTCGCTGCTCAATTCACATTCGTTTAAGTTTATGCTCGCTCCTAGCGACTTCCTATCACTAGGGGTGAAGTTCAAAACCATACCGCATTTACAATGTAAAACGCCTTGATACGTGGCCTAAAGAGAGATTTCTGACTACTTTCTGGCCACGCGTGTAACTTTGTGTTTCTAAACGATGTTTCGTGAACATTGCACCAACATGAATCATAAGCAGTGACTGAGCACAATAAACGTGCGCATGCTCAAACTACATCACCATTTTGGTGCAATTGTGTTTATTCCTCCTACCCTCTCCTTTGATATTCAATATGTTAGCGTCTGGCGTGTTTCTTGAAAGGAAATTACCTAGACTATTCAAATTGCACAATTTCAGGGAGAAATAAGATGCAAGACGTTCTTACTATTGTCCTAGCTGGAGGCATGGGCTCTCGGTTAAGTCCCCTAACCGATGACAGAGCTAAGCCAGCGGTCCCATTCGGCGGAAAATACCGGATTATTGATTTCACTCTTACCAACTGTTTGCACTCAGGGCTGAGACAAATTCTGGTACTGACCCAATATAAATCGCACTCGCTTCATAAGCATATCCGTGATGGCTGGTCGATCTTTAATCCCGAGCTCAAAGAATTTATCACTGTGGTCCCCCCACAGATGAGAAAAGGCGGTGCTTGGTACGAAGGAACGGCGGACGCTATTTATCACAACATGTGGCTACTCTCCCGCAGCGATGCGAAACATGTCGTTGTGCTGTCTGGCGATCACATCTATCGCATGGACTACGAAGCTATGGTTCAAGAACACAAAGAGTCTGGCGCTAAACTCACTGTTGCGTGCATGGATGTTCCCCGTGAAGAAGCCTCCGCTTTTGGTGTCATGGAGATCAATGACAAAAACCAAGTTGTTGATTTTAATGAAAAACCAGAAGACCCTGCTTGTATGCCCACGGATCCAAGTCGCTCTCTCGTGTCAATGGGTATCTATGTTTTCGAAATGGAAGCACTCCAACAAGCGTTAGAGCAAGATGCAGAACTTGATACCTCGAGTCATGACTTTGGTAAAGACATCATTCCTAAGCTTATTGATAGCCAAGGTGTTTACGCTTACAACTTTGGTGACGAAAAAGGCCGAGTTGCGCGCGATTGTTACTGGCGAGATGTAGGGACTATCGATTCCTTCTATGAAGCCAACATGGATTTGTTGGAACCTGTTCCACCCATGAACCTGTATCAGGAAAACTGGGGGATTCGAACCTATGAGCCTCAACTTCCACCAGCGAGAACCGTGCCTTCAGCGACTGGTAATGAGGGTATCTTTATTAACTCGATCATTGCCAACGGTGTCGTGAACTCGGGCGGTTCAGTGCACCACTCTATTCTCTCGTCTAACGTACGTATCAATGATGGTGCAACTATTGCGGATAGCATTATTTTTGGCGATGTAACTGTCGGCGAGAACTGCCAACTAGCGAACTGTATCATCGACAAACACGTTATTATTCCTGATGGTACTATCATTGGTTTGAACCCAACTGAGGATGCGGCTCGATTCCATATCTCAGAAAAAGGTATTGTAGTCATACCTGAAGGATATGTGTTCGACTAGCTGACTCTCTTCTCCCCCGAAAGATATAGTTGCTCCTTGAATAAAACAATAGCCGCTCCCTAGAGAGCGGCTACTTCGTTGTAGGTCTAACGCTAATTTATTGCACCGTGACCCAAATTTCTCACATTACTCGCATACTTTCAAAAATATGGTCCTATAATTCTTGTATTACAGTCAGTTACATAGGAAGTAAACTATGAAGTTAAAGTCGTTTTTGGCCACTGCAATTGCTGCGAGCCTTTTGGTTGGGTGCGGAGCTAACACCACGCAAGGCGCTGCTGAGGGGGCCGCGGTTGGTGCAGTATCGGCGGGCATGCTTGGTGCACTAACCGACCTTATTGTCGATGGTGAGGTTGATACTTACCGTCTTAGCCGAAATGTCACCGCAGGCGCACTCGCAGGTGGTACAGCGGGTGCTATCGACGGTTATTCAAAAGACCAACAAGTAGAGGCTCAACAAGCGGCTCAGTCGGCACCGCCAACGCCCTCCAAGCCGGCATTAGAATTCGGACCAGATGTTGAAACGTCTATCGGTGCGCTTGTCGCTTGCCAGCATGATGATGCGTATCGAGCAGCGCTAAAGGCAGAGCAAGCGTCTCAGCAATCCTATAAAGAGGCCGGCGTCGCAATGCAGGCTCTCATAGACTATGACCGAGGAAACACCCAAGGGGTCGATCGCGCCGTTGATAAATACGTGAAATTGAGCTCCACCATGAACGATGCCAACCAGGCAAAAACTCAACTAGAAGCTCTGCACAAAGAACTGCAGCAAGAGCGTGAAATCGCCGGTTCAGCACCAACCTGCGGATAATCCTTCCAATTATGGGTCAGGTTTACCTTGAAGCCTGATCCATTCGCCCCAAGTATAAGTAAGAGCAATCGAACCGATTTCGATCCATTCGCATAATCGATAATACGATACATGAGGCAATGTCATGAAATTCAGCTATGTAAACCCTACTGTTATTCATTTTGGTCAAGGTCAAATTGAGCAAATTAGTCATAGCATCCCCAAAGATTCAAAAGTACTAGTCATCTACGGTGGTGGCTCCATTAAGAAGAATGGCGTGTACGACCAAGTTGTAACTGCGCTCAAAGATCATCAATGGTTAGAGTTTTCAGGAGTAGAAGCAAACCCAACCAAAGAAACCCTCGATAAAGCCATCGAGATAGTTAAAGCCGAGAACATCAATTATCTACTCGCCGTCGGTGGTGGTAGCGTCATTGACGGAACCAAATACGTCGCCGCAGCCTCTCTACACGACGGAGACAGCTGGGATCTCATTACTGGTAAGTACAAACCAGAGGCTGCCCTTCCATTGGGTGTGGTTCTCACGCTCCCGGCAACGGGCTCAGAATCAAATATGGGGGCGGTCGTGACTAAAAAAGCAACGCAAGAAAAGCTCGGCTTTTTGTCTCCAACCGTTCGTCCCACGTTCGCTGTACTTGACCCAGATGCGATGAAAACCCTCCCTGAGCGCCAGCTGATCAATGGTCTCGTCGACGCATGGGTTCACGTTTGCGAACAGTACATTACGTCTCCAACAGGACATATGGTTCAAGAAGGTTACGCCGAAGTATTGTTGAGAAATCTTCTCGAGCTCGGCAAAGCATTCGAACAAAGAGACGATGCATGGCGTGCGAACTTGATGTGGACAGCTAACCAAGCGCTAAATGGACTCATCGGCACAGGTATGCCTCAAGACTGGGCGACTCACATGATTGGTCATCAGTTAACGGCACTATGGGATGTCGACCACGCGCGCTCGCTTGCTATCATTCAGCCTTCGCTACTCAGAAGCCAAATGGAGTTTAAGAAAAGCAAGATTGAACAGATGGGTCGCAACGTGTTTGGGCTAACAGATAGTGACGATCTTGCAGAGCGCACGATTCAAGCGATTGAGGCTTTCTACGCGAGTTTGAATGTCGATACTCAGCTTTCAGAGGTGCAAGGTGACAAATCTGAAGCCGTAGACGCAGTTATCAAGAAACTCGAGGACTATGGCTACCTCAAACTTGGCGAAAACCAAGCAATTAGTATTGACGTATCACGTCGTATCCTAGAACAAGCCCTATAAGAGCAGTTCTACGACTTAGATAAACTTAATACCTTAGGTGTGCAAACCAAAACGGCTTGCGCACCTATTTGTTCTAAATTCGAGTTCGTACTAAATTCGAGCGCGAACAAATTCAATGGAAGAGCACAGCTTCATCTCTATGTCTTGAATCGATAATACTGAGTCCCTTGGCTTCAGCCTAGTTGAACCATCCACTAACCGCTCTAAGGAGTATGGAGATTCAATACTGAAAAAAGGCATGTTTTCCTGTTGATAGGCGCAGTCAAAGAGCGCGTCATAACGACCAGCACCATCCCCAACTTCACAGCACTGCCAAGCATCACCAGACTGAATTAAATCCTTAATATGGATGTGCTCCGCTACTTCAAGGCTGGCAATGGAATGTTCAAGTACATCGAGCTCTGGGCGATGAGACAAAAAATTACCCGGGTCGAAATTTATTCCAACAACCGAGTTGTCTACCTGCTCAATAAATGCATCAAAATCATCAGCATCATTGAGTAAGTAAGAGCGCGTATCCCCAACATTTTCTATCAATATCTTAATGCCGGATAACTTAGCGAGATCGAATGCTGCCCTAGCCTCGCTATAGAACTGCTGCCACGTTGTATCTCTTGGCGCATATAAGACTAACCTTGGACAAGCGAGCGTACAGCAGAGCTGGACACGCCTTAACAACCGCTCTTTGCAGTTGCCTAAGTTCATCTCACAGTGAGCGGCAAAAGAGGTACACTGCATACCTTTTTGATCAAGGCTGCTTTTTACCCACTCGGCTAATTCAATAGTGATATCAGACTCTACCAGATCGTGTACCGCTCCTTTAATCAGAGCCAGCTCAATATTTTTTATCCCAATGCGATGTAATGACTCTATCGCTTGGTCAAGCGTATACCCCGAGTAAGCAACGGTACTGACTGAGAAGTTATCAAGCATAAGCCTGCTCCTCGATGACCTCCGTCACCAGCTGGATTAATCTCGCAAACCCCTCAGGTTGCCAAGCCGTTCGACCAACAAACAAGCCATCGATATTCGGCTGTCTCAGCAGCATCTTGGCATTGTGGATGTTTACGCTCCCACCATAAAGAAGTGGAACAGATTGTGCGATCTTAGATCCATAAAGTGTAGTCAGCCCAGACCTTATCGCAGCAAGTCCCATTTCTGCTTCTTCTGTCGATGCAGGTATGCCATGCTCGCCAATTGCCCATACAGGCTCATAGGCGATGAGCACTTTAGTCACTTGCTCAGCGGAAACACCGTGCAGTGCAATCTTTACCTGCCGCACGATAGACTCCGCTGATACTCCCCAACACTTTTCATCTGCAGTGTCCCCAACACAAATTAATGGTCTTAGACCTGTATTGAGTGACAGGATCACTTTTTTATTGACCGTCGCGTCTGTCTCACCGAACCACTCTCGGCGCTCTGAATGTCCGATCTCCACAAGGGATGCGCCTATGTCTTTCGCCATATCCACAGACACTTCCCCTGTATATGGTCCACTGCTCGCCCAGCCCACATTCTGGACACCCGTTAAGCATCGGGTCTCACTAAGTGCCGTTTCAACTTGCTTTACATAAGGAAACGGAGGTATGAGAAAAGTCTGTAGGTCAGCGCTAAGATTTGAAAGATGCGGTTTTATCAGCTGACAGTATCTGCCCACCTCATCGTTAGTTTTGTTCATTTTCCAGCTAGAGCCCAACCAGACCTTTTTCATACGGGCTCTCCTTCTAATATCGACTCTTCCATAAATTCTAAGATCAGTGACATTGAAATTGCCCCAGGATCTGGGTATCCCAGTGAGCGTTCGCCCAATGTTTTGGCTTTACCTGTCGTAGCAATCATAGACTTGGTTGCTTCAACGCCCTGCTTAGCAGCCTCTACAATGAGTGGCATTGATTCGTTCAACGGCAAATGCGACAACTCATTGGCTTTTCGAGCCGCAGGAGCAAGAGCATCGATCATTGTTTTCGCACCTTCATCCGCGCCGCCTCGCTTACGAATGCCCTCTAGGCCAGCTGCCAAAAACTCCGCAACGACAGGGGTCGTCAGTTCAGGTTCACCAGCCACAGCCTTTCCGCCATTTCGGAACAAGGTACCGAAGATCGCCCCTGATGCTCCGCCCATAGTGGTCAAGAGTTTAGTGCCAACTTTGGTCAAAACGTCACCCACATTATTAGCTTCAAATCCTTGATCAATCATGTCATAGACGTTTTGAAAGCCGCGTTCTATACCTAGGCCATGATCACCATCGCCAATTGCTTGATCCACCTCGGTCAAAAGTGGCTCACTCTTGACCATATTCAAGGACATAAATTTCAACATCTGTTTCGTTTCATGACTGTTCATAGTGACTTCCTCAATGCGAATGACTGACAAGGAGCCTGATAAAGCGATTTCAACTGCTCATCAAGCTTGAGTAACGAGATAGACCAACCTGACATTTCTAACGAGGTGCAGTAACCACCAATCAGGTTATCCACCACAGATACTTTTTTCTCACTCAAATAGTGATGAACAGCTCGGTTAGCAATAAGCAATTCCATTTGAGTCGATGCGCCGAGGTTATTAACGAGTAACGCTACCTCGTCGCCCTCTTTAAGGTCCGCCTCTTGCTGAAGTTTGGTCATCACTTCAAAGACCACATCATCAGCACTTGAGAGCTTGGATTTGCCAACACCTGGTTCGCCATGCAGGCCCATTCCTATCTCGATTTCATCGTCTGGGATCTGAAAATTGAAACCCTCGTTTCTAGGTATTGCGCAAGGACCGAGCGCGACGCCAATCGAACTCGTCGATCGAAGCGCATGCTCTCCCACCTCGACGACTTGCTCAAAACTGTCTCCACGAGCGGCAGCAGCACCGGCAACTTTGAGAACGAACAAGGCACCTGCAATGCCTCGGCGCTCTTTACTGTTGTCAATCGGAGCGGAGATAACATCGTCGTTGACGCGAATCGTGTGAGTTCGAACCCCTTCGTCCTCTAGTAGCTCAGCGGCAATATCAAAATTCATGTTGTCACCAGCGTAGTTGCCGTAGATAAACACCACGCCATTCTCTGGATTCAATGCCAAAGCCGTTTCGAAGATCGCATCAGGGGTCGGGGCAGCAAACACATCACCTATAGCGACCGCATCCGCTAACCCTTCGCCGACATAGCCGCCATACATTGGCTCGTGGCCGGCACCTCCTCCAGTAAAGACGGCTACTTTGCCGTTCAGAGGTGCTTTTCGAATGGCACAGGTGTGATTTGAGATAGACTCAAGATCACTACTCATCGCAGCCATAAACCCTTCAAATTGCTCACGGGCAACCGCGTTTCTGTCATTAATCAGTTTCTTTGGTTTTCTCATTATCTATCCCTCAATCACGATTGGGCTTGAAGCTCGGCCTCTATCTCGCAAATCCTTTGTACTTTGGGCTTGGACGACTCATCAATCTCATCAGCATTAAGCCAAGCCTCTAGAATGGTCTTAGCAAGCTCCACCCCAATGACTCGCTCACCCATAGTGATGATCTGAGCACCATTACTCTTGCGCGCACGCACGGCTGAGAAAACGTCGTGACACAACGCGGCTCTTATGCCCGGCACTTTATTCGCGACAATCGATACCCCAATACCCGTACCACAAACGATAATTCCGCGCTCATGGGTATTATCGGCTACCTTTTTCGCAACACGTTCGGCAATATCTGCATATAAATTAGAAACGTCCTTTGGTGCTTCGCTATAGTCTGTATATTCATAACCTAGCTTTTGTAAATGTTCACAAAGTACATATTTAAGGTTAACCGCCGCATCATCGCAGCCAATTGCAATACTCATATTACCTCCTAACTAATGGAGTGAATTTAACAACACCTATTATTAAAGTACTTTATTTTAGACAGGTCATATTTGAATTGCGTCACAAAGAATTTATTAATTTATTTCTTATTTATCTTGTGTATTAGTAATTAAAATTAGTTAGCTATTATATTTTAGTTAGACATTAATATATTAATCAAACACAATAACAATCCATAAGAATATTTTAATATTCTTTTTTTGTACATTAACTCACGAGGAAAATAAATTATATTTTATCTATTAGCGTGATTCAGATCGCGTTTGAAATTAGCTGCTTATTTTATACTCAATAGCAATTAACGGATGTTTTAATAAATTTTTTATTGAATGCGGTAGAAAATTAATTGATTTTGCTCAGTTTTTGAGTGTCACATGGAGGCAGTGGTAAGCACTATGAAGCTATCAGAACAAGCATACAACAAGCTTAAATGCATGATTCTTGAGAATAAATTTCGAATTAATCAGCAACTATTAGTCGATGAAGCGGTTGAAATTTGTGGCTTTAGCAGAACTCCTGTACGAGAAGCTCTGCTAAGACTACAGCAAGATGGACTCATAAAACTCCACCCAAGACACGGTCTTAAAATATGCGCCTTGTCAAGACGCGATGTAGAAGAGCTTTACGAGCTCATTGCACATCTAGAGGTAATGGCACTCGATATTTGTATATCAAAAGGACTCACACAGGCGCAATTAGATATACTTCGTGACTATACGGCCAAAATGGAGCAGGCACTTGACAATAATGATATTCAACAGTGGGCGATACATGACTTTGCCTTCCATGACCAAATATTTCAATATACTGAAAACTCTAGACTTATAGAAACCGCAAGAAAATATAACGAACAAAATAAGCGTTGCAAAGACATAGTTATTAAGCTTAGGCCATTACCATGGGACTCGATTATCGAGCACAACAAATTAATCGACAACTTAGAGTCTGGCAATATTAATGAAGCAAGAGAAATGCACTTGGTTCACTGGGAGCAAGTTTCTAAACAATTCATTGAATTTTTAGACAATTATCACTTCCTAGATAAGTGATAATTGACAAGTAGCATTTAGCTTAAAAATAAATTTCTGATTTACATCCTATTTAAGGAGGAACACTTATGTCCAAAATAAGTGTAGAAGAGCTATATCAATTATCGAACGACATCCGAATTGATATTCTCGATATGGTCTATCACGCGCAATCGGGTCACATTGGTGGTTCGTTCTCTGCTGCTGAAATCGTTACAACACTCTACTTTAGCGAGATGAACAACCTCGATCCTGGCAATCCTAAGCAGAGTAACCGTGACCGCTTCGTGCTCTCTAAAGGTCATGCATGTCCTGTCTGGTATGCCTGCTTATCACGCCTCGGATACTTTGAAAAATCACACCTCAAGACGCTGCGGCAGATTAACAGCATCTTGCAAGGCCACCCTGATATGAAGAGCACACCAGGAATCGACACTACCACAGGTTCGTTGGGTCACGGCTGCGCTGCAGCGACGGGTATGGCTTTAGAAGGTCAGCTGGCTAATGATGGCCGCCGCGTTTATTCCCTACTCGGCGATGGTGAACTGAATGAAGGCGTCGTTTGGGAAACCGCGATGGCCGCAGCCAAATACAAACTCGACAATCTCGTGTTCTTCGTCGACAAAAACAACCTGCAGATGGATGGCACTAGTGACCAAATCATGCCACTGCTGAGCATCGAAGATAAGTTTGCTTCGTTTGGATGGAATGTGGTGACGATCGATGGCCATAGCATTGAACAGATATTAAATGCATTGCAAGCGGCACGTGAATTCAAAGGCAAGCCTACCTGCATTATCGCCAATACGGTCAAAGGTAAAGGTGTCAGCTTTATGGAAGATGTTCGCAATTGGCATGGTAAAGCGCCAAGTGATGACGAGTTCCATGCTGCTCGTTCTGAGTTAGTCGCTTAATCAAATAAAGGGTATTCACATGCTTACAGTTACTAAATCCAAAAAACCAACCCGCCTTGCGTTTGCCGAGCGAATGGTTGAGTACGGCGAAATTAACACTGACTTTGCCGTATTCGAAGCTGATATTGGTTATTCCACCAACTCATACCTTTTCAACGACAAGTATCCTGAGCGCTATTTTCAGATGGGCATCGCAGAGTTTGGCATGATGGCCTCGGCGTCTGGGATGGCGGCGAATGGCAGGCCCGTCGTGGTCGCGGGTTATGGCGTGTTCTTAACCATGCGTGCTTTAGAGAGTGTGCGTAGCTTCATTTGCTATCCAAACCTGAACGTGAAGCTGATGTCTTCGCATGGTGGCACTACCGCTGCTATCGATGGTGTGACTCACCAAGCGTCCGAAGACATGGCTTTGATGTCAACGCTTCCTAACATGCATATCTTCGCCCCATGCGACACCGCATCTAGCCGAGCCTTGTTCGATGTAACGATGGAAACACAGGGCCCTGTCTATTGCCGGCTAATGCGTGACGCCTATTACGAGCTCTACAACGAGTCAGCTGAGTTCAAGTGTGGTGGTAGCAATACCTTACTAAAGGGCTCTGACATCACCATCATTTCCTATGGCGACATTCTATTTCAAGCCCTTGAGGCGGCGAATGAGCTCAAAGCGGCTGGTGTCAGTGTAGAGCTTATCGATGCATACAGCGTCAAACCTCTGGACTGGAAGTCGATTAGCGCATCTATCAAAAAAACAGGTCGCGTCATCATCGCTGAAGGTCACCAGAAGCGTAATGGCATGGCCTACGACATCGCCACGCGGATGGCAAAAGAGCAGATTCACGCTCAATTCGACCATTTAGGACTGGATGACACGTTCGCAGAATCGGGCGCCTACCCACTGCTTCTCGACAAGTATGGATTGTCATCCAAACACATTATCGACTGTGCCAGCGCCATGTTGGTGTCGACAGAAGCCTCTGCTTAGTCGAAAACCGTGTTCAATCGGAAACCGTGTTCAATCGAAAACAACGTTTAATAATGAAGGTTCGGCAAATGCCTAGGGAGATTTATGTTTAAACACGCAGTAATTACTCCGTTTCTCGGTCAGCAACGGGATCGTTTTTCTGAGTATAACGAACCAAAAACTCTGGAGCAGAAATTACAAACGCTTCGCACCATTGATGGTATGTCTGGGGCTGAGTTGGTCTACCCCTATGAAGTGAACTACGACAACCTCACCGAGCTCAAGCTTTTGCTCGCTAAGTATGACGTCAAAGTTGCCTGTATAAACGTCAACGTCAAGGTGGAGAAAGAGTTTATATCTGGTGGCCTAACCTCCCCAGATAAAGGTGTACGAGACCGTGCAGTCAGCTTTATCAAAGAAGCAAAAGATTACGCAGAAGAAGTCGGAGCCGACAAAGTACAGTGCTGCCCTCTGAGCGATGGTTACGAGTTCAGTTTCCAAGCGGACTATGTCGAAACGTGGCAGCGTCTGTGCGAAACCTTTGGCGAAGCTGGCGAGTACAAGCCGCACATCCCACTGTTCATTGAGTACAAACCAAACGAAGTCCGTGGCCGTTGTTATCTCGACAATGCAGCCAAGACCATCTGTCTTATCAAGGACATTGGCAATCCTAATATCGGCGTGACCCTCGATTATGGTCATTCCCTATATGGTGATAACAATCCTGCCGAAGAACTCGCCCTACTTAACTCACTTGATATTAAGTACTACATCCACATCAACGATAACGACGGTAAGTGGGATTGGGATTACTTCTGCGGAAGTCGCAGTTTAATGCAATACATTGAATTTATTTACTATCTGAAGAAGTTTAACTACCAAGGTTGGCTTACATCAGATACCTCTCCAACGCGATGGGATATTGTAAAGATGTTCGAAGCAAACATTCGAATGACCAATCGCATCTCGGCACGCATCGACGCGATCGGTATGGAGAGTTTTGGCGAAAGTTTGAGAAAGAAAGAGTACATGGATATCTGGGCCGATTTAGAAAGCTATTTCATCAAGATCTAATCCCAGTCTAGTAACCCGCAGTGACAATCTGGCACAAGACCAGATACTGCACTAAAACAAGGTGAAACAAATGAAGACAAGAACTCTACTTACAAGTGTTTTAGCTGCTGCACTTGCCCTTAGCACCTCATTCGCAAATGCAGATGAACGCTACCCTACACGTAATATTACCGACGTTGTTACTTGGTCTGCCGGCGGTGGTACCGATGTCATTAACCGCGTTGCAACCGCATCGATGGCCAAATATCTCGGAACAAACATCAACGTGATCAACAAACCTGGCGGCGTATCTGGTTCAGTCGGTCTCCTAGAAGGCTATAACTCAGCTCCTGATGGTTATACCTTTGTCGGTCTCTCTGAGTCTAACGTTGCGGCCGCCGTGATGGGCGGTTGGGATAATCGTATGGATGTCTTTGACTACTTTATCGTAGCCAGCTCGCCAGACGTTATCTCAGTCTCTAGAAACTCTCCGTTCAATACGATTGAAGAGCTCGTTGCCCACGTTAAAGAAAACCCAGGCAAAGTCCGTGTTGGCGCAGGCTCTGCTGGCTCGCTTCACCATATTAACTACCTAGCGTTTGAAAAAGGCATCGGTGGCGAGATGAACTTTATACCGTTCCCTGGTTCATCTCGCAGCCAAAATGCAGCGCTTAGTGGCGAAGTTGATGTAGTTATCACATCAGTTGCCGAGCAAAACCAACTGATTCAATCTGGCGACTTTAAAGCACTGGCTACGCTAACTGAAAAACCATTTAGCGTCGGTGACATCACTATCCCTTCAGGTTTGCAAACCTACCCTGTTCTTCAAGAGTACCTCCCTATCTCACAAGCTATCGGCTTCGCAATGAAGAAAGAAACGCCTGTGGAAATTAAGAAAACCGTCGCCAAGGCATTCGCAAGCGCAATGCAAAGTGACGAAGTAAAAACTTACGCTAGTGAAAACCACTACGAACTCGTTGGTGAGTTTGGCAAAAAAGCGAATGAACGTATGGCTCGTCTTGAATCGCTATTTAGCTGGACGCTATGGGATCTAGAGGCTGCGAAAATCAACCCTGAAACACTAGGAATTCCTAAGCCTGAGTAGTGGACGTATCGACCAGTCACGCAACGTGGCTGGTCAACTCTTTCTTAATTAACTAATTGCTGTTTGGGGGCAACTATGTCTTCTCAAAATAAACTATCTGAACACGATGACGTGGATAAAGAGACGTTAGAGCAACAACAAATGCACGGATGGGACTTTGCCTTCTCGTTAGTGGTCATGGTGTTTGCCCTAGTGGTAGTTGCCAACTCTTTAACCATGCCATTCTCCGGTACAGTCGGCGGTGTGACGACTGAATGGTATGAATCACCTGGACTGCTGCCACTCTTTATTGGCTGCTCACTGTTTGCTGCAGGATTATCAGTATTCTTAAAAAGTAAGGCAGAGCAAGGCAAAGCTCTGTTCGCGAAACACTATAAAAACATCAATCCAACCGGTTTTCTTATCTCCGGTGGCGGCATCATTACTTACATCTACGTGCTGATCACTTGGTATGACTTCTTCCTTGCATCTGCCGCGTTTCTTATTTTCTACATTGGTCTTTATTACTTAGATACAGAAAGCGTCACCAAACAACTATTGAAGATCTACTCTGCGACCGTGGTTGTCTCGCTACTGTTGTTTGGCTCGGGCGCGTCCGAGTATGCCAATGCTATCTACCCATACACGACTGATATCGTGCTGGTTGTCAGTGCAATTGTCATGTCTGGCTATCTGTTCCACACGGCGAAACAGCATAGTGCTGAGATGACAGAAAAGGTCAGAAGACTACTAATTATCAGTATCGTTTTCCCGGCAGTGCTGTGTCCGATCTTTAGGTACTTCTTGTTAGTACCGCTTCCTAACGAAGGTCTGATCGTCGAGCAAGTATTCAACCAAACCTATTACACCTATTTAGCACCACCGAAACAGACAGAAGCAATGCAGCTTTCAGACGAAGACATGCAAGCTCTCGAAGACGCATTCTAACAGGTGAAAAACATGGATATTCTATCTACATTCGGAAGTATGTTTTGGCATATTTTCACCTCCCCACTGCTGATCTTAATTCTCGTCGGCAGTACATTTTTGGGGATTATTTTTGGCGCAATGCCCGGCCTAACCGCAACACTGGGCGTGGCACTACTGACTACCCTAACCTACGGCTTAGACAATCAAACAGCGCTGCTGGCACTGCTTTCAATCTATGTGGGTGGCGTTTACGGCGGTATGTATACGTCTATTCTACTCAATATTCCCGGCACCGCAGCATCTGCGGCGACGGCAATGGACGGCTACCCTATGGCTCAGCAAGGTCAGGCAGGACGAGCGTTTGGTTTAGCCACAACCTCATCACTGATTGGCTCGGCCATCGGTATGGTGTTCGTTGCCCTGCTCTCTCCGGTTATTGCCAAGGCTGCGCTTCAGTTCACCTCCTATGAGTACTTCCTGCTGGCGCTGTTTGGCATTCTGATCTCCGGCAGTTTGACCTCCCCAGAACTGGCAATAAAAGGCTGGATTGCAGGTCTGTTCGGCATCTGGTTGTCCACTATTGGCCAAGACCATATGCAGATGTACCCACGCTTTACTATGGGTATTCACGAACTCGACAATGGCATTGATGTGGTTCCCGTATTAATCGGCGCCTTTGGTATTCCACAAATCATGTCGGTACTGGAATCGAAGATGAAGATGAAGTCGATGAATGCCAAGTCGATTGGTAAGCTGCTACCAGACTTCAAAACCATGTTCAAAAACACGCGTAATATCATTTCATCCGCGCTTACTGGTGTTGGTATCGGTGCAGTGCCCGGGATTGGCGAGGATATCGCAGCGTGGGTGGCATATGGTATTTCTCGTAAGACCAGCAAGAAGCCAGAGACCTTTGGGAAAGGCGCTCCAGAGGGCGTAATCTCTACCTCGACAGCGAACCAAGCCTGTGTGGGAGGCGCTATGATTCCGCTACTCAGCTTAGGTATTCCAGGCTCTCCACCAGCGGTCATGCTGCTAGGTGCGCTGATGCTACATAATGTCGCTCCGGGTCCAATGCTGCTAAAAACTAACCCATCCTTCATCCCAGAGGTAACAGCGATTCTGTTCGCGGCTGCGATTGCGATGTGGGTGTGCGGTATGATCCTGTCTAAACAGGTCATTCATATTCTGCGCATTCCGCAAACGCTGTTTATGCCACTTATCGCTGTGCTGTGTGTTATCGGCTCATTCGCTCTCGGCATGCGCGTCTTCAACCTGTATTTGATGGGTATCATCGGCATCATTTCTTACTTCTTTATGAAGCTGAAAGTGCCTATCGCACCATTGGTGATTGGCGTCATCTTAGGCCCTATGGCAGATACCTCGCTCAGAACGGGTCTCAAGACCACCGGTGGTAGCTTAATGCCAATGATTGAGCGCCCTATCTCACTGATTTTGGTGTGTGTGATTGTGATGATCATTTGTAGCCAAATCCCTGCGGTTAACCGTGGGATCCGAACGCTATTTAGCACTGTCAAAAACCGACTCGCCACATCCTAAGGAAACCGTATGAAAACCATTGTCTGCTTAGATGGCTACACTTTAAACCCCGGTGATAATCCTTGGGCTCTTATTGAAGCTCTGGGTGAGTTCAAAAGCTATGACCGAAGCACTGGCGGCACCGAAGAGGTCATCGAAAGGGCGAGAAACGCCAGTATTATCTTGACCAACAAGACCCCGATAAGTCGGCAAGTCATCGATGCCTGCCCGGAGCTGGAATGCATAGCCGTGTTAGCCACAGGTTATAACGTTGTCGATATAGAATACGCCAAACAAAAAGATATTCCGGTCATGAACGTGCCCGTTTACGGCACTGAAACCGTCGCCGAAATGGTGTTTGCTCATATCTTCAACTTTGCTCGCAACGTGAGTGCGATGAGTAATGATGTAAAGCAAAACCTTGGGTGGAGTCGCAACCAAGATTGGACGTACTGGTTAACCCCGCAGTTAGAGCTATCGGGTAAAACGTTAGGCATCGTCGGCTTTGGCAACATTGGTCAGCAAGTTGGGGCGATTGGCTCTGCTTTTGGCATGAACGTCATCGCTCATGATGAATTCAGTAAGCAGATGCCGAGCTATGCTCATAAAAAGGTCACGTTAGAGGCGCTATTGGCTGAATCTGATTTCGTCTCACTGCACTGCCCAGCTTTGCCCGCCACTGAGAATATGATCAATCAAGCAACGCTAGTCAAAATGAAGCCAAGCGCCTTTTTGATTAACACTTCTCGCGGTCAACTTGTCGATGAACCAGCACTCGCTGCAGCGCTCAACCAAGGCGTCATCTCTGGTGCGGCACTTGATACATTGTGGCAAGAGCCCCCAGTGAAGAGCAACCCATTGCTCAGCGCGAAAAACTGCATTATCACACCACATATCGCATGGGCAACGCTTGATGCGAGGCAGCGCATCATGTCTATGGTAGCTGAGAACATTCAAAGCTATCTGGATGGCACACCGATTAATGTCGTCAATCCTCTATAGGAGACTATGATGCCGGTAAGCTCGCAACATATTGGTCAGTTTTACAATCAACCTGTGCAAGAGGTGACGCTATCCAATCAGTCTGGAATGTCGGTATCCATATTGACGCTCGGAGGCATCATAAGATGCCTTCACGTCCCGGACTCAGATGGCGAAGTGAAAGACATCGTACTCGGATATGATAACCTCGCTGACTATGCCAAAGACACACATTACATGGGCGCCATCATTGGCCGCGTTGCCAATCGGATAGAAGGCGCCAAGTTCAATTACAATGGCGAGACTATTCAAGTCGACAGAAACGCCTATGACGGAAAACACTGCGTTCATGGTGGACGCTTTGGTTACCATCATCGAGTTTGGCAAATCGCTATCGTCGATGAAACTGATGATGAGATTTCGCTTTGGCTTGTGCTAGAAGATGCGGATGGTGAGGAGGGCTTTAAAGGGAACGTTACGGTTTCGGCGAAGTATACTCTGACCAGTACCAATCAGCTCAGGTTATACATCAGTGCTTGCTCCGATACCGCTTCACCAATGAGCATGACAGCGCACAGTTATTTCAACCTTAACGGGCATGAGTCAGGGAGCATTAATAACCATTTATTACGTATCCCGTCTGACCGAACCTTACAACAGAAGCAAGATAGGATACCGAATGGCGAAGTTGTCAGTGTCCGCCACACTGCTTTTGATTACTCTTTAGGGGTGATGCTCGCTGAATGTGTAAACAACGACATCGACATCAACGATTCCTATGTTCTCAGTGAAGCTGAAGAAATTAGATTGGTCGGTGAGCTGCAAACATCGAAATTGGGGCTGAGAGTTTACTCCAATGAAGATACCTTGCACTTCTACAATGGACATAATCTGAATCAAGTAGCTGGCAAAAATACTTCGGTTTATCAGAAGTTTGCTGGCGTATGTCTTGAGCCGAAAGGGTATGTCAATGCGGTCAATATCGGACACTTCCCATTATCTCAGGTAACGCCAGACAAACCCTATCAGCATTCGATCGTTTATGAGTTCTATTACCCTGACGACAATAAATCGTTTAGCTAATAGATCTAGAGCGGTATTTCGGATGCGTAATCGGTATGGCTGCTAACAGTGTTTTGGTGTACTCGTGCTTCGGCGTTTTGTACACCTCATCACTGGTTCCGTACTCAACGACTTTACCCTCCTTCATTACCGCGACATTATCAGAGACATGCCTCACCACAGAGAGGTCATGAGAGATAAAGATAATGGCGAGGTTCATCTCTGCTTGTAAGTCCAGCAGCAAATTGAGGATCTGCGCTTGGACCGACACATCCAATGCAGATACCGACTCATCACAAATCAACAGTTTTGGCTTCACCGCTATCGCACGAGCAATACCGATGCGCTGTCTTTGCCCCCCCGAAAACTCATGGGGATAGCGGTCAATCGAGTCCTCAGGCAGACCGACTTTTTCCAACAGTTCTCGAACCCACTGCTGCCTCTCTATTGTGTTACCGAGTTTGTGGATGATAAAGGGCTCTTCTAAGATCATGCCCACCGTGTGGCGTGGGTTTAGCGACTCCATAGGGTCTTGAAACACAATTTGCATTTCCTTACGCAGCGGGCGCATTTCGCGAGTCGATAGCTTAGTGATATCCGCTCCCTCAAACACAATTTTTCCATCATAGGGCTCTAGGAGTTTTAGAATGGTGTGGCCCAAGGTGCTTTTACCACACCCTGACTCTCCGACTAACCCAAGCGTCTCGCCACGATTGACGGACAAGGACACACCATCCACCGCCTTCATTACGTATCCACGACGAAAAACCCCGCCACCACTACGAAAGTACTGCTTTAAATCGGTGATTTTTAGAAGTTCACTCATTCAGAACCTTTAACTGCCTTATCAATTAGCGAAACATGTCTTCGGTAATGGGTTTGATATCAATCTTTTGCTTGGGCGGATTGTCGATATCTGGAATTAGCCCGAGTAAGCGCTCTGTGTATGGATGCTTAGGGTGATCAAACAGCTCAAACACATCCGCTTGTTCTACAATCCGCCCCGCAAACATGACGGCTACGTCGTCGCATATCTCGGCAACAACACCAAGATCGTGGGTAATAAATATCATCGACATCCCCGTCTCCTGTTGAAGCTCTTGCATCAACGCAAGAATCGAGGCTTGCACAGTGACATCCAGTGCTGTGGTCGGCTCATCACAAATCAATATGTCTGGCTTACAAGCCAACGCCATTGCGATCATCACACGTTGACGCATACCGCCAGACAGGTTGTGCGGGTACTCGTTCAATCTTGCTTCTGGCAATGGGATACGCACCTTTTTCAGCATATCGTGACAGGTCGCTTTTCTCTCTGATTTACTCAGTTCAGGTCGATGTAACTCCAATACCTCGTTAAGCTGCTTACCAACCGTTTGAACTGGATTAAGTGCCGTCATCGGGTCTTGAAAGATGATGGAAATTCGGTCTCCTCGCATCGAATACATTTCACTGGGCTCAAGTTTCAGCAAATCTGTATCTCGATATAAGATCCGTCCCTTTGTCACGACTCCGTAAGGTTTGGGCAACAATCCCATGATGGACATCGCCGTAACACTCTTACCACTGCCAGACTCACCGACAATCCCCAGTGTCCTACCGGCTTTGAGATCAAAATTAACGCCATGCAATACCTCACGGCAGTCATCATCATCGTGAAAACTTACCGCGAGATCGCGCACGCTTAGAATTACCTCGTCTTGCATGAACACTCCGTCCAATGTTTTGGTTATTGCAGTTTGTAGGTGTCATCAACGACAATCACAGGCTCGAAGCTCTCGCCTTTTTTCATTGCCTGCTTAGTTTGCTTTCTCATTTCATCATCAATCCAAAAGTTGGCGATGTCTGTCACTGAGAACATGGCTTGTGTTTGTTTGGTCATCCCATTTTCTGGAACACGCAACCAGCGCCAATGCGCTTCACGTGTGTATGGCACCATATATCCTGGAACAATAAGAAACTCCTCAGACACTTTCTGTTGGATCTGATGTGACAGCGCTTGTTTTTTGGCTACGTCAAATTCAACCACATATTGGTCAATGAGTTTGTCCATATCGGGATTTTGATAGAAGGTGTGGTTGTTTGTTTGAGGTTTTGCATTGTCAGAGTGTAGATACTCCCAATAAGCAGGGATTTCACCGCCTCCCATGTGCAAAAAGGCTAACTGATGTTTTTTCTCGAGCACAAACTTGAACGCCGAAGAGCCATCAACAAGTTTAAGGTTAAACTCCAGTCCCGCTTGCTTAGCCTGTTCTTTGAGATAAGCAATCCTTGGTGTGTGTGGTGGGAAACCATAAGTAATATCAAAGCTTAGTCTTTGACCTTGGGCATTAACACGAATACCGTCGGCACCAATGGTATCAAAACCCGCGGCTTCGAAATAAGCGATCGCTTTATCAGGGTCAAAAGCCGCAGCTTGATTGTCTGGTCGATCATAGTCGCCATGCCCTGCACCAAGCCCGTGAGGCAAACGCAGATAATCGCCGCGTAACACGTTTTTAATCATGCCATCGTAATCAGAGGCATACATGATACCCGCTCGAACATTACGGTCGTCAAGCATCGGCATTGAGGTATTCATCCATAAACCGCCCGCGCCCTGCACGGTTTGGTTGTAACCCCAAAACTTTTGGATGTATCCATTTTGATAAGGCTTACCGTCCGCCTTCTCATGCCACAAACTTGGCAGTATTAAGCCAAACGCATCCAAGTCACCCTTTTCAAATCGCTTTCTGGCAATATCCGCATCTCGGATAACGGTAAGGCGTACCTTCTCAACATTGTAGCGATTCTTGTAATATCGATTCTCATACCCCCACCAGTCCTGACCGACATGTTTGAACGTGACACTCTTACCCTTCTTAACGTCAGACATGTAATACGCCCAAGTCGTTGGCTCAGCCTTGAAATTAAACTTCCTTACAAAGTTATCGTCGATACCATCACCGTTTTTATCGTTTTTGGAATCAGCAAAAAAGTGCTCGGGTCTTGGCTGTACCCCATTGCTTGGCAGGTTAATCTGAATCATCAGCTCATCTTGGCTCATTTTCGAGGCTGACTTTATGGCGATGGTGTAGTCATCAATCTTGACGACGTCGGCGATCTTGTTGGTAAAGAAGTCGTTGTACCATGGGGCAATAATGTCTTTGGATCGGTTGTAGGTCAGCATAAACAAATAGTCGTCCGCGGTGACCATCTCACCATCGGACCATTTTGCCTTCGGGTTCAACTTGAAATAGACAGTTTGATTGTCGTCACCATACGCCCATGCTTCAGCAAGCTGTGGAATCCACTTATTCGTATTGGGATGACGAGCCGCAAGCTTGGGAGTGCCGTCCATAAAGTAATGACGCAAACCAGAATTTGAATCTGGTCCGACACTTCTCAGCGTTTGTGGGAAACTCGACATGTAGGAGCGTAACGTACCGCCAAACTGCGCTTCCTCCGACGCAAACAATGGCTCATTCATGTTATCTATCCATTGAAGATCCGCCGGAAGGTCACCCGCGTTCACACCCACAGATAGGGTTGTCGCAAGTACCGCTAAAGTAATGTAATTCTTGCCCATGCAATATCCTTATTTTTATTCGCTAAACGTTTTCCGTGGCCTAGCTCTATACGATTAATTTTAATCACTTAGTTTAAACATAGCGGGTAAACTTCTTCGGGTCGAAAGCTGCCCTTACCGCTTCACCAATGAATGTCACCATAACCAAAACCGCAACAATGGCGGTTACTACTGAAGCAACGATCCAAGGTGAGTCTAAGTTCGATTTTCCTTGCTGAAGCAACTCTCCCCAGCTTGGCGTTGGTGGCATTAAGCCTAACCCCAAATAATCGAGTGCGGTCAGAGCCGTGATATTTGCCGCGATAGTGAATGGTGCGAGTGTTACCACCATCACCATGGTATTTGGGAGGATGTGATTGAAGACGATTCGAGCATTTGACGCGCCAAGCGCTTTGGCTGCCGTGACATACTCCCTTGCGACTTCTTTATAGGTCATGGTCCTCATGTACCAGGTAATGCCCATCCAACCAAACATGACATTGATGGCGACAAAAAGAGTAAAACTCGGCTGAACAATAGAGACCAAAATCATGATGACGTACAAGAAAGGCACCATAGACCAAATCTCAATAAAACGTTGAACGAAAAGGTCAAACTTGCCGCCAAGAAAGCCCATTGCACAGCCGACAGCGACACCAATCGCATAAGAAGCCGCCATGGCTAATAGTGCAAATCCCATAGCAATTCGAAAGCCGTACACCAACCTTGCCAATATGTCTCTGCCGATGATATCGGTCCCTAGATAGTGCTTAGATTGGGCATTGGGCGCATTTGGTGGATAATCCCCAGAAAAGTCTTGTTCATAAGGATCCCACGGCACTATCGGCATCAACACAAAATCATCACCTGCCGCTTGTTCAAAGGTTAACTTAAGTTGTCTGTAGTCGGCTTCACTGGCATTCGTTTGTCCAAATTCTGTTCCCAGATAGACACGGCTCACCACCGGAAAAAAGTAATCACCTTGATACTTCACCACCAGCGCTTTGCTGTTAATAAGAAATTCAGCAAATAACGACATAATCAACATGAGTGACAGCAGAATAAACGACCAATAGCCACGCTTAATGCGGCTAAAATTATTGAGCTTTTTCTTTGTTAAAGGACTGACCTGCATCGCTTATCCCCCAAACTTCACACGAGGGTCGACAAGCGCGACACAGATATCAGAGATGATGTTTCCCAGAAGCAGCAGCACCGCATTAATCGCGACGATCCCCATTACAACGGGGTAGTCTCTTTCGACAATAGACTCATAACCCAGCAGCCCTATTCCATCAATGTTGAAGATGACCTCAATTAAGAATGCTCCGCTCATAAAGAACAGCAAAGAGTTACCAAAATGGCTGGCAATTGGTATTAGGCTATTTCGTAGTGCGTGCTTTCGCACCGCTTGCTTAAATGGCAAGCCCTTTGCGATCGCAGTTCTTATGTAGTCTGCTGACAGGTTTTCCATGAGATTGTTTTTCATCGTCATAGTAAGCGTCGCAAAATCGCCGATGAGGTAACAGATTAAAGGTAGAATGGCATGCCACATAATGTCGGCAACTTGCTCTGACAATAGCTCAAAATCCTCAAAGTCATCGCTAGTGAAGCCCCCCATAGGCGTCCACTCTAGGTGATAACTAAACAGAGTAATAAGCAACACCCCCACAACGTACCCTGGAAGTGCATACCCTACAAAGATTGCCACTGAAGAGAGCGAATCAAACACAGAACCATGTTTAAGTGCTTTGTAATAGCCAAGAGGGATGGAAATAAAATAGCTGATAAAGAACGTCATACCACCGTAAAACAGTGATACTGGAATACGCTCAGCAATCATGTCTGAAACCGGCTCGTAGTAACGAGTAGACTCACCAAGATCCAATTGAACAAGGTTCGAAAGCCATTCCCAATAGGCTTGATGAACGGGTTTATCGAGACCGTAGAAAGCATTCAACTCTTGGATTTGATCTTCCGACAGCGCAGAGTTGCTGCCTGATATCGATAGCGATCCCCCATCCCCTTGTGTATGCAGATTAGCCAGCATTCTCTCTACTGGCCCTCCTGGAACTAATCTGGTGATCGCAAAAATAAGTATCGTCACCCCTAAAAACGTTGGCACCACAAGTGCTAGGCGACGAAGAAAGTAAGACAGCATTAATCAACTTCTCCATGTTTGCTGCTCCCTAAGAGAAAGATTAACGAGCTTAGAGCGACAAAACAAGTTACTGCCTTAATTAAGTCACTGAAAGAAAAGCAACTAGTAGAAGGCAACATATATCAAGGATAAGCAAATATTTGCGACACATCAGCAAATACGAACATTACATCAATACCCGAACCAAGCGGAGCATCGATGGACCTGATCCTTCATATTGTAGTTAAGTGTTTTAATTTCTGGGGTTACAGTAAATGGACTAAGAGTAGCAATTAACATCATTTCAATCTGGATGGCTAGGTCTCCAGGTTTTTTGGATGTGCGCTAAAACACGAACAACAAAAATCACTCTGCAGCGCGGAGCGCATAAAGGTACAAGAATGAAGAAACTTATGATCCCAGCCTTGGCAATAGTCGCACTTTCTGGATGTCAAACGACTAGCGTCAGTGAGATGATGGCGAACCCTAAGTCTATTGATAAGCCGTTTTCTTGCGAACTAGACAACCATGCAAATTTGATTATACAAAAAGACGGTCAAGGTGTTTATCTCTGGAGTGACTCGAATACTCCAAACGAAAACGTCACAGTGACGAATCACGCAATTCGTAAAATGAAAAACGGTTCACAGAGCCATAAGTTCTCAATCATGCAACGAGAAAACATTAGCGGTGACGTTTACGGTGGCATCGAAGCGGATCTCACATTCATTGATGATGGCGAGTCAACTATGCGCGGTGACTGGGAATTTAAATATATTCTAGTCTCAACCGACCATGGCACAAAAGAAAGCAAACCAAACGAGCGAATTATTAAAAAGGCAGTTTGTCGATGGGATACAGAGGCATCAATCGATTGGTAGGTCAGTTGAACCATTTACAACTAAGGGTTGTCAAAAACTATACGGAAATAGTTCAAGATGACCTTTTAAATTCTTTGAAGATGTAAAGCAGACACTCGACATCTAGCTAAGTTAGCTCAGCGCTGCCTCTGTTTCCTTGGTACCTTTCAAAAAGTTTGACTCTAAAGTTAGAGAGTGCAGCGGAAATTGAAACCAATCTGCACCTCTATCACTCACCCGCTAACTTCAACCCGTGAAGCCCTCTGCATCCGCATACGAATTCGATGCGCTTGCTGTATGTGATGTCTTGCTGCCTGTTCGGCTTTATCGCCATCGCGCTGGCGAATAGCATCGATGATCGCTTGATGTTCTTGGTACGCAGTTTGAGTTCGCTCTCCTTCCTGTAACGTGGTTCCGCCTAGCAAAGTGAGTGCATTTGATAGTGAGTTTAGTGCGTCAATTAGATAACGGTTGTTCCCCGCTCGATATAGCGCTTGGTGAAACAGACGGTTCGCCTCAGCGACCTTAATCGGGTCCTTGGCATTACTTAACATGATGTCGTTGAAGTCTTCGAGCTCAGCTAATTCAATCTCTGAGGCATGCCGTGCTGCATATCGCGCTGCAGTGCCTTCTAGTACCTCACGCACCTCATACAACTCTATCACCTCTTTCTGATCCAGCTGCTTGATGACCGCACCTTGGCGTGGCAAATGGATCAACAAACCATCACTTTCTAAACGCCGAATGGCATCCCTGACGGGTGTTCTGCTAATGCCCAGCATCTCTGCAACTTCAATTTCTCTAACGCGAGTTCCCGGTGTCAGTTCACCGTGACGAATGGCTTGTAGTAGCTTTTGATAGGCCACTTCGGATCGAGATTGATTACTCTTTTTTTCTTGTGTCATTTGCTATCGAACTCTAATCGAAGATCGTTCTAGATCTCAGTTGTGAAGTTTTTGTTATTCCAAACTTGACACAGGAATCAATAAGTTTCAAGCTAAAAATACAATTGTATACAATCGTATACATCAATAACCAAAAACAAGGAAGTATCGAATGAGCTTTGAAAGTGAGTCCTACGATGTGATTGTTGCTGGAGGTGGTCAGGCTGGCATCGTTGCTGCGATTGTTGCCGCCGAAAAAGGCGCGAGTGTTTGTCTGCTGGAAGGCGCTCCCAGAACCCACCGTGGAGGCAATACCCGTCACACCCGAAACCTAAGACCCATGCACGACGGCCCTATGTCTGTCTTAAGCGGTACCTACGACGAAGAAGAATATTGGCAAGACCTAATGCGTGTTACCAAAGGCAAAACCAATGAAGAGCTTGCACGCTTGACGCTTCACCGCTCAACGGAGGCGGTTGATTGGTTAGAGCAGCGAGGCGTGCAGTTCCAGCCGCCATTGGGAGGCACACTACATCTAGGAAGGACTAACGCGTTCTTCATGGGTGGCGGTAAACAGCTAGCCAATGCTCTCTATCGTCACGCTGAAAACTTGGGCATTGAGATCCACTACGATGCCATGGTCACCGACATTGAAATAAACAACGATGAATTTAAAAGTGTTTCAGTCGGCGATCAGACAATTAAAGGCAAAACATTTGTCGCCGCCGCAGGTGGATTCGAGGCGAATGTAGAATGGCTGAAAGAGGCATGGGGCGATATTGCGGAAAACTTCCTTATTCGTGGTACCCCATACAACAAAGGCACCTTGCTGAAGATGCTGCTTAATGCAGGGATTAACTCCGTTGGCGAGCCAAACCAATGCCATGCAGTTGCGATAGATGGTCGTGCGCCACAATTTGATGGTGGGATTTGTACTCGCGTTGACTGTGTTTCTCTTGGGGTTGTCGTCAATAAAAATGCCAAACGCTTTTACGACGAAGGTGAAGATTTCTGGCCAAAGCGTTATGCGATTTGGGGTCGCCTTGTGGCCTCTCAGCCTGATCAGATTGCCCATGTCATTATCGACAGCAAAGCCAAAGGCTCGTTCATGCCTCCTGTGTTTCCAGCGGTGACAGCAAACTCGATACAAGAACTGGCCGAGAAAGTTGGCTTAGACGTTGAGGCGTTCACTCAGACCATCGACGAGTATAACGCCGCTGTTCAGCCGGGTAACTTTGATCACACCGAACTAGACCAAGTGCAC
This sequence comes from Vibrio sp. SCSIO 43140, assembly GCF_023716585.1. Lineage (NCBI taxonomy): Bacteria > Pseudomonadati > Pseudomonadota > Gammaproteobacteria > Vibrionales > Vibrionaceae > Vibrio > Vibrio sp. SCSIO 43140. The sequence goes on from NZ_CP071851.1 coordinate 1,249,928, forward strand.
ACCAAAGGACTTGAAGTTAACAAGACTAACTGGGCACGACGAATTGATACTCCCCCATTCTACGCCTATTCGCTCAAGCCCGGCATCACGTTCACCTACCTTGGTGTTGAGGTCAATAAGAATGCTCAGATGAGAATGTCTGATGGCAAGCTTGCCAAAAACCTATTTGCAGCTGGAGAAATTATGGCAGGCAACGTACTAGGACAAGGCTACTTAGCAGGCATTGGAATGACAATTGGAAATGTGTTTGGACGAATAGCAGGAAGCGAGGCAGCGGATTATGCGATCAACAATTAAAGTAAAAGAAGTCGATAGAGTAATGACCATTTGTAATGCCTGCCGCTATTGCGAAGGTCACTGCGCCGTGTTTCAAGCAATGGAGCTTAGATTAGAGTTCAATTCAGATGATCTCGACTACTTATCTAACCTTTGCCATAACTGCGGCGCCTGTTACCACAACTGCCAATACGCCAAACCTCACGAGTTTGAACTCAACGTGCCTGGCGCCATGGCCGAGCTTAGAGAAGAGAGCTACGCACAATATGCTTGGCCAAGCTTTATGGGTTCTGCATTCAAGAATAACGGACTTTGGGTGACATCATTACTCTTAGTGCTGGTTACGGCATTTGTAGTACTCGGTGCCTATCTTACCGGAGACAGTTTTTTCCAAGTGCATGACAACGCTTTTTACGGCGTAATATCCCATAACGTAATGGTAGGGATCTTCGGTACCGTGGCGCTATTTGTAGCCATCGCTATGGTGATGTCGATTGTAAACTTCTGGAAGGTGATGCGATTACCTGCACCGTGGAAGCTAGATTGGGGATTGGTAGCCAAAGGGATTAAAGATGGCCTTACCCTCAAATACCTTGATGGAGGAAATGGTCAAGGATGCTCGTACCCTTCAGAGAAACCATCGATGGCAAGGCGCTATTTCCACCAAATGACATTCTGGGGATTCATGCTTTGCTTCGCTGCGACTTCAACAGCGACAGTGATGCACTATGCGCTCGCGCTTCCTGCCCCTTATGACTTTATCAGCCTGCCCAAGCTATTTGGCGTTATTGGTGGTTTAGGTCTAATTGTTGGTCCTATTGGTCTAATGGCGCTGAAGCGTCAAGCCGTATCGGATACCAAAGGTAAAACCAACAAGGGTATGGATACTAGCTTCCTCATGCTATTGCTATTAACAAGTGTTTCCGGTCTGGGGTTGATGGTTTTGCGCGATACTAGCTGGGTAGGACTTGGGCTGACGGTTCACTTAGGGATCGTTCTGACGCTCTTTATTTCGATGCCTTACGGCAAGTTTGTTCACGGTTTCTATCGCCTCATTGCCTTAATCACTTTCGTGGTGGAGAAAGAGCGTCACCAAGCGATTGTCGGTGTTAAGCCTGTCACCGAGCCAAACGCTTAATCGTATAATACTTTATATAAGCGCCTCAAAATCCGAGTAATTTTGAGGCGTTTTTTGTGTCCCATCACTTTTCTCATCGAGTAAGAATCGATAATCGTGACCTTTTCGGCAGAGACATTTACACCCCCAATGTAAACTACTCGTTAAATAGAAACCATGTATTAACACCCATTACTCCATGGAGGCTGAAATGCGAGTATTAGTAGTTGAAGACGATAAAATGATCAGCCAAGCCATTGAGCAACGCTTCACCGACCTCGGTCACGGTGTGGACTGCGCCTACGATGGTGACGTAGCCTATGCCATGGTAAGCCACACGCCATTTGATTTGATTATTCTTGATCTAAACCTCCCCTATAAATCAGGGGAGCAAATCACTAAACGAATTCGACAAGTATCAGATACCCCTATATTGATTCTTACTGCGAGAAACGAGGTATTTGATCGCATCAACTTGCTTGATTTAGGAGCGGATGATTACCTGACCAAACCTTTCGATTTCGGAGAGCTTGAGGCGAGATGCCGGGCAATTGTGCGCCGCAGACAAGGCAGCGACCATAATGTGATTACCTACGGTGATATCGAGTTTGATAGTGTCAGTTGCTCGGTCAAAGTAAAAGGCGAACCCATCGACCTTAAACAGCGCGAGTTTCGATTACTTGAAATTTTCATCACGCACCTAAACCGAGTGATGAGCAAGGAGGAGCTTATTGAGCACCTTTATGGCTACAGCAGTACGCCAAATCTTAATGCCATAGAAACCTATGTGGGTCGTCTAAGAAAATCGCTCAGTCACAGCAATGTCGAGATCAAAACACTTCGCGGACTCGGTTATGTGCTGAATAACGCTAGCCCAAGCTAAGGGTCAGCATGTTCTCTCCTACCCGCTCGCTTCGATTCCAACTCTTATTTGCTGCGACCCTCTCTCTCTGTGTGGTCGCGCTATTGGCGTTAATGGCAGTAAAGCGCTACGCCTACGACACCGCGAAGATGACCTTTGATGAACGCTTAAGTAGTGCGGCACTGCAAATTATCGATCATGTCCATTTCAATAATCTCAGTTTTAGTGTCGACATTCCCTTTTCTGCATTCAAAAGCCTAGCAAGCTCTGCTAACGACCGTGTGTTTTACTTAGTCACCTCTACAAACAACGAGTTTATTACTGGTTATGAAGAGCTACTGAATAATCCTATCGTTCAAACTCAAATCAACCAACACAACACGGTACTAGAACCAAAGCCAGACTATTTCTATCTGGATTTCATGGGAGAATCAGTTCGATTTAGTGTTGTCAGCCGCGCTATTAATACCATGCAAGGGAAGATCAATGTCTATGCCGTATTGGGACAAACCCTGCAGTCACGTATTGCCTGGGAAAGCGAAATCTACAACCAAGCTATCAAAATGCTAGTGGGCGTGATCCTCTGTTCACTGTTAGTTATTACCGCTTTGATATGGCGTGTATTGTGCCCTATCAACGAGATAAACAGAAAGATTGCCAAGCGTTCAAACTTGGATCTCACACCGATATCGGTCGAAGGACCTCGTGAGATTAACCATCTGATTGAAACGATTAATGTCTTCATGTCGCAGTTGGATGGCACCTTAAATAACCTCAAAAGCTTTACAGGAGAAGCGGCTCATCAACTCAAAACCCCGATAGCTGGAATTAAGGCTCAACTATCGGTGGCGCAAAGCAAAGTCCAAGATCCAGAGGCCCTCTCGTACATCAACAGAATATCAAGTTCAAACGACCACTTAGAACGCACCGTTGTGCAACTTCTTAACCATGCCACCATCAAGCATCGCTTTCGTCGTGTCGAACCTCAGTCCGTTCAGTTTAACCAGCTAGTAAAAAACTGCTGTCGCGACTTGGCTATGAATGCTTTGCAAAAAGGTGTGGAGTTGGATTATCAAGAGTCAGTTCAGTTTGCCATTCAAGGTGACGATTTTGCCTTAGCTCAGATGCTCAACAACTTAATTGAGAATGCGATCAAGTACTCTCCCAAAGACAGTAAGGTCGAGGTAGAAATCACCAAAATTGGTAGCAAAGCCACGCTTTACATTAGAGACCATGGGATCGGTATTGATAACAAGGACAAGCCTCATGTTTTTGAGCGCTTCTATCGCAGTCCAAATGCACGTGAAAGTGGCACAGGCCTTGGTATGAGTATTGCTCTAGACGTTGCAGAAAAATCGAATGGCCAATTGATTCTGGAAGACACAACGCCGACTGGGCTTACCATAAAACTGCAATTTCCTCATTCAGTCTGGAAAGAGGTCTCTTCGGATGAATAACTTAACTAGATTTTTAGCCTTATTATCTTTGGCTATCGCTTCCAATGGATACGCAGCACTGACGCTAGAGCAAGACACACTGCATCCGGTCACTTTAAAGGTTCATGCCGCAGCCTATCTTTCGGAGATGCAGCCGCTAATCGATGATTTTGAGCGTCGCAATCCTGACATTCTTATTGACTATAAAGCAGTAAGCAGCAATCGACTTACCCAACAAATTCGAGACCCTGCCACTCCGCCGCCAGACGTTACTATCAGTTCGGTCATGGATCAGCAAATCCGTCTAGTTAATGATGGTTATGCACTGCGCACGCCCTATACCGATAAAAGCGTACTCCCTTCTTGGACCCATTGGCGAGAGGAGCTTTACGGCTTTAGCTATGAGCCAGCGGTGATTGTCTTCAATCGTGCTTTTCTCTACGGGAAACGTACGCCAACCAACCGTGTAGAGCTGATCCATTTCATTCGCCGCCATAGCAACGAACTGCAAGCAAAAATCGGTTTGTTTGATATTCGGAAAGTGGGCATGGGTTATCTACTTTGGTCATTTGAGCGCGCCCAAGCCACTAATTACGGGCAATTTTTGGAACTGTTTAACTCCCATGATGCGCTGACGTTTAACAGCTCAGCGGCCATGCTTGAAGCCGTCAATCGGGGCGATATTAATATGGCGTACAATGTCGTCGGCTCTTATGCTAAGTCCTTTGAAGAGGACAACGATGGCATCGTGGTAGTAGCTGCTACCGACTACACTCCGGTAATTATTCGAAGCGCCTTTGTAAACAAGACAACAGAAACGCCGATCCATGCACAACGCTTCTTAAACTATCTTCTTTCTTATCAAGGGCAAAAAGTGATGGCAGAGCAAACTAACATGCCGCCGATTCGCTTGGATGTAGAAAGCGAAAAGACCGCCCACGTAATGAGAAACCGACTTGCCGATCAGCTAAAGCCTCTGCCTCTCGATGTCAGCTTGTTAGTCATTTCAGACCAAAGCAAAAAACAGATCGTTATTTCCGAATGGGAAAATGCATTAAAAGACTACGAATAGTCGTCGTGTCAGTTTGACGACAGTTTCATCTCTTAATCTGGCCTTAACAGTTGCCAAAGAGCAACAGGAATAGCCAGCAAAAGGAGTGAAGTTATGTCGAGTCAAAGTCAGATTTCATGCATGTTAATACGCGGTGGTACCTCTAAAGGTGCGTATTTTCGAGGAGAAGACCTACCAAACGATGTCCATGAGCGCGATGAAGTTCTGTTGCGCGTAATGGGCTCTGGAGATATCAGTCAGATTAATGGTATTGGCGGAGGTACGACACTGACCAGTAAGGTCGCCATCGTGTCTAAATCCACAGAGCCAGATATAGACTTAGAGTACTTGTTTGCTCAAGTCGGTGTTGAAGAGCGAGTTGTCGATACAAAGCCATCGTGTGGCAATATTCTTTCAGGCATTCTAGCTTTTGCTGGCGAGAATAACCTCGTCTCTCTAAAGTCCCCCACTACCACACTGCGCGTTAAAAATACCAATACTAATACGATCATCGAAGTGTCTGGGGAAACACCCGAAGGTAAGGTCCAATACGAAGGTGACATGTCCATCGACGGTGTTCCAGGAACCGGCTCTCCTATCATGCTTAACTTTCTGGATGTGGGAGGGTCCAAAACGGGAAAACTATTCCCAACTAGAAAAAAGTCCGACATCATCGACGGCATGGAAGTCACATGCATCGATGCTGCCGTTCCTATGCTACATATAGCCGCTGAGTCTGTAGGCGTCACTGGCTACGAAACAAAACAAGAACTCGACAGCAATCAGGCGATGTTGGAACGAGTCGAACATGTAAGACGAATCGCAGGTGAGCTGATGGGACTTGGAGATGTCTCAAACAGTGTCGTACCTAAAGTTTCGTTGCTTACCTCTCCAAAAGCGGGCGGGAACGTAAGCTCTCGTTACTTTGTCCCCCACAATTGTCATGCCAGTCATGCCGTCACCGGAGCCATCGCTGTGGCAGCAGCATGTTCAATCCCAGGCACGGTAGCAAGTCGCTTAGCGTCCAGTTTGACTGATGACACGATAACGATAGAACATCCCAGCGGTCGCATCGACGTCAAGCTACAAATCGAAGAAGGAGAGCTTGAACCCAACTTAAAACAGGCCGCTTTGGTACGAACTGCCCGACCACTGTTTAAAGGCCAAGTTTACCCCGCAAGGTAGAAGCAGGTTGCCACCCAATTAGGGTGGCTTTTTTTTGTTTTGAACATCAATAATGTTGAGCCATGTAACGTTTTTGTTAATAACTCCTACCGTGTCAGTTTAGTGACAGGTTGGCTTTCTAAGTTGAAGGAAATCGCCAAACAACCGAGAGCGATGAACACAGAGAAAGTACAAATGGAGGCAACATGCTTAACATGACATCTCTCAACACAATCAAAGGAATGACTGGTCGTCATTTTCTTCAAACCCTGTTAATTGCAGCGTTTGGTATTTCTGCCATTCCCTCAAACACTCATGCAAAAGACGTTTCATTCTCGGGAGAGCGCGTCGAGCTCTTCATGCCATATAAAGAAGGTGGCGGTACCGACACTTGGGGTCGATTCTACGCACCTTACCTCAGCGAAGCGCTACCTGGCCAACCTGTGGTCGTGGTCAAAAATATCCCAGGCGGAGGCTCAACGAAGGGTGCAAACCAATTTGCTCGCCGTGGCAAAGCTAATGGTTTGAACATCTTTGCAAGCTCAGCATCAACGCAGTTCCCGTACCTACTTAAAGACCGCCGCGTCAAGTACGATTACAACGACTGGCGTGTCATCCTTGCCTCACCAACTGGCGGCGTGGTTTATGTCTCGCCATCGACTGGTATCAATAGCGTTGATGATCTTATCGCCAAGCGTGATGAGATTAAGTTCAAGTACGGAAGCCAAGGCGCAACCTCTCTCGACCTCGTGCCTATTCTAGCGATGGATCTTCTAGGCATGGATGTGCAGCCAACGTTTGGTATGAAAGGACGTGGCGCCGGTCGCTTAGCGTTTGAACGTGGAGAGGTCAACATCGACTATCAAACCAGTTCTGCCTACATCAAAAAGGTCACACCGCTGGTTGAAGAAGGTAAGGCAATTCCACTATTTAGCTTTGGCATCCTCAATGAAGAAGGCAAACTTGAACGCGATCCAAACTTCCCTGATCTTCCACACTTTAGCGAAGTATACGGGCAGCTATACCCTGACCAAGACCCAAGTCAAGGTTACCAAGCATGGCGTTCATTCTTTGTCGCTGGCTTCGCGGCTCAGAAGATGATTTTTGTACCGAAAGACACGCCAGATGAGCTTGTCCAAGCGTGGCGTCAAGCCGCAACGGAGGCCATCAGCTCACCTAAGTTCTCTGAAGAGTCTGTACAAGTGCTTGGCGAGTACCCACAGCTTACTGGCGTTCAAGCCGAAAAGGCACTTGAAGCCGCACTATCTCTAGAAGAGCGTAACCTCAAGTGGGTACGCAACTGGCTAACTGAAAACTATAACACCAAGTTTTAATCACCATTTTGGAGCCTGCGGTTTCGGGCTCCCTTTTTCTTATCACAGGTTTGGTAGAAACGTGACGCCGTGAAATCGAGCGCACCTTTTACATCAGCCTAAACATCCATAACTATTAGAAGGCAATAGTGATGCTTGATGAACTCTTTGTCGCACTAGGCACCATACTCAGTGTTCAGCATATGGCATTTATGCTGGGCGGCGTTGTACTAGGTCTTGCCATCGGGATTTTCCCCGGTCTTGGTGGGATAGCCGGCTTATCACTGCTTCTCCCATTTCTTTATGGGATGGACCCCATTTCAGCTCTTGCAATGCTTATTGGCCTCGTTGCCGTTATCCCTACCTCAGATACCTTTACTTCCGTCCTGATGGGCATTCCTGGCTCTAGTGGCTCCCAAGCGACAGTGCTAGACGGGTTTCCGATGGCCAAAAAAGGCCAAGCAGCTCGCGCTCTTTCCGCCGCGTTTACCTCCTCTCTATTTGGTGGCTTGTTCGGCGCGGTCATCTTAACCGGATTTGTGCTAGTGGCTCGCCCTGTCATTCTCGCTTTTGGCTCAGCCGAACTGTTTATGCTGACACTGCTTGGCTTAACCATGGTCGGTGCTCTAGCAGGAAAGAGCCTAATTAAGGGTCTTACTGCCTGCGGACTCGGTGTCTTGCTCGGCAGCGTCGGCAGTGCACCGGCGACCGGCGAGTATCGAATGACGTTTGATAACTTCTATTTAATGGATGGCTTGCCTCTTGTCGTTGTTGGCTTGGGTATTTTTGCGTTGCCAGAAATCATCGATCTGCTGCGTCAAAACAAACCTATCGCAAGTGCAAGTCAGCTTGGTAGCGGCTGGCTAAGTGGAATCAAGGACTTCTTTAAGAACAAATGGTTAGCGATGCGCTGCAGTATTATTGGCTGTGTGGTTGGCGCACTTCCTGGCTTAGGCGGAAGTGTTGTTGACTGGATCGCTTACGGTCACGCTGTTCAAACCACCAAGAAAGACGCTGATTTTGGACACGGTGATGTCCGAGGCGTAATTGCTCCTGAGTCCTCAAACAACGCCAAAGAAGGCGGTGGCCTTGTGCCAACACTGCTATTCGGGATCCCAGGTTCTGGCGGAATGGCGGTATTCCTTGGCGGTATGGTATTAGTGGGCTTGGAGCCAGGCCCGGCGATGGTGAGTACAGACCTAGATGTCACCTACACCATTGTGTGGTCACTGGCGATTGCTAACCTATTTGGCGCGGCAGCGTGTATGTTTATCTCCCCTTGGGTCGCTAAACTCACCACGATTCGCTACACCCTTCTCGCTCCGTTTATGGTGATGGTGATCTGTTTTGCGGCTTACCAAGCAACTCGCGATCTAGGTGACCTAGTTTCACTCTTGGCGATCAGCGTTCTTGGTGTCCTCATGAAACGATTCGACTGGCCACGCCCAGCATTTCTTATCGGCTTCGTATTGGCTAGCGGCATGGAAACCTATCTCTACCAAGCTGTGCAGTTTGATGGGGCTGCTTTCCTGCTCCGTCCAGGTGTCATGATCATTGGTGCGATTACACTATTATCTCTGTTCTTTATGATTCGTTCGAATGCTAAAAAGAAAGCGGCAGATGAGCCTAAGCCAATTGTGAGCGCGCAGCCCCATGTCCGTCGTCCACAACAACTGTTCGCTATCGCGGTTAACCTTGTTTTCGCTTACGCAATTTACGACGGTTACCAGCAAAGCTTCTTAGGCGGGATCTTTACTATCGTCATTGCGAGCTTTATGTGGCTACTCTCAGCCATCATCACCTATCGCTTGTTTACCGACTCTGAGTTCAATCCCATTTACTTCGACAATGAATACGAACAAGGATATGCCTATGACACCGATACAACCAGCCTGTGGCACTACCTCTACTGGCTTGCCGCTCTAATTATCGGTTGCTACTTCGTAGGTTATGTCATCGCAATTACTGTGTTCTTCTGTGTGTTCTTAGTCAATAAAGCGGGCGTGTCTTTGGTACGTGCAGTGTCAATGACAGCTGCGGCATCAGGCTTCCTTCTTGGGTTAACGCACTTGATGGTGCTCGACTTACCAATCGGCCTTCTTCAAGAGAATGTCGATTTACCGTGGCCTATTGGATAACAGGAGAGAAACTATGTCGATAAGAACCATTTTAATGCCATTCGCCACAACTCAAAATGCTCAAGAGCGCCTCGGCGGCGCGCTTGAAGTGGCTAAGTATTTCGAAGCTCATTTAGAAGTCATGCACGCGCAAGTTGGCGCTGGGCAGTTATTACCATCTGAGAATCGATTGATAAGCAGAAGCCTCTATCAAAAAATCGACCAAATGGTAAATGAGTACATTGAAGAGAGCATCTCTGAGTCTAAAGAAGTGTTTAACCGACTTTGTGACGATCACAGAGTCAAGGTTTCAGAGCCTATTCGAGGTGAGACGACAGCGCTTTGGCACGATATTTTTCGCTATCGTGCTGAAGTTGTCAGCGAGCATGGCAAAGTCTCCGACTTAATCGTTATTCCTAAACCCAGTAACGGCAAAACAAGCGTTAGCTTTGAAGCGGCAATTAAACACAGCGCACGTCCAGTGCTACTTATGCCGCGCAAACAATCTCATTTCAATCCACAAACCATCATGATTGCATGGAATGGCGATGCCGCAGCAGCGAGAGCCGTTCACGCATCTCTGCCAATTCTCAAAAAGGCTAAAGAAGTGGTGGTCGTGAGTAGTGAGCGCTCTTTAGTGGATAAGCCAGATCAATACGCCTTGGCTAAATACCTACAGGCTCACGATGTGCAAGTGTCAAACTCTGTACTCGATACTAATAAAAGGGAAACACCAAAAGCCCTACTCGACTTTGCACAAACATTACCCGCTGATCTCATCATTGCTGGAGCATTCGCACACCGCAATTTAAGCAGATTAGTATTTGGTGGCGTTACCAAGAAGCTGCTTTTTAACCAGACTATCCCATTACTTGTGATGAGTTAACGAACCACTAGGAGCAATGATGACTAAAGGACTTATCAAACTGTTAGCGCTATTCTCGCTCACAGTCAGTGCAGCCAACCCGACAACAAACCAGTATCAAAGCGAGGTGTTTTTTGTTGGGGGTCAATACAAGAAGGTCAATAACTCGACCTTATTTACTGGGCAAATGTTCGTAGAAAAGTGGACACCAGAGAAAGTAACCCAGCCACTGCCTATCGTTCTAATCCACGGTGCTGGTCAATCTGCCGTCAACTGGATGACGACACCAGACGGTAGAAAAGGCTGGGCACACTATTTCATTAACCAAGGATATGTTGTCTACATGGTTGATCAACCAGCGCGATCCCGATCGGCCTGGCACCCTACCACAAATGGTGATTTGAGAATCTTCAGCGCAGAGGTTATCGAGAAAAAGTTTACCGCATCGGCCCAGTTTGAAGGACAGTGGCCTCAAGCAGGATTACATACCCAATGGCCAGGTTCTGGACGACAGGGCGACCCGGTTTTCGATCAGTATTATTCAAGCATTGTCGAGTCTCTGAAATCACATGTTGAAAGCAGCGAGCTTGTTAGTGCTGCAGGAGTCGCTTTGCTCGATAAGATAGGTCCCGCCATCCTACTTACACACTCACAGTCAGGCCCCTTTGGATGGCTTATTGCTGACAAGCGCCCTAACCTAGTTAAAGCCATCGTCACTATCGAGCCTAGTGGCCCACCAATTAAAAACAAAGCAGGAAAATCAAGCCTGCCTTGGGGAGTCAGCGTTATACCAGTGACCTATGAACCAGCAATAGCTATGCCCGAAGAATTAGTCGTCGCTCAACAACCAATAACAGACAGTAAAACTCTTGTTCGTTGTTGGGAGCAGCAAGAACCTGCACGACAGCTTGTTAATCTCAAAGATATACCTGTCTTGTTTATGGTGAGTGAGTCTTCATATCATGCTGAATATGACCATTGTACTTCGAACTGGCTAACACAAGCTGGAGTGAACAATGACTTCCTTCGACTTGAACAACAGGGTATACACGGAAATGGTCATATGTTGATGTTAGAAAAAAACAATATGGAGATAGTGAACCTAATCAATAGCTGGTTATTGAAAAAGACCGCTGCGTTAAATTGATAAGTATATGACTAGAAGATTGGAAGGCAAGAATTGGAGCGTGCAGCGGGAATCGAACCCGCATCATCAGCTTGGAAGCATTATACCCACTCAATTTTTTATTGGCGAAAAACTCTAAAAAGCTTCAATTTCAATATTTTACCAAACCACTCCCTATCAAATCTCGATCTCATTTTTCACCATTTTTGATCGATTTTTTTTAACTTTGAGTCTCGAGCAATGTACACTTATTGTACATTTTATGACTTAGACGAGCGTTTGAAATGTCTCATATTTTGTCGAATCGTTCAAAAAATCGATTAGAATTTTTGATTCATAGGGCTGCCCTACCCGCCTTTTCGTTCTTTCATTCTCGGCAGTTTTAGGTGGATAAAGCGGTTATGCAGCAGCCTTCTTTAGATGAGATTAATGTCGGTCTCACGCTTCAGGCCGTGTGTATATCAAACAACAAAATCGCCATTATCTCCGGATTTGAATCATTCAGTTTTTCATTAACATCACTGAAGCTCATCGACTGCGAAGTGCTTATTCACGATGAGATGAATGATGTTGAAGTCGAGAAAAGAGCATGGTTGGCCGTGTTACGCACCATGCTTTCCTCAATCGACAACAAATCAGCAGAAGACTTTCGTCGAGCACTTAACCAACAGGCGCCAAACACCATCATTAAGTCTCTTTTTGATAAGAATAAATTGAGCCAAAAACAGTTCTCCGCCATAACACATTCTTCTAGAAGCTCTCTCGCTCAGCAAAACGCCAAAGCACAACTCCAAGAAACGCCGTCCAATGAAGAACCTTCCATTTTTGAGCGACTGTTACAGGAGAAAAAACGAGATGTTTGAGGGCGTAAAAGAGCGGTTTAAACATAAGAATATCGAGCGTTTTCTAACGCAGCTCTTCCCATTCGACGAGAGTCACAATGCTCTTATCGCAACTGAAGTCATTCGGCTATGTGCCGTCATCAGAGAAGAATATAGAAACGAATTCCCTGAAATCCCCTTTCTTGTTTCAGAAGCCCATAGAGTACAACGCCCGCCAGCTTCGGCAAATTTGCACGATATAGTCATCTCAATTTCGAATAGTAAAAATCTTGGTGTCCAATATCTACCTGCTTTCTTGTCATCCAACCTTTTACTGACCTCCTATGACCGAAACAAATTCGACCAATATAAAGCGCTGACTTTTTTATCCGTGGCGCGCCTTTCATTTATTGGCACGCATCAATCCAAAATCAAAGACATCTGTAATGACGTGAGGTTATTTGCCAATGGTAAACGAGAAACAATGACCGCTTACTTACCAGACATTGAGCAACTCAATTTTCACCAGCTTGTAGAAGCGTTTCAAACTCTTGTTGATGAAGAGAATGATGTTCGTCCCCCCAAATCAAGTGGTCGACAAACTTAATCACTATCGCCGACCCTATGAGTCCACTTTAAACTACTCGGACGGCTACACTCGTAATGTTACTAGTAATGAATTCAAAAAAAGTGGTCGCCTTGAGCAAGGTGAACTCAAAACACTCGATGACGATGGTGAAGAAGGGTTATTTGAGCTAACACAGTTCAACGAATGCCCCAAATCAACGAGTCATAGCTGGCAAAAAGAAGACCACCACGGTAAGAGCAGTCGAACGACAAGTATAGTCAGCAGCTATACCCATAACCAACCGAGCTATGCAGCTGGGGCATTGCATGCTCGCGCCATTCAAGCTCGTATTGAAAGCGAGACATGAGCTTGGCTTGCGATATAGACAGTGCGACTATTTATGAAATAGGAGCCTTGGTTCGCTATTGCATGGAACAAATCGGCACCAATTCAAACACTTTGATGGCAGCCAAGTTATTGCTTGTTATGCTATTTAGCGGCAGTACCTACACCCAAGCAAAAAAACTGAAAAGTAAACGCTCCTCGCGCCGAAAGCTCGTAGGCTTTTGCCGAAAGCACAGGCTGCCTTCTCAAAAGCAGCGTACTGAGCTCCTGCCTCTTCTGACAAAAACCACGGAAGAGTTTTGGTTGCCTTTACCGCAGATTGTCTGTCAGAGCTTGAGTAGCCTTACTTTCAGAGATGTGGAAGAAGCGGAGCTGAAAGGATTGCTCAGTTACATTAACAAACGGCATGATACACATCTAACACTGAGAAAAGTAACATCCTATCTCAGACAGAAGCTGTCGCATGAAAATGTTGACTCGACCATTATTGCTTTGCTTACAGGTGAGGTAATAAACACCATACCTGCTGTGTTTTACCTCCAGCTTTCTCATGGATACTTACTTCAAACATACAACCGTTACTTGGACTTCCTATCACACTTAACTCTAGATCCCTCCGCGTTAACTCTGTTCGATGAAGTTCCCAGCCCTTCATCGCTTGGTTCACCCCTATGTATTGAAACGGATGTATTGTCTTCATTGTTTTCACACCTTCAGTCAAAACTGAACTCAAAGCAGCCAAAAGATGAATGCTTCCATAACAACATCACAATTTACACTCAGCTTGTTCTTGCGATTGCATCAGGCTATCGCCCCGTCACCGGTTGGTTTGGAAAAATCACGCACCTATCGCTGCAAACAGGCGACTATTGGATTTCAGACAAAGAGTCCGGTATTGGTGATAATAGCCGCGTCATCAAGCTTCCAGACATCACGATTAAAATCCTCGACAACTATTTGAGCTATTGCAAGCGACGAGTATTACAACTCGCCAACACTCAACCGAAGTTATCGCTCGAATATCAACGCTTACTCGCAGGGGAGGCGCATCTCTTTTTTTACTTAAGAGAAAGTCAGTATGAACCATGTACACCATCAAACTACGCATTTTTCATTGACTCAGTCTTCCCTCTCCAAGCCAATTGGGCACGACATCACGCTCGATCACTATTAACGGCAAAGGGCGTAGACACGTCAGTCATTAACGCTTGGATGGGACACATGAATCAATCTAAACGCAGTTTTCACGAGTTTAGCACTCTCACCCGCCAACATATGGTGACGGTCTCAAACATCCTTAACGAACATCTGTTAGATATTGGCGTGGAGGCCACCTATGACTGAGATTGGCGTCGAGGCTCGCCGTAAAAATCGACTGAACCAGATTGAGCGAGTCAATCAAAGAGCACAGCAAGTATTCGAGAAATATTTCCCGAACCCTGTCATAGTGCCCAAGCCAGAACATTTTTATAAAGGCAGGGCGAAGTTCATCGATGACCTCACTAACATATTTGGGCGAATTGGCGATTACCGACGTGCCTTTAACGTCGGTGTAAAAAACGTCCTCAGTTATCAAAAACTCTATAATTGGAAGGTCAGCCCTCCAAGTTACATTGTCACTAAAAAGCCGCCTAAACCACTTCGCACGATCGATTGGATGCAGAGTGCTTGGAAAGGCTATGAGTTATATCAACATTGGTACTTCGGTGAGCTACTGAAGTCGCCAGCTCAATCCAAAGACGCACCCAAGATCAAGAATGAATGATAAGTCAAAAACTAAACAATCGTCCCCACTTTTACTGCATTTGTTCCACATGATGGGCATCATGATGATGAATCTAAACAATGGGGATGAGGTTGCATCATAGAGGCACAAACTCCGGCTCATATTATCCTATCGCTCCCAAACTAAACGAGCCTCACAACATTGATAGACTGGCTTTTTGGGGATAGCATTTGAGCCTTGCACCTTTTCGACCAACTTGCACCCGTCCACTTCGCTCATAAAAGCGTCGTGGTTAGCTTGTCGGTTTTCATTGGCGATTTTGACGCGTTCAATTACTTGATCGAAAGCCTTATCAACGAAAGTGCAAACCAAAACCGTAGCGAACACCAAGAGCCCTGTACCGAGTCATTTATGCTCGGAGATGTTGTCAGTTATCCAGGCATGAAAACAAATCAAGCAATGCAAGCGGGGAAGGCCTCGTTTGTTTATTAACTTAGCTATTCGACGACTCTTATTCTTAAACGAGTATGTTCAATGGCATTAAGGGGGCTGCAAAGATCATTTTAGATTTCACTGCTACATCCTAATAAAATTAAGCACGTTAACACAGATACAGAACCAAGCACGTACATCACTTATATTCGAGTTGCTCATCACACTATGTGCTCTGGTTCAATATCTTATTTTCCCTGGCGGCCAAATTAGCGAACAGCGCACAGAATAATGCCACTCCAGCAATAAGGTATAACGGCACCAACCATGCTTGTGTTGTCGAGTGCAAATAACCAATAAGCGACGGTCCTGTCGCTGCTAAGGCGTAGCCAATACTCTGAGATAGACCAGAGAGAGTTGCGGCCTGCCCTGGTGTCGTCGTTCTCAAACCGATGAATGACATACCAATGATAAATGTGGCACAGTTTGCTAATCCGAACAGCACGACCCAAATAGGTGCGAGCTGCGAGTAACTAGCCAAACCAATAACCGCGACAAATACCGTAAATGCGCAGAGTGAGATCAACCCACGTTGGTTGTTAGACCTTGAAAGAAATGGCAATAGTATCAGCCCGGGAAGCATGGTCGATAACTGCAACAATCCATATAAATACCCCGCTTCTGTGTCACTGTAGCCAAGATCACCTAACATTGTCGGTAACCATCCTGCCAATGAATAAAAGGTAAACGAGTTCAATCCGATGCCTAAGGTTACTTGCCAAGCGACTGGACACTTGATGAGCTGCCAGGTTGTCACTCCAACGTGATTGTCTTGTTTTGTTTCTCCTCCCCTCTTTGTTCCCTTTAGCACGTTTGGTAGCCATATAAACAGCGCTAAGATAGGAAATATTAAATTAAACAACAGTGCGAGCTGCCAACCAGTAAGGTTCGCCACATCGATATTTGATATCGGTACCATAAGACTGGAACTAAGTGTCGCGCCAGCCCCCATGATAAATACGTAAAGGGAGGTGATCATCGGTATGCGTGTTGGAAAGTTCACTTTAACGACGACGGGCAATAACACATTCCCAGTGGCAATTCCGGCCCCAATTAACATAGTACCTATGTGTAGTGGCAATAATGAACCGATCGATCGTAATATCACGCCCAAACCAATAAGCAATACTGCAAGCAACAAACTAGGATACAAGCCCAAGCGGTGTGAAATAGTTGCAGCAATGGGTGATACCATGGCAAATGAGAGTAAAGGCAGCGCTGTCAATAGCCCAGCGGCGGCACCGCTAAGGGCAAGCCCATCCATGATCTGACTGAGTACCGGTGCCAAGCTGGTAAACGGTGCCCTAAGATTCAGAGCCAAAAACATGACCCCAATAAATGCGACTACTTTCCCTCGATTGAAGGTCGTCATTACAAGCCTCTCAATATATGTGTTATTTTATTATTTTATAGAAAACTGACTGCTTTGGCAGTTAAGATCGTTACTATTTTATCCGGTACTACGTTGCCACTTTTACCAACATTGTATTCTCAGCAGTCGAGTCACTTTTCCTTTTATCCCACCATTTGAAATGATGATTGCAGCGGCATATTTTGCGATAATCATGTACCATTTAATCACCTTCCAAAGGTTGACATAAGAGTAAAAAATAGCGCTTAATAAAGGGATTGGCGAAGCATTGAGTCAACTCCAACCCAACTAAACATAACCAATCACTGAGCCCTACATGCCAACGATCAAAGATGTCGCCAAAGCGGCTGGAGTATCAACCGCGACGGTTTCTCGTGTTGTAAACAAATCTCCTAAAGCGAGCCAATCTTCCATTGATGCGGTGACGCAAGCAATGCAGATGTTAGGCTACCGCCCCAACGCCGCCGCGCGAGCCTTGGTAAACCAAAGCAGTAATACCATAGGGGTGTTAGTGGGTGATGTTTCTGACCCATTTTTTGGAACGCTTGTCAAATCAGTCGATAAAGTTGCTCGGCAACATGGAAAACACCTTCTTATTGGTAATGGCTATCACAGTGAACAAGATGAACGGACCACGCTTGATCTGCTCATTAATAGTCGCTGTGAAGCGATTGTGGTACACGCTAAAGCCTTACAAGATGAAGAGCTCATTCGCTACGCTCAAGAGGTAAAAGGGCTGGTCATTATCAACCGCAATATCCCAGAACTTACCGAGCGCTGTGTGTCGTTGGATAATAGTAAAGGGGCATATCTTGCGACTGAACACTTAATCCGCCAAGGGCATCGACACATCGCTTGTATCGCCTCAAAATCTGACATCAGTGATACCAATGAACGCTTACTGGGTTACCGAAGCGCATTGCGAGACAACAACATTGCATTTGTAAACAACTATGTGGCATTCGGTGAGCCTAACAGCGATGGCGGCGAAATGGCCATGACTGAAATCCTAAGTAAATCATTGCCATTTTCTGCCGTGGTCGCCTACAACGACTACATGGCCGCAGGAGCAATGACAACACTGAGACAGAACGGTATTTCCGTTCCTGAGCAAACCTCTATCGTGGGCTTTGATGATGGGCTAATCGCGCGCTTTGTCACACCGAGCTTAACCACAATCCGTTACCCTATCGAGTTGATGGCAGAGCACGCGACACGCCTAGCATTAGCGCTATCCCGCAATGAAACGTCTGACGAGAGCACGATTATATTTAGCCCTACCTTAGTGTCTCGACATTCAGTCACCGCACTAAGATAACTAACGCGACCATCACACCCACAAACAACAAAGCTCTGCCTCAATCAAGCAGAGCTTTAATATCATGTTCCGCAAAGTCCCAACCCATGTATGGCTACCGAGTTGGAACAATCGCCCTAGAAGTCAAAACAAAACGTCGTCTGATAACGATACTCCTGATCGGGTTGCAGAATACAACTTGGTTGCGGCCACTCTAGTTGGTTTGGTGAGTCTGGTAAAAACTGTGTTTCCAACGCCACCCCAGCATAGTTGTCATAGGTGCCACCTTCGCGACACGGCTGACCAGCAAGCCAATTCCCCGTATACAGCTGCAATCCTGGTTTATCTGTGACTATCGACAGCGTTACCGAGCCGTCTGGAGCGACCAACCTCGCAACGGGTATCGACTTGTCACGATCCGGGTTCAATAGGTAACTATGGTCATAGCCTTTTGCCATACGCTGTTGGTCATCTTGTAAGAGATCGTCACCTATCGGCTTTGCAACACGGAAATCAAAACTGGTCTCCGATACTGTTGATAGCATCCCTAGAGGGATCCCTTTATCGGTTGTCGGTGCATAATAATCTGCATCTATCACCAATTGGTGCGTCAAGCAGTCGCTTTGCTGTGATGACAAGTTGATATAGGCGTGATTCGTTAAACCTATCGGCGTAGCCTTATCGGTCGTTGCACGGTACACAACTTCAACTTCATTTTCTTCCGTTAACGAATAAGTCACACTCACTGTAAGATTACCAGGAAACCCCTGATCACCATCTTTAGAATCAAGAGTAAACGTGACCTGTTGCAGGGATTGATGTTGGATCGCCCAACGCCGCTTATCAAATCCTTCAGAGCCTCCGTGGTGGCAGTTTCCCGCCTGATTTTGGCTCAACTGATAGGTTTTTCCGGCAATCGAAACCTGACCGTTGGCAATTCGATTTGCATAACGGCCAACCGTCGCGCCCATATAGCTGGTGTGTTCGTTAAACTGCGCCATGGTACCAACGCCCAACAGCACCTCGCGCAATTCCCCCTCAGGTAATGGCAATCGACAACTCAACCAAGTTGCACCGATATCCATAAAGCTCACCGTCATGCCGTGGCTATTCTGTAACTCGACAAACTTAGCCGGCATACCATCAGCCGCAACCTGTTGAGTTATCCTTGCTTCTAGAGATTCCTTCATAACTACACCAATTGTTGTTTATAGAGCCTCAACCAATCCTGCACCATCTTTCGCTTTGCAGACATAAATAGACTCTTTCAGACCGGTCTCGCGTTGATATTTTTCTTGCACCACGGCAGTAACCCGTTCCACCAATGTTGGCGGTACTAACGCAACAATACAACCTCCGAAGCCGCCGCCAGTCATGCGTACGCCGCCCTCTTCACCAATCACCTCTTTGACCATCTCTACTAAAAGATCGATTTCAGTCACTGTGATTTCAAAATCATCACGCATCGAGGCATGAGACGCTGCCATCAACTCCCCCATGCGTTTCATGTCATGATCGCGAAGTGCTTTAGCAGCTTGTAAAGTACGATCATTTTCGGTAATCACATGTCGAGCGCGTTTAGCCACCATGTCATCTAACGTCGAGCGCTTATCATTAAACTGCTCAATGGTGACATCACGAAGTGCACTGACACCAAATAGGCGTGCCGCTTCCTCACACTGCTCACGACGTGTGTTGTATTCACTGTCAACCAATCCACGCTTCTTGTTCGAGTTGATGATCATTACCGACATATCTTCTGGCATTGATACCAACTCGGTTTCAAGCGTTCGGCAATCAAGCAACATCGCATGATTCTCGCGACCTTCCGCCGAAATCATCTGATCCATAATTCCACACTTACAGCCAACAAAATCATTCTCTGCCTGCTGACCGATTAAAGCAATATCTGCCTGGCTAATTTCCAGGTTGTGTAGAACCTTAAATGTTTGTCCAATTACAACTTCAAGCGCAGCGGAAGAGCTTAAACCCGCTCCCTGAGGTACGTTTCCACTAACTGCTATATCTGCGCCGGTGAACTCGTAGCCTCTTGTAATCAAACAACTAACTACGCCTCTGATGTAATTAGCCCACATCTTATCTTGTTGGAAGGTGATGGCTTGGCTTAGGTCAAATTCATCGATGGCATTACCATAATCAGCCGAGACAACACGCACTAAGTTGTCGTCACGTTTGGTTGCCGCCACAACAGCCTGATAATCAATAGCACACGGTAGAACAAAGCCATCGTTATAGTCTGTATGCTCACCAATAAGGTTAACACGTCCTGGAGCTTGGATAATGTGGCTCGGCTTGTAACCTAGAACCGCTTCAAATGAAGTCATAACGTTTTGTACGAGTTCTGACATGAGGTATTCCTTGTTTATTCAATATATTGCAAAGGGTTTACAACCCTAAGAGCCAAAAATTACGGTTGCTCTTTATAGTGGATATCACTTAAATCACGTAGGCGCTGTGCGGCTTGCTCAGCAGTTAAATCGCGTTGACTTTCTGCAAGCATTTCGTACCCGACCATGAACTTACGTACCGTTGCACTGCGCAACAATGGTGGGTAGAACAATGCGTGAAGCTGCCAATGTTCGATGTCAGTGCCTTGTTCAAAAAATGGTGCATAGTGCCAGCCCATGGAATATGGGAATGAACACTTAAAAAGATTGTCATAACGACTCGTCAGCTTTTTAATAGCAATCGCTAGGTCATCTCGCTGTTCATCGTCCAATTCGTCCATTCGACGGATGTGTTTTTTAGGCAACAACATTGTTTCAAATGGCCATGCAGCCCAGTACGGTACGAGAGCAACCCAATGCTCAGTCTCTACTACGATGCGAGAACCATCTTTCAACTCTGCATCGACATAGTCGACCAGTAAGTTACGTCCATGTTCTTGGTAATAAGCCTTTAAATTCGCTTCTTTCCTTTCGATCTCGTTCGGTAAGAAACTGTTAGCCCAAACCTGCCCATGTGGGTGAGGTTGTGAACAGCCCATTGCTTCGCCTTTATTTTCGAAAGCTTGAACCCAAACGTACTCCTTACCTAGAGCCTCAATTTGCTCATTCCATGTGTCTACGACACCACGGATCTGATTCACTGATAATTCTGGCAACGTCTTACTATGATCTGGGGAAAAGCAGATCACACGACTAAGTCCACGAACTCCCTGAGTTCTGAACAGAGGGTTCTCACTCTCAGGCGCATCAGGTGAATTGGTCTTTAGCGCTGCAAAGTCATTTTCGAATACGTATGTTCCTTTGTAATCGGGATTAACATCCCCGGAAATACGCTCATTTTCTGGACAAAGAAAACACCCTTCGTCATAGTGTGCTAATGATTCCGTCGACGGTTTTTCATCTGCGCCACTCCAAGGACGTTTGGCACGATGAGGAGAGACTAAAACCCACTGCCCGGTCAAAGGGTTATAACGACGATGTGGGTGATCTACGGGATTAAATTCAACGTTTGACATTTTTATACTCATATCTTATTAATAGAGGGGCTTTGTTCTAACTAATTAGTTAGTAACCTTGAGGGTTCTTTGATTGCCAATTCCAGGTATCAATTGCCATATCAGAAACACTGAATTTTGCCTTCCATCCAAGCTCTAACTCTGCTTTTTCAGAACTAGACCAACACTCAGCAATATCACCATCACGACGTTCGCACAGTTGATATGGGATTGGGTTACCACAAGCATTCCCAAATGCTTCAATCATTTCTAAAACACTTGAACCTTTACCGGTACCAAGGTTATAGACATGCAAACCATTTTTAGGGCTAGCTGAATTAAGTGCTGCAATATGACCATCGGCGAGATCCATAACATGAATATAATCACGTACGCCTGTCCCATCTTTCGTTGGATAATTACTGCCATATACAGAGAGCTTGTCACGACGACCTACCGCAACTTGGGCAATAAATGGCATTAAATTATTAGGAATACCTTGCGGATCCTCACCAATTAAACCAGATGGATGTGCACCTACCGGATTGAAATATCGTAATAGTGTGATGCTCCAGTCATTATCGGAGTGGAAAAGATCGGCTAAGCACTCTTCAACCATATATTTACTACGACCATATGGATTGGTCGTTTTTCCTGTTGGGCTCTTCTCTGTAATTGGCACAGTCTCTGGATCACCGTAAACAGTTGCAGATGAACTAAATACCAACTTTTTCACACCAGCTTCACGCATACAGCGAGCCAGTGCAATAGAACCGTTAACGTTATTGTCATAATAATCTAGAGGTTTAGCTACAGATTCTCCCACTGCTTTTAAACCAGCGAAGTGAATTACGGCATGGATATTATGGTCAGTAAAAATAGACTTAAGAACCGATTCGTCACGTACATCACCTTGATAAAAAATAGGCTTACAGCTCGTTAACTCTTCTATTCTGTCTAACACATTCAATTTTGAGTTACACAAATTGTCAATTATTATCGGCTCAAATCCCGATTTAATCATTTGTACACAGGTATGACTCCCGATATAACCTAAACCACCCGTGACTAGTACTTTCATTTTCCACCTCCGACACATCAATATGCTTAAACTATTACAAGGCCACAATAGAGCCAACTCTTAAACGACCATGTTCAAACTAGGTCTAATCTTACCGTTGAACCATCTGTCATTCCGTGATCTACCGCACACCAGTGTAAACGTTTACACGTTAGCATGCAAAATTATGAAGCTAAAAACAGCGTTCACTGGGCCTTTAAGTGCTTTTCATTACAAAAGTATGAATACCCCTAGAATAAAGTGATAACGTTTACATTCAAATGGAAATGATTAAGTAACAATCCCTTCTCCGTCATTTTCGCCATAGTAAAACTCTACAACGTAAAGCTGCGACCATAGTTCAATCAAAACGGGGTTAGGCATGTGGCGCAGAGTCAAATTCAGTGTCACAACATAGATCTTCACTGAGTTCGAAAACTCAAATTGGGATATGAAGCATGCACTGAAAAAAACAGTAAAAAAAGAGCGTCAATGAAGACGCTCTGGTTGGGATTCTTAGCGTTGCGAGCAATTTTTGAAAGAGCTCGCTCTGCCTCATGGACAAGACTAGTGTTCAAGAGGCAGCCGCCATAGGCGGTTGTTTAGGAATGACAATAAAAGGGGATTCGTGTCCCCAGTTATGAACAAGTTAGAAACTTTGATGAAATGCAACGTTGTTTTTAAGATTAATTATCTGTTTCAGAACAACATCTTCTGGAGCATCTCTCTTATATTTAACTGAATCTTTTGCATCCATAAACAGACTAAACACTTCATACCCATGATTTGTAGCTGCTTGATAAAAATAATCCAAATCACTATTTTTTGAAAACGAGTTGGTTACAGCGATAGTTTCTATACCATCTCGCATTAAATTCAACACTGACTCCCTACAATACTCATCAGCATGAACTTTTAGTTTCTCGTCATATTTGTTTTGACCATATCTTGCATAATAATCCCAACAAGAAACAACATTATCACTAATCGTATTGGCAAACTCAGTTTTACCGGTACCAAATGGACCGCGAACAATATATAGAATTTTCATAATTACTCCTCCATGATTATGATTTACGCTGTGATAGGTTCTTCATTTGCTTCTTGATTTTTTGCTTTCTTCGACCCACTTAATGTAAATAGTGCAAGAATAGTCGCGGCAGCAGAGAATACACCAAAGTAGATATAACTCATTGGGAAGCCATGCGAGTCGTACATCGTGCCCATCACTGGTGCAGCAATCGCAGTCATTAAGTTATTGATTACTTGGAAACCGAACATATAGGTGAAGGAGTTAACTTTCTTATCAAACTGTTCCGCAATATAAGCAAAAACTGACACGATAAGTAGCGGATTGACAATACCAAACAGTAGTTTTGCTACTATAGCGAGGTAGAGATTTTTCTCACCTAAGCCAGCGAAGCCAATCATCAACAAGAATGAAGTGATACCAACCGCAGTTAGTATTAAGCTTCCTTTTGCACCGATTTTCTTAATAATAAATGGTACGCCAGCACTAACTGCAAACAAGAATATTGCCGTAATACCATCCATATTTGAGCTAAACGTAATACCCTCTTCTTGCGTTGGGAAGAAACTGATGAAGTAGCGAGTAAATTGTGACATTGATGTCCAAAAAACAACAGAAATCGTTCCGGCATAAGTCATGAATGCCCACATCTTTTTGTTTTTCAGAAGCTTAATAACATCTTCTTTCTTGATTTTCTCAGCCGATAGAACGTCATTGTCGACTTCGTCCAAGTGACGCACTCGCAATGAGAAAGCAAAGAACAACATTAGCAATGCCGCAACACTACATGCAACAAAGATAAGGTCTGGGTTAATGTTATATAGGTAGCCCGCTAGAATCGCAGATGCACCCCAAGCAGCAATACCAAAACCATTTACCAAACCAAAGTCATTGTTGTGACAACGTGCAAATCGGTCTGAATAAGAAGCAATAACCCCACTACCTGCTTGGAACAACATTCCTAGATAAATCGAACCAACGATAATCCCAGGTACAAACGTAGCTTCATTACTTAATAGTGGACCATATACATAGATATAGAATGGCCCAATTAAAACACTGAGAACTGAAATAAAGTACAGTAGGTTTTTCTTAAGACCTAGTTTATCCATGATATAACCCATGGCAGGTTTAAATAAAACAGCTATACCTGTTTGTAGTCCAAATAATACACCTATTTGTGAACCATCAATACCAACTCTATCATTCAGCCATACCGCGAATAGCGAACCTGAACTCAAAGACCAAAAAAAGTTGTAAAAAAAGTACATAAGACAAACTTTGCCCATTGCTACTTTATTCGAATCGGTTTTCATATTTACTCCGTCATATACCCAAACAGTCACTACTTCGACTTGTCCAAAATTTCTAAAGCCAATTTTATAGTGTTAAACAAAAGCAGACAGTGACAGGTGTAACACTTTGGGCTATTGGACCACACTAAACTCAAATTTGGTGAACCAAACAGATTGAAAAGTTAACCTGTTTCGAATTTATTGAGAGAAACTCGAGAAAAGACAATTTATAGCCAGCTCAACGGGTGACCGTTTTGTATTGGTAGCCGACGCACCATGGAAGAATTGAAAGGCCGAACACTAATGACATTACATAAAAAAAAGGCGAACCATGAAATACAAAGTTCGCCTCGTCGCAATAATAACGGATTCTAACTATTGAGAAACTCGTATACCCCCGGTGCGACAGGAATTCCACTCTCCAGACATTCAGATTTGTATTCAACTTGCGGATCGTTTGGCGCAAGCACCTTGTCAAATCCCGGTGCTGGCTTAACTTGTCTTAACTCACTCACCATAGAGGCCATCGATTGAGCAAACAAAGGCGTTCCAAATTGTTCAGGATTGATCACAATAACCAAACTCGCTAACTCGCGCATCTTATCGTAATCACTATACATTCCAGTAATGTTGTTACCGTATTTAGCGCCCATAAGGATCCCAGTTAATGCATCAATAGCTAAAGCAATACCGGAGCCTTTGTGACCACCAAAAGGCAGTAAGTTTTCCACCTTGTGCGGATCAGTTGTTTGATTACCTTCAGCATCAATCGCGACACCTAACGGAATTGAACTACCCGTTTCTTTTGCATGTAACAATTTACCAAAGGCAGTGGCGCTGGTCGCCATGTCAATAATCATGGGATGACTATCCTGAACGGGAAAACCAAACGCTATTGGGTTAGTTCCAAGAAACCGACCAACGCCACCATGAGGGGCCATACAAGCATCCGTTTGGGTCATGCCAATGCCAATCATTCCTGCTTCAGTTGCCATATTCATAAAATAAGAAAGTGCACCACAATGTGAGGCTTTTTTAATACTGACGAACCCAAGCCCAGTATCCCTGGCCATATCGATGGCGTATTGCGTGGCAGCAGCGAGTGCAGGATGCCCTAACCCATCGTCGGCATCGAATATACCAACAGAAGGTGAAATTTTTTCAAAATGATGAGTCGTCATTGGGTTTAAGCCACCAGCGTTAACTCGCTGGCAGTAATGCTCTACACGCATTACACCATGAGAATGAACACCTGTTAGGTCAGCATATATCAACACATCCACAACGCAACGTGCGTCCGCAGCGGTAAAACCTGCTTCTAAAAGTTTTTGAGTTGCCATTGCTCTCAACTCTTTTTCTTTTACCCTAACTGTCGTCATATTCACCTCTTAAACCTGATGTTAGAATCGCCTAAACGTTTTCAGAACTATTCATTGTCTTTCCACGGGCCAAACCCACCTCTGGTTGACCAATACCCTCTATTTATAATGAATAGTTGAACTAATTTCAGTGATAACAATCACAAACAACAAGAATGCAACGCAGATGGCCAACCAATCGATCGAAATATGTTCAACACTTTATACAAGCATCGAAGCGTAGGCATTTTTTGCGGGGTAACGCTAGTCTGGAATAAGCCGCTACCTGCCCTTTTATAGCCGCCATGCACTTTAAATCCCTTGCGAATCATAGGCTGCTGCCTATCACTTTCTAAAACACAAATTTCGTGCGCACTGTCACGCAATGCATCAGTTTAAGATACGACTTATTGCACCAAAATTAAAATTGGTTTACCTTTCTAGAAAATAACATGATTCTCAGAGGTAAAAATGGACAATTCAGGGAAAAAGCTCAGCCTCGCTAGCCGTCGCGCTATCGAATTGGGCTATGACAAGAAAGGCCCGGAATGGATGGTAGAGTTCGACGTTATCGATTTGAAAGGTGACTTTGAGTTTGAAGATGGTGTGATTAGACGTGACCCAACGGCCGTCATTAAAGCTGACGAACTATACCACTGCTGGTACACGAAGGGCGAAGGCGAAACACTCGGTTTCACAGGCAATATCGCCGATAAAGTGTTCCCATGGGATCTCACGGAAGTCTGGCATGCAACGTCTGAAGATGGCATCACGTGGAAAGAGCAAGGACCTGCCATACAAGCGGGAGAAGCCGGTCAGTACGACGACCGCGCCGTGTTTACGCCAGAAGTGCTTGTCCACGACAATAAATACTATCTCGTATATCAAACTGTAAAATCGCCTTATACCAATCGTCAATACGAAGAGATTGCAATGGCCTGGTCAGACAGTCCATTTGGTCCTTGGACTAAGTCTGAAGCGCCGATTCTGAGCCCTTCGAAAGATGGCGAGTGGCTCGGTGACGAAGATAATCGATTTATCGTGAAGTCAAAGGGAAGTTTTGATAGTCATAAAGTTCACGATCCGTGTTTAATGTTCTTCAACGATAAGTTTTACCTATATTACAAGGGTGAAACAATGGGTGAAGAGATGAATATGGGTGGGCGAGAGATAAAGCATGGTGTTGCGATTGCAGACCATATTCTAGGTCCATATATTAAGTCAGAGTACAACCCAATAACGAATAGTGGTCACGAAGTCGCGGTATGGCATCATAATGGCGGAATCGCTTCTTTGATTACGACAGACGGTCCAGAGAAAAACACGATTCAATGGGCAAAAGACGGTATTAACTTCGAAATCATGTCTTATATAAAGGGAGCACCTGAAGCATTAGGTATTTTCCGCCCAGAAGAACAAGAAGATGCCTTGACGCCTGGACTCGAATGGGGCTTGTGCCATAAGTACGATCCATCATGGAATTGGAATTTCATTTGCCGTTACCGTGTTAAACGACAAATACTCGACGCAGGCACATTCCAGAACAGCAATTAACCTAAAAATTATAGCAACTACATCGTATCATCTCTGACAGCTTGGAGATGATACGTTTTTTGTCAATTGCCATTAACTATCTAATATTATTACGCTTACTCCAAGCGTAAAGGGAATATCGACCAAATATAAGGCTATTATTATGCCAAGGAATGAAGTTTTATTTAATGATGATTGGCAGTTTCTCTTAAAGAGTACACCAAACTTCTTAGCAGATGACTGGCAATCGGTTCGATTACCACACGATTGGAGTATTACCTTACCATTTTCAACGGAATTAGATGGGGCAACAGGCTATCTTCCCGGTGGAATTGGTTGGTACAAAAAACAGTTCATAAATCCAAAATCAATCCAACAACAAAAAGCCTTCCTAGTTTTCGACGGGATCTACAACCATTCACAATTATGGTTAAATGGTACACATCTGCATACTCAACGCTACGGTTATTCTCCGTTTATTATCGACATCACAAAACACTTAGAAGGTGATAATGAGTTACTAATAAAAGTTGACCGAACGCGTTACATCGACAGCCGTTGGTATACCGGATCAGGCATATACAGAGATGTACATTTAGTAGTCACTGAAGAGTCTCATATCGCTTTATGGCAAAATAAAATCACGACGCCATTAATTAAACATGAATATGCTGAAATTAATCAAAATGTCACGATTGATTTTTCATTATCAGACGTTAATAAAACGGCGACATTGGTCTCAAAAGTATTCGCTGTAGACGGACAAGAACCCGTATCGGTGTGCAGATACGAAGCGATTATTGAAACCGAGTCCGAAGAATACAATCTCACCCTACCCGTAGAGAGATCTAGACTCTGGAGTACAGAATCGCCCTATCTCTACACCGTGTTATCAAAGCTTTATGTTGATGGTGTCTTGCGCGATACCACCGAAGAAAGATTCGGCATACGAAGCTTCAACTTTGACCCGGTTGAAGGGTTTTCATTCAACACGAAACCAATGAAAATTCAGGGAGTATGCTTGCATCATGATGGCGGTATTGTAGGAGCAGCTGTACCACGAGAAGTCTGGCATCGTAGATTGCTCACTCTCAAAAGTGCAGGTGTTAATGCTATCCGAATTGCGCATAACCCCGCATCCAATGAACTGCTAAATCTCTGTGACGAACTAGGTTTACTCGTACAAGATGAGCTCTTCGATGAGTGGGATTACCCGAAAGATAAACGCCTCAACATGGGCGAACAACACAGTGACTATTATTCTCGCGGCTCCTATGAGTATTTTCAAGAAGATGCAAAAAAGGATGTAGAGAACACTATATTATGCCACCACAACCATCCATCCGTGTTTATGTGGAGTATCGGCAACGAAATTGAATGGACATACCCTAGAAATGTTGAAGCAACAGGATTTTTCGATCCAAAATGGGATGGTAACTACTTTTGGAGTCTTCCACCGAACTCTCCATCTCAGATCGCGCATGAGCTAAACACGTTACCCAAGCATCAATATGACATTGGTCAGACCGCTCAGCGTCTTGCTCGTTGGGTTAAAGCAATAGACCCTAATCGACCAATCACCGCCAACTGTATTCTCCCATCAGTCAGTTACCTTTCTGGCTATGCTGATGCTCTCGATGTAATAGGCTATAGCTATCGACGTGTCATTTATGATTATGGTCACCAGCACTACCCTCACCTACCAATTATTGGTAACGAAAACCTACCACAATGGCATGAATGGAAAGCTGTTATTGAACGTCCATTTGTTTCCGGGCTTTTTCTATGGACAGGAATTAATTACTTAGGCGAGTCACACAATCAATGGCCAACAACAACGACTAACAGTGGATTGCTTGATACTGCGGGATTTAAAAAACCAGGTTACTTTTTGTTTCAATCGCTCTGGACCAAGACACCTCTAACCAAAATTTACACACACCGATACAAAGACAGCCACCTTGAGATAGATAAGGCGAGTTACTCGGCGTATGAAGGTGATCCCCATCAGTGGGAGCAAAAATTATGGTCGTGGCATGAAGTAAAACAACACTGGAATTACGATGACAATGAATGGGTCATTATTGAAGTTATTTCCAACTGTCCTAGTGTTGAGCTTTGGGTGAACGATATCTCATATGGTGTACGTCACTTAGACAAACAGAATGATCGCATGTTGCGTTGGGCTGTACCTTTCTCGTCTGGCGTTATTAAAGCGATCGGCAAAAACAGTGACAACTCGATATGCGTTAACACCATCGCCACGGCTCATGAACCGCATTCCATTAAAATCAAAGAAGACGTGGTTTCCAGCAGCGATCAAGTAAAACACCTAGTGGTCTCACTCATTGATCAAAACGGTGTGCCGATTGTGCATAAAGATACGAGCTGTACACTCGACCAAACAAATAACCTCGATTGGTTAGGCAGTGATAATGGTAATGTACAGAGTCAGACGTGCTTCTCGGATAAAAAACTAAACACCTATCAAGGTAAAACGTTGTTATTAGTACGCACTCAAGATCCAAACGAAGATTGGTCCTTGTCAGTACGACATCCAGTTCTTGGTCGTTTTACTTATCATTCAAACTCATCAACAAAAAACAATCACTAAAGAACATGCGGAAAAGTACTCAAGACTCTTGCTACTTGACTATATTCATCCACCAACTTTTTCGCATTTTCGCAACGTCCTGAATTAACGATAGATTATCTCCACACGTAGCATTCGCCTTTCACCTAGTACCTGCATAAATCCAAGTTACTGGTTTTCCTCTTTTATTGATAGTTTAATAACTCTTACCAACTTGTTCGCACCATCAATCGTTTTGGCGCATCAATATCGAACTAAAGTACATATTAATCAACAACTTGAACTATCATATTTTTGTTCGATACTTTAGTCATACCAAAAATAAATAGTTTTCGCAGTGGTTTTAGAGGCTCGGGAGTTTTGTCCATAGACATTATCTAGGCCTGTCATTAGTCACCTACGGGTCGTACCCGACCACAGGTGAGCAAAACAATTGGAGTGTCACAATGAGAATAACATGGCTATTTGCTGCTTTGGTCCTTGGTGGGTGCTCAGCATCACCTGATATGGCTGCGAACGAAGAGACATGGAAGCAATACGGATATGACCAATCTGTTGTAGGGCTCTATCCTATGTCAAGCGAACAGATAAGCACGCTTTCAGAGGCTAACAAGGCAGCTTACAAAGAAGGGTACAACATTGGACGTACAGACTACTGTAGTTACGCGCCCGTAGTGAAAAGAAAGTACATGAACGACCACTACGGAAGGATCTGCTCTCAATACCAAAAACTATGATCATCGAACACAATAGTTATAGGTAATCCCATTCATTGGATGCAGCAAGCCATTCTGGCGTGATGTATGCTCATCCATACCCGCTTTCCCAGATTTCAGCACATTCCCCCCTAATTACAATACCGGCAATATCTTTTTCATAACCTGACTTTAATCGTTTTTAGGATCCAAAGATCAACCCCAACCACTCTGTTGATCTTTTATTTTGCTACTCCTCACATAACCATCAAAAAAACCTACCTTTGCACACTCCGACATTTATATTTAAATGAATAATTTATATATGAAGGAAAACTAATGACTAGACGAGTTCAAGACCTAAGCGGATGCCGATGGCAAATGGAGCGAATGAGACCTGGACAAGGTAAAGAGGAAGGGTTGCATCTTTTGCCTGCCGAGTACCAAGGTACGACTTTTAGTTGGAATTTCGCATCTGTACCCGGAGATGTTTACACTGATCTTTATCGAGTTGGCGAACTTGAAGACCCTAATTTTGGCCGAAACATGCATCGAGCTAAGTGGGTTCAAGAATACGAATGGTGGTATCAACGCCGCTTCGCTATCGATAGCGCGATGAAAGGTCAGCAAATAAGGCTAATTTTTGAAGGTGTAGATTACAGTTGTGAAGTTTGGCTCAACGGCCAGTTTCTCGGTAGGCACGAAGGTATGTTCTCATCTTTCGACTTTGATATTACTGACATCGTAAGTTACGAAGATTGGAGAGACGGTTCTAATAACCTGATGATTAAATTGGATCCACCACCAAAAAACTACCGTAATTGTGGTGGTAAAAAAGTCAATTTTTCCGGGGATTACTTCTCCGGTTTAATTCCCTTTGGTATCTGGCGCCCCGTAAAAATAGTGGCTACGAATCCGGTCCACATTGATGACGTTCGTACCGATGTAACTTTGCTGGATGACAACACCGCCACAGTACACATCGAAGCTGTTATTAAAAATGGCAGTAAAGATCTCAAAAGCCTGTCTTTGTCATCCGTAGTGAACGGAAAAAACTGTGAGACTGCGACATACACTGACCTGCTATCAGTTTCACTCTCTCCGGGCCAGAACATAATAAAAACCACCATCGTCGTAGAAGATGCTCAACTATGGTGGCCGTGGGATATGGGGAAACCTAACCTCTATCAGCTGGACGTATCTTTGTTAGAAGCCGACACTTCTACTCTGGATACTTTTTCGGAAACCATAGGACTAAGAGAAGTCGAGATGGAAATGAATCCAGGGTTCACAGCTGAAGAAGTTGAGTTCCCATGGACATTCAAGATCAATGGTAAACGCCACTTTCTTCGCTCAGCTTGTTGGGGTGGTCAGCCCTCGTTCTTCTATGGACGCAATAATAACGAGAAATACCAGCATCGATTGAACCTCGTCAAAGACGCCAATATCAATAACTTGCGAATCTTTGGCTGGCATCCGCCAGAAGTGCCTGAATTTTATCGTCTTTGCGATGAACTCGGAATCACAGTATGGACAAACTTCTCTCTTGCAACACAAGCCTATCCAAAGGATGAAGAGTTTATAGAGGGTGTCCTACACGAGTGCCATCAAACCGTTACGCAACGCAGAAATCATCCGTCACAAATTTTTTGGATGGGTGGAGAAGAAGTCTTCTTCTCTGGTGCGCATGAAGAAAGTGGCAATAAAATATTGATGGAGCGAATCGGTGAAGTGGTCAATGCGGCCACTAATATTCCCTACGGACTTGCGTCTCCGTTGAGCTCAGAGTCAGCAATCAATATGGGGTTCAAACCCAAAGAGTCGATGCATGCAAACGAACATTACTACCAGGGTGGCGCGGAGTTCATGGAAGAGTATTATCCGTCACTTGACTGTGCGATCATCCCAGAACTAACTGCAGCGTCAGCGCCAAATGTCAGCAGCTTAAAACGGTTTATTCCGCAACAAGAACTATGGCCAATGGGACCTAGCTGGGCCTATCATTGGGCTGATATTGATATTCTAAAAAATCTCAACTTTGAAGTCTTCAACGATTACAAAATGGACTCACTTGAGCAGTTTGTCGAAGCGACACAAATTGCACAGGGTACCGTGATTCAATTTGCCCTAGAACACTATCGCCGACAAAAGCCAAAAATGAGCGGTGTCGCGATTTGTCACTTTATTACCCATGTGCCTGATATCAAATGGGGTGTGGTTGACTATTATGGTGAGAAGAAACGCTCATTTGAATATCTAAAACGCACCTATCAGCCGCTTTTGCCAAGTCTTGCTTTTAAAAAGAGACGCTGGGAAGCTGGTGAGGAATTCAACGCAGAGCTGTGGGTTGTCAATGACTATCAACATGAGTTCAGTAATTTGGTTTTAGAGTGGCAGGTCAATTATCAAGGACAGCCGACAGGCAGAGAAGATCAGATACAAATCACTGTAGACCCAGATTCATCGGCGTTCTTTACTAACGTAAGCTGGGTGTTGCCACAGGATGCTGATGGCACATTTGACGTCGAATGTATCATTCGTAACGAAAACGGAGACACAGTTTCAACAAATAGCTACAAGCTTCTCGTCGGCAATCAAGACCAAGCTAAAAAACAAAGCCTGAGTTACTTAGCTGACGCGAATAAAAGACTCGAAAAGCACGGTCACGGAGTGTATCGATATTGGCCAGAAATGTGGCATATAGATTAACTTAAGACAAAGGGTTGTAGATTGAGGAGCTTTCAAGCTCCTCATTTTTATCCCAATACAGTAAAGTACATAAAGTGTAATTAACCTAACTAAGTGTCAAAGATGACGAACAAATATGCGGTTCCGGCATTAGATAAAGGATTGGATATTCTTGAGTTTCTTGCTACCCAAGAATCCCCACTGTCTCAGGCAGAAATTGCCTCTGCCCTTGATCGTAGTAGCAACGAAATCTATCGCGTACTGATAGGACTTGAGGCTCGCGGTTATCTTAATCGAGATCCTGATTCAGGTAAGTACCTGATGTCTCTTAAGCTTTATACTCTGTCTAGGCAGATATCACCGTTAGATCGAATTCGAAGGCGTGCCCTGCCTCTAATGGAAGACTTGGCGTTTAGCTGTGGGCAGTCTTGTTACCTGTCTATGTTGTATCAAAGCCAGTCTATGGTTATCGTCAATGCAAACAACCATGGTCCTATCACTCTCGCTGTCGCGGAAGGTGTTCTTTCAACCCCCTCTCAATCCGCAGCAGGTCATATACTTCTAGCCAACAGTAAAGCGTCCGTCCAAACGATGATTTTAGATAGAGATGAAGATTTTAGCGCACTAAAAAAAGGAAAAAAAAGCGCTTTTCGAGCAATGCTGACGCAAACTAAACAACGCCAATTTTCTACAGCAGAGTCCCCTTTCCTTCCCGGAATAACAGAGATTTCAACATTAATCGGGGAGTCTGAGGGGGAAGTAATCGGAGCACTGACGGTTCCAGTGTTGCCAACCAAAGCAAAAGAAGAATCAAGTGAAGCACTTAAAAATGCCATGATGAACACGGCGAGACAGATTTCACTAGAAATAACTCATGGATAGCGTGGCTGTCTCGAGACCATCAAGCAATTTTGTACACCAAAATAGCGCCCATAAAAAAACCGCCTAATGAGACTATCAAATCAAAAGGCGGTTAACACTACTTTGGAGAACTATTTTAACTTGTTAAGTATGCATAGACGCTTTTCGCGACTGGGATGCCCTCAACTTCACACTTAGCTTTGTAAGCAACTTGTGGGTCGTTTGGCGCGAGTACTTTTTCTGTACCTGGTACTGGTGCGACAGCTCTCAACTCAGACACCATCGCCGCCATAGTCACTGCGAACAATGCATTACCTAGCTTCTCAGGGTTAATCACAATCACCAAGCTAGCCAGTTTACGCATCTTGTCGTAGTCACCGTACATGCGTACGACGTGATTGCTGAAGTTTGCTCCCATCAATGCTCCAGTCAAAGCATCAATTGCCAATGCTATACCAGACCCTTTGTGACCACCAAACGTCAACAGGTTTTCAACTTTATGAGGGTCTGTTGTCACATTGCCTTCGACATCGATTGCTAGGCCTTCGCCTATTGATTGGTTGGTCTCTTTTGCGTGCAATAGTTTGCCAAAAGCGGTTGCACTGGTTGCCATGTCTAAGATCATTGGCGTGCCACCCTCAACAGGGAAACCAAACGCTATTGGGTTAGTGCCCAAAAATCGTTCTGCTCCACCGTGAGGCGCTACACAAGTATCAGTTTGAGTCATGCCAATCGCAATCATACCTTGACTGGTCGCTTGCTCCATGAAGTAAGACAACGCGCCACAATGAGAGGTATTCTTAACACTGACAAAACCTAATCCAGTCTCTTTGGCAAGTTCAATACCATGATTGGTTGCCGCGATAAGACCTGAATGCCCCATACCATCATCGGAGTCTAAAATGGCTACCGAAGGAGACACTTGTTCAATAGTAAACTTCGCGTTTGCGTTAAGACCACCAGCAGCAAGTCTATTGCAATAGTGTTCAACTCGCATCACACCATGTGAGTGCACGCCTGTGATGTCGGCATGAACTAACACATCCGTCACTTCATTTGCCGTTTTTTCATCGAGTCCTGCTGCAAGGAGTTTGCCAAGCGCGAGAGATTTAAGCTCTTCTGATTTAACGTTGATTGTAGACATATTACTTCCCTTTAAAAATTGATTACGCCTTTGACTAGCTCTTTATTCTCAACAACATCTTGCTTGTAGTTATTGCCGAAGGTGTGGAAGTCATAGTCTTTATTTTTCATGATATCTTGGTTAATAGCGCCTGAAGCCATCAATTCAATAACGCGTTCAAAATCCACTCGAGTTGCGTTGCGACTGCTCAACAGTGTTGTTTCTTTTTTATGGAATGTTGGATCATCTAGAACTAAGTCACCGATATAAAGGCCGATAAATACAATTTTTCCGCCATGGCGAATCAAATCTACACTGCGTGACATAGAACCTTTATTACCGGTTGCATCCATTAACACACACGCTAACTCACCGCCAAAAGCTGCTTTCAAGTTTTGAACGTAATCGTCCTCAAGCGGGTTGAGAGATTGAACGCCTAACTTGGTAACCACTTGGTCGCGTCGGCCAGCATCAACATCAACCACAACGACATTAGCACCTTCCGCTTTTGCAATTGCCGCAGCGGCAAGGCCAATCGGACCAGCACCCACTACAACGACATTGTTGCGAGCGTTAATCTCAGCACGACGCACAGCGTGAGCACTGATAGCGAAGCACTCAACCAGAGCGCCCTCTGAGCTGCTAACATTCTCAGGAAGTTCAACTAAGTTATCTTCGTAAACCGCTAAATATTCAGAAAAGCCACCATCACGATGAACACCATATAGCGATACATTTTCACAACAGTTTGTTTTGCCTTCATTACATGCAGAACACGTCCCACAAGGTACGCAAGGGATTACAGAATAACGCTTACCCGGCGTTACCGACTGACAAGCTTGACCTACTTTTTCCGCTGTACCACAGATCTCATGTCCAAGTACTCTTGGGTAGGAAAAAAATGGCTGTCTGCCCGCGTACGCGTGAATGTCAGTACCACAAATACCTACAGAGTTAATCTTAATAAGTACTTCATTATCTAAGATCGACGGAATATCACGTTCGATATATTCGATGCTATTTGGTTCATGGCAAATAAGTGTTTTCATGGGTGTTTCCTTAATTCTTGGCAATAGAATCAATGACAGCATTGATTCCTTTAGATTCAATAGACATAAATGCTTCAATCACTTTTTCGTGAAACTCTGGGTTCTCTGATTTGTGTGAGCCAAAGATTTTTTCGATTGATAGCAGTGCATTCGCTTTCTCCACTGAAGGAGCGTCACTCAAGGCAATTTCTTTATAGATAGCCTCAAGTGGATCAAAAATTGTTTCACCACGCAGCGCTTGGTTAATGGTGTAGTGCATCCAACCCGCAATCGCGACCGGTAGACAAACTCTGTCGATACCGCGGCGTTGCAGTGTCATAAATGGGTCGATCGAGCGTTGTGGCAGTTTTTGAGAACCGTCCATCGCAATTTGACCTGTTTTATGTTTGATATTGGTATTACTAAAACGTTGAATCAAAAGGTTGGCATAGGTTTCTAGATTGACCTCTAACCCTTCTTGTAATGATTTGGCCTGCTCTTGGGTCATTAAACGAAGCGTTGCCGCTTTCAGTGCTTCATCTTGCATACATTCGTAGATAAATTCGTGGCCCGCTAGGCTACCGTTGTAAGCAAGGAATGAGTGGCTACCATTCAACATACGAAGTTTCATTTCTTCGTAAGGCAACACATCACCGACGAACATCGCCCCAGCAGCATCCCAATCCGGGCGGCCTGCAACAAAATTGTCTTCTACAACCCACTGCCTAAAGTCTTCACAGACAATTCCGCAAGGATCTCGATAGCCAGTTTCTTGTTCAATAACATCGAATTGATCGTCAGTCATAGCTGGGACGATTCTGTCGACCATAGTACTTGGGAACGTCACGTGCTCTTCAATCCAGTGTGCAAGTACCGGATCTAACGCTTGAGCAAATGAAACGACCGCATCCTTCGTCAGCAAGCCATTCTCTGGAATGTTGTCACACGACAACACACTAAAAGGCATCAAGCTAAGTTCACGACGCTGACGTAGTGCTTCGGTGATGCACCCTATCGCAGATTTTGGTAAACGAGGGTTCTTTAAATCAAATTGAATCAAGTCATTGCTTAAATCTAGGCGACCGGATTGCGGGTCTGTGCAGTAGCCCTTTTCCGTGATCGTCAAGGAAACTATTTTTACCTGAGGTTCCACCATTTTAGCAATTGCACGCTCAATACCATCGACTGGCGTATGAATCGACTCTGAGATCGTTCTGATCAATCGGGTATGTGTGTTGCTTGCAGACTTCTCAACAACAGTGAACAACCCTTTTTGCTGCTGAAGGTTACCAATAAGGTCTTCAGGACCAAATAGATTGACCTCGCAGATTCCCCAAAGCTTGCCTGTAGCTTCATTGCTAAGGTCGTTGTAAACCGCTTGGTGTCCTCTATGGAATGCGCCAAAACCAAGGTGAACAATATCTGTTTTTAACTCAGCTCTATCGTAAGTAGTTTGAGACGTATATTTAGCGTCAGAAATTTTTGTTGTTGATGTCATATTTCAAGCCCGATTGATTGACCATTATGTGAAGAATCGGCCTAATCCTGCCGTCCCTAAACAATTATAGACACAAACAAAGAACCAATACAAGACCATTGGACAACCAATTTTGATAAAAAATAGTGATTAAAATAACATATTTTAGTATCAATCATACCTAGAACCACCCTCAAACCCCCACTACAACTGACTATACGGTAATATACATACAATTGTTGGAACTGTGATATTACGCTTTTAAATGGTCAATAGATTGGTTGACCAGAAAAGAGACTGCATTTAGTATAGGGACAAGTTAAACCAATTCTACGTGATATGGCAAACCGCCCTCTATCTGTTACCTAAATTCAATCTGTGAGTGTAAAAATGAAAGACAACAGTCCAAAATACCCTAAAATATTGAGCTTTGGTGAACCAATGTTCGAGTTTAGTCAACTAAAGGAAGTAGATAATACACAGGGGGACTTTTTGAGTGGTTATGGTGGTGATGCGTCTAACTTCGCCATCGCAGCAGCTAGGCAAGGTGCCGACGTAGGTATGCTAACGCATCTAGGCGATGATGAATTTGGTAAGCGATTCCTAGACTTGTGGAAACAAGAACAAGTGTCTGCCGACCATGTTGTTTCAAATCCGGACGCTCACACTGGCGTTTACTTTATTACTCATGACCAAGAAGGTCATCATTTTTCATTTATGAGAAAGGGCTCAGCCGCATCATTAATCACGCCCGCACGCTTGCCTGTAGAGGCGATTCGCCACGCCAAATTATTACACACGACAGCCATAACCCAAGCAATAAGCTCCACCAGTTGCGACTCGGTATTTAGTGCAATCGACATTGCCAAAAGCAATGACACATTAGTATCATTTGACACAAACTTACGTCTTAAACTCTGGTCTCTGAAAAGAGCAAAAGCGATTATCGAAGAAACAATCTCAAGCGTCGACATTTGCTTCCCTAGTGTTGACGAAGCACAGTTGCTTACAGGGCTTGAACAACCCGACGACATCATCGACCACTACCTTAAACTAGGCGCGAAGGTTGTGGTCTTGAAACAAGGTAGTGACGGTGCAACCGTGGCAAACGAACACACTCGTCATCATATAAAACCTCATCAAGTAACCCCTGTTGATGCTACGGCGGCAGGCGATTCTTTTGCAGGTTCTTTCTGTACTCATTATGTGAATGGACTAAGCCTGGAAGTATGTCTTGCTCACGCTAATGCTACCGCTTCAATCACAATCACTGGTTACGGTGCTGTTGCACCATTGCCTACTCTTGCGCAGGTAAAATCTCGCCTTGGCTCTAAATAAAAGGGAATAATAATGTCATTACTAAACGAGCGATTGGCTCAATATAAAGTTATCCCTGTAATAGCGATTGATCGAGCGGAAGATATTTTGCCACTGGGTGAGCAATTGGTGGTCAATGGTCTCCCAGTGGCTGAGATTACCTTCCGATCCGATGCGGCAGAAGAAGCAATTAGATTGCTTCGCTCAGCGTATCCAGACATGTTAATCGGTGCAGGGACAATCTTGAATGAAGACCAAGTCATTGCGGCAAAACAAGCTGGCGCTGACTTTATCGTCTCACCTGGACTAAACCCGACGACAGTCAAAGCTTGCATAAAACACAATATTGATATCATTCCAGGCGTGAATAACCCATCATTGGTCGAGCAAGCCCTCGAGCTTGGCATTACCACACTTAAGTTTTTCCCAGCTGAGGCGTCTGGTGGATTGAATATGCTCAAGTCGCTGCTTGGTCCCTATCAACAAATTAAAGTAATGCCAACTGGGGGCATTAACCCAGATAACGTTCACGATTACTTATCACTATCGGCAGTACTCGCCTGTGGAGGAACGTGGATGGTAGATAAAGAACTGGTCAATGCTGGTAACTGGACTGAAATCGGCAGACTAGTTCAAGACGTTGTAAGATCTGTCGCTTAAGCACAAACAGGAATAGAAAACAGTATGAATACGGCAATTAAAAATATTGAAACAAAGTTGTTTAAGATCCCTCTAGCAGAAGTGCTTTCTGACGCTAAACATGGCGATCACGACCACTTTGAATTGGTTACCACTACAGTAACTCTAGAAGACGGAAGCCAAGGTACCGGTTACACATACACTGGTGGTAAAGGCGGTTTTTCTATCAAAGCGATGCTTGAACATGATATCCAACCCGCTCTACTAGGCAAAGATGGATCTAAAATTGATGAAATTTATGATTTCATGGAATGGCACATTCATTACGTAGGCCGCGGTGGTATCTCTAGTTTTGCGATGTCATGTGTTGACATTGCACTTTGGGATTTAAAAGGTAAACGCGAAAACCAACCACTTTGGAAAATGGCTGGTGGCAAAAATCATACTTGCCAAGCCTATTGTGGTGGTATCGATCTTCAGTTTCCGTTAGAAAAACTGCTAAACAATATCAAAGGCTATCTTTCAGATGGGTTCAACGCCGTTAAAATAAAAATCGGCCGAGAAAACATGCAGGAAGATATTGACCGCATCAAAGCCGTACGTGAGTTTATCGGTCCTGACGTCACCTTTATGATTGATGCAAACTACTCATTATCAGTCGAGCAAGCGATAACATTGTCGAAAGCCGTTGAACAATACGACATCACGTGGTTTGAAGAACCAACGATACCTGATAACTACCTGG
This sequence comes from Vibrio sp. SCSIO 43140, assembly GCF_023716585.1. Classification (NCBI taxonomy): domain Bacteria; kingdom Pseudomonadati; phylum Pseudomonadota; class Gammaproteobacteria; order Vibrionales; family Vibrionaceae; genus Vibrio; species Vibrio sp. SCSIO 43140. The sequence continues at coordinate 1,290,781 of NZ_CP071851.1, forward strand.
GTTATGCAGAGATTGCTGATAATACCTCTATCCCACTTGCTATGGGCGAAAACCTGCACACCATTCATGAATTTGGTTATGCGATGGACCAAGCGAAATTAGGCTTCGTCCAACCAGATGCATCAAACTGCGGCGGCATTACAGGCTGGCTGCAAGCAGCAAACCTAGCGACTAAACATGGTGTACCAGTTTGTACTCATGGGATGCAAGAACTGCATGTAAGTTTGGTCTCGGCTTTTGATACCGGATGGCTGGAAGTTCATAGTTTTCCTATTGACCAATATACAAAACGCCCACTTGTTGTCGATAACCATCGCGCTGTTGCCCCAGAAACTCCGGGGATCGGAGTTGAATTCGATTGGGATAAGATTGCTCAGTATCAAGTTTAATCTGGCTCGCTCCAGTATCTAGTTTTTCATTGACCTTAAAGACCTTTGCCCCTCAATACTGAGGGGCCTTTTTTTTGATTCTGCCAGCATTTCATATAGATGCCGTTACCAGTGAACTCTTTTCTTAGTCTCGACAGGCAGCAAACGCACTGACTCAGTTCGTACATTATTCAAGCAAGATCACATATCTGCAATTCTTATCATTTAGCACTCCTCTTCAGTCACAAAATCCATTTTTCAGCATATCCACCAAAGTAAATATTGGTTAATGTAATCATGAAAACATATTTACCAAAAGGATTGTTTAATATGAGCATTGGGGTCTCAAGGCGCAATATTCTCAAAGCAGCAGGTGCCGGATTGGTGGTTGGTGGCCTTTATGGACAAAGCAGTAGTAGCTTTGCTTCTACATTGGACACTAGCGACAATATTTTGGTTGACCTAAATGATAGTTGGCAAAATACTCATGACCGAATTTGGATTGGCGGCAATTACTGGGCTAATCCAATGGAAGACTGGATGATAAAAGATGGTGGTGTTGAGGTGTTAAGCCTCGGCGGTAACAGAAGCGTTCATCTACTAACTCATCAAATAACCAACCCGACTGCAGGATTTGAGATGTCGGTTGTTGTAAAGCGTATCGATATACAACCACAGGATGGTGGCGCAGGCCTTCGTCTCGGTGCTCGAAGCGAACTAAATGACTACCGAAGCAACTGTTTCGTACAGCGCGGCTTTGATGCTTTATATACTAAAGACACTCTCATTCTGGGTAATAAGTCCGTAAAAATGAGTTCATCGACGACTGATGAGCGCATCCAGTTATACCTGAAGGCAACGGCTGTCGCAGGTGCAGTAACGGTGACGTTAACGGCTACCGAGCTTAAGAGCAAAAAAGTACTCGGTACAATAAATGCTATTGCATCTAATGATGAATTACTGGGTAATATTGCCGTCGTTAGCAACGCGAATATAGAGTCCACATATGGCAATATCATTGCAAAAGAGGACCAGGGTTGTCGCTATCGTTTCGAGAAATGGCAAGTAAAAGGCGCGGCGTTCTCTGTTGATGATACTCATCGCTTTGGACCTATATTGTGGACTATGTATACGGTCAACAACTCCCGAAGCGACCGTGGACATGTGATGAAGATGACGGCATTCGTCGGCCCAATGGGGAACAAAGACGAACAAAACGCGACCCTTCAACTGTTTGTTGACAATGAGTGGAAAACCGCGGCTAAAGCACCTCTAAACCAAGAAAGTTGGTTCGCTACGTTCGAAATAGAAAACTGGGATGCAAGCAAATCTACATCTTACCGTGTCGTATACGCTGAGCAACATAAAGACGGAACGGAAACACTTGATGTTTGGCCAGGTGAGATTCAAGCTGAGCCCAAGGGACGTCAGTTAAATATGGCGGCATTTACTTGCCAGAATGACTACGCTTACCCTTATGAGCCATTGAGAAAGAACGTCGAAAGTCTGAACCCTGACCTACTGTTCTTTTCGGGTGATCAGCTTTATGAAAGCCACGGTGGGTTTGGTGTCATTCGATCTCCCGACGACAAAGCGATTCTCAACTACTTGAGAAAATACTATCAGTTTGGCTGGGTGTTTAGAGAATCAATGAGTCGCGCGCCCACAATTTGTATCCCAGATGACCACGATATCCTACAAGGAAATATGTGGGGTGAAGGTGGCGCGATTATGGCTAACCCTGAAAAAGACCCAAGTGCTTCAGTGTTGACTGGATACATTCAATCACCGCGATTTGTTAACGTTGTACATGACACTCACACCTCCCACCATCCGGCACCTTACAACGTTGCACCTGCAGAGGCTCAAAATGGCATTAAAGCCTACTTCGGTGAAATACTGTATGGCAATGTAAGCTTTGCTGTGCTCTCTGACAGACAGTTTAAAAGCGGTCCTGATCGTGTAGACGCACTAGTTGGCATCACAGGACGAGATGAAGAACCTCTTTATTTCAACCCTTCACTCGACAACGAAAAACTCGAAATGCTAGGAGCAACACAAGAGGCATTCCTAACAGAATGGACTCAACAGTGGGATCAGCACGCGTTAAAAGCAGTACTCAGTCAGACTGTGTTTGCAAGTCTAGCGACTCACAATGGAGGTCCAGATAAGTATCTCAAGTATGATTTTGATAGTAACGGATGGCCTGCATCAAGTAGAGACCGAGCCGTCAACATTATCAAAGACTCCATGGCACTTCATATTTGTGGCGACACACACCTCGCTTCCATATCTCAATATGGTGTTGAGAAACAACGTGATGCAAACTGGGCTTTCGCAGTGCCTGCAATTGCTGCCGGATGGCAACGATTTTGGATCCCCGAGTCTGTTGGAATTGCTACGGATAACCGTCCCTCACATGGGCTTCCTCATACAGGAGAATCTCTGGATGCATTTGGAACAAAAAACTACGTCTATGCGGTCGCAAATCCCGTTGTAGGCCAATCTGACAACCGATATGTCAGAGCACAAGAAAAAGGTAGTGGATTTGGCGTTATCGAGTTTGATACCGATAATCTTACTTATCGTTGTACTGCCTATCGTTTCTTGGCTGATGTCAATAATCCTAACCTCGATAATATTTATGAAGGCTGGCCTGTAACAATAGAACAAAAAGAAAACCGTGGAGAAAATATCATTAGCTAAGTAAGGGATATAAAAAACCATATGAGAGCTCACCTTGTTGATGAGCTCTCATATCTATTTTAATAGTTTGTACCACCTCTCACCTCCGAACAAACCCTCTCATAACCGTTTCAACAAAATAAGCCAACCAACAAAAATCAACTTCCAGTAAATTGCCTGAACTATATTAACAACCACAATATCACAAGCGCCATGTCTCACTTTTATAATAAATACTAATCGATAGCAGAATATTTACCAAATTCACTAAAACAGCAATGAACAATAACATTCATTGAACTATATTATTACAGTGCAAACACAAGACTTGCACTACACCCAAACTATTTTTAATATCCACACACTTAAGGATAAATAATGAAATCATCAATACTCTCTCTACTCACCATTGCCATAAATCCTGCTTTCGCGAATGACTGGGATTCTATTCCAATTCCTGCAGAGTTAGACGACGGTCAACAGTGGGAGTTACAAGAAGCTTATTCCGACTCTTTTAACTACTCGGGTAAAAGTACCACTTTCACGAGCAAGTGGAACGACACCTATTTTCATGGATGGACCGGTCCAGGTTTAACTTATTGGCAGTCGAACGAGTCATGGGTTTCGGATGGAAACCTAATTATCAGCGCATCTCGTCGTCAAGGTACAGAACAAGTTAATGCTGGCGTTGTAACCTCTAAGACGAAAGTAAAATATCCAATTTTCATGGAAGCTAGAATTAAAGTTAGTAATCTAGAGCTTTCATCAAATTTTTGGTTATTGAGTGAAAATGATCAGCGCGAGATTGATATTCTAGAGGTTTATGGTGGAGCGAAGGACACCTGGTTTGCGAAAAACATGTCGACTAACTTCCATGTTTTCTTTAGAAACTCTGATAACACCATTAAAAGTGATTTCAACGACCAGACACACAACGAACCAAGTTGGGGGACGTATTGGAGAGATGGTTTCCACCGCTTTGCTGCCTATTGGAAAAGTCCTACAGAAGTGACGTTCTATATCGATGGTGTAAAGACACCGAAAGGTTCGTGGGAACAAGTGTTGATGAAAGACAAGGATTACACTGGACAAACTCTAGATAAGAGCCAGTTTAACATGGATGAAGAGATGTTCATTATACTTGACACTGAAGATCATTCGTGGCGCTCAGAGGCTGGTATCGTTGCTTCTGATGCGGATCTAGCCGATAGCTCGAAAAATAAAATGTACGTTGACTGGATCCGTGTTTATAAACCAGTTCGAGACAACGATAATAACGGCGTTGTCCCTCCAAGTGATGCAACTAGTTTACAGTTTATTCATAGTAATAGATGCCTCGATGTAAAAGATGGAGCAACGTGGAATGGTAGTACCTATCAACAATGGAGTTGCAACACGTCAAATAGTAATCAACGTTTCACTTTCACTCCAGTATCAAACAGTGAGTATTTAATTCAATCAGATAAAAGTCAACTCTGTGTTGAGTTAAAACCAGACGCATCTCAATGGAAAGATGGCGCTACTATCCAGCAGTATATTTGTAATTCGGCAGAAGAAAATCAGCTGTGGACGTTATTCGACAAGGGTAGTAACACTTTTGAATTACGAAATAAGAAGACGGGTAAGTGTCTTGAGGTTGCTAATAACCAAGCAACTAACGGCGGTAGCATTGTTCAAGCGTCTTGTGATGGAGGAAACAACCAACGGATTAAGTTCAAATAAATAGCTTGCAACCTAATCTAATTAGTACATTCATTTAATTACTTTTTATTAAATGAATGTACATCTTTCTTGTTCATCGGCTCCTTCGCTTCAATATACCACTCCAATAGAACACCTAGTAAAAAAGTGGCGTAAACGCCACCTTCTAGAAACAACTATATCGATCAGTTATCAACGCTACATATTAAAACGTCCGACATTCGCCGTTAAACTATGATTCACTCCCTGAAGCTCTTCTACTTTGGCATTTACTTCCGTTGCATTTGCTGATAAAGATGCAGCTAACTGATTTAGCTCATCGATATTCACTGCAATCGTCTTTGTCACTTCACTTTGTTGCTTGGTCGAAACAGCAACTTCACTATTCATGCTGTTGATTGAATCAATATTCGCAGAAATCTGCTTCAAATTTTGAGATAGGCTATTTGCTGCTGCAGTGACCTCCTGAGATGACCCTAAACTCGCCACCATAGAATCCGCAGCGCTTTTAGCATTTGCTTGTAAGCCCGAAACAATACTCTCAATTTCCGATGTTGAATTCTGGGTTTTCTGTGCCAGCGCTCTTACCTCATCAGCGACCACCGCAAAACCGCGTCCTTGATCGCCTGCCCTAGCCGCTTCTATCGCTGCATTTAGTGCTAATAAATTCGTTTGCTCTGCAATATTTAAAATCACCTCTACGATTGAACCTATATCAGACGAGGACTGAATCAGATTATCAATTCTTCGGGATGTTTCACTAATTTGGTCAGATAGATTCGTAGCCAATGTCCCGTTTTGCTCAACCAGACGGCCACCTTCCTCAACACATTCGATTGCATCTTGAGTTTTGGCCAATGTCGTTTCTGCGTTTCGGTAAACATCTTCAGCAGAGACACTGATCTCCTCTAACGATGAAGCAGCGGTTTGCATTGAAATTTGCTGAGCGTGAGAATCATCCTGCGATTGCTGTGCCGCAGTAGTCAGCGTATTCGATATCTCTCTTATATGATTGCTATTATTCACAACACCAGCAATCATATCCATTAAGTTATCCATCAAGTTATTAAAGTTCTTGGTCAACCGTCCAATTTCATTCTCACTTTTAACAGCAATACGCTGCGACAAGTCTGCATCACCTTTTGACAAGCGATAGAGTGACACCGTAACGTCATCGATAGGCTGAATAACAAGTTTGCGCATGAAGAAATAGACACTGACAATAACGAGTACCAAAACCAACACTATGCCAAACATCATCAGCAGCATTTCATTTTGCATACTTTGAGCAATAATTGCAGGGTCAAACTGGAAGGTGATCGTACCAATCATAGAACCACCGCGTTCTACCGAATGCGTTCTTGTACTTAGTTCTGTGTGTTGAGTACCCGAACTCGCTATCGCTTTACCACGCTGGTCGACGACTGTGACAGAATGCAGTATTTCAGAGTTTAACAATGCATCCGTAACCGCCTGAGCTTGTTCAAAATCATAGGCAAATATTGCCTCTACTAATGCTGCATCTGCCAAGCCGATTGTAGATTCTAGATCTTGCGTGTACGCCGTGTTCAGTCGGTCTTTAACCGTGAAATAGCTGACGCCACCACCGATAGCGATCCCAACAAGCCCGACTAAGATAAGGAAAATTGAGAGTGATTTACTTAAACTATTATTCATTTTCTCGAACCTATTCTATCGATTAATATCAAGCCAAAGCTCTTTTCTATTAATTGGTGCATCTAGAGGTAAATATGGGTTTTTAATGTTAATGATGTTTCTTTCAGCTATTCGGCTTGATTTAAATGTCTCTTTAATAAGCTGAGAGTTATAGAAAGCCTCATCAAAACTGCCATCGGCTATCGCCATTTCTAATCCGGAGTTCAATGAATGGTACAGCTGCTTATTTTCTTTAGACACATAGAAATACATGGCTGATGGGTAAACAAGAAGAATATTTTCTTCAACCGCTAGCTCAAGCTCATGCTGGTCTCGAACGACACCATGGGATTCATGAACACCGAGAGGTAAGTAGTCAAAGCGATCTCCCTCGACCATATGAAAAAGACTCTCTGCCTTCACCGGTTTCACGACGTCTAAATTCGCTGATTCTAGAATCTTTGTATCAGACCAGAACCGGCCTAGACCTGCTTTTAGTTTCCGAAGATCATCAATATTTTTAACACCAAAGAACTTGTTTTGACTGTTTTTTTCAATCACAAAAGTACGGTAACCGGCAAGGCCTTTAAAAATGGGAATTTTAATTGCTTCAAGTTGATTTTGTAGATCTTGAGAAGCACCAGCCCACATAACATCGATATTTCCATTTCGGACTTCTTCTACAAGTCTCGCATCAGATAAATATTCATCGGCATGAGTAATATCGTGAGATGCTGCACTTTTTTCAAGCGCTAAATCAATCAACTCGAGAATGAGAGTATCTCGCCCCGGAAATACCATCGGTGTTTTTATCTCTGCATGAGCCATGAATGTCGTACTGATGGCAACAAGCATTAAGAATATGTTTTTGCTTTGATATATCTTCATGTAACGCACCGCTTTTATACTTCTTGAAGAATGCGATTTTTAGACACCAACGAACAACAAAGTCATTAATACACGAACGTACTGAGTCAATTGGCGCTTTGAATTGGCGTATTGGAAAAAGGCAGCCGTACGACTGCCTTATCGAGTACTACTTTCTGCGACGCCAGAATGCCAGTGCAGAAACAATGAATAGACCTAAGCTACCAAAGCTACCACCTTCACCGATGATCTCTGGGTATTCTGGATCTGGACCTGGGTTTGGAGGAGTCGTTCCGCTATCCTGACCTGAAACAAGAATGTTATCGAAGTAAACAGCCACATCAGCCGTTGGATTAATATCAAGCATAAACTGGATTCCGCCAACTGCGCCTTTGGTAAAGTTAGCACCTGCTTCAGAAGAATCTAGGTCTACTTTGATCGTCTGAGGCTCTTCAGATGAAGGAAGAGTCTCTCCACCATATAGGTTATAGCTCTCGCCCCAATCTGTATTCTGAGCGATCAATTTCACCGTAATAGCAAGGTCTTGTCCAGAGTTGTTGATAACATCGAATTCAAAGGTGTCGCGAGCACTCCAGTCCCACTCTCCCCACAGACTCGTACCTTGATGGCTAGCATCGAAATCAATCTTCCACGACTTACCATCACCATCACTGGAATAGTCACTAGACACCATATTGCTTAACGACGCAGCGTCGTTGTCAATAACCGTACCAACATCGATATCACTGAAAGATTCCACCACCGTCACATCACCAACCGGCGGCTCAGTCGTGTCTTCTTTTACACCTATGACATCTTCAACCTGAACATTGATTGCATTGGTTGTGTCCCAAGGACGAGCAAACATCGCAAAATACATCACATCGGACGCATCAATTTTGTCAGCACACGTCGTCATATCTAGCGTATCGGTTCTGTCCGTTGCTGTAGCAAGATCTTCTTGGTAGAAATCGCAGGCGGCACCTGTACTATCTTCTAAGCGCATCGCATACACAGCCGCATTATCGCCTGTATTTTGAACGCTATATTTAATAGTATGGTAATCGCTTAAGTCGAGTGCAGTTCCATCAGGACCACCGAAAGATACTTTCTCGTAGTCAGCTGCTCCGCTGGGTGCGAATGCAATATCCCATACTTTGCCGCCATCTGAAGACGCAAAGTCACTCGTCACCAAGTCATGTACTGCCCCTTCGTTTGCGTAATATGCAACCGAATCTTCTGGGTTTTCAAGAGTACCTTCAAAACCATTAATTAAGACATCTACCGCAAGGGCCTGAGCTGAAAACACGCTCGCAACCAATGTGGCTAATACTAGTTTTTTCATTCTATAAATCCTTCTACTTTGAGTAGAACCCGCGACACAACATCGCGGGTCCTATCTCATTATTTCCCAAATCTCTTATTGTAAAGATCTGCGTTGAATTGCTTAGCTGCATCGATAAGTTCGACATACGGCTCATCGGCAATCGTTACAAAACCAATGTTATAGTTCTCACCATCCCAAGCTCTTCCTGTCGCTGGCGAATCCAAATATTGGAACCAATGTGCACCAACAAAATATGGGTCTTTAACAATGCTATCCATATATTGGGTGTACATTTCTGCACGCTCAGTTTGATTCGATACCGTTACAATACCGCCATGGAACAGGCCAGTGTCTGTCGCGCCGAAATGGAATTCACCAATGACACTTGGCTTATCTAGCTCAGGAAGTAGTTTCTTCCAATGCGCTTTTTTGCCGTCATTAAGATCGTTGGCGTACAGGTTGTAGCTCATTACGTCAACATACTTCGCTGCACCTCGTGCGATCTCTGGTGTAACACCCCAATCGGCAAAACGCGCACCCAGGTAAAGGTGGTTAGGTAGGACACGTTTCACTTCTCCACGTACTACTGAGAAGTACTTCTCAGACAGCATTTGCAGCAACTCGGAGTAATCCGTTTTCATTCCCGCAGTCAATGCTGAACGGTGGTCAAAAGAGCGATTGAATGAATCCCAAGACGCAACCTTACTACCCCAAGCAGAGTTAAGCTTTTCTACTGTCTTGTATTTCGCTTTTAGATGGTCAGCAAACACTTTTTTCGCTGGGCTATCTTTCGCGTCATAAGCCAGTGCATTGACGACTAAACCATAGTGATTTGCTTCGTTCATGACATTACCCCAGCTGATTTCGTTATCAACGAAAACACCCACAAGCCATTGATCATCGTCTTTTACTCGTGAAGCGACTTCGTCTGCCATGTCACGAGCGCTGTTTTTGAACTCAGGATCGAATGGGTCGTGAATCGGTCCCCAGTAATCGTTACCAGTGCTGATTCGTTTATGATCACCATGAATCCAACCATGCGCTTCATAAGCAACACGATCTGAACCAAAGAACATTGGATCAATCCAGTTTCCAAGTGTGGTGAAACCCCAGTCAACCATTCTGTCAAGCGTCACATCTTTCCAGATCTTCATTGCTTCGGCTTGGTCTGTATCGTACTTACGCATTAGGTTCGCACGATAGAAACTGAACACTTCGCCTTTTTTCAATGCGCCAGAGTGAATCCATCCCGCATAATCGTAATTGACCGCCAAAGGATCGTTTTCTTCTGGTAACCACTCAAACATCGAGTTGCGCAGTTCAGAAGCAACAACACGGCCTTCTTTAGTATCAACATTGGCAAAATCAATACCGGTAATTGTTACTGTGTCATCCATTCGAACGTTATCAAGCCCTGTCATGAAGAACATACATCCCTCAGGGTCAACCATCGTCCATTTGCCATCCACTTTTTCTGTACGGAAAAAGCCTGTCGCTTCAAGACGTGGACCGTCTTTCCAACCACCGAATTTACAGCGATCTGCCATTGGCTTAACATTACCAAGTTGGGCTAACGCTTCTTTACCGGCCTCTCTTAGCTCTTCATCGGTATGGACTTTTTCTTCCCATTCATCACCCGTGAACTGACCATATTGGTCAACGATACCGGAATAGCGCGACGTATCTGCATCAAGGTTTGGAACTAGTCGAATGGAATCGACAACGATTTTTGCATCCTTAGTCGGGTTTTGTAGGTACAGCTGAACATTATCAATGTTTGAGACATCAAGACCCGTTTCACCCCAACCATAACTGATGGCCTGCGCATCATAAGATAACTTTGGCGGTTCACTTCTCATACCAGAGACAACGTGACCTTCAAGCTCGCGCAAAGACATGTAGTACGTAGACTTCTTGCCAGGAAGGATTGTCATATAACTAGACATACTGTCAGTAACGCCGTCCGCAGTACCGCCCCAGTTTGCATTTTCAGCTTGGTCGACACGGACAAACATTTGAATAGCGTCGTCTGTTGGGTTCTCAATATCAAACGCTAAGTTAAAGTCCCCTTTATCAGACCAATTCCATGGTGTTTTCGGCATAAACGTTACATTTGGGTACGCGTTTGTCGCCGAGAACTTAACCTCCAAACCCTTTCCATCAGCGGTGTCAACAACGCGCGTTTGAGTCGAGTTACTGCGCTCTGCACTCACAAACGTCTCTTCACCACTTTCGAAACTGGTGATAGCAGCAACGGTTGGTACCGGACCAGCTGCAACAATTTTTTCTTCAGCTGCAACAAAATCACCGGTGGAATTCACCAACTCTAAATTGTCTAAAATAATGCTTTGGGCATCTGCTGGCCCTTGAACAAACACTTGAAGTTCAACTAATTTTCTTAGGTTAAGGTTATCACCATTCCAGTAACCATCTAGCTTACGGACACCACCATTAAATAACATTTCAATAGTTTGAGTTTCGCCCGCACCAATATTGACCGCGTAATTTAACTGATTAGTTTCCGCGCCCATTTGACCGACGTTATCAACCAATTTAAAAATCACGTTCGCTGGCGTGTCTAGAGGGTTAGTTACATCAACCTTAAAACTACCTTTTGCATTCCAGTTCCACTCACCGGATGCAGGGAAGAATTTCACGTTTGGCCAGTACTTGTATTTGTTGGCATCTGAAACGGCATCAAAGTCGATTTGTAATGCCTTGCTTCCAGCTGTTACACCGCTTTCGCTGGTGATTTTTGTTTTGGCATGCTCTGCACGTGCAGAGTTAAAGAAACTATCCGATTCAAAATCAGGATAAACCGCCGCGACTTCTGCGGCATTGTCACCCGTATTGACATCGCCGGTTGGTGTTGATTTACAACCGTAACCCGCAATTAAAACCGTAGATAGCAATACTGCTATTTTCGTTTTATTTGTATTCATCGTTATAATCCTAAAAAGAAAAATGGTGGCAATCTAAAGAGACTGCCACACAAAAAATTACCACCAAGTTTCAAACATCAGACCAAAGGTTGTCGCATTCTTCTTGCCCAGTTCAGTAATGTATGGGTTGTAACCTGCCTGCCAGTCACTGTAACCATTGTCAAAGCTTTGGAATGCTAGTGTATTGGTGTCTAGCTGACCGTAGGTAACAAACAAACGAATAGTAGGACGGTCCCAGTAACCACTACCTAGATGGATGTCTTGAGCAAGAGTGATTTTTGCAGAAGAGTTCGTGCCATCTGAACCGCTCATGCTACCCAAGCCATTAACTTCGAAGTCCATTTGGTCATAAGCCATTTCAAGCTTGGTTGAGAACTTGTTGTTCCACTTATAGGTGCCTCGAACCACTGCTTGGTTCCAAGTGGTTTTTTCGTAAGGTAGATCCCAGTTGATCGCTAGATCTTTAACATCATCGCCATAAGACGCGGTCTCGTGAGAAAGCAAGTACTCTAAACGGATTGAATCTGTAATCTCTTGCATGCCGTCAAAGAAACCACCTACCTGGTAGCTAGGACGGTGCAGCCAAGATTGTGTCATTGAAGAACTGGTTTTGCTGCTGTAACGAACAAGTAGTCGATTAAAGTCAGCCCACTCACCTTGCTTAATAGAGAAACCAACTTGGTAAGAGTCTGGGTTATCATCACGTGCGGAGCGACTGTAATCACCATTTGAAATGTGTGATTTCATATCTGCATCAGAGCCGAAATAACGGCCATAGTTAACAAACACGTCGCCCTTCACGTTGTCAACGATTGGCATGCTATGCAATTTAGCGTGGAATGAAACGTTACCGCCGCTGTAACCCTGAACCGAATCAGGCTTGCACTGATTTGATGAGTCTTTTTCACAGAACTCATGCGTCGTACCACCAAACCCATCTTTCACCGCACCAAGGTCCAACATGCCGAAGCCAACATCATAGTTATCAACACCACCACCAATGCCATCTTGGTTTACGTGTTGGTATGAGTTGAGTGACGCTTCATAACGGCCGTAGTAGCGCTTACCCATCCACACTGCGGCGTTAGGATTGCTATCAAAAATACCCGTACCATGTACCCACCATTCGTCCAGATAAACATAACTTGAAGGTGGTTTTGATGGATCGTTGTAATCGCTCGCACCAGTAAACAAGTTAACGTGAGTTACCCAGTTCATGTCATTCTGGCTCACACCATAATCTAAATGGAGCTCGGCCTGACTGCCTTGGTTTCCTAGTTTACCCGTTGGTTTGTACGGGTTACCTGCTGTTTGAATAATGTTGACACCGTTATGAGCACGCTCTGCCTCTTTACTCACTAACTGGTCCTGAGTCACACCTACAACACCGCGACCATAACCCGAAAACTTGAAACCATCGAGATAAGTAGCATCTGCCGCAATGGCTGGTGCGCATACACTGCTTACTGCAGCAGCAACAAGAGAGAGTGAAAGAATTTTCCTTTTCATTTTTTTATTTACCCGTTTAAGTCGTTAATTCATCAATTACTGAAAGTAGAAACAAATAGAACTTTGCGTTAAACAATCCCCAACTTTGCTTAACCAATGGAGCTTTGATGTTGATAAGTTTAAAGATTGGTTGCCCAATTTAACGTGATGAATGTAGCATTTCGCTTTCACAATCTATTTTTGAGGTAAAAACTTGATCAAAAGCCGTTTTTTATAAAAAAATGCCATACAAAAAGCGCCACAAATCACAAAAAAAGAAACTCAAACCAATCAAAAAAACCATACAACTAGTTGAATTTTAGGTATTTTAATTTTAAACAGTTTTGTAGCACACGTTATAGCATGACTCAGAGGATCACGTTTGCACAAAGGTGTAACAAAACCCATGATTGTTTAGACCAAATTTTATGCAACCGTGATTTTTGTGCCATAAATGAGTGGGGATTTAAGAAGAGTGAACCGATTACAATTGAATCATCATAATCGGTTCATTAGTTATGCAGGAACGGTGTTGTTAATCAAAGTTCACATAGAACGTCTTTTTCTCTAAGTATTGCTCAAAGCCATATTTACCATCTTCTCCACCGGTACCACTCAACTTATAACCATTGTGGAAGCCTTGGTGTTGCTCGCCATGACCGCGATTAATGTAAATTTCGCCAGACTCCAATTCAGAAAGTAATCTGTTAATGTATTTCATGTTTTTAGTGCATATCATCGCAGCGAGGCCATAGTCACTGTCATTCGCATACTCGATGACTTCCTCAAATGAATCGAATCGAATAACAGGCAGAATCGGTCCAAACGCCTCTTCATGAACAATCGTCATCGTTTGTGTAACGTCTGTCAGTACGGTCGGTTGGAACCAAAAGCCTTTTTCAAACCCTGGCCCTTGAACACGTTGACCGCCATAGGCGATAGTCGCGCCTTCTTCGACGGCTTGTTGAACAAGCTCTTCCATATGAAGCAGTTCACGTGCGTTCACTTTAGGCCCCATGTCACTCGTTGGGTCCATAGGGTCTCCCACTCGAATCGACGCTACTTTATCTAGGAATATGCGCATAAAGTCGTCATAAACCTTACTGTGTACATACATCCTTTCGTTACAAGTACATACTTGCCCACAGTTATCGAAACGAGAATGCAAGGCAGCCGCTGCTGCCTGGTTAAGATCTGCATCTTCCATAACAATAAAAGGTGCCTTACCGCCTAATTCAAGCTGAACGTGCGCCATATTATTGGCAGACGCTTTAATAATCGACTGGCCTGCTGGAGTACTTCCTGTCATCGAGACCATATTGGTTGATCTATGTCCAACTAACGCATTCCCGAGTGTTCTTCCCCCACCCGTTACAATGTTCAATATGCCCGCGGGAATACCCGCCTGCTCGGCTAGATAACCTAACTCAAGTGTTGCTAAAGGCGTTTCTGACGTCGGTTTTACCACGATGGCATTACCAGCAACCAACGCAGGCCCAATTTTGCGACCTGCTAACGCGAGTGGAAAGTTCCATGCGGTTATCGCAACTACGACGCCGCGCGGCACTTTATGGATCATAATTTGTTCATTCTCATTATCAGACTGAACGATATCGCCATCCATCTGCCTCGCCCAATCACATGCATATTCGATAAATGAACTGGTTACCTCTACCTCACCCAGTGCAACGCGATGCAGTTTCCCTTGTTCTTTAACGATTAACTCGGCTAAGTGTTCTTTATTGTCTCTAATTAGTTGTGCAAAGGTACGCATGATGTCTGCGCGTTGTCTGGCAGGCTTGCGAGCCCAAGAGGCTTGGGCTTTTTTCGCTACGTCTAAAACCCAGTCAGCATCACTCTCGTCAGCATTTTGGATTTCCGCGATCACTTCTTCCGTTGATGGACTAATCACACTCTCTATTTGCTTGCTTTTCGCATCAACCCACTCACCACCGACATACATTTGATAACGTTTCATCTTGGCCTTACCTCTAAATTAAATAATAAAATTGGTTGAACAAAAGATAACAGCACCTTTGCCAATTCCAAATAATCTAAGTCACATTACCGAAAATACCTTAAAAAAAATGAACCACGAGTCAAATAGGTTGATCTATTTCATAAAATTGGAAAGTAAATTGAAGATTTGGACAACCAAAAAGCAAGGATCACAAATCGTTTTAAAACTAAGCGCTAATCTATCTGCTGAAAATTGTATGACACCAAAAAGGAAACAGTATGTCATTAAGTAAAATAGGCTACAGCGTCTTAGCTTTAGCTATTGCCACCGCAGTCGGATGCAACAGTAGCTCAGATAGCGGTGAAATCCCTCCAGGAGGCCAAAACCCAACCACGCCATTACCCGCTACTGTTGAAGTGGGCAAAAATATTGATGTTGATGTTGATATTACTTCGCCAGATTCACTTCAAGCTATTGAGCTAGAAGTTACTATTGACTCTGCTTACGCATCTATTTCTGTATTGCAGGGAAAACAAGTACTTTTAGATCAGGTCGATATTCCAAGTTCCGGCGAACATTCTTTGCGATTGATTACTCAGCTAAATGATACTGCTGCACAATCTGATAGCGATGTACCTTTTACCATCGCTGTCAGAACTGGTTCGGTAAGGGTCAAGTCGATGACCGCTGCACCACTGGTTGATGTCGCTTTACCTCAATTTACAGATGCCTCTCAAGACGTTGGATTAGAAACGGAGGTCACGTTTAAATACGGTGGTCCTTCCATTGGTGATATTGAGGGCAATGGCTTCTACGATGCTATTCTAAACAACCACAACTTCATCGCTCCGCAAGTAGTAACTAACACCTCAGGTGCAACCGTTACTGTTGAACCTATTTTCCCTTATGCTCAAGATTATCACGGTACCGCGCTCGGTGATTTCACCAACGATGGTAACCTAGATCTTATGCTTGCTATGGGTGGAGCTAACGGTACAAGTCCATCTTCCTACATCCTCTTCAAAAACGACGGTAAAGGTGGATATGTTCAAGTTGACAACAACGGTGGTATCAATACCCCCGCTCGCGGACGTGCTCCACGTTGGGTTGACCTAAACAATAACGGTCTATTAGATCTGGTACTCATTAACGCGACGACACCTAATTACGATGGTCCTATTCAGCTGTTTTATCGCAATAATGGCGATGGTACCTTCGAGCAAGTGCGTATCCCTGGCATTGAGTCGACGCCATCTGAACGCGTGTTGATTGTTGATTTTGACAACGATGGCCAACAAGATCTGCTGTTGTTTTCCCCTCTTTCTCTATGGAAAAACAATGGTAACTTCTCTTTTACCAACGTGACGAGTGAACGTTTGCCTGCCAGCGCTCAAAACCTATACCAGGTTCAAGCAGCTGCAGAGGTGGACTTAAACAATGATGGGCTATTCGATATCTACCTATCACGTGGCCTCCCTGAATATCAGATGTCTCGTAAGTCTTACGATTACAACCCGGTCACAGAAAAATTTGATGTCCGTGATGATGGTGAGAAAGGTGAGACACTCGTCGATATTATGACAGAAGAAGGGGCAACGTTAACACTCAATGAACTAAACCTTACCTATCGTCAGTATGATGATGGTTATCCAATTTACCTTGGTGATGCAAAAGAGAAAAAATGGGTTTATGCCACAGGCTTCCAAGACAGCCAACTTCACCCAGATATGAAAGATGCACCACACGAGCTTGATATTAAGCCAGAAGATGCCACTGGTTTCCCAGAAAACCGAGATCAAAATGGTATTTATATTGGCTACACTGGCAACGGAAAATGGAAAGTTGAGTGGGTAAGAACTCAAGATGTTTACTGGAACGTTTCGTTCTCTCTAGAAAACGTTTCAGGGGTTGAAACGGATTGGCCGCCAACGAACCGCAACGTTAGTGATATGCTTCTTATCAACGAGGGCGATAAGTTTGTTGATGCAACACAAGAGTGGAATGTACCTGCAGGTGGTAACCACTGGGGTGTTACGTTTGGAGACTTTAACAACAGCGGTTGGAATGATCTATTTATCCATCGTTATGGCTTCTTAACAGAACGTGTTTCTGACCTTTTGTTGGTTAACAACGGCAAAGGGCAATTTGAAACCACTACGATTCATGGTGCACACGATGTAACGGACCCGGGACACGGGGATATGGGACAAGCATTCGACTTTGACCGCAACGGTCAAGTTGACTTGCTCAATGGTAGTAATGAAGAAGGTAAGTGGTACTTGTATAAAAACACAACCACGAGTTCGAACAACTACCTCAATGTCGATGTTGGCTACAGCCCATTTGCAAACATTGATCCACTGGGCGCTCGCATTGTTTTAGAAACAGCGTCCGGTACCAAACCTTCGCACCGAGTTGGTTCTCGTGGTGAAGCGTTTTCCCAAGGCGTCATGAACCTAACCCATTTCGGTTTGGGTAACAGTGAGCAAGTAAACAAAGCAACCATCATCTGGCGAAATGGTGAAACGGTCTCGTTTGATAAACCAGCGCTTAATGGCACTTTGGACTCTGAAGACGGCATGGCGCCAACACCAACTGGCATTACATTGGATCGTGAAGATAAAAAGCTTCGTGTTGATGAGACCTATGAGTTGACACCTACCTTCACTCCATTAAACGCTACACCGGATGTTGTATACACCAGTAGCAATGAAGCGGTTGCCAGTGTCAATACCTCTGGTGTTATCACTGCTGAAGCAAACGGTGATGCCGTCATTACCGTGACTTCTTCAATAGCAAGTAGCGTAAGCCAAACAATCGATATTTCAGTAGGAGACTTTGACCCAATCTATGTCACTGATATCACGATAGAACATGATGGTACTCCCCTATACGTTGGTCAGGAGGTAACGCTAGACACCACATTGGAATCAAGCGACCCAACTGAAAAACCCGACGATGTATCCATCACGTGGACGACTTCTGACTCAGCCGTCGCAACCGTAACTGAGATGGGTGTCGTATCAGGTACTGGCGTTGGTGAAGTCACGATTACCGCGACTGCAAATGGAAGTGAAACACCAGATGCTGTTCAAGACTCGATTACTTTTGACTCCGAGGATTTTGTAGGAAATAGCATTAAGTTTGACAACGATTGGAAATACAAAACTCGTGCAAACCCAATCGACACCCCAATGGAGGTTACATTCGACTATCACGCTGGTTCTAATAGCGTTATACCCGAAGGCGTGAAAATTTACTTGCGTCGTCTCCAAAGCCCAAGCTGGGGCCTTGTCTATGATTTTGCTGGTCAGGGAACAGGTAATCAGTACGATATCGTACCTGGAACAGTAGGTAGTCAAAGTGGAACGGCAACTTACTCTCTTGATCTTCCGTCTTACCAAGATAATGGATTGGTACCAACGAAACACTTGGAAAATGGTGATTTCTACTACTTGTACGTAGAGTTCTTAAATGATCGAGGTGAGAAGAGTGATTGGGGGACTCAACCAGTCTGTATTACAGAAGCTGGCGATAATAATCCATGCTAAATAGTAATTAAATCGTAGTACCAAGCAACCGGAAACCTACCCATAGGTTTCCGGTTTTTTTTTGATGAACTTGGTTTGGCGCGACATTGGTTTGGCTAGACAATAGCGTTCAAAATGAAAGCGTTCAAAACGAAAAAATCGGAACCTAAAACAGGTATCCGATTTTTTCTAGAGAGTCAGGAAATGTCTCATTCATACTTATTTTTAATGACAATAAGCTATTTGGACTAGCCTTATATCAACTGTTCTCGATATCTAAATCAAGAGCGAAGAAAAAGTCATCGAGTTCCTCATCAACCCCTTCTGACGATGCTATCTTTAACAACTCGACCTTACTGTTCTCAATGTGCTGCCAAACGGCCTGCTTCGCTTCTTCCGCAGAGCGTTTTTGTAAAGCCATCAAAATACGTTTGTGGTCGTTAATCCACTGAGTTTGTAGTCGCTCTTCATGAAGATACTTGTGGTTTAACTCACGCCAAAGAGGGTTTTTAATACGTACCGTGTTCCACATCTCTGCCGCTTGACGAATCAATACACGATTTTGGGTCGACTCAGAGATCAAGTGGTGAAACTGCTCATCAAGTTGTTCGAACTTTTCACTATCACCGTTAATTTCATTCTCTTGCTGGATAAGCACCTTTTTAAGGTCTCTAAGTTCATTGAACTTGATCTGCGTCGCGGCGAACCCTGCGATGTTACTTTCAATGATCTGTCTAGCCTGAAGAAGCTCAAAAGGACCAATATCACTTTTAGGGATAAATGCACTACTAGACGCTTTATCAGGAGAATCAATGAAATAGATACCTGCGCCTTGTCGTACAATCACTAGACCTTTGAGCTCAAGCATGATGATAGCTTCACGGATCGTCGCGCGACTCGTCTCAAAGCGGTCACTCAGTTCGCGTTCAGAGGGTAACCGTTCGCCAGCTTTAAATACTCCAGAGTGGAGCAGCTCTTCGATTTGAAGCCCAATGTCATAGTATCGTCGTTTAGTGTTATTTGATTCAATCATTCAGTCTTCCAGAGGTGGTCGGCATAATTCGGTCAACCGATTTTACTTTAATGTAACCAATTTTACCACCAAATACAGCATAGCTATGCTATCAGTATCACGATTTTTGCAATACAATAAGGTTACAGTGTTGAATATTCAGAGTTTGTGATAAAAGCCTGACAAATAATCATGCCGTATCATTAGATAATTAAAAAATACAAATACGCAGACCAAATCACACATACATTCACCAATGCAACATTTTGGTTTGCCAATGAAGCTAATTGGGT
This sequence comes from Vibrio sp. SCSIO 43140, assembly GCF_023716585.1. Classification (NCBI taxonomy): domain Bacteria; kingdom Pseudomonadati; phylum Pseudomonadota; class Gammaproteobacteria; order Vibrionales; family Vibrionaceae; genus Vibrio; species Vibrio sp. SCSIO 43140. The sequence continues at coordinate 1,310,610 of NZ_CP071851.1, forward strand.
TATATTAAGGCCATATTATATGTACTCGCTGAGGAAACTATGTCTACTTTACACAGCAATCTTTACATCGATGGTCAATGGCTAACAGCCTCTAGCTCAGAGACTATTGAAGTTATTAACCCGAGTAATGAAACCATCGTGGGTTATGCACCAAAAGCGACGAGAGAAGATGCTCAAAAAGCACTTGTGTCGAGTGATAAAGCGTCAAAGGCATGGGCAAAGCTTCCTGCCCAGACTCGTGCTAACTATGTCTCTAAACTCGCCGACAAACTCGAAGCGAACACAGAATCATTCGCAAAGCTGTTAACCACCGAACAAGGGAAAACACTTTCGGACGCTCGTGGTGAGGTCGCAGGTTCAGTTGGTTTTCTTCGTTACGCAGCTGAATCAGCTCGTCGTATCGAGGGAGAGATAGTGACAAGCGAAAACCCAAATGAGCAAATCTGGATTCAACGTGTGCCTTTTGGTGTTACTGTTGGTCTACTTGCATGGAACTATCCGTTAGCACTTGCAGCGAGAAAACTCGGCAATGCATTAGTTGCGGGCAATACCATGGTGATTATGCCTCCTGCAGATACGCCACTAGCGGTTTTAGAGTTTTCAAAGCTCATCGCTGAGTGTGATTTCCCTAAAGGTGTCGTTAACATTATTTCAGGTGAAGGTGGCGTTGTCGGTGACGAATTAGTTCGAAACCCATTAACCAAGTTAGTAACGCTAACAGGAAGCTCTGAGGTTGGCTCAATACTTTATCGTTCAGCCTCTGAGAATATCACCGCGCTGAATTTAGAACTTGGTGGTAAGGCGCCATTTATTGTGCTTGACGATGTCGATGTTGATCATGTCGTCGACCTAGCCGTGAAGTCTGGTTTTGGAAATTGCGGTCAAATTTGTACATCTAACGAGCGTATGTACATTCATGAAGCAATTTACGATGAGTTTATGACAAAATTCATTGCGAAAACAAAGCAACTAAAAGTTGGTAACCCGCTTCTAGATGACACCGATATTGGCCCTAAAGTTAACGCAAGAGAGATTCAAAACCTCACACGTATGGTTGAGCGTGCAAAAGAACAAGGCGCGGTGATTGAACTTGGCGGCGGAAGACCTGATGGGGAAGAGTTTGACCAAGGTTTTTGGTTTGCACCTACGGTCATCACGAATGTAACCAATGACATGGACATCATGAAAGAAGAAACATTTGGACCGATTGTCGCAGCGATGCCAGTTAAGAGCTTTGAGCAAGCACTTGAGTACGCCAATGATATCGACCTGGGCCTTTCTGGTTACGTTTATACCAACGATATGCGCAAGATCATGCAGGCGGTCAACGAGCTTGAAGTCGGCGAAATATATGTCAACCGTCCGAATGGTGAGTTATTCAACGGCTTCCACACTGGTTTTAAACGTTCGGGAATCGGTGGAGAAGATGGCAAACACGGCCTAGAAGGTTACCTTCAGAAAAAGACCGTGTACGTTAATTACCAATAAATATTGGGTCGGCCATTAAGCCAAGCATTAATTCAATAGCATCGCTACTGCGATGCTATTTTTTTAGTGACTAATTCTGGTGCCATTTTCACCGAAAAGGTGACAGTCATTCAAGTTCGCGGTCACAGCGATTTTTTCAAACGGCCCAACCTCTTTGTCGCCAGGACAATGAACAACGACTCTATCTTGTCCCGACACTTGGCCAAACATATATGTACTATTACCAAGTCGCTCAACAACTTCGCTTTGAAAGCTAAAAGTAATATCACCGACTCCCTTTTCCATATACAAATGCTCAGGCCGCACTCCTAGTTTAAGGGTTTGTCCCACCCTAACCGAACTATCATTTTGGCATTGTAGTTGAATCTCTTGGTTATCGGCCAATCTTATTCTCAAGGTATCTTCTTTGCACTCGACGACGTCGACATCAAAAAAATTCATTTTTGGCGAACCAATAAACCCAGCCACAAACATATTCGCGGGTTTGTTATAGAGATCCAATGGCGTTCCAACTTGTTCAATGCTTCCATCTTTAAGTACTACGATTTTATCTGCCAGTGTCATTGCTTCAACTTGGTCATGCGTAACATAGATCATCGTGGTGTCAATTTCTTGGTGCAGCTTTGCGATTTGCAGTCGCATTTCAACGCGAAGTTCAGCATCAAGGTTAGAAAGTGGTTCATCAAATAAGAATGCATTTGGGTTACGAACAATCGCGCGACCAATCGCCACCCGCTGTCGCTGACCACCAGACAGCTCTTTTGGCCTTCTTTTTAATAAGTGCTCGAGTTGTAAGCTCTTCGCCGCTAGGCTCACGAGCCGGCTGACTTCGGACTTACCAACACCACTCATCTTGAGGCTAAATCCCATGTTTTGTTCAACCGTCATATGCGGATAGAGAGCATAAGACTGAAAGACCATGGATATTCCCCGCTCCGCTGGCTCAACATCATTGACTTGCTGTTGGTCAATGTAAATATCACCCTCAGAAATATCCTCAAGTCCAGCAATTAGCCGAAGTAGCGTCGACTTTCCGCACCCAGAAGGGCCAACAAAAACAACAAACTCACCGTGTGCAATGTCTAAATCTACCCCATGGATTGTCTGAACCTTACCAAACCTTTTTTTCACACCTTTTAATTTAATCGCCGACATGCCATTCCATCCCCATTGGACATTTATCAACCAAAGTAACTCAATTCCACACCATTGGTTAATCAAAAATTCAGAGGTTTACACGGGTATGTGACCATTGTCTAAAAAATAGCATTAACACCATTAACAATTATGTATCATTGTTTGTATTTGAGGCCAATCACATACATTCAGCAAACCAGTTGCTACATTTTTAATCATCCTGGTTGTCCAATTCTGTTTCAAGTCTTCTAAGTGGTGCTTCTTTACATCGGAATTGATCAACATGTGTAAAAATAAAAATACAAAGAGATCCGAGTTATGAAAAAAACAACACTATCACTCTGTACCGGGCTAGCAATGTCTCTCACTTTCGGTAGTGCGCTCGCAGATAATATTGTCGAGCTCGAAGTCGCAAGCTGGAAAGGTTCCGGAACTGAAATAGCTAACTTCCCCACCATCATCGAGCGATTTGAAAAAGAGAACCCAAACATTAAAGTTAAACTGAACTTTATGGCAAGGAATGACATGGTGACGAGTATTCCAGCTCGATTTCAAGCAGGCTCTCCACCCGATGTTGTTATGGTTGACCGTGAGTTTATGACCCATTGGGGCGAAAATGGTCAGTTAATGAAACTGAACGAACAACCATTTATCAATCAATTCCAGCCTGCTTTGCAACCCTATTTAGGCCTAGGTGATGATGTGTATTACTCGATGCTTCAAGTCTCGGGGATGGGCATGTATGCGAATGACGCCCTACTTGCCAAGGCTGGTATCACTGACTTTCCAAATACGCTAGAAGAGTTCACTGAAACATGCCGTACCCTAAATGAACAGGGCATTATTCCAACGGTATTACCAGGGAATAACGGTGACTGGGGCCCATATCTTTTCTTTATCAGTTTGGCTCTTACCGATGGTGACAAACCTAGCCAAGATAGGATTTCGAAGTTTAACTCCGGCGAATTGAAATTTAGCGATGATAAATATGTTAAGAACGCATTTGAATCATTCCGCAAGATGATCGATGCAAACTGCTTCAACCCTAAAATTAGTGCCGGTACCGACCCTTGGTCTGTCGCATTAACAACATTCCAGTCTGGACGAATAGCAATGCTTCCACAGGGTCTGTGGAATATCACCCCCTTCGTGAACGACGAACTACCAGAAAAGTTCACTCTGCATCCTTTTCCGTCTGCGAACGGCAATCATGGTGTCGTTGTTGATTATATTGGCCCAGGGTGGGCGATTCCTAACGATGCCACTCACAAAGAAGCGGCAATGAAGTGGATCGATTTCTGGACGGTAAATGAAAACTTGAAGCTATTTCTTGAAGCAGACACTGCGATTTCACCACTTGTCAACGGTGATTCAGGATTGCCGCTCAACATTGCATCTAGCTATATTGAGGCAAGAGAAAGTGGCCACTTTGTCACCTACCCAGACGGTTCTTTTCCTGTCAGTCTAACGCCAGACATGCGAAATGATATTACCGCATTCATGTTAAATTCGGATCAAGACTACGCTCCTATACTGGCAAGCTGGGATGCGATTATGGAAAAAGAAAGAGCTAAAAAGTAACAAGACCAAGGTCCACTTGTCTTAAGTGGACCTTTATTGGAGTACTATAATGAGACTAGATAGACGCTTGTATTTTATTTTACCTGCACTAATCATATACATTCTTTTTTCAATCTATCCACTATTTAAAGGCATCTCCTTGTCTTTGACTGAGTATGCAGGAGTTGGCGAGAGTTCATGGGTTGGTTTTGATAACTATCATGAGATTTTTTCTGATCATCGTTATTTAAAGGTACTTAAAAATACCTTGATGTACGGTTTATTCGTAGTCATCTTTCAAAATGGTATTGGCTTAATATTTGCTGCGCTGCTCAATAGCTTGCCACAAATACGAAACATGTTGCGAACTGCTCTTCTCGTTCCTTCAATGCTATCTCTGGTCATAGCGGGATATGTGTGGCAATACCTCTATGCTCCAATGGGCGGCGGACTTAACGAACTATTGTCTTTGTTAGGGCTATCAAACTTACAACAGGTATGGTTAGGGGATTCAAACATTGCCCTTTTTTCAGTTGCAGCTGTGCATGTTTGGATGTTTGTTGGGTACTCTACTGCAATATTTCTAGCGGGCTATGCCGGCATTTCTTCAGAGATCAAAGATGCGGCACGTGTGGATGGCGTGTCACCAATTAAGTCTTTCTTCTACATCGATATTCCATTACTCGCACCAGCCATTACCGTGAATATGACTCTCGCAACCATAGGGACTCTTAAGTCATTTGAATTCCCTTACATCATGACCTTAGGCGGTCCAGACTATGCGACGATGACGCTAGGTTTGAAAATATTTACGCTTATTTTTCAGGATTTTAAATACGGTATGGCAGCGGCTCTTTCCGTTGTGATGATCATCTTGGTAGCACTCATCACAATCATTCAAAACAGTTACTTAAGGTCTAGGGAGGACCGGATATAATGGAAAAGTTGATCGTAAATGACGCCAATAGTCCACAAATGAATCGTTCTCAAAAACATAGACAATTGAGACGATTCCCGATGCGAAAGCTCAATAAAACACTTCTCAGTAGTTTTATGATTGCCGTCGTCGTCCTAATACTATCACCTGTATTTTATATGATAGCGATGTCCTTTCGCTCTCGAAAAGAAATCATGCTCGACCCACTTGGGCTCCCAACCACCTTGCACCTGTCCAATTACGCGGGTGTTATCGAAGACATGAATTATTATGGTACTGTTCTGAACACGATAGGGATAACTATCGCCTCTATCTTATGTGTGTCATTAATTTCATCCCTGGCTGCCTATCCACTTGCTAGGATACGAAATCGAATAACCAGCATAGTCTATATCTTTTTTGTTATCGGTATGATAATTCCGCCCTTTGCAGCACTCACACCTCTTTATCTATTTATGCGAGACTTGGGGTTGCTTGATTCTTATATTGGTCTTATTTTGGTCTACACTGTGGGCAACCTTCCGCTTGGCGTATTTTTTTACACGAGCTTTATGAAAGCGATACCCAAAGAACTCGAAGAAGCGGCTAGGCTCGATGGTGCATCGTTTCTAAAAACCTATTGGTATATCATTTTTCCTATGCTTAAACCCATCACAGGTACACTTGCTATTTTCGTTACATTATCCGTCTGGAATGACGTTGTGAATCCACTTCTATTCATCACAACAGAAAGCAAACTGACGATTATGCCCGCAGTACTCAGATTTCTGGGTACTTACTCCGTCGATCCGACTCAACTATTCCCCGCTGCAGTTCTAGCGTCACTTCCTCTACTCTGCGTCTTTTTTGCACTTTCCAAGCAAATCGTTTCTGGCATGACCGCCGGAGCAGTAAAATAACCCCCTCGCAAAAATCGCCCTAGTGGCGATTTTTGCGAGGCACCTCAAATTGGTTAACTAAAAAACCTAAAAATACATAATTGATCATCCAATTGTGATCGATTATGCATACTTTGGCTCACCTATAGGCAAGTATTGGATAATCTTTATGAAGTAGGTACTATCCAATGAACCATCACACTAAAAATGCCATTCGATACGCGCTAATCGTCGCGCTCGGTGGATTTGTCTTCGGCCTCGATGCCGCGATCATATCCGGAACTATTCGTTTTATCAGTCTAGAGTTCGGTCTATCCGACTTACAGATAGGCACTATTGTTGGAGCTCCGAGCCTTGGCGCAATAATCGCTTTGTTCTTCGCTGGAAAAATTGCCGACGCTTGGGGGCGCAAAAAAGCACTCATTCTTATTGCAGGGCTGTATATTTTTTCCGCTATCGCCTCTGCGTTAGCTACCAGTTACGAGATGTTAGTAGGTGCTCGCTTTATTGGCGGTCTTGCCTTTAGCTCCTTGTCTCTGGCATCAATGTACATTGGCGAAGTAGCGCCTTCGAAACTGCGGGGTAAGTTGGTTTCCTGTAATCAGTTTAATATCGTTATTGGCCTATCAATGGCCTACTTTATCAACTACTATCTCGTCATCAACATCTCCGATAGCATCTACCTACTCTCATCAGAGGGAGTATGGAGAACCATGCTAGCCTCCGAGCTTGTTCCTGCCATTCTTTGGTTTGCGCTGTTATTTTCCGTTCCAGAATCACCTCGCTGGTTGATCACAAGAGGCAAAGTTCAGGAAGCAAAAGACGTACTCAGCAAATTGTATGCCCCTGATGAACTCCTCGACACGGTAAAAGAAGTTAATGCAACGATGCAAGAGGACAAACAGCCAGCCTTTAGTCATCAATTAAAAAGTCTTATTACGTCAAAACACAGTACCGCATTGATTATTGGAGTAACGATCGCGATAGTGCAGGGAATTACCGGGATGAATGCCATCCTATTTTACGCACCTACTGTTTTTGAGCAGGTTGGGTTCGGTGGTAACGCAGCCTTTCAACAAGCTATCTACATTGGCTTGACGAGTGTGGTCTTTACCGTTTTAGCCATTATGTTTATCGACAAATTGGGTCGTCGTCCATTATTACTAATCGGTTTATCATTTGCTGTTCTTAGCCATGTCGCCTGTTGGTATGGCTTCCAAAGCGCTAAATATGAACTGAGTAGCGCCAATGTTGAGCAACTCGCGGAAACCATAAATGTCGCGCCTCTCCAAGGACTCGAGGGTAAAGTATTTGAAAGTGATGTAGCGTTTAAAGAGGCACTGTCAACCGTCTATTCAACAAGCGAATTGATTCAATATGAAGCGACCATTATCGAAAAAACGATTGTAGTTAATCCGTACTTAGTCCTGTTTGGTATTCTCGGATTTATCGCAGCGTTTCATATTTCCATTGGACCGATCATGTGGGTTCTGTTTTCAGAAATATTCCCTAACTCAGTCCGTAGTGCTGCTATCCCTATATGTGCCATCGTTACTAGTATTGCGAGTTACCTAATTCAACAATTCTTCCCATGGCAATTGGCCAACTTTGGCGCAGCAAACACGTTCTTAATGTATGCAGTGTTCAGTGGCCTCGGATTAGTGCTGATTGGCAAACTACTACCTGAAACTAAAGACAAATCGATTGAACAGATAGAGGTGTTGTTGTCAGCCAATCGAAAACCCCAAAAGAGATTAGAACAAAGCAATAGCTATTAGGAACTTAAGGCCAACAACACATTGTTGGCCTTACTTCTTTCTGTACAAATTGTCGCATAAATCACATTAATGATACGAATAACATTAATTATTGGGCTGCCAGTTAAATATAATTGGTTGATCACAAAACCTATTGGTTGAAATGTGTATGCTTCTTTTTGTTTAGCAGCGTACTTTGAAGGGATTAAAGGAATGAAACATACATTTACTCTGGCGACGATAGCGACAGCTCTTGTTTTGGCTGGTTGCGGCGGTGGTTCAGGTGACGGCCCCACAGACCCAGGCGGACAAAATGGCGTAGCACCTCCTCAGGCTGGTCCTGACAGTTCAACCACATTGACTGATATTTCCACTCTTGGTTACGGTTCTGTTTCCGAAGACCCTGAAGACGTCCATCGACTAAGCGTGCCCGCATTTGCAGGTGTTGGAAAAAAATGGCAAGAACGGACTGATATGTCTGATGACTTTCAATATGAGTTTGAAGCGACATCAGAAAGACAGGATTTTGGTGACGGGCGTTGGTACAACTTCTATCATTCATCCAGCTGGGACGGTCCAGGCGCGACTTATTGGCAACATGACCATGTCACGGTTAAGAACGGTAAAGCAGAGTTTCACGTTTCTCGGAGTGACCGAACAGACAAGCAAGATAAACCGGGCGTGAATGCTGCGTGTATTTCTTCCAATAATCAAGTGCAATACCCTGTTTTTGTTGAAGCTAGCGTTAGCATGTCAGATATATCTTTAGCTGCTGCTGTCTGGCTACTCAGCCCGGATGATACACAAGAAATTGATATTCTTGAGTCATACGCAGGTAGTGGGAATGGTAATACGTATTTTTCAAAATTTATTCACCTAAGCCATCACTCGTTTATTCGACAGCCATTTACTGACTATCAACCTCGCGATAGAAACAGTTGGTGGCAAGGGTCAAGCGACGACCATCACATGGGTGGCCGTAACAGCTGGGGGGAATATACTTGGAATGATGGTGATCGACAGTATATTCAAATTGGTGTCCACTGGGTAAACCCTTATCATTTTGAATACTATATTAATGGCGAGTTAGTGCGAGTGCTATACAACAACGCATTTGCAACAAAAATGTACTCTGGCACCTCACCAACTTGGTCTTACAGCTATCCAAAAGTTGATAGTAATAACGACTTAGTGAATGACAACACAGGTTACCAGGCGGTAGAAATCTACGAGAAAAACAGTGATGATTTCGACTTCGCCTACCTGAAAAAGGCGAGCGAACTGTCTCCGGCTTCAGTGATTGATCCTTACAACTATCAGCAAGGAAAAGGCTTCTACAAGCCAATGGATATTATCATTAACAATGAACTCCAAAGCTGGTGGACTCATGATCCAACCGACGCTGATCTGGCTGATGAATCAGGAAAGAACGTTATGCTGGTTGACTGGGTTCGTGTATTCAAACCAGTAAATCAATAACAACTTATTACGACTAAACGCCGAAGCTTTGTTCAAGAAATAACAAGCTTTGGCGTTTTTATTTATGACCTATTTATAGAGATGTTATTTCAATGAATAAGAACACTTTAATAGTTACGTCGTTCGCTTTCGCTCTAATTGGGTGCGCGTCGACAACGACCAAACCTCAATTAACTGGCTATGAGCGCGTTGTTGCTCCAAAACCTGGTCCAGACAGCAAAACGGATCTAACAGCAGTCTCTAAAGGCGGCTACAAGTCCATTGGACTTGACCCTACAAAAGGTGACTACTTAGCGCTTGATGTACCAGCATCAGCCGGAGATAGCCAAAAATGGCAAGCGCAAACACATGTTTCAGATGACTTTAAGTACACGTTCAATCGTACCTCTGAGCGCTCTGACTTCGGAGACGGGAAATGGTATAACTTTTATCATAATAGCTGGGATGGTCCCGGAGCAACATATTGGAAGCACGACCATGTCGGTGTACAGAACAATAACCTTGAATTTTACCTATCACGTAATCCAAGCACAGAGAAACAGGGGAAGCCTGGCGTAAATGCAGGCTGTATTACATCGAATACCCAAGTTGAATACCCTGTTTTTGTTGAAGCGAGCGTAAGTCTTGCTGATATTTCTTTAGCAACCGCTGTCTGGTTGCTGAGCCCTGATGATACGCAAGAAATTGATATCCTTGAAGCTTATCCTGGTAAAGACAATAATAACGGTCACTTTTCCCAATATATTCACCTTAGCCATCATTCATTTATTCGAGACCCATTTACTGATTACCAGCCTAGAGACACAAACAGCTGGTGGCTTGGTGACCGTGAAGGACACGCTAGTTGGGGTGACTACACATGGAACAATGGTGAGCGACAATATATTCAGATTGGCGTGAACTGGGTCAACCCTTTTCATTTTGAATACTATATCAATGGCGAGTTAGTTCGCGTTGTATACAATAATGCGTTTGCGACTAAAATGTTCAATCGCGGTGAGTGGACTTGGACTTATAGCTATCCAAAAGTAAATGGAAATAAGAAGCTATCGGACGATGGCAGTGGTTACCAAGCGGTAGATATCTACAAAAAAGAGCAAGGTGACTTTGATTTTGCTCTCTTAAAGCAAGCAAGCGAACGTTCACCCGCGTCAGTGATCGACCCATACAACTATCAGGATGGTAACGGGTTCGACAAACCGATGGACATTATTATTAACAATGAACTACAAAGCTGGTGGACATCCGATCCAACCGATAAAGAGTTAGCCGATACGTCCGGTCGAACAACTATGCTGGTCGATTGGATTCGCGTATTTAAACCTGTTGCAAACTAGTTTTCCTTTCAACCCTCTTGGGTATTCTTGAGATGCCCATCGAAAAGAAGCACCCAGCTATCAAGTAAGTATAAATAAAGGCCCAAACTGGATATTCAGTTTGGGCCTTTCGTTTAACGCAGTTTTCTATATAAAGCTGATTAGCTCGTGCTTACTACCTTTACTCTGAAACAAAGTTCAGTGGATAGATCTCATGGTCGTGCATCGTACCGTCACTTGCCGTAAATGTTGCGCGTAATGAGTAGAAGTGCCCCTCTGGCAATTCTTCTGTAGGAATGACTCCCTCTAAAGGAACAGAAAAACTAAAGCCTCCCGCTTCTGTGTTCACTGCTTCCTCTTCGACTAAGACGATATCACGCTGTGGGAGCCACTTGCGTTGAAAGTGGCGAAGCCAGATCCTTAGTCCACCCTCATCTGCGGAGATCACTTTATTGTTGGTCCCTGCATGATAATCAATGTGGACCGTCAATTTGTCACCAATGACTATCGGCTTGTTCGCAAAAGTATCGCTGTCGAGGATGCGAACAAACCCTGCAACATTCGGCTCGATTGTGAATGTTGTGCGACTTTCTACAGCCTCATTAGCTTCAGATTTTGCCGTAATGACCACAGTACCCTCTTTGATGGCATTAACAACGCCGTCTGATGTAACCGTGGCTACCCGACTGTCACTACTCGACCAAGTCAGTGTCGCATCATCCGGTCTCGCAGGGTCCATTACGATATCTAGTTTCTTGCTATCACCAACGATTAACGACGGCTTCGGCATTGATATTTCTAATGATTTTAGAGGATTAGGATACCAGTCCACCAGTTCAAATGAACGATCAGCACTTAAGTCCGTCACTTTACTAGTAGCCGTAATCACTGCTGATTGTCCGACCTCTCCGACAGCAGAGACCAACCCGGCTTGATCGACGGTCAATACCTTGTTGTTGCTACTTGACCAAACCACTGCTTGGTTTGAATTAGATGGCAAAAACTTCAAGGAGAGAGCAGCATCGGTACCTTTCCTAATTGCTTCATAGTCAGACTCAATCGATAAAAGGGTCGGGTCTAATTGTTCAGTATATAACTGTTGATTTACTGCTTTATTATTAAACTCTACAGACTCACCATTGCGCCATGTAACGACGACTGATTCAATTTCTGTCGCATCACCCACACCAAAGTGAACAATATTTAATAAGCTTTGAGAGAAGATTTCGCCCGCCGAGCCCACTCGTTTATGCCATGCTTTATCTGACGTTTTCACCGTGACTCTAGCTGAAATAGGATCAATATTTTCTTTTGGCGAATAACCCACTCTAACGGATACATAATTACCAATATCCTTCGTTTGATTGCTGTACAAATACCACTCACCAAACTCACTACCACTAAGTATATCGGTACGACCATTCATATCGAAGTCAAATGCTTGCCCCATGTCTCCATAGCCTGGACCACCGACATCCGACGCACCATGCATGGTTAATGTTTCGAAATGACCATTATTATTAAGCAGCATCAAATCAGAAATACGATGATTCACATTCCCCCACCGGTAGACCAAAAGATCTTGTCTACCATTGTTGTTGAAATCGCCCGTAGTAACACCCTGTGCATTACCCCCGCGTGGAATTCGCCATTCTTCCGAAACATCGACAAACTTATCACCATCATTTCGGAGCAAGAAGTCTCTCAGATTTCTGTTCTCTGGTATAAAATCTAACTCATATGAAGTAACACCTGTGAGATTGAATTTATACGCCCAGAATATGTCTCCCTTGCGCACCAGTGCGGCCTTCCATTGACCGTTACCCACATGCCCGAAGTAAACACCACTCTTACTAATATCATCAGGCCAACCCTGCGCGTCCTCGGCAGAAAACTCAAATTCGCCACCAGAAGGCACTGCTGTGGCATTTTTGTCTTTGCCTAGAAATATTGGATAATCTTTGTTTCTGAATCCATTTTGGCCAAGGAAGTAATAGTTATCGAGTTTTAAAGGACCATCAGCGGTAAATTGCCACTGTTCTTTACCAAAGTAAGGCCGAGGTTTAATAGAGAATTGCTTAGTTTCTGGATCGAAGTCTACGGAAGGAGCTTCCCCTCGCCCATGCTCGAACTCCTTGCCACGAGCAAAGTACAAATCGGTTTTTCCATTATTATTTATATCCAGATCTACAACGGCGGAAATCTGCTTTGCATCACGCAGTTCTTTTGGAAACTTTGAAGTAATATTTGTAAATGTAAAATCACCATTTCCCTGCCATACCGACATTGTATCGCGATGACCATAAAGAATGATGTCATCAATACCATCATTATTTAAGTCAGTAATTAGAGCTCTTTCCGGTGCTTCATTTTCGATACCCTCTACTGAGCGTAGTTTAAACTTACCATCACCCAAATTTTCATAGAAATGATGTTGCGGTGTTTCTTTATATAGGCCGCGCTCGTTTATCATTACGAAGTCTAGCTTGCCGTCACCATTAAAGTCCGCCCATTTAGAACCTCGACCGCGAGCCCCTCGCTCAATACCGACATCACCTGTATAAAGTACAAACTCACCATTATTATTACGGTAAAAGTTATTTCTCGATGGATTTCGCCCGTTACCACCGCCTTGCGCTAATATCATATCTAATTGACCGTCATTATCGTAATCCGCAAACGACGTGCCATGTAGATCATGCATATGCCAACGTGATAGATCTTTATGATGCTTTGTGACAGTGCCATCACCATTGTTCCAATAGAGTTTACTACTCTCCTCATTGTGGTTATTAACTACAAAGTCGTAGAAACCATCATTATTAATATCAGCAACCGTGGGTCCGCCATATTTAAGAGAATTGACTTTATCAAGCCCAGCTTTTACTGAAATATCTTCATAATATGGGACAATCAAGTCATCCACCGTTTCTAACTCTAAACCATTAATGATTAATGATGATGTTGATGACTTCACTTTTAATGTGACGGGGCCAAGTTCGGAAAACCTAACCAACGCTGATATTGTTTGTCTTCCTTTTGATGGCACATTCATATTATCAACAATTAGCTCTTCACCAGAAAAGATACTAACTGTTGCATACTCACCGATGTTATCAAGGTCCAGAACTATGCGTTTAATTGTATGATCCACATTCTCTTTAAAAAATGCTGGCGTTGCCGGGTCGACAAGCACAGTATCATCACTTGCAAGGGACGCGGTGGGTAATACACACGCCAAACTGAGCGCCAGTAAAGTTCGGGGCCTTATTCTATTTTCCTTCATTACTCTTCCTATATGTAAATACTGACAAAACATACAAACAACTCTTCTTATAAAAATAAGAAAAATCAATCTAAAAATATATATTCAACAATAGTGAAAGTTGCGAAAAAGAAGTCGCGACGTATAAAAGGCAATCCACTAAATGATAGGGATCCATGACATAAAACCATTCGACTTCACATCATCTAGATTATGAATCTAAAATCAACTCTCCTTTCTGGATCAAAAAAAGGAACTCAATCATAACAATGCAGTTCCTTATAATATCCTTACTTAAATATATATCGATAAATAGTGTTGCTACGCTACTTGCTTCGATAAACACCTTCCATCATGTACGCGATGGACTAAATATATTTATCACTTAATACTTGATCCAATGCAGAGCGTTGCTCAGCTGTGCCGTTAATCGTGGCCAAACCTTCCGATTTCACCCACTTCCAAGAAAACCGTCCCTGCGCTAATCCCAATAATATGTCCATTTCAGTTATTAACATTGGCAACTCGCGCCCGGGAACATAGTCAAGTAACCTTGCTTTCTGCGTGACATCAATCGTCGACATATGGCCATCGATGGGTTGGCGAAAGTCGAAAGTCGTGGATTGCACAGCGCTTGTATTCAGTGAATTCAAAAATAAGTACATGGCCATACTGTCGTTGCTTGGCTGCTCTATCTTGCCTTGGGTACGCCCTGCCTTAATGTAGTAACCCACGGTATACGACAATTCTTGTGTTAGGTTGTCTGTATCGAGATCATGGAATGCACAAGCTAACAACGATGGCGACAGCATCATATTAACCAATGAAAATACAAGAGCTTTCCGAATCAATGACATGGTGTTCCCCAAATAAAGGGCCGATAAATCTATCAGCCCTATCGTTATGACCAAATGTATGGTTTATTTTTGATAACGGCGCTTATACATTTGACTATGCAGTCTCTGTGCAGCTTCAACCATTGGCTCATACGGCACATCAGCAGTAGACACAAACCCTACGTTGTAGTTTTCTCCATCGAACGAGCGACCAGCGATTGGCGAATCAATATATTGAAACCAATGTGCCCCAACAAAATATGGGTTATCAATAACGGTATGCATGTAGCTCTCATACATCTCACTGCGCTCTTGCTGGTTCGCCGCACATACCAAGCCTGGATGGTAGAAACCAACATCCCTCGAACCAACATGGTATTCGCCAATGATACTTGGCATATCAATTTCCGGTAGGAATGACCATGGTTCTGGGTGTAAGCCTTCCTTGTAATAGTTGTAGCTAATGACGTCACAATGCTTGGCCGCTGCGCGAACAACGTCTGGCGTCATTCCCCAATCAGCAAATCGCACACCTAGATATAAATGATTTGGCAATTGTGCTTTTAACTCTTCGTTAACCACACGGAAGTACTCAGAGGCGAACACTTCAAGCAACATTCCATAGTCTTCTAGTTGCGCTTCATTGTGCTCAAGTGACTTAACACCTGAAGCCAATACGTCCCAAGAACCAATCTCAGTCCCCCAACATGCATTCAACGCATCAATGGTGGCATACTTTTCTTTCAAGGTATCAACGAATACAGCTTTGGTTGGGCAATCGGTCACATCACGGCCTAAGGTGTGAATGGCGATCCCATGGTGCCCCTCAATCGTACCCATTCGTCCCCAGCTCTTCTCATTGTCAATGAAAATACCTACACACCATGGTGTATCTTTTATCTCTTGTCGAACTTGCGTTACTGTGGCCCTAGCTCGTTCTCGAAATACTGGGTCAAATGGATCAGGCAGTGCTGACCAGAAATCGTCACCACTACTTACCGTCTTAAAGTCACCAATAATCCATCCATTAGCAAAGAAAGGGATTTTTTCATTGCTATAAAACTCTGGGTTTGTCCAATTACCTAACGAAGTAAAGCCCCAGTTCAACATTCTGTCGACGGTAACTTCACGCCATTTTTGCAAATAATTTTCGCCATATTTACGCTGCAAGTTTGCCGCATAGAAACTGAACGTTTCACCACGGTCTACCGGACCTTCAAACAGTTCCCGCATGTATGCGTAGTGTTCACCTAATGGTTCATCATAACTTGGCAACCATTGGAAAATATCACGGCGAGCTTGGTTAGCAACATAAGCGCTCTCTTTGGCCGCAAATGGAACCGTTACTTTTTCTTTTGAATCTTCAGGCGTGACATCATCGGATTCTCGAGATTCAACTTTACTATGGTCGTAATCAACGCCAGTGATTGTGTAGGCATTAGCAAGGCGAATGATATCTATGCCTGTGGCAAAGTAAGGATACCCTTCTGGGTCAACTAAGGACCATTTCCCATCGATCTTTTCCGTTCGAAAGAATCCCGTGGCTTCAAATCGCTGACCCTCTATGAATCCACCAAATTTACCTCGATCTGGCATCGCTCCTTCTTTCAGCTGTTGTAACTCCTTGCCAGTACGAGCGAGTAAGTCCTCATCGGATGTCACTTTTTCTGAGTATGATGCGTCTCGATTTTGACCATACTGGTCAATAACACCGTCTAGAAAGGCTGGATTTGGTTCTGGGTTTAACATCAAACGGAAATGATCGAAAACAATGTCATGGTCAATCAACGTACCATGGATGCTCAACTCAATTTTGGCGATGCTAGTCAAGTCAACATTCATCACCCCCCACATCCACGTTGCATAAGTAAATGGCGTATCGAACGATGCTGGATTTGATCGCAAACCTGAATCAAAGTTAGTCTTTCCTTTAAGAAACTCCCCCTTTAATTCAACTAGATAAGTATCCGTTGAGTGACCGGGAATATTTACACAGCGGCTATGCATTTGTCCTTTGTGATCAAATAGATTAATAAAAAGCTGTGTCGAACGATGGCCTACATTGGTTGCATCAAATGCAAAGCTGAATGCGGGTAACTGGCTCCAGTCCCATACTTCGCCTTCGTTTGGTTCTAACAAAATCGCGGTATGGAAGTTATCTTTGCTGTGAGTATGAACCTTTAGTGCATGTTCACCGACCGTAATTCCTTTTCCACTAGATACGAGAGTGGCCTCTATGTTTTCAAAAGAAAACTGGTTTGGAATGCTCTCTTCTGAAAAGTCAAACAATGGTATTGACCTATCGTGTTCAGAAAACGTAATCGCGTCCTTAGCTAACACTAACATATGGATAGTTACCTCAAAGCTGGCAGCAAAATTGGTTCAATGCTGCATTCAATAAATTTATCAACCAATTTAACTCAACATAACAAACCAATCCTTGATCAGTATCGCAAAAGCTATTTTCTTTCTGAATAACCGTTAAAAACCTCTTCGCCACTGTTGTTTATGTAAGAAACGTTCTAGAAACGACTTCTAATTCTGGTGGATATTTGGTCACCTTCAAACATTTACTCAAAAAACATCGGTTTTTAGTCGCGCTAGTCACACTTTCCACCCCAAAAGAGGTTTACCTATATATTTTTTGGTTGAACTTTACTTCAATGTCAACAAACCAATACTAATTGAGAACAAGGAGCCTCTCTTGAATCTTCAAAGATCTGCCCTATCACTTTTGATCGCGAGTACTCTATTTGGTGGCCTGGCTTACACACAGCACACGCAAGCTCAGGAAACTAAAGTAAGCGAAACGACTCTAAATACAGCAGAAAAACTTGATCTAACATCCAATGAAATCATGGAGAAAATGCAACCAAGCGATGTGACTTTTCATAAAAAAGATCACACATTGGTTGTCGATTTTGACGCGGTAAGTGAGAGTGAAGCCAATTCCAAGTGGCCAGGGCTCAAAATATTCGCACCCGATGATAAATGGGATTGGAACACTCAAGGTGGTTTTTCTATGGAAGTAGAAAACCCGACCGATGCGCCTTTACACTTTGAAATTAAACTTGCAGACACCATTGGTATTATGGGTGCTACAGAACATCAACTCGATTTACCTATAGACCTTGAACCCAATGAGAAGCGAACCATTGAATTTTATTTCAATGGTTCTGCTATGGAAATGCCGGGTTACCGAGGTGGTAAAAAGCTGAATCTGCGTCAGTTGTATGAAATGACGCTCTACACCGTTGGCCCAGTAGAAAAACAGACCCTACTCATCCACAGCTTTGACTTCCTCGAAGGAACTGGTGATTTAGTACAATCAGAGGTTCGCGAAACTAAGATGATTGACGCGCCAATAGAAGTCATTGCGCCCGTTCTATCATTCGAAAACTCAAACCTTGATATGATTGAGCGACATACCGGTTCTGAAGTTCATATTGTTGAGCGTAACGGTAATAAAGCACTCGAAGTGAAATATGGTACCGATGAGAGTTACCCGACGGTTAAGTTTTCTGCCGATAAACCGTGGGATTGGAGTCAGCATGACGATATTACGTTGGGCTTTGATCTAAAATACACAGGTGAGGCACCGATACAGCTTTATATCCGAGTTGACGATGATGTTGATGTTAATCTTGGGGGCAAGGCAAATGGTTCTAAACACAGTCGTACGGGCTATGTTCAACTCTCTCCTAATGATGAAGGGACCTATTATTTCACGCTAAAAAATCTAGACCAGACTTTCGATGCAGGCATGCGCGGTCTTCCGCCGAGAAAAGCCTATCAGGCTCAGCAAATGGGCTTTGGTTGGGGTGAGGATGAGCTAGATACGAGTAACATTGTTAGTATTCAGCTATACCAAATGAATCCTCAAAATGAGGCAACGCTTGAAATAGCGTCGGTATCCCTACTTCCCAATCTAGCCGCAGATTCTACACGCTTTGAAAATCTAATTGACCGATATGGTCAGTATAAAGAAGAGAATTGGAACGAGAAAGTTACCGATGACAAGCAGCTTGCACAAAGAGCTAAAGAAGACATCGAACTCCTAAAGAACGTAAGTTTGATGCCAGATAGATCGACGTTTGGTGGCTGGAAAAAAGGTCCGCAGCTCGAAGCTACAGGCTTCTTCCGAACGGAGAAAGTGAAAGGGAAATGGGCTCTTGTTGACCCTGAGGGTTACCTATATTTCGCGACTGGTCTTGATAACATAAGATTGGACGACACGTTCACCACAACAGGTATTGGTTTCACTAAAATAGAGAAGCCCGATACAGCAAACTACCGTCCAAGTGAGATTTCGGGTGTTCCATATCTTGAGCAGAAAGGAGAAAAAGCGGAACTTTCCAGTTTGAGACGCAACATGTTTAGCTGGTTACCAGACTATACCGACTCTCTCGCTCAATCATATCAATACAGTAAAATGATCCACGACGGCCCTCTCGATCATGGCGAAGTCTTCTCTTTTTACGCCGCAAACTTACAACGTAAATTTGAAACCAATAATCTAGATGACACACTATCAACATGGCGTGAAGTCGTTCTATCACGAATGATGGATTGGGGCTTTACATCACTAGGGAACTGGTCGGATACAGGATACTATAGCAATACAAAAGTCCCTTACACTGCACATGGATGGATCGTTGGAGACCACCAAAAAATTGCAACGGGAAATGACTACTGGGGTGCAATGCACGACCCATTTGATCCGGCGTTTAGAACATCCGTCACAACAATGGCTAAAGGTGTTGCCGAAGATGTAAATGAGTCACCTTGGTGTATCGGAGTCTTTGTCGACAACGAGCTCACCTGGGGTAACATGCAGCTTGATGCGAATCACTATTCGTTGGCAATTGGGGCCTTACGTCTGGATGCAAAAGACAGTTTTGCGAAACAAGCGTACGTTACCGCACTCAAAGAACAATACACTGACATCAGCGCACTTAACACTGCGTGGAATGAGAACTTGTCCTCATGGGACGATCTCTCTAAGAGCTTCCAATTCTCCGGAACCTATACAGATGCGATCAAATCTGACTTCTCGATGTTTTTAACACTACACGCTAACGAATTCTTCAAAGTAGTCAGCGAAGAAGTGAAGAAAGAGTTGCCTAACCATCTTTATTTAGGTTCGCGTTTCGCAGACTGGGGAGTAACACCTGAAGCTGCAAAAGCGGCAGCACCTTATGTAGATGTCATGTCTTACAACCTATACGCGTATGACCTTCAATCTAAAGGAGATTGGAGCCGATTAGAAGAACTCGATAAGCCTAGCTTTATCGGTGAGTTTGCCTTTGGCGCGATGGATAGTGGTATGTTCCATCCAGGCCCAATCAGTGGCGAATCACAAAAATGGCGTGGTGATATGTTTAAGCATTACATGCAGAGCATCGTCGACAATCCATATTTTGTCGGAGCACATTGGTTCCAATACTTAGATTCGCCTGTAACGGGACGAGCTTGGGATGGCGAAAACTACAATAATGGTTTTGTGACGGTAACTGATACTCCGTATAAAGAACTCGTCAACGCTGCAAAGCAATTCCATTCATCTCTCTACGACCGCCGCTACGGCGACCTGAAGTAAACTTGAGGGCCCCCTCTCCGGGGGCTACTCGAAGCTCATTTAGCCTCACAGAGAAGAAAGGGGGTTGTCGAAAAATTGAAAAAGGTCATAAGAATTACTTCTCACAAATGCCAGTGACTTAATTGCACTATTAGTACGATTCTTATCGATAGATAGAAGCCCGTTATCGATAAAACGAACCAACTTCGTCCAGTGCCCTTGGGTGTATTTGCTTGCCTGACCTAATGCACTTGACTCTACCACTTTCTGCGTAGTAGATCAGTGATAGATATCATCTAATACCGGCTTTGCTAGATTCTACCCTGGTATCAGGAGCTCCTCAGCTTTACCTATCTTGCCTAACTCATAAGCGTTTTGCCATCCATAAACTTGCGGCCAGCAGAGAGGAAAACCACGTTGGTGAACTTATCTAGCCTATCGTTAGCCGCATAGCCATCACTTTGAAGTTGACATTGACTATCGCCCATGAAGAACAAGTGCAAGCACTTGCGTGACTATTCCGATAGTTGAGCAAGACTACGTTTTTTACCTTCAACAATGACCTTGGCAAAGTCAGCCCCTTAGGTGTAGAGACATATATCAGACAGTATTGTTTTGACACACTACTGTAATCACCCGTCTTGAAGGCCGAGTACTTCGCTAGACAACTCTCGAGTATACAAGCGCACTTACCTCTAGTTACCGTATCGGTGGAGTACCCGCGATCATTCTCTCATTCGAAACACCATTCATGTTCGGAAGCCATGTTAAAAACAATTAAGAAAGTGACTGATAGAGAATTGCCACTACTTGGGTATTGTTTAAGTCGCTTATGATTTAGGTAAAATTTGTTATTAAACTGAACTCTGCAACAAAGCCGCCTAAAGGTTCAGCCACACTGTAAAAGGAACAAGCAAAATTACACCCACATAGGCGATGATAACTAGATTTTTTTCTGTCCACTCAACAAAATTCTTCATAACTTAGCTCCGATTACGTCACTTAGATTGTACGTCTAAAAACAGTTTTCGTATAATTGTTCTAGACAATACGTCCTACCAATCTGTGAGAACTAGAGCTTCTCTTTTTCACAAAGCCAGAATGCGTTCGATATTTCCCGATAAAGTGAGCTGGTATACTTCTGTCACCTGTGTAGCTATCCAGTAAACTAAATCAGATACTCATATCTGTTGAGTCACACTAAGTATTAGTCGACGTGTAAATGCGACTCTTTTCTGGTTACTGAGACTCACTCACACGGCGGCAGACGAAGTTAATGTGTTGTCTTGTCTATGGCCAAGCTAATCTGTCGCTCCACAAAGCCCAAAGCCCAATCCACATTTCGTTTTGAACGGTGATAACGACACTGATACAAAACTTCCACAATGCTATTCGCTACCATGTCCAAAAACACATCTTCCCGCCAATATTGATGCGGTAACATATAGGTTCTGCCTTTAAGTAAGATATATATCTCTTGTTTAGATCGTTTAATGTCTTCAACAGTCATCTCGTCAAAGTAATGACTTTGAATGACATCAAAACAAAGACTAGTGCAATGTACAGCTAATGGCGAAAAGCGCATCATTTACCTCCTGAATTTAAGAATGCGGTAAATGCACTGCCATCTCGGCGAGTCAGGTTTGGAACATAACGAGAATACACACGGAAAAGCATGGTTGTCGTTGTATGGCCCATTTGATTCGCTATCCATTCTGGAGATTCTCCAGCTGCTAAAAGTAGCGTCGCGAACGTATGGCGTGTTTGATAAGGGTTACGTCGCTTTAAGCCAGCCCTTTTTAGAGTTGGATACCATACAGAACGAGCTACCACTGCATAGTTTAGGTGACGATTTTGGGCATTAATAAACACATACTTCTGTTCTTTATCAGCGCTAATGCAATGTTTTTCAAGTACTTCAACCACCCTATCTGTAAGCTGTATCACACGATATGAACTATCGGTTTTAAGCCCTTTCAACCTACCACGCACAATACTTTGGTTGACTGTGATAGTTTTGTTCTTCAAATCTACACTTTCCCACATCAATCCATCGACTTCACCAGTTCTCATTCCAGTAAAAAAGCGAGTAACGTAATAAGCGCGATACTCATCATCAACATGTTTGAGGAACAGCTCCACCTCTTCTAATGAGAAAGGGTCAACCTCAGTGCGACTTACTTTTAAGGCTTTGATGTTCTTCCAGGCAGGTGTAAAGTCAAAACGGTCTGCCGCTTCATTAAGAATCATTCTAAGCGAGGTCATGATGTGATTTATCCGCGATGGACTTAAAAACTGTGTATTTCGTCCCGGTGCTTTGGCGAGGATGGAGCGAAATTGCAAGATATGAGCCTTGTTAATCGTGCTGATCCTTTTGTTACCAAATGTCGGTAGTAGATATTTGTTCAATACTCCCTCTACATCCACTAGGTGGCTGTGGCTCCACTCTACCTTCATCTCAGCAAGCCATATTTCAGCGAACTCCTGAAACTTTGGTGACTCTGGCGCCTCAAAGTAACTTTTTGCTGTTTCCTCTCTTCGTTTTACCTCCGTAAAACGCATAGCCATCGAGCTTTTTGGAAAGTAAGCAGAATAGTCAAAAGTATCGAGTACAATTTCCGCTTCTATCCTTTTGAGTAGGCGCTCCAATCGATTTCGATTGGCCTTATTATCAGGCAGTTGTGTAGAGTTAGAAGTGATTGATACGCTATGTGACTACTTTGATATCACTGTTGCAGAGTTATTCGAACGGATACCTCAAAACAACAATTAGAAGAGGTAATGATGGGCTGACGACTTTTACGCCGGAGAACATTTAACGTCACCTAATACCCTAAACAAATGGTGGACACCAAATTGGCCACCATTTGGCCACCGACATAAAAGACAACGTCTTGCACTTAGATTTCAGACATGAGAAAACACGCAATAAAGCGTTTATTTCTAAAAATTTAGATTGACTTTACAACAGATAAGAATTGGAGCGTGCAGCGGGAATCGAACCCGCATCATCAGCTTGGAAGGCTGAGGTAATAGCCATTATACGATGCACGCATCATCGTGGGACGAGAGTTAATATGCCACATCTGATAGAAAAGAAAAGCCTCTTTTTGCTCATTTTGGGTTAACTGCGCATCTTTGCTTCGATTTGCTTCTTAATTGCACTATCACACTGATGTAAAAAGGAAAAGTGAGACTTAACTCTCACTTTTTTCTTCCTGTGCATTTTGGATACTCCCACGACGGCTTTTCATACGTCTATCATGTTTTCAGCGATATGGCTCAGAACTGATAGTGAACACCTAGCATCAAAGTGCTCAGATTTATGTCACCTAAATTATACCCCTCCGGTTCACGCATGTTTGGTGTTAAATAGGTATAGTCAACCCGCATGTTGATGCCGCTCTCCATTGCGATGTTCAAACCCACACCGGCATGAACGCCAACGCCATATAAGTAGTCATTGCTATCTGCGTTTTGATGAGCAACTTCACTATCCCATGTCATTCCCACACCGGATACCCCTATTTTGGTGTAAACAGCAATGTTGTCGTTAAAGTAGTAAGAGAATTTTGGAGACACTGACAGAACACCAATCACTGAATTACTGCCCTCCAATGAGGTGTCTGCTGCTGAAACCTGCCCTTCTAAGCCGAACCAGTCTGTAAAGTGATAACCCGCATAGACCCCAATAGTTGGGCTTTTAGCTCTGAATCGCTCAAATCCCAGTTCGTGGTCATTCGCGTTGTTCTGTAACTGTCCTATGCTACCGCCAACAAAGGCTCCTGTTTTATCCGCAGAAAACGAACTCGCCGATACCATAAGTAAAGGAATTGCTATCGCGGTGGCAGTGATAGAAGAGATTGAAGAATAGATTGACTGGCTCATACTGAACTCCTTAGTTATCGTTATTAGGTTCGTGACCTTTCGATATAGAGATTAACCAGTGGAGAACTGTGTATAGCTGCTTTGCGACAAACGGGCGGATTTAGCGACAGAATATCTTATTGCCAGATAAACGCACAAAGGCCACATAAAGTGACCTTTGTTGAGAAAAACGGAAAACGACTTATACCATGGTTGGGTCTGGTTCGAGGCCCATCAGCGAGCGACCTAAGATCTGTGCACAGACATCGTAGTCCGTGTAGGCGTGTGCGCCAGTCATATGAGAGTCACGGAACAAACGTTGTGCTTCATTGTCGCTAAACCATGCCATACCACCAGAAGCCTCGAACAGACGGTCAACGCTCTCGATACAGATCTTGACCGCGTAAGCCTGATTCGTTCGCCAGAATGACAGTGTCTCGGCAGATGGGTATTCCTTACGCTCACCATGTTCTTTATGGTCATCCCAAGTCTTTTCTAGTAGTGCTCGAGCTGCAGCGACCTGGTGCGTCGATTCAGCCAAACGCATCAATGCAGGTGTTGCCACTCCAACATTCGCACCTGTATACGCACGGACTCGGTTCTTCTGTTTCTCTTTATAGACTTCCAACATTCGCTCTGCGATACCCAAACTGATTGCCGCGAAGCCACAAGCAAAATATGGACGGTAAGGGGTATAGAAAATATCGCTTTCTGGATACAAGTCAAAACCGGCAGAGTACCCTTCCATCATGCCTTTCGCAGTCTCAATGCGGTGTTCAGGGATAAATACGTCGCGAAGTTCTAGTGTTTTAGTACCACTGGACTTCATTCCTGCCGCATACCAATCATCGACAATCTTGTATTGATGGCGAGGTACGACACCAAAACAGTAAACCTTGTTGCCGTCTTCATCGAAACGATTGAATCCTAAGATTGCCCAGTCAGCGTGATCGCAGCCACTACTCCAACGCATGTCGCCATTAAAGATAACACCACCTTCAGTTTCTTCTGTCTTACCGAATGGCGCGATACTGCTGCTTGCTGTTGCTTCTGGGTCGGATCCCCAAAACTCTTCTTGTGCCTGTTTAGAGAACATCGCCATTTGATGACTATGTGTTGCTAGTAAGCTCGCCCCCCAAGCCGTGCCGCCACAAGCGCCAGCAAGCGCAGCAACACAATCTGCAAATTCAGGAAGAGAGATCTCTAAGCCACCGTATGCTTTAGGCTGAAACGCTCTAAAGAAGCCAATTTCTCGTAACAAGCGAATGTTTTCTTCCGGTGGTGTACGGTCCTGTTCAGCTTGCATGGCATTGCTAGCAATAGTTGGAAGAACAGTTTGAAGTTTTTCGAGTAGAGGATTAGGTCTTTTCATCATCGATTCCTTTTGAACGTTAGCCCTGTAGTAATTGTGTTGGGTGGGCAATTACTAGGTAGTATGTTCACAAAACCGGCAATGTTAAATGGATGTTAGCAGCGTTAACTTGTACTTTTCGTAGATTTACCTAATATATTAACTATTATCAAAAAGCTACTAGCTGTTTTCGAAGAATAAGGTGAGTTGGATACATGGAAGCACTAACTATCCCGAATTTGAACATTGGTAAAGTCTATGACTCTCGTTACGAGGAGAGTGAATTTCACGTCGAAAAGCTAGACAGTTTGGCGCTGTTTTTTGGTCGGAACATGCCAACACACTACCATGATCGCTACTACCAGATTCACTGCATTTTGGAGGGGAATACCCACGTATTGTTGGATGAGTCCCACTACTCCAAACACGGCGTCACCCTATTTTTCACTCCTCCGACAGTACCGCACTCATTCGTCACCGACGATCACGCCAGCGGCTTTGTGATTACGGCAAGCCAAACACTAGTTTGGAGGCTGTTAGACATCGAGATTGGGCGTAATGATGTAGCTTCAACGGCGATGCAGCCATTTTGTACTGAGATCGCGGAAGACCACCGACTTATTCAACGTTTTGAGCAGTTAATTGATGAGCAAAGCGGCGAGGATTTCATGAGTGACTCAGCATGCCAGGCCATATTGCAACTGATCCTTATCGATGTACTGC
Organism: Vibrio sp. SCSIO 43140; assembly: GCF_023716585.1. Classification (NCBI taxonomy): domain Bacteria; kingdom Pseudomonadati; phylum Pseudomonadota; class Gammaproteobacteria; order Vibrionales; family Vibrionaceae; genus Vibrio; species Vibrio sp. SCSIO 43140. The sequence goes on from NZ_CP071851.1 coordinate 1,336,782, forward strand.
GGCTTGCTAATGCCCAGCCAACCAACACCACCTACCGCAGCAATGATGTCCATGTTTTCAATCAGTTTAGTCAGCTCATCGAGCAAAATTATAAGTCTCATTGGACCTTACCTCAGTACGCGGATCAATTAGGTTTAACCACAGCGCGGCTCAATGACATTTGTCGCCGAGTGAGTGGGCTTGCGTCTAAACGCCTAGTAGCAGACCGTGTCATGCAAGAAGCAAGACGCTTGCTGCTGCTTACCGCGATGTCGGTACAAGAAGTGGCGTATGAGCTGGGCTATCAAGATCCGGCGTATTTTGCGAGGTTCTTTAAGAAAAACTCTGGGGAAACCGCGTCTGGGTTTAGAGAAAGGGAGCAGCGATAGCGACTCCCTTATATTGGACTTTAATTCAGATGGTTGAGTAATTTGGGCTAGTCTAAACCACCCATAAATAAGTACTTCATTTCCATAAACTCATCCATCCCGTGTCGTGAACCTTCACGGCCGAGGCCTGACTCTTTAACGCCACCAAAAGGAGCAGCGGCTGTCGATATCAAGCCTTCATTGATGCCTACCATCCCAACTTCTAGTGCATCCCCGACTCGCCACGCCTTACCTAGTGATTTGGTATAGAAATAACTAGCAAGGCCTGATTCAGTGTCATTGGCTCGCTCGATAACCTCTGACTCACTAGAGAACCTAAATAATGGAGCCAATGGACCAAACGTTTCTTCTTCGGCAATCAACATCTCATCGGTGACCTCAGTGACAACAAACGGGTGAACAAACTGTTTATTCGTGGAATCAAACTCGCCACACTGAACCACAGCCCCTTTTTCAACGGCATCACTGACGTGAGCTTGCACTTTTGCTACTGCTTGTTCATTGATTAGCGGACCAATGGTAACGCCTTCTTCAAAGCCATCACCGACCTTTAGTGCTAGCACTCTTTGAGTCAGTTTACTTGCAAACTCCTCGTAAACCGCGTCATGAACGTACAGTCGATTAGCGCACACGCAGGTCTGTCCGGCGTTTCTAAACTTAGCAATCATGGCACCCTCGACAGCCGCATCAATGTCTGCATCTTCAAAAACAATAAATGGCGCATTTCCACCAAGCTCAAGTGCCATCTTTTTGATGGAAGACGCTGATTGATTCATGAGAATTCGACCCACGTTAGTGGAACCCGTAAACGACACTTTACGAACCTTCTTGCTCGATGTCAGCACGCTACCAATCTCGATTGCATCACCGGTAATTACATTGAACAAACCATCAGGGATCCCCGCCTGTTGAGCCAATTTCGCTAGCGCTAACGCAGTGAATGGTGTTTCAGGAGCTGGCTTTAGTACGACGGAACAGCCTGCTGCAAAAGCGGGAGCACATTTGCGCGTAATCATTGCTGCAGGGAAGTTCCACGGTGTAATAGCTGCAACCACGCCTATCGGCTCTTTCGTGACAACGATCTTGCCATCCGCTTTGTGGCTAGGGATGATTTCTCCATAAGCGCGCTTCGCTTCTTCGCTGTACCAAAGAACAAAGCTTGCGGCGTAGGCAATTTCCCCTTTCGCTTCAGTAAATGGCTTCCCCTGCTCTGTCGTCAAGATACTAGCTAAGTCATCCGTATTTTCAACGATTAGGTCGTACCATTTCCTCAATACCAAAGACTTATGCTCTGCCGTCGTTTGCTTCCACCCTTGAAACGCTGCTTGGGCAACTTCGACGGATAGTTCAGCTTCGACCGTGCCAAGATTCGGTACACCACCGATCGGCTGTTGATTCGATGGGTTCACGACACTTGTGTACTTTTGAGTGGACGACGCAAACCACTCTCCACCAATAAAGCAGTGATCGGTTATCAATAGCCCTGGGTTAGTTAACTGCATAACGCCCCCTTAATCTGTTACTTCGAACAGAACGTTCACTTGTCCGGTACCCGAACTTGGGAAGTACTCCGTGACTACGGTACTTTCGCCTTCATATTTATCCCAACCGAGTGCACCAAACAACATGGCTGTATCGTGCATGCCACCTTCCCCAGAGCAGAGGTTGGCGTAATCTGGCAGCATTTTAAGGAAGGTCGAGTAATCGCGCTGTGCCCACAGTTCAAGGACTCTTAAATCGACTTGTCGGTTGAACTCTTTTGAGATGGTGAAGGTGCCATTGTTAGCTTCGTAGTCCTCATTATTCCAAATTCGATGCGATAACGACCCTGAAGCGAGCAACATCACACGACTATTACTGGCTTCAATCGCTTCACGAATTGCTTCACCAAGTCTTCTCGACGATTGGATATCGTGAACCGTACACCAAGCGGCAATTGATACGACCTTAAACTGACAGTCTTCGTTCATATAACGCATAGGAACCAGCGTGCCATACTCTAGGTCTAGAGATTCCACTTGATGCGACAAGGTATACACACCTTTTTCGGTCGCCAACTCAGCAATTTTATCGCCAAGCTCTGGGTTTCCGTAGTATTGGTAACCTAGGTTTTGAATAAAATGGGGAAATTCGTTACTGGTATAGGTGCCAGAGAACTTGTCTCGCGCATTGATGTGATAGCCGGCATTGACCAGCCAGTGCGTATCTAAGACAACAACTGTATCGACATCGAGATCTTTGGCCATCTGAGCGATCTGCTTGTGGCCATCAATCGCTGGCTTTCGACAACCATGAAGACGGCCAGGTTCTTCGGACATTAACATGGTTGGTACATGAGTAATTTTGGCGGCAACGCAGAGTTTTCCCATCGTTCTATTCCTTTTGAATATGGCTTCCTGTCATTGTGCAAAGAAGCTCGTTGTACGGTTTCAAGTTATCGATTAAGCCCTTAATAGAGGCTAAAGATCATGATGACCGATGCCGTCACTAGGCTCACGGTCACCATTGCAAAAATGGTGGTTGGAAGCAGCACTGCTGAGCAGATGGCTCCCATGTTGTATTTCTGTCCAATCACGGCGTAGACACCAAACATAGGCATGCTTGCCAAAATTACGGCAACGGCAGCCATAGTCGGCTCAAGGTCAAACCAAAGCAGAATCATTATTAGCAACAGCAAAGGGTGTATAAGCAGCTTGCCCAGCATCACCGTGCCGATTTCCTTCTTGCGTCCGCGAACACTGACGCCAACCAGACCGCCACCTATGGTAAACAAGGCCACACCGGTGACTGTATTTGCTAACATGTCAACGATATGGGTTGCGGTTTCGGGCGTTTTTATCCCAAGCGCTGATACAGACATGCCTAGCACTATCGCCATCACGACCGGGTTCTTAGTCAGGCTAAGAAATGTTGCCTTCATTTTCTCGGTTAACTGACTATTGCCATCGCCGTTTGTCAGGTCTGCGAGCGTAAGGAGTAGCGGTAGCATGATTAAGTTTTCCACCACGAGCGTGAGTGAAAACGGCACTAATGCTTGTGTTCCAAACAGAAAGAAGATAATCGGAAAACCAATAAGTAGACTGTTTGAAAAACTCCCTCCGAGTCCTAGCACCACGCTTTCTGTCAGGTTCTTTTGTAGAACTAACACACTCACCACAGCGACCAACGTGAAAGCAAGCAGAGAGCCGATGGTGTAAACCAGTAAATAGTCTGCATTCCAAATTTCCAAGAGCGGTCTGGTACTTAGCGCACTGAAAATGGCCGCTGGCAATCCGAAGTTAAACACGAACGCCGCAAGCGCTTTGTGACCATTTTCTGGAATAGTTTTTTGTTTAGAAGCAAGGTAGCCCAGGCCAATAACGAGAAAAACAGGAAGAATAGTCATCACCACATGATTCAAATGCCCTAGTGACAGCATGTTGCTCTCCCTTTCTCTTTCAAGCGTTATTGTTCGCCGCTAGCTTCTGATGAATATTGTTCTTCTTGTAATTCAGCTCTGGATGCAGCTCGATCATCTCAAAACCAATGCTGAGATATTGGCTATCAAACGTTGGCTGTAAATAGTCACAAAACACGTTAAAGATACGCTCTGCCGCTTGTCGGCGAACCTCAAGGTCACGCCCTACTCCCACTTTTGCCGTGAGATGTATAAAGCGATTGTTTGGGTCTTCGTCGGCGATGAGGTAATAGTCACTCTTAACGGCTCGGGTTCGAATTCCACCTTTTGGAAATACGCCTGTTTCGATGGCTTCTCGGTGAATCACTTTCATCAGCTCGGGAATATCGATATCCGACTCAATATTTGGTGAAAATTCCATAATAAAATGTGGCATTGGGTCACTCCTTAAAAAAGGCTCGCTAAGCAGGGCGAAGCGAGCCTGCGCAAAGGTTGTTATTATTGTTTCAACTACTACCTATTGTTTTCCTAGCGTAGGGACGTTGTGAGTGTCATGCGCAATACAAATGTTCTTCGTTTCCATATAGAAATCGAAGCTCCAGTCTCCACCATCACGACCAATGCCCGACATTTTTACACCGCCAAATGGTGATGGTAGGTTTCGATTATTTTCTGAGTTCACCCAGATCATTCCTGCTTCTACTTTGCTTGCCATGCGCATAGCTCGACCTGTGTTTGAGGTCCAGATATACCCTGACAGCCCGTAGTCAGTGTCGTTTGCAATCTCGAGTGCTTGCTCTTCGCTGTCAAACTCAATACACGTTAGTACTGGTCCAAAGATCTCTTCTTTGGCGATACGCATAGTGTTATCGGCGTCTGTAAACAGCGTAGGCATCAGGTAGTTACCATTTCCAAAGCTATCAATCGCTTTGCCACCTACAGCAATGGTCGCGCCGTCTTCGGTTGCAGCATCCATATAACTCAGAACTTTGTTGTAGTGAGATTGATGAACCAGAGGGCCTACTTCTGTCGCAGGATCTAATGGATGGCCCACTTGTATATTCTCGACGCGTGCTTTCAATGCTTCAATGAACTTGGGCTTGATACCACTTTGGATAAGAAGGCGGCTTGAGCTAGTGCAGCGCTGACCGTTCAAGCTATAAATCATGAAAACAACAGCATCGAGTGCGCGTTCGAAATCAGCATCATCAAACACGATAACGGGGTTCTTTCCGCCTAGTTCAAAGTGAACACGCTTAAGTGTTGGTGCGCCTTGAGCTTGGATCATCGAGCCCGTTACTGTTTCCCCAACAAACGCCACTGCTTTGATAGCTTTGTGTTCGGTCAATGTTTTACCTGCAACTTCACCAAAACCGTTCACCATGTTCCACACTCCTGCTGGTAAACCTGCCGCTTCCGCGCACTCAGCCAATATTGCTGCCGTTAATGGGCTGAATTCCGCCGGTTTGTGAACCACAGTACAACCCGCCGCCAAAGCAGGTGCTATCTTCCACGTTGATAACATGAAAGGCGTGTTCCAAGGAGTGATGACGCCGACAGGACCAATCGGTGTACGAACCGTATAGTTTGTGTGATTTTCTTGGTGTAGAGACAATCCGTTTTTCGCTTCCGGTGACTTATCCGCAAAAAATCGGAAGTTCGCTGCGCCTCGAATAGCAGCCTGCTTCATAAAACGCAGTGGCTGACCGCAGTCCATGGATTCAACCAAAGCGATTTCTTCAGCTCGCTCTTCGATTTTGTCTGCTAGACGATGCAGGATCTTTTTACGTTCACCGCCAGACATCTCCGCCCATTCAGTAAAGGCTGACTGAGCCGCAAGGCACGCTTGGTTCACATCTTCAGCGCTGCCTTTGACGACTTTACCAAGGCTTTCGTTGTTTGTTGGCGATAGATTTTCGAATGTTTCACCCTCCGAGCCTAAGCTCCACTCGCCAGCAATATAATGACCGAGTGTTTGGTTGCGATATTTTGCTAGGTACTGCTCGGCTTTGGTGAGGTTGCTATCTAGTTGTTGAGCCATAATCTTTGTTCCTTTTTCTTATTCTGAGCTATCGCTGAGCGTAAAAATCTTGCTCTGAGAGCACTGGATTTTCGAGCGCGCCAATTCCTTCGATTTCGCAGCGAACCACATCGCCTGGATGAATGTCTTTTAGTCCTTTAGGCGTGCCTGTCGCGATAAGATCGCCCGGTTTTAGGGTCATAAATTCACTCAAGTACTCAATCAAGAAAGGCACATCGAAGATCATGTCGGCCGTCGTCCCAACCTGAGTCACTTCGCCATTAACCTGAGTTTCAAGTTTGAGGTTGGTGACATCTTCAATGTCGTCTACATCCACAATCCACGGACCAATAGGACACAGTGAGTCTCGGCTTTTCACCCTTAGGTTTGGTCGGTAGTAATTCTCTAAGTAGTCGCGAATCGCGTAGTCATTGCACACCGTAAAACCACTCACATATTGCAGCGCATCCTCACGCTTCACGTTACGCGCTTCCTTACCAATTACAGCAACTAGCTCACACTCATAATGCATAAATTCGATGCTATCTGGTCGATATGATGGCTTGCCGTGCGGTGTTAGCGTGTTTTGACCCTTGAGGAAAACTAACGGTTCTTTAGGTGGTTCAAAGGCGAGCTCTGACGCATGATCGGCATAGTTAAGTCCTAGCGCGAAAATCGTTCCTGGGTTCTCTACAGGGACTAAAAACTCATAAGCTCCTGACTCAATGACATCACCCGCTTCGGTATTCACCGATAGATCGTCATTGACTGTCACATTCAACACTTGTTGTTGATATTGAATACGTGCGCGTTTCATTCCTCACCTCCTGCGACAATATTGTCTAAACGTAGTACCTCACCAAGTGTCGAAGTAACTTGATCATATGGTTGAAGTTCGACGCGCTCACCCGCAAAACCAACCGCGATGACATCCCCTTTTTCAAGCGTCATAATGCGAGAGATCTTCTCAAGTAGTTGCTCAACATCACGCTCTAATCGACTTAGAGGAAAGTAGCGCTTCACCGAACCATTGACTGCTGTCACCAACTCCAGTTCTTTGTAGTTACTCAAGTCTGACGTGAGCGCAGGGACCGATATCGTGGCAGATTTGTCGATACATTTACCCTTGATATCTGGACGGTAATAGCTTGCTTCTGGCAAAGAAAAATCATGAAACAGCGCAAACCCTTCCACATAGTTAAGAGCTTCTTCTTGAGTCACTCGGCAGCAACGCTTGCCAATAATCACTGCGAGACTCGCACCAACAACGAGTTCGTTTTGCTTCACGGGCCATTCGATAGCGCGGTTATCTTTGTTCCAAGTATTGCGTGGCTTGAAATACAGCACAGGCTCTGTCGGTAATGCCTTGTATGGTGGTTGCTCAAAGGTGTCAGCTAGGTTTTCGAGCTGCTGGCTATCGTTGAGCGCCACGCAAACTACTTTCCCTTGTAATTTCGCATTCATCGTTTTTCCTACCTTTAATAGACGTTATCGATGACGGGGGTTTCAATATCGTCAACGTGTTTAAGTTTGTATGCGAGCTGCTCCGCGCTTAGGCGAAGAAGCAGCGTATCGACGCCAGCGCCGATGAAAGTAACGCCGCGTTCGGCATAGTCTTTCGCTTGAGTTGGGTTTAGAGAGAGTATTCCCACTGCTTTGCCGGCTTTTTGAATCACGTCGATTGCGTGGTCGATGGCGGCAGTCACTTCAGGGTGACTAGGGTTTCCAATGTGCCCCATCGAACCACTTAGGTCTGACGGACCAATGAAAATGCCATCAATGCCCTCAACAGCGGCAATTGCCTCAATGTTTTCGATCGCTTCTTTGGTCTCTACTTGAACCAAAATGCAAATCTGGTCGTTAGCGCGGTGCAGATACTGTGGAATGCGATTCCACTGCGATGCTCGTGCGAGCGCACTTCCAATACCACGAGTACCAAGCGGCGGGTATAAGGCTGATTTCACGACATTTTCTGCTTGTTCAGCGGTATTAATCATTGGCACCAGCAAAGTTTGTGCACCAATATCTAACAGTCGCTTTATCAGTGTCGGGTTAGCATCTTCAGCACGGACTATTGGTGACGTGTTGTATGGCGCGAGCGCTTGCAGATGAAACTTAATATTGGTTAGGTCGAACGAGGCATGTTCACCATCGATTAATACCCAATCGAACCCTGCTCCACCGCAGATCTCTGCGCAGCTTGTATCTGGCAGTCCTAGCCACAATCCCCAAAGAGGGTCATTACCTGATAGCGACTGTTTAAATTGGTTTTCCAACATAACTTTCCCCTACACGAACTTGACTGAAATACCGCCTAACGGACCAAAGTCAGCATGAATCGTATCGCCTTCTTTCACAGGAACGGGTCTTGTAAAGGAGCCCGCTAGAATGACCTGACCTGGTTCAAGAGAGACACCGTGCGGCGCAAAGCGCTTGCAGACCCAGCAAATACCATTTGCAGGATGGCCCAATACCCCAGCAGCAAGGCCGGTTTCTTCGATCTGTCCATTGAGATACAACATGGCGCCAGCCCATCGAAGGTCGATTTCTGTTGGTTTGATCGGTCGTCCACCTAAAATGATGCCTGCGTTTGCAGCGTTGTCAGCGATGGTGTCGTACACCTTGCGGGTATAGCCTGTCTCGGGATCGGTTCGATGGCATCGAGCTGCAATAAGTTCAAGTGCCGGAATGACGTAATCGGTCGCGTTGAGGACATCGAAAATAGTGACATTGTCACCTTCTAATTTGTCCTTTAGAACAAAAGCCAGCTCTACTTCGATGCGGGGGTCTAGAAAGTCTGAAACTGGGATCTGCGCACCATCAGAAAAAAACATGTCATCCAAAAGCACACCGTAGTCAGGTTGGTTGATATTGACGGCCATTTGCATAGCGCGTGACGTCAGCCCGATTTTGTAACCTTTAACCTCTGCCCCTTCGCGTTTTTTGCGTTCCACCCAGCGGCTCTGGATCTTGTAGGCATCGTCCATCGACATTTCTGGGTAATCCAACGTAAGAGCAGCGATCTGCTCTCTGGTTTTCTCTGCCTTATAGAGACGTTCGGCAGCTACTTGAATTTGCTCTTCTGTTAACATTCGATTTCCTTTCGTTTCCGTGCTGGCTAAAGCAATGACTTATTGTTTTCTATTTTGGTCTTGCTGATTGAGCGGTTACCCGCCCAAAGTAATTAATATGTTAAGTACTTTAGTTAATATGTTAAATAAAGTCCAGAAATGACAAAATCCAGATTAAGCTGCTGTTTTTAAATAAATTTAATTAAAACTCCAATTTTACAGAATGATGAAATGTAACTTCATTTCACGCTTACCGTGACAGGAGTCATGATTTTTGATGGGTATTCAGAGCAAAGTGAGGCATCTATCACTAAGAGTGTTTTACAAAACCCTGATTAATTTTTGATTCATTGATCTAGTTAACATATTAAGCATTATTGATACATTTAATTAACACTGGTGATTTGATTTTGAGCAAAACTAGTTAATATATTAAGTAATCAACAAAACAACGACTCACTAAGTGGGCAATGCTCAAGCAGGACCGAGCAACTAATAAACCGTGAAACGAAAGGAAAGACGTTATGCGAGTAAATAAAGTCGCCGCTATTACTACAACTGCTCTACTTCTTATGGGATCTTTTTCCGTACATGCTGAACCAGAAAAAGTCATTAAAATCAGTACTTGGGGTTCACCCAACCATGGCATCAACAAGGTTGTATGGCCAACTTGGGGACAATGGATAGAAGAAGCGACTGATGGTCGTGTCGGTATCAAAATTGAATACGATCTCGCCCCACCACAAACACAAGTTGATGTCGTTACAGATGGCATCGGTGATGTCACTTGGATTTTTCATGGTCACAAAGCAGGACGCTTTCAGTTGACTCAGTTACCTGAAATTCCAACCTTTTCTGAAGGCACAAGCTCTGAGTTAATGTCGCAAGCTTACTGGCGAACCTACGATAAGTACCTTAAGAAAGGGCGTGAGCACCGCGGTGTTGAAGTGATGGCATTGAGCGTCCACGGACCCGGTCAGCTTATTACTAAAAACCCCGTAGAGTCCCTTGAAGCTATACAGGGTAAGAAAATTCGCGTCGGTGGTGGTGTGATTTCTTCTGTCGCCAAAGATATGAAGGTGACTCCAGTTTTCATTCCAACGACTAAAGTTTATGAGTCTATCTCTCAAGGTGTCGTTGAAGGCGCATATCAACCGGTTGAGGCGCTGAGTTCATTCCGACTTGCCGAAGTTGCAGACAATACACTAGTGATTCCTGGCGGCCTATATCGCGGCAGCTTTGCCATTGTTATGAACATCGATACCTTCCGTGGACTCTCTAAAGAAGATCAACAAGCGATCAAAGATGTTTCCGGCGAAAAACTCTCGCGTTTGTTCGGCAAAATGTGGGATGACGTAGACAATGCCGCTTACGAAACCGCTTTAGAGGGCGGGCATACCTTCACTCCAGCTACACCTGAGATGATTGAGTCGTTGAAGAAATCCAGCGAACCACTCGTCAATAACTGGTACAAGGTCGCGAAAAAGCGCAAGGTCGATGGTCCTGCAGCTTATGAGTATTTCTACCAACAACTTGATCAAGGATTGTAATCACTATGAATGGTTTTAGTGTTGCTAAGACCATACGGCGAGGGCTGGAAACTCTCGCCGCCATCAGCCTACTTCTCATGATGTTGATAACGTTCGTTGATGTGACTGGTCGATACTTCTTTAACGCTCCCGTGATGGGGTCTACTGAGCTCATCGAAGTATTGCTCGCAGTGATGGTTTTTATGGCGTTTCCACTGGTGTCGTGGAATGAAGAAAATATATGTGTTGACCTGCTCGACAACTACTTCCCAGAGAAGTGGATTGGCGTGAGGCAGATTGTGATTAACCTCATCTGCAGCTGCTCGCTTATTTTGGTGGCAATGATGAACTGGAAGCTAGCCGGACGCTCTCTGGAATACGAGGAGGTGACCGAGATCCTTGAAATGCCACTAGGCTATGTCACCTATCTCATCTCCATAACCGGCTTTGTTGGTGGCGCACTTACAGGGTTCAACGCACTGGTGTATGCAAAAGGCTTGTTTAGTAAAAAGAGCCCTGCCCCAACCGTCAATACAAATAGCAAGGAGGCGTAAATGATTGAGTCAATTATCGGCTTTACTGCATTGATCATTATGGTATTTCTTCGCCTCCCTCTCGCGTTTGCGATGGGTGTGGTTGGATTTATCGGCTTTTGGTATATCAACGACTACAACTGGAATGCCGCTATGTCGATGGCCGCAAGACGCATCATCGATACCGGTCAAGACTACAGTCTTTCGGTCATTCCATTATTCATCTTAATGGGCAACTTTGTAACCAAAGCAGGTTTATCAAATGAGCTTTATCGTGCTTGTAATGCCTTTGTTGGGCACAAGCGAGGCGGGCTATCCATGTCGACGATTCTCGCTTGCGGTGGGTTCTCTGCAATATGCGGGTCTAGTCTTGCAACCTCTGCCACCATGTCACAAGTTGCCATGCCGCCGATGCGAAAGTATGGCTACTCTGATGGCTTAGCAGCTGCGTCCATTGCGGCAGGAGGTACACTTGGGATCCTTATTCCCCCGAGTGTCATGCTGGTAATTTATGGGCTGCTCACTGAGAGCAGTATTCGCGAGTTGTTCGCAGCAGGTTTCTTACCGGGATTGCTAGGTATTGGGCTCTATCTTGCGGCAGTACAATGGGTTGTATTCCGCTCCCCTGAAAGTGCACCTCCTGGTGAGCGCATACCTTGGGGGCAAAGATTTATCGCACTAAAAGGCATCCTCTCAACGCTACTCTTGTTTGTGCTTGTGATGGGAGGCATCTATGTGGGAGCCTTTACGCCAACGGAAGCAGCTGGTATAGGTGCAACAGGTGCATTTGCGCTCGCCGCATATCGACGCAAGCTCAACTATCAGGTGATGCGTGATATTTTGGTGGATACTGCAAAAACGTCCGCTTCACTCTTCGCTGTTGTCATTTGCGCGTTGATTCTGTCTAACTTTATTAACCGTGCTGGGCTGCCAACTGCCTTAGTTGAAATGATTCAAGCCGCTAACGTAACACCAATGATGGCGCTCGGTTTAATTCTACTGCTCTACATCATTCTAGGCTGCGTGTTTGAAAGTATGTCGATGATGCTACTGACGGTGCCAATCTTCTTCCCTGTCGTGGTTGAATTGGGCTTCGATCCTATCTGGTTCGGTATTGTTGTTGTGGTGGTAACGGAGATCAGCTTGATAACCCCACCAGTGGGTCTGAACGTATTTGTTCTCTCGGGCATTATCAAAGACATTAACACCGGTACTATTTTCAAAGGCGTGTTCCCATTTTGGGTAGCAGATATGGTTCGATTAGCCGTTATTGTTCTGATACCCGCTATTGTGTTGTTCTTGCCTAACATGTTGTATTAAAAAGCAAAGTGGCTTTCCTTTGGGGAAGCCACTTTTTCATTTAGAGTAAAATATCTAGCTGTATTTATTGACAAATAAATCACCATATATCAATCGGATGACTTCATTTTATTTCTGATATATGGTTTATTAGTAGTAAGGAAATTATGAAGGTTAACTTAGTGACAAAATACGAAGATTCTCTGCCGCTCCAACTGATTAGAGCCAGAGACATCGCCATGGAATATTTCCGTCCCGTGCTGGCAAGTAACGACCTTACCGAGCAGCAATGGCGCGTTATGCGTGTATTGGACACCAAAGGCGAAATCGACTTCACTACCCTATCTCGTGAGTCTTGTATTCTCAGTCCCAGTCTCACTGGAATTATCAATCGACTCGAAAAGCTTGGTTATGTAGAGAAGAAGAAGTGCGAACACGACGGACGCAAGTCCTACATTCACCTAACCGCTAAAGCGGAAAGTTTGGTAGAGCGGTTGCGACCTCAAATTGAAGAGCAATACGTCGCTCTAAAAGAGCGTATTGGAGAGGAGCGTTATTCAGAACTCTCTAACTTGCTCAACGAACTTATCGCGAGCAAACACTAAAACACCCGCTTATGCGGGTGTTTTTATTTTTATTCCTACTTAGCTTTTTAACGACTATGCCACTTCGGCGACCTTCACATCTGCTTGTAGATGTTTGAACTGACGGTCAAAGTACATGAGCGCATCTTTGTCTTGTGTCGTGATTGCCTCGACTTCTAAAAAGAACACCGTGTGCGTCCCCACTTCTTTCATATCACTGATGCGACCCTCAAGCGTGGTTAGTGCACCGTTCAAAACTGGTACCTGATGCTGGTTGAGCTTCCAACCTTCCAGCTCGAAACGCTCTTCCATCTCTAATCCTGTCATTCCAGCAAAGTGCATGGACATTTCCTGGTGTTCACTCGCACAGGTATTGATGCACATACGACCATTGCGCTTAAAGATATCATTAGAAGCACTGGAGCGGTTCACACACACCAGCAAAGTTGCTGGGCTATCTGTTACCGAGCACACTGCGGTCGCGGTAATGCCAATGGTACCCGCTTCACCGCCCGTGGTTACGATGTTGACGGCTGCTGCGAGCTTCGACATCGCGTTACGAAATTCTTGTTGTAGAGACATGGTATCTTCCTTTTCGCTAGACTGATTTTGGCGCTTTTGATAGCGCTCCCTGTTATGTGCTTTCATTGTGGTTTATTAACGCAGATTGGAACATAGACAGTTATCGTGTTCGCTTGTACTTTTCGCAGCAGTTGGAGTGATACATCGAGGGGATAAAAGTAAAGTAATAAGGTAGGTGAATGGATTTCAATCATTTTCAGCCCCAAAACCAACAAACCCACATGCTAAGCATATGGGTTTACTGTTATGAACAATCTTTTGTTGTGACCTGACTAGTCTCGATCAATGGCAAACGGTGACCAAGCTTGACGTGTCGGCATCACCTCAACTCTGTTGATATTAATGTGCTCGGGAAGATTGGCGATATAAAACATATGCTCAGCAATGTCTTGAGCGCTAAGTGGAGTTGTACCTTTGTATAAGTTATCCGAGGCCGTTTGATCGCCTTTAGTCCTTACCAAGGTAAACTCTGTCTCAGCAATACCTGGAGCGAGATCTGTCACTCTTACACCTGTGCCTTGAAGGTCACAGCGCAGGTTGTAGCTAAACTGCTTAACAAATGCCTTACTTGCACCATAAACGTGGCTGCCTGGATAGGGCCACTGTCCTGCAATAGAGCCAACATTAATGATAGTTGTCCCCGCACCTACTTCAATTAGCTTCGGAAGTAAGGCGTGAGTCACGTTGACGAGCCCCGTGCAGTTGGTATCAATCATGGTGTGCCAATCGGATAGGTCCACATCTGCAGCGCCTTCTGGCGCCAGCGCTAGCCCTGCATTATTGATAAGTGCGGTTATCTCTGAGAACTCACTCGGTAGGGATTCGACGGCCTCTTTCACAGCCGCTGCATCTCGTACATCCAACTGAATGACATGCGTTGGGACATCTAAACATTCCTTAAGATCTAACAATCTTTCCAAGCGTCTTCCCGATAGCACTAAAGACCACCCCTCACTTGCAAATTTCTCTGCGGCTGCGCGTCCAAAACCAGAAGTTGCGCCAGTAATAAATGCAATTTTCTTCATCTTGCTGTTCCCTTTCAAAGTAAGTCCATATCAAAGTAAAAAAGTAACGAGCGCTAAACCCATTAAAATTGGAGCTGTAGTAAACCTTGGCGAGAGCTCAGGTAGCCATTGATGCATCTTTTGCCCAAGCAAATTACCCACTAAAGCAAACGGCAGCAATGTAAGACCGACCAACATCAAATATCTATTAACCGCTCCAATTGCCGTTAACCCCACCAATGAGGTCAAAGCACTGACCATAAAAAAGACGATGGCTGTTGCCCTGAGCTCTTTGCTGCTCATCGTCAGATTCAACAAGTACAAAATAAGCGGTGGCCCACCAGCAGAACCGGCAGTCATACCAAACCCGGAGAACGCCCCTACTGCGAGTGAATATCGCTTGTCGAGCCAACGCAGTCTTAAATCCAGCATTATCAGCCCTCCCGCCGCCATAGACAGTCCGGCGATTAACATTTTCAAAGCCTCAGATGAAATCCAAGACACGACAAATAGCGAAAACGGCGTAACGATAAGCATGCCTGCAATCAACTGCTTGACTAGCGGTTTGTCTATCTCGGCATTCACACCTCGTAGCAAGCAAAGGCTACTGAGTAGGTCCAGCGTAATGGCGATAACAATCGACTCCATCGGCGTAAAAACGAAGTTCAAACACAGAGCTGCAATGACCGCAAAACCAAATCCGGAATAGCCACGCACCACTCCTGCAAAAACGATCAGTACCGATGCTAGCCCTATCTCAATCCATGCCATGATGATGCTGTTCCAATGTGCTGACCCTATATCTCAATACTGATGTGCTGTGTGTTTTCAATGTAAATAGATTGCGTTTGGCGCCATAGAGCCAGTTTGAAGAATCCTCTAGGGCAGACAGACGCTGGAATTACTGACCCACGACTTTTTTGAAACTGACACTACTTCCATAACGCCATTTCTCGCCAAGATAGCTGTACTGCTCGCGATTCAGGAGCGATGTCATTGCACAGGAGAGAAAAATGGATTTGTTATCATCTGAAATTACTAACCAAGACGTTATTGAACTGGATAAACACGTCTTCCATTCTTGGTCAGTTCAAGAGAGTGCGACGCCGATCGCAATTGCTAATGGGCAAGGCTGCACTATGTGGGATTTTGACGGAAAAGAGTATTTGGACTTTAGCAGCCAGTTGGTTAACACCAACATCGGTCATCAACATCCCAAGGTGATTGAGGCGCTCAAGAATCAGGCAGATACGCTAGCAACCATAGCGCCAGCTACTGCCAACTTCACTCGCGGTATGGCGGCCAAACGCATTCTTGAGCGTGCGCCCGCTAGCTTCAAAAAGGTATTCTTCACCAATGCGGGTGCCGATGCTAACGAGAACGCCATTCGTATGGCAAGGCAGTTTACTGGACGCGATAAAGTCCTCTCAGCCTATCGCTCGTACCATGGCAACACTGGTTCAGCAATCGCAGCGACCGGCGACTTTAGACGCGTGCCGAATGAATATAGTCGCGGCCACGTGCACTTCTTCAACCCTTATCTGTATCGCACCGAGTTTAACTCGACATCCGAACAAGAAGAATGCGAACGCGCACTTGCTCACCTAAAACGAGTCATTGAGTGCGAAGGACCAAACTCAATTGCCGCTATTATTCTTGAAACCATCCCAGGAACGGCTGGATTTCTATTGCCCCCTGAAGGTTACCTACAAGGTGTGCGTGACATCGCGACGCAACATGGCATTCAGCTGATCTTCGATGAAGTGATGGTCGGCTTCGGACGCACTGGTAAATGGTTTGCGTTTGAACACTTTAATGTGACACCCGATCTTGTGACCTTTGCTAAAGGGGTCAACTCCGGATATGTGCCCGTGGGTGGCGTGATGGTTAGCGAAGCTATCTGCGAGTTTTTTAAGTCTGAGTTCTTTATGGGCGGACTGACCTACTCAGGCCATCCACTTGCCATGTCGACAATTGTCGCGGCAATCGATGCAATGGAAGAAGAAGGCATCATTCATTACGCCGATGAGATCGGAAACTCTTTGCTCGGCCCTTCGTTGATGGCCCTGTACGACCAGCGCAGCGTCATTGGTAACATTCGCGGTAAGGGAATGTTTTGGGCAGTAGAACTCGTCGAAGACAAATCAACCAAAGAGCCGCTGAGTAATGCGAAAATGGGGCTCATCAAGCAAAAGCTCACTGAGCGAGGACTGCTGACCTTTATCGTTAACAACCGAATTCATGTCACCCCACCGCTGGTTATCAAGCCAAACGAGATCAAACATGGTGTCGCTATTATTGATGAAGTCTTAGCTGAATTCGACTAACAAAAGTAATGAGTGCCAAGCAATTTGCTTGGCACTCATCTTTCACTCTCACTAAACTATCCGCTAACCAAACTATTAAGGCACTACCTTAGCCCATCAAACGCTTTGGCGAGCTCGATGATACCGGGTTGTATTAGTGCTTTATCAATGGAATGAAACCCCAACCTGAAATAGCGATTAGCATCGTTACTCATCAACGTATTAGACATCGTCGATTGACCCTCTAACTCGGGCTGAGATGCCGTCATAAAGTGCGAATACCCGGTTTCCACTAACACCCCATGCTGTGCTGCGCGCGAAACAAGTCTTTGGCTACTTATCTTATCTGGTGTCTGTAACCATAGTGCGTTGCTCAGTTCATTCTTGGCAAGTTTGTCGCAGTATGGAATATGTTTTGATACGGCATCATTGATAATATCCCAGCGCTGTCTGGTGTTCTCACGAAAACGACGTACAAAGCTATCGTAGTAGCCTTGAGCGATGAAATGCGCCATCTCCATCTGTAATCGAGTCGGCGGATGACGAAACATCAACCGACGCAGCGCTCTCAGCTCATAAATGAGCTCCTCTGGAGCGACAATGAACCCAAGTCTGAGGCCTGGCGCGAGAATTTTTGAGAAGCTACTTACGTATATCACTCTACCCGACTTGTCTTGCGCTTTTAAAGCCGGTGCAGGGTTGAGCTCAAAGTTACTGTTGGAGTCGTAGTCATCTTCAATAACGATGGCGTCGTTCCGCTGCGCAAGTTCCAATAGCTCTTTTCGACGCTGTTGGCTCATCGTCACTCCCGTTGGCGCTTGATGACTTGGTGTCACATAGAAATAATCGCACATTGAAGAGAGTGAGTTTGGTTTCAAACCTTCATCATCAACTTGATGTGGATGCAACTGCGCACCTGCCAATCCGAAAATGTTGTAAGCCTCTTTGTAGCCTGGATTCTCAACACCTACCCTTGAATCACGATTCATCAGCAACTGAGACAACAAATAGAGGCCGTTTTGAGATCCAATGGTAATCAAGATCTCATCATTGCTGGCGTGAATGCCCCTTTGCGGAAGAACGCGAGTTCGTATCTGTTCAACGAGCAACTCAACATCCTTATCGACCTTATCACAGAGCCATCCATGATCGTGGGAGTCTGCAATTACCTTTCTCGTTGCCTCTCTCCAGTGAGATAGTGGAAAATCATTAATATAAGGCTGGCCATAAATAAATGGATACTTATAGCAACTCCAGTGACTAGGTTTTACGATCCTTGGAAATTGATGGGTATTCACCTTTATTTTATCGCCCCAGTTTGGTGCGGCGTCTGCACTAATATCTTCACTTAGCTCAATATCCACTGCACTATCTTGCGAGTTTTCTTTGTAGCCCTCAGATAAATAATACCCACTTCTTGGGCGGCTAATTAGATAACCATCGTCTAGCAGACTCTCATACACCAAAGAGACAGTATTCCTCGAAACTTTCAGTTGTTGGGACAGCTTACGACAAGATGGAAGCGCCTGTTCAGGCGAAAAAATCCCCGACAAAATCGCTTTCACCAGGTATTCACGAACCTGCTCCTGCAAGCTTCTGGTTGAATCAAACTCAATAAAACACTGATAATCCACGGCCACAACGTCACCCCTTCAGAAATACATTACGACGACTAACTGTTAATTAAGAGAGCAAGAAATAGACCATAACGATAGTAGGTATTATTTATTTACAAACTGCAGCTGTCCCATGCTGATTTTAAAATTGGCTCTAACCCCGAATGGTGACAAATATCTAAAGTGAAAGTGTTCAAAGAAAACGTTCACAATATTGAAAAGGATGGATATATGGGACATGGAAAGCAGATTAAAAAATGGTTCTCAGTCGCGGCAATTGCATTTGCAGTGGGCTCTTCAGCTAGCGCTGTCAGTGCCGATCTTCCACAGGTTTTGGAGTCGGGCGTATTAAAGGTGGCGACAGAAGATAACTACTCACCATTTAACTACATCGCGAAGGGTCAGCCAAGCGGCATCAACAAAGATCTTCTCGATGAGCTTCGTGAATACGCCAAGTTTGAAGTCAAGCAAGATATCCTACCTTGGACAGGCCTACTGGCATCGGTTTCTGCGGGTCAATATGACTTGGCTCTGACTGGTGCAATTGTCACCGATGCAAGACTTCAAGTTTTTGATTTCACTCCCCCTATCGCCTCTGCCCAGCATTACTTCTTAGCTCGAGCCAAGGATGACTCGATATCTGGAGTGTCTGATTTGGATGGCAAAACAGTGGGCCTTCAAGCTGGTAGCGCTCTGCTAGAGCGTCTCCCTGAGCTTGAAACCATGCTAGAAGCCGAGGGTAAGTCACTAGGTCGAGTAGTTGAATATCAATCCTACCCAGAAGCCTATGCCGATCTCGCAAATGGACGCGTTGACTATGTCATTAACAGCATCGTTTCCGTTAATGAAGTAGTGAAAACTAAGTCCAAAGTGTTTAAAAAGGGTGAAGCGGTATCTGGTCCTGGTTTCGTAAGTTGGCCAGTACCAAAACAAAATCCAGAACTATTGACGTACCTAACGGACTTTTTCAAACACCTCAAAGAAACAGGACGATTAGCTGAGCTGCAAGAGAAATGGTTCGGCGAATCCTTTGATGACCTACCAATCGAGCCGATTACTTCAGTTGAACAATACCACTCACTAACTGCGGTAAATCCTAGCTAAACGATGACCTAAGCAAATGGGCTTGCCACTTAACGGCAAGCCCACATTCCTAAACAATATTTTTGGAGGTGCATACATTATGGATTACTACGCATGGATGCAGTTGTTAGAAGGCGCGTGGACGACCGCTTGGATCTCCCTTATTTCTATCGCTTTAGGCGTTGTCATAGGACTCGTGATTGCTCTGGTTAGGATGGCGAAAGTACCTTTCTTAGACCAATTTCTAGGCGTCTACGTCAGTTGGGCGAGAGCGACACCACTGGTCACGTTAGCCTTGTTTATTTTCTTATCTTTCCCATCATTTGGCATCAATCTAGACAAACACCTTTCCGCTATCTTATGTCTAACGCTCAATAC
Organism: Vibrio sp. SCSIO 43140; assembly: GCF_023716585.1. Taxonomy (NCBI): domain Bacteria; kingdom Pseudomonadati; phylum Pseudomonadota; class Gammaproteobacteria; order Vibrionales; family Vibrionaceae; genus Vibrio; species Vibrio sp. SCSIO 43140. The sequence goes on from NZ_CP071851.1 coordinate 1,356,552, forward strand.
GTCGGCGTTCAACGCTGAAATCTGGCGCAATGCGTTTCTCAATTTTTCAAATGGACAAAAAGAAGCTGCCGAAGCGATCGGCATGTCTCGATTGGTTTACTTTCGCCGCATTATGTTTCCACAGATGGTGATCGTTAGCCTACCTGCGCTTGTGAATGAAATGTCGTTCTTAATTAAGGGCAGCCCAGCAATTGCCGTCATTGGTGTGGTAGACCTAACACGCGTAACTAACCGTATCGCAGCCGTCACTTATGAACCTCTAGGACCAATACTCTGCGCTGCAGTCCTATATATGTGCATCATCGGCTTACTGATAAAGCTTCAACATATGGCTGAGCAAAAAGCCAGTAACTTAGCCGCGTAGGAGGAAACAGTATGAACGAATGGCAAATTATTTGGGATCAACGCGAGATCTTTACCTACGGCCTATTTACGACAGTCATGCTGTTTGTGTCTGCATCAACGATAAGCTTTTTTATGGGATTAGCACTTCTAAGCGTGCTTGAAAATGGCAGTAAAGGTCTAAGCTACTGCGTGCGAGGTAGTATCAACATTATGAGGACGCTGCCGTTTCTTATTCTCGCTTACCTACTCTATTACGGCTTACCACAAGTAGGCATTCGCATGGATGCTATCACCGCCGGTCTCGTTTCACTGTGTTTGTACCACAGCACCTATTTCTGCGAAATATTCCGTGGTGTCAGAAAGGACATGGATGAGGGCTTCATAGAAGCGGCCAAGTCCTGTGGCTTCTCGAAGTTTAAGATTTTCACTCGAGTTATTGCACCGAACGTGTTGTTTAAGTCCATTCCACTCATTGCGAATCAACTCATTATCTGTCTCAAGGATACGGCATTTTTGAGCATCATTACCGTCAGCGAGATCACCGCCGCTGCGAACAGCATTCAATCTACCTACTTTATCCCACTCAACGCCTTTATCGTCGCGATTGGTTTGTATTGGATGGTCAGTATCGCAGTGGAACAAGTAACCAAATTAGCACTTAGCAAAGTGCAACAACGAGGGCTAAGTCATGCTTAAACAATCAGTTGAAACTACTCCAGACATCCCACTCAGTACATTTAAAGAAAGTGCGGAGCTGCACATCGTTGACACCGTTGAGCACCAAGAAACACCATTAATTGACACTACTCAAGATGCTATTGAAGATGATAAAGATTCAATCATCAAAATCATTAATCTATCTAAGCAGTTTGACGGCATCGAAGTGCTTCGAGACATCAACCTCAATATACAAAAAGGCGAAGTCGTCAGTATTCTTGGCTCATCGGGCTCAGGTAAATCTACCTTGTTGCGCTGCATTAACTGGCTCGAGCAGCCGGAGCGCGGTTTTATCTATGTTGGTGAAGAACGTATCGGTGTCAACGCCGAGACCAACAAGCCAGCCAAATACAAAGAGCTTGCCAAGATGCGCCAACGCGTCGGCATGGTATTTCAAAGCTTCAACTTATGGCCGCACCTTACGGTTAAGCAAAACGTGATGGAAGCGCTCATTCATGTGAAAAAGTGGTCGAAGTCCGACGCAGAGAGCATGGCGGAAACACAACTAGAGAAGGTTGGCATGTCACACAAACTCGACAGTTACCCAAGCATGCTATCGGGAGGACAGAAGCAGCGCGTGGCTATTGCTCGCGCATTAGCAATGGAGCCTGAGGTACTGCTCTTCGATGAGCCAACGTCAGCTCTTGACCCTGAGCTCGTAGAGGAAGTACTAACGGTTATGCAAAAGCTCTCTAAAGAGGGCTATACCATGGTCATCGTCACCCATGAGATGGATTTCGCTCGACAAGTTTCTGACCAAGTTGTGTTTTTGGAAAAAGGCATATTGATTGAGAAAAATCCCCCAGAAAAATTCTTTACCAACCCAGATTCCACTCGAGTGAGGCAGTTTTTGAAACTCGATGCGAGCTAACTCGCCTGCGAAAATCGGAGAGTCTGATCTCCGATTTTCTGCGCAATACGTTTGCTCCAGAAAGCACAATTACCTCTCATCACTTCCAAAAGCTACTCCCAAACTACAATACCGTGTCTATCTATCGTCCCTACTCGATCCCGAGTAATAAACTGAACTCTATGATACTGAACATCGATGGCTTTAAAGCCTGTCTCTAGCATTAGGCTTGCAAGTTTTCGGATAGCCATTGGGCTGAAATGTGTCATTGTGCGCCTCCCCTAGTGTCTTTGATGGACTAAAGTTAGCTTGATAGCGGCAAGATCAGAAATCGTTCTTGTAGGATGCGATCCTTCGTTTTAGCCATATTGAGGCAAACGCTTGCTTCGTTTATGTTCGAAAATCTAAAGTCGAATAAAATTGACTGAAAAACGAATATTTACTATCGAAAAACCACAAAAGCTCTGATACCTTTACGCCATCAAAAAAGACCCCCAGATTGATTAGACGGACCTATGCCTTCCACTCAAACCATCAAGAAAATCGTCGATATTGGTGACACGCTTCATCGAAGCGGCTGTGCTCCCTACAAAGTCGAGAAATACGCTCAACATTACGCCCAAAAGCACGGGGTTGACGTTATGGTCCAAGCGACACCAACGGCAATTAACTACCAGTTTCCAGACAAGAACAATACTGTAGTTTTGAAGCGCTTAAAGCCAGCATCAATCAACCTTAGCCTACTTGCCAACACCATTATTCGCATCAATCAGCCAAGTAATGAGCCGGTTCCAGAACCTGTTGGTTATCCGAAATGGATCGTAGCGCTTGCCAATATGGGCATACCGCCCGCTTATCTGATGCTAGTAGGTAGCACTCTCGAAGCAATTGCCTTCTCTATGCTGCTTGGCTTAATGGTATGGGTTTGTCAGTTAGTTTATCGTGGCCGCAACGCTATCGCGGTTGAGTTTATCTCGGCACTGCTAACGGGTGTTTTGGTTGCGTTTATTGCCAGTACTGGCGCCGCAATACCGATATGGGCGCTCTGTATTGCAAGTGTGGTGCTTTTTGTGCCCGGACTTTCCATTGCCAACTCGCTCGAATGTTTGGCCTTTAATGATTTGGTGTCCGGGACCGCGCTTTTGGGTCAAAGTGCCTTAACACTCATCAAACTATTTATCGGCGTGATGATGGGACTGAATATCGGCGAAGCCTTTTGGGGACAAACAGAATCTATCTCTTACACTAACGAAGTTCCCCTATGGTTGCATTGCTTCGGGCTGTTGCTCATATCCACCTCTATCGGCGTGATCTTCAACGCAAGACCGAAAGATATCTTATTGGGCTTACCGGTAGCAGTACTCGGGATGTGGGGACCATTCTATCTCGGTTTTGAAAGTGGCTGGGTTGTGGGAACTTGGGTCACGACAGTACTTATTACCCTCTATGGCACGTGGGTGGCTAAGCGTCTGGACCTCACAGGCTCTATTTATATTGTTCAAGGCATCATTATTTTGGTACCAGGTAGTCGAGTAATGGTGAGCGCCAGCCAGTCGGTTTTTGAACAATCGATTCTACCGATACCTAATATCGGTTTATCCGCATTATTTATGTTCTCAGCAATTGTGGCAGGACAAATTACCGCATACTCAATATATTCGCCAAAAATAGAGAGGTAGTGTCCACTTTAATTGGTAATTCTATAAAAACCGCTAGCGCTTCAAAATACCAATAATGTTTGCACAATCTTTACAAAACATTATTTCGAAGCGCTAAATAATGTTTTATATCAATACGTTACAAGCTTTGCACATTTGTTGACCTAGCGTCAAAAATTTATCTGCGCGTTTGAAAATGTCATGTAAGTGACACCTAAAAACGAGCTGCACTTCAAATATTCAGACAAATTGTAATTGCAGCTCTTTGACTTACCTAAGAACTCGCTTATATTCGTGACTGGCTAGAAAAAAAAGTTACATTGTTTACAAGTAGCAATCGTTGAATTCTCGTGATTCCCCCGACGCGTTGTACGCAATAGCAATTTCCTTTTCACGCTATAGCTGCCGGATTGGCAATAAAGAAACAAAAGATAGTAGAAAATTTTAGGATATAAGTATGTCTAACACAGTTACTGGTACAGTTAAGTGGTTCAACGAAACTAAAGGCTTTGGCTTCATTCAACAAGAGAACGGTCCAGACGTTTTCGCTCACTTCAGCAACATCAAAGCAGACGGTTTCCGTACGCTAACTGAAGGTCAGAAAGTTGAATTTCGCGTGACTCAAGGTCAAAAAGGACCTCAAGCGGAAGAAATCCAACCAGTCTAAGTACTCGCTTCCAGTACATTCTGATAAATAGCCAGCTCAGCTGGCTATTTTTGTATCAGTTAGCACATGTGCGCCCCTTTGTTAGTGTCCTTTTACCCATAGACGCGTACTATAGGCATTAATGCATTCAAATATCCCCAGAGCAATCTCATGGCTTTAAAACCAACTATCTACAAATTTCGTGTCGCATTGACAGACATGAACCGCGATTATTACGACTCTCTGAATCTTACCGTCGCTCTACACCCATCAGAAACTGAACAACGGATGATGGCAAGGCTAATGGCATTCTGTCTCAACGCCTCTCCTGAGCTTCAGTTCACCAAAGGGCTGTCCACCATTGAAGAGCCTGATATTTGGGAAAAGTCTTTGGACGACCAAACACTAGTATGGATTGATATCGGTGAACCTGATGTCGATCGCGTGAAGAAAGCGACTCGCCTTTCAAAGAAAACGAAAGTGTACAGCTTCAACACCAAAAGCGATGTGTGGTGGCAACAAAACCAAGGCAAATTTGGTTATCTAGATGCTAGTATCTATCGCTTTGAAAATGAATCTATCGAGTCTCTATCAGGTCTAGTAACTCGCACTATGGATCTATCGGTAATGATTACCGGCACGTCACTGTTTGTCGATGCCGAAGGCGGTTCTGTTGAGGTAACAGTCGAGGAACTTCAGGACAAATGTTCGAGCTAAGGAAAGCACTAGCAGAAATCCAAATTGACAAGCTGGCTATTGTTGCAACACACACTGACGCGCTCAATAATCTATGTGAACGTGAGAATATGCTGTTTGCTAGAGCCCAAGAAAACAAACCTGACAACGCTCCATCGGATCTGTTGCTAGGCTTGTTCACTAAGCTCAATGTCGAAGCGCTTTCCTCATTAAATGCTCACCTCGATCAGATTCAAGCGATGCAATCGGCCATTGAAAAGCAAGTCGGCGCGAAACACGCTGAATCCTTCAAACTGCCTGTGGTCGAAGAGCTGTTGTTGGTCACTCATATTTGGGTTTATGTTCAGGGCTACCTTGGGTTGGATTACAGCCTAGCAAACGATCATGCCATGCAAACCAGTGAAACGCTGAGCCCACTCGTTGGGTTGAGCGTGGATGAAATTCGAACTCAGTTTACCCAGAGTTACTATCAAGGCTACCGCGAATTTGAAGCTAAAAAACCACCGTCTTCCGGTTGGAAGCGGTGGTTTGAAAAGTGGTTTAATTAACGACCTGTAAGTTATTAACGATTTATAGGTTCGCGTGCGGACCAAATACTTCGTAGTGAACGCGAGAGCGATCCACATCTAACGCATCTAATTGCTGAACCATAGCATCCATAAAGGCAATCGGGCCACAGATGTAGAACTCACCGAAGTGTACTGGTAATGTCTCTTTCATCGCGTTAAGGTCCATCAGCCCTTTCGCCGATTCGTTCTCAGTTTGCTTTGGCTCACGGTACCAAACTTTTTGATTCCAACCTTTCGCAGATACGATCGTCGCGACTTCATCGACAAAGGAATGCTGCTGTTCGTGTTCACAAGCATGCAGATACGTGACGGTTTCTGTCTTGTCGACTTGTGATAGTTTCTGCAAAATCGCCTGCATCGGTGTACAGCCCACACCAGCTGAAATCAATACTACTGGTTTGTCGGTTTCTTTGTAGAAGAAGTCACCCGCTGGCGGCATGACATCGATAACGTCACCCACATTAACGCTGTCGTGTAAGTAGTTAGACACTAGGCCATTATCGTGAGAATCCGATAGCTCACGTTTAACTGAGATACGGTAGTTGCTGCCCGTTGGCGCTTGGGACAACGAATACTGACGAATTTCAACGTGTTCACTATTGGTTGGCTTCACCTGAACACCCAGATACTGCCCAACTTCATAGCCAAGAACTTTACCGCCATCTTCTGGTTGAAGCACAAAGCTAGTCACCAACTCAGACTCTGGGGTTTTCTCCGCAACAACAAAGCGGCGCGTACCACGCCAGCCACCCAGCGCTTTTTCACGCAACTGATATAACTCTTCTTCACGGTCAATAAAGATCTGCGCTAGGAAAAGATACGCTTCGGTCCATGCCTCTTCAACTGGCTGGGTGAATGCATCAGGAGCCAGTTCTCGTAGAGTCTCAATCAAGTGATGTCCCACGATTTGGTAATGTTCTGCTTTGATATTGAAACTGGTGTGCTTATGAGCGATGCGTTCTACTGCTGTGGTAAGTGCGGCTAGGTTTTCAATGTTTTTTGCGTATGCCGCTACCGCTTCGAATAGCGCGACACTTTGACGACCGGTTTTCTGGTGCGTCATGTTAAAGATATCTTTCAGCTCAGGATTGTGAGAAAACATTCTTTGATAAAAATGTTGAGTCAATGCAGGTCCTGCTGATTCTAATAGAGGAATGGTGCTTTTGATGATCTCAATATGTTGGTTGTTTAGCATAGTCGCTCCCTAGAAGGCTTAATAGTACTACTTATCGTTTTTATGATATTTTTAATAATAGGCTGAATTGTTGAACACATAGTGTGCACTTCAACAACTGAATATATCACTGCATGGTTTGTGCCAAGTTTAGAAACACCGTAGTCATTGGTTTTATTGGTAATTTTCTTCTGTTAAAAAGTCAAAATGACTCCTTTTCTTTATGTCTAAATGACACTAAAATGAGCTCTTCACTCATTTCGACTCGCTATCCTTTTTTATGCAAGATATCTCCACTTCTAGCCTTATCGATCTCACTGTTGGTCTTGCCAGCAGCAGCAACGATCAAGAGCGCTTCGATTCGCTTCTCAATACTATACGTAAAACCATTCGATGTGATTGCGTTGCCTTGCTCTCTATGCAGGGAGACACGCTCGTACCTCTCGCTATGCAAGGATTGGCTCGAGACACCCTCGGACGAAGGTTCGTCATTCAAGAACACCCTAGATTCGCTGAAATATGTGCTGCCACCAGCCCTGTTATCTTTGATGCTGATAGTGAGTTGCCCGACCCGTTTGATGGTCTACTGATTGATCATCATGGCGATCTACCTATGCACTCGTGTATGGGGCTTCCATTGATTTTTGGCGAGAAAATGCTTGGTGCGCTGACACTGGATAGCCTCGCCCCGAATGCGTTTGAAGACATTCCACAGCGCAGTCTTGAAGTATTGTCCGCGGTTGCTGCTTCTACGCTAAAAATGGCACTGACATTTTCTCAACTCGAGTATCAAGCGAAGCAGTCAAAACAGCTTCTCGAAGAGCTCAATGTTGAAGCCTGGGAGCGAGATGGTGGTGAGATGATTGGCAACAGTGAACCAATGTTAGCCCTCAAATCCGACATAGAGATCGTCGCACCCTCTGATTTCAATATCCTTATCCATGGAGAAACTGGGGTTGGTAAGGAGCTCGTCGCTCGTACCCTCCACTACCAATCGACACGACGACAGCAGCCTTTGGTCTACGTAAACTGCGCGGCAATTCCTGAGAACTTGATTGAAAGCGAACTGTTTGGTCACGTTAAAGGTGCGTTTACCGGAGCGGACAAAAACCGAATGGGTAAATTTGCGCTTGCAGACGGCGGTACATTATTTCTTGATGAAATCGGTGAGCTGCCACTTGCCGCACAAAGTAAACTGTTACGAGCACTGCAAAATAATGAGATTCAACCTGTCGGTAAAGATCAGATCCAGAAGATAAATGTGCGAGTCCTAGCGGCAACAAACCGAGACCTAAAAGCAGAAGTCGACAACGGTAAGTTCCGCGCTGATTTATACCATCGACTCAGTGTTTACCCGATTTCAGTGCCGCCACTTAAAGAGCGCCACGGAGATATCGAGCTTCTCACCGGCTTCTTCTTAGAGCAAGCACGAAGAAAGCTTGGCATTTCGCAGATAAAAATGAGTCCAAATGCGGTTACGCACCTCAACCGTTATTCCTGGCCAGGCAATGTGCGCGAGCTGGAGCATGTGATTAACCGAGCTGCACTCAAGGCAAAAGCGCGCTCGATGGGCAAGAAAGTTGTCACAGTCAGCATAGACGATTGTGGTCAGTTCGATGACGATGTCTCAACTCCAGCGCCTAAGACATCGTCAAAAAACACTTTGGCCGTCGATACCACTAAAGGCATCCGAGAAGCGACAGAAGAGTATCAACGTGCCCTTATCACCGATGCTCTATTAAGTGCCGACTACAATTGGGCGAAAGCAGCGCGAACCTTGCAAACTGACCGCGCGAACCTGATTCGACTCTCTAAACGTCTAGGGCTAAGTGTTACCAAACGTCACACACTCTCTCGAGACTAGAGTTAAACGTATCAGTAAAGTGAAAGAGGTGTTAATATTCTGCGGTGTGATGCGTGTTCATCACACCCTATAACAACCATAAAGCTCAACGTATTCAAGATAAGAAAGGTAGTTATGAAGTTTATTCGCATTATCTTAGGAAAGATCATCCTTCTACTTAACTTCGTATTTTCACCGCGCGGTGTAAAGCGCAGCGAAGAAGCCCAAAAGCAAGCAGATGAAAAAGCATCAACCATGCAACTTTACCAATTCGAGGCATGTCCCTTTTGTGTAAAAGTTCGCCGTGAAATGAAGCGCCAATCGGTAAACATCGCTTTGAAAGACGCTAAGAACGACAACGACGCTCGAGAAGAACTCTTGGCTGGTGGTGGTCGAGTTAAGGTGCCATGCCTTAAAATTACTGAAAATGGTAAAGAGACTTGGATGTACGAGTCATCTGATATTGTTACCTATCTTCAGAAAGAGTTTGCTTAGTTAGAATCATGCAACCACAGACAATAAAGGGTGCTACTCTACTGAGTGACACCCTTTGTTTTTAACCGTTCCTATGATGTACGCTATTTCGCTGTAAGTTCTAGTTCGTTTTGACTTAAATATCTATGATTGCAAAAGTAGAACGCGCTAATCCAGTGAAGCACCAAGCTTGAATCTTGAGGTTTGTTAATCTGCTCTAACGCATCAAAGTAATGATTTTCTGTGATTAAAGAGCGTCGTTTTTCAATAAGAAGTCGAGTAAATTCAGCGCTAAACTCCGGGTGCCCTTGGACCGTCAAAATATGATTGTCCTTTGCAAGCATGAAATTGGGACAAAAGTCATTGGTCGCCAATACTTTCATACCGCTGGGTACAATAACCACTTGGTCTTGATGGCTTACTAACATTCTTAAAGAGTCGACGGATAGATTCATCCATTTCTTTTGAGAAGTAATGTTCACTTCGTAGCTGCCAAGCCCCCAACCTTTGGTCGATTTTTCAACCTTGCCACCCAGAGCACGAGCAATTAACTGATGACCGAAACATATCCCCACCAACGGCTTATGGCGAGCTTCACAGCTTACTATCCAGTCACACAGTGCCAGAATCCAAGGATCGTCATCGTAAGCGTTCATCACACTGCCCGTGATGATAAACCCATGGCATGAATCCAAGTCTGGCAACTCACCTTTTGTCGCGTCAAAATTAGCAAACTCGAAGGTGTTATCTACCGCTCCAAGATTTGCAGAAATCATATCTGCATATTGACCACTTTCATGACTTAGTGGTGGGTCTACATGTCCACACGTTAATATCCCTATTCTCATTGCTCACCTATATCACTGTTAGCACACAAATTTTTCCTTCCATTTGAGTATAGAAGCCACTCCGCCGATTGCCATTGCGAGTAATGCTTTTCACTTTCAGTGACGGTTCTCTAATACTAAAGCTAGTGTTAAACTTAGCGCCAACATGTCATGTATTAAAAAGGTAAGACAATGAACCCAATTATTGCCCTATTGAAAGAGAACAATATTGGCGACGCTCAGATCAACGAGATTTTCGAGACACTCACTCAAAACCCACTCGCAGCGATGGCAACCATCAGCCAACTTGGTCTGCCTCAAGACAAACTGCAGCTTCTTATGGGTCAAGTTATGCAAAACCCTAACCTAATCAAAGAAGCGGTTGAAGAGCTAGGACTGGACTTCTCTAAAGTTGAAGCAGCGAAAGAACAGCTGAACAAGTAGTCTTTGTGCGTCAAGGTTTTGTAGCTTATAAACGCCTTGACGCCTACCTTAAATCACAACGATCTCTAGCCTCTTTTCTGCCATCTTCAGCCTTCAAACAAAGTAGAATCACCATGTACCAACTAAGCGTTAATCTTGAAGACTTCCTCGCCAAGTATTGGCAAAAACAACCCACTATTATCAAGGGTGGATTTGTTGCCTTTTCCGATCCTATTTCTCCAGAAGAGCTCGCAGGGCTTTCAATGGAAGAAGAAATCGACTCTCGATTTGTGTCGAATGCCAACGACCAATGGCAAGCGGAGCATGGCCCATTCTCTGAAGACAAATTTGCAGGCCTTGGCGCGAGTCACTGGTCTCTGATTGTTCAAGCGGTTAACCATTGGCACGCAGGTGCCGCTGAACTCGTCGAACCATTCAAGACACTTCCTCAGTGGCTGTTTGATGATCTCATGATCAGCTATTCGGTCGAAGGGGGTGGCGTCGGCCCACACATTGATCAATACGACGTGTTCATTGTTCAAGGCTCTGGTAAACGCCATTGGCGAGTGGGCGCTAAAGACGTTGGTCAGTACAAAGAGACTAAGCGCCACGAAGCACTTCGCCAAATTGAATCGTTCGACGCCATCATTGATGATGTCCTCGAGCCAGGCGATATCCTATATATCCCACCCGGTTTCCCTCACGATGGTTACGCGCTGGAGCCATCAATGAGCTACTCAGTTGGCTTTCGCTCACCAAAGGAACAAGAGCTAATCAGTAACTTTGCAGACTACGTTCTCGCCCACGATTATGGTGATGTGCACATGCACAAACCAGAGCTTTCGACTCAAGAACACTTCGGTGAAATCACCTCTGGAGCTCGAGAGACTCTAACCCAGATGCTGACCTCAGCATTTGAAAATGAAACCACAGTTAAAGACTTTCTTGGCTGCATGTTAAGCCAGTCTCGTCACCAATTGAATATTATTGAACCAGACACTAAATGGACGTCGGGAGAAGTAGCTGAGCATCTTTCACAAGGTGGTGAACTGTATAAAGTAGCTGGCCTAAGAGCTTTAGTTCATGAAGACGAACCGACTATGGTGTACATCAATGGTGAAGTTTTCAAACTGGCCGAGTCACAGGTTTGGTTGGCACGTGCATTAACTAATGAAGACGTTCTTGTTGACGTTGAACCTAATACTCACGTTGTTCCTCTGCTTACCGAGTTACTCAACAAGGGGTACTGGTACGCAGAATAAGCAATGCTAAGTTCATTATAAAGTCCTAAAAAATGGCGCCGGTAACGGCGCCATTTTACTTAGTTATCTTCTATTCTTGCCAACGTAAACATTGCAAATAGCAAGGCAATGGTTGCCGATGCTGCCACAAATACAAATAAGCTCGACATGCCAGCCAGCTCACCAACCACGCCTCCCAAGGTCGTTCCCGCAGCATAACCACCAGCAATAGCAAACAGCAAAAAACCTTGAGTTGCAGCTGGTGTCATGGTCGTCACCTTAGCAACGATCGCGGGTTTCACCATGTCCACCATAGATAGGCATTGCATGAACAGTAGGTGCATAACGAGTGGCAAATAGAAGTAGTCAACGCCTCCGGTAAGCAGATTAGACAACGCTGCACCCACAACGATGTATCCCGTTAAACCCACTATCCAGACTTTCCCTGCGCCATATTTACCAAGGGCTCGACCTGCAATATCTAAGGTAAGCAAACTAATCACCGATGAAATTGACAATAGCAACGCAGTCGCCGATTTATCGATGTTAAACAGACTTTCAAACAGGTTTGGACCTTGTGCAACTTGGTTTGAGCTTGCCAACATGGCGACAAATACAGCAAGCAAGAAAGTCACAAACGTAAGGTTCCATCGCCCTTTCACTTCGCCAACTTCTTCTTGTGGAGCCTCTGACGTTATTCGCTGAGCCGACAGTTTACTGTCCACTGATACGATCAGAATTGACACAATAGATAAGCCGCATACCATACCAAAACTCAATGTTTCGCTAAAGCCTTCGGCTACCGCAAATATCGCGCCCATGACAATAGCACCAACAAAGATACTCTGATTCATTCGTGTGAGCTTAAGTGCCTGTTCCTCTTGGTCAAAGCCCGCTGCCACAATAAATGTTGGGTTCACCGTCATCAGCGTGATTGACCCTAATCCAACAAGAAATGTTGCTAAGTACATTGACCATGTTTGCGGTACATAGGCAAACAATGCCATAGCGATGGCATAGAGCACCAGCGCTCCTTTCTGCGCCGCACTGTGGAGTTTTAATCTATCAATCGTAGATCCTATTAGAGGTGCTACGAAACCACTCAAGCCCACGAACGATAACGCCGCACCGACGTGAACCATGGACCCACTGACTGAGAGGATATGACTTGGGATTAAAATGGGAAGAGCAACAAGTTGGATGGCCCCAAACATAAACGCGGCGGCATACCAAAAAGACAGACCATGTTTTTGCATTTTCTGACGTCCTAAATAGCTGAAAACTTGTCAAAGTATTTCGTATCGCGACGCATCGACCCAGTATCTAACGGGAGCGCAAGGTAACATACCCCTCCACTTTAACGAGATTTCTTAACTAGCATTAGCTTATCTAATTCAACTCATTAACAGAGTTATATCTAATTTTAGGACTATTTCACAGTTACATATTTGGTAATAATTAGTTTCATAAAAATAATCCTTCACTTGATTCGGATCAGTATTCTGGCACATGGAAATCCTCAGACTATGCACTCTGTTCCAGTCTCTAAGGACCCCCCAATGTCTGATCTAACAAAAGAACGTAAGGTGACAATAGGAAGCTATATTGCTCTGGCTTTCGCTATTGTCTTTTTCTCAGGATTACTACAATCAAACGAATGGTATGGTGTTTTTGACTTCACCACGCTAAACGGTGCGTTCGGTCAAGTTGCCCATAACGTAACGGAAACCGAAAACGGTGTTCAAGCGGCTACCACCTCTTTTCGTGGTGTGGGCGGCAGTGGTGCACGTGACGGCTTTATCTTCGCTTTAACGCTAATTCCAACCGTGATGTTCGCTCTCGGTATGATCAACGTACTTGAGCACTACGGTGCATTAGATGCTGCTCGTAAACTTCTATCTCCACTTCTACGTCCACTGATGGGTATTCCAGGTAACTCTGGTCTGGCTCTAATCGCTTCTTTGCAAAGCACCGACGCTGGTGCGGCGATGACACGTCAGCTTAAAGATGAAGGTCACCTGACTAAGCGCGAAACCGATGTCTTTACCATGTTCCAGTTCACTGCCGGTGCAGCGATCGTTAACTTCTTCTCATCGGGTGCCGTGCTATTTACGCTGACTATGATGGACGGTTCACTAGCTGTAACCTCTTCTATTGGTTTGGCAGTAGCAGTCATGTTCCTATTTAAATTTGTCGGCGCTAACTTGTTCCGTGTGTACCTAAACATCACAGAGGGCAAAGAAGACAAATCATCCAAGCAAGACGAAACTAAAGCACAGCAGGAGACCGCATAATGAGCGAAGTAAAAGCAAAAAAACCTATGGTCACTGATATCTTCGTAGAAGGTGCGAAAAAAGGTTGGGTTATCGCGACAACGTCTACTGTACCTAACGTACTGATGGCATTCGTTATCATTAAGGCGCTTCAAATTACTGGTGCACTGGATGCAATGGGCGCGATCTTCGCACCTATTATGGCCATCTTTGGCTTGCCAGGTGAAGCGGCGGCAGTATTGATTGGTGCTTGGATGTCGATGGGTGGTGCAGTTGGTGTGGTTATCACGCTATTTGACCAAGGTATCTTGAATGGCTCTCATATCGCGATCCTTGCCCCTGCTATCTACCTGATGGGCTCTCAGATCCAATACATGGGTCGTATCTTGGGTCCAATCGGTACAGAAGGTCGTTACATTCCTGTCATGATTGCTATCTCTGTATTGAATGCCTTTGGTGCTATGTTCTTAATGAACATTCTGGTGTAACCACTCACCGGTTATCAGAGAGAAAAATGCCCATCGTTTGATGGGCATTTTTTGTTTCTTTCTGTCAGAACTTAGACTTTAAAGTTCGATACCTGAGCATGAAGATCTCCAACATTGCTCGTCACCTGCTCGGTCACTTGGTTCGCTGAACGCGTCTGCTCTGCTACTGCGCTTAATGACTCGTTAATGTCGTTCACAAGACTCGAGATCGTCTGCGTGGCACTCGCTTGCTGCTCTGCTGTCGCTGCTAGGCTTTCCATCTGCTCATTCACTAAATCCACTTGTTCAGCGGAGGACTGAATGCGGCTGAGTGCCTGATGGGTCTGCCCCATAGCATCAGACGCTATGGCTGTCCCTTCGTTGATTTGCTGTTCGACTTTGTTGGTTGAAGTGCGAATCGCTTGCACGATGGCGTTGATCTCAGTTGTCGACTCTGTGGTTCGACTTGCCAGCATTCTCACTTCATCAGCAACGACCGCAAAACCTCGTCCTTGCTCACCCGCGCGCGCCGCTTCGATCGCCGCATTCAGCGCTAGCAAGTTAGTCTGCTCTGCCAACCCTTCAATCACTTCCGTCACTTTGCCGATGGCTTGGCTTTCATTACTTAGCTGCTCAACAAGCTGTTGCGCATTCTGAATCGCATCGACAAGTGACGTCATATTGCTGTGATTCTCAGTTAGCATACTTTCACCAGAAGCTAACTCTTGCTTAGCGTCCACCAGCGCAGATGAAGAAACCTGAACTTGGCTTGCAGTTTGCTCTGAACCCACCGCGACTTCTGATAGAGAGTGACCAATGTTGTCTAGGCTTGAAGATTGCTGTTCAACTTGCTCAAGACTTTGACGGCTGTTCTGGGTCAAATCCCCCATTCGCGCTTCCACCGCCTCTACGCTGTGTGAAACCTTACCGACCAACTGAGCTAACGACTGGTTCATTGAGTTGATTGATGTCATCAGGTCAGCAAGCTCGTCGTTACCTGCCACCTTGAGTGGTTCACTCGACACATCACCAGCTGCAATCAACTGCGCTCGTTTAGCGATAAGAGAGACTCGCCCACCTATCTGGCGTCCTAAGAAATGAGAAACCAAGAAGGCAACCGCAAGTACGATGGCGCAGCTTATCGCCAAGATCGCAATCAACGATGTTACGCTGCTTGAAATATGCGTTTCCGTCTCGCGAGCTTTTTGCTGTTGCGTAGACACGATGCTGTTGAGTTCAGTCTGCACCGCATCAATCGCAGGCAGTAGTGCACTCGCCATGAGATAGTTAGATTCGTTCCAGTTAGGGGACTGTCGAAGCTCTATCACTTGCGCTGCCAGCGGCATGTAAAGCGATTTCATTTCGTTGAATAGCGACCAAAGGCTCTGATCGCTACTGCTTAGCAGGTCTGTCTTATAGCCGATTTGCTCGACAACTTTTGCATGCGCTTTAATGAAATCGTTGTATTTTTCTAGATAATCCTGATTGCCGTACTGAAGATAATCACGCTGAGCAGCAAGTGCATTAGCAAGCGAGTTATACGCATCGGCATAAAGCTTAAATAAGTGCTTTCTTTCTCCACCTTCTGAGCGACCTGCTTCGTCGTTGATCAAGCCTTGTAGCTGGTCTAACGCCACCTCAGCAATCGGTGCCGCCTCATTGATAAATAATGCGTGTGCAGGCAAGTTTTCGTTGGTTTGAGCAATGTCGAGGATTTGGTTTGCCGACTCTGTAATCGAGCTCCAACTGTCGTTGATCGCTTGATAGCTTTGGTCTGATAGCAGCCCCTCAAGGCTCAGCAACTGAATGTCGACGCCATCCATATGCTGGAGGACACTTGCTTTAGATTGCTCGACTTGCTCTTCACTGCCAACAAGGAGCATGTGGCCTCGTAGTTCAGACACGGTAGTTTGTAGCGACTGACCTAACTGCCTACTCGCGTCAACGGTTGGCAAATCATACTGCAACAGTGAATGGGTTTGTGATTGCAGTCCATCAACACTGCGATACACAAACAGAGATGAGACGATAAAAAGTACACCAAGCGCCAGATAACTCGTCCGAAGCTTACCCGATATCGAGAGTTTCATCCTTAAACCTCTATAAAATACAACTGATTTGACACTATATCGGCAACTAACGAGAATTTTAAACAATTTGTTTATATTTTTGTTACTGAAGGTTTTGCAGTGCTTGATATTTGTACTTAAGATTGAAAACAGACCTTGTACAATGAGATGTTTTCATGGCTAAAGACTTATTCGCTAACCTCGACCTCAACCTCCTTCGCACCTTCATCATTTTGAATCAAGAACGCAATATGCGAAAAGCATCGGACCGTTTATTTGTCTCACAACCTGCCGTAAGTAAAGCCCTTCAGCGTTTACGAGATCATTTTGAAGATGAGTTATTTGTGAAGACGCACCATGGTTTGCGAGCGACAGAAAAAGCGAATCAGCTAGCAGAATCTATCTCACCACTGATGGATGAACTTGCCAGTGCAGTTAATCATTCCAGTGAGTTTGATCCGGCGGAATTAGATGTGACGCTCAAGTTAGCGATATCGCCTTTTATTCTCTCTGGTATTGCGAAAGACCTATTTAATGCAATCAGAGCAGAAGCGCCTAATGTTCAAGTTCAGTTACTCAACTGGAGTAAATCAACGATTCAAGACATAGTAAATGATGATATTCAGTTTGGTTTGAACTATACCATTGGGCATGCCCCAAAAGAGTTACTTCAGAAGAGGATCATCGAAGATACCTTTAAAGGCTACATTCGATTAGACCACCCATATAAGAAAGACTACTTAGAGATCGATGATGGTGTAGATTTTGAAATCGCGACATTGATTGCCGCCGACTGGAACTCTAATCAGTCTATATCTGAAAAAATGATAAAGATGCGTGGACATGAGCCGAACATCGTTTTTCGCTCAGAACTCCCTTCAGCTATTATCGATATCATCAAAAACTCAGACATTATGTTTCCAGGCTCGAGCTTCCTTAACCTTGACACCCACCCTGGTTTGAGGTCTTTAGATATTTACTTTGGGAAAGCCACCATAGACACAGATATTAATGCGATCTACCACTACAAGAATCGCAATAACGCCACCATTCTGTGGCTTCATTCTCTCATCAAAAAGATCTTGATCGGTGATAACCCAGGGTTATCAGACTAATAATCTCTATTTATTAATAACTTAAGGTTATTTGTACGATAAAACCAGTTCATTAGTGAACCCTGCTCATAATCTTTATAGTTCTCTCATCGGCTCGGAGCGCCACTTCGCAAGCAAGAAGCCTATTTTGTTCCAATACAATTTTGAGAGATACAAATGAAACTTAAATTAATCAGTGCAGTTATCGCAGCGTCATTTTTGGCAGGTTGTTCATCTAGTGGTTCAAATAACGATGGTGGCGATTCGGGTCCAGCTCCACAAGATGGTATCGCAAATGTAACTGTTCATGAAGGTGATGTTTTTAATGCAGCACTAGTTGAAGGTGATGAAGGTAACCACAATATCGTTGCTGTCGCCGGTGCGGAAGGAAACGGTTACATTGTACACAATGGTACGACTTACTTAGTAGACTCCGGCGACGTTACCACGGTTGACGGTCAGGATGTGGGCAGTATTCAAGCTCAAGATGGCGGTTTCATTTTCCACGGTGTTAATGGTGGTGAAATTAAGCTAATTAATGTTGATGGTCGTCTGGTCGTTTCAGATTACCAACCACCTCGCCCTGGTAACGATTTACCAGTTACCGACCCTGATTTCGGTGTAACTCCAACTGATGTTTGGTTTATCGACAGCGAAACTGGTGAGTTAAAGTTTAACGGGGAAACGCTTGGCACCATCACTCCAACTGATGATGTGATCGACGGAACCGGTACTTACGAAATTGTTATCGGTGATTCAAATGAAGCGAAGCTGGTACAAATCATCAATTACGGTGGTTATGTAGAAATTAAAGTGCCAGGAAAAGGTCGCCTTGCGGTTACTATCGATAACGGTGTAATTAGCCGCATTGGATGGGATGCACCAGAAATGGATCAACCTATCGAGATTGATCCAGGCTTCGGTAATGACCGAATCATAAAACAGATAGACCGATTTGAACGCCCTGACGGCACCGTTGTTGTCCGCGTATCTGGATTTAACGGTGGAGACGTTGAGTTTACAACTGATCAACATGGTAAGGTTATTAGTATCCATGCAAACGAGCAAGCAAAAGCGTTTTTCCGAGATAAACTTGAAGGACGCATTGGAAACCTTCCTAGCCAAAACATAGATCGCCAAGAACTCAAGTCAAAGCTTCAATCATTGACTCAAGAACAACGTCAACAAATAAAACAAGCAGTAAAAGACCGCGTTGGTCGCTCTTAATAGACAACGTCAGTAAATAAAACCAAAGGAGCCGGATTTATTCGGCTCCTTTTATTTTGAGCGAAAGAAATATGAATAAGTACATTGTTACCGCTGTTTCGTTATTGCCACTTTCTGCAATTGCCAACCATCACGAGCTTGCTTACTACGAACCTACCATGAGCTTTCAAACCGCTAAGGTTGGCGATACTTGGGTCGGAACACTTTCAGGTACCGTTCAAGCGACTGAGGAGATCAATCTAGGGTTTGAAGTTGATTCTACTGGATACCTAGAACTGGGAGCAGGTTATGGTCTGTTACTCGGAGAGACGTATGCTGAAGCATTTACTACTTATGGTCGCGCAGACCTAGTTGATATATATAACCTTGGTGTGTTCGCAGGAAGAATGCTTGCTTCCGACTTACTGCTCTTTGGTTCAACATCTTACGAATGGCGAAAAAGTGTATTTCAAAGTGATGACTTTCCTATCTTGAGTCCGAATTTTAATACCAATAAAGAATGGAAAGCCAGCCTAGGCGTAAGCTACACACCTGTAGACTGGCTGAACTACAGCTACTCACTTAATCACGATCGAATCATGTCAGACACTCATTTAGAGCCGAGTATCTTTCATGCAGACTTTACTCTGACGTTTAAACCAAAATACATCGAGCCCTACGTGAAGTATCGTTATGGCCAACACCGTGTTCGCCCTGGTGAACCGAGGACAACGGCAGGTACGTTTGAGTTTGGATTTAACCTCAACTTTCGATAGAGTCACTCGTGGTTATGGTCAAGCGCCAGAAGCGCTTGACCGTGATAATACCCTTCGACCTATTAGTAGAAGTAAATATTATCCAAATACACACTATCGCTCGAGGTACCAAATAACTGCATACCGAGCTGCTGCATGTTGGCGCGGTCATAATCAGGACCCGCCTGTAGCGCATCAAAGCCTAGCTCTACTGAAATCCAAGAGCCCGTTTCTACATTCTCAATGGTATAAAACAGAGGTTGAGAGCCGGACAATAATTGGAATACCGCTTTGGTGACTCCAGATGTAGCGTAGAAGTCGAAGCGCAGACCAGTTTTGTCTGAAGCATCGACTGGTGTCTCTATGCCATATTGGATTCCAGTCACACCTCCCTCTTCTCCATCTGGCGTAATGTCGAACTTAGCGGTCAGATTACCATCAATAGTGATTTCAGAATGTGTTGGCGGGTTCCACCATGGATCGGACCAATTGGTGATCCAATGATTACTCGTTAGGTCGTCGCTGTACAAAGAAATCACATCATCACTCGAGACATTAGGTACTGGCGCCGCTTCAGTCGGACCGGTCGCCAATCGTTGTAGCGCAAATACGGGCTGCGCGCCCTCTTCTACTAGAATGACTTGCTGAGCCACTGCAAAACCATCAGCGCTTACTTTGACCTTCTGCTTACCTTGTGAAAGTGAAAGGTCAGCAAAACCGGTGGCATCTGTTGTCACTTTATAAGCGGCATCATGTTCTCCGTCGACACCGACCGACACTTGCGCATTCGGGATTGGCGTTCCGAGATCGTCAGTAACCAGTACTTGTAGTTGATGAGTAATCGCCGTACCAGAGAAGTACAGGTTATCAACAAACACTGCTTTCCCTTCATCGCCCCAAAGCTGCAAGCCTATCATTTGCATTTGGGCGCTATTGAGCGCGACATCGCCATTTAAGGTCATTGACGCTAAAGGAATATCCAGTGACAACCATTGATCGGTCTCGGGAGCATCTATCATGTAGCTGCTGGAACCGTCTGTAGAAACGAGCTGAAGTAAGACTTGTCTCACGCCCGATTCAACGTAGAGATCGATGTGCCAGTTATCGTGTTGAGAAACATCAATGCTGCCGTATTCAATACCATACTCGATCCCTGCTACGCCGCCCTCGGTGCCTGCTCCAACAATCTCATAGCGCGCGTAGTTATCACCGTCAATACTGGCTGATGTATATAAAGGGGCATTCCACCAGTTGGCATTCCAAACAGAAATAAACTTGTCTTCCGTGAGCGTATCACTGAACAGCGCAAACGCATCTTCATCACCGACAGAAGGTACCGGCGCACTGACGCTTGGTTGGCTGTATTCCACTTGCTTGGTAATCAAAGCGATGTCGGTCAACTTAGCCATGCCATCAACGTCACTTGGCAGCACCAACCCTAACCAAACCAATTCTGCAGTGCTAGAAAATGGCACCTCAAATTGATACCAGCCATTATCTAATGCTTCACCAGAATCTGTCGCATACATGGTTTTGGATTCAGTGATATCTGAACCTTGAACGACAACTTCGATGTTTGCAAAACCCTCTGGTTTGATCTTGAAGCTGAGATGGGTATACGCCGAGGCATCAATGCTGTTTTCAGCTTCATTACCCCAAGCAATAGCCGCTCCTTTTCCCCAGTTGGTGCCACTCGTGACAACAAGTACCTCGCCGTAATCAGGGTCGTCATTCGCAGTGCTAATTCCAGAACCAGAGCCCCAATCATCTCCCCAATATTCAATAGCAAATGAACCTTCGTTGCTGGAGTCAAAAATAAAACCAACCTCTGGTAATTCCGGCGTTTCTGCAGTTTGAGTAAGTTCTACCGAAGTCGTTAAGTTCGCGCTCGACACATCGAAACTATGCTGTGCCGTTTGATAGCCACTCATCGTTAACGTCGCTGTGTAGTTTCCGTCTTCTAATTCAAAGTTCGCCTCACCTTGCGCGTTCGTCGTTGCCATCTTGCCACTGATGTCGACAACGACTCCCGATAGCGGGCTTTGAGTGTTAACGTCAAGTACCGTGATACGAACCTGATAATAAGCCTCTTGATTGTCTGTGTTGTTATTACCACCGTTTATTCCGTTGTCTGCAGCAATGGTTGCATCGTCCTCACCACAGCCAACTAAACTAGCGGCGAGAAGGGTAACTACCCAAGCTTTTCCTAGATTTTGCATCGCGTTATTTCCTTGTGTTTGGTTTCCGTTTTTTGATTGCAGCTATGGTCAGTAGTGCAAGGAGTGTCCATAGAGATTGCGCGCCGCCATTCGATGACGAATCAACGCCTGCACTTGGTAGTTCTGGAATGGTTTCATTGGGATCGGCGATGGGCGTATCTTCATCGCAATATTGACTATCGTTAGAGGGTGAACGTTGGCAATGCGCAATATAATCGACCTCCATCGTTGCTTGTTGAAGGCTTGGGTCAATATTGCCGCCAAGCATGCCGCCCATTGCGACATTGAGTAAGACGAACATAGGTTCTTTATAACGTGGGCACTGGCTCACATCGTGTCTTGTTACCAACTCATCATCGATGTAGAAGGCTATCTCGTTTTCACCCCACTCCATGGCATAGCGATGCCAATCAAGAACATCTTGTGCCCCATTGGGGTAGATGTAGCGATACTCGCTTCCGCAAGAATGTGCGGTATTGAAGAAATTGGTAATGTAACTTTCTGGTTCATTAGAAAACCACTCCCAAACATCTATCTCACTCGCTCCAGCATTGGGCCAACCTACATTGTCGTTGTCACCTTTGATTGGCTGCTCAGCAATACGATTTTCTAACATCCAGAAGGCGGGCCATGTCCCTCCCTCAAGATTGTGAAAGCGAATTCTAGCTTCCAAGCGACCGTACAAAAATTCCTGCTTGTCTTTGGTATTAATTCGACCTGAAGTCCAAGTCTTTGTTTGTCCGCCCAAGGTCATACACTGATTCGTGCCTTTACGAGCAATGATTTTCAATGTGCCATCCGAGACGTCGTAGTTACGCTGTTCGGATGAGTCATCATCTGTATAACACTGAACTTCATTGTTGTAGTTGGCTTGCGTTTGAGCAGTCCAATTATTCCAGTTGACGCTATTGCCCTCGAAGGTATCCATCCAGTGAACTTGCCAACCCGCCAAAACTGGCATAGTGAAAACGCCGATGATCAGTAGACCAAGACGTCTAAACCAAGTGGTCATTTGGTTTTACTCCGTATTTTTCAGATAGCTCAAAGGCCACTTGCGACATAGTGTCGAAGCAGTATTGGAGCTATTCGGGTTCAAGAGGTGGTGATGGCATGATTGCCATCACCGTGTGATTAGTGACGGTTATTCAAACCAAGAGATGTTTCGAACTTGAATATCCGCCTCTGTAAGCCCCTCTTTTGTTGTGCCATGCACAATAAATGGCTGGGTAACTTGACTCAGATTAGGGGAGTTAGAGAACTGGCTGATATCAACTTCAATGGTCTGCCAATCAGTCGTGAGTTGGTAATCACCCGTATTAAATCGAATTGTGTGGTTGGTAGACCATTGCCCACCAGTATCGGACTGGAAGCCAACGCCAAAGGCGAACTCGGCTAATGCCTTACCACCCTCGGTGAAGCCTCTAATATCAAACTTGAGTGTTTTAACCGCAGTAAAGTCTCGGCGGCTTTCATCACCGATATGTGTACCCCACCCCCAGTCTTTTGCACTCGTTGGAGAGGTTGCAACGATCAATACACCGTCTTCATCAACGCCAGCCCAAGCCGTGTCTTCCCATGCGAATGCGCCAGCACCGCTAAACAAGGCAGTGCCCAGCACCTTGAACTCTCCCTCAACCGGAGGCTGCTCTACTGGAGCATATGGTGGAGCGAGCACGTCATCCATTAACGTGGCATAAACCCCACCGTAGCTCGCCGTAAAGCCGTTACAGTCTCGAGTCAGCCCTAGGTTATTCAGCGTATCAACCTTATCCCATGCAACGTACTTGACGTTACAATCTATATCGATAAGACCGAAGTTTTTCTCAGAATGCCCTGGGTTATCACCACCTTTCCATGGCTCATCGAACGCTTGGAAAAAGAACAGTGATACACCCTCATTGTTGGCGAAATCCCGCATGTCGTCATGGAACATCTTCTGTTTGTATTCATCCGCAGCTTGAGTTCCCCCAGCGCCGTAACCGTCAGTTGAGGATGTCGACCACCCCGTTTCGCCTATGTGAATAGGTTTTGTTGGATCAACGCTATTGACGAAAGCCTGAGCAGCAGCATACTGCTCGAGAGAGCGAATGTAAGCCTTCTGCATTGAGATAGCGATTTGCTCTTCTTTACTAAGGGCTTGGTCTGCTTCGGAGACTTTCCAATCCTCTTTAAAGGTTGGGTCATAATGAGTATCGTGGTGCGCGTAGGTATGCAAAGACACATAATCCACCGCTTGGATAAGCGATTTAAGATCAGCTTGCTCACCATAGTTACCATTGTTGTCGATGCCAGCCCACACCGCCCAGTTATCGGATGTTGTGATCCACAGGTCATCAGTGTCGCTGCTCTCAAGCTTCCAACTCTGCAGGTCGTTGACATGATTAAGGATTATCGAAGGGTGTACCTTGTATGACGACGCCCAGTCAACCATTGCCTCATTACCAACAGCAATAACCTTGATGATATCTGGATATGCCAGTGCCAGTTCTTTCGCCTTCGCAATCTCTAACGCATTTTTCGGCGAGTCGGTGGATGAATCGATAGGAGAGCCAGTCCACGCATTATTGGCATCAATCCAGACACCGAGCATGACGTACATCTCAAACGTATTACCGTCAGCCGCTGCTTCGTCTTTCAGTTGTCGAATCGCCGCCAGTAGATTTTCTGTGTTGCTGTAACCGTCATTACCGATGAAGCCTTGGGTGTTGTACGTGCGGATAACTTTGATACCCATCGCATTTAGGATCTTCATGTCCTCAACATGTTCTTGAACTGTAGGTACCAAATCACCAGACTCTCGGGTATCGCTTCGCCACGCACCATAAGAAATTGCTTGATACTGTGGGTTACCCAAAAGCGGCTGACCGCTATCAGAAACTGGAAACGAATCAGGTGTTGGTTGAGCGGATAGACCTGCCCCTTCGAGGCGAAGGTTGTCCCAATAAAACACTTTATCACTACCAAGGTTGCCAAAATCGAAGAACAGACTCTTTTTGTTATAGTTAAAAGCCTCGTTAAGTTCGCCTAGGTTTAGTTCCTTGAAGTCAAAAGTAAGCTGCTCCCACTCATTGGCTTTACTTGTGGTCACTAAGACTTCTGCAAATTGAGAGGCATCAGCATCGTTTTCCACTTTAAAGAGAACAGGAATACCAGCCTCAGGAGAATATACCCAAGCCGTAACGACACTCCTTTCTTCTGAAAGATCCAAGCTTGATTGATCGGCCACAGTACTGCCCGCCCAGGTTTCCGCACCCGCAGGCTTTGTCGTCTTTAATACAGTGCCAGTGACATACATAGAACTAGGATCCGGGTTAATCGCGTTTAGCTCGGTCAAAGCATTGCCAAAATCAATTGGCAATGACGACTTAACATCGAGCTGATAGTCTGGAGTGACCGAGACATTAATATCTCCATTACCATTGTTCCCGTTATTTGTGCCACCTGAATCTCCACTTCCCGTCGTTGAATCATTTGAATCGGAACCACATGCAGACAGCATGACTGCCGCAGAAGCGAGAACAAGAGGTGTTAGACTTCTTTTCATCATTGTTACTTCCTTGCTATTTTATTTTTTATAAAGCTCGTAGATTCAACGCTGGCATACATATAAACGAATCCACATAAGGTAAGCGCTTTCTTTTTGTAAATTAAAATCACGCTATTAGACACTCATTATTTCATTAAGAAACAAGGTTCCTTAATTGCCACAATAACTGATATATCTAGTATTGATTAGGATATCCATCATGTACACATCGAGATTCCAAGTAAGTTTCAGAAGGTCGAATTCGCTCACCAAAAAGAAAGCGCTTACTTTATTGTGTATAAAATCGGATATTTGATAGCTCTTGAAAAGAAAAAGGAGCATCTTGCGATGCTCCTTTTTTCTGTCTAATACACTTTATCAGCTAGTTACCTTTCAAATCGAATGTTATCGAGTTTGAACGTCATGGCCCCTTGTGGTTCAAAAACCAAGATGTTGTTTACTGCTTTCGGATCAGCTTGCGCTCCTGGTGCGAAACTGTTGTCACTATCGAGGATGTCTGCGATGGCGATTTTCACTTGCTTCCACTCTCCCACGTTCGATTTTGGTACCACGTAGTCGCTTGTATTTGGCCAGCCGCTATCCATCTTTATTAGCAGCTCAGTATCTGCTCCCTCTTCTACTTTGATATCAAAGACTAACGTTCCTTCTTTTTTCCATTCCGTCATATCAGTAACCGGGGAGCGGAAATAGAGGTTACCAGCGCCGTTTTGTTTAGTGATCTCTAGAACTGACCCTCTTTCGTCTTCTTGCGCTATTTTATGTTCGACAATATTCACTGGGTCATAGCTGGCGTATGCAAGTGCTGCATTCAGCGTATCCGTAAAGATTTCAAGCGTTGGCCCTTCAGCGTAGCTATCATCTGCTGCCAATATCGCTGGCGCTTCGTGTCCCTCAACTACCTTCGCAAATTCCGAGTGGCTTGAACATCCGTGCCCCTTCCATCGGTCAACACCACAGCGATACACCTTAACGTAATCCACCAGCATGGTTTTTGGGTAGTCATTGTCATCAACGCCACCATAGTTGGCATTTGCTGGCCATGAACCACCGATCGCTAGGTTAAGTAGTAAGTGAAACTTCTCGTTGAAAGGCGCCGCACCTTCTGCATTGACCACAAGCCCTTTTTCTTTCTCGTACTGGCTGTACCAACCGTCTTGAGTTTGCGTCGCATAATGCAGATCGTCGACATACCAGCGTATCTCACCTTCTTCCCACTCTATTGCATAAGTGTGGAAACCATCAGCAGGATTAACGCCATCGGGTAGCGTCGCTCCCTGTCCGCTATACACATTGTCTGGCCAGTTCTTACCATAATGGAGGCTGCCATAGATACGGTTCTCACCGTCGCCCTCTTTTGCTCCCGGTGCATCAGACTGAACCTTAAGGTTAACGGCTTCCATTATGTCTATCTCACCAGATGCCGCCCAAGTGCCGTATTTGTTTTCAGTGGGTAGCATCCAAATTGCAGGCCACGTGCCTTGTCCGCTTGGTAGTTTGGCTCGTATTTCAAATCGGCCGTATTTCTGATCTCGCTTTCCTTTGGTGCGAAGTCTCGCAGAGGTATAAGGGAGCGTCTTGTTAATACCCGCTTTGCCCTCGGGATTATCCGGTCCCGTGAAGCGTTCTTTGTGAGCAACAATGTGGAGCATTCCATCTTTTACGAACGCGTTTTTGCTTCTATCGGTATAGCATTGCTGTTCATTGTTACCGCCGCCCCAACAGTTGGTTTCAAAGCTCCAATTGCGCTTGCTGATGGCGTCACCTTCAAATTGGTCTTCCCAGACTAGTTGCCAATCGTCACTGACCGCTACGGGCACGTTAGTCAGTTCTACTGGCGCTTTGGTTTGGACTAAATCCGTGTTCGCGCTCTCGCCTTCTTCGGTACTGGCACAACCTGACAGTAGAGCCAAAGAAACCACCGAACCTAGAACCGTGGGTGTGTGCTTCATTTTTCGCATTGTTACTCCTTGAATACGAGCATTCTTTTATTGGCAATCACTGATGAGGGCCTCCAAACCGGAGTATGATCGCGGATAAAGTTCATCAAACCTTTATGTAAGCGCTTTCTTTAAAATTCAAAAAAAACGTTATGTATCATACTAATTTGGTAATGAGTAGTTCTTGGAACCACCCTCATCATCCCTTGGTCACTATGACACTATAAATTGACTTCACTGTATAGAGCTAGTGAGATATTAATATCTAAAAAGCAACCTCTCATCACCAAAAAGAAAGCACTTTCAAAGTATAGGCAAATTTTGTGATAATAGAGTCTAGGGATAGTGAGTCAGCCGCACAAAGCAGCTAATCCTTTTAACTATAACTATGCGACTAAAATGCGGATAGCGAGACGAGCGTCTTGGTGTAGTCCTTTTCTGGGTTCGCAAACAAATGTTGCGTGCTACCCTGCTCCACTATTTGACCGTCTTTCATCACTATCGTGTAATGACACAGCGATTTGACCACATTCAGGTCATGGGAGATAAACAGGTAAGTCAGGCCGTGCTTCACTTGTAGCTCTTTCAATAAGTCTAAAACCTGAGCCTGAACCGTCCTATCCAACGAGGAGGTTGGCTCATCGAGCAGTATGAACTCTGGCTTTAGAATCAGCGCACGTGCAATAGCGATGCGTTGCCTCTGACCACCAGAAAACTCGTTTGGATAACGGTGCCTTGTTTCTGGGTCGAGGTCCACCTCTCGCATCACACCGCAAATCATAGAGTCTAAGGTTTGTTCGTCATGTTCAAAGTGAACTCTTAATCCTTCCCCGATAACTTGGGCAACAGACATCCTCGGGTTTAAGGCTGAGAATGGGTCTTGGAAAACAACCTGCATCCGACTTCGATAAGGCAGCATGCCTTTGCGGTCTAATGATTGAATATCTTGACCATCAAACTCAATCAAGCCTTCACTTTGAACCAGCTTGAGAATAGCCATACCCGTCGTCGACTTACCAGAGCCGCTCTCTCCTACTAAGCCGATAGAGTATCCCTGTTTCAGTTCGAACTTCATATCGGTCACAGCTTTAACATGGTCGATAACACGTTTGAACAAGCCGCCTTTAATTGGAAACCACACTTTAAGGTTTTCAACAGACAGTAAAGGTGTCGCTTGCTTATTCACCTCAACAGGCAGACCTCTTGGGTCGGAGTTAATAAGTTTCTGCGTGTATGGATGGCTTGGAGTAGTGAACACCTGCTGGCACTCTCCGACTTCAACTAATTTACCTTGCTGCATAACGGCAACACGGTCCGCGATACGACGCACGATACTCAGATCATGAGTAATGAACAGCATCGCCATCCCCATCTCTTTTTGCAGGTCTTTCAGCAAATCGAGAATCTGCGCCTGAACAGATACATCCAGCGCAGTAGTAGGCTCATCAGCTATTAAGAGTTCAGGTTCATTGATAAGCGCCATCGCAATCATAACGCGTTGTCTCTCACCACCAGACAGTTCGTGAGGATAGGCAATAATCTTCTGCTCAGGATTACGAATCCCAACTTTTTTGAGCCAGCTGATTGCCAGTTGCTCTGCTTTATTGGTTCGCATGCCACGGTGAACCGCCAGCGTTTCAACTAGCTGACGTCCGATTTTATGCAGTGGATTAAGTGAGACCATCGGCTCCTGGAAGATCATTCCAATACGCCCGCCACGAATACCTCTCAATTGGCGCTCTGAGCAATTGAGCATATCAATATCGTCAAACTTAATGTGACCATTCAAATAGTGACTAGAGCCTTTTGGTAACAGCTTGAGAATAGAGTTGGCCGTGACCGATTTGCCAGAGCCACTTTCGCCAACCAGTGCCAGTGTTTCGCCCTTACGAATATCCAGCGATACATCGAACGTCACCTGTTCGATGTTCTTACCTCGACCAAAACCTACCGATAGGCTGTCGATTGAGAGAACATGTTTCGGATCGTCTTTTGTCATCATCCTCTCCTTAGCCTTGTTGATGTGGGTCAAATGCATCGCGAACGGCTTCGCCCGCAAACACGAGAAGGGTTAGCATAATCGACAACACCGCGAACGCTGATAATCCGAGCCATGGCGCTTGTAGGTTTGCTTTACCTTGAGCAAGCAGCTCACCAAGTGATGGTGAACCTGCTGGTAGACCAAACCCTAAGAAATCTAGCGAGGTTAATGTCGTCACAGAGCCGGAAAGAATAAACGGCATCATAGTCAGTGACGCTACCATCGCGTTAGGCAGCATGTGACGTAGCATAATACGTTTATCATCAACGCCCATGGCATGGGCAGCCTTTACATAATCGAAGTTTCTGCAGCGTAAGAATTCCGCCCGAACAACGCCAACTAAGCTCATCCAGCTAAACAGCACCATAATTCCGAGTAGCCACCAGAAATTCGGCTCTACAAAGCTTGATAGGATAATCAAAAGGAAAAGTGTCGGCATCCCCGACCACACTTCGATAAACCGTTGCCCCAGTAGATCAATCCAGCCACCATAGTAGCCTTGCGTCGCACCAACAGCGACACCAATTACGCTCGATACCAGCGTCAGAATAAACCCAAACAATACGGAAATTCTAAAACCGTAGATAACCCTAGCTAGGACATCTCGCCCTTTGTCATCGGTGCCCAGCCAGTTCACGTTGTCAGGCGCTGATGGTACGGAGGCGACGATATCGTAGTTAATGGTGTCATAGCTGAATCGAATCAACGGCCAGATTAAAAACCCTTTTTCTTCAATAAGGTCAATAACATAAGGGTCTGTATAGTCAGCTTCCGTTTCGAACTCTCCGCCAAACTTGGTTTCAGCGTACTGTTCAAAGATCGGGTAGTACCATTGATTATCAAACTCAACCAGAAGTGGTTTATCGTTGGCAATAAACTCGGCAAATAGACTAAAGAAAAACAGGACCAAAAAGATCCATGTCGACCAATAACCTCGCTTGTTTGCTTTAAAGCGTTGCCAACGTGCTTTCGTGAGAGGATTCATAGCCATCTATCGCGCCTCGAAATCGATACGAGGATCCACCCACGTATAAGTTAAGTCAGAAATAATGCTCAAAATCAGACCCAATAACGTCATTATGTAAAGCGAGCTAAATACCACTGGGTAGTCACGTTGAATCGTTGACTCAAAGCCTAACAGCCCTATTCCCTCCAGCGAGAACATCACTTCAATCAACATCGAACCGGTAAAGAAAATACTGATGAAGGCACTAGGGAATCCAGCAATGATGATTAGCATAGCGTTGCGGAAAACGTGCTTGTAGAGAATGCTACTCTCATCGAGACCTTTAGCTCGAGCCGTCACGACATACTGCTTATTGATCTCATCAAGAAACGAGTTCTTAGTCAGCATACTCAAGGTAGCAAACCCGCCTATTACCATGGCCAAGATTGGCAGCGTTAGGTGCCAAAAGTAATCAATGATCTGCTGGTACCAAGTTAGTTGGTCAAAATTACTCGACACCAATCCACGCAAAGGGAACCAACTAAAGTAGTTACCACTTGCGAAGAAAATAATCAGAATAATCGCGAATAGGAAACCAGGGATGGCGTAACCAACAATTACAATAGCACTCGACCAAATATCGAATCGAGAACCGTGGTGAATAGCTTTGAGGATCCCAAGAGGTATCGATATCAGATAAATAATCAGCGTACTCCATAATCCAAGAGAAATGGACACGGGAAGACGCTCTTTAATCAAGTCGATAACATTACCACCTCTGAAAAGACTGTCGCCAAAATTAAACATGGCGTAGTTTTTCAGCATGTCGAAATAACGTTCGTGCAGCGGCTTATCAAAACCAAACTGGATTTTGATGGCTTCAACAACTTCTGGGTCTAGACCACGAGAGCCTTTATAGCCTGTCGCCACATCACCTTGGTCGGTATCCAAGTCAACTTCTGTACCCCCACCACTGAATCGCTCCATGATGCCAGAATCTAGCCCCTGAGCTTGTGCAATCGCCTGTTCTACAGGCCCCCCAGGAGCAATCTGAATGATGAAAAAGTTGATCGTTATAATCGCCCAAAGCGTTGGAATCACCAACAACAAGCGTCGGAATATATAGGCCGCCATTGTTTCCTCTTATCGACGTTTTGCAGGTAGCTTCTGTGCCTTTTCTTCTGACACCCACCACGTATCAATACCTAAGTCATAAGTAGGTAAGACATCTGGGCGCTCGAATTTATCCCATGTTGCCACACGATATTTTTTGATATGCCACTGAGGTATAACGAAATAGTTCCACTGAAGCACTCTATCTAATGACCGACCTAGGACCAATAATCTTTCTGGATCATCCTGGCTGTCTGCAATTAAGTCGGTCAACTCGTCGATAACAGGGTCTTTTACCCCTGCTTGGTTGTAGGTTGAATCGATAAAATTTGAGTTCCATACAATCTTTAGGTTTGAGCTAGGATAACGCTGTGCTGAATAACTAGAAGAAATCATATCGTAATCGCGGTCGCGCCAGCGTTTCAGGTACTGTGTTGTATCCACGGTGCGAATACGCATGTCGATCCCCATCGCACGCATGTTCTTTTGGACAGGAATAGCAATTCGCTCAGTCGTGGGACTGTACATCAACAGCTCGAAACTTAGAGGCTGACCTGTTTCTACATTAGTCATCACCTTGTTTTTAAGCTCCCAACCCGCTTCTTTTAATAGAGCGAATGCTTTGCGCATTTGTGGTCGAATACGACCAGAACCATCGGTAACGGGTGGGTTGTACTCATCAGTGAACACGCGCTCAGGTATCTTCCCTTTATACTTATTCAGCACCTCAAGCTCGGCCGAAGAAGGAAGTCCTTTTGCTTCATAATCTGAGTTTTGGAAATAGCTTCGGGTACGCGTGTATTGGTCGTAGAACATGTTTCGGTTCATCCACTCAAAGTCCATCGCATAGCTCAGCGCTTCACGGACTTTTGGATCGCTAAACACTGGTCGTTCAATGTTAAATACAAAGCCTTGAGTAGCCATTGGCTTGTGATGCTCTATCTCTTCTTTCTTGATAAAACCACGATCAAAATTGGCACCTGTGTATGAGCTTGCCCAGAACTTCGCGCTGTTTTCTTGTCTTAAGTCGAACTCACCGGCTTTAAATGCCTCGAGCATTACGGTGTCATCACGGTAATAGTCATACTGAATGGTCTTAAAGTTGTTGCGACCGACATTGACAGGTAGATCTTTTGCCCAATAGTTTTCATCTAAGGCATAAGTCAGAGACTGACCCATCTTGTAATCTACGATTTTATAAGCTCCGCTTCCTACGGGAGGCTCATTCAAAGGCTCTGCAAAGTTCTTATCTTTCCAAAAATGCTCTGGTAACACTCGTGTGCCCTGCGCCAATCCAAACAGTTTTTCTTTGTTAGGAACTGACATTTCGATGCGCACAGTTAGCTTCGACGTCGCCTTAACACTTTTCACATCTTTGTAGTACGCCCTGAACTGAGGAACCCCCTCCTTCATGAATTTATCGAAAGTAAACTCAACGTCTTTCGCTGTGATAGGGACTCCATCACTAAAACGCGCATTAGGGTTGATGTCGAGCTCAAGCCAACTGTAGTCGTCAGCATAACGAACTTTCTCGGCAATCAGTGGATAGTAAGAGTCAATCTCATCAGAGGAAGGGAGCATCAGGGGATCATAGAGCTCGCCAGTTGCTGCAGCAGGTTGGCCACGAGAGGCATAGCGATTGAAGTTGTCAAAGGTGCCCATTTGTCCAAAAGTCACTTTGCCGTATTTGGGTGCTTCTGGGTTTACATAATCAAAGTGCTGGAAGTCTTGCGGGTATTTAGCCGTACCAAACCCGGTTAGCGAAGTGGTCTCAACCACATTTGCTGCCATCACACCTGAGGCAAACAGCCCCACTCCTATCGCTAAAAGCGCGTTTCGTTTTAACGTCATCCCTTTCCCCTAAAAATAAAGAAAGGGCGTTTGAGAGCGTCCTTTCCTAAATCAGTTTTATCTTGCTTATACTGTTATAAATAGCTGTATTTGACGGGGTTTTCAAGGGTGAACAGGGGAGGCTGTTTCAAAATTGGGTTAAAGTTTACTGGATGCATGTTTAAGCGATGATTTAATCACCACATTGGCTGCACTCTTGTATAACATGGGTTTCAGGACAATACATGTGGACGCGACCAGAGCACCCTTTTTTAGACATGTAGAGCGCCTTATCCGCACGCTCCACAATACTTCCGTCATCGAGCGCTTGAGTCGCGACACCAATTGAGCATGACACACCAAAGGTTTTACCACTGCTGCTCTGAAACTCGAGCGCATCTATTTTGCGCGACAGACGCGTAGCAAGTGCATAAGCTTGATGAACATTACTTCCGGGTAGCAGCAAGACAAACTCATCTCCACCATATCGACACAGTTTATCTTGCTCACGAGTACATTGGTCTATGACAGCGACCACATCAACCAATACTCTGTCGCCAATTGAATGTCCGTACTTGTCGTTAATAGGTTTGAAGCGATCAACATCAATGATCAGTAGCGAACTCGGCACTCCGAGCTCTCTGTGCTTATTTTGTTCTTCTTCTAACGCTAAGTGCATATAACGTCGGTTAAAACACCCAGTCAGCCCATCGGTATTAGCCTCCTCGAGCAGAACCTGACGTTCAGCCATGTCTTTGGACACATCTACGGCAAAACCAATGACGCCTAGAACCTGATTATTTTTAATGATTGGGGACGTCACCGTTAAATGGTAGAGCTCACTATTGTCGATGGAGAAAGGAATTTTTTGCTGAGTGGGTTTGCGAGTGTCTATAACGCTCTTATCATTCAAACGCATCATTTTGGCGGTGCGAAAACTAAACAAATGCCAGTCTGTTTTGCCTCTAATTCCATCGAGCGTCACACCAAAAGTGTCTAAGACTTTACGATTGACATACTGATAGTGACCTTCGTTATCTTTTATAAATATATAGGCATCCACAGCGTCAAACACCTCAGATAAACCGAGCAGTTCTTCGTGTGAACCCTGATGTGTTGATAAGATCAGATCAAGCATATAGTTGCTTTAAAATGCACCGTGTTGAATATAATAATCTTAGAGTTTAAACCCTACTTATTGGTTTTGCAGTGATTCTTATCCAATCCCCAAGCCCAAAATCAAATTTTGATATCTAGAGCACGATTTGAACAAAGATCACAGCTTTGCGCTAAAATCTGCCTTTCAATCTATTGACATTGTCGTCATTTACAAAAGTAGATGCGTTTTAAACACAACCTCGCGATACGTAGATCGTTATCTGCAGATAACTAGAGTGGCGACAACGAGCTTGTAAATAGAAAAAACCGAACTAGTCTTACTGATAACAAGTGTGACTCAAATCACATTTGGTACATATTCATTCAGTTCAACGAAAGGACTTAGTCATGAAAGCACTAATCATTGCAGCGCTCACGTTTGGTTTCGCAGTTTCAGCTTCAGCGCAACAATTGGAACCAGCAGGCGTAGCAACCGGACAGGGTGGTTCAAATGTATGCTTATACAAAGCGGCAGGGACAGTTACGGTGGTTTATGCACTTAACACCAATACGCCTTGCCCTACTCTCACCAGCAATTAATCTGCTTCGATAAAGTGTCGTGTATTAAGAGATAAGATTGCGAACGGAAGTGCATAGATTCAGGGCAACAAATCATACGTTGCCCTGAATGCTTAAAACACTTACTGATCGCCCATTAGTACTGTTTCATCGCGTCAACAAACGCTTGTTGAGCGCTCTTTGAGCCTAGGCTCTCCGCTTCTTTTGATAGTCTCAGGGCTTTCTCAAACTCACCTTGTTCAACAGCTCGCTCAATCGCTTGATTAAACGCCTGCTCTTGCGTCGCCGTGAGCTTTTCTGTCGCTACTGCTTCCGAGTGCTGAGCAACCGCATCTTGCCTTGTTTGCTTCTCTGCTTCTGTTTCCGAACGTGAGCCAGTAGGCTCATAGTTCAGCTCTAACGTGACTTTGCCAATCGCTGAATGCGTAATAGTAAGATTTGAGTAATATGGGTCATTAGCCGAAACAGAGCCTGATTGCAGGGCAAATTCACTTGGAGGCATTGGCTCTGAACTCGTCGCCAAAGCGTCTTTTGTGGTTACAACGGCGAGATAAACTGGCTTTTGACCATTAGAAAAGCGATTTGGGATCGCGTATTCACCCAAATAGCCAGATTTGTATAGTATCGAGCTCTCCCTGTGTTTGATGATATCTTCTCCAATAACATCAAGAACTTGAAACTTCTCATCAAGCACAAGTACTGTCGGTACAAAAACTTGTTTGTCGATAATAGAGTAAACCGTTAACTTGATCTCACCGAGCGCAGACGGCAGTTCAATACCTTCGGCAAAAGTGCGCCCGCTGTTTAGTTCAATTTTTGGCGACTGAGTAGACAAATTGATCTCTACAGCGCCTGGTTTGCTCACTGGAGCAAAACTCACATTGGCCAGAGATTCACAACACCCTTGCTGTGAGTTTAAAGCTGCTATACCTGCCTCATCTTTACTATTATTAGCGTCTTGGACTTGGCTAGCACAACCCGCTATGGTTGCCAGCGCTAAGGCGAGAATCGTCTTTCGTATCATAGCAACACTCCTTAACTACTTATATTCACATCATTGTAGAATGACTATTATTTTACCTAAAAAGTAAACGCTTTCACGAAACAATTAGACAAAGTTAGAACTCAAACAAAAAAAGCCACTCAGCAAACTGAGTGGCAAGATCAAACTGCCCTGAATATACAAGAAACTATGCAAGAGCCAGTGCACTTATTATCAAAGACATAAACACAATATGAATCATGAATATTGTGAAAAATACGGGTATGCTCTCTCCCTATGATACACATACCCGTCCCCTCTCTTAAGACAGTGGCTGGGGTTACCACCACATATCAGCTTGGATGCCTACTAACAAATCCGCTTTATCACGGTCAGAACCATCTAGGTACGTCGCTAGGAAACGAATCTCTGGTGCAGGGCCAAATCCAGTACCTACAGTCACTGTTGGTGCGATAGTCAGTTTGTAGTCATAGTTACTGCCGCCTACACCATTTTCATCAGACCAATCGCCATATTGGTAGCCCGCTTCAGTTGCGATAGACCAGTTTTTAGAAATTGGGAAAGTTGGTCGAATCATTGCAGATGCCCAAGAGTCTTTACCACGTTTTTCGAGATCATTATATTGACCTTGAATAGAGTGGAAAATACTTACGCCATTCTCAAAGAAGTAGCCACCCCAAATAAGTGCACGAGTCGATACATCACCAGAATCAATTTTCTTCATGTTATCAGGACCCATCGCACCACCGTAACCTGGCTTCCATGCATTATAGGTTGTAATTGTACCACCTAATAATTGTCCTGAACCTAAACCTTGACCTGCTTGTGCAATATATTTAGTAAAGCCCTTTTCAGACAAGCCAAATACAGTATCAGAATGATAAATACCGGTAACTTCAAAACCAGAATCTGCATATTCAACATCATCTACAAAGTTATCTGGTAAATATTTACCCATAGCATGTAGTTCAAAAGAACCAAAGTTAACGCCCACGTGTACAGCATGCATTGGGTTATTATCATCAAGTCCCCAGTAACCACCCTCAGCGTTATCACTCGCTACGTATGCGAAATCCCATTTATTTCCACCAAGCTCGATACCTTCAATACCAACACCAGTACCTGACATATCGGTATAGAAGAAGTCAGTCATAAAGATGTAGTTATCTTTACCATAGAAACGCTTACCACCCCACATGGTGCCTGTTTCTGTCACACCGTCAAACTCTACAAACGTCTCGATTAAACCAATACTACCATTCGCGGCATCAGCATTTGTGCCCAGTTGGTTTTTACCTTCTGATTGCGCATTGTCTGCACCTGCACGGGTTTTAATTCTCACCGATTGACCATCTGCAGTATCGAAATTTTTCTGAAGCGCAAGCTCAAAGTGGTTATCAGATTCAATACCTAAACGACCAAGCTTTTCTTTTGTTGCTGGGAATTTAGAGCGCTTAAAATCGTCATTAGTGCTATAGAGTGCACCAGCACGAAAATAACCATGAAACTCAAAACCCTGTGTATTTTCACTTGCGATCACGTTAGAACTAGCAGCACTTAATCCAGCCATTAAACAGGCTAGAGTCACTTGTGATAATTTCATTATCAACTCCTAAATTTTATTATAAACTTTCCATTTTTTAAGTGCGTATAAATAAAGACAACCACTGCTTTCATTTAATTCACACTGAGAGTTAGAAGAAAAATGAACCTAGACCCCCTCCAAATTCACTCCACTTCCGGTTTTCCTTTCCGCCTATAGAAAAGACAGAAATAAAATTAGTTATTCTGATATTTTTACGGTTAGCACGTACCAAGCTCGAAGCTATGTGCTTATAAATTCACCAAAAACCCATTCCACCCCAAGTAAGCGCTTTCAAAACTTACTATGAAAAAATTAGCATAGCGTGTTACACGCAACCCAGTTAACTAAATCAAATAAGGCTTTGGTTCGATTTATACCTCAAGTCCTTAAGAAAACCTTTCAATACATTAAGAAAGCGCTTTCATTAAAAAGGAAAAAATTAAGAGAAAGTGCCTTGTCTTGACTCTGTTCCCCATTGCTTGATAACTATATTAATTGTAGAGCCAGGCTATGTATATAGGTCGAAATTGCACGTATCTACAAAACATGAGGCTCGTCACCACAAAGAAAGCGCTTACTTTTACTAATGTGGAGTCAGTCACTAAATGTGAGAAAGCAATCCGATATGATGCTCTCCGCACTACAAATCGCTAACCAGATCACAGTTCACCGTCGTGGATCGTGTCTACAACACTCGAATTACCATCAGATGGGCGCTTTGTAGTATAGTGAGTGGAAGTCATTGAAGAAATTTCCAATAATTTCAACAAGATTGAATGATAGGATCGCGAATTGATTACGATAAAAGAAGTCGCTGAGTTAGCTCAGGTCTCGCAAGCAACAGTGTCGAGGACACTGAACGGTCACTCTTCGGTTAAAGAGGCTAACAAGCAAAAAGTGTATGCGGCAATGGAAGAGTTAGGTTACCAACCTAATACGTTTGCGCAGGCACTCGCCTCAAACCGCTCTTGCAGTATTGGTATGCTTGTCGGCACGCTTGATGGTCCCTTTTATGGGCCAATGATGCACGAAGTCGAAAAGGTCGTTCGCTCGGAAAACTATCACCTGATTATTACTAGCGGCCACGAAGAATATGATGAAGAACATGAATCGATTCGTTTTCTTCGCTCAAAGAAAGTGGACGGGCTGGTATTGACTGTCGATACCCTATCGGACAGTGAACTTCTTGAGATCTCGCGCCAAAATGAAGCGACAGTTCTTATCAACCGCTACATTCCTGAAATGGCTGACCGCTGCGTATGGCTCGACAATGAAAAAGGTGGCTTTTTAGCCACCGAGTATCTGATTAAAAAAGGTCATACACAAATTGGATGTATCAGTGGTCAGCTCAGTAAAGTCGATAGTCGCGACCGTCTGCAAGGATATCGCAATGCATTGAGCCATTACGGCGTGGATTACAATCCCAATGCTGTTGTCGAGGGCCGATTTGACCATCAATGTAATCATGATGCCATTCGTCGTTTGTTAGATCGAGATATCCCGTTAACCGCCATCTTCTGTATGAACGATAATATCGCGATGACCGCCTACACGTTATGTTTGGAACGCGGACTCCGCGTTGGTGAAGATATCTCAATTATCGGATTCGATAACGTACCCTTTGGTCAGCACATGACACCAGGGTTAACAACTGTAGATTTCCCAATTCAAAAAATGGCAACCGCCGCAGCTAAAAAAGTAATGGCGATTGTTAAAGGTAAAAGTAGTGCTTCACAACCCATCGAGCCTATCGAACCGACTATCATCAGCCGAGGGTCTGTGAAAAACCTCGCTTGAATAACGAAAGGTTAAACCTTTATTACGCTCAGAAGATAAAAAAAGGCAGGACAACTAAATTGTCCTGCCTTTTTGTTTGCCCTGATATCTAGTTAATGTGTGGCTAGATAACCAGTTTTTCTGCTGGAATCGTCACGTAAACAGCTTTCACCTGAGCACTGCGATCAAAAATGTGCTTACTTAGATTCTCTGGAATCATGTTCGATACTTTTTCAATCGTAGGCCCATTGGTTAGCTCAACAGTCAAAGACACATCATGTTGTTCTTCACTCAATGTGTATACAAACGGAACCTGGCATAGCGTAAACGCTAGGCTCCCCACATTCACATCGATACGATTCACCTGACCTTGCAAATCAAAGTACTCAAATGCCACAGGTTCAGTCAAGAACTCTTTTTCCGACAATAAGTTAGGCGTGATCTGGATTTCTCCATCTGTCACGGTAATACCCAGCTCGCCAAAGCGTGTAATCACTTCTTCTTTAACCTGACCAGTCATACCTGGCTGCTGTGCACCCGCTTGTTTTGGCGTATGCGAATATGGATCCGTTGGGAACGCACCGTACACTTCTGGTGTTTTGTTAAAGCCAATGCCTTCACGCACTCGGTAGTAGAACTCACCCAATTGCTTAGTCTTATCACAGTTACCTAGCTCTACCCATGCTTGCTGGTAGTTCTCTTGAACCGCAAGTAGAAGTTTAGAGACCATGTGCCAATAGATACAACCTAAGCCTTCATAGCCAAACATAGTACCAGAGCGACCTGTAAACGCTTTGTGGTTGAAGGTTTGCTCATAGATATCAGACACTTCAGCCCACTCTTTGCGACCAAAGCGAGGGTAATCCTCAGCAACAGTTGCAATACGAGCCTCTAAAATCGCTGCGTTCTCGAAATCAGCATTAAAGTGAACTCGGTTCTCAATATCTTGATTAACGATACGTTTATCGTCATTCGCCAGCATCGCCTGAAGCAGCTCACTATTATCAACAAGATTCTTAGTGATATGGTTCTTCTTCAAAAATGCCGTTAGATCACGATCCGGGTAAAGCATAAAGCTCAGTTGATCTTCACGGAACATCTCGCTATCAAACAGCTTAGTCAGCAAATCTACCGCTTGTGTCGCATCCAGAATACCCGCACTTAGGATAGCAACCTGCCCTTCCAGCATTGGATATAGATATTCGACATTCGCACCATCACCTTGAAGATCAAGGATGTTGTAGGCATTGTACAGGCCATCATCGCGCTTGTTGCTATGAATGGTGTGGTCAAGCAAAGTCTTAGATACGCGAAGTAACTCTTCAACTTCTGTCATCTCTAGCGTCGATTTACCCGAGAAACCGTTGGCATAAACGCCCATACGATACTCCTCAGCGACTTTAGCCAATTTCGTAAGTAGCGATTTACGTGATTGAGGTGTAATTTTCTCAACTCGCAGCGATGCCGCCGCTTCAGACAATACCTGACTTGTCTTGGTTAGCCATACTGCTACTTCGCTCGATAGCGCAACATTAATTGGAGCGCGACAAATTAGCTTCTGCATAAAGGTTACATAGCGACGCATGTAGTACAGCGTCACCATCGAGAGACCGTTACCCACAATAGCGTTGTTGGCATCATTCCACTCTGGACGTTGCGTATTAAGCCAAATGCCGCCATCAATGACGAAGTTGCTCAGCTTAGACAATAGCGGTACAAGGAGCTTCTCAAGTAGGTTCACTTGATAAACATCGCCATTCTCACCCATCACCAATCGACCGTCGCTACCTAGTGAATCGGTAAGCTCTTCCGTCGCAGCTTGCTTTTGCTCACTAAAGGCAACCGTATCTTTCGGGTTAGCAAACAGCTGCTCAACACCCGCAATTTCATACGGTACATTCGCATAGCTGTAGGTTTCTTCACTCAGCCATTCAATCAGGTCATTGCTTTGATACTTATCCGCAAGCTCTAGGAACTTGAGTAGATAGATGATTTGGTGGTCACCCCAGTAGCCAATGTTGCTCCACGGATCATCCAGATCAAGTAGCTCCCAATCCACGCCTTCTTTGGTAATGCGGTAAGGGTTATAACCATCGATCGTCGACGCATTTACAAACTTAGCGACAAATGAACCGATAAAGTTTGGATAGCTCAAGGCCATGGCTTCCCAGTTCTGGAAGATGTCACGCCAGTTACCTTGGTATGCCAACAAACGTTGTCCCTCGTCGTCACGCACCTTGATTTCAAAATGGTTCCATGGACGGCTTGGGTCACCGTGACGACGACCAAAGGTGAGTGGTAAATATTCGTAGGCCATACGAAGAAGCTGTTGATCACCTGTCTCTTTCGCCATCGATACTAACTGCGGATGCGATAGGTTTTCTGGAAGCGTGCGTAGCAGTGCTGAATGCTTCTCTACGACTCTTTTGTTGATGCGTGTAAATGTAGCGAGGACATCGTCCGCATCCAACTTATAACCAGAGACAAACACGCCGCCACGCATGTTGTTAAATAACACGTTCGCGTAGTGATGAACGGCAGTCTCTTCAGAAGAAGTTAACTGCCACGCGTCTGCACCCGCCATAAGAAGTTTCAACTCATCTTGGTTTGCTTGGATGTCTTGTTTAACCGTTACCGAGATCTCGTCGTCTAAGACCATCTGATTTTTCAAGGCAGCAACATCTGCATGGGACTTGTCGATATCAGCCACCATTAGCCAAGATTCCGTTTCACCCGCTTCAAGTACTAGAGATTGAGTGATAAGGAAGGCACCACGTTCGCCGCGAGTTAAAGGCTGGGCATCAAGTGGTTGCCCTTTACGGAACCTAGCAACGTCTTTGGTATTAAGAGAAATGTGCTGCGCTTTTTCTGCAATACCGAATACCGTCGTCGCTCTCAGAGATTCCGCTGGTTCAGCACGATCGCTAAGCTTGGCATACATGCTGTAGGTTGCCATAGGTAGATCATCGATTCGCTCATTCCATTTATAAGCATCGACCAGTGCGCTGCGTGTTTGCAGCGCTTGAAGCGGTGCGCCAGATGGAAGTAGATTTTGAATACCATCAATAATCTCAAACTGAACCTGTTCATCAGCAAGGTTCGTCACATGTGTTTCGCGCACAAAACCAAATTTATCCGACGTAGACCAGCTGTATTGATAGCGAAGGCCTAAGGTGTGGTTTAGCTCTTCAAATAGGATCTTGTCACCGACAGCATTTTTGTAAAGGTTGCGCTGCACTTGGTACAAACCATCATGGTGCGGGTTGAAAGGTTCCCATAATGCAGGTGCCCCATCGATAGTCGCCACACGAATAACGGCTTTAGAGCCTGTGTTGTCCGCATTTTCATGAATATGATCAACAGAGCGATACGGGAAAAGTGCATTCTCTGGACGAATGCGCCCCGCGGACAAGCTGCCTGTTGATGAAATAAACAACCAATGGTTACTGGCAGAGACAACACTGATAAAAAACGGGGCCATCTGATCGACATTAGAAATCTGGTAAAAACGTTCTTCGTTGAGAGTGATAAATTTTCCATTCACTTCAAACGACTGATTAGCTTGTAATTGTTCCATAATTTGGTCACTTCTGATTTTTTGTAAGCGCTTTCTTTAGAGCGCAAAATTTTTGGGATTCTTTAAACTACATGTTGTGGCAACGAACAAAGTGTTGCTCTGAGATCTGCGTGGTTTCAGGCATCTCTTTCGTACAGATTTCGCTTGCGTTCGGGCAGCGTGTAGCAAAAGGACAACCGACACTTGATGGCTTCCATAAAGGGATCTCCCCTTTCTTCACAGCAAGATCGCGTCGACCCGCGTTGCCCACTTCTGGTACCGCCGAGAGCAGTAGCTTAGAGTATGGATGCTGTGGGTTTTGCGTCACGCTATCACTTTCGCCCCACTCCACCATGTGACCGACATACATGACGGCTGTCTTCTCCGCAAAGTAGCGAGCAGTCGCAATATCGTGGGTGATGTACATAAATGAAATGCCGTGCTTATCTTTTAAGTCAGCCATTAGGTTCAAAATACCAAGGCGCACAGACACATCGAGCATTGAGATAGGCTCATCTGCTAGGATAACCTCAGGATCAACAGCAATGGCACGGGCAATAGCAACACGCTGTCTTTGACCACCACTGAGCTCATGTGGGTACTTCTCTGCCGTCTCTTTCACCGGCGTCAAACCCACCAGCTCAAGCAAATCATAGACTAGCTGCGGGATAGCTTTCTTATCTGCACGATTGTGAATCATCAAAGGACGCGCGATATGGTGATAGATGGTATGTACTGGGTTAAGTGAGCCAAACGGGTCTTGGAAAATCATTTGCACCTGACGTGCATATTCCAATTGACCATTCTGCTCAATATATTCGTTGATCGGCACACCTTTGAAATGGATATCGCCTGCCGTCTTGTCATAAATCTGAGTCAAGATACGTGCACCCGTGCTCTTACCGGAGCCCGACTCGCCTACGATAGCCAATGCTTCACCTTTACGAAGCTCAAACGATACGTCGTTTACTGCTCGCATTAGGTTCGATTTCACTGATTGGCCGAGAGGAAAATCTTTAACTAAGTTTTTTACCGATAGGATGACTTCGTTACTTTGCATCATTACTTCCTTAAACCAGATGACAAGAGACTTGACGACCATTCGCCAGAGCAGAGAGCGCAGGCTCTACCGATTTACACTTCTCAAAACACTCTCCACAGCGAGCTTGGAAGTTACACCCTGTCGGGATATCGAGTAGGTTCACTGGATTACCAGGAATGCCGTATAGACGCTCTTTTGGACCGTGAATTGTAGGGAATGACGCTACCAAGCCTTTGGTATATGGATGTTCTGGAGCACCAAACACCTGCTGAGCATCACCCAGTTCAATTAGGTTACCTGCGTACATCACACCAATTCGGTCAGCAATTTCACCCATCAAGCTCAAGTCATGGCTGATGAACAAAATTGAAAAGCCAAACTTGGTTTTAAGGTCATACAACTCATTAAGAATTTCACGTTCGACAACCACATCCAGTGCCGTGGTTGGTTCATCCATAATGATGAGTTTAGGCTCAAGGGCGAGTGCTACGGCAATAACCACACGCTGACGCATACCACCACTCAATTGGTGTGGGAAGCTACCCATGCGGTCACCGTGAATCCCAACAATAGATAGCAGCTCAACTGCCTTTTCATGGGCTTGCTTGTAAGGAATCTTCTTGTGAGCCAAGATCACATCCGTTAGCTGCTCGCCGATGGTGATTACAGGGTTAAGCGAGTTCATAGCACTTTGAAACACGACAGACACATCGTTCCAGCGGAACTGGCGCAATTTGCGGTCGTTCATTTTCAGCACGTCTTCGCCTTTATAAAGGATTTCACCTTCTGAAATCAGTGCAGGTGCTTTGTGCAAACGAGAGATAGCAAACGCGAGCGTACTTTTACCGCAACCAGACTCACCAGCAATACCAAGCGTCTCCCCTTCTTTGATAGTCAGGCTGACATTATTGACCGCGCGAGCAACGCCGTTTGGCGATACATAGTCGACACATAGATTATTGATTTCGAGTAATGCGCTCATCGTAGGCCTCTCTTCTTATCTGCTTCTTTTTTCAGTTTGTGCCACAGTTTGATGTGTGGACCTGTACGAA
Source organism: Vibrio sp. SCSIO 43140 (assembly GCF_023716585.1). Taxonomy (NCBI): domain Bacteria; kingdom Pseudomonadati; phylum Pseudomonadota; class Gammaproteobacteria; order Vibrionales; family Vibrionaceae; genus Vibrio; species Vibrio sp. SCSIO 43140. The sequence goes on from NZ_CP071851.1 coordinate 1,401,203, forward strand.
GTTTCGGGTTACTCACTTGGTCAATCGACATGTTGATCAGTGCCAATGCACCACCTGTGATTGCTAGCGCCATTGCTGGAACCATCATTTCCCACCAAGCACCTGTGTATAGTGACGATGATGTTTGTGCCCAGTACAGCATTGAACCCCAGCTCACTTCTGTCGCATCACCAAGACCAAGGATACCCAAGCCAGCCTCAGCGCCCATTGCGTAGATAACTGTGCCCAAGAAGCCACCAAACACGATAGAGATTAGGTTTGGTAAGATCTCAACAAGAATGATGCGGATCTTTGACTCACCCATTACCTCAGCAGAAATAATGAACTCCTTATTACGAATCGCCATTGTCTGAGAACGTATCACCCTCGCGCCCCACGGCCAGGAGGTGATACCGAGCAACACGGTAATAACGAGGGACCCCACCTGCCCTAAGAATGCTGCTAATACTATGAGTAACGGAAGCTGTGGAAACACCAGAAATACGTTAGTAAGAAAGTTCAAGCGTTCATCGATTTTGCCACCAAAATAGCCCGAAGAAACACCAACCAAAACCGCAATACTCATTGCAATAACACCAGCCGTGAGGGCTACGGTTAGCGACTTTCTCGCTCCATAAAGGACTTGGCTATATACATCACGACCACTACGTGTCGAGCCCAGTACATGCTCAGCGTTGGGCGCAACATGAGGGCGCGCTACGCGGCGTTCTGGATCATGAGTTGCCAATGCAGGTGCAAAGATGGCTCCAGCAAGAACAACGGTAAGTAGAAATCCTCCGATTATTGCTGGCGGGTTGCCATAGAAGAAGGCATATACCTTACCTAGTTTCGATTTGATGTTTTTCCATGAGAAAGCAGATTCTCGTACCGCGAGCTTCGACTCGTGGTCATATTTATGCGCGTCTATTAACTTTTCCATAATACGGCCTAGTTGGAAATTCGTGGGTCTAGCCAAACGTATAGAAGATCGGCGATAAAGTTAGCAGTCAGAACTGCGGTCACTAAGATAAGCAGAATGGCTTGGATTAACGGATAGTCACGAGCAACGATGCCTTTAAGCAGAATGTTACCCAAACCTTGGTAGTTAAAGACCACCTCAGTCATGATTGAGCCCGCAAATGAGAAACCAATCGCCATTGCGATAGCCGTCGCAACAGGCAAGATGGCGTTACGACCTGCATAGCGGTACATCACGCGGAAGCTACTCAGTCCTTTGGCTTCAGCCATGGTCACATAGTCTTCGCCTAATACGTTGATCATGGCGTTACGCATGTTGAATACCCAAGTCGCGATTCCGACCACCACCATAGAGCCAACCGGCAATACAGCATGTTTAGCGACGCTTGCAATGAACTCCCACGTCCAACCTGGTTCTAGTGAAGGGTCGTAGGTATACGCAAGTGGTAGTAACTCCATCTTCAAACCGAAGAAGTAGAACAAAAGCAGTGCGGTTACTATGTATGGGAAGTTACTGATAAATGCCAATACTGGCGGTACAACCTGACCAAAGAAGCCTTCGCGGCGATACGACGCGTAAGTACCAATGCTGACACCAATGATGAGTGCAACAATGAGAGAGCCTAGAGCTAGGAACATGGTCCAAGGAAGTGCCATTGCGATGACGTCAGACACGTTAATTGGGAACATGAGAACCGAAGGGCCAAGGTCGAGCGTGAAAACACTCTTGATGTAATGGATGTATTGAACAAATACGTTGCCATCAACAAAGCCGTACATTTCGCGAACAGCATCCATCTGAGCCGGATCCATACGTCCCTGCGCTGCTGCAAATAGTGCATCTACAGGGTCACCAGGCATAAGACGAGGCAACATAAAGTTAAACGAAATTGCGATAAGAAACGCAGTGAAATAAAAGCCAAAGCGGCGAGCTAAAAACGACATAGCAGTACCTTTTAAATGTGGGGCCTCATTCGAGACCCCAAGTGTTACGATTTACTTAAGGTGCAAGTTATTTAGGATAAGAACTCGCTTACCACCATCGTAAAATACTGGCTGAACGTAAGGGTTTTCTTCACTTGGCCAACCAACGATTTTATTCGTGTTGTATTGGAACCATGTTGCGTTAGAGAACAGCGGAATAAACGGTAGATTTTGTGCTGTAAACTCTTGAAGCTCAGAGATGATCTCTTGCTGCTTAACCGCATCACCCGTTTTGCCGAAGCTATCGATTAGCGCGTCGATTTCAGGGCTGTTTACGCCGTGACCTGCGTGCCAAATCTTACCAACGTAAGCTGATGAGAAGTATGCTTGGTACGCCAAGATTGGGTTAGTCGATACCATTGACCAGTTGATAGACATCTTGTAGTTGCTGTCTTTAAGGTTCTTGTCATATACCGCCCAGTCGACAGTCTTAACGTTCGCCTTCACACCAACTTCATCAAAGTACTCAGTCGCCATCTGAACCACTTGAATCCAGTCCGTCCAACCGTTTACTACCTCGATATCAAACACAAACTTGTCGCCGTTTGGCATATCACGGTAGCCGTCACCATCGAGGTCTTTCAGACCTGCAGCATCAAGTAGTTTCTTTGCTTCATCTGGGTTGTAAGTCGTCAGGCCGCGATATTTATCTGTCACGCCTTGGTCGATACTTGATTTATATAGTTCACCAATACCACCCGCGTTGTAGTTCACCGTTGGGTAACCGTAAGCGGCAATATCGACAATCATTTCGCGATCAAGCGACATAGAAAGCGCTTGGCGCACACGGATATCATCAAATGGCGCTTCCTTCGTATTTACATAAAGATGAATAGCATCATTCGCTGGATACCAGAAATGGTGGTTATCAGGGTTTTGCTTCACAAACGTGCTTTCGATATCAGCAATGAAGTTTGAGCCCCAATCAATCTCACCTTTGATCAATGCTGGTTGGATTTGAGAGTTATCGTTGTATGAACGGAACGTCATACAATCTAGGTAAGGACGATTCTCTAGATAGTAGTTTTCGTTGCGGCAAAGCTCCATTTGTTGCGGCTTAAGATACTTAACCGTCGTCATTGGACCGCTACCAATTGGATTTGGGTTGGTAAACGTGGTTAGGTCTTCTGCTTTGCTCCACACTTTCTTAGGAACAATGTGATAGTCCGCTAGGTTCCAAAGGAACGTCGAGTCAGCTTCAGCAAGATTAACCTTCAAAGTGCGTGCATCAACGACATCGATATTCTTAAGGTTACCGCCAGACCAAATACCTTTTAGGTCAAAAGCTGGCGCTTTTTGCGTCATTTCAAAACTAAACGCCACGTCTTCTGCTGTTAATGGGCTGCCGTCAGACCACTTAAGACCCTCTCTCAGCTTGATCGTGATGGTCTTAAGATCGTCTGAGTAGTCCGCTGACTCAGCCAAACGCCAGTGCGTTTCTCCAGTCATGTTGTTGAACACCATCAATGGTTCAAACATGGTGCCGTTATAAATATCTTTTACTGTGTATGGATTGAAGTTATCAACAAAGCCTGTGTTGATAATTGGCACAGTCAAGGTGCCCCCCTGTTTAATTTCTTCCGCTTGCGCAGTCACTGCACTACCAGTAAACAATGCACCACAAATCACTGAGGCGATGAATGTTTTCTTTTGCATCACTGTATCCTTTAGTTTTGTTTTCGGGTTTAGCGATTTCCATTTAAGTGGAACTAAAAAGTTCGGGGGTAACACCTCAAGAAAGCGCTTTCTCAGAATACTAAGTAGTCTCGACGCATTTAACAAAATACAGACCCAAAAAGCCTGCATTGATCACACTAAAATTAATTCTTTAATATCAATAACTTAAATTAAATACAACTGGTCAAAAGAAAAACAACAGAGAAATTAACTCTTATAATTCAGTGTATTAGCACCGCATTAATCTACTCATATTTCCATATTTAGAAGTGTGATCGCTTTAACGATGTAACACAGGTTAACAAGCCTAAAAGTCTCTTCAAGATAGAAACCTCCTTGCATAGATGAACAAATAGTCGCCTCATAATGATTCGTTATTGTTTTAATAACAGTAACTTATAATAGTTTTAGGAACTATTATTCCGTTATGTGATCTGCTCACTATCTCCACATTAGCATCCTGATTATCCTAAAAAGAAACCGCTTACTTTTGGTGATAGATGTGACAACAATAAAATCGGTACGTTTTTGGAACGGCAATAAATCTGCGTATCGTCAACAGTTTGAGTTTGATGTGCTGAGTTTATTGCTTACGGCAACCGCCGATAGCTACGGACATACAAACATTATTGATGACAGAACTGACCTGCCTTTGGCCGAACAAGAAGGCGCGGTGTTAGATAATGGCAGCGATGTACTTGTAACCGTAAAAGGCAATGCGAAGTTTGCCGGGAAACGATTTATCGAGCTTGCTCTTTCTGTTACCAAACAATTGCTTGGGCAAAGAATACTGTTCGCTCGTGACGACAAAATCGCTGATTTCACAACGACCGAAGCCATTAAGTCGATGTCTGTTGGCGTCCCTGAGACCTGGGTTGATGCCGAGCTATTTCGTCAAAATGGCTTTAATGTCGTTGAACGAGGTGACTTCGATAGCGTCTTTAGACGCCTAACTGATGGCGAGTTTGATTTTGTTTGCTTTGGTGCCAATGAAGCGCTCGAAGTGTTTGAAAGTCGGGTGGCTAATCAATACCCCATTAGCCTAGTGGGTGGCGTGATGATCGAATACCCCTTCCCTCTCGTTTTCTACATCAACGCGGACAATCCCGAGCTTGCTCAAAGGTTGCAGACAGGCTGTGAAATTGTCCTTGCTAGCGGTGAGTATGAAGCCCTCTACCAGCGCTATTTTTCTGAGATCGAGAACACGTTGCACTTAGCGCAACGCGAGCGACTTTTGCTCGAGAACCCTTTTATTTAACTCTCATACCAACGATAACAACCAACAAAAATAGGAATTGGAATTCATTTATGCCCCTGACTACCATCGAATCGGCAAGACAAGCTCTTGCCCCTGTCAGTCGCCAAGCTGCGACCGAAGGGATTGTTTTACTTAAGAACACCGACAACACTCTTCCACTACCGTCAATGAGTAGAGTCTCACTATTTGGTCGATGCCAAATCGATACTGTACGCAGCGGCACAGGCTCTGGTGGCGCAGTCAATGTTCCATACAGTGTCAATGCGCTCGAAGGGCTCTCCGCTCATCCATGTATCCAGGTAAACATGGACTTAGTATCCATCTATCAAACCTGGCTAGAGCAACACCCATTTGACGATGGTGGCGGTGGCTGGGCAGCTGAACCTTGGTATCAAGAGGAAATGCCACTTTCAAGCGAAGTCGTTTCACAAGCACGTAAACAAAGTGACTATGCCATCGTGTTTATCGGTCGCACAGCTGGTGAAGATCAAGACAATGCCGACGAATCTGGCAGCTATCGTCTCACCGAAACCGAATATGACATGCTGCACAAAGTGTGCGCGCAATTCGACAAGGTCATTGTTGTTCTAAACGTCACTAACATCATCGATATGTCTTGGGTTGACAGCATGGAGAACGCGGATTCAATTAAGGCGATTCTTTACAGCTGGGCAGCGGGAATGGAAGGAGGACACGCGCTTGCTGATGTATTATCAGGCGATGTGTCACCAAGCGGAAAATTAGCAGACACCATCGCTAAACAGCTAGTTGACTACCCTTCTCATGCTAACTTCGGTAATAGTGATCAAAACCTTTACTGCGAAGACATCTATCTGGGTTACCGCTACTTTTCTACCTTTAAGCCTGATGCTGTACGCTATGCCTTCGGTGAAGGCCTAAGTTACACAAGCTTCACTCGAAAATTTGTATCCTCTTCAATTGAGGGCTCAGGCAAGAACAGAGCCATTCATTTCCACGTAGAAGTGACCAATGTCGGTGATACGCACCGCGGAAAAGAGGTGGTACAAATCTACGTTGAAGCACCACAGGGTAAGCTTGGCAAACCTGCACGAGTTCTCGCGGGTTTTGGAAAATCAAAAACGCTGGCTCCCAATGAGTCAGAGCTGATGCGCATTATTGTACCAGTGTCTGCTCTTGCGTCTTATGACGACTCAGGGTGCACTGGTTATAAATCTTGCTACGTTTTGGAAGCTGGTCGCTATCACTTCCATGTGGGTGGCAGTGTTCGCGAAGCTACTCTCATTGATGCCTCGTTTGATGTCGACACGTTACAGGTGATCGAACAGTTATCTGAATCCGCCGCCCCTGTCACTCCTTTCCAGCGCATAAAGCCCGCAGCTACAAGTAATGCTCTGCCTTACGCCATCGAGCACGAATCCGTCCCGACTCGTTCGATTTGCATGGAAACGCGTATTTCAGAAAGGCTACCAGTCGATATCGAAATCACAGGTGACACGGGTATTAAACTCAAAGATGTCGCCTCAGGCTCTGCATCAATGAGTTCATTTGTAGCTCAGTTCACTCCAGCCATGTTGGCCACCATTGTCCGTGGTGAAGGCATGTGTAGCCCGAAAGTAACACCGGGGACTGCAGCAGCATTTGGCGGCGTTAGTGATGCACTTTTCGATTTAGGTATTCCAGTAGCCGCAGCAGCAGATGGGCCTTCTGGCATACGTATGGATAGCGGTCATAAAGCCACGCAAGTACCGATTGGCACTTTGCTGGGTTGTACGTGGAACACCGAACTTAATGAACACCTGTTCTACCTAGTTGGTGGTGAGCTACAAAGCTACAACATCGATACTCTACTTGGGCCTGGAATCAATATTCACCGCCACCCGCTTAATGGGCGCAACTTTGAGTACTTCTCTGAAGACCCATTACTGACTGGCTCTATAGCTGCAGCTCAAGTAGGCGGCTTAAAGAAAGCTGGTGTATCGGGCACAATTAAGCACTTTGCTTCAAACGATCAAGAAACATCGCGATTTGATGTCGACAGCGTCATGTCTGAGCGTGCTCTTCGCGAAGTGCACATCAAGCCTTTCGAGCTCGCGGTCAAACATGGTGGTGCTACGACTATCATGACATCTTATAACCCAATCAATGGTCACTGGGGGGCGTCAAATTACGATCTTAACACTTCCATTCTACGAGGAGAGTGGGGCTTTGACGGCATCGTAATGTCTGACTGGTGGGCAAAAATGAACCACCCTGTGCACGGTGGTGACGAAGCGAAGACATATACCTCTTACATGGTTCGCGCTCAAAACGATTTGTATATGGTTGTCGATAACGATGGCGCTGAGCGCAATGCCATGAAAGATGACACGCTAGCTGCACTAGAATCCGGTACGCTCACGCTTGGAGAGCTGCAGCGCAGTGCTATGAATATCTGCCGATTCTTAATCAACACACCGGCTATGCAGCGCCCTATCGAGAGGTATAACCCGGTTAAACCATTTACCGCAAAGCAACAGGCACCAGAAGAGCCATCGCATACCATAGAACAACCTGTGAAGCTTGCGACGTCAAGCGATACCTCTGTAGTGATCAATGTAGAAAAAGCCGCCAAGTATCTAGTGAGCATCCAAGTGAGCTACGATCGCAACGAGCTCGCACAGTCATCTTGCAGCTTAAGTTTCAATGGTGAGTACAGTATGTCGCTGTCCACCAACGGAACGGATGGAGCAATCACAGATATTGATGGCTTGATCGTCGATCTAGAAACGGGTTGGTATGACGTTGGCGTTGCTTTTGTAAAACCAGGACTCACTCTACACCACATTGCGTTTAGTGAAATCAAATAGTCACAATTTGCACTCAATCAAAAAGGGCTAATCCATGGATTAGCCCTTTTTACATCTGTAGATACTATCGCCATCAACTAGACTGTTGCCTGACGATGATTGATCACCCACAGTCGGATATGGTCATACGTTAAGTTAAACAAGAATGCGTAGACGGTAACAAAAATGGTCACGCCAATATCCATCAAAAACGCCTGCCATAAATTTACACCTAACATATACGCCATGACGGGAACTGTGGCTATCAATAGTCCCGCTTCAAACAGTAGCACGTGAACAACGCGAACCATCACGGTTCGTTCTACACGCTCACCCTTAACGAAGTAGTCGAAGATAAGATTGAAGATATAATTCCAACACATCGCCATTGTCGCGATAACAATCATGGTCCCTGATAGTCGAGTGACATCATGATCAGTAAAAATGGCCAAACCCGCAATAGATAAGCTCACCGCTAACACTTCAAACAATACTGAATGAAAGACTCTTTCAAGTACTCCCATTTTCAACTCCTCATTTTCTGTTCTTTGTTTAATATTGAATTGACAGTGATTATGCCTAGCTAAAATTAGATAGAAAGTTAACAGCTATCACATATCGTGATACCTTTGAAATAAATCTGTGATTTGGAATCGCTATGTACAGTTTCGAACAGCTTAAAGTCTTTGTTGCCGTGTGCGAATACGGCTCTTTCTCAGCCGCAGCACGCAAACTAGGTCGAGCACAATCGGGCGTTAGCCAGGCCGTATCAAACTTAGAAATCGCGATTGACCAAACCCTATTCAGTCGAGAGAAAAATACGCCTGAACTGACTGACAGCGGCAGAGCGTTATTGCCGATAGCCCGCTCAATACTTCACCAGCAACAGTATTTTGATCAGAAAGTGGATTCCTTGGCGAACGATTATGAGCATGAGCTGGTGATTGCCGTCGACGAAAGCTTGATGAGCAAAACTCTGCTCTCCATTCTTGCTCCTCTCGCAAACCAATATCCTGTTACCAACTTCGAAATCATCACTGCCTCTACGTTTGATGTCGAACAATTGGTTCGAGACGAAGTTGCGCAGATAGGCATCGTCTATGCCGACGGTGAGTTGCGAGTGGATATGGATTTCTTCGTGCTCGGACAAGCGAGATTTCTGACGGTTGTCGCTCCTGATCACGCCCTAGTAACACTGCCCATAGTTAAAGATTCTGACCTCAAAGCGTATCGCCAATGCGTACATCGTAGTTCGAACAAAGAAGAGCTTTGGTTTACTTACGGCATCAGCACCAATGTTTGGTATGCGAACACTCATCAAAACCTTGTAGACATGGTATTGCAGGGAATCGGCTGGTCAAACCTACCTGAGATGTTGGTTAAACAGCCCATACAAGACGGGAAGCTCATCGCCCTACCCGTTGCGCATGAGAAAAGTGGCTGGGTGACGACGGTCGGTTGTTTAGTCTCCCGTCGACATGCCAACGGTCCAGTGCTTTCAGAGCTTATTGGGTTATTGCAAAAACACCAATTTGTTAACGACCACTGGAAGTAGCTGCAGGTGAACATCAAAGCTTGAAACTTGACAATAAAGTCCGAAGCTTTTCGATGCTTTTTGTCGTGATTTGACCTACTTCTCCTAATTAGCATAGTGTCTATGAAAGTGGGGTCTTACCCACTTAGCCAACTAGTTCGAATAGGCCGTCTCATTTCCATTTTTTATCCTACCGAAGAAACGTGTTCTCTGTTAGAGTCACCGTCAACTACGCTATTGAATAAAGACACCCACAGATCGCATGTGATTGATGGATTTTTATTCACCCTTAGAACTCATTTTAGGAATCCCTAGTGACTAACAACGAAATTTTACGTCGTATCCAACACGCGTTAAACCTTAAAAACGCACAGATAATGAAAGCTTTCGGGCAGGCCGAAGTCACTGTGGCTCACGATAAAGTGGCAAACTGGTTAAAAGATGAAAGCGACAAATCTTACGTTAAGATGAAAGATCAAGAGTTAGCGGTATTCTTAAATGGCTTTATCAACCTCAAGCGAGGAAAAAAAGACGGCGAGCAACCTAAGCCAGAAGTCTCGTTGACCAACAACATGATTTTCATGAAGCTGCGCATTGCGCTAGACATGAAAGCAGAAGACGTGTTGGACGTACTAGAAGTGGTTGGTATTAGTTTAAGTAAATACGAAATTGGTGCATATTTCCGCAAGCCAAACAACAAAAACTATAAACAGTGTGAAGACCAACTGCTGTGCGACTTCTTAAATGGTGTGCAGTTTACCAATCGTCCCGATTCTGAAGAGTTTACTGGGTAGTTTTTATCTCGAATCGAACCTGATAATTGACTAAAAAAGCGAGAGCCATTTTATTTGGCTACTCGCTTTTATCATGTTAAAGACCGATATTAGAGCTTCACAATCACGTCTACTTTTTGTCTTTGCAACGATAATTCGTTTTGGCTCGTTATGAAATTTGGGCATAGACCTTATCATCTATGCGGTTCCTAAAAGGTGTAGGTCTTGGTTGATTTCGTTCATTCGTCATCCTTTTTATGTTTACCGAAGATGAATGGGACTCCTAGAAGGAACGTTATAACCAGATAACCTAAGTACTCCATAATCACCTCGTTATTTTCTGTTGGAACGCAGGTAAGAACGCCTCTTTACCGACTTGAGAGAGAGCCCAACGCCATACCTTTGAGGTTACCTTTTCGCGTTTTCCGTCATGCCGCACACAGGTTCTTACCATTTGCAGAGTTAAGTAAGGGAAGAGTCTGCATATCTTTGAATCTATACGTATTATATGTGCAACACCGTTTTCCTCGGTTTTAGATATGGATGACTCAGTAGTCGAGTACCACCAATTACCAGGAAACCAGTCTTGGTTGCATTGGTCTAGGTCATGATTCGGTAGGCCATAGCTCTCAATAACAGTCCGCAGTGTTGAATCGATGGTTGTATGCATAGGCAAGCCTCTTTACGTTTGACTAAATCGATATGGTGCTTGCAGATGATAGACATGATCTATCCCCCCAATGAATGGAGTGAACTTTGGTTCACTGATAAATCGTATTAATGAGAAGGCGGATTAGTTAGATTGAGTTGTACATGGTGATTGATACTGGGGAATATCTTCTAAAGCAAAAAAGCTCTATGTCTTTTGGGAATGTATAGACCTGATTGATACCTAAAGAGAGGGGCACAAAATACTGTATTCAGGGGACGTTCAATATATGGTATTTCCATTTCTGAAACATTCAATATCAGATTACATTTTCAAATTTTTGTGACCTGCCGCCTTGGAATTAAAATGAGAGTATTGGTTTTTGCTTTTGGCATTTAATTTTAAAAATCGTTTGGTTAGCCTTTGCCTCATTTGCAACGGAATAATTAAACAAAATGCACAATATAGACGAGTCGATAGAGCAGTTGATCAATGACCAATATCCAAATATCAAGGGACTGATAGCCACTCGATATGGCGAGGTGGCAATCGAATATTTTGCCTCTGACTTTTCCAACCAAACCCCGATACACATTTCCTCTGTAACCAAAAGTATTGTCTCGATGCTGTTTGGTGTGGCGCTTGAGCAGGGGTATATCAAAAGCGTTGAGCAAAGAGTCTTAGATTTTTTCCCCGACTACTCATTGAAACGTAGTGAGAAAACATTGCCACACCTTCGGCTCAAAGACTTACTAAGCATGACCGCTCCTTATAAATTTAGGAGTGAGCCATATACACGTGTCTACTCGAGCTGCCCCTTTATGAGCTTCGGTTCACTTCATTACTTCAAATAATTTTCGAGTCTTTAGATACAAAAAGTAATTCATGGCAAAATGTGCCTCCTTGGCACATTACTCGAAACTGGAAGAAGGATAGATGCAGGCAGAGAGATACATTGAGAATAGCTCGCGCGATGTACACGAGCTATTTGAATGTTTGGTATTGAGCAAAATTACTTACACTCACCCCAAGTGATTTTCTCACCAGCGCGTGCTTGTTGGAACATGTCTGAACACATAGTTTTAGTGAAGGCCAGTGTATCAGCGAAGTTGATGTCTAGCTGTGAACCATTGCCTTCGTTGTAGTATGTTGTGTCACCTGTCTCTAGACTGTAGACGAACGTTTCCCAAGTCGCATAAGAATAGTCGTTAGTTGGGTCAACTAGGTCTTGAGGAATCTTGTTACCAAAGTCGAAGATACCCTTCATTTTACCGCGAGTATCAACCCAGTCCGCTTTAGGATCTAGCTTAGCATTCGCTGTTACATGGTAACCACGCAGGTAGCGAGAAGGAGAACTGATGTCGCTAGGTAGCTCTTCTGCTTTGTCTAGGTCAAAGTTTTCTGCGTGAGCTAGGATATCTTGACGTAGAGGCATGTTCGCCATTACACGTAAGTCACTGTTGATGTCACCACGGTGAACACGCATTTCGCCGCCTTCGTTTAATTGGAATAGCGCGATGTCGCCAGACTTATCTTGAACAGAGAAGTGGAAACCGTGCTGGTGGCCGCCGATACCGGTTTTCCAAGCTGTTTGGAACTCACCTGCTTCGAACGCTTTAACTGCTTCTTCAACCGTTGCGAACTGAGTAGCAAGGTAATTAACGATTTGAGACATGTGTACTGCTGGAGTACCGTTGTCTGCTGCATCTTTGATGAACTCAACTGATGGGTTTTGGTAAAGGATAGAAGCAGATAAACCTTTGTCGTTGATTGCTTCGCCAGACGTGCCGTGGAATGTTTCTACTTCAACGTAATCAACTGTGTGGTGTTTAACAGTCCAAGAAGCCGCATTTTTGTACTCTGGTACATCGTAAGCTTCAACAGCAACACCTGCTGGGTATGCTTTTGCGATAGATTGCAGTTCAGAGCCACCCCAGTCAAACGAACGAGCTACAGTAACACCGTGAGTTTCACCACCGTCCATGATTAGACGAGAACATGCGTTTGCAGTTGTTGCTACAGTCGCTAGTGATGCTGCCGCTATAGCTGCTATTGCTAGTTTGTTAAGTTTGAAGTTTTTCATGTGATTCTTCCTACTATTGATTACTCAGTTGAGTTTTAATTCGGGGCAGTCGGTAAAAGTGTTTTCTTTTTCGTCTTGCCGTTGATGTGTGCATTATGTCGGAGTTTAACTAAAACCTTAACGACCCCAAGGGCGGCATAACACCTACCTTATGTTATATTGATTTCAAGGCATCTCTAATCAAAGGTAAAAGGTATGGCTGTTACGTTGGAGCAACTGAACGCATTTGTAGAAACAGTAGACAGCGGTAGTTTCAAACAAGCGAGTGTTAGATTGGGTAAACACAAATCCACAGTGAGTGGGCTTATTGCTAATTTAGAGGCTGAACTGGGAATGGAGCTGTTCACTCGTAAACCGCGCTCTCTAGAGATAACGAGTGAAGGTACAGAAATCTATCGTTATGCTCAGTCGGTTATCAGAGAGTGTGATCTACTTGATGTGAAAGCGAACAGTTTATTGTCGGGCTTACCATCCAGCTTCACTGTTGCTGTTGACAGTGATTTGATGGGAGCAGATATTGCTAATATCTGGGCGAAGCTGATCATAGAGTTTCCGTCAATTGAACTCAAGATCCTTGCTGTTGATCCCATGCAAGTGCGAAGTCATGTTCTGAGTGAACAGGCAGACATCGGCTTTGGTATAGCGTTATTTAGTGGACATCATGAATTGACTTTGGCCGATGGTTACTCATTCAATGTGGTGTTTGCTGCATCACCACAGTTAGATTGTCGAGAAAAGTTGGTTTCATTAGAAGAAGTAAGGGGAATGCTACAGGTATCGGCATTATTCATGAAACAGATAGCACGTGAAGAGACCCACAATCTTAGTTCACGAACGATCTACAGTAATAACTTACGTAATACCAGTGAACTGCTAAAACATACCAAGGCATGGGCGATGCTGCCCGAGTTTATTTGCCAAAAAGATATTGCAACTGGTGAACTTAATGAAATGTATATTTCACCCACGGCATCCGAGCGAGCAAATCAGTGGTCCACTGAAATTAGCTGGCTCACGGCGAAACCTCGAAATGCGGTGATGAACTATGTGATTGACGAGTTAGCAAAGCTACCTAATAGGTAATCCCTTTGATCATCACGGTAAGCTAATTCAAGTGAGCAGCACCATTGGGAATCTACAGTCCACTAGTTGAAGTTCTAATACAAAAAGTTATCCATAATTTTCCAATTTAAGTAGTTACGCTAACAAGGTTTTGTCCAAAAGTGAGTTTCAAACTTTGTTGTCCAACGGCAGTACCAAGTGACAACCTATTCACGTTGCCAGCGTATGTTCGCGATCACCACATCAAGCGTCCCTGTGGTCTCGATGCCAAAAGGGGTTTGAATTTGTTTTAACGCTGCCGAATTCGAAACAACCGAAGTCACTGGAATCACCACGGTTTTAAACTCGTCATTGGTGTGAAGCTGTTCGGTTATGTCTAACTTGGTGAACTTGCTACAAACCACATTACTTTGACTCTCAATGAAGAAATAGACTAGCTCGCTACATGGTGAAATGACTTTTACATCAAACGCGATACTGCCAGACTCATAGAACTGAGCAAAGTCTTCAGGCTCTTGATCACCAGTTGCCATTGTTAGCGTTGCATCTCCACCCAGAAAGTTCACGTGAACGGCATCTTGCTGCTGTTGGTAGTTATAGGGTTTTGTAGCAATTGCACTAAGTTGAAGGGCGTTATTACGTGAAACGTTTTCCCCCTCAGAATGATCGCCACCTTCTACTTTCATTTGATAGTCACCAATAGACGCCCTCACACCGTACAAGTGCTCGGTATTCACGTCTGCAGATCCCGCAAGCTCATTAGTTCTATCGAGAGGAATATTGGTGAGATCCCGTGTTTGCAGTTTATCCGAGTAATTAAGCCCGTAACCGTATTCAAACAGAGGTCGATGCTCACCGTTCGAACACTGTTCAAACTCTGGAACATCATAGTCTGGGATATGTAATGGTTGGCGACTGACCATCGCGCCTAATTTGGTATTGGGCCAGCTGTAAGATAGCGTCCCTTGAAAATCGAATCTTGAGTTACCCGCGTCATCGGCAATCAGCACATCAGTAATCCCCGCACCTTCACTGCCTGGTAGCCAAGCAGCAACGAAAGCGTCTGATTTTGCTATCTCCTCATTGAGATAAAGAGGACGACCGCTGAATAAAATCGTAATCACGCGCACTCCGTGTTGGTGAAGCAGACGGATCTTCTCGGCATCTTTACGATAACTGCGTTTTAGCTTGGCAAACTCCAACGTCTGCCATGGTTTGATATCTCCCATCATCTCAGCGTATGGGTCTTCACCAATGACAACGATAGCGACATCTTGTTTTGAAAGTGGTACATCTAGCGACGGGCTATAAGTGACATTGTCACGGCCAAGCTCTTCGATCAATGCCATTTTAACCGTCGTCGCACCGGGGAAGTCAGCTAAGCTGTTCTCATCGCCCTGCCATGTTAGGTTCCAACCTCCGGATTGCTTTTGAATATCATCCGCTCCGCTTCCTGTAAGAATAACGCGTTGATCGGGGTGCAGCGGCAAGATTTGCCCTTCATTTTTTAACAATACCAAAGATTTACGAACGGCCTCACGCGCGACAGATCTATGCTCTGGAGCACCTAGTACGTTTTGCTTACCCGCGAGCGCGCGCTTTGATGGACAAGGCTTATCCCAAAGTCCCGCACGCATTTTCACTCTGAGAATACGCGTCACCGCATCATCAACACGACTCATGGGTATGACGCCAGATTTAATATCCGCTAATGCCTTTTCGTACACCGCTATCCAGTGTTCATAGACAGGTACCATCATTACGTCGTTACCTGCATTGATAGCGTATGTCGCGTCGCCATCAGAACACTTACTGACTTCAGCATGACCATGCCAATCCGTGACGACAAAGCCATCGAATCCCATTTTTCTTTTGAGTACGTCGTCAATGAGATAGCGACTGCCATGGATTTTGTGATTATAGACTTCACCGTCTTGTGGAGAGTGATCGTAGTTAGCAAGATTGACCCAAGAATTGAAAGAAGACATCACCACTTGAGCACCAGCTTCTAATCCACTGAAATAGCCCATTGCATGAATATTGCGAAGCGAAGATTCATCATAATGATTTCTACCCCTATCCTCCCCCTCAAACGTTCCGCCATCTCCGACCCAATGCTTCACGTTAGAGATAACGCGTTGGTCGCCTTTTAGCTCTTCTGTCGTCCCCTGAAGACCTTTGACCATTCTTGACGCATACAGATAGGTAATTTCAGGGTCCTCTGAGTAACCTTCATAGACTCTGCCCCATCTTAGATTTCTGGGGACGGCAACCGTAGGAGCAAATGTCCAATCCAACCCCGTTACCGCGACCTCTCTGGCTGTAATGACGCCTATTTTCTCAATCAGTTCAGGATCCCGAGCGGCTCCCAAGCCAATATTGTGCGGAAAAACGGTCGCTGAGAAGACATTGTTGTGTCCATGGACGGCATCCGTCGCCCACATAAAAGGAATTCTGAATGGACGGTCGCGATACGCTTCCTCTACCGCGTGCCAAAGATCATCGGCAAGCGACACCCACTCACTCGCACTTGCCCGCTTGTTCTCATTCGGCCACGCGCCTCCTCCGTTCAATATGGAGCCGAGTTTATACTGCTTTGCCAATTCGAGCGTGACTCCTCGAAGATCAGGCTGAATCATTTGGCCTAGCTTCTCTTCGATTGTCATCAGAGAAACCAGTCTAGCCACCTCAGTCTCAATCAAGGGGTCTTGCTTAATCGCAGAATCAATGCGCGGCCAATCTTCGAAGTGTGGCAGTGAGTGGTGCATATCTATTTCCTATTTACATTAGGTATACTCTATACTTTACAGTACTTTAGATAACTAGCGTCCTAAGTTATGTGCGGATGCTTTTCCTATTGTCATTTCTCCTTTGACATCCATCACAGATAGCGAATCTTAAAGGGCAAAACATGCAGACTCCCTCCGAGACAAAACAACAACGCAAAAACTTGGGGATCTTGATTGAGCTACTCGCCTTTATTCGACCCTATCGTATGAAGGTGTTTGCGGCGCTCATCGCTTTAATCGTTACCGCAGGGCTGACGCTCTCTGTCGGTCATGGTGTTCGAATCCTAATAGACCAAGGATTCACGCAGCAATCTCTGTCCGACCTTGAAAACGCTATCCAGTTTATTCTGGTCATCACATTATGCATTTCGATTGGCACCTTTTTTCGCTTCTACTTAGTCTCATCGGTTGGCGAACGCGTGAGTGCCGACATTCGTCAAGCCGTGTTTGACCACATTATTACGCTGCACCCAAGCTACTTTGAAACCAATGGCAGCGGCGACATCATGTCTCGCATCACCACAGACACGACGCTACTGCAAAGCATCATCGGCTCGTCTTTTTCCATGGCGATGCGTAGCGCGTTGATGTGCGTAGGTGCCATCGTCATGCTATTTGCGACCAATATCAAACTAACGCTCATTGTTCTTGCCTCCGTGCCATTTATTTTAGTTCCTATTTTGTTTTATGGCAGACGAGTTCGAGCTCTTTCAAGACAAAGCCAAGACTCAATGGCAGATGTGGGAAGCTATGCGGGAGAAGCCATTGAGCATATTAAGACGGTACAAAGCTACAGCTTTGAAGCGCAAGAGCGCGCTTCGTTCGCCACTGAAGTAGAACGCGCTTATGAGATAGGTCGACGACGAGTAAAACAGCGCGCAATTCTCATCTCTGGTGTCATCGTGATCGTCTTTAGCGCAATCGCAGGCATGTTGTGGGTAGGCGGCAGTGACGTGATCAATGGCGTTATGTCAGCAGGCGATTTGGGGGCATTTGTGTTTTACGCTATTATGGTTGCATCCTCTCTCGCTACTATTTCTGAAGTATTGGGAGAGCTACAACGAGCTGCTGGCGCAACCGAGCGATTAATTGAGATCCTGCAGGTGGAAAGCCACATCACGGCACCATCGGAGGAGGTGCTCTCCCCTGATTCATTACGCCCAGAAATTGCCTTCAATCAGGTGGTCTTCCACTACCCTTCTAGACCAACACAAGCGGCGGTCGAATCTCTTGATCTAGTTGCTGAAGAAGGGAAAGTGCTCGCGCTTGTGGGACCATCTGGAGCAGGTAAAACAACCTTATTCGAACTGATGCAACGATTCTACGACCCAGAAAGCGGACAAGTCACGCTTGGCGGTGTTGATATTAAACGTTTCGATCCACTTGAGCTTCGCAAACAGATGGCCTTGGTTCCGCAGCAGCCTGCACTGTTTAGTAATGATGTGTTCCATAACATTCGATATGGCAACCCAACCGCCACTGACGAAGAGGTGATTGAAGCCGCAAAAAAGGCGCATGCGCACGACTTTATTATGAATTTGCCTGATGATTACGGCAGCTTTTTGGGAGAGCGAGGAGTACGACTCTCGGGCGGACAACGTCAACGTATTGCCATTGCTAGAGCCATACTCAAAGATCCAAAGATCTTATTATTGGATGAAGCCACCAGCGCCCTAGATAGCGAAAGCGAACATCACGTTCAACAGGCACTGGACGAGCTAATGCAAGGTCGCACAACCATCATCATCGCGCACCGCTTATCCACCATTCAGCATGCCGACCAAATTGCGGTACTTGATCATGGTCGCCTGATCGATAAAGGAAATCACCGAGAACTTCTACAGACGTGCGAGCTATATCGAAGGCTCGTCGACCTGCAGTTTAAACACTTGACGAGCTAACTCTACCCTCGAACCATGCTTGATGTGACAACCCATAGATAGCATGGTCAACGACTCGACCATTTAAGTTTTCGGCACATGTAATAATACCTTCAAGAGTAAAACCAAGTCTCTCGCACACCGCTCGGCTCGGCTCATTCTCACTTGCCGCCGAGATCTGAACCTTCTCCATTTTTAGCTCTAAGAACGCTATGTCGATGAGTTTTGAGACAGCTCGCGTGACGATGCCGCGCCCCTGCACAGACTGGCTCAGCCAATAGCCTATCTCGACTCTTTTCAATGACGAATCTATGGTGTTAAAACTGATGTTTCCAACGACCTCATCTTGATAAATCATCGCGCAGGTCATGGATTTTCCATCGGCATAGTCATGTAAAGACTGCCTTATAAAGCTTAGGAAAAACGCTTCATCTTCTGCGTGTGGCGGCCAGGCTAGCCATTGTGAAAGATAATCACGTTCATGGGTAACAATCTCATGATACCGAGCGGCAAAACTCGGCTGTACCAACGCCAGCGATAAGTCCCTGTCTACTTTTAGTGTGAACATGCGACTTCCCTAATAAATACATATACTTCGACACACTATATCAATCAACTCGTCCGCTAAACAATTTCTATTCTATCTATCTTCCTAACGCTGGTAACAAAATAGGTAATTCATTGTTTTAGCGCAGAGCTTGTATCAAATATCGGTCGGTACACCGTTCATATATCGGGTTCGAACCTCAATTCTTTGTGTGCTAGTAAAACACAAAATCAAACTCATACATATAAAGAAAGCTCACCTTGATCCACAACAAAAATCAAGGCGAGACAGGTATTTTAAAGAAGAGTTATTGTTCCATCCTCTTCGATTTCGATTAAGTCACCATCTTTTAGTTCTGATCGCAAAATATCGAAAGGAAATTCAATGAGAGGAATGGAAGGGCCATACCACTCTCGAGAAATAAAAATTCCGATCGCCACCAATGGGTCAGGATTTTGAACAATCACCGCTAAAGGACCGTTCTGATTTCGCACTAAATCGATGTAAGGAAGGGGCGCGTGAGTAGAGCCAACCTCCGCTGGAAAGATTAGAATCTTGCCTGCTAAGTCGATACCATTCCAAGGGTGTTGCCAGTCGTAACATACTGCTTGGTGACCTTCTTGGAAGTTCTCTTCTTTCGTCCAAGCAGCCACACCGTTAAAACCTTTGTCGGAGATAAGAACAGGGCCAGTTACCGAGCCAGAAACTAGAACACCGCCTTTACCAATCATTTTAGACATTTCATTATCTCCTATTTATTTTACGCCTGCGACACGAAGTGTGTCTTCAGTGGTAGCGAATTGAGCGCCAGCTAGGTAATAGTGCAATTTACCACTATCGGTTAGCACATTGTTCAACGACTTCTCACGTGCGGTTAAGTAAGTTAAAGGGCATGCTGGAACAATTTCCACGCCTGCAAGCTGAAGTTGTTCGAACTGAGGATAGTTTTGTAGCAGTTCAAAATCGCGTGGCATCATACTGAATAATGTACGCTTCTTGACAAACTTACCGATGAAGTTAGGTGCAAGATCCAACACTTCTTTAAGTGTCATTTGCGGGCAGCCATAGACAATAACATCCGTCTTATCCAAAACAGACTTAGTTGCTCGCATCGCATCAAGGTCCGCTTGCGTCACTTTGACGATTTCTTTTGGTTTGTTTCCATCAAAGGCAGTTTTAAGATCCGGAGCCTCAGGTGTGACACCCTCAATATGGACAAGTCTGGCTGCACCAGTCGAGTTAGCGGCAGATAGGAGATGCTTTAACTGGTATTTATCAAAGTCATGATGAGTTAGCACTGGGGTACGATCTACAGTATTTTTGCCAATGAATAGACCTAGTGCATCAGGATCTGGATTCTTTAGACCGCTGATATCAAACAGCACTTCCCCTACTCGATTTTCGTCTAACAACAAACCAAATTCTGGAGTAAAACCGCTAATAGACTGATAGAAGTCGGTCAAAACTCCCCAAATGTTGGTTCTAGCGCCAAATACCGAATTCATATACACAACAACAGATGACTCACCACACGCGCCAATCGAACCGAACTCCGGCATATTCTCTTCAAAGTATGCTGCACAAGAGTAGTTTTGAATTACACCAAGCTCTTTCATACAGTGCTCATGGTGGATCTGCGGTCGATACAACTTGCGATTAATAAAGGAGAAATCTCGACCCGGATGTGGGTTAGTTGTTGTTGGCACTTTTACTTTGCAACCATCAGCAACTAAGCGATCTAGCAGCTCGTAATAACCTTTGAACGGCGCAAGGGCAAACGTACCTGTGATATGGCCAAACGTAGTTGGAACCATACGAGTCGCCCCCATCGTTTCACCAATATCGATCATTGTCTTAAAACACTTAGCAACCATCTCACCTTGCTCACCCGCTAAGATACTTTGCTGTTCATCATCCAGTTTGATTTCGGATCTCTTGTATTTGCTTACATACATACTTCCACCTTTTCATTCAGTTGATTAATTGCAGCGTTTTGCTGCGCATTGAATCTTAGGAGAGCCTTGCAATACTTAATAATCGCTTTTGATGGACGAAGGCATTCATATCTAGATCTTATCCTCCTAACATGAATGATTTGATCCATCAAAATGGATTACTGTTAATCCTTTCAGCTCTATAGACTCGAAGTTCAACGGTATTCATTGCCTTTAATCAACGAGAAATAGGAATTGAAATGAGTGAATCAAAGATGAATGGTGCACAAGGGCTATTTAAGGTGCTAAGCGACGCTGGCCTCGACACATGCTTTGCAAACCCGGGAACTTCGGAGATGCAGCTAGTTTACGAAGTAGGAAAATCTGAAAACGTACGTCCCATTTTGTGTTTACAAGAGAACACAGTAACAGGCGCTGCAGATGGCTATGCTCGAATGACGGGCAAACCAGCCTTTACCATGCTGCATGTTGGTGGAGGCTTCGCTAACAGTATTGCCAATTTGCATAATGCTGGTCGTGCTAACACACCAATGGTAAATATCGTTGGCGCTAATGCCGCATATCACCAGCACAACTTCCCAGAACATGAAATGATTGGTGGCAAAATTACTGATCTCGCTCGTGTCGTCTCTCACTGGACACATGAAGCACGCTCTGCTGATGACCTAGTACGTAGTGGTATTGAGGCAGTGACCGTCGCTAAGTCGAAAAACGGCAAGATCTCAACACTGGTTGCCCCAACAAACTTTCATTGGGAGGAAATCTCCGGAGTACCCTCTGTTCAGACGGAAGCTGAGACGCTTAAAGTTAGTGAAAACACGATTAACGATATAGTTGCACGTCTAAACCGCGGTTCAAAGACAGCTATTATCCTTGGCGGAACAATTGCTCTATCTCATAGAGGTCTGGAACTGGCAGCAAAAGTTGCAAGTAAGACTGGAGCACAACTCATGTCAGAGACAATGGCGGCTCGCATGGCACAAGGGGAAGGTACAGTGACTATACCGCAGGTTCCTTACCTGGTTGACCTTGCACTCGATTTTTTCAAAGGCTACGAGCAAGTGATTCTCATTGGTGCGCTCAAACCTGTTGCAACCTTCGGTTACTTCAAAATGCCAACGCTCAAGATCCCTTCTGATTGCGAAGTTATCGATTTTGCTAGTCATGAACACGACATTTTAGATGCTCTTGACCAATTGGTGACTGAGCTAGATGCGCAACAACAACCAATTGAACTACAGCAAAGAGTAGAGCCAACTTTACCTACAGGAGACATTACCGCTCAATCAGTAGGCCAAACTCTTAATCTATTGATGAAACAAAACTCTATCTTGGTTGATGAATCAAACACTATGGGCGCTACTATCCTGCCAGAGCTAGATGGTGCCGCGAGCCATGATTACCTCTACGCTTCAAATGGTGCAGCTATTGGTGGTGGCATTCCGGTTGCGCTGGGAGCTTCAATTGCTTGTCCTAACCGAAAAACAGTTCTTTTACAAGCCGATGGTAGTGCTATGTACACCAACCAAGGGTTATGGTCAATTGCACGTGAAAACTGTGACGTCACCATCTTGATTCTTAAAAATGATGAGTACGCTATTCTTAACGTTGAGCTCGCAAGAGTGCGCGATGACGAGGCCAATGAAAAAATGCTCTCTATGCTGAAACTCGATGACCCATCGATTGACTGGGTACAAATGGGACAAAGTCAGGGCATCTCTTCCGTTTCAGTTCACACCAATGAGGCTCTTCATGATGAGCTTAGTAAAGCTATTGCCCACAAAGGCCCTAGATTAATAGAGGTAAACGTCAAACAGAACACTCAACCTTTTATTGATGCAGTAAAAGAGCATAGCCAGAAGCTACGCGCTGAGTAATCAATTAGAACTTGAGAGTCCTATCATGAAAAAACTACTAGCATTATCAATCAGCGCCCTAATGACATCAGGCGCAACCTTCGCGGAGAACATTGTGAATGCCGACACAACCAACAAAGAAGTTTACGACATTCACGAGTTTTTCTCTGAACAAGGAAACCGAGTAAAACTTCAGTTTCCTATTGAACAAGCCGCATTTGCTTGGCAAAACTTAAGTCGTTTTTACCCTACTGCAATGATTGAGCGTGATGGTGAGGTGGTTAACCTCCCTTATAAGCTCAATGACGACATTGGCAAGATCAAAGCTACCGTCAAAGGTGAAACTAAAACACTGAATGAGCACTTAGATAGCAACCCTGTCGATGGCTTCCTAGTCATCAAAGACGGAAAAATAGTGTTTGAGCGCTATAACACTATGCGTAAAACTGACAAGCACAACTGGTTTTCAAATTCGAAAATCACAGCTGGCATTGAGTTAGCAAAACTCGTCAATAGTGGCAAGGTAGACCCTGACGACGTTGTTTCCAAGTACATTCCAGAGCTAAAAGGATCGGTTTGGGATACAGTGAAAGTGATTGAGGTTGCTAACCAGGCCACAGGTCTAAATGCGACCGAGCACGATGAACCCACTGCCGATTCACGTACCAACCCAGACCAGCCGTTTTTTAAGTGGATTGTTTCTATTGGTGTATTTGAAGGCGAGAGTCAGAAAATGCCTTTGGAAGTTCTAGCAGAGATGAAGCGAAGAACGAAAGGCGGACAAACCTTTGAATATAATTCGATAAACACATTCATTCTTTCTCGTATTGTCGAGAATGTTCGCGGCTTACCTTTCAACGAGATTCTTAGTGATGATATTTGGAAGCATATGGGAGCCAATAATGATGCGTATACCGTTGTGTCACCAAAAGGCGGATACCCTTTAATGTTCTTTTCGATGAACTCTACCTTAGAGGATATGGCTAAGTTTGGCATGTTACTGACGCCATCAGGTGAAAAGCTTGGCACCGCGCATATCTCTTCTGACGTGGTTAAGATCATTCAAGATTCTGGCGATCCTGCAGCCTTTGGTGGTGGGTATGTCGGCAAAATGATGCAAAACTCATTCTATAACGACAAAGATCTTAAGAACGGATATATGTTCGACACTATTTTTGACGATGGTGACTTGTTCAAAGCAGGTGTCGGAGGACAAGGTGTCTACATCTCTCCAGAGAAGGACCTTGTGGTCGCATTTTTCTCAACTGGCGATGGTAGTAATCAAGAAGAGAGCTATGCTCGTGAGATCGCTCGTCACTTCATGTAGTTGCTTAGTAATCAATACTCAGTAAAACTTGATATCGCACATAATGATGTGACTTTCATACACAAGCATTCCACTCTAGTGGAATGCTTTTTTTTAGCTGTGTAATGGGCTTAAATGATCAGAAGTTATTCACCTACACCGATTACCAATGGATATCCAAATCTTGATTAAGACCACTTTGAATGTCATGCCACTCAGCCATTAAAGTACTCGCCTTTTCGCTGCTGATTGGCTTTTCTAACGAGGCATCTTTGTGGTCTTTTAATGTTAACAGGTAGGTCTTTGCATTGAGGTCAGCGCTGATAGCGTGATATTCATCGATACATTGCTGCGTGGTTTTGTTTGGTCCCCACGCAAGCACTATTTTACTTCCGTTAATGTCCATTGAGATGGCAAGTGAGCAACAATCCATGTCTTTCTCCTTTGTTATTTAGAGTTTTTATACTAGTAAGAATAGCCATTTTCATGGGTCCCGCGAGTCAATTGTTCGAAACAATGTCTCCACCAATGACTAGTTCATAACTAACTACGCAACTCTACTAGTTCCAGTCTCCTTTTTCTGGAATAAGCCTCTTTATATCCTTCACGTTAGTAGAGGAGAAACAGCCCTTGATAACCGCCAATAGTGACTTCTTCAACATAGTCGCCTACTTGACCATCAGCACCCACAACTCTCATCGGAGTATCCAAATAGACAGTGACAGGCTCTGATTGATAGAAGTCGCGGCTCTTACCAAAGAAATCGGTTCGATACAGGACCTTGCCTTTAGTAAACTCTCTAGCAAGGACCATATCTTCAGGTCCACCAGTGACTACAGTACTTTCTGATTGATACAGAAAGTAGGTGTAGGTTGGCAAGAGATGGCTTATCCCTTCTGGAAGGTCTGCGTGTACTACAGAGGTTTGAGAAGCGTCTCCGACAACAGTGTAATCGGCTGGATAAGGAGTTTCAGTGGAGAGCATCAAAGGAATTGGCTCGTATCCTTCTGGGATCTGCTGAGCCGGCTGACCTAGATCCACAGCCAATAACGCACTTGGTTGATATGCCATGTTCTTGGGCACACCTGACTGCCAGAAGTTGTCTGATGATGTGTTTTCACTTCCGTAGACATAGCCGTTGTTCCATTGATTAAAAAAGCTAAGTTCTGGGTGGCTATTTAAGTAGTAGATCGCCAACGCTGCATACTGGTCTTGCTGCCAATTGTCCTGTGAGTTACCAAAATACTGGACGCGTCCATATCGGGTACTCGCTTGAAAGATGACACTGCGTCCGTCGCTCGCAAATACGGAGTTATCCCAGTATTTTGCAATCCCAGCGTAGCCACTAAACCCCGTTGAAGGGAAGATATAGTGCTCACGCAGATACAGTGATGCGGCTTCGGCCAATGCCTGTTGTCCATTTCTTCCTAATAAGTTAGCAGTACCAACGTTAACACTTATCAGCGAATTACTTTGGCGCACAGAGAGTTCTTGCATGAACTTGGCGAACTGACTCTGATATAGCTGATCCGCTGCTTCAGAGCCTGCCACGACGTCAAGTTCTGCCACCCGACCACCGCTGTAAACATGAAATTGATTCGGACCAAGGAGCTTATTTGTGTCGTCGTTATACGCACCATTTAGTCCTCGTTCTGACCAGGTTGACGCATAGTAATCGCTCATCAAGGCAAGGTAATTCGGGTTGGCTAGATTAGTCAGCGCCCAAGATGAGTTTTGATTCCACATTCGACCAAATGGAACGACTCGAGATTCCCAACGAAAGCGTGCAGTAGCCTGCTTATTACTTCGGTTTTTGTACTCAGACCACGAAAGGTAATTATCACCATCAAGATCTGCTGACTCATCAAACCCCCGCACCTTACGCCAGCGCTCTATCGTTTTTCCGTCAGTGGTTTCCGTTGGGGCATCGGTTAGTTTCAGTGTCTGGAAGCTATTTTTGAGCTTCACCTCTTTGAGACGCGGACGATGCTCCGGGTCACTCCCGCTCCAACGAATACGCGCGACATATAATTTTCCACCATCCTGCAGATACGTAGAGCCAAAGTACTGGCCACCGCCATAGCTTGCACCAGAACCGTCGTGTGTTGTTGCCCTCACCCAATCCGTTGGAACGCTCCAAATCACATTCTGGTTTTTTGTCATGTTTAAGGTTTTGTCTTTGGTGATAGTAAAACGTTCCCACGTTAACGCCTTACCATTGCCATCAATCGAGCTTGGATACTCGACCCAAAACTCCCCACCTTGGGCATATTTGGAAAACTTCAATACTAGGCGATCAAACGGTTCAGAATGATAGACATATAACGCGCCTCCAGACGCAAAGTTATCGAATACATCGGCGTCCCAAGGGGGAGCTTGATAAAGCCAAAAGCCCGCGTGATCCTCGTTGGCGGTATAGCCGACTATCATAGGCTTACGATTCAAAATGGTATTCTCACCGTGCGTTGTATCCACCTCGGCAAGCACGGTATCCTCAGCAAAGTGCAAAAACAGGTCTTCGAAGTCTATACCTTGCTGTTCCGCTTTCTCTCTAAGTTCATGTTCAAGCCAATTGGAATTCATTTCTAGCTTTTGGTTGTACATGTAACCCACGGCCTGCGTTCGCTGGTTATCCGCAGTGTCAGCATAAGAACCGAACACAAGATCACTGTGGTTTATTTCCCAATCAATCACATTTTGCGAAGATACTGCAGAGCCCGACAAGTCCACCCCATTTTCATGAAGACCGGGAAGAACGATAGCGGTATTAGCGGAGGGATCTTGGGCGGCGATAAG
This sequence comes from Vibrio sp. SCSIO 43140, assembly GCF_023716585.1. Taxonomy (NCBI): domain Bacteria; kingdom Pseudomonadati; phylum Pseudomonadota; class Gammaproteobacteria; order Vibrionales; family Vibrionaceae; genus Vibrio; species Vibrio sp. SCSIO 43140. The sequence goes on from NZ_CP071851.1 coordinate 1,428,116, forward strand.
AGGTAAAGAGGCGAAAAATACGGCAAGTGGCACAATGTGTTTCATTCGGGTGTCCTTTCTCGTCGAGCTGGCAAAATGTCATTTTGCTTCTCAATTTGCGAGAGAAAGTATTGTAGAGCGACCTATACAGTGCAAGGCTGATGCCGCTCCAAAGCTAATCAAAATAAGCGATTCCAACAAGTGAGACACAGTTTGCGCCTCAAGCTTAGAATCAAATCACGACAAATTTTCTCAAAATGAGAATGCGGTACTCAGTTGTTAAGCCTTTCCTTGTTCAAGGTTTCTCGCCATCTTCTCAGCAGTTTTCGTGAAATCAACCAACTCATCCTGGTTTATCCCGTCAGACATAATCTCGAAAACTCGGCGGTCAATATCCGCCAGACTCGTCATCACTTTCTGCCCCGATTCAGTAAGCTCCAAAAAGTGGCTGCGCTTGTCAGCAGGGTTCGCAGCTTTAACCAACAAACCTTGCGAAATAAGCGCATTTATCAATCGTGTTACCTGAGCTTTATCTCGATCAAGGTAGTGGGCGATGTCGATAGACGTACACGGTGACGTTTTAGTAATTATCTTCATTACGCGCATATGCATAGGTGCAATATCGTAGTCGAGCTGCTCGATTTGTTCGGTCATTTGACGCTTTAAAGAGTGAACTAAACGAAAGACAGATTCCAAAGAGGTGTTTTCAGACATGAACGATCCCTTAAAAATATAGTTGACATTGTCAACCATTGGATTTATAGTTGACATTATCAACTTAATTGAACGCTATTTCAAGACTGGAGAATCGAAATGACGACACAAGTAACACTTAGTCCATTAGAGTCAAACGCCTCTCTAGAGACCAACAAGAAAACACCTGTCCTTCTAAAAGTCCTCGTTATGGTGAGCATGATGAGCCTAGTTGGAGGATCACTGACCGCAGTGATGACCTACATGAACGTCGGACTTGGTGAGTCATTCGTTCATCAATGGTTATCTTCATTTGCCCTAGCCGCATTGGTGATGATGCCCGTGGGTATGGGAATGATGACGCTGATGACCAAACTTATCGGCAAGCTAATGCCTGAGAAAAGCGAGCACGTTCGCAACTTGGTGGTTGGCTTATTCATGGCTGTTGTTATGGAGTCACTTTTGGCTTTCGTGACCGCTGCCAACACAATTGGATTTTCTGATGCTTCAGATTTTACCACTGGATGGTTCAACGGCTTTATCGCCGCGCTCCCAGTCGGCCTAACAATAATGATCGTTATGTCACTGACCATAAAACCTAAGATTGAAAAGTTTCTTAAAAGCTAACTCAGTTACTAATTTTTGGAGAACCACATGAAATCACTTATCAGTAAACACAACCAATACCGCATTACCATTGAAGAAGTAAACACTAAGGCAGAGCGTGAACCGCAAACGCTGACTTTCAAGTTCGAGGATCGCGAAGACATGTTCAATGTCATCGAAAAGATGAAACAAGGCAGCGGTCTCGATGAGCAATCAGCAACTCGTTTAGGTCTGAGCATCCGCCTCCTTGGCCCTTTGATGATGCAAGACAGGAAGCAGCCACTGTTCGCAGACTTCTTCCCACACTTCAAAGACTTCATGCAGAACCTGAAGAAGACCATTAAAGGTCAAATAAAAGGTCAATAAGCCTAACTAGCCTCGCAATCGCGGGGCTTTTTTCTATTGATTCTCATCATCTCGATACACGTCGAATTTTTACAAACGGTAACGTCATTTCTATCAAAAATAGAATGAGTTAACAGCGCAGTCAGCACTTTACTGCTAGGGTTTAGATTCACCCATAAATCAATCTAGGCAATGTATGTCAAAGACAGCAAAATTAGAAAACGAAGACAAGTTGTTCAAAAAGGCACTTGAAGTGGGTTGTAAAATGGCGGCAATGCAGGGCTATCCAATACACGACCCTTCGGCAAGTCAGTCGATGAAAGCTAGAGCCCTGTACCTGTTTTTAGTGGAAGTGCGCCAAATCGTCCCGCTACCAGAAGATAAAGTCGATGGGCAGAATATTAAGAAGCGTCTTGCGCTTTGGTTGCATAGTGCGCTGCCGGATGGTGACCCTCTCAAGTAACCGCTTTAATCAGAACTATCTAGTATATCGGTCGCGTTACTGACTAACGCGACTCTTCTTCCGTCCAAACATTCCTAAAATCAGGCCACGACCAATCGGTTATTGTTACGCCTTGCAGCACACTACCCCATCGCAAAGTTTGTCTGTGGTGGAACAAAGGCAGGAGTCTGTTTTCTATTAATAGATTGGTCGCAACAGACTCTAGCTCTTTAAGGTAGGAGTTTGCTCTTTGTTGCTCTCTGATTTCATTAAGTTGTGTATCTAACCATTCCAGACAAGGTGAATCGAGTCCTTGTCTCAGAACGGCGTCCGAACACATCCAGCGATAGACAGATACTGGAAGGTTGTCATCAACAATAAAGCTGGCGATGGTGATCTCTTCTGTGAGCTTTCCTTCGTTCGCTTTACTGTGCAGTGCCTCGAGCGTATACACATTGATTTGGCACTCTACACCTAACAAGGCTAGCTGTGCTTTGATGCCATTCGCGCAGTCTAGTATCACTTGGTGGTTATACACGGCTATGCTCAGTGTCTCTGGGAGCGCGACTCTTTCAGCGACACGTCGTTTGATCTTGGTCCAGCTTGGCAAGATATTGTGAGCGGGAATAGAGGCTCTTGAGAGTGGGTTGAGGTCTGGGTTCTCTAATATCGAATACGGGGAGAGAACACTACAAAGGTAGGCTCTTTGCAAGTTGCTCAGCGAGTATGAAGACTCATTGGCATTCAAGAGTAAATAAAGACATCCATTCTCGATACGAGTTTGGGTGTGAGCTTGAGCGTTCAGATTCTCGAGTTTCGCAAAACCACTCTCTGCCTGTGAGTGTTCAAGTTCAATCCGTTCATTTGGCGTTTTATCAAGCTGCCAAATTGTCACGGTATCGGTTAGTGCAGGAAGATCGAAGAATCTATCGTTCGCTTCTAACCGCAGGCGTTCATCCGAATGCTCGATGACTCGAAATGCACCGCATCCATCCACGGCTCGCCCCACTAAACCCTCCAGTTGCTTTGGGGGCTGAATCGAATAGCGTAAATCCGACACTAAAGCATCAAAGCTGCAATCCGGACGATCTAGCTCGAAAGTGACAGTTTGATGCCCGAAATTTACCGCCTTCAAATGAGCCAGTTCGGAGTCATACTCCGGTAGTGATTTGAGTCTAGAGAACAGCTCCGCCACGACTTCTGGAGTAAGCGCTAGGCCTGAGTGAAACTCCAGTCTCGGTCTTAAATAAAAGCGCCACTGGGTATGATTTTCGTTCACCGTCCAATGATGAGCTAGCTGTGGTGATACGTTTCCTTCATGATCGCACGCCGTCAGACACGAATAGATCTGGCGAACCAAAAACCGCTCGCTGTTTCTGAGTGGCTTATGTGGCAAGATAGGCTGGAAAGCACGTTGGTAGGTAAGCTGAATATGAAGCTGCCCTTCTCTAACCATGGTTCCGGAAGTTTGTTGCAGTAATTGCGAAAACTGTTGTTGATCGCCATGCAACAGTGAAAAAGCAGACTCATATTGCCCCTGTTCAATCAGCTCTTTACTCAACTGCTGGCGCAGAGTTTTAGCATCAAAATGCAACGTGAGGTGGGAACGCTGGTTTCTGCCAACTTTTGGATTCCAAGTTAACCAACCTCGTTGCTGAAGAGCTTGCAGAACAGTTCTCGCATGCCGTGCTGTGGTAAACAAAACATCGGCGACATCAGCCAAAGGCAGGTGGTATTCATTGTTCGAAACTGAACGTTCAGCATATAGATTTTTAGAACTAAGACTCAACAGTCTCTCGTAGTATTGCAGCGCTCGTTCGTCTTTCATACGTTTACAATTTAAGGAAGTAAATAGATGGCCAGCTTCCTTATATTAGCCTTTTAACGTCAATAATCCTAAGAATATTCGCTTTACTCACTATTGGGGAAATTTATAATTAAAACTAAGCTCTTTTTATCTTCCCATTTAAGTCAGATACTAAGTCTATATTGAACAAGCGCGTATACGCTGAGCGCGCCCACCGATCTCATCAATCCAGAGGTTTCTATGACTCAGTTTCCAGACAATTTTCTTTGGGGTGGCGCTATTGCCGCAAACCAAGTTGAAGGTTCGTATACCCTTGATGGCAAAGGACTCTCGACGTCCGATATGTTGCCTTCTGGTATTCTAAGCCCACACCAAACGCGTGACGAGCGCACTCCGGGCATTAAAGATATCGCGATCGACTTCTACAATCGCTACCCAGAAGATATTGCTCTGTTTGATGAGATGGGTTTTAACTGTTTGAGACTATCCATAGCATGGACGCGCATCTTCCCGAATGGCGATGATGCTGAACCAAACGAAGCAGGTCTCGCCTACTATGACCGCATTTTCGACGAACTGGCAAAATACAATATGACGCCATTTGTAACCCTATCGCATTACGAAATGCCTTACGCGCTCGTCGAAAACTATGGTGGCTGGGGTGATCGTCGGTTGATTGACCTGTTTGAGCGCTACGTGACAACTGTGTTTGAGCGTTACAAAAACAAGGTCAAACTTTGGCTCACATTTAACGAGATCAACATGTCTTTGCATGCCCCATTCACGGGTGTTGGTCTGCAAGAAGACGCGACAGAGCAAGACATCTACCAAGCAATCCACCATCAATTGGTGGCAAATGCGAAAGCAGTACAAGCGTGTAAGCGTATTATCCCAGATGGAAAGATCGGCAACATGCTATTGGGAGCGCTCAACTACCCGTACACCTGCAACCCAGATGATGTCATTGCCGCCATGCACGAAAACAACAAGTGGTTGTTCTTTGGTGATGTACAAACTCGCGGTAAATACCCAGGCTACATGCTGCGCTACTTCCGCGAGAATGGCATTGAACTCACTGTGGAAGATGGTGATTTGGAGACCATTGCGAACGCCTCTGTCGATTTCATTTCGTTCAGTTACTACGCAAGTGGCTGCGCGAGTGCCGATCCAAAACAGAAAGAAGTGGGTAACATCGTAGACAGCGTGCCTAATCCATACCTAGAAAAGAGTCAGTGGGGCTGGCTGATCGACTCTAAAGGTCTGCGCGTGCTGCTTAACTTCTTGTATGACCGCTACCAAAAACCACTGTTTATTGTAGAAAACGGTTTAGGTGCGCGAGATGAGCTTGATGCAAATGGAGAAATACAAGATGACTACCGTATAGCTTATTTGAACGATCACTTAGTTCAAGCGAGAGAAGCCGTTGCAGATGGTGTCGAGCTTATGGGTTTTACAAGCTGGGGGCCGATTGACCTAGTCGCCAACTCCACTGCCGAAATGAGCAAACGCTATGGCTTTATCTACGTCGATCGTCATGACGATGGCACGGGCACGTTAGAGCGAAAACGCAAAAAGAGCTTCTACTGGTACCAAGGTGTCATTTCAAGCAATGGCCAATCACTAACAGAATAGTATCCGCCTGCATTACAACTGGTAAAGAAATCATCGATCGCGCCAAACATAAGATAAATCTCTAGTTTCGGCGCGAGTTCAGTGTTAAATTTATGAAAAAATTAACAAGGAGTTCACGATGAATTCGAAAGTAGCATTGGTAATGGGCTTGGCGTTGGCAGCAGTGCTAGCAGGCTGTGCCCCATCAAACGAATATCGTAACAACCAAGAAATTGGTACTAAGATGGAAGACGACGCGAAGCGCGAAAAAGAAATTTGTACGGCGCTCGGAGATATCAACTGCGCTATGCAGTAATCTAATCTGAGAACACGTAAAAAAACGCTCACTTTTTAGTGAGCGTTTTAGTATGTAAGCATCGGTCTTTTTCTTCAATGTTAGTCAAAGTAGCTACTATGCACCGCTAGCAATCCTATCAATGCTGCGTTGTAGTCAATAGCAAACTCATTCACGGCATATGACTTTTCATCATCCACATAACTTTGCATTCCCATATTTTTTGGTGCGACATTTGCCTGTGCTTTAATGTTGGGCCCTCCCACTAGAAAACCTGGGAGACTGACGCCTGTCCCGATTCGATACAGATGATGAAGATTACGAACGGCATAGGTTCCAAAGTGAGTGACGTAACTCATGTTAAACGCGTTGGCTCCTAGTAAGTAATCGAGTTGCGCCTGCACTAGCCAGCGATGCTGCTTACGACCAGATACCAGGTCGCTCCAAGTTAGTAAGATACCGACCTCAGCCACCATTTTGTTGGAACCCCATACAAAGCGTTGGTTAGCAACAAAAAATGGGGAAGGCTCAGCCAATTTCGCATAACGATTTGCCACCGCACGTAGGTCACTTTTCATGGTGTCTATAAAAGGTGAATCTATGGTCAACATGAGATGCCAAACACCCATAACGGCAGGATTTTTCCATTCAAAGAAATCGAGCATATCGATACTTTGTCCGACCAGATCGTCATAAGCTTGCTGTGCAAAATCTAGATACTTTTCATCTCGAGTGGTGACATAAAGCTCAGCGGCAGCCCATAGTCTATCGTCTAGGTCGGTTGCGAGCGATTCTTCCTTATCATACTGATTGAGGATATATGGCCCAGAGCCTGTATCATCTTCCTTTTGCCAATCTATATACTGTTCGGGCTGTGATTCCAGGTACTCCCAAGCCAAGCTTGATGCCTTCAAAAAACGTTCTGCAAGCGCTTTGTCAAACGGTTGATAGGTTCTAGCCGCAAACGCCATTGTCGCAGCAAACTTAGCGGTATCCGATGTGCTAACACCGTAAACGTAACGCACCTGATTATCTAGCCAAGGTGGAATTTTCGCAGGCCACGCAGCGCCAGAAAGCTTTCGATAAACAGCGCCATCTTGTCGCTGCATTTTTTCCATCCACTCAATACCATAAAGTGCTTCACTCAGTATAGTTGGCATCTTATTGGGCTCTTGAAGCGGATACAAATCCGGCGCTTGCCGATAGGCTTCTAGCATTCGAGCAATCGTGATTGTCGCGGTTGCGATGTATTTCCCAAAGTCTCCTGCATCATACCAACCGCCCGCACCGTCGAGTTTTGTCCCCTCTTGGTTAAACTCATCGCTACGAAAGATGACCCCATCTTCCATATGACTAGGCGGTCTCGCCATGCCGGTTTGCGCTGAGTACACCGCTTGACCAGAGCGTTGTAGAAATAAAGCGTGAACAAGGGCTTGGTGCAAATCTTGATAGACACTAGGTTTGATTTCAAAAGGTGGCGACTTAGTTTCACCACTTTGAAAATAGTACCAACCTGGTTCATTGAGCGAAGAGAAATCCGCCACTAGGGTAGATTGGCCGTCGGGAAGAAGGCTATTGTATGAGAACGAGTAACTGACTGGTTTTCGAGGGTCACTCACAGAAATAAGTTCTACCGACTCTGGCGCTTTTACATCGCCGACATAATCGACCCAGAACACTTTTTTGTCAGCCTGTGGCACGAAGCCCAACTGATTAATAACCAGCTCGCTTGCCAATACCGACGTACTTGTCAACAAAGCTAGCCCAATCCCCAAAGCTTTCATAGCCACTCCCTGTTAATGAGATACCTCTGTGGAGCAGTCTAGGCGTTGCTGAACAAGAATCGAGAAAGATTTCGGTTAAGTGACGGAAATGGAAATAAAATTTGGCGTGCTACCTTAGCAATGTGCTCGGGTAACACGCCTTCATTTGTCTCTGTTGGTCTATCGAACCTTCAACTTACGCGGAATGAGTTCAACTCCCGGTTTATAGCGTTTAGCAGAACCGTTAAGAGCAAGCTCAAGGGCGCTATCACAAATAAGCTCGAACTGCTGAGGCAATGAGTTTACTCGTAATGGCAGAAAATCGAGCAAGCGGTTATCACCAAAGGTACCAATTTTAATCTTGCCCATAAGCTCTGGTTTTTCTATCAAGACATCCAACACACCTTCTAGCAAGGTGTACGACGTCGTAACTAGCGCATCAGGGAGTTGCCCTTGCTCTATCCACTCCATAAGCACACGCTTGCCTTCGTCACTGTTAAAGTGATCGCCATAAGCGACTTGTGACGTAAGCTGCTTCTCCTTTACCGCCGTTTCAAAGCCCAACTGACGTTCGCGAGATATGTTTAGCTCAGGTAGTGCGCCAATCAAACCAATGCTCCCGACCTTATCATCGATAACAGACTGCGTTAGCTCATACGCTGCACCGTGGTCTTCACTGATCACGCAGCTAAAGTGCTCGTCATCTAAACTACGGTCAATAGCAATCACGGGGGTACCACGCTGCTGAATCGACAAGTAGTAGTCGCTAGCATCGGTGATGGCACTGGCAACAAACAGCGCGTCGATACGGCGTGATATTAGAGCATCCGCCACCAGCTTTTCGGTGTCCGGATCATCATCAGAACAGCCAATGAGTATCTGAAAACCCGCTTTACGAGAGTTCTGTTCAAGCAGTTTTGCGATGCGCGCGTAACTGGTGTTCTCAAGGTCAGGGATGATCAGACCAAACGAACGGCTCTGCCCTGCTCGCAAAGAGGACGCAGCGTGGTCTGGTCGATAGTTATGTTCTTCAACGACCGCCATCACTTTGCGCTGTGTTTTTTCAGAAATTCTATACTTTTGAGCTTTGCCATTGATGACATAGCTCGCGGTCGTTTTAGACACGCCAGCTAATTTCGCTATCTCGTCGAGAGTCATGTTTCGATCCTTTTCTGTGCGATGGATCATATAAATGAATTCCAAGCCAACTGATAAATTGAATTATATGCTGAATCGGTTCAGTATAAAAGCTGAAAGGATTCAGCAAAGTTCACAGTTTTCGAATTTGGTCCATAATGATGGTGGACAGACAGTGAACATAGACAAGAGTGGCGCTAAGTCTGATGCGGAGAATTACGCATCCTTGTGAGTAGCAACTCCATAAAAAAGACCACCAAGACAACAGCAAAGGACATGCTGACTTTTTTTGAGATTTTTGCTGAATCGATTCAGTTAAGCTTAAAGCAGTAAGCGTCAAGCAAACGAGAATCGGTTCTTAAATAGAATTAAACAGGTGAGCAACTATGCTTCAACTCGACACGAACACGATTACACTGAATCAATCCTCCGATAACAAACTTAACGCTATCAAAGCGATCGCTGCCGACCTAACCTCTAAAGGCTTGGTACAAGATGGCTACGTTGATGGCATGCTAAATCGCGAAGGTCAAAACTCAACATTTCTAGGCAATGGTATCGCCATTCCTCACGGCACTACCGATACCCGAGATCTTGTTGAGCAAACTGGCGTTGCCGTTCATCACTTCCCTAACGGTGTAGATTGGGGTGATGGCAATGTGGCGTACGTTGCGATTGGTATCGCGGCGAAGTCTGACGAGCACCTAGGCATCTTAAAACAGCTAACGAAGATCCTTTCAGCGGAAGGTGTAGAACAAAAGCTAAAACAAGCTAAGAGCGAGAAAGACATCATCGCCCTGCTTAACGGTGACGTGCAGCTGGAAGCAGATTTCGATGCTTCGTTAATCCAACTTAACTTCCCAGCAAGCGACATGGTTCAGATGGCAGCCGTTGCTGGTGGCCTACTTAAAAACACCGGTGGCGCAGGCGCTGAATTCGTTGCTGATCTCGTTACTAAGTCCCCTACTCACCTTGGTAAAGGTCTGTGGCTGGTTAGTAGCGATAAAGCGGTAACACGTACAGGTATGGCGTTTGTTTCTACGATTAATCAGTGCGACCTTGACGGTACGCCAGTACAAGGGCTGATTGCCTTTGCAGCGTGTAACAACGCGCACCAACCTATGCTCAATAAAATCACCGAAGTGGTCTTCAAGCAAAAGCAAGACAAACTGCTTTCGCTGTCTGCGGAACAAGTACTTGGTTTCTTTACGGGCGAAGAAGTTCAAGCTGCGAGCTCTGAAGATGGCAACGTGGCTGTATTCAAGATTAAAAATGCTCACGGTCTTCATGCTCGTCCGGGCGCGATGCTGGTTGCAGAAGCGAAGAAGTTCGAATCGTCTATCAAGGTGTCAAACCTAAATGGCGATGGCAAAGCAGTAAACGCGAAAAGCCTTATGAAAGTTATCGCTCTTGGTGTGAAACACGGTCACGAGCTGCAGTTCAGTGCTGAAGGTTCTGATGCTGCTGAAGCATTGGAAGCGATTGGCAAAGCCATTGCTTCTGGCCTAGGTGAAGGCTAAGGAGTCGGTTATGACAGTTACAAACAAAGTCGTCACCATCACACTCAACCCAGCATTGGATTTGACAGGTAGCTTAGACACGCTGAATAAAGGCTCAGTAAGCTTGGTCAATCAAGGCTCATTGCATGCCGCTGGTAAAGGCGTCAACGTCGCCAAAGTCCTAAGTGATCTCGGTGCAGATGTCACAGTAACCGGCTTCCTAGGTACTGATAACCAAGAGCTATTCTGCCAACTGTTCGCTGACATGGGCGCACAAGACAGGTTTGTTCGAGTAGCGGGTTCCACTCGCATCAACGTAAAACTTGTGGAAGTGAACGGTGACGTGAGCGATATCAACTTTCCTGGCGTGGAAGTCAACACTGACGCTATCGACGCGTTTGAACAAACCCTTAACGAGTTAATGAAAGAGCACGATTACTTTGTGTTCGCAGGCAGCCTACCTCGCGGTATTACGCCTGAGCAATGCGCAGTTTGGATTGAGCTTCTTCAAGAAAACGGTAAGCGCGTTTTGTTCGATAGCAGCCGTGATGCGCTGGCAAAAGGACTGGACTCTAAACCTTGGTTGATCAAACCAAACGACGAAGAGCTATCCCAATTCGTTGGTCGCCATCTAACGACACAAGAACAATGTCTTGAAGCAGCCGAGTCACTGTCTGACAAAGGCATTGCCAATATCGTCGTATCCATGGGCGCTGAAGGCGTGTTGTGGCTAGAGAACGGCGAATGGCTGCAAGCTAAGCCACCAAGAATGTCCATCGTTAGCACCGTTGGTGCGGGCGACACCTTAGTTGCAGGCCTATGTTGGGGACACATGCAATCTAAGCCAAAAACAGAATTACTCTCTTTCGCAACCGCCCTGTCTGCGCTGGCTGTTAGTCAAGTTGGTGTGGGCGTTTCGGATGTGAACGAAGTTTTATCCCTACAACAAAAAATAGAGTTACAAAAGCTTAGCCACTAATTTTCCTAAGTCTTTGGCTTAGATTCTTGTGGCAATGGACACGAAGGTCGAACCTATGAAAATTTCAATTATTACCGCTTGCCCTAGTGGCGTAGCAAACAGCATTATCGCGGCTGGTCTATTAGACCAAGCAGCAAAAGCGCTAGGACATGAGGCAAACGTCGAATGTCATTCCAGTGTGGTTGAAACGCAAACACTTAGCGATGCACAAATCAGCGAAGCCGACGTTCTTGTTATTGCAGCAAATACGCCGGTTGATACGCAGCGTTTTGTCGGTAAAAAAGTCTACCAAGCAAGCATCTCAGAATGTACGTCTGATCCAAAAGCGTTCCTGACGGATGCAATCGAAAAAGCGACAGAACTAGAGCACGGTGTCGCTATAGCTTCTGCGGCTGAACAGTCTTCAGGCAGCGCGAAGAAGATCGTGGCGATTACTGCCTGCCCTACTGGCGTGGCACACACTTTCATGGCAGCGGAAGCGCTAGAAGAAGAAGCAAAACGCCTCGGTCATACAATCAAAGTAGAAACTCGTGGCTCTGTTGGTGCTAAAAACCAACTGACAACGCAAGAGATCGCCGATGCTGACCTAGTCATCATAGCTGCTGATATCGAAGTACCTCTCGATCGTTTCGACGGTAAGCCGATGTACAAAACCAGCACAGGTCTAGCGCTTAAAAAGACCGAACAAGAGATCAACAAAGCATTTGTTGAAGCTGCACCTTACAAACACACCGCTGGCGCAAGCCAATCGGGTGGAACTGAAGAGAAGAAAGGCGTTTATAAGCACCTGATGACAGGTGTATCGCACATGCTTCCTGTTGTCGTAGCGGGTGGTTTGATCATCGCCCTATCGTTTGTATTCGGTATCGAAGCGTTTAAAGAAGAAGGCACATTAGCAGCTGCGCTCATGACTATTGGTGGCGGTAGCGCATTTGCCCTAATGATCCCTGTTCTTGCAGGTTACATTGCATTCTCAATTGCTGACCGCCCTGGCCTAGCTCCTGGTCTTATTGGCGGCATGCTAGCGAGCTCAACAGGTGCAGGCTTCCTAGGTGGTATTGTGGCTGGTTTCCTTGCAGGTTACTCAGCAAAGCTGATTGCCGATAAAGTCAGCCTTCCTCAATCAATGGAAGCGCTCAAGCCAATCTTGATTATTCCATTTATTGCTAGTTTGTTCACTGGTCTTGTGATGATTTACATCGTTGGCGGCCCTGTTTCTGGCATTATGGCGGGTCTAACTGACTTCCTAAATAACATGGGTAGTGCAAACGCAGTTCTGCTTGGTGTGCTCCTTGGCGCAATGATGTGTTTCGATTTGGGCGGCCCAGTAAACAAAGCGGCATACACCTTTGGTGTGGGTCTACTGGCTTCTCAAACATATGCGCCAATGGCAGCGATCATGGCAGCGGGTATGGTACCTGCGCTTGGCATGGGTCTGGCGACGTTCCTAGCGAAAGACAAGTTCGAAGCGGGCGAGCGCGAAGCAGGCAAAGCATCATTCGTACTCGGTATGTGCTTTATTTCTGAGGGTGCGATTCCATTTGCAGCGAAAGATCCTGTACGTGTTATCCCTTCATGCATGATCGGTGGTGCGTTAACGGGTGCGCTATCTATGCTGATTGGTGCGAAGCTAATGGCTCCACACGGTGGCCTGTTCGTACTACTAATTCCAGGTGCAATTTCTCCAGTGCTAATGTACTTGGTAGCGATTGCAGCAGGTACGGCAGTCACTGGCTTTACTTATGCATTCCTAAAGCGTCGCGCTGACGACAAAGCGCTCGCTACGGCTTAATTGCGACAAGCCCGAGTAACACTTGGGCAAAACATCCACTCACCCCCAATAGTGGAATTTTAATAGCGCTGCCCTCGCAGCGCTTTTTTTAGTTCTGTTATTGTGGTTCACGCCTTCGACGCACAGCCAGTGACAGCAGACCGAGTGAGAGCCACAAAGACCACTCTCCTCCGCCACCATCGCCTTCCGTCGTACTGATCGTTCCACCTTGATAAATAACACGACCATTTAACGCAAGGTAATCCAATCTATCTTGCTCTGTCACCGTGACGGTTGGTATTTCTTGCCCAGCTAACACACTATCAATCCAGTGAACATAATCCGCGACTTCTGTATAAGCCGCCGTAACATCTGACGACGAGTCACCGCAAGTTGCAGGCCCGAAGCTCGTAATACCTACCTGTTTAAATGTTCCGTTGTCATCCCAATAAATGGGACCGCCCGAATCACCCTGACAGGTCCCCGCTTTCAATCCATTGGAAATTGACGTCGCGCCGCTAAAGCAAATTTGCTTGTCCGTTAGGAAACGTCCATTGGTGAAGTTGTTAGCGCAAGTAAGATTAGTGACCCAAAAAAGATCTGCTCTTTGCAGAATTGACGTCCCAGAAACTCCCGTTGCTACATCCCCATGACCGAGAGCCACGAAAGAAGCTGAGAAGCTACGATATAGCGATGCTTCAGCGGAGGTAGCACGCATCACTGCACTGCCATCATTGACCGCTTGCTCAAGTCGCAAGATCACTATGTCATTGGGTAACAATCGAGAGATATTGTTCTCAAAATTAGGATGAAAGAACACAGCTTCTACCCGCTGCTTTTCTGCATTTAAAAAGCGGTTTTCATTCTCTAACCCAACAACCGCACTGGTAAATAAAACGGCACCTTCATCATAGGTGTCGAAGCTCGACAAGCAGTGCCCTGCTGTCATTACATGCGTGTTGTTAAGTAAAGTTCCCCCACAATACGCTCCTGAGGAGTAGCGTCCGTCATACTCTTGTGAGTCGATGTACAGGCTCACGAATGAGGGAAAATCGAGTATTGAGGCATTAGTACCATTTACAATCATCGGAGCCACTTCGACGTTTTCGGCGTGTACTTTGCCGACCGCCAAAGCAAAAGGCAGCAGAATGGATGCAATCAACGCGGATTTCACGCTTAGATTCATTCGGAATCTCCTTTTCTGAATAATCTGTGGGAGTTAACGTGATTTAGCTCTCACTTTCAGTATAGAGTGTTACGAACGATCCGTTAGGTTCGATTAAACAAGTCTTAACAATGAGCCTGTAGACAACAAAAAACGCCGCGTGGAAGACTGAACTGACCCCCAATAGTTGGACATTCCAATTACTGGGGGTCTTTTTATGTCCAAACACCACAGAGCATTCAAGCTAAAATTGGCTAAGTATGCACAACACGAGGGGTCAAGAGCTCTTGCCCTTAAATTCGGAGTATCGTCAGACCAAATTCGTTATTGGGTGTCGGTTTATCAAATTCATGGGGAAAATAGCTTTCGTCACGAGCAAGCTCCCTATAGTCAAGACTTTAAACTAGAAGTTCTAAAGACTATGCGTATTAATAACTGGTCCTTAAGATATACCAGTGCTTACTTTGATTTATCGTCTCCAGGGATACTATTTCAATGGCAAAAGCTTTATGCTCAGCAGGGTATATCCCGGCTTAAACCACAGAAAAAAGGCAGACCTTGCATGACAAACCACTCTCTTAAACCTAAGCCATCTGAGCAGATGACAGAGAAAGAACTAAGAGAGGAACTTGAGTATTTACGTGCAGAGAATGCTGTCCTAAAAAAGTTAGAGGCCTTGGCTCAAGCCAAAAAGAAAAAAGCAAAGCAAAGACACTCGTAGTCGATGAGCTCAAGGCAAAGTACCGCTTGCACCATTTACTCAAAGCTACTGGGTTAGCCCGAAGTGTGTATTACTATCATCGTAATACAACACAGGAGTCATACTCTGAATCGAGTTTAAAAAGGCAAATACGTGATATCTATCAGCAACACAAAGGGCGCTATGGATATCGCAGAATCACATGCACCTTGAGGAAGGCAGGCATGGTGATTAACCATAAACGAGTTCAACGTCTTATGATTGAGCTTGGTCTTAGGTCCAAGGTCAGGCCCAAGAGATACAAATCATACAAAGGCGAAGTTGGGCGGATCGCTTCGGACTTATTAAAAAGAGAATTCAATGCCAACAAACCGAACCAAAAGTGGGTAACGGATGTGACCGAGTTTAAAGTCGATGGTCAGAAGGTTTATCTATCACCCGTTATCGACTTATTCAACCGAGAAGTCGTGAGTTATGAGGTGCGTAAGTCAGCAGCATTACCCTTGGTCACTGACATGATAAAAAAGGCGATAAAGACACTTAAAAAGCATGAGAATCCCATCGTGCATTCAGACCAAGGTTGGCAGTATCAAAATAAGGCGTATCAAAACCATCTCAAGAAGAAAGGGCTCGCTCAAAGTATGTCTAGAAAAGGGAATTGCTTAGACAATGCGGTTGCTGAGAACTTCTTCGGAATACTCAAGACAGAGATGTATCATAACGAAGTCTTTAAAAGTGCAGATGAACTGATTGAAAGAATTAGAGAATACATAGACTATTACAATAACGAACGAATTAAGCTGAAGTTAAAAGGCCTGAGTCCGATAGCATATCGAAATCAAGCCTTAGCAGCCGCTTAGAAATGAGTCCAACTTTATGGGGTCAGTTCAGACGCGGCGTTTTATTTTAGGAATCATAGAGATAAGTAATCACTGTCTCCTGCGACGTGACCAACCTACTAAAGCTAATAAGGAGCCAAATAGTAGAGACATACTACCACCGCCACCGCTGCCAGAAGTAGACACATTCGGAGTCGGTGATATGGCTTGGCCAAAGTCTATACGGTCTTGCTCTGAAATCGTATAGGTTGCCGTTTCGTGGCCACCTAATACAGATTCAATCCAATCGTAATGATCGGCCACCTCAGTAAATACAGAAGTTACTGGTATTGATGGATCGCCACACGTTGTCGGACCAAAGCTAGTAATCCCTACTTGTACTAAACGACCATTATCATTCCAATAGACAGGTCCACCAGAATCGCCTTGGCATGTGCCGCCATTTAGTTGCGTCACCGCGCTGTAATCACCACTAAAACAAATGTAATCATCACGCACATTACTTAAGCCAAATGCTTGGCATTGACTATCGGTGACATAATTAAGCGACACTTGGAGCAAATCGGTGGAATCGTCGAATCCAGTCCTCGTATCACCATGCCCAACCGCCTTAAAACTTGCCGGTTCGTTTCGATAGTCCTTTGAAAAACCATAGTTTACAAGCTCACCTCGAGTCGCTGGTGTCGCGAGCTTTAAGATGGCAATGTCATTTGACCAGAGATAACGCTCGCCATCCTTGTAATTAGGATGCATGTAAATCTCTGCAATTCGCAGACGCTCAGCGTTACCCGCTTCGCTTGAGTCTTGAAGCTCAGTCACTGCAACTGTAAAGAGTCGGTTCCACTTAGCATTGTTGTCACTGCCATAAAAACAGTGCGCTGCGGTTAATACATACTCTTGATTAAGCAAGGTAGCACCGCACAACGGACCTTCAATAGAATAGTTTGTATAGCCTGTTGGATCGGAAAACAGTGAGATGAATGAGCGATAGTCCTCAATGTTCGCAACGTTACCATTCACAATATATGGTGCGACAGATGTACTATTCTCAACGGCATCTGTTGCGTGCGCGCCAAATGATGCTAGACCTAAACTGGTTGCCAAAATAGCAGTCGAGACAGGACTGCGAGAAAATAAGCTTTGAAACACTAAACGATACTCCTTTCGTGTGTACAGCTACGATACGCCTATCATGGCGCTTATTATCAGTGACCGCTGATAGTAACCGTCTTCAATTCCATAAGTTTTTAAGCTTCTCACAGGATGACAAAATTCAGACAAAAAAGCACCACTGTCTTACAGTGGTGCTTTTGAAGTGGGTAGCAAAACCGAGAGAATGTCTCTAGGGCGCTTTCATGAGCTAAACAAGCTTAGCCACGGTAGTAACGCTGAGGTACAAACGGCATTTTCTCTACCGTCATCGCCAGTTTTTTACCACGTACTTCTGCAAATACTTCCGTGCCAATTGCAGCAAACTCGGTCTTAACATAACCCATAGACACTGGCTTACCTGCTGTTGGACCCGCAGTACCACTGGTCACGACGCCGATTTCATTATCATTAGCATCAAACAGTTTCGCGCCCTCACGCACTGGCGCTTTAGTTTGGCCAATCAAGCCGATACGTTTGCGAGCTACATCTTTGGTTTCGATTTGGTTTAGAACGATATCCGCACCTGGGAAGCCACCCGCACGCTCACCATCATTACGACGTACTTTTTGAATACCCCACAATAGGCTTGCCTCAACCGGTGTCGTCGTCGTATCTAGGTCATGCCCATACAAGCACAGACCACACTCAAGACGCAGCGAGTCACGAGCACCAAGACCGATCCACTCTACTTCTTCATATTCTGTTAGTGCTTGAGCAAGCGCTTCTGCATTCTCAGACGGCACTGAGATTTCGTAACCATCTTCGCCCGTGTAACCAGAGCGGCTAACAATGCACTCAACACCATTGATATCCAACTTACGAACATCCATAAACAGCATCTCAGCCACTTCAGGCTGAATACGAGCCAAAACCTCAGCCGCTTTAGGGCCTTGCAGTGCAAGCAGAGCGCGATCTTCGATCACTTCCATCTCAACACCTTCATCAAGGTGCGCTTGAAGGTGAGCAATATCTTGCTCTTTACATGCCGCATTGACGACAACAAACAGATGATCACCTAGGTTTGCCACCATAAGATCATCCATGATGCCGCCTTGCTCATTAGTAAAGAACGCATAACGCTGCTTACCCGCTGGCAGGTCAATAATATCGACAGGAACCAATGTTTCGAGGATTTTAGCGGCGTTTGCACCGTGCAGACGAATTTGTCCCATGTGCGACACGTCAAACAATCCAGCAGCATCACGACAGTGAAGGTGCTCCTTCTTAACACCCAATGGGTATTGTACTGGCATATCGTAGCCAGCAAATGGCACCATCTTAGCGCCAACACTTACGTGTAATGCATGCAAAGGTGTTTTCAATAGATCTTGGGTTGCTTGTTCTTGAGCCATTGTAATCTCCATTGGGTTGGACCACGTTTCAGTGAGTCCTGCTCCTGTTGTAAGGTGAGTAGTTCACTATCTTCATCTGCGCAAGTTTACTGACTTACGCATGTCCGATGGATTCAATCGGTATCCATTAAAACAGTATCCAGAGTGGTGAAGAGTTCACCACCAGGAAACCATGTTTCCTATAGTGAACAAGAATGCGGGTATTTTTCTCATTTAACAAGATACAAACACCGCAAAATGTGACATTTAACATCTTATTCACAGAATTACTGTCAATAAAAAAGCGCCATTTCGACGAGATTACCGTCAAAACCGCGCTTTATCAGGGCATTTTCGCAACAAAGCAAACGTTTGCCTTTATTATAAGAAACTTAATCAACTGGAGATTATTTCGCCGTCACCCAGAGAATATGAGCGTCTTCATCACTGGTTGAGATGAGCATATGCCCCATGTTCGCATCGTAGTAAACGCTATCACCTTCACTCATTGACATAGGTTCATAAAACTCAGAAAAGAACATCACTTGACCAGATAAAATCAGCAAAAACTCTTCACCATCGTGCCTTACCCAATCACTGTATTCTTCAAAATTACGCGCTCTGACTGTGCTTTTAAATGGCATCATCTTTTTGTTGGATAATTGCGTTGCTAAAAGCTCATGTTCATACGTTGGCGTAGGGTGCGGTTTTCCTTCTCCACGCTTGGTAAAGTCTCGACGCCCTGTCGCCACTTTTTTCTTAGGTGGCTCAAAGAGTTGAGGCATATCGATATGCAGACCTGAAGCCAGCTTTTGCATCGCCTGAAAGGTCGGAGAGATCTGCTCGTTTTCAATCTTGCTCAATGTAGAGCGCGCAAGCCCTGTTCGCTGGCTCGCTTCTTCGAGCGTGAGCCCCATCTTAGAACGAATGTCCTTGATGCGCTCTCCCAGTTTCAGAGGTTCTATATTTTCGTCCGTCGACTCTCTGGCCAACGTTAGGGACGGATACTCATCGTAGATGTCTTCTGACATGCGATCCTTCTTTTTCTTGACTTCCTGTAATGCAATTTCATTGTTGCATGAAGCGACTTCTATATTAAAGACCATGTATAAAAATAAAGCGTGCTCTCGATAACATTTTTGGAAACTGTGTTTCCTATAGGAAATTTCTGATTGATTGTTTGGGCTGACAGAGGTATGTTATCGGCTTGTTAGATGAAGAGATGCACTTGCGAGCTGGTGAGCTAATGGAAATCCCCTACTCTACAGCCCGTTTACTGAATGATTTTTGTCCTGCCTATTGGGACTTATTCGCGCCGCTGTTTTGAACAGGTTGACTGTTCTTACAGTACTAAGACACGACTCAATCGACACCATGACAAACACAAACGTCGATTGGATAATGGAAGGTTCAACGCCATGAATGCTCAGTACTCAAAAAGCTATCCTAATCACAGCCTAGAAAACTTCTTCTCAACCAATTTGTCTGCGACAGACGATGCTGTGTTCACCGGAATCCAAGCAGAGTTCGCTCGCCAGAACGACCAAATCGAGCTGATTGCTTCTGAAAACATCGTTTCAAAGGCAGTCATGCAAGCGCAAGGCACTTGCCTAACCAATAAATACGCAGAAGGCTACCCTAACCGTCGTTATTACGGTGGTTGTGAGCACGTCGATACCGTGGAAGCTATCGCTATCGAACGCGCTAAGTCTCTTTTTAAGTGCGAGTACGCAAACGTTCAACCTCACTCAGGTGCTCAAGCAAACGGTGCTGTAAAGCTAGCGCTTCTTCAGCCTGGCGACACTATCATGGGCATGTCACTTGATGCCGGTGGTCACCTTACACACGGTGCTCGCCCAGCACTTTCTGGTAAATGGTTTAACGCCGTTCAGTACGGTGTGGACAAAGAAACACTAGAAATTAACTACGACGACGTACGTGCTCTAGCAGTAGAACACAAACCAAAAATGATTATCGCAGGCGGTAGTGCGATTCCGCGCGTTATTGATTTCGCTAAGTTCCGTGAAATCGCTGACGAAGTTGGCGCAATCCTAATGGTCGATATGGCGCACATCGCCGGTCTGATTGCGACTGGTGCACACCCAAGCCCATTACCGCACGCACACGTTGTTACTACGACAACACACAAAACACTGCGCGGCCCTCGTGGTGGCATGATTCTTACCAACCACGAAGATATCATTAAGAAAATTAACTCAGCGGTATTCCCTGGCCTTCAAGGCGGACCGCTGATGCACGTGATTGCAGCCAAAGCTGTCGCGTTTGGTGAGGCTCTTGGCCCCCAATTCTCAACTTATATCGATTCAGTGATCGCGAACGCAAAAGTACTTTCTGAAGTATTGCAAACTCGCGGTTGCGACATCGTGACTGGCGGCACTGATACTCATCTGATGCTTGTTGACCTGCGTCCAAAAGGTCTAAAAGGCAACAAAGCTGAAGAAGCCCTAGAGCGTGCTGGCATCACATGTAATAAAAATGGCATCCCGTTCGACACAGAAAAACCTATGATTACATCTGGTATTCGCTTAGGGACGCCAGCTGGAACCACACGTGGTTTCGGCACTGAAGAATTCAAACTCATTGGTGAGTGGATTGGTGACGTGTTGGACGGCCTAGTAGAAAGCCCAGAAGGCAATCCAGAGGTCGAGAAACGCGTACGTAAAGAAGTGAAGGCGCTGTGCGCTCGCTTCCCGCTCTACACTTAAAGAACAAAACATCCTTAATTTTTGGAGATAAAGCAATGGACAACACTTTGAAGTTTTCTGACAGCCACGAATGGGTACGCGACAACGGCGACGGTACTGTGACTATCGGTATTTCAGAGCACGCTCAAGAAATGCTAGGTGACGTAGTATTCGTTGACCTACCAGAAGTAGAAGACGAAATCGAAGCAGGTGAAAGTTTCTCTCTAGTTGAGTCTGTAAAAGCGGCATCTGACATCTATGCGCCAGTAACAGGTGAAATCGTAGAAATCAACGAAGAGCTAGAAGACAGCCCAGAGCTTATCAACGAAGAGTCATACGAAGGTGGCTGGATCGTTAAAGTGAAAATGTCTGATGCTTCTGAGCTAGACAACCTTAAGAGCGCTGAGGAATACCTAGCGTCTATCGAAGACGAATAAGCAACACGCAACCGTTGCCCGAATAAACCTAACATACGAGTCATCCCTGCGCAGGCAGGGATCTTGTTTAAGTTGGGTACTCGCTTTTAGTAGATTCCTGCCTGCGCAGGAATGACGTACAAAGTAGAAACACGTAAAAAATTCGGGCTACGATTTTAAAGATCTCGCAGAGGATCTTTGAGAAGGTAAAGGAACCATGACTGAATTACTCAACAGCCTAAGCACACAAAACGAATTTGTTGCTCGCCACAATGGGCCAAACAAATCTGACCAACAAAAGATGCTGGACGCGATCAACGTTCTAAACTTAGACACGCTTATCGACGAGACTGTCCCAGCGCAAATCCGCCTAGAACAGCCAATGACGCTAGAAGCTCCAATGAGCGAAGCGGACATGCTGGTAGAAATGAAAAAGTTCGCGGATTTGAACCAAGTAAAACGCACATTCATCGGTCAGGGTTACTACAACACCTTCACACCAAATGTGATTCTGCGAAACGTTCTAGAGAATCCAGGTTGGTACACAGCATACACGCCATATCAGCCAGAAATCTCACAAGGTCGTCTTGAGTCATTGTTGAACTACCAGCAAATGGTCATGGACCTAACGGGCATGGAGATTGCGAACGCATCTCTGCTTGACGAAGCGACTGCAGCTGCAGAAGCGATGACGCTGTGTAAGCGTGCAGGTAAGAGCAAGAGCAAAGTCTTCTTCGTGGCAGATGATGTTCACCCACAAACACTAGAAGTTGTGAAAACTCGTGCTGAGTTCATCGGCTTTGAAGTACAAGTCGGTTCTTTGGAATCTCTTCCAGAGCAAGATGTATTTGGCGCGTTAGTTCAATACCCAGGCACAACAGGTGAAGTTCGCGACCTAACAGACATCATCGCTGCTGCTCAAGCAAACAAGACACTTGTTACCGTTGCAACGGACCTACTTGCTTCTGCACTACTTAAACCTGCAGGTGAAATGGGCGCAGACGTAGTTATCGGCTCTGCACAACGCTTTGGCGTACCAATGGGCTACGGCGGTCCACACGCTGCGTTCATGGCAACCAAAGATAAGCACAAGCGTACTATGCCAGGGCGTGTTATCGGTGTGTCTATCGACACCAACGGTAACCAAGCTCTACGTATGGCAATGCAGACTCGCGAGCAGCATATCCGCCGCGAGAAAGCGACATCTAACATTTGTACTGCGCAAGCACTGCTAGCTAACATGGCGGCGTTCTACGCGGTATACCACGGTGAAGAAGGTCTTAAGACTATCGCTCGCCGCACACACCACATGACGGCAATTCTAGCGGCAGGTCTAACGAAAGCGGGCTATGAATTGGCTCACAACAGCTTCTTCGATACCATCACGGTTAACACCGGTGAGAATACAGACAAACTGGTTCAAAAAGCACTGGCATCTGACATCAACCTTCGTCAACTAGAAGGTCAAATCGGTATCAGCTTCGATGAAACTACCACCATCGAAGATATCAACGTTCTATTCTCTGTATTTGAAGTAAAAGAGAGCGTTCAAGCTCTATCTACAGAAATTGCTGGCAACGAGTTTGCAGCGATTCCTGAAAACTGCCGTCGTACCTCTCGCTACCTAACTCACCCTGTGTTTAACACTCACCACAGTGAAACACAGATGATGCGTTACCTAAAACAGCTTGAGAACAAAGACTTCTCACTTACGCACGGCATGATCCCACTCGGCAGCTGTACCATGAAGCTAAACGCAGCCGCAGAGATGATCCCGGTAACGTGGCCAGAGTTTGGTTCTATCCACCCATTCGCACCACTTGATCAAGCAGCAGGCTACACAGCCCTAGCTGATGATCTTAAGAAGAAGCTATGTGAAATCACGGGCTACGATGAGTTCTCACTTCAGCCTAACTCAGGCGCATCGGGTGAGTACGCTGGTCTAATCGCAATCCAGCGCTACCACGAAAGCCGTGGCGAAGGTCACCGCAACGTGTGTCTGATCCCAAGCTCTGCGCACGGTACTAACCCGGCAACAGCGTCTATGGTGTCTATGAAGGTTGTGGTTGTTAAGTGTGACGACAACGGCAACATCGATACTGATGACCTAGCAGCGAAGATTGAAAAGCACCGTGACAACCTATCAAGCATCATGATCACCTACCCTTCTACGCACGGCGTGTACGAAGAGCACGTGAAAGAAGTGTGCGAAATGGTTCATGAAGCTGGCGGCCAGGTTTACCTAGATGGCGCGAACATGAACGCTCAGGTTGGTCTAACTAACCCAGGTTTCATTGGTTCTGACGTATCGCACCTTAACCTACACAAAACCTTCTGTATCCCACACGGTGGTGGCGGTCCAGGTATGGGTCCTATCGGTGTTAAATCACACCTAGCGCCATTCCTACCGGGTCACATCGAGAACGGTGTTGAAGGCGAAGACTACGCAGTTTCTGCAGCCGACCTTGGCAGCGCTTCAATCCTACCAATCTCGTGGGCATACATCGCGATGATGGGTGAAACAGGCCTAACGGATGCAACGAAGGTCGCTATCCTAAATGCGAACTACGTGATGGAGCGTCTACTTCCGCACTACCCTGTTCTTTACCGTGGCACCAACGGCCGCGTAGCGCACGAATGTATTATCGACATTCGTCCGCTGAAAGAAGAAACAGGCATCAGCGAGGAAGACATCGCTAAGCGCCTAATGGACTACGGCTTCCACGCACCAACAATGTCGTTCCCGGTAGCAGGCACACTCATGGTTGAGCCTACCGAGTCTGAAGATCTTGAAGAGCTAGACCGTTTCTGTGAAGCGATGATCGCTATCCGCGAAGAAATGACTCAAGTGAAAGACGGCGTATGGCCACTAGACAATAACCCACTAGTGAACGCACCACACACGCAAGTTGACCTTTCAAAAGATGAATGGGACCGCCCATACTCTCGCGAACTAGGCTGCTTCCCATCTGCTCACCAGAGAACGTGGAAGTACTGGCCAACGGTTAACCGTGTCGACAACGTATACGGTGACCGTAATCTGATTTGTTCTTGTCCTTCGATTGAGAACTATGAAGATTAATGAAGTTGGTTAACTTCTAGAAATTGAAAAGCGAACCTTAGTGGTTCGCTTTTTGTTTTTTTGAGTGCAAAGCGCTCTCCTTCTACTGCTCCAAGCTTCTTAAATAGGCTGCTATTTCTGGTTTATTTTCAGCAATAGCTTTTTCAAGCGGCGTATTACCATCTTTGCCTTTAATTGAGATATCTCCACCATTTTCAACCAAGATTTTCAATGCAAGGAGATTATTTCCCCACACGGCATCATGTAGCGGTGTGTAACCATTTCTTGGTCCCACAGCGTTTACGTCAAATCCCGCGTCAATCAGCAACTCAACAATTCGTGTATTCTCTTGAAACATGGCAGCATGCAATGCTGTACCACCATATGAGTCTCTATCATCTGGGTCTGGGTTAGCTTTCAATAATTCAATAACTCGTTGCTCGTTACCGTGGTAAGCAGCGAGGTGAATGGTATCAGCGCAATAGACTTGAAATGCGGCTGTCATTGCGGCGGCAAGAATTGAGAAGAGAACTATTAGTTTTTTCATTTTTCCCGCCTTACTCCACTACCTTGGCTTCTAATTTCGCAAGTTTCAATGCATCACCTACACGAATAACTTTGAGCTTTTGATGTACTATCATGTCGTAGCTCTCGTTATTTTTAGACCTTGCTTTCCAACGCACGTCATACGAAATCGTCCACCCAGACTGCTGATCACCTTTCACATCCATGCTTACGATGTTATGGCTGTTCCAAACGATGTTGTCAGTGACACCTTGATACCAAGCCAAGAAGTCGTCGATAGAAGAGATAGGTGTACCCGGGTATTGCATCTTAACCGGAGTAGCAATGCGATTAACGAAATAACCTGACTCTCGTTGACGATCAAATGCGGCAAACCACTGATAAACAAAACTCTTCACGTCGTTCTCGCTCATCTCATAACGCGCTTTAGCATCGTAAGTTGTGCTTAACGTATTTAAGTCATTATTTGCATTCGCGGCGGATATCGTAAAGAAGAGACTCAAAATGAGCGCGCTAAGATGTTTTTTCATGATTTTGACTAACCCTATCATTAACTAATGAGTAAAGAGCCACGCTGCAACACTTATTTATCAGCCATGTAGTGCGGCTGAATACAGTATTGACGAATTTAGGCATAACCTGTAGCTTCATTTCAATTACTCTAAAAATAACTATTGGTTAATGAAATCACTACCAACGCAACTTCCTATCTTCATTCAAGTAGCGAAAGTTGGCAGCTTTGCTAAGGCCGCCAGAGAACTTGGTGTATCGGCTCCTGCGGTGAGCAAGGCCATCAGTAAGCTTGAGCAGGAGTGGCAAACCAAGTTATTCCTGCGCTCCTCACATTCGTTAAGCCTTACCCCTGCGGGTGAGCAGCTTTATGCGAGCCTTTCTCCATCGGTCAACTCTATTCAGAACGTGATCAGCCAGCTAACTGACGATCCCACACGAATATCAGGAAGAATAAAAGCTAACCTTCCGGCAAGCTCTATTGGTCAAGATATCATTCTGCCTATCATAATCGAGTTTATGGCGCTTTATCCTGAGGTGGTATGTGAGATCAGCTTTGACGACAGAAACGTCAGCATTGTCGAAGAGGGTTTTGATCTTGGCGTTGGTGCATCTATAAACGAAGATTCACGACTAGTCGGAAGACCTATTCTACATACAGAGATAGGACTCTATGCGTCGAAAGAATATATCGATAAGTTTGGCAGTCCAAAATCGCTAGACGACTTAGACAAACATCGTTGTCTGCCTGTGCGCTCGCTTACTACAGGAAAAATGCACAAATGGCGGTTAAGACAAGGCGACCATGCCGTTTTACTTGAGCCGAAAGGCAATCTCGTCGTCAATAATTTCTCGGCAGCCAAAGAAGCCGCTCTTTTAGGCGCTGGGATCGCCTGTTTAGGCAATTGGATGTTTGAACAAGAGCTAAAACAAGGAAAAGTCGTACCTTTGCTAGAAGATTGCTGGGGCGAGACAATTCCGATTTGGTTGTACTATTCGTCACGCGAGTATCTTCCATCTCAAGTTCGACTTCTTATTGACTTTATCGTTGATAAAACAAAACGATTACCTTGAGTCATCAAGGTAATCGCCAATAACAAAACTGGTAGTTCCTAAAACGTAAAGGTTAGCGAAAACTCGGGATAATAGCCGGAATCCCAGGTAGAAGACCCACCAGCGCCATTACAGTACTCAGCACAACAAACATAATTCCAGGCAATACCCAGCGGCTCATTTTGCTGAGTTCACCGCTACGCTCTTTACAACCAACTAGACCTAAATTATCCAGCAGCATAGTGAGAGACCAGCCAAATGCTGGGTTAACTAGCACTGAAGAAAAAACAACGATCGCCGCTGATTGTGTGGTTTTTCCTTCTCGCGTCATTTCCATCCCTGCTTCTAATAATGGAACAAATACCCCCACAATTAGCGCCACGCAAAGAACGGGCTGCCAAATAGCTAGATCCATTGGATAGCCCCAAATTGCAGCGATGATACAAAACAGTGCCGTCAGCAAAGCGCCAGCCGGAATAGGACGCTTAGCAATCGCCGCTGGCACGATATAAGTACCCCATGAAGAAGTAAAGTTAGTACCACCTAACAGAGAGCCGAACGTCTGACGAATTGACGCCGTCGTCATGGTGTCGTCGATGTTCATGTGTACTTTTTCGGTACGTTCTGGATAACTGATTTTTTGAAATACTTGATGCCCTAAAAAGTCCGGCGACCACATAGCTACAGCCAAAATAGCAAACGGCAATACCACCATGAAGTGCTCAAGCGTTGGTAAGCCAAGCATCCAACCGGTATCTTCCCCCCACCAATACATAGGGTTCATGTTGGGTAAACCTGGTTCAGTTTGAAAAGAGAACGGCGCACCCAAAGCAAAAGCTAACGTACCACCTAACAAACAACTGAGAGGTACTGCTAGCCAACGCTTACGAAAATGCTCCAATAAAGCGTATAGAATAATGGTGCAAAAGATCACGACAAAGGCGATATGGCTCATGCCTATTCCGTCAGCCCAAGCGAATAGCTTTTTAACTTGAGATGCGGTTCCAACAAAGCCAAGGTAGAGCAATAGACCGCCACAGACCCCTTTACTGGTGAGGTTTGCCAGCATACTGCCACCTTTACTGATGGCGAGTAGTAAACCAAAAGCACCAATCAGTAACCCAAAAGCCATTGGGTGTCCACCAGCGGCAACAACGATTGGGATTAAAGGGATCAACGGACCGTGCGTTCCAGCAAGGTTAGCGGTCGGCAATAAAAAACCAGAGAAAAGAATAATGAACACAGAGGCGATGAGTAATTCATAACGCACGTTCTCTAAGACAAAACCTTCATTTAATCCCAGAGCTCCGGCAAACGTGGCAGCAATGGCTCCCACCATCACAACCTTACCAATGGTCGCCGCCATAGCTGGAATGGTATCTTCTAGCTCAAATCGATAATCTTTAAATGGCAAATTGGGGCGCCAGCGTTTCGGCGCCATGATTTGTAACTCATGCTCTAAATATTGTTCTCTGGAAGAGAATTCTGAACTCGGTTTATGTTGTTGTTCATAAGTGAGTTCATCTTGATTGACTTGAGGATTTTCTGTTCCTGCGTGTACGGCTTCTAAAGTGCTGCTCATTTTGATTCCTTTCGTTCACACTCTATGGTGTGTTGTTCCAGCAAACGTTATTGGTTCACTGCACAGGGGGTTAGTGAGTAGTTTCTAACTACTTTCTGCTACAAAGATCTGATGGATTCTTCGTCATGAAACCCTTGATATACAGTTGCTAGTACCTTATACCAAACGAAAAAAAACAAATAGCCTCAGACAGTTAGACATTAGTCGTAGAGTAATGCCAATGACTGTCACTTTATGTACTTTGGTGGGAATGAATAAGAAAACTACGACCCTGTTTGCATCTGTATCCATCCAAGCAGTGTAGAGCGAAACCACGCTATGGCCTGCGTGTCTCGGTTTTGCACGGGATAGATAAGCCAAAACTTAACCGGCTCAACATGCCCCGGGAATGGCAGAATCCTAATCGGTAATCGACTTGCCTGCTGCTCGGCGAATCTCCTCGTACAAAGGCATAACGCTTCACTCTCAGAGGTCAATGACAGCATCGAAGTCAAAGACGTTTGAGTGCTCAAGATACGCCGTGTTGGCGACTGTGAATTGTAGAGCATTTCAAACAACGATGACTCGCCAAACTGATAGTTCAAAATAATGTGGGACTCTTCAGCAAACTGCTCCGGTGAGATGCTACTACCCACTCGAGGATGGTCTTTCGCAGCAATCACCACTACTTCATCTTCAAACAACAGGTCATTACAAATATTCGGTTCAGCCAGTTGAAAGATATCGATAATGGCATCAGCATATTTAAACTTTAAGGTCTCATAACTATCACTATTGCTGTAGAGGATATCTAGCCATTCCAATCGGAATCGGCTCTGATCCTGGTTGGCAAGTTCAGTAAGCTTGATGTGTTCAAAGATGATTGGTTCAGGAGCTTGAACAACGATTTTTCGTTGTGAGGATTGTGACGTATCAAACAGGCAATCGTTGGTAATAACATCAAATTCATGCAGTAAAGGTTTGATGCGCTCGATTAAATGATGAGCCTGTAAAGTAGGTGTAATACCTCGGCCACGACGCATGAATAGCGATGTATTAAGTTCATTGGAGAGCTTTTTAATGGACTGGCTTACTGAAGCAGGTGTGACGCTTAATTCCTCAGCAGCACGGCTTATGGAATCATGTTTGTATACTGCTGCAAACGTTCGAAAAAGGTTTAAATCAATCTTGTCACTGTATTGAGTCATAGAGTCTACCGCCAGTTAAAGTAGGTAACCATCCATGGTTACTAAGTTAACTATAGGAAAGGTAGAGATAAATTCCTAAGATTCAGAAAATTCGTTCTCTAGTGCATCTAGAGTTGTTTGAGATACCAATTGATCATCTATGTAATAGCTAATCGTGTCACCATCTTTCACTCCAATCACTTTCGATTGTTGTCCGTTTTCCAATGTAACTTCCATTTCGATGGTATTTTCATCAAGGTAACGAATGGTGCCAGAGTTAGGCGTGCTCATCGTGAGGGGATCAATTGGCGCATCATGTAGACTTGAGTCCACCTTATCATTTACTTCTAGATAAGTTTCCGTACTTGTATCGAACACATGAGGCTTGCCGTTGATCGGGTTGGTGCCAGACCAAAATTCGATAGAGTTGACGACAAATAGATCCGCCACAAGAGTGAAACCGTAGACTGGCGACAATAAGAAGTTGACGCCCGCTCGCGCGTAGCGATTATCAACCACTTTCACATTGAAACCCATCAATTTTTCGGTGACTGCATTACTACCGACACAACCACTAAGTGTAAGTGCTGAAACGAGAAGAAATGCAATTTTGGTATTGGTATTCATAAGAGACCCTAAGCAGTAAAAGTAAAATATCCGCCGCTAAACGTGCATAGGCTCTCGGGGGTTAAACAGGAGTCTAATCTGACCTTTAGAAGCGGAGGGAGCGCAGCCTAAATCGGTACTCTAGTCAGATAAATGTGTTTGAATTAAACAATCCTTAAATGCTACTTAACTAAATAGTTAGGTTGATTTTTACTTATAGAACAACGACTAAGAAAAACCCCTCATACGCTGCTGTCACAGAGTGAAACAAGTTGACACAACTCTGAAGTGCCTGATGATGAAATGTATCAATTGAGGTGTAGAGAGTTCTAAAAATTGAATACGGGTATGTTCGCTATCTTGTCACATTCGAAACCAAGACTATGGGTATTAAAAAGCGAACCTCGTGGGGTTCGCTTAATCGGCTCTCGCGATCACAGTTTCTTACAGACATAGTCTCTAAGTTTCAGACACTCAAGTTAGTTTGTTTTTTCTGCGGAGTGTTGTTCGACCATAAACGCAATCATTTCATCACTTAAGCAAGATTTGCTGACATACTGACGCTGTTTACCTATGTGAATAATGACTCCCAAATCACTTTGTTGCAGTTGATCGATATCACCCCATGCAATGGTGTTATTAACCTTGCCACTTTTATACGTCACGCCTTTGGCATCAACGTTGAGCTCTACTTTACTGCCAGCGCTCGAGCTAATGTTCTGACGCCACACCCACCAACCTCTTTTAAAATAAACGCTTAGTACTTCGACAAAACTCAAAACAATAAAGAACCAACCCAAATAGCCGTTAGGCAGTAACTCAAACTTAACCAACACTGAGCCAAAGATAAGAAACAGAGCAGCTTTGTAGTAGGATTTCGGGAACTCAGTTGGGGTACTGGTTTGATCGTAACACTCAGCAAAAAACGCTTTGTTGAGGGTGTATTCTGCGGTGAATTCTTGGTTATTGGACATAGGCAGCTTCTTTAAGACTTTCTGTGAATGAGTATCCGATGCTACGAGCCAGTAGCGCCAGTATTGTAAGGCTTCTTACCTTTTTGCTTTAACTGTTTTAAGCGCTTTTTGTAAATCGATAATACTTCCTAGCCATTCTAAGTGGGTCTGCTAGGCAAACAACTGTGTCGCACAATAAAGCAAAGTCGCCGCCAAAGTCATGTTGATCGCTTTACCATACTTCTGGAACTGTGTTTGAAGCAGCTTACCCGCAACCTCCTATACTAGGTTACTAACCAACGCGATAGGCGCCAGCACTAAGCTCGTTATTAGTATCCAGTAGACGCCGCGAACGCTAAAAAGGTCTGCGTGATGTAGCCTGCTGGCAAAAATAATAGACCTTGGCTCTAGTACTTTACTCTTATTAGAGCCATAATCCGCCTCTTCTCGAGGACGTCCCTCCAACCACCATGCAAATTAAGTTGAAACAGCAATGGCAACAGAATCCACGGTCACTATTGGCCTGCATAATCCAAAGAGCCCAACAAATGTGGGTGCCGTTATGCGTGCAGCTGGATGTTATAACGCAGATGAAGTGCGCTATAACGGCACACGTTATAGCCGAGCCGTAAGGTTTCAAACCGATACGCAAAACATTCAAGAACGCATTGCCTTGGTGGAAAAAGAAGATCTTACAGCAGAGCTGGCTGATGATGTGGAAATCGTCTGTGTAGAGTTCGCTGTCGGCGCGAGCTCCCTGCCCCGCTTTAAGCACCCTCAGAAAGCCCTATATGTATTTGGACCTGAAGATGGCTCACTGCCACAAGAGCTCGTGGATAAAGCCCATCACGTCGTTTACGTACCAACAAATGGCTGTATGAACCTTGCTGCGACGGTCAACGTGGTTCTATATGATCGCTTGGCTAAGACGATCGGAGCCATTGATGACCACCAACAAGTTATTGCCAATCGTGACAACAAAAACCGATTAAAAGTGAAAGCGGTTTAGCCATTTAAAATTGATGTGACATTGCTATAGAAGCACATGCACGACATACTTTGCTTAACTCCGTCTTAGAATGAGTGAGACCCAGAAAATGATGACTGACGAAGAAAGAATCGAGCTGCAACAGAACAACCCACTGCACGGGTTAAAACTAGAAACCATGTTGCAAGAGTTGGTGGACTTTTACGGCTGGGACATTCTAGATACCGCCATGCGCTTCAACTGCTTTAATACTAAGCCGTCGATTGCGAGTAGCGTGAAGTACCTAAAGAAGACTGAATGGGCAAGAGAGAAGTTAGAGAACTTTTACCTATACCGATTTAAGCGTATGCCAAGAGCAAGCGCGGAAGAATACAACATTCCACCAAGAGCACGAACCTTCCCGCACGGTCTTGAACCGAAAGAGCCAATGGCGCTTACTGTTGAGTCGATTCTTAAATCACAGGCGAAAGCGGCCACAGCATTTAAGAAGCGTTCTTCTCGTGGACGTCCACCACGCCGATAACGCTTAACTGTATATTGAAATACAAAAAAGCCTTACTTGATACTTCAAGTAAGGCTTTTAAATTTTTGATTACAGTGATGATTTGGAAAGCGATTTCGCTACTCCCCACCAAAGTCACTTTATTGACTGCGCTTTTTCTTCTTTTTGCCTGTGCCTGCTGGTTTTGCACGTGGCTTCATCGGAGCAAAGTAGGCCTCACTTTGATCGTCTTCTACTTCAAAGCCCTTAACTTGCTCGCGCTCTAGCTGGAACTTGTTTTTCTTCTCAATCACCTTGAAGTGGTGGTAATCATCGTAATCAATGAGCGATAAGCCCAGACCAACTTCGCCCGCGCGGCCACTACGACCGATTCGGTGCATATAGTCAGCAGGACTGCGCGGAAGATCGAAGTTAATCACGACTGGCAGTTTTTCGATATCTAGACCACGTGCGGCGATATCAGTCGCGATCAACACTTGAATCTCACCAGATTTAAAGCCTTCTAGTACGCGAGTACGAGCGCCCTGCCCTTTATCACCATGGAATACTTCCACCGTGATGCCGCGCTTTGACAGTTTTTGAGCCAAGTGATTACAAGCGTTCTTAGCGTTTACAAAGATCAGCGTCTGTCGCCACTGATTCTCTTTGATGAGGTGTGCAAGTACCGCAGTCTTCCGACCTTTGTTTACGCTGAATACGCGTTGAACCAAGGTACTGGCTTCGGCGCTTTGAAGCTGCACTTCAACAGGGTCATTCAACAAACCTGTAGCAAGGTTCGTCACTTTTTCAGGGAACGTGGCAGAAAACAGCAGCGTTTGCTTCTTCTCTGGCAGTAGTGCCAGGATCTTGTTGAGTTCCTCGGTAAACCCAAGGCTCAACATACGGTCTGCTTCATCTAGGACAAGCGTTTTCACTTGGTCCAACTTAACCGCATTACTTGAAACCAAATCCAGTAGGCGACCCGGTGTCGCGACGATAACGTCAGCGCCACCGCGAAGTGCTAGCATCTGAGGGTTGACTGAAACGCCACCAAAAACCGCAACCGTTTTGATCTTATCTCTTAAGTGATAAGAGTAGGATTTCACGTTGTAAGCCACCTGTGATGCCAACTCACGAGTTGGAACTAGTATCAGATGCGATACATAGTTGCCACGACGATTTGCTGACGTCTCTTGTTGACAGATTTTCTGAAGAATCGGCAACGCAAACGCAGCTGTCTTACCAGAACCCGTATTGGCACCACCTACGATATCTCGCCCTTCAAGTACATGAGGGATAGTGTGAGATTGAATTGGCGTCGGTTGGCTATATTCCAAAGCTTCTAGCCTTTCGACAAGGGTTGGAATGAGACCAAGGCTGGCAAATGTTGCTTGCGTTGTAGTATCTGTCATTACAAAAAGTGGCTCAGTGCTGGGTAAAGGGCGTGTATCTTATGCTATTTGCCGCAAAGATGTTAGCAATATTGGAATCTAGAGGTGTAAACCAAAAAGCTCCCGACGATGCGAGAGCTCTTGGAACTGTTCATATTCTGATTATAAGTGTTTGAGCGAAATGCCATCCTCATTGAACAAATGAATCTTTTCTGGCTCCGCTTTCAGACAAATTTCTTCTCCCTTATGAAAATCCAAAATACCCGGTAACTTAGCTACGACGGCTTCTTCATGTCCTTCTACTCGAATGTGAAGCAGAGTGACTTCTCCTAATGATTCCACAAACAGTACCTTCCCAGACATCAATGCGTCGGCTGGCTCTGCCACCAAAAAATCTTCAGGTCGAATACCAAGTTGTAGTTTCGAGCCCGTTAGGGATTCTTCCGACTGCACTGGCACTTCGATATTGAGGCCACTTTCTGCCGTCACTAATGACTTGTCCCCGGCTTTTTCCATTCTTGCCTGACTAATGTTCATTGCGGGAGAGCCAATGAACTGCGCAACAAAGACGTTTGCAGGATCAGTATAGAGCTCGAGTGGCGTACCGACTTGCTCAATACGCCCTGCGGAGAGCACGACGATGCGATCGGCCAGTGTCATCGCTTCGACCTGATCGTGCGTCACGTAGATCATCGTCGTTTCAGTGAGTGCCTCTTTTAAGTTGGCGATTTCAATACGAGTCTGAACACGCAGCGCTGCGTCTAAGTTAGATAATGGCTCATCAAATAGGAACACCTTCGGCTGACGTACAATCGCGCGACCAATAGCGACGCGCTGACGTTGGCCACCCGATAGGGCCTTAGGTAGGCGATCTAGGTATGGTTCGAGTTGTAGCATTCGCGCGGCTTCCATCACGCGCTCATGAATCGCCTCTTTTGACTCTTTAGCGATTCGCATGGCAAACGCCATGTTGTCATACACCGTCATGTGGGGGTATAGCGCGTAGGTTTGGAATACCATCGCAATACCGCGCATCGCAGCAGGCAGCTCATTGACTCTCGCGCCTTCAATACACACCTCACCGGAGGTAATCTCTTCAAGCCCCGCAATCATGCGAAGCAATGTCGATTTTCCGCAGCCTGATGGGCCTACGAATACGATAAACTCTCCTTGACTGATTTCGAGGTCAATCCCTTGCAGTACCTGAGTTTCACCGTATGATTTTTTAACGTTTGTTAAAGATAATCCTGTCATTTCACTAATCTCATCTTAAAATCAGTCACATCGTTGAATCAGGAACTGCTTACTTAACAGAACCGGAAAGTAGTCCACGAACTAAATATCGTTGCAGCACAAAGAACACACATAGCGGCACAGCAATCGAAACGAACGCCGATGCAGTCAAGATTTCCCAGTTACCACCGCGAGACCCCAGTAGTTCACGCAACCTCGCCGTCAAAACCATATGTTCTTCACCCGTCCCCAAGAACACGGTCGCAACAAGTAAGTCATTCCATACCCATAAAAACTGGAAAATAGCGAATGACGCCAATGCGGGGAACGACAAAGGCAGTACGATGCGCATAAAGACCTCAAAGTCTGTAGCGCCATCAACCTTTGCTGATTCGATGATTTCTCGCGGCAAGCTTGAGATATAATTGCGCAGTAGATAAATCGCGAGCGGCAGGCCAAAGCCAGTATGTGCTAACCAGATCCCGAGGTAGGTTTTCGCCCCTACACCAAAGAATGCACCGATATCATTGTACAAACGCAGTAGTGGGATTAAAGACATCTGCAATGGCACGACAAGCAAACCAACAACGAGCGCGATCAATAAATTGCGCCCTGGCATTTTCATCCACGACAACGCATAAGCAGCGTAAGCTGCAATAAGAATTGGAATGATGGTGGCAGGAATAGTCACCGTCAGCGAGTTGATAAATGAGCGCCCTATCCCTTCGGCAGTTAATACTTCACGATAGTTATCCAACCCGAACTTTGGAGGCACTACCGCAGTGTAGAAGATTCGCTTTCCACGCTTGCCAGTAAAGGGCTCGGGCGACGTCATTTTATAGTGACCGTCTTCGGTAACAGTGAGCGTTCCATCTTTACGCATTTGTGCAATATCATTTGGCATGAACTTAGTCGGCTCACGAGATGAAAAACCAAATGCCATGATCTCTGTTGGGCTACCATCCACCAATAATTGTCCAGACAGCACATAGACATCGCCCTCTTGAACTTGCGTATCTGGGTTGTCAGTCCGAGCGACTAGGTTTTGTTCGGAAGCAGTTAAGGATGTCCACCAACCCGACAAAGCCAATTGATCTTTGTCTCTAAATGAGGAAATAAGTAGGCCAGCGGTGGGGAGCGTCCAGAGAGTCACGATAAGAACTACAGATAAGTGAACCAATATAGATAGCGGCGAGCGGCGAAGCTTACTCATGCTAAATCTGGCGTTATCAGGTTCAGTCGGTGTAGGAGCAACAGCTTTACTTGTCATTATCTGTCCTCCATTTGTGCGCTCGCTTGGCGCATGTTCCAGACCATAACTGGAATCACTGCAATCATAATGATGACAGCAATCGCAGCGCCACGACCGAAATCACCGCCTCCTCTAAACATCCAGTCAAACATCATGTTGGCGAGCACCTGAGTACTCCACTGACCGTTAGTCATTGCAAGGACGATATCGAACACCTTAAGCACAAGAATAGTAATCGTGGTCCAGACCACAGCTATCGTGCCCCATATTTGCGGGATTAAGATCTTAAAGAAAATCTGAACACCATTCGCGCCATCAAGAACAGCTGCTTCCACCGTTTCTTCGGGAATGCCTCGAAGTGCTGCGGCTAGAATCACCATTGCGAAACCGGTTTGAATCCAGATAAGAATGACCATCAAAAAGAAGTTATTCCAAAACGGGATGGTTATCCAAGCTTGAGCGGTTCCGCCAAACGCTTCGACGATAGCATTCAATATCCCTATCTGCTCTGAACCCGGCGCACGATAGTCGTATACAAACTTCCAAATAATCGACGCACCAATAAAAGAGATCGCCATAGGCATGAAGACCAAACTCTTAGCAATGTTCCCCCAACTCACTCTGTCAGTTAGTGCAGCTATAACCAAGCCGAAAAACGTCGACGCTGCTGGAACCACCAATAACCACAACAGATTGTTGAACAGAGACTCTCGAAACTCAGGATCCTTAAAGAGCCAGGTATAGTTGCCCATTCCGACAAACTGGTCTCCATTTCGGTCATGCAATGACAAGTACAAAGACTCGAAGACAGGATAGATAAGGTACAGAGTTAAAAACGCCAGTGCTGGACCCAAGAACAACCATGGACGAATCGCGGCTGCGCGTCTTAAGTTCTTCGCCATCGTCTGGTTGGATACGTTTCTGGTAGGAAAAATAACGGTGAGCAAGTAGTTACTGCCAAAAAAGTAGACGACGCAACTCGCTACGCCCAACACCATGATAAATAGAGAGGAATAAAGCTGTTCCATCACTACCTCGCTTTATTGATGCCTAACAAAGGTGTGAAATGTGAACACCGATAGACACACTAAAAACTGCATCTATCGGTTTCACGTGACTATGCCTTATTACTTAAGTGCATCCCATGTTTTTTGGATGTCGTTGGCAACGTCTTGAGCGGATTTACCGCCACTGTAATCCACCATACCGGTCCAAAATGCACCCGCGCCGATCTTACCTGGCATCAAATCAGAGCCATCAAAGCGGAACGTCGTTGCATCTAGTAAGATCTCACCCTGTTTCTTGAGGGTATCATTGCCGTATGCTTCGATGTTGACGCCTTTATGCGGTGTTAAGAATCCAGATTGAGCCATCCAGATTTCGTGAGCGATTGGCGATTGTAGGAAAGCCATGAAAGCACGTGCTGCTTCGGAGTCTTTGGTGATACTCCACATGGTACCTGCACCAAGTACTGGCTTACCGAGATCTTTTGATTCGTAAGCTGGAAAGTAGAAGAAATCGACATCGGTTCCTAGCTCTGTGCCTTCAGGGAAGAAACTTGGAATAAACGAGGCTTGGCGATGTAGGTAACATTTTGCTGGCGACGTAAACAGACCCTTAGGCGAATCACGGAAGTCAGTCGCAGCGACTGCGCGTGCGCCACCATCGACAAACGTGTCGTTTCTTACAAACCAACCGAACTCTTCAATCGCACCAACAACTTTAGGATCGTTGAACTTAAGCTCGTTCGTAGTCCACTTGTCGTAATCGGAAGGGGATTGGGTGCGAAGCATCATATCTTCAACCCAGTCAGTTGCTGGCCATCCGGTTGCACCGCCTGAACCGAGGCCAACACACCAAGGTGTCTCGCCATCTTTAACGATTTGTTCTGTCAGCGCTTTTAGCTCTTCCATCGTTTCAGGCACTTCATACCCGACATCTTCAAAGTTTTCAGGCACATACCAAACCAGAGACTTCAAGTCGACTTTGTAGAAGAATCCATATAAGTGATCTTTGCCGTCTTTGTCTGCAAACGTACCTAAATCAACCCAAGAAGAACCCGCAGCATAGTTATCGTTAATCCACTCACCCATCTTAGGATCCAGTGGCGTTAGAAAGCCTTTCGAAGCAAGATCAGCAGCAAGACCTGGTTGAGGGAAAATAGCGATATTCGGCGCACTACCCGCTTGAACGTCAATGGCAATTTGTTGCTCAAAAGAGTCAGAGCCAGAGTAGTTCACTGTTGCGCCCGTCGCCGACTCAAAATACGCGATGACGCTTTCAACGAGTTCTTTATCTTCGGTTAACCAAGGTCCAAAGATGGTGACAGTTTCACCTTTTAGATCTGT
Organism: Vibrio sp. SCSIO 43140; assembly: GCF_023716585.1. Taxonomy (NCBI): domain Bacteria; kingdom Pseudomonadati; phylum Pseudomonadota; class Gammaproteobacteria; order Vibrionales; family Vibrionaceae; genus Vibrio; species Vibrio sp. SCSIO 43140. The sequence goes on from NZ_CP071851.1 coordinate 1,466,500, forward strand.
TTTTTTAAGCTCTTCAAAGCTCTGCCAGTTAAAGCGAGCATCTTCACCAGGTGTGTATTTAAGATCAGCAGCAAACGCAGAGGAGGTAGAGATCGTAAGCGCTATTGCACTAGCAAGTAGGGAGGTTTTCATCAGCAAGACTCCATGTATTTAGATACTTTTTATTTGTCTCTTAGGTCCTTGGCTTTTCAGATTGGTAGCGTGCACAACAAAATAACTTAATCGGTTAAGCCAATATTACTTACCATAAATCCTTATTGACACTTCGACCACTTTCTAACCAGTTCTTGTGCCATCGATCATGTTTTATGTCGCACTACTTTCAACAAGATGACAAAGATCAAACTATTCACTCCACCTCAAAAAGTCGCATTTTCATTCTTACTTAATCGTTTTAGAATTAGTCAATATCACTCGCTATTCTTGGTTCAATTTAGGAATAATCAGGGGTTGCTATGCAGCGCAAGAAGCCGACTCTAAAAACCGTCGCCGCCCATTTGGGGGTTTCAACGGCTACGGTATCCAATGCTTTCAATCGCCCTAGCCAGCTATCTAAGGCGCTGCGAGAAAGCATTCTTCTAGAGTGCGAAAAACTCGGCTATACCGGGCCAAGCATCACAGCGCGGAGTCTTCGGACAGGTAAAACAGGTGTCATTGGGGTCTTGCTAGCAGACAACTTGGCATACAACTTCACAGACCCTGTCGCCACTGAGTTTTTGGCCGGCGTCTCCAAAACCCTAGATGAAGCACACGTAAATATGCTGTTGCTTCCTCCCAGCAGAGAAAACTATCAAAACACCCAGGTAGAGACGATCCCAGATAGCTTCATCGTCTATGGAAAGCCAGTCGACTCAAACATTATCGATTTGATATTAAGACAACATAAGCCTGTGGTCGCCGTCGATTTTTCGCTACCCGATATCCCATCCATTAACATAGATAACCACAAAGCAAGCTACGATATCGCGATGCACGCGATTCGCAGCAGCGACGACAATGTGCTCATACTAGGTCTAAGACTTGAGCCGTCTACCTCGCTCTCGTTGGCTAATCTCGACAACTTGTATTCCAGTGAAGAATCCGTCTCGCGTTGTCGCTTTAATGGCTACAAACAAGCGCTCGACGAAAACGGCATCACATTATCGAATGAGAACGTTTGGCAGATCCACGACCTTGAAGAAGCCACACTCAAGACCATGCTAAGAGGCGCGCTCACCGCTCCTAGAAAAGTCGATGTTTTGCTCTGTATGAGTGACAAGATCGCTCTCGCCGCGCTATCCGTGGCAAAAGAGCTCAACGTTAATACTCGAATCGTAGGCTTCGACGGCATTCCCAAGTCAGCCGAAGCCGAACTGACAACCGTTCAGCAACCTATTGCCAAAAAAGGTCAAATCGCCGCGCAGATGGCGCTTGGCCAACTACCCTACGAATCTATTCAGCTGGAATCGGAACTCATTATTCGCAGCAGCAGTTAGAACTTACCTCACTTGCTAAGGAGAACACTTCCATGAGCACGGAACAACTAGAGCAACGTTGGTGGCACGACGCCGTGGTTTATCAGATTTATCCTAGAAGTTTTAATGACTCTAATGGCGATGGCATTGGCGATATCCCAGGTATTATTGAGAAGCTTGACTACATTCAAGGATTAGGCGTCAACGTGATATGGCTCAGTCCAGTCTACAAGTCACCGATGGATGACAACGGCTATGATATTTCTGGATATCAAGAGATCGCCCCAGAATTTGGGACCATGGCAGACATGGAGAGACTCTTGAAGGAAGCCGATCAGCGTGGCATCAAGATAGTTATGGATCTAGTCGTCAATCACACCTCAGATGAGCACCCATGGTTTATCGAATCCAAAAGCAGCAAAGATAATCCAAAACGCGAATGGTACATCTGGAAAGATCCCAAAGAAGATGGCAGTGAACCTAACAATTGGGAATCGTTTTTTAAGCCCAAAGCATGGACGCTAGATGAAAATACAGGGCAATATTACCTACACCTGTTTAGTAACAAACAACCAGATTTAAACTGGGCGAATCCAGAAGTAAGAGAAGCCGTCTACGATATGATGCACTTCTGGCTTAAGAAAGGCTTGGGTGGGTTTAGAATGGACGTCATCAATATGATAGGTAAGCCTTCAGACTACCCAGATGCAACGATTTTTGATTCAGGTGTTGCAGGATGGGAGCATTGGTCAAATAACCTACTCGTACACCAATACCTTCGAGAGATGCATGAGAAAGTGCTTAAGCATTATGATGTGCTCACTGTTGGCGAGACACCTTTCACCACCACGCTTGACGGGCGTTACTACTCTCACCCTGACCGTAATGAAATTAGCATGATCTTCCAGTTCGAGCACGTCAGCATCGACCGAGAAGAACACAACGCCGTCAAGAAAGATTTCGATTTAGTTCAGTACAAAGAAATCATGTCGCGCTGGCAAGACGATCTCTACCAAAAAGGCTGGAACAGTCTCTATTGGAGTAATCACGATCAACCGAGAACCGTATCTCGCTATGGTTCTGATTGTGCCGAATATCGAGTCATCAGCGCCAAGATGCTTGGTACCGTGCTTCATATGATGAGCGGCACACCTTATATCTACCAAGGTGAAGAGATAGGCATGACCAATAAACACTTCAATGATATTGGAGAGTTTAACGATCTTATGGCGAAGTTCCATTATCAGAAAATGATGGAGCGCGGTGTGTCCGATGAAGACGCTATCGCCTTTCTCAACGACTTCTCTCGAGACCATGCTCGTGTTCCTGTGCAATGGGATGACACAAAGCACGCCGGCTTCACGACAGGTACGCCCTGGCTTCCCGTCAATGACAATTACGTCGATATTAATGCACAGCAAGCCGTCAACGACGAAACGTCTATCTACCATCACTACCGCCAACTTATTGCCCTGCGAAAAAGTGACGAGTATGGCGATGTGATTGTGTACGGGAACCACACACTACTCGATCCGGAAGACAGCGATGTCTACGCGTACATTCGTACATTTGAAGACAAATCACTGCTCACCATCGCTAACTTTACCAACCAGACCTTAGAGAGAACTTACGAATACGGCGTAAAAGCAACCGTTATTAATAATTACTCTAATACCTTGAGTTCATTACATAATATGATGCTTAAGCCTTACCAAGCGTTAGTAATAGAGATATAAATAAACGATTGAAAAACTCACAGGCGAACCCACTTGGTTCGCCTTTTTATTGTCAGTTCTAACAAAAAGAATGTTCACATAGAAATGAGCTAGCTCTCTATTAACACTTTCATTTAACCCCGCAGTCATACTCAACAAAGATATTCGAGCAACAACTCAGACATCGCGCCAAGCTACATATTTAGCAACACATTTCACTCTTCTCTAAAGATCTTAGCAACTTAGTGCATACAATTTCTTTAGTTAATCACAAAAGAGGAAAAGAAATGTCTGAGTTCCATATTACTAGCACTCAACCCCTAGCGCTAAATACCACAAATCTGAAATCAACCGAAGACGTTAAAACTTTATTTCTGAGGGAAGTCCACAACTATATTGTGGCTAACAACGATAGAAAAGTTTTTGAGGTAATTATCAGTAAACGATTGGAACAGTTAAATAATCTCGATAATTCATGTAATTACGAAGGAAATTTAGATGCAAAATACAACTCCGATACTATGTCGGCACTGGTCGAAGACACCACGCTTTTTGGCGTTCCCAACTTCTACCACTACATCGAACTTCAATCACTCTCACTCTTTGGTGGGTTGTTGCCGTTCTGGGTAGAGTATAAGCGATACACCTTACTGCTAGACAATGTGTTACTGAAGTGGAGCAAGCAATCTGAGCAGGCGGTTCTACTGGGAAGGTGCGAATTAGAAGATGGGTACGTGGCAGAGCTGGTGCAGAACATTGAAAATGATGAAAGGCGCTTTCGGACTCAGTTCGCAGACGAGTCACTACCTCTATCAAGTGCCAATACACTGATCAATCTTGAAACCTTTGTAAGGCAACAGCATTGGTATGAAATGTTATCTGAACTAGAGCTGTCGTCCAAAGGTGAACATTTTATATTGTACCAACAAGACGATGAGGGTCACAAAACCTTGGTATCGTCAGCAAAAATTCAACGCTGGCGCGAAAAAAATGATTGGCTGGCTTTCAATCCATTTTTCCAATCCGATAATTGGACTGTTTCACTGGAGGATAGAAATATAAAAGCACTAGACTTTTCAGGCATTTTTAATGATAACTTAGCCAATAAACTTAACCTAACCAACCCTAAAGGCCTAGATCAATCCTTTATTCAAAACGTCAAACATGGACGAGACTGTTGTGAGTTGATTAGAATGGCAATAGGAGCCCCAGCCAGTAAACTCAATAACATCTTATTTTTGACAATTAAATATATTTCTATATTTATGAAGCAAGTAGGTATAAAAGGAGTGTATGTTATTACCGAACAACCCGCGCTGCTCTATTTTTTTCAGTCTGTAAATTTATATAGTGACCTCAATGATTGCTATGTCCCTATGACTTATCAACAAATTAACCCGACCGCACCACAAACCTATAAGGGCTTAATTTTAAGTGCGCCTATGGTTAAAGCTATTGGAGAATGCAACTATAAGCAGTACTATAAGAAGGTTTTGTCAGCACGGAAAAGAAGTAAGACACTTTTTGCATCATGCATGAAATTCTAGGATACGCTCTGTCCCATACACCAGCACTGATCATGTACTTGATCGGTACTGGTGTACTTATATGGACAGTTTACATGTCATATAAGATGGCAGAGAACCAGTTTGGAGTAGATCAATCGATCTACCTCCCTTACTGTCTGTACACCTTTTTCATCGCGTGTTGGATCTTCGCTAACGCTTACTTTCAATCGGATCTGCTCACCTACTATGACAGTGATGTTGCCTGGTACATGGCTATCGGCGCGAATGTTTTCTGTGCTTTTGCGATTCTCTCAGCTTATTGGTTTTCCTGTAAGCTCATCTCCAAGTCTAAAAGCCGGAAAATATCTCGATTACAGTTAGTACTTTTGGTGGGACTGTCGCTCCACTCCCTTATCGTGAACATCATTCCAGGGATGACTGTCATTAGCGTAGAGACACGTGCAGCAGGCGAGTTTTTAATCCGCTTCGGGGATTACAACACGGTCTTTTTCCTTACCGCTCCTTTCATCATCTGTCTGACTTTTATTAACTTTCTGCGAGCATGGAAGAGCGAACTACGGTTAACACAGTTGAAATCTGGCTACATGATGGGTGGTGTCATCCTGTTTATGGTCTCTACCTTGATTGTGATGATCTTTATACCCTACTTCTTTGACGACTTTTCGCTGGTCTGGGTTGCCCCCACCTTGTCAGTCTTCGAGATGACATTAATTGGTTACGCTTTACTGTGTAATCGATTCTATAGCGGTCGATACATCACACTGGTTGGCGTAAGTTCTTTAACTAATATCGCCATCTTCTTAGCTCCCGCACTCATAATCACGGATTTCGGTGGTCATCAAAACATCGCTCTACTCTGCTGGATAGTGATCACTGGCCTTTTCTATCAAAAGCTGTTCAAGAAGGTTTACTGGTTCTTTAATCAATTCCTTTACGGCAAAGCAGGTAATAGCATTGACCAGTTAGTTAGCCTTGAATCTGAGTTTCGATTCTCGTGCGACGATGCCGTTGATAAGCTAAATCAAACATTAGGAGTTAAGCGCGGCTACATAAGAAAAGTGCTGGCGGACAAAGATGCCCTACTTCTGGACTTTTTCGCAAAAGGCGAGCGAATCATCATCAAGGAAGAACTGGAGTATATTCTCGACAACCATATGGGCGGTCGGGACAAGATTGCCGAGATCGTCGGTTTCATCTCCGCCAACAACGTGTCTTTGGTCCTGCCCATCTTTGGAAGCCGCAAAGAGGTTACCCACTTCTATCTTGCGCGTCAGTCTAAACAGCACCCTTTAATTACTGCGGACCAAGAGGTCGGACTGCATGCGCTTTTCAACGAGGCTAGCCGTTGGATCATCGCCGAAGAAAAAGTACGTAAGAGCCAGATCATTGCGGGTTCAATCGCCCACGAAATACGTAACCCATTCAGCAAGCTCAAATATCACTTTGACCAGATCGATACCAAAGTGCTTGGCAAAGAAAGCATCGACTTGGGGAATCAGAGCTCAGAGGAGATCAAAGAACTCCATCAAGCACTTAACGAGAGTAAACGAGCGGTATTATCTGGAACACGCTTTATTGATGCTATGTTGGCAGAGATACGCGGCGATACACTGAAGTCAGAGCTGTTCTCTTTGCACTCTGCTAGTGAGTTAACCATTTCAGCCATCAACGACTTCAGCTTCAATAAACCGGAAAATAGGCAACGCGTCAGTCTGACCCTCGAAGACTTTGTGTTTTGGGGAGACGATACGCTGTTTAGCTTCGTCATATTTAACCTGCTTAAGAATGCGACGTATTACTTTGAGCAGTATCCAGAAAGTAAAATAGACATCAAGCTGAGCCGAGGAAAAACCGCAAATACCTTGCTTGTTACCGACTATGGCCCTGGTATTCCAGAGTCCAACCTGCCGCACCTTTTTGACGACCTGTTTACTGATGGTAAAGACTCGGGTACGGGTCTTGGACTTGCCTATTGCAAGAGAGTGATGGAAGCATTCAAGGGCAGCATAAGCTGCACATCCCAACAAGGTGTCTACGCTACATTTAAACTCTCTTTTCCCTCAGTAGATGATTCAGAGTTTGAAACGGAACTGCGCTCTAATCTTCAGCCGCATCTATCGAACAAGCGTGCGTTAGTCGTCTCTCCCGCCGCACAGCAGAAACCTCTTGACCCCTATTTTGATGATGCCTTTGACGTTTCTGTTCATTACAGCCAAAACAGCGATCAGGCGACAGGTCAAATTGAGACATCAGCGGTCGATTTTGTTCTGATTTCCGACTGCGAACCATCCACAGCATCTGAAATTGCCAATGTGGTTCGGAGTACTGTACAAGGGAGTGAACTGCCAATATTGTACTGCCGCTCATATTTTCATGAGGAGCTTAGCCCAAGTGACAACGTGTTTGATGCAGCACTGTCGGTCTCAAGTAAACACAGTTTCTGGCGTTCATTCGTTAAAGCTTGTGAAGCTGGCGCTCTCAAGAAAAAGGTGTCACTGACAGGTAAGAAAGTGCTTGTCGTTGACGATACTCACGTGAATCGACTCTTAGTACAAAGCTACCTAGTTTTAGAAGGTGTCGATGTACACCTTGCAGCATCAGGAATGGAAGCCATTGAAAAGGCGAAGCAAACGGCCTTTGATCTTATTTTCATGGACATTCGAATGCCTAATATGAATGGCTTTGAAGCCTGTGAAGAGATTCGAAAGTTCTGCCGCTCTGTGCCCATTATTTCGCTCTCAGGGGAAAGCGGACCTGATGCCCGCCAATCTATCGATGAGTTAATGGATGACTACATCCCGAAGCCTGCGGAGAAAAAGCAGCTCGTATCTATGATTCGTAAATGGTGTGACGAGGATTGCTCTACAGATAATCAAAAGCCATCAGCCTCAATGGTCATTGGACAATAATCATACTCCCCTAATCCCTCTCCAAATTAGCGAAAGACTCGCTTCGTTCGACTTGCACATTTTTTTTGTATGACTAATATATGCTCCCTTTTGTAAATACTATCCCTTTATCATGCTCACTCGACTACAACGCTACCTGTTCCCGACATTAGTGCTTGCACTTGCAACACTCATTCTTTATCTCTCCCCCATTGTCAGCGAAGGCTTTCGACCTGCCGCATACAACCAGCAAACTTTTGTAAAAGCGACAGCGGAAACCATCCTCAGAGAAGAGGTTCGTCCTGATCCAATGGTGCCGAGTATTGTCACGGGAAGGCAGAGAGTCATCGCTACGATTGACGAAGGAGAGCAAATGGGTGAGCAGGTTGAAGTCGAGAACAACATAAGTCGGCTCCATAATGTCTATTTACAAGAAGGCGATTCATTCGTTCTTCTCATACGCGACCGTGCATCTAGTACTCTCTACTGGCCTTTTAATCATGACCGTGCGAGTGCAGTTTATTGGATGCTCGGGATAATCGTCGCGCTAATCATCCTGCTCGCTGGTTTTCAGGGTTTCAACTCCGTTGTATCACTTTATTTCACGGGTGCGCTTCTCATTGGTGTCCTCATACCTGCTATTTTTGCTGGCTTGAATCCTGTTCTAGTCACTTTAGCCCTGATGTCTCTGAAAATCATAGTTAACTTCTTGCTGATCGCTGGATGGAATAAGAAGTCTCTATCAGCCATGCTTGGCACATTAGCCGGAATTGTCGCCGCCGGCGTTGCCGCACAGTTATTTGGGGAAATGGCACAGCTTAACGGACTGTATCTCGAGAAAGGGGAAGACTTGCTCTACCTTGGTGGTTCTGCTCAGATTCAGATTCGCTGGCTGCTGTTCGTCGCCATTATGATCTCTGCGCTGGGTGCGGTCATGGATGTTGCGATATCAATGGTCTCTTCATATCACGAACTCAGAGAGGCCAACCCTGGGCAAAGTGAGAAGGATAGACTCTTAGCGACGATTCGAATTGGTAGAGACATTCTTGGCACCATGACCAATACGCTTGTGCTTGCGTTTGTCGGTAGTAGTTTAACGACGATTATGATGATTTGGGGGTTCCAGATGCCTGTAATGCAGTTCATGAATATCCCTGCCATTTCACTAGCTATGATTCACGGGCTTGCTGGCAGTATTGGCTTGATTCTAACCGTCCCGTTTTCTGTTGCTATCGCGAGTTACATCTATCGACGCTAGCCCCCCGTCTCTCACCAGCCCGCTCTAGAGCGGGCTTTTTTGTATCCAAAACCACCGAAAACAGTCCGAATTCAATCATTTAAATGTAAATAAATACACATCACAGAACACTGCAACTCAATGAATCTTCGAGGTAAGGCATGCGTGACCACGATCACACAATTAACCTAGCAGGTTAGCTTTTTTACCGTTTGCGCAACCGATCACTCCGTTGCAGAAATGTAATTTAGAACACCAAAAACACACATGCAATCGTTTACTTCATCAGTAAACATTACCAAACTTACAAAATACATGTTTGCTAACACTCTACATTAACTAGGTGTTTTACTCTAAATCTCTATCCGTATAGTCAGCGCCGAGTTCGAACAAAGCAGACGCTAATAATATGTATAAATTTTCTAAACCACTTTCGCTTGTAGCTGCCGCATTGGTAATTGCAGGCTGTAATAGCAGTGATGACAACAATACAAACCCACCCGTTCATCTACCTGAACTGGAAGTTTGTAAAACTTTCCAAAACAAAAGCCCAATGATCGTTCGTGGTGATAATCCAGATCTGTATCACCAGAAAATCACTATCGGTGCTACAGGTGACATGCACGGTCGTATCTGGGCTTATGACTATGCCCTTGATGATGAAGATGTAAACGCAGGCTTTACTAAGATTGCGACTCTTCTTCACGAAGAGCGTGCGAACGCTGAAAACATGCTAATGATCGACCTTGGTGATACCGTTCAAGGTAATTCAGCTGAGCTATTTAACAGTGAACCAGTTCACCCGGTTGTCGAAACCATGAACTTTATGGATTACGACCTATGGGTTCCGGGTAACCACGAGTTTGATTTTGAGCGCTCGTTCCTGTTCCGTAACTTAGAGGGCTTTAAAGGTTCAATTATCTCTTCAAACATCATCTGGGAAGACAACATCACAGAATGTAAAACTGAAGGTCAAGAAATCCCGCTACTGCCTCCTTATCAGGTTTATGAGTTTAACGGTGCTCGCGTAGCAATCGTGGGTTTAACTCCATCTTGGGTAAAAGTTTGGCAAGCTGCGTCGCCTGACAACTTCCGCAATTTGGACTTCAAAGATGAGTTCACTTCTGTCGAGTCTGCCGTAAATGAAGTTATCAACGAGTACAACCCAGATGTGGTTATTGGTGCACTTCACTACGGTCGTAAGGAAAATGGCGACGGTGTACACAAAATTGCGTCTAAGCTTGCGGATAAGTTTGACGTAATCTTCATGGGTCACGAACACGCTCGTTTCATCGAGCAAGTCGAAAAAGACTCTGATTACACTGAAGAGATGCTTGAGATTTCAATCGATGGCGAAGCTGAGATGGAAGACAAGTCTATCTCAGGAGAGTACAACTCTGAAAACCGTCACACGAAAGTAAAAGTTATTGAGCCAGGCAACTGGGGCTGGGCGCTAGCTAAAGCTGAGATCGAGCTTGAGAAAGACGATAATGGCAAGTGGCAGATTGTCGATACGACGCTTTCAAACCGAAAAGTAGATGAAATTGAAGAAGACGCTGCGCTGCAAAATGAAATGCAGTGGGTACACGATATATCTGTTGCAGATGCGAACGAACTGATTGGTGAAGTTGAAGGTAACTTTACTAACTCAGCAAACGGCGGTGCTGATGAAGCGACCGGTGAAGAGCAAGTGTTAAACAACGATGGCCTTCGTCTCTACACTACCATTCACAACGCTAAACTCGCTGATTCGCCTCTGTCGGCATTGATCAACGACATTCAAATCATGAATATCGAAGAGAAAGGCCCACAAGGCATTAAAGTTGACGTTTCTGCTGCGGCAATCTTCTCTGATGGCTCAAACCTATTTAACGGTCAAGAGTACAAAAAGAAAGACAGTGCAAACCTGTACATGTACGACAACGAACTTGTCGCAGTATCGATTAAAGGTGAGCAGCTAAAAGACTACATGGAATGGTCATACAGCTACTTCAACCAATATGTAGAAGGCGACATCACAGTATCGTTCAACCCAAACATGCCAGCATTCAACTACGACATCTTTGGCGGTTCAATCAAGTACGTTGTGGACCTAAGCAAACAAGGTCGTGTTGAAGACAGTGAAGGTAACAAGATCACCGATGGCGAGCGTATCGACATTGTTGAAATCGCAGGTACTGAGTTTGATGCGAATGCAACTTACACGCTAGCCGTAAACGACTACCGCTACGGCACGACTATGCTGTCAAAAGGCTGGATCACTGAAGCGGATAACCTATGGCAGTCAACAAACGAGCCAATCTATGCTGTTCGTGACATGCTAACTGACTATGTTGATACTCACCACACACTATCTCGCGAAGATTTTAACTATAGAAATTGGTATATCAAACAATATGGTATTGTGGCTGAAGATGGCAGCATCACAGAACAAGGCAGCATGATCGATACTCGCGAAGGTAAAGGTAAAACGCTTTGGAACAAGCTGCAGAACAAAGAGATCTGTATCCTGCGCGCAGAAGCTGGAGCACGCTCCTCAATCTATAAAGCCGTAAACATCAATGATGAATCAACTTACTTTGCGAACCCACAGTTTGGTTCAGCTCAAGGGGATGCTCTTTATCAAGGTTGTGTTTACGCTAACCAACCATAAAGAGTGATTCATTAGATAACGCTCTGACAAAGCCTCTCGATACGAGAGGCTTTATTAATTCGGGATTAATAAAATTTCAATCACTGCCTATTCGCTTTCTTTATGCCAGTTCTTGATAGCATGTTTGCCGGCTTCTACACCCAACTGATACGCTTTTGTCAGTTCGTCCTTCGATTGTGTCAGTCGACTCAACGAAAATCCATCTGGCGGACAAACTTCTAATATCTGGATACCTTTTGGGGGATGATTGATAAGCTCAAGCGTTTGATTGTAGCGTTCATAAATCGTCTGCATTGGGGCAATAAGGGCCGGCGTTTTTTTCAAAAACAGAGGATAGCTAACGCCTAGTTTCGGCTTGGATTTTTTATACGATTTATCTCGGCTTCGTATGATCATGATCTTCGAAGCACCACGTTTTATCGCCTCTTGGATAGGAATAGAATCCGACACACCACCATCAACAAAATGACCATTGTCGAGTTCTACACCACTACGATAAAGAATGGGTAGTGCGCTACTCGCCTTCATTGTTTCTGCTAAGAGCTTAGAGTCCGGCGTGAGGTATTCCGGCTGACCCGTTGCACTGTTCGTCACAACAAGAAAAAATGGGCGCGTATCGCTATCAAAAGTTTGCTTGTCGATACCGAGCTCTTTAAGCGTAATCTCCCACATCCAGTCCAAGTCAATCATGTCGCGACCTCGTATAAAACGAGAGAGCGATACAAACTCTTTTCTCAAACTGTAATCAAGATAGATACGCTTGTTCCTTAGTGGCATCTTAGCGAGGTATGCAGCCAAGTTACTCGCACCGGCCGATACTCCCCAAAAGCTGTCAAAAGGCGAAAAGTCCATTGCCATAAAGTGGTCCAACACGCCGCATGAAAAGACGCTTCTCATCGCCCCACCTTCAACGATCAAGGCCGTTTTTCCAACACGTTCCATGTAGACCTACCCCTTGCTTAAGCTCTGCTTCCATTTCGTCAACTCATCGATATGGCGCGGCTCAATGCCACAACAGCCACCAATGATAGAAGCGCCAAGGGCATGCCAGCGTTTCGCGAACACCAAGTACTCTTGCGGAGAAAAATGCCTCACAGTTTGAATCGATGCATTGGCTTGATGACCCGACTTGATTGGCGTAAAGCTATTAGCAAACACACCTACTTCAAGTGACTTACCCACTTGGTTGGTAACCTGATTGACCACTTCTATCGCTCGCTCAATCACTTCTGGGATCGAGCAGTTAAAAAAGACACCCTGTGCGTCAATATCTGCCAATAAGGCGATGGCGTCTTTCAAAGACTCTCCCGAACGTAGCGTTGCAGGCTGATCCTCTTCATCCTGTAGCGTAAAACAGATGTACGCAGGTTTATCGGTGAGACTGAAGAGCTCAGCATACATTTTCGCTTCAGCAATACTTGCGACTGTCTCCGCCAACCACAAATCGACATACTCATCTTGTGCGTGTAGCAGTTCAATGCTTATTGCTTTCCCGCGCTCTGGTTCAAATAGATCGGGGCGATACGAACCAAATACAGGTGGCAGTGAACCTGCTACCTGCACCTTTTGCTCGCTCTGCGATGCAACTTCATGAGCCAACCGTGCTGCTTTACCCGCGAGTGAGGCGCCTTGTTCTTCGTAAAGTTCTTCTCCAAGATGAAACGGAACGCAAGCGTAACTGTTGACCGTGATGATCTCAGCACCGGCATCAATAAAAGCTTGGTGAGCTTGCTTAACATAATGGGGGGTTTCAATAAGAGCTTGCGCACTCCACAAAGGCTGCGAAAAAGGCGCACCAATACGCTCTAGCTCTCGCCCCATTCCACCATCTAAAATTGTTAATCTAGCCATCCTTCTCACCTACTGCTCTATATTGGTGTTTGTAGACCAGCCATTAAACCATAAATTTGAAAAACTTTAAGTGTAGGATGGAAACAAGATAGATCATGGTGACCGTGAAGCTTAAGCGGGAATGATGCTGGCCCCAGCAGGAACCAGCATCTCATCTAGTGAGAGTTACTGAATTAACCCAAACATTCTTGGCAACGTAAGACTGATCTCTGGGATAAAAGTAATCGCCAACAAGGTAATTATGAGTAACGCACAGAAAGGTATCACCGATTTAATGACGCTCTCAATCTTGGCTCCACTGACACTACAACCTACAAATAATGCAGTACCAACTGGAGGCGTTGCAATACCGATACATAGATTAAAGATTATCATCATCGCGAAGTGCACAGGATGCATACCCAACTGAGTTGCAATAGGCATGAAAATAGGGGTAAAAATCAATACGGCGGGCGTCAAGTCCATGAACATGCCCACAACCAACAGTATGAGGTTCATCATGATAAATATCATGATTGGATCGTCTGATATAGACATCATCCACTCACTGATCAAGCTTGGAAGTCCAGTAAATGCCATTGCCCATGACATAATGGTAGAAGCACCAATTAAGAACAACATAATGCCCGTAATTTCTGCCGTTTCTACCAGTATGGTTTTCATGATGTTTAGATTCAAAGTGCCATAACACAAAGACAGTGCAAAAGCATAAAGCACTGCAATGCACGCCCCCTCTGTTGCTGTAAATATACCTCCGATAATCCCACCGATAACCACAACGATGAGGCCTAAACTCGGCATCGCACGTAAACTTATCTGGAGAGCTTCACGCACTGAAACTCTTGGTGACGTATCTTGGTACCCACGTTTTTTAGCAATAAAGTAGGCAAGCACCATACAGGTTACGCCCATCAATATGCCAGGAATGTAACCCGCAATGAAAAGTGCAGCGATAGAAGTACCACCACTTACTACCGAAAATACAATCAGCGAGTTACTTGGCGGAATAAGCAAACCTGCAGGACATGAAGCAACGTTTACGGCAGTCGAGAAGGATTTGTCGTAACCCTCTTTTTCGAGCTCTGGTTCAAGCGTTTTACCAACTGCTGCCGCAGCGGCTACCGCAGAGCCCGAAACTGAACCAAAAAGCATGTTCGCTATCACGTTAACGTGACATAAACTCCCTGGCATTTTTCCTACTAGAACCTTTGCAAAGTCAACGAGCCTTGCTGCAATACCCCCACGATTCATAATATTACCGGCTAGGATAAAGAACGGAATCGCTAACAGGCTAAAACTATCAATACCCGTCACTATTTTCTGCCCTGCGGTCATAAATGCCACATTCGTAGGCATGATAGTGCACATGATAATCAACGAAGAGGTCGCTATAGCAATTGCGATAGGTACGCTAAAAGCAATCAACCCCAAGAACAAACATAGAAGCCAAAAACCGACTGAAATATCCATAACTAACCTCGGCTATGTTCGGGTTTGGTGAATAGCTCTAACGTATTAAGAACGATATAGAGCGTCATGAGTACACCCGCAACTGGGAGAATTGTGTAGACATAGGACATTGGTATTTGAAGCGCTGGGGACAACTGAGAACCTGTTCTTCCAATTAGCTGCAAGCCTCCTTTGATCATAGCGACACTGATAAAGGCCACAGAGGTCGCATTGATCGCTAAGAAGGCGTATTTCTGATGTGTGCTCTTTAACGCCCCCACAAACAAAGTGATCGCTAAGTGACCATTCTTGCCAAACAAGTAGCTTGCACCCGCCAAACCAAACCAAATCATTAAGTAACGAGCTGCTTCATCGGTCCACGAACTTGGATCATTGAGTACATAACGACTAAACACCTGCCATGTTACGGCCAACACAAGACTGATAATGGCAAAGCCACAAAAGCAGAGGACAAATTTATCCATCCACTGCTTAATCATATGGATATATTTATACATAAAACTTACCTAAGCGAATGCGCCAAAGGGACATGACCCTTGGCGCAGATAGAGAACAGCTGTTGCTTATAGCGCTTCAATTGCGTTGATGTAGTAGCCCAGAACAGGGTCCGATTTGGCTTGCGTGATCATAGGGGCAACTCGCTCACGGAACTTAGATTTATCCACCTCAATGAACTCAACGTTTGCTTGCTTCGCTTTTTTCATGTTAGCTGAATCAATCTCGGCCCAGATTTTGATTTCTTCTTCCATCGACTCGGTCGCTGCTTCCTTAACGATTTTTTGATGCTCTGGAGACAGTCCATTCCACGTGGTTTCAGAAATCATGATGAGGTCTGGTGTAATCATGTGCTGGTCCATAGCGTAGAATTTCGCCACTTCCATGTGCTTCATTTCAACTAGCGAAGAGATATTGTTTTCTGCTGCATCAATGACTCCTTGTTGCAACGCAGTGTAAACCTCCGTAAATGGGACCGGCGTTGCTTTTGCTCCTAATAAACGAATCATCTCAATCATAGTTGGTGATTCTGGAACACGGATCTTTAGACCTGCCAAATCATCAGGAGAATGAATAGGTTTTGAGCTGTAGAAGCTTCGGGAACCACTATCATAAAATGTTAAGCCTAGAAAACCTTTACCTTGACTAGACTGGAGCATTTTTTCCGCTGCTTCGCTTCGAATGAAGTCATGCATGTGCTCAGAACTTCTGAACAAAAATGGAATAGAAACCGCTTTAAACGTTGGTTCAAAAGACTCGGCTAATGAGCCATTGATTTTCGCCATATCAATGGCACCAGTGACCACTTGCTCTGCTTGATCACGTTCAGAACCTAACATTCCGTTAGCAAAGATGCGCACGTCCAAGTCACCACCAGACTTTTCTTTCACTTTTGCAGCAAAAATCTCCATGCCTTTGTGCGCCGCACTTTCTAAGTTCATCGCGTGGCCGAGTGTTAACGTTTTAGCCTGTACACCGCAAGCAAGAAGTACTGAAGCAGCAGCGAGGGTCAGAGTAGGTTTGATCTTCATGTTTTCATTCCTTGATAGGTAAGTTAGTTTTAATTCTTTTGGTTACTTATTGCACTATCAATGAATACTCTTATATTTTTGTATTACAATTTATCAGCTACACTTATGTGATAGATTGCTTATTTTTTTACCACGTCATATAACAAACTGTGACAAATTTCTAAAATTGTAGATTCGATATAAAGATAGGAAAGATTAGAAAGTTTAGAGCATAAGAATCGCTCTCAAAGTGCTATTTTAAAAGCACTAATTGTTCTTATTGGCTGCAACATTTGATCGCTGAAATAGGCTAATTTTGTTAACTAGCGCCAATATTCAATACGCAGTTTTGGTTGATATGTGATCGGCTACACATATCAATTTAACTCAACTTTTCATTCTATTTTGCCCAAATATTATGTAAGACAATATGACATTACAATGGAATTAACATAATGAAAAAGTTGACCATCATTGCCGGCTCTATCCTACTCTCCCTACCATTAACCACACTAGCTGATGTCGCTAACAATGGCGTTTCATACCCTGTACCTGCTGACAAGTTTGACATGCGAAACTGGAAGATCACGATCCCATCTGATATTAATGAAGATGGTAAGGTCGATGAAATTGAAGGGGTTGCTATGCTTAGCTACTCTCACGAGGACTTCTTCCATCTCGATCAAGATGGCAACCTAGTATTTGAAGTACACAACAAAGCCATCACCACCAAGAACTCAAAGAATGCACGCTCTGAGCTTCGTCAAATGCCACGCGGCGCGAACTTCGATAACATTCTCACCAACGACAAACTCAACCAATGGGCTCTCTCTAGCCACCCTGATGCCAAAAGCTACAGCGCCGTGGGCGGAACGCTAGAGGCAACGTTGAAAGTCAATCACGTGTCTTTGAATGCGAAATTCCCTGAAAAATACCCTGCACACTCTGTGGTAGTTGGTCAGATTCACGCTAAAAAACACAACGAGTTGATAGAAGCCAAAACGGGTTATGGCCACGGTAACGAACCGCTGAAGATTTTCTACAAGAAGTTTCCTGATCACGAGTATGGTTCCGTTTTCTGGAACTATGAGCGTAACCTAGCCAAAGCTGATCCTGATCGCGCTGATATTGCTTACCCTGTTTGGGGTAACACTTGGGAAAACCCAGCAGAACCAGGTAAAGCAGGTATCAAGCTTGGAGAAGAGTTCAGCTACAAGGTAGAAGTCAAAGGCACCATGATGTATCTAACGTTCGAGACTGCACGACACGATACCGTGAAGTACGAAATCGACCTAAGCAAAGGCATCGATGAGAAAGACTTCCCAACTGGCTACGCGGAAGATGATTTCTACTTCAAGGCAGGTGCTTATGGTCAATGTAGCACCCAAGAGAAACACCCTGTTTGGGGGCCAGGCTGCGCGGGTACGGGTGACTTCGCGACAGATAAGAAAAATGGCGATTACAACAGCGTAACCTTCTCAGTACTTAAGCTGAATGGTAAATAAAACCGCTCACTAAGACTATTGCGCTCTTGGCACATCTCCTGTTCAAAGAGCGCAATAGATGTGCCAAGTGTTACTTCAAGCGCACCGACCGATAAAATACACTCACCTATCAAACAGCATGTCATAAAATACTTGTCTCGACTCAGAAGTACTGCCTCGGTGTGTCACGTAATTGGCGTGTTCATCGTTTGAAGCCGTCGGCGACAACTCGATGCTCCATAGCGCTTTAAACTCATTAGGTACAACCGAATACCTAACGTCCATGATTCGAGATGAGTTATTGGGATCTTGAGCTAGGTAGCCATGAGAGAACCAACGAAATCGCTCCACGTCTTTCGCTTGCTGCGAGTTTGGATCTAACCAAGGAAAATCTCTGGTAACCACCAGTTTATTAATGGACTCTCCCGGATAAGCTTTTACTGTCCTCCCCACTCGCACTGCATCCGCAAAGTAACTATCCTCGGTTTCATAAACGACCTTCCACACTAGGATATTAGCAAAACTCGGTTTGGCTTCCAGCTCAATAACCTGATGCTGGCGCGCCTTGGCAAGTTGCCAGCCCGCAACCTCAGCACGATCCCGTTGGACCATTCCAACAAGCGGATAAGCTAGCGCCCATATCATGGCGATTCTGGCAAACCACGGGCTACGCTTTAGTGTTGCGATGACCACCAACATTAAAAGAGGCAAGGTAAACATGGGATCGATAACCGACACCACCCGCCAAGCGTACCTCTCGTTGCTAAATGGCCAGAGAAGCTGAGTACCGTAAGAGGTGCACGCATCCAAAAGCGCATGGGTACCGTATCCTAGAGCGCAGTAAAACCAAGTCTGAGCGAAGGAAAAGCCGAACCGTTTGGCAAACACGTGATAAAGCACAATGGCACAAATGACGCTACCAAAAGGAATAAACAATAGGGAGTGGGTAAACTGGCGGTGATACTCCAAGAACAGCAAAGGATCGCTTGAAGAGCGAATTAAAACGTCGAGATCAGGCGACATGCCAGCAAGAAGCCCAAGAGCGCCAGCAATCAGTATATTTTGCTTTTTACTCGCCGATTGCGACAAAGACGCGCCGAGGACACCCTGTGTTATTGGATCCATAATTCACTCTAAAGCTGATAATTTCGAACAGACCATACAATCAGCTATAGCAGTAAATGACTGATCTTTCTAATGTAGCTATTATTGAAGTGAAATCTTTTACCTATCGAGCAAATAGGTTTATACCTATTCCTATATAACAATAAGTATCTATTCATTATGACCGTCAAAGAGATCCTGCAAGTTCGCAACGTCCGCTGTTTCTTAATGTTCCGAAGCAGTTACTTTGCACGCTTTTACTACCCAGTTTTCACACTACTCTACTTGGATTACGGTCTTACCCTCTCACAGTTTGCTATGCTCAATGTCGTTTGGGCGGCGACCATTGTCATTTCAGAAGTGCCATCGGGCGCATTTGCTGACACCTTAGGTCGCAAAAAGCTGGTCGTCCTCTCCTCGCTCGTGATGTTTGTTGAAATCGCCATGATAGCCTTAGTTCCGACAGAGAACCCCAACGTGGTCTTCATGGTTTTCTTGATTAATCGAGTGTTGAGTGGGCTCGCCATGTCACTGGCAAGTGGTGCCGACGAAGCACTCGCGTACGACACACTCAAAGATCAAGGTAAAGAAGAAGTCTGGCCCCAAGTTCTGCAAATGCAGCTTCGCATTGCCTCAAGCGTAGGGATTGTCGTTACCTTGCTTGGTGCGGCGATGTACGATGTGAACTTTATGGCTCCGATTTTTGAAGCGCTTGGGATGAACAGGCCAGAGTCAACACAAGACATCATGCGTATTCCGGTTTTCGCCACTCTAATTGTCGCTCTCATTGCTATCTATGCTGCATTTAGTATGGAAGAAGAGAAAAAGGAGAAGACGGCAGAAGGCGGAAAACTCGCTACAACGATGGCGAGCCTTAAGCTAACCATGAATACTGGGAAGTGGGTGCTATCAACCCCTTACGTTCTGTTTATTTTGCTCTACTACAGCCTATTCGAGCATACCTCGCGCATGTTTCTCACCATGAACAGTCAATATTATCGAGCGATTGAGATCCCCATTATCTACATCGGCTTTATTGGCGCCGGAATCAGTGTGTTTCAAATACTACTCGCAGGAAGGAGCCGCAGGCTGGCTGAACAAATGGAGCCAAAACGATTCATCCTAGCAATGGGGGTCGCCACCATCGCAACCTACTATTGCATTAGTCTGGGCTGGCCTATCTTCGGAGTCATTCCCGCATTAACATTAATCTTCATCACCATGACGATGAATATATTCATCAGCTATCACCTGAACAAGAAGACCGAATCGCACAACAGAGCCACTGTACTTAGTTTTAAGGGGCTCATGTTTAATCTTGGCTATGGGTTTATCGGCATGCTTTACGCCTATTACTATAAACTGCTTTCCCAAAATTATACGGAACAGCAAATTGAGCAACATGTTGATTTCATTGCCTCTCTGTCATCGTTTGTTTATTACTTTGCGTTTCTGTTTATCGCTATCAGTGCTTGGTTCTACATAAAGAACAAGCGAACAACAGTGTTTTCTTAATGGCTAGCTTGGAAGTTATGTAATGCAGTCTATTTCTCTCGCACAGGCTCAGAAAATTGCTCTGCTGTCTCAGGGGCTCCCTACTCAAAAGCTAACTGGTACCGCTTACCAGAAAACCGTGCAAGCGATGCAGACGTTAGGCTATGTGCAGATTGATACCATCTCTGTCGTGCAACGTGCACACCACCACACCTTTTGGAGTCGGAATCATAGTTACGCTCCAGAGCACTTAGATCGGATGGTGAAAGAACGTTTGGTATACGAGTATTGGTCTCATGCTGCTTCGTATCTGGATATGGCAAATTTTCAATTTTCACTACCTCGAAAACACGCCATCAAGTCAGACAAACAAAATCACTGGTTTAGGAAAAACCCTAAGCTGATGTCGGAGGTACTCGCGAGAATCACATCAGATGGTCCTTTAATGGCGAGAGATTTTGAATCTAGTGTCACAAAGAAAACGGGATGGGAGAGCAAACCGACTAAGCAAGCACTCGAAATGCTTTACATGCAAGGTGATTTGATGATTACTGAACGCAAGAGCTTTCATAAAGTTTACGACCTAACTGAGCGAGTGCTGCCCTCTCACATCGAGACAGGAATCCCAACAGCGCTGGAACATGCAAAGTTTCTTGTCATTAACTCGCTTGTGACTCATGGTCTAGCCACATTGGCAGAAATAACCTATCTACAAAAAGGTATGAAAGCGAGCGTCAATGAAGCGATAAATCAGCTAGTTGAGGAGGGAGAAATAGATAAGGTATCAGTGAATGGAGAGATCTATTTCACTCGTCCTCAATCCCTTTCGTTATTGGATAAAAGGCTGAATCGAAAACAAACACGCATCCTCTCCCCCTTTGATAATCTTGTCATTCAGCGCGACAGGGTGAGCAAGCTTTTTAACTTCGATTACCTTCTAGAGTGCTACGTCCCCGCGACCAAACGGCAACATGGCTACTTTGTCTTACCAATATTGTGGGACGGGCGATTGGTTGCAAGAGCAGATTGTAAAGCCCACAGGAAAGAGGCGCACCTAGAGGTTATAACGCTCCACATTGAGCCCAGTGCCAACAAGCAGACTGCATTTAAGGACAGTCTAGAGCTTGAACTCGCACAGTTTGCTCATTTCAATGGATGTGCAACTTTCAGTATCTCACGACAGGTTGCCTAACTCGCACGAGAACCTCAGCCTTTTACTTTTTCAGACACACCAAAGAACTGCTCTGGCGTTTTCTCTTCACCCCGGGCGATAACAAATGCCAGTTCATCCGCCAAAGGTGAACGCAATTGTCTTAGCGTATCTAGATCTTCTCTCGCAAGTGCGGCATTGCCCATCTGAACATGTAATACACCTCGATACATATAAGGTTCAGGCATTTTTGGAGAGAGTGCTATGGCCTTGTTGTAGTGAAACATCGCCGTGTTGTAATGGTCTGGGCCTTGCTTTCGTAAGGTATACGCTAGGTTGTTGTGCGCTTCCGCCCAGTCTTTATCTCGCTTCAAGGCTGTTCGAAATTTTCGCTCTGCATCAAGAAACTGCTTGTCCATCATCAACTCAACACCCTGATTGTATATCCGCTCAGCCCGGCTGAGAGGGTTGCTGCTCGAGCCAGAGCCGGCAGCCCAAAGGCTTGATGAAACGATCATACTGGTTACGAGGATTATATTGCTTCGCATGGTTCTCTCCTGATTTGCCGACGCTCTTTACTTACGCGACGCAATTCTTACTGGTTCACCTTTTAGCAAAATCACCACACCTCAAATACCAGAAAACACACTCCCTTCGTGTTACCAAAAACGATCCCGTTATCAGTTTGTAATATTTGGTTATATTTCCTCAATAAGAGAACAGTCTCAGAATTTTATATTAAACAGACCTGTCGTTAACGATAAAAATCAGAATTATCTCAAAAACAGCTAACAAAACGCAGCAAGAAAACTTGCACATTTTGTGACCTATTACTCTCACCCTTTGTACTCATCCCCCTTCACCTCTTTAGGGGGATGAGTAGCTATTTTTGGGTGAGGAATATCCTAGGCTCGCCCTAACCAAAAATAAAAAAGGACAAACCATGACATCAATAAAATCTGCTCTGTCTATGGCAGTGATAAGTGCACTAATGTTTGGCTGTGCGTCTGACCCAGCGACATCATCAGCGGATGACAGTGCTGCAACAACGACAGCTGCTGTGGCGGCTGCTCCCGCAGGCGTCGATACCGCCGCGATGGCCGTCTGTGACGCGCCAACGGTTGCTGATAAAGGTCCTGTTAGCAAACAGCTTTTCGTAGTCGGTACGTTTGCCGATTCAAACTGGAAACACGTCGACGGACGTAAGTTCGAGCACAAAGGAGACGGTTTGTATCAAGCAGTGATAGACGAAAAACCAGGTAAGTTCAGCATGCAGTACGCAGCTTCAGACTGGAAACCACAATACACCGCAGAAGGTCGTACACTTAACCCAGGAGAGACAAAAGTACTTAAATGGGGTGGCTATGGCAAAGATACTAAATCGGTCATCGAAACTGCTGGAAAGTACGTTTGGTCAGTTAAGTTCGACGAGAAAGCAAATCCCGTCGCTGTATCAGTGAATAAGTGTATGTAACGCCTCGTAGCCAAGTGAGTGAACCTCACTTGGCTTCAAATCTCGCTTGACCCCTCAAAACTCTCAATGGCTACCTCAATAGGTTTGCCAATATCCCTCTTTCGTCGCTATCATTAATACCATCTGATGTAATTCACAAAGCCCGCAATGAAAAAGCATGAACAGCTGGTTCAAGACCTGATCAGTAAAATCTGCCAAGGTGTTATCACACACAAACTGCCTTCAGAAAGAGAACTCGCCGACAAATATCAATTATCTCGATTCTCTATCAGAAAGGCCCTATCGAAACTTGAGGCAATTGGTGTAGCCAAACCCAAAACGGGGTCGGGGTATTTTGTTAATACAGCGATGATTGGCTCGCCACTCATATATAACTCGATAACAGAAAATAGCTTCGAGCAGATCTCCTATAAAAAAGTTCAGCTTAATAAACGAGTACCAACTCATCATGAGATGCAAGTTTTCTCTATAGGTGAAAATGATTACTTGTGGCACATCAAACGGTTAAGGCTCATTCAAGATAAAATCACTCAAATAGAAGAAACGATTCTACCGGTACATTTATTCCCCAAAATGAATGACACTATTGTTGAAAGTTCGCTGCAAAAGCTCGCGCTTTCATTGGGTTTAGAAATAGACAGCTACTTAACCAGTTACAAAGCAGTAAGTTTATCATCTGAAGATGCAAAGCTATTAGAATGCAAACGTTCAACGTCGGCAATGAATATTACTAATCGAGGCTTTCTTTTATCGGGAGAGGCTTTTATTGTCAGTGACATTCTCGATATTAACTATCAATGTACGTATCACACCAAATTTAATAACGAAAGTTTGCAATACCGAGATCAAAACGACCGCTAAATTAGCGGTCGTTTTCTATTAGTCACTTTACGGTGTATGGATTGAGCCATCCGGCAGTCGACTTTGTGTCCATTCATGTGGACGATATTCAACCGGGAAGTCTTTCGCTGCTTGCACATCCATTTCAACGCCAATACCCGGCTTTTCTGACGCGTATAGGAAACCCTTTCTTGGCTCTGCTGCATTCGGGAACACGCGGCGCGTATTCTCTTTGTAATGCACGTGTTCTTGAATTGCCGCGTTGTGCAGATGGACATTCATATGCGTGTTCACTGCAGCACCGATTGGTGTCATATCTGGTGGGCAGTGCCAAGCAATTCGCACACCGAAGCTCTCGCAGAAATGACCGAGTTTCAATGCAGGTGTGATACCACCGATTTGCGAAACATGGCAACGAATAAAATCAATCTGACGATTAATGATGATCGACTTCCACTCTTCTGGGTTGTTGAACAGCTCACCTAAAGCCAAAGATACCGAGGTCTGACTGCGAATGTTGCTCAACCACTCTGTTTGGTTTGGTGGCAAGATATCCTCGATAAAATACGGGTAGTACTGCTCAACTTGCTTGGCAAATTGAATCGCTTGGTTAGGGAACAACCTCTCGTGAACGTCATGCAGAATATGGAACTGATTACCGTACTTCTCACGAAGTAGCTTAAACATGTTCAGTGTATTCGCCATGTACTGGTCTTGGTCGTAATACGAGCCTTCCGTTGGGTTTTCTGTTGTGTGCATGTTCTCTGGTACGCCACCGTAAAAACCAAGCTGACAACGAATGTGCTTATAGCCCTGTTCTAGGAACTGATCGACTTGCTCATACAAGCCTTCCATAGTATCGCTAGTTGCATGAGTGTAGACCTGAATCGCATCTCTTGATTTGCCGCCAAACAGTTGATGTAACGGCATATTTGCAAGTTTTGCTTTAATGTCCCAAAGCGCCATATCCACACCAGAAATCGCATTATTAATGACTGGTCCATTACGCCAATAGGAATTAACCATCATCATCTGCCACAGGTCTTCAATGTTATTTGCATTTCGACCAATAATCAGTGGCTTAATATATTCATCCACCATTGTCTTTACGGCAAGTGGACGCTGCTGAAATGTTGCACAACCATAACCCGTTACCCCTGATTCGGTTTCCACAATCACAGTAATTAGATTATGACGGTCTGGTTTGGTAATCACACATTCTATATTTGTAATGAGATTTTCTTTCACGATATTGGCTCTAGGTCAGAAATTTCATTCTATCTAACAGCGAAAAAAAACAGATTTCAAGCGCTATTTTATGGCAAAATTTGACTGGTTCGTTATCGATGGACTTTTACAAAGAAAAACGAACCAATCGATGAAAATAGCTTAAAATTAATGAATTGACGCATTTAATGTGACGAATCTCTCTGTTTTTTCGATTGGGGTAGATACGCCCTCTGGATATTATGTCCCCATCAAATAACGGCAGGAAATTCCATTATGCAACTGACTGAAACGCTTGATGACGTGAACTCAACAACGAAAAATAATAGTGAGCAAAACGGTTTCAACGACAACCTAAAAGTGCTAGTGACGGCGCTTGGTGGTGAGAGCAACATCGTAAACATTACCCACTGTATGACGCGCCTGCGCTTTAAGCTTGCGGACGAGTCATTGGCAAAAAAAGATGCCCTTGAGAAAATCCCGGGCGTGCGAGGTGTTGTTCTTGCACAAGGACAAACTCAAGTTGTCATCGGTGTCGATGTAGAAAAATGGTACAATGCACTCTCTGGTGTCAGCACGAGTACCGAAGAGCCAACTCTCGAGGTCGAAAAAGGTAAGCTGTTCCAAAGTGCAATGCGCGTGGTCGCAGGTATTTTCGGACCAGTAGTACCAGCCATCGCTGGTGCCGGTATGTTAATGGGACTGCTGTCTGGCCTTATCGCAACCAATGTGATTTCAGAATCATCCGATACGGTCTACTTCTTCCGTTCAATCTCTACTGCCGTATTCTTTTTCCTACCTATGCTGGTTTCTTTCTCTGCAGCCAAGGTGTTTAAAGTTAACGAGTACATCGCACTAGCCGTGTCATCAGCAATGCTGGCACCAAAACTGGTTGAGAAAGCAGCGCTACTCAAAGATGCCGGCGCGGCACCTGAACTCACGGTAATGGGCGTAATTCCTGTAGAGCTACTGAACTACGGCGGCGCTATCGTCCCGGCCATCCTAGCAGTTTGGGTACTCTCAAAGGTGACACCGTTTGTTGACCGATTCGTTCCATCGTCAGCAAAACCGGTATTTACACCGCTGCTCGCCTTTACTGTGACATCTACAATCGTACTCTCTTTGGTTGCTCCAGCGGGTATGTGGCTAAGTAACGGTGCGGGCTGGGTCGTGAGCTCACTTCTTGAGATTTCACCAACGCTAACTGGCTTCGTGTTCGGTTTGACGCGCCCAATTACTATCGTGTTTGGTATCCACCACAGCATGACGCCAATCAGCTTGAACAACTTTGCTTTGTACGGAAAAGATCTACTGATGCCAATCATGTGTCTTGGCAACCTAGCAATCGCTGGTGCAACTATGGCCGTGTGGTACAAGCAGCGTAAGCATGTTTCTAAAGAAGAGTCGTCAGTAACAGTAGGCTCTGGTATCACAGCGATTCTAGGCATTACTGAGCCAGCTCTATTCGGTGTTCTAACTAAGTACACAAAAGCACTGTTTACTGCGAGCTTGGCTGCTGGTGTTGTCGGCGCAATCTCTGTGACGATTGATACTCACCTAACGAGCTACATTCTATCGTCTGTATTTAGTCTTCCTGCTTACCTAGCAAGCGGTACTCAGAACTTCATTCAAGCAGTACTTGGCGTTGTGGGTGTATTTGCTCTGGCATTTGCTCTGACTATGATGTTTGTAAACGTCGACGATAAGTAATCTACAAGTAGTCTAAAACGAAAAGGCTCACACGCTTTTAACTAGAGATAGTTACTAGGGTGTGGGCCTTTTTGGTGTTTCAAGCCATACCAAAAATCGTCGTCATCCCCTTGAAAAAGGGGATCTCGTTCAGCGCGTCACGGAGTTAATTTATGCGACTTAGTCGAATAATTTCAGTTGCTTATACCACATAGGAGATCCTCACTTTCGTGTGGATGACGGTTATATGGGGTACGTTAGAAATGAATGGATGCAGAGTATTTATGTCCAGACCTGTGCTTGCGGGGTAGATCAACGTAACTCAAAACTACCCAAGTTCGTGTTCACACCCTCCAAAAATCACCGTCATCCCCTTGAAAAAGGGGATCTCATTCGGCGCGTCGCGGAGTTGATTTATGCAACTTAGTCGAATACTTTCAGTCACCTACACTCTGTAGGAGATCCTCACTTTCGTGAGGATGACGGTTATATAGGGTATGTTAGAAATGAATAGATGCAGAGCATTAATGTTCAACAGTGAGTTTCAAACTTTGTCGTCACACTTTCTTTGTATAGCCACATCGGCTGAGTCTAAGTTTCGATTTTTACCGTCGAATACAAGACGTACATCCCCTGCAGGCAGAACGTGTTGCAGGGTCTAATCGACCTCTTTGGATCTTACAATACGCATTTCTAAGCACCCTTCTCGCAGCAAACCAGTCTTCCGGTTTTTGCATCAAAAGATAGCCGTTAAAACGCTTTAAAAGCGGCAGGCGATATTCATCAAGAAACTTGCGATCGTATTCAACCTCAAAGTAGTCAAACACTTGCTCTAATGCCGTGAAGGTAGCCAGTTTGTCTTGAAGTTCAACAAAGCTCATCGTACTGGAAGGGGTTAATGAAGTTGTCGAGATTGTAAGCGATCAACTGCGAATAGTCACTTTGAAGGCTAATAAATAAGAAAGGAATAAGGATAGTAGGGAACGGGAGACAAGCCCAAGGCGTCATTCCCTAAATGGGAAGCCCCCTAGCCTCGGGCTTGTGAACTTATGCTTGGTACTCTGGGTAGTCGAGTAGACCGACTTCGTTACCGCCAAACAAGGTGTTTGGATTGTGCTCAGCTAGCGGGTAGCCGTGCTTGATACGATTTGGTAAGTCTGGGTTCGAGATAAATGGACGACCAAAGCCAACCATGTCAGCAAGTCCACCAGCTAGAGCCTGTTCTGCCTTCTCTTGGTTATAGCGACCTGCGTAAATGATGGTACCTTGATACGCTTCACGAACCGCTG
This sequence comes from Vibrio sp. SCSIO 43140, assembly GCF_023716585.1. Classification (NCBI taxonomy): domain Bacteria; kingdom Pseudomonadati; phylum Pseudomonadota; class Gammaproteobacteria; order Vibrionales; family Vibrionaceae; genus Vibrio; species Vibrio sp. SCSIO 43140. The sequence continues at coordinate 1,494,553 of NZ_CP071851.1, forward strand.
TTTTGAACTCAGCTGGTGTGTCAGGCGCGTCATCCCAATCTACTTCCGCAATGTGCATGTACACGACGTTATGTTTATTAAGTACACGTGCAGCCGCGGTATAGGTCTCTACTGGTGTCTTATCGACAGTACCGTTTAGAGAAGTAAATGGCGCTAGGCGAACACCCACTTTATCTGCACCAATGGCATCAACAACAGCAGCAACTACTTCGTCTAGGAAACGTAAGCGGTTTTCAATTGAACCACCATATTCGTCATGGCGGTTATTCGCTTCTGAATCAATAAACTGGTTGATTAGGTAGCCGTTCGCACCGTGCAGTTCGATACCATCGAAACCCGCTTCAACAGCGTTTAGTGCCGCTTGGCGGTATTGCTCGACCACATCTTTGATGTCTTGCTTGGTCATAGCGCGAGGTTCAACCACGTCAACAAAGCCTGGCTCGTTGGTGCCGTTATCGACGAAAACCTTTACATTCTCTGCTTTTAATGCAGAGGAAGAGATAGGCTGTTCACCACCAATGTTATCAGGGTGCGTAACACGACCTACGTGCCAAAGCTGAGCGAAGATAGCGCCGTCTTTTGCGTGTACTGCATCAGTCACTTTTTTCCAGCCAGCGATCTGCTCTTGAGAGTAGATGCCCGGTGTCCAAGCATAGCCTTGACCCATTGGAGAGATCTGTGTGCCTTCTGCAACGATAAGACCTGCTGAGGCGCGCTGGGCGTAGTACTCAGCCATCATATCGTTCGCTGCGTTACCTGGCTGTGACGCGCGAGATCGAGTCATCGGTGGCATTACGATACGGTTTTTTAGAGTGAGTGAACCCAGTTGAATTGGTTGAAACATTGAATCTGTCATAATCATAAACCTCTATATGTTCTCTATTATTTGCTCGATTGAATTAGCTCAATAGAGTAACCGTCAGGATCTTTTACAAACGCGATGTGAGTTTCGCCGCCTTTCATTGGACCTGGTGCACGAGTGATGTTGCCACCCAGTTGTTCAATGCGCTCACATGCCGCATAAATATCATCACAACCAATCGCAATATGCCCCCAAGCATTGCCTTGATCGTACTGATCTGTATCCCAGTTGTAAGTCAGCTCGATGGTAGAGCCTGCATCTTGACCCTCGTAGCCAACAAAGACGAGTGAATAGCGATACTCTTCATTCTCGAAACGGTCTAACACCTTCATGCCAAGAACTTCTGAGTAGAATTTAATGGACTTATCTAGGTCCACTACGCGAATCATTGTGTGCAAAACTTTCATATTAACCCTCGCCTGAATCTTATGTAGACACTCACCTTTAATCGGCTAAGGTAACCACATAAGCGAAATGGTGATTTCCAACTGGCGCTAGATTACGACAAAAGTGAAAGTACGTGAAATTATCAGATATTATGATTTGCATAATATTTTGGAATGATAGAGTTACAACAATGCCTTGAATTGTTGAGATACATCTGTCTCACTTTTAGTTTCAAAGCAACCCAAAACATCGTCATCCGCTTGCAAAAGGTGATCTGATTCAACGTGTGCAAAACTGATTTACGTGACTCGGTCCATACCTTTCCGTTAGCTACACGCTTTAGGAGATCCTCACTTGCGTGAGGATGACGAGTTTATTAGAGGTCGGGTTCTGGGAGTAGAAGTTAAAGACCAGTCTTAATTTCACTGTCTTTGAACGATAAACATATGGTAGCCAAATTCTTCAGCAAATTGAGTGCAGATCTCTACCTCATGCTTGATGTCTTTCCATGCAGCCTTTTCAGACATATCTGATTCAAGCTCTATAACTCGTTCACTCAGTGGTCCGTAGTAGTTCATCCAAGCTTCACGACTCATCGGAAAGTGGTCAACAACTTGGTAGCCCGCTTTTTTAATCTGCTCAAGTCGTGTGTCTACCTGCTGGATATCTGGATACTCTTGATTCCAAAACTCCACCGACGCTTCACTTGGCGTCGATGTTTTCCAAACCATATCACTCAACATAATGTATCCGTGATCCTTCAAGAAAGACTTCCATTGAGATAGGGCTTTCTCTACTCCCATGATATAAGCACTACCTTCTGCCCAGATAAGATCGAAACTTTGTGGTTCAAATGGTAGCTCTGTCATACTTGCAACAACGGTATTGAGCCTTTCCGCTAAACCAAGTTGTTGGAAACGCTCGACAAGTCGATTCAACGCTGACTGCTCATTATCGATTGCAGTAATAGTTGCATTACTGTTTTCTGCTAGCACTTTGGTTGCCAGTCCTTTTCCGCAGCCAACTTCAAGCAGGTTTTTGGGCGCTTTTGGTACTGCGTGTAATGCCTTTAGTGTTTCTTGCTCACTTCCCGGTCCCCAACGTTCAAGCGTTTCGAATACCGTCATAAAGTCAGCCATATAAAGTTCGTGTTCGTTCATGTCTTTTGATAACCATTTCAATCTCAGGGCATCTTTTTCACTAAAGCCCTGATTAATTAACCATTCGAGATGGGCATCTGGCGCTAACTTATCGAGCCCTTCATGCCATGCTTTGAGATCACCTTCTCCCAGCATAGCGGCTAACAGATCACGCGAGCGCTGCTTCTGCTCAATCTCATCATCCAATACTTGCAAGCGTTGCTGTAACAATGCTCGGTCGACTTTCGCCTCCAAACACGCTTTACACTCTTTCAGAGTCAAACCACCAGCTTGCAGTTGCTGGATCAATCGGACACGTTGCAGGTCTTTATCGCTGTAGACTCGGTAACCATTGGATAAACGTTTCCCGCTAATAAGGTTCTGTTTTTCATAATAAAGCAGCGCTGTTCTCGACAACCCCACTTCTGCAGCTAACTCTGATATCCGATACACCACAACGTCCTCTCCGATTGATGGTTGGCACTCTAAACTATAAAGCTGTAGACAGGTCAACAGCAAATAAAAAAACACCGCGAATAAACTAACGCGGTGTTTTTACCAGTATGAGCTACGAAGCTATTTTAATCCGGCTATTGCAAAGCTTTTATTGCTGTACAAAAACTGACATCAGCCACGTTCGTTTGAATGTCGTACGAGTGATATAGCTCAAAGCAAGGACGCTCATCCGTTTCTAACTGCTGCTCCACGACCTGCGCCATTAACTCTTCCCACGCAGTTGAATACTGAGATTTTTCGGTAATGGTTTTTCGTATGCATGCATACTTGCCTCCCTCGAACTCTGTCATTTCAATGCCAGCGGGTGTATCGACGGAGGAATCAAGCAGCAAGCCGATATCAGTTCGACACTTTTCTGCTGGGGTGATTTCTGGATTGTCGTGATAGATGAACACGTTCGTCTGCGCTGCAAGTCCATTTGGACCCGCCCAACTGTATAGCTTACCTACCGCTGGTTCATAATTATTACCATAAGGTCCTGTTACTCGAACAAACGCCAACTGACCTGATTCAATCATTCTAATTTCCATTTGGGTACTCCACTTATAAGGTTCGAAATCAGTATATGGAGTCGTGCTGACAGACTCGTGTCCATTGTTGCGAAGTAAGTGTCCAATCTTGCTGCTTCGCATTAACTGAGCGTATTGATCCAAATCATCACAGTCTCGAATTTGTGTCGGTGTTATCCCAAAGTACTTTTTAAACGCCTTCGCCATACTTTGCGAACTACCAAAGCCATGGTCTAGCGCCACTTCTGTGACACCTGGCTTGTTGTAAAACAATGTATTCGCAGCTTGCTCTAGTCTTAATCTTCGAAGAAAGTCATTAAGGGTTTCTCCCGTCACCACCTTAAAAATTCGATGAAAGTGATATGGGGACAGGTGCGCTTTCTTAGCCACAACCTCTAAGTTAAGAGGTTGATCAAAGTGCTGCTCAAGATAGCGGATAACAGGTTGTAATTTTTGCTGATAGTCGACTTTCATGGGCATCATTCTATTTAAAACCAGATAGCACATAGCCTAGCAAAAACTGTATATAAACACAGTTATTATTTACAAAATTAAGAGGTGAGTTGGTAAGATATGAAACAAACTTGACCAAGCGAGGACAAACATTGTCCTCGCCCACGAGTCGTCAACTGAACTAGATTGATTGGCTCTCTACTCAAAGCCCGAATACTTGACCCCTGACAAGTGCGACATTTCTCGATTCCATGTAGCCAAATCTTTCTTATTGAACTGACCGAGTTCATTGTGACCACACGCCCTCGCCATTACCTGCATTAAAGAAACCGAGGCTTCAAAAAAGTTCTTTAGCTGGTGAGAGGCTTTGTCGACGTTTAGTCGCTGCCTTAGATCGGCCTTTTGTGTTGCGATGCCAGCAGGGCAATTGTTGGTATTGCACATTCGAGCGGCGACACAGCCGATGGATTGCATCGCACTGTTCGAAATCGCCACACCATCAGCACCCAGCGCCATCGCTTTCACAAAGTCCATTGGCACTCGCAACCCACCTGTGATGATGAGCGTCACTTTACCACTCATGCCTTGCTTATCTAGATAACGGCGAGCTCTTGCCAGCGCAGGAATCGTTGGCACACTAATATGATCCCTGAACATTTCAGGCGCTGCACCTGTGCCGCCTCCTCTACCGTCGAGAATGATGTAATCAGCACTTGCATCCAACGCAAATTGAATGTCTTCCTCAATATGATTTGCGCTTAGCTTAAAGCCGATAGGAATGCCCCCTGTTACCTCTCGTACTCTATCTGCAAATTTTTTAAAATCTTCCACAGTATGGAGATCTTTAAAGGTTGGCGGAGATATTGCCGCCTCGCCTTCTGGAATACCACGAACTTCAGATATTTTCCCAATATTCTTGTTACCAGGAAGGTGGCCGCCGGTTCCTGTTTTTGCGCCCTGCCCTCCTTTAAAATGGAAGGCTTGAACCGATTTTAGTTTTTCTTCATCGTAACCAAATCCAGCACTGGCTAGTTCGTAAAAGTAGCGTGAGTTCGCTGCTTGCTCTTCAGGAAGCATTCCCCCTTCACCAGAGCAAATCCCCGTCCCCGCAAGCTCAGCCCCCCTCGCCAGTGAGACTTTCGCCTCCTCGGATAGCGCGCCAAAACTCATGTCAGATACAAACAAAGGAATTTTCAACTTGAGCGGCTTTTTAGCTTGTGGGCCAATCACAAGTTCTGTACCTACCGCCACATCTTCCAGCAAAGGCTTTGTCGCCATTTGCGCCACCATGATTTGAAGATCATCCCAATGCGGCAGTAGATGTCGCGGAACACCCATCGACGTCATCGGCCCGTGATGACCAAGCTTTGATAGTCCCTCGCGAGCGAGCTGATGGATAAACTCAACGGTCGGCTCTTCTTTGGTTTGAGTTGCTATCGGTGCGGCATCGGCAGCACTCGAAATACCCGGTCCCTCTTTACCCACCATGTCATCCGAAAAGTTTTTATGTGTGCCATCGCAATAGGGAAGATTTGCAGAATGCTTGCACCGACACAGATAGGCGTCACCCGTTGACTCGGCCTTGAAGCTTTTCGGTTTAAAGTCAGTACCGGCATGAGAGCCGTCACAATAAGGTTGTTTTTTGGAACGGCCACATGTACAGAAGTAATAATCTTGACCTTCGGTCAGCTCAACTTTGACCGGGATGTTATTGGCAATGATTGGTTTGCTCATAGTGCTTCCTTGATCGGATTATAGTTATCGCACTGTAAAGCGTAGAACATCTCCAGATTTTGATCGCAGGAGCACACAGCGAGGTCTTAATGTTCCAGTAAAAAAGCCAACCACGAGGGTTGGCTTATATAGGTGACACACAGCCCCTAGAAAGGAGCGAGACAATCGGTGTAACTTTGAGGTGCTACTGGTAGCGCATCATTGTTGTTAAAGTCATCGAGTGTCCCTGCAAGTGAGATGATGGCCGATACATCGTTTGACGACCATGTCGCTACCGCTAGTGCAATGATCTCATCTATGGTCATCCAAGTGCCGTTGACCTCAATTGATGCTGAGCCGGACAACCCATCCGTTCCTGGACGATGACGTGTGTTGAAGATAAACGCTAACAATTGTTGAGCGAGCTGCTCTTTATGCATGTTTTCTTCAGCATTGCCATTGCTGTCGACAAGGAAGTGCGACACCTCAGACTGCCAAGTACCCGCTTCCCATATCACGCTATCGCCACTAAAGGCAGCCGCAACTGGTGTGCCGCTTTGGAACATACCATCGAATGGCTCGTCACCTGCGCCAAAATAGGCGGACAGTGAACTGTACGGTGCAAGACTGTTCACGTATACCCTATCTGTTTCATCCAGTTCAGATAGCCCATTCTTGTTATGCCAGTACCCTTTGGTATCAAAGTTTACTAGGACGTCACAGGTGTTGTGGAACATAAATGTATCGCCGGTTTTACCGTCGGTACGGTTCACCACTTCACCATCAATAACAGGCAAACTGTTTACGTAAGTAAGTACAGATCGAACATCAAACTCGACTTTATCAGTCGTCGTATTACCCCACCCAGGTGATTGACTCAAGCTCTCACTGACCTCGTAAGGGGCTAAGTCACCGCGAATATTAGGAACTAAGGCTCTGAAGACTGCACACCCGTTGTCTCCTGTATTTTTGCTGATAACACGGTTGTACATGCCACTAATATCGTTACCAAAGATGGCGACAAGCTCAGTCCATAGGTCTGGAGTCGCTACTGGGTTGATATCGTCTGGCAATGGCACACTCAATGGTACTGTCAGTTTCACTGGCCAATTCGGAATGTATCCTTCACCATCGTCTTTCATGCCATTTTTGTTGCGATCAAACACTTTACACACGGTGATATCAGCAATACCGATACTACCAAACGCGACGACAAGCACAGGATCCGGATCTTCGCCTTTTTTACCCTGAACAGGATCTGCAAAGTCTGTTGGCGTAAAGCCATCATCCGTTTGTTCTCCAGAGTCTCGACTTATCACTGCAGCTCCTTGACCTTGGTCACAGGCCAATGGAGACATAAACCCAAGTCGCAATGCCCCATCGTTATGACGTGCCGCATAGTTACGCAGCTCTGCAAAGGTCGTAAAGTGCGTGAAGTTCGCATTAAGAGGAGTGACGCCATTGACGCTCGCAAACCACATAAAATGATCCACCGACCAAGCAAGCATTTCCTGCTCTAAGACACTAAACGTAATTGGCAATGCTTCGGAGTCCGTGGTGCGGAAAATACTTCGGTTCGCGAATGGGTCCGTCACACCAAAGTCCCAGTTTTCGATCAGCTCGTCGCCATTGGCGGGGTTGTTGTAATCTGGGTCATATTGGCAATTTAGGTTCTTATCGTGGAAAGAGCGTAAGGCAATGTCGTATGTAACTGGTATATCTCGATCACCAAGGCGAACTTTAAAGTTGTCGGTTTTGGAGAACCGCGGAACAAACCCAAATACACCACTACAGTTCTCACCGGTTGCGCCATTATCGACATCACCATTACAAGCATCATTGACACTCTCGTAGGTAGACACCCAAGCTTTGTAGACACCACCAGCATTCGGAGTATTGGCAAACGGATAAAGCTGGATAGTATCGCCTTCAGCCAGTTTGCCACCATTCTCGGCGAGATACTCGCTGCCCAATACATGTGAACACGGAATCTCTTGCTCAACCCATTGCCCCTTCACTTTTTGCGTCACAGTGTAAGTTGGATTAGTAAGCGTGATACCATCCTCACCATCGAAGTAGAACAGACGACACTCAAGAGGCTCAGCTTCAAATGTCACTGCGTTTTTGGGTCCACCTTTTCCCTTTACTGTTTCATAACAGGTCCCCCCATTAACACCCGCATCAGGCTCAATGCTGGACAGTAAACACTTACCCGAAGGGTTCGTGACCTGAAAATAGTAGTAACCCGCCGGAAGCGCAGCAGCACTGCCCGGTGCATTGGGACCCGGACCGCCATCTAAAAAAACTTCCAGTTTGGATTCATAACGCACATTCTCATTAACGATCTCCCCTCCGGGGGTCGTCGTGAAAATGGCACCGTCAAGTTTGGCAACCGCGTTTCCTGACAGCGCAAGCGAGGACGCTAGCACAGCAGAGAAACAGAGCCGCTGAGTATAAGTACTGGTTCGCTGAGAGTTCATTCCTTACTCCTTACGAGTTCTGATTGAACTACTACAACAGCAAATCCTATACCGAAGCTAAATAACTGATTTTATTAGGGTTAAAATATAGAGCGGACAGCTTTAAATGTTAACATTTTGATAATTGAGCAGTTTGCTTTTACAGTGGGCGTTACAGTCTGTAACGACGTAGGCTGCTAGTGACATCGCGAATAGTGACCTAATTCTAGCTATCTAGCTCTAACTTGTGCTTTTTGATTAAACGATACAACGTAGGACGGGAGATATTGAGATACCTTGCCGATGCGGTCATATTGTATTTGTGGTCTCTAATGACCTTCTCTATGTGTTTTGATGCGAGTTGGTTATGATCGACTGTTCGAAAGTCACACACCATATCGATGCCTAACGCTTCTGGTTCGATGACACTGCCTGTGGCTAACACCACTGCTCTTTTGATGACATTCTTCAACTCACGAATATTGCCTGGCCAAGGATGATGCCTTAAGACGGTAATACTGGCATCCGATAGGGTAAGCGCTTCTATTCCAGACTTGAGCAACTCTTGTTCTAGAAACGAGTTAGCGAGGAGCTCAATGTCACTTGTCCGCTCCCTCAAGGAAGGTATCGCCAGAGGAAGGACGTTCAAACGATAGAACAGATCTTGTCTAAAATCCCCATTAGCCATTAAGGTATCGAGCGCTTCATTTGTCGCAGCAATAACACGACAATCGACAGTCTCATTACAGTCTGAACCGAGACTGTGTACCTCTTTAGATTCCAAAAAGTGAAGTAAATGCCCTTGCACTTCCAACGGCATATCACCAATTTCATCGAGGAATAACGTTCCTTTGTTCGCTCTCTTGATAAAACCGATATGATTTTTGACAGCACCAGTGAAGGCACCTTTTTCATGTCCAAACAACTCAGATTCGATTAAAGAGCAAGGAATCGATCCACAGTTGATTTCGACGAAAGGTCCTTTAGAGCGCATAGACAATTGATGAATTAGCTTAGCACAGCGACTTTTACCTACACCAGTCTCTCCCTGTATCAGTATTTCACTGTCACTGGCTGCATATTGAGAAATCCGTTTATTAGTAATATCAATGGCTTTGCTGACCCCACTTAAGCCAGTCAAAGAGTCCTCCTGAATAAACTAAACGACTACTCCTTACAGTTTAGTTGTAGTCACCACGTTTAGAGGGACAGGAGTGTCTCAATAATGAGACACTTAAATCGAGTGAAAGTAAGTCTCTGTTGTTAAAGCTGAGTTTCGCTTTTCACATAGGTTGTAGAGAACTCGAACGACTCACACAAATGCTTAGCCACTGAATACTCAAACAGTTGACCATTATCTAGATAAGCATTCTGTGCGACACAAACAAGGTGCTCACCAATTGGTATGTTTAGATACTCTCCCTCAATAGAGGTTGCGTGCCCCACCGTTATCTTGAGGTTCGCACTGTGAACGGTTTGGTTTAGTTGCTCGTTGAGGTAGCCATAAATCGATGATTTAACGTGTTCAATAGACAAGTTTGGAACCACTATTTTGGACAAGTAGATGTACTCAATAATCGTTGGAACACCGTCTAAGATCCGAACGCGCGTAATGCTGTAAACCTCGTCGCCAACCGAACATTTTAGTTTCGCTGCGATGTCTTCTGTCGCTTCAATCAGTTTGAAGGTAACAACTCGAGTATTCACGACTTGTCCGCGATCCTCTGCTCTTTTTTTAGTTCCGAGCAGATGGGATTGGGACACCGCATTTGAACGGTGTTTCACAAATGACCCCGAACCACGCTTACGTACCACTAGCCCCTCTTTGACAAGAAAATCTAGCGCTTTCTTGAGCGTTATCTCACTGCAATCAAACTCTTGAGCCAGAGCCTTGCCATCAGGGAGCTTATCGGAATCACTATAGTATCCCGATAAAATGCGCTGCTTCATTTCACTATAAATGCCCTGATACTTGACCATTTCGCTTACTCGCTTTCCATAACAATTGATGTCTACATTAAGTACAACTGAGATTACTTTCTATTACAGCCAGACTCAAGCAATACGACATAAACCTATAGTTTATTCGTTCACAATTCCGACAAAACAGAAAATAATTCGATCCAGATCTAACTTTCAGGCTCTTGTGATTACAAAACCATATGGTTTTAATATTATCGACAGCAGAAAACAATTACATGATAAAGGGTTAATCGGGGTAGTTATGGCATTTCAAGAGAACTTCTTATGGGGCAGCGCATCAGCAGCCTACCAAATCGAAGGCGCAGCGAACCTAGACGGTAAAGGCGATTCGATTTGGGATGTGTACTCACGCGTTCCGGGTAATACGTATAAAGATACAACGGGTGAAGTGGCGATCGACTTCTACCACAAATATGAAGAAGACATCGAACTGATGCGAGAAATGGGGCTTAAGGCTTATCGATTCTCTGTCGCTTGGACGCGCATCATGCCAGATGGTCGCACGGTAAACCCAAAAGGCGTTGAGTTCTACCATAACGTCATTAATAAACTGATCGAATGCGGAATCACACCGATCCTTACAATCTACCACTGGGATCTGCCGCAGGCGCTACAAGATGAATATCAAGGCTGGGAAAGTCGTGAAATTCTGGCGGACTTTACACGTTATTGTGAAGTCTTATTTAGCGAGTATGGTGACAAGGTGCCGTACTGGGTTTGCATGAATGAGCAAAACATCTTTACAAGCCTAGGGTATGTTCAAAAGATTCACCCACCTAAAGTCTCTGATTACCAACGCTTTATCAATGCGAACCATATCGCAAGCCTTGCAAACGCAAGTGCAGTGAAGCGATTCAAAGAGATGGGTATCAAAGGTCAAATTGGTGCTAGCTTTGCGTACAGCCCAACCTATTCAAAAACAGCCGCTCCAGAAGATGTAATTGCTGCAGAGAACGCGCAAGAGATACAAGATCTGCTCTGGATGGATGTTTACGCAAAAGGTGCTTATCCAAAGATTGGTCTAAAGCTACTGGAGCGTCTTGGCATCCACATCGATTTCCAAGAGGGCGATAAAGAACTGCTTAAAGCGGGTATCTGCGATTTCATGGGTTTGAACTACTATCAATCAGCCACGTTTGTCGCTCCTGAAAACCGCGAGCAGACGGCTCAAACTGGTAATGCGGCGCAGGTTTCTGTCGTTTCTGATGTGGCTCGTATTCCTACTGATGATTACTATGTTCGCGCTGACAACGAACACCTAAAAATGACCGATTGGAACTGGGCTATCGACCCTGAGGGTCTGCGCGTCGCGCTTCGCCGCATCACGTCACGCTACAACCTGCCGATCCTTATCAGTGAGAATGGCTTAGGGGCCTATGATACGCTAACTGAAGACGGTCGAGTACACGATGACTATCGCATCGCATTCCTAAAAGCACACGTTGAAGCGATCAACGATGCAATTGAAGACGGCTGTGAAGTGATCGGCTACTGCACCTGGTCTTATCAAGATCTGTTCAGCTGGCTGAATGGTTATGCTAAGCGCTATGGCTTTGTTTACGTTGATCGCGATGAAGAGAGCGAGAAAGAGCTAAAACGCTACAAGAAAGACAGTTTCTACTGGTATCAACGAGTCATCGAAAGCAACGGTGAACGACTCGATTAATCAGTGAGTCTCATGGCCTAGCTAATGCTAGGCCTTTTTGTGGAGCCAATAATCAATTGCGATGGCAAGAAAGAACATGACAGCAGGCACCCACATCTCCGTTTGTATGGGTACACCCCATAGCTGCAAAAGCGTTTGAGATTTCCTCTCTCCCGAGTCAGGAAAAACAAGGGGCGCTATTATCAGCAATAGATTTGCAGCAACAGCAAGTAGGGTATTCAGGGAGATAACCGTGTATCGAACACCTCGATGCGCATAGCAATGGAAAATGAGCAGCGGTACCCAAACGAAAAAATAACTCAGCAACGCTAACGTTGCCCACCCCATGTGTGAAAACTTGAGAGACAAGCAAACGACGACGGAAGCCATTGCCATTTCTATACCCATCGCGCCTTTCGTCTTTACATTCACCGGTGTTCACCTTGTTTTTAGTGAGTGCGTATTGAGTTTAGTTCCAATTGTTACTTCGGACTAAGTAACCAAAAACAACACTACTGAGGTTTCCTTCATCGCTCGTTCAAGCTAGACTTTGCCTCCCATATTATTCCTGAGATTTCACCATGAACGCACCTGCCACTTCCGCCATTGTACTCGACTTCGAGACCACCGGTTTATCACCAAACCAAGGAGATCGCGCAATTGAAGTTGGTGCCGTGAAACTAGAAAATGGTGAAGTCGTTGACCGTTTCCAATCGTTGATGAACCCAGGCTTTAGAGTCAGCAGCTTTATTGAAGGCTACACCGGTATCACCAATAATATGCTTAGCCATGCTCCGAGCTGTGATGAGGTCATGAGTGAGTTTGTCGATTTTATTGGTGATGCGAACCTAGTGGCTCACAATGCTTCCTTCGATAAGCGGTTTCTCGATGCTGAAATGGATTTGATTGGCAAAGGCTATAGCGGTGAGTTTGCGTGCTCACTGTTAGTCTCACGCCGTCTCAATCAAGAGGCAAGCTCTCACAAACTTGGTGATCTCGTCGCTTATCATAATATTGCCAATGATGGTGTATTTCACCGCGCGTTAGCGGATGCTGAAGTGACCGCGTCACTATGGTTACTTTTGGTCAATTCTCTTACGGATAAGCACGCGATAGGACAGCCAAGCTTTGAACTGATGCAAAAACTCGCCAAACAGCCAAAAGCATCTGTTGAGAAATTCTTAGCTAAGCAAAGATAGAACCGACTTCAACCTTTCAAAGAGACATCTATGACCTCTACTTTCGACTCCATCGTCCCTGTCGGCGTTCGTTACATGGTGCTATCGGCGCTCGGTTTTGCGCTGATGTCTGCGTGCGTAAAGTACGTGAGTACCTACGGCATTCCTGTATTCGAAATCGTAGCGGCCCGTGCCTTAGTTTCACTCGTACTGAGCTATCTGGATGTAAAACGGAAAGGGATCTCTGTCTGGGGACACAACAGACCCCTGCTGCTATTGCGTGGTATCGTTGGTTCGCTAGCGTTGATCTGCGTGTATTACGCAGTGACGACGCTACCTCTAGCTGAAGCGACCATACTTCAGTACATCCACCCTATCTTCACTGCTCTACTGGCATTTTGGTTTCTAAAAGAGAGTATTCAGAAATCCACCATCATCTGTATCGTGTTGAGCATTTTTGGCTTGATGTTTATGGTAGGCCCGACATTAGGTAACAACGCTTCAGAGCCACTGCCTCTATTTAGTGTTGGTGTCGCGCTTCTTGGCGCATTTGGTAGCTCTATCGCTTACGTTATCGTCAGAAAACTCAGTCAAACTGAAGACAGCTCGGTGATCATTTTCTACTTCCCGCTAGTCGCACTGCCTGTGTCAATCCTCTTGATCGGGGACGACTTCATAATGCCAGACTGGTATCTCACCATGATGTTAGTGGCGGTCGGCGTCTTCACGCAAATTGGTCAGCTAGGTTTAACCAAAGCGATGCAAACACAGGCGGCAGGTAAGGCTTCGGCATACTCTTACATCCAGATTGTGTTTTCTATATTGCTGGGGCTGGCGCTGTTCAATGAAGTTCCAACCGTTTGGACCTACATAGGTGGTTCACTCATCGTGGTTGGGGCTCTCATTAATACCTTTGGTAAACGAGCAGCATCAAAATAGAGCGCTTCATGATCAGTAGGTATAAACTGCCGACTGATGCCTCGCTACGGGCTTTATCGCACTTCTCACGATGATCAGCAGCCACCAAACAACCGCAAACATTAAACCTCCACGAAGTGTATAAGTGAGAGTTCTCCAGGCCAATGCTTCTCGCTCTGCTGATAGTTTAAGTTCATAAGGATAGCGCTCAGACACAGCTTGGTGTTCTAGTATCCGCTCTGACCAATAGTCGCTGCTGACATCACCATGCTCACTAGAGTACCGAGGACTTGCCTCTCCCTGCAAAAATACATGGTAGTCATAATGCTGAGAAGGCCTTTCAAGCCAATGTCCAACCACTCTTCTAGGGTTTACATAAGCGAAGTATTTTGTGTCTCGCTCGCGCATTGCAATGACAAATGAGGGCTCAGGGAAATAGTTAGTGAGTAACGACCAGCCGATGAACACACCCTGTGCATTTGTGTTTCCATCCCAATGTGCAAGGGTAGATTGAGTTTCACCGAAGATACTGCAGGCATACCATCCAGTATCGCGCTCTTTAATGTACCCAAGCGCCCTCACTTCCTCTTCGGTGTAGGACACTTGATTGTAGTAACGTTTATGCTCAGCGTCACAACCATTGTGACGAGGTAGCGCATCGAGTAGCTTAATCGTAGTTTCTATTCGACTATCAATATTGATTAAACTTGATTGCAACTCTTCATGCATCTCTTGAATAAGCGAAGCTCTTGCCAATACGTAACTAAACGCTGCTAGCAGCCCTACCAGCAACGCTATTCGAACTGTTCTTCTCATTGTGCTTCATTCTCTCCATGTGCGCGCTGACGTCGTATACCAAGTCCCATCACTAAGATAACAACCACACCAAAAGCACAAAGAAGACGAATCGCAAAAGTGACCATCCCTTGAATATATAATGATGTATCTTTATAGACTGAGATAGAAATCGGGAAATGCTCTGATGTCTTGGTGGTTTTATATTGATTCTGAGCTAGAGTACCTTGTACTAGTAAAGGCTGCTCACTGTTAGAGAAATGGAGAACTCGATATGTTTGATTGGGGACATGTTGAATCCACCATCCCAAGATTGCACTTGGATTAATCGTAGCGACTACCACATCATCACCTTGATAAACAGCAAGCGCGAAAGAAGTATTACCATCACGTCTCACAACGCGCACTTTAGCAAACCCGATATTATGCTTTCGCTCTTCATTCCAAAAACTTGCATCGAGCACCTGTTTTGTCGGCCCCAAGTTGCTGCATATCTCGTACACCCCGTCTGTCTGGCTACCTACAAACAAACCCCTTATGGGTACACTACGAAACACCGTATGACCTAGCTCTGTTTGCAACGAGCTGTCACAGGCTCTAACCGGCGACAATTGATCGGATATAGATTCAAGTTCACTTTGAACTTGACTAAGTTGCTGCTCGATGCCTTCCAGCACCTGCTCTGCTTCTTGACTTGCTTGTTCGCGAAACGTAAAAAACTGATATACACACCCTACTAAGAGTGTGTAAATAAAAATATAAAATAAGTTCGCAGTGGTCTGTTTTAATTGCATTTATTAGGAATTTTCTGACTTTCCTTTCTTTTATACACCAGCATAAACACACGAACTTTATCTCAACGCAAGTTTCTAAGAATAATTAAATATAATCCTGACACTTACATTCATTTCATAAATATATGTGAGATTTTGTTAATTTTAGTAAATACATAAAATATCAGGCTAGACATTATAAATTCAGTCCTGTGAGGACTTGCATAGTGGAAATCTTTAAGCAGGCTTTAGTATCGAACGCCGCAACAAACCAAAGCTACTCCAAATAAAAAATATCGCTATTAACAAACGTAGCCAATAAACTCCTGCTCTTTTGAGCATATCCACAATGGAAGCCGCAGATTGTATTGAATAAGGGTACTTCTTCGAGTGCGCTGACTTCAAAAGCATACTTTGCAGCTCAACGGGAGCGCGCGTGTAGGCCGGTACATTCTCACCATCCAGTCTCAAGCTATAATTTGCGTACGGCAAACTCGGCTCGATCCAATAGCCCAAAACTCGGCGTGGATTGACGTAAGCGAAGGCTTTTAAATTGCCACTTTCTTTACCAACAACAAATGAGGTTTCTGGAAAATGCACCGTCAGTAAAGAACGACCAACAAACACGTCCTCAACTTTTGCTCCGCTCCAGTAGTTGAGTTTTGATAAGGTTTTTCCAAACATGCTGCAGACATGCCACTGTTCTCCTGCATCAAAAACATACCCTACCGCGCGAATTCGTTCATTCTCATGAGCGATATCGGCGTACTCCCTCTTCACTTCATCTGGGCAGCTTGGGTCGCTAGGTAGATCATCGATGATATTGAGAATGTCTCCGATTTGCTGGTCTATTTTAGCGGCAGACTGACTGGCGCTAATCTGGAGCTCATTGCTAATCACTGAGTAAGCGAATATTAGGCTTACAGTTCCTGATAGTAAGGCAATGATGAACAACCTAATCACGACTCACCTCTAACTCAGCCTCTCGCTCTTCTCTACCGGTAATACGCTGGTAGACAGCAAAAATGATTAAGGCCAATAGTGCTATCAATCCTCCAACAACGAGCCTCTGAAAGAAAGTCACCATTCGTTGTTGCAGAACGAAAGTTGGTTGAGTTGCCTTGATCATGATGGGATATCGCTCAGACTTGACTGTACTTTCAAACCCTTCCCCATCTTGTACTCGCTCTCCAGCGATAATAAGACGCTCTCCATCACTGAAAAATAATTCTAACTGAGTGTCCGGAATCATGGGCTCTACCCACCATCCGAGTATGATTCGAGGGTTTATCGTGCCAATTGCGATTTTTCCGTTACCAATAACAGCAAGCGCATAAGACAAATCGCGGCGATATTGTTTAATCTTCAGCTTGGCAAAAACGATATCGCGCTGGGCACGTGCATTCCAAAAGGTATCGTCAACCTCGCCAGTTTGAGGTCCAAAATTACTGCAGTACACGTTTTTGACATTCCCCGCTGAGGAACGTTCTCCGACCGCAAGTCCGCGTAAGCCGACACTTTTAAACACATGGTGGGCGAGAGTCCGTTGCACCTCTTCACTGCACTCAGTAGTGACATATATTGATCGAAGTTCGTCTTCGATAGTAGCGAGCTGGTTTTCAACTTGGTTTAACACACGCTCAGCACTATCGCTGAGCTCCTGACGAAACGTCAGAACTTGATACACACAGCCGACAAGCAGAGTGTAGAGAAAAATTAAGATAAGATTTTGCCAAGTACGTTTTGAAAACACGAGCCGAAATTGCTTTGGTTTATGAATAACTTAACAATAATACTTCGCACCTATTGATGATTTCATTAATCTGACGCAACGTTTTCGTTGCTTGGTCTCAGCCAGTGAGAATCACCCTTGTCGCGACTGCGCGCGAATGGATTCAATCTCGTCAGCGTCAATAGATAGCGACTCTAAAAACTCATGATGGGCTTCTGGACGCATTCGTTCAAATTGACAGTGCCACTGCTGCATGTCTTTTTCGTCAAATCCAGCACTTCGCATGATTTCAACCCATTGCTCTTTATTCATGGTACCAGAGGTGAGTGTTATCGGCTCACCGAGCGCGGCAAGAATCGCTTTTTGTTGCAATCTCAGAGATTGAACTTCATTCTCTAATGCTTCAAATTGATTTCTCAAGATCTGTTGAGATTTCTGGTGATTTTGCTTACTCAGGAGCTCAGTAATTTCCTGAATAGGCAAGCCATATGACCGATACGAAATTATCTGTTTCAATCGGTTAATCTCCTTCGTTCCATACCAACGGTAACCATTGTCCGATCGACTAGCCGGCATCAAAAGCCCTTCTCTCTCGTAATAGAGAATCGTTGTACGCGATACCTGACACTCTCTCGCTAACTGCGTAACCGTCAACATACTTTACTCCTGCGTCCAATCGCTAGGTTTGGAATAACAACACTTAATATCAACACGAATATTCCTGTAATCGCTAATGTATTCGGAAGTTCTCCAAAGAGATAAAAGCCGAATATCGAAGCGTAAATAATCTTAACGTACTCAACATTTGAAATAACGTTCGCTTCACCATATTGATAAGCCGTCACGCCAAACCATTGTGCAACTGATGATACGAGTCCAACGCCCAGCAGCAACACAAACTGCTCTAAGTTTGGAGAAATCCAACCTTGGATACTAAGTGGTAAAGCCAAAAGACCGACAAAAAACGCCTGATAGACAAGCAGCGCGACCTTAGATTCTTGCTGAGCTATTTTTCTCACACATAACGCTGCTAAAGCCGCTCCGAAAGCAGCAACTAATCCGAGCAAACTATAGAATAATGTTCCACCCTCAAAGCTTGGCTGAACCACCAGCATAACGCCAACAAAGCCGATAATAAGAGTCGCCATTCTCTGCCACGATACACGCTCGTCCAATACTACGCGCGACAACAAAGCGACAAATAGAACTTGAGTGAATCCCAGAGCCGTTGCATTTGCTAATGGGATAGCGGCCACAACAATAAAGCCAAAAACTAACGCGGTAAACGCGCCTGCTATACGCATAACGTGAAGCTGAAGATGTTTGGGACGAAGAAGTCTCGACCAATTGAACCAAATACTCGGTAGCAACACTGCGAGAAACACTGACTGTCGGAATAGTAAGATCTGGAACGCACTCATTGAAGAATCGCTAAGCACTCTCACCATTACACCAACCGCAGTAAACAATGCTGTTGATACCAAAGCAAAAAGAATGCCTTTAATAGTTGGAGAGAGCCTTAGCAGCGAAAACGTACTCACGTCATATGGTTTGAACGGCATTTTTCATTATCTTCCACATCAATAAGTGAGCAAGGAAGATAAACCCTACACTTATAGACGGGTCAAGACGATGTTTAATAAATAACGTCAGGCACTTGGCGACTAGGAGGCTTAGCGGTTAACTGGCGCTTGCTGCATTCGTTGTGCGCGCTCTGCTTCTTGCTCTACCAAAATTTTCTCATGTGTCCTGAAAAATGGTAAGTAAATAAAGTAGGCATTCACCATTGCGAACACAACCATTAGCGCGTTCATGTAGCTACCATTTGCAGCCCATGCCGCTCCTATAGGTGCAGGCACTGACCAAGGAATCATTAATACCACACGATCTAAGACCTCAGCAGAGGTTAAAAACCAAGCAATAGTGGCATTAAACATAGGAACGAAGATAAACGGCACAAGAAAAAGCGGATTCATAATAATTGGGAAGCCGAACAATATTGGCTCGTTTATATTGAATATCGCAGGAATAGCGCCAACTTTACCCACCGACTTCAACTGCTTCGAACGGCTTTTAATCGCTAGATATACAAGAGGGAGAGTTGAACCCACCCCGCCAATCAGAACAAAAAAGTCCCAAAAAGCAGGTAGATAAATATGAGGAAGAACCTGACCACCGGCTTCTAGCGCAGTTTGATTCTCTAGCAAGTTAGACATCCAAAATGGATTCATAATTCCGGTAATGATCAGCGCACCGTGAATCCCCATAAACCATAGAAGCTGACAGATGAGTATCGAAATCAAGACCGCAGCAAGACTATCAGAGGCTAACACTAAGGGGCGGAATAGCTCTTCGATCAACTGTGGGAAATGCACACCAAATTGCGCATCAAGAAATACGTTGAACGTGGATATGCTTATCATGACTGCGAAGATCGGCACGATGAGCTTAAAGCTCTGAATGGTTAGGATAGGCACGTCTTCAGGCATCTTTATGTACCATCCCATACGGATAAACAACCTAACGATCTCGATAGAGTAAAGACTGGCAATAAGCGCCGTGAACAGCCCCGCCCCACCAAGATAGCGAACATCTTCTTGCCCATCGATATAGAAGCCCGCCAACATGAGAAATGCCATACAGCCTGTCAGTCCGGACAGTCGTTCTGGCAATTGATAGCTCTTAGCGAGACTTGCCGAAACGCCAAAGGAAACGATAAGCCCGACGACACCTAGAGTCAGCTGATAAGTCGGCAACAATATAGGTCTAAGCGCCAGAGATAAGTCCATCCAAGCCATTGACATCCAAGACTCGGAATCCGCAAACGGAGGAAAGATAATCGGAACAAACATACAGCCGACGAAGATGAAGGGCATCGCCAGCTGGAAACCATCACGCATAGCCATAAGGTGCTGACTTCGCATCAGCAGTTTTGCTACAGGATTCATGAACTGCTCTACCTGATTGGCACACAGTCTCATAATGGATTGGTTCATTCACTCTACCGGCTATATGGATCCGCGACAGGATACCCGAAAGCCAAGATACGCGGAAACCGACTATCCAAATCTGCTGACTCCACCACGTTTTTCACCCTACTGCTCGTAAAATTCCGAATTCAGATCACGCTTCATCAGCCAGCGAGCCATTTCAGACGCTGAATTGAAACAATCCACTTCGATTGAACGGGTTGGTTTCCCAAATCCAGAACATTCGTTAACTGTGTCACGAATTTTTCGCCATAACTTTGGTTTCCAGTGATCGTTTTCACACTTAGATGGAAATCATTTGGAAACCGGTTTCCAAATGATTTCCTAGCGTGCATATTGAATAGGCATTCAAGATTCTGGAGAAGAAAAAATGAAAAAAATTATGCTTTGCTGCTCTGCTGGTATGTCTACCTCTCTACTGGTTAAGAAAATGGAAGCGTCTGCGCAAGAACGCGGTATCGAGGCTGAAATCAAAGCATTTGGCGCAAGTGAGTTTGACGTTCAAGTAGGCAACTACGAAGTCGTTCTACTTGGTCCTCAAGTGAAATACATGCAAGCAGATTTCCAAAAGAAAGCAGATGCTCACGGCATCAAGGTTGAGCCAATCAACATGATGGATTACGGCATGCAAAAAGGCGATAAGGTGCTTGATTTTGCACTAGAACTTATCGGCTAACTTCTTTTTGCTCGGTGTCCCCCCTTGGTCACTTTTTGACGCCGAGCTTTTCTTAATTTTATCCTAACGAGAGTAACGACATGGGCGCTATGTACGACAAAATGGTCAACGTTATCGAGCAAAAGGTCACCCCTATTGCCGGTAAGATTGGTCAACAAAAATACATCACTTCTATACGTGACGGCTTTATTGCCGCACTACCTTTTATGATTGTTGGTTCTTTCATGCTGGTGTTTATCTTTCCTCCGTTTTCTGCGGAAACAACTTGGGGATTTGCACGCGCATGGCTAGATTTTTCTGAGACGTATCGTGAGCAGTTGATGCTGCCATTCAACTTGAGTATGGGGATCATGACCATATTCATATCGGTGGGGATAGCGTCCAGCTTGGCTCGCCATCACGATCTTGATCCTGTTACGACAGGTCTACTATCACTAATGAGCTTCCTGCTTGTTGCTGCGCCAGTACAAGACGGCATGCTGTCAATGCAGTACTTCTCGGGCCAAGGTATCTTCACGGCAATCATTACTGCATTGTACTCAACGGAAGTTTACGCATACCTGAAGCGCAACAACATCACCATCAAGCTTCCACCTGAAGTTCCAACGGGTGTTGCGCGCTCATTCGAAATCCTAATTCCTGTATTGGCGATCATCATTACGCTTCATCCACTAAACCTGTTCATCGAAGCACAAACTGGCATGATCATCCCAGAAGCGATTATGGCCCTAGTTCAACCTCTAGTTTCTGCATCTGACACGCTTCCGGCAGTTCTACTAGCAGTACTGGTTTGTCAAATCCTATGGTTTGCAGGTATCCACGGTGCACTTATTGTAACTGGCATCATGAACCCATTCTGGATGGCTAACCTTTCAGTTAACCAAGCAGCAATGGCTGCTGGTGAAGCAATCCCGCACATCTTTGTTCAAGGTTTCTGGGATCACTACCTACTTATCGGTGGTGTAGGTTCGACGCTTCCACTTGCGTTCCTACTACTTCGTAGTAAAGCTGTTCACCTACGCACTATTGGTAAGATGGGTACCGTACCAGGTCTATTTAACATCAACGAACCAATTCTGTTTGGTGCGCCAATCATCATGAACCCAGTGTTCTTCCTACCATTCATCTTGGTACCAATGGTGAACGCGACTCTAGGTTGGTTTGCTCTTGACTGGGGTCTAGTGGAGCGCGTGGTTTCTCTAACGCCATGGACAACACCAGGACCTATCGGTGCATCGTGGGCAGCTAACTGGGCATTCAGTCCTGTCATCATGTGCTTCATCTGTATGGCTATGTCGGCAATGATGTACCTACCGTTCCTAAAAGCTTATGAGAAGCAACTTCTAGAGCAAGAAGCAGCGGACGAGAAGAAGCAACAAGAAGCTGAAGGTCAACCAGTAACAGCTTAATCAACCAGTTATTAGTAACAACAAACGCAGTTGGCACAAATAATAAAAAAGTCGCCCCCTAGTCTTAATTGGGGTTGAGCGTGGGGCGACACTTCCTACCTTCGGGTAGACACCATTTAAGATTTAAGAGGTACGTAAAATGGAAACTATGGATTTAGAAGAACAAGTCATGGGCATCATCATCAACGCGGGTCAATCTCGCAGCCTATGTTATGAAGCGCTTCGCCATGCTAAAAACGGCGAGTTCGAAGAAGCAGAAGGTTTGATGAAAGAAGCACAAGAGTTCGCAAACCAAGCTCACCTAGTGCAGACCCAACTTATCGAAGCTGACGAAGGCACAGGTAAAATGAAGATGACGCTAGTCATGGTTCACGCACAAGATCACCTGATGACCTCTATGCTCGCAAAAGAGCTCGTCGCAGAGATGATTGAACTACATAAGCGTACTGCTAAGTAATTCAGTCTCACCTTACTTTTTCCAGTTTTTCGACCAGACACGGAGCGAGTCAGGCAAGAAAACGTCTTATAGGAGCGTTTTCAATATCTTTGGTCGAAGCAGCTTGGTCGTAGCAGGCCAGTCGTGCTCCATACACTAAGCTGCTTTTTTTTCTCGCCCTACATAACCTCTCATCAGACTTGGATCACTACCTCTGAAAGAGTACAATAACGGAAATCTTGGGAAACGGTTTCCCAGTTCTAGAAACTCTATGAATCTATTAAGGTTGTTGTCATGGCTACTATCACCGATGTCTCTCTGCTAGCAAACGTATCGAAAGCGACCGTTTCTCGCGTGATGAGCGGAAGCCGTGGCGTTAAACCTGAGAGTCGTGAGGCCGTATTACGTGCTGCAGAAGAGCTGAACTACCGCCCAAATGCCGCTGCGCAAACACTAGCAAATCAACGCTCTGATTATATTGGTGTGATTCTCTCATCTAGCGATGCAGGACAAGTTTCTACCTATCTGCCACTACTTGCAAAGTCATTGAAAGCAAAAGGCAAACACATGCTGGTGCAATTTGCAGAAACTGCAGATGAGCAAGTTCGCATGGTGGAAGAACTCAACCAGAGACACTGTGACGCTATCATCTCGCTCGGTGGCACCGTCGAGGCTCTAGCCAACGACAATGTTATTGCTGTCGACAGTTTGGCGAGCGCCGAGCATGCCATCGGATACGACTATAAGTTTGCTGCTGAGAGCGCATGTCGATTCTTATCGAGTAAAGGACATGCAAGTATCGCCATCGTAGTGGATGATGAAAGCTACGCATCAACACAGGTTCTCGAAGGCTATAAAACATCACTGCAAAACTCGGCAATGCCAGTTAATCGACAGCTTATCGTCACAGCAAATGGCAATAATGAACAAGCGATTATGTCGCTATTAAACAGCTATCACCCGTTCACGGCGCTGGTCGTTATGCGCGACAGTCAAGCCGCAGTAGCAATGAACCTGTTTAGAGATTTCAACTTAGCGACGCCGCAAGAGGTCTCAATCGTATCACTAGAAGATTCTCAATTGGCAAGTCAGCTTAATCCACCGCTCACCTGTATCAGCTACCCTTCCCAACAGATTGTTGATATGGCGATGGAGCAATTAGATGCGATTCTAGACGACAAACCAATGTCGAATAAGCCTCTGATTACTGGCCGCCTTGTTACTCGTGAATCGGTTATCAATCGTAGCTAGTCACTAATACCAAAAAAGCTAAAAGCCACCAAGAAATAGGAACGTTGTTCAGAACACGCTCCTTTTAGTTTTTTGGCTAAACACGTTTTTCCGACCAATCGACCGACATTTTAAAATACCAGACACCTGATTTGTTGAACGCTTCACCTTCAACTGCTAACCCAAATTTCTTATAGAAATCTTGAGCACTCACTCTGGCATCACACCAATAGTAATCAGCACCCAAAGCACGAACTGATGCAATGGTATGCTCTAGCATCTTGGTACCAATTCCCTGTCTTTGGTAGTCCTCTAACGTCGCAAACTTTCTTAGCCTTGCCGTTTTGCCATCCAAGTAAACCGACGCTACACACACCAGTCGATCGTTAACCAGCGCTCCATAATGAAGCGCTTGCTCGTCACCTTCCACTCTACAAAATGATTCCGGCTTATCTGGCCACAAAACCTGATGTCTTATTGGCAATACTTCATCGGCTGTCAGCGTTTTGATTTCCATCTTTGTTCCAATTGCTCCCAGGTGTAATAGCAGAGTTATTTTATCGCTATTCTCCTTATTTTCTCCACATTTTGCTCATTTTCTCCACTCAGTCTTCATCGACACTAATGCTTCATTATTGCCAATGAGAGAAACCCCATGAAGAAAACTGTATTCGCACTTTGTATCGTACTGATCGCTACCGCTTTCCAGCCAGCTTTTGCTAAAGGGGAACACAGAAAGCCACCTTCATTTGAAGAAATGGATACCAATGGTGATGGTTTGCTGAGTAAAGATGAACTGCGAGGCCCGCTACTGGATGACTTCGACAAGTTTGATAGCGACGGTGATGGCTTCCTGTCTGAGTCTGAGCTTCCTGAGCCACCTGAGCGTCCGAAACGCGATAGCTAATCAACTTTAGTCTCTTCGCTGCATAACGGTTCTGTTATGCAGTGTGCTCCTCATTTATATGGAAATAAGGTCTTTACGTGTCCAAGGTATTTCACTTTCCTTTAGTTTGCGCTTTGCTAACCTACCCCATTGTTACTTCTGCTGCTTTGTACCGAGTCGTCGAAGTGGATACATCTTCAACTACCACAGCCAATGAGTATTACTCCGCTGCGATTTCACCTTCATCATCAACATGGTGTTTTGAAGATAGCTGCTACGACAGTCAATACACCGTTCTTGGCTACAGTATGAATGGCATGGAAGGTGTCCCTCTCGACCAAGAAGTCGCGTTCGGCGTCGATAATCACTTCTACTATCTCGATTATGATTCGCTTTATTCCTACTGCGAGAGCGAGCTGGGTTATGCGACATGTGAGGCGTGGGCAAGTAATCGATGGTACGGTGATGCCAGTACGGGAGTTGGTGGACTCGAGAGCATTCAAGATGCGTTCTACAACGCCAATTACTCTCCACTTTATCACTCGTTTATGGAAAACGACGCCGAACTTGGCATCGAACCTCAAGTCCCCTCTGGATATGAAGAAGCGATATTTTCTGTCGGCAATACCACTGAGTTAAAAGCCCGCGCTATCGACTCGGAGGGACGTATTATTGCTAACGCAAATAGTGGTTACTTTGACTATGACGGTTATTATGTCCAGCCATACAGTAGCCGCGGCCTAATAATTGATGGAAGCCAATCAACATCTCTTAAGCCCCAAGCTAACACTACGTTGAGCTTTGCGGACGCAGAAGGCGAGCAGTTGATCGTTGAAGAGATGGGCTCAACTATTGCGTATGATAGTTTCACCTACCCCATCTCTGGTGAGGAAAGCCAAACCTATATCATAGGCAGCGCTTCGGTCGCCACTTTCGATTATTCAGACTCCTCAAAATACTACAACTCTTTGGATGTCAGCGAGTGTATTGAGTTTGAGCAACCTATTTTGGGTAGCGCATGTCAACACTTTGGTTTCGCAAGCCAGGCATTTATCTGGTCACTCGAAGACAATGGAGAAACACGTTTTCCCGCAAGCAGCTGGGCCACTAGCTACGACAACTATGACTATGCCACAGCTCAAGCCAGCGCCCGCGCAGCTACGATTGTTGAGCGAGAAGACAGCGAATACCAAGGTCTACCCGTGCTCGTCGGATTTAACACTGAGTTAGCAGATGATGACTTGATAATGCAAGCTGCCGTCTATTACCCAGCAAGCACCAGCAACTTTTCTGTCGATGAGAACGCGTGGACATCGGTATTTATCAACAACGCCAAACTCGAGTACGACGACAGTTATTACTACAGCAACTCGCTGGCAACCGACATCAATTCACAGTTGATTGTTATTGGTGAAACCAAGAGATTAGGAAGCGTACCGGAAGGCGGAGCGGCGGCAAATCGCATGTTTGTTGCAGATGCTGGCCAATCGTCGCCTTCTGCCACCTATTTTAGCGATTTATCACAGTCTATTTTCTTCACTAGCGCTGGCGGTAATGCGAATGCCATCAACACCTACAATGAAATTGTCGGAGAGGTTGATGCAGAAAGTCACACAGAAATTGATGGACCACAACGCCGTCGACGTGGGTTTATCTTCCCATACAGTGGCGTCGGAAGTGACGAAGATAGAATGGCGATATTTAGCTCGCGAGCGTGGTGGCTAGATGACCTTACTAATGGTGGCAGCTACGGTGATTTAAACAACGCTTATCGAATCGTTACCGCATCCGACATCAACGACGCGGGCGTCATTTCAGCGACTGCTATTAAATGTGCATCTGGCTATGACAACACCGATCATTTTGCCACTTGTGGCAATGGTTTAGAAACTGAAACCGTGGTCGCGGTTAAACTCATTCCTATTCAGGGTGCGACAAGTGCCGATATCGAAAGTCGCTCAGTGGATACCTCCACAGTCAGTCGTGAAGGAGCGAGCGTTACCCTCCTGAGTCTATTTTTCTTACTCGCATTTAGAGTACTTAGAGACTCGTTGCTACCAAATAGTTCTAGCGTCTAGTTTCTGTTCTAACTATACGTTTTCTCTAATGCTTTTCTAAGAATATCCACAACTGCGTTTGTGGATATTTCTGCTTACGCTGATAGTATCAGCTCAATACAAAACCCCAACACCAGCCATGTTGGATGGGTTTGGAATCAGCACGTGATTTATTTAGAGAGGAGTCCAAGGATGGACTAAGCAAAGAGAGAAGAATGAGAAACCTACAAGCAAAATACCTAGTGTGGAAACTCCAACGCATGGGTTTAGTCGCAGCCTACTGCAAGTTTGCCAGACGTATCAGCGTAATAACTAAGCACGGTACCCTTCACTTCTATTCAACGAGCGTAAGACGCGGACTGGCTTTTGGTAGTAGTCGATTGTCTATTCGCGAAGTCATTTCAATCTGCAAATAACGTATAAACCGAATACTAGAGACGATATTCATGAAACGAATTCTTAGCATTCTGTAACAATCTTTGATAGCTCTAACGATCAACTCTGTCCATCTCGATGAAGAAATTGGAGTGGTGGTTGTTCCTCCAAACCCAGAATTACTAGATGGTGCAGATGACGATACGAACAACAGTAGCTAACTAGTTTTAACAAAACAATTTGAAACACCTGTTAATCAATCGCCTAAACCATGCAAAATCCTTGCTTTAAAATGGTAATAATTCATGGCAATTATAGTTAAGACTTTTATTTTGATTTCATAATTCTATGCGACATTTCGAACCAACATCTCATTAAATACCCAAATTTTCATTCGACACAATTCCTAAACAAAAGTGAAATAAATCAAACCTATGATTCACCCTACTTTTTTAGTAGGACATAGATAATGAAGTTTAAGTCACTTTCGCTCGCCGTTTTGGGTGCTATCGCACTTGCCGGTTGTAATAGCTCAAGTTCAGATAGCAACGATAACATCGTTGAACCGATTGAAGGGCTCAAAGTCGCCTTCATGCCTGACATCCATTTTCACGATGTTTACGGTGTATTTGAAGATGGGTCTTTCGATGGCTTACCAAATAGCGAATCAGGGCTGAATGCAACAATTCGTACAATGCAGTCTCAGATGGAATCAACACGTCTATTCAATGAAAACTACTTTGCAATGATCGCTGCACTTGATGATGTTGTTGCTCGCGGCATTAAGTATGTTGCGCTTCCTGGAGACTTTAGTGATGACGGCCAACCAGTTCATATGCGCGGTCTAGTACGCATTTTCGACCAATATAGAGAAAAGCACGGTCTAGAGTTCTTTGCAGCTCCAGGTAACCACGATCCTGTTAGACCATTTACAATCGCAGCTGGTAAAGGCGATTTCTTAGGTGTAGACGGCAAACAACAGCGCATATACTCCAGAGATGGCGCTGACGAATGTGTGGGGTACGACGGTGATTGGGCGCACATTGATGCAGGCTATGAGCTACCAACAATCTGTACTGAGGAAATCCAAGAGTGGGGTTACTTTGAAATCATGGATATCCTTGGACACCATGGATTCTTCCCTCAGTCTAACTATGTTTACTTTGAAACCCCGTACAGTTCCGAGGAGGCACGTAATAACTACTCTTTAGAGCTTGCTCAAAAAGAAGCAGCATTTGAGCGACGCCAATACGAAATCTGCCATGAAGGAACAGGTGGTGAATACAAAAAAGACGACTACACAGCTTGCTCGTATATTCCAGACTCAACTTATCTCGTTGAGCCGGTAGAGGGCTTATGGCTTATGGCCATCGATGCCAACGTCTATGTTCCCGTAGCGGGAGGCGATGATAACTCCACCAATGGCAAAAATTTCGATGGAAGCTCAAACGCGGGTTACAACAAGATGTTAACCCATAAAGAGCATGTCATTGACTGGATTGAAGCTACCGTAAAAGCGGCGAAAGAACAGAACAAGGTATTATTTTCCTTCAGTCATTTCCCAATGACCGACTTCTACAATGGCGCGTCTGAAGAAATTGAAGATATCTTCGGCGAAGGAAACTTTCAGCTAAAACGTGTGCCTGAGGACGATACGAGTAAAGCTTTAGCCGCAACCGGCCTAAGTATCCATGTTGGCGGTCATATGCACTTTAACGATACCGGCGTGAAACAGTACGAAATTGATGGTGAAACCTACACGCTATTCAATATCCAAGCACCTTCGTTAGCTGGCTACATTCCGGCGTACAAAATTCTCGAAATAAAGCCGGATCATCAAGTTGAAGTAGAAACTGCAGTAATCAAAAATGTACCTCGTTTTAACGAGTTATTTGAGCATTACGCTATTGAGCAAGAACACTTAGAATCGATCGGTAAAGACGATCGTTGGAACCGAGAGATCCTGAACGCTGAAACTTACTACGATCTGACCGACTGGCATATCCGTGAGCTAACTCGACTTCGTTTCCTTCCCCGCGAGTGGCCAGAAGACGTCAAGAGAATGCTATTCAACATGGATGGCGATCAGATGCTAATACTCTCACAACTTCAGACAGATATCACCGTATGCCAACTACGAGAAGCATTAAGCGAAGTAAGTGACGTTGAACCTTGTGTTTCGGGTTTTGAGGACCAAGATACCCTTGAGCAATTTATGCTTGAGTGGAATCTAGCTAAAGTCAAAGCTCGCGATTTAGCACGCAGTTCTGGGCTTACTCTTGGCCATTTCGCACTATGGAACGGTGAAGATCTAGCACTTGATTTTTATCGCCTACGTAACGCTGACGAACTCGCGTTTCGCGATATCGATCCAGACCGTCTACCGCAGTATAAAGTACTTAGTGAAGCCCTTTCTGAAATCGACATCGACATAACTATCGAGGAAGCTGACAGCGAAGATACGACCGTTGGTCACGCATTCAAGGTACGCTTTGGTACTTTGTTCTATATCTTAGAGCGTTTCGCGACTGGTGAAGCTTCAGATCACTTCTTGATTGATGTTGAGAAAGGTGAAATTTATGATCTTAAGACTGTATTTGACCGAGATAGTCTTTGATTATCAGTAGTGACTGATTACGACTTGCACAATGAATGCTGCGCCTCTCGTGCGCAGCTTTTTATATTTTAACTCGATTACGCTACATCACATCAATAACCTTACTATCGCCGTCCGCCTGATATCGAGCCCAAATCTGTTCGAGACTCTCTTGGTTGAGAACTATTTCTTTTTCTTGCAAAAACTCTTCATTATAGAGCTTTGAGTAAGAACGGTCAGCGAGGTCGCAACTAAACGTCACGATCGTCTTCCCCTTACCCATTCTCGCCGCAGTATAAAATGCACCTGCTACATTGAGCGATGAACTGCTACCCAAGACAATGCCATCATGCTCCGCAACTAATCGAGAAATGGTCACGAGATCTTGGTCTGGCAACGTGATCGCATGATCAATTTTCGCCTTTCTAAAGTTTTCAACGGTTCGCATAATACCGATGCCCTCGGTAAACGAGCTGCCTCTTGATTGATATTGACCTTCCTTCAAAAATGAATAAATACCTGAACCATCAGGATCGACGAGCCAAGTCTTTAGATTTGGTTTTTGCTGTGATAGGTAGTGCGAGTTACCCGCAATCGTGCCGCCCGTCCCTACTACCGAGACTAACGCGTCGATATTACCTTGAGTTTGTTGCCAGATTTCGGGACCGGTATTTAGATAGTGAGCTCGATAGTTGCTCAAGTTTTCAAATTGGTCGGCCCACCAACAGTCTTCTCGCTCCGCCCCTATTCGCTTGGCCGTGTGATAAAAATGGTCAGGATTCGCAAAAGGACAAGGATCAACCAGCAAGAGATCTGCACCGTAGAGTGAAATCATCCGCTCTTTCTCTATTGCCTGACCTTTTGGCATAACCACCAACATTTTGTAACCAAGCGCTTTTGCCACCAAGGCTAAGCCGATCCCGGTATTGCCAGCCGTCCCTTCGACGATGGTCATGCCTGGCTTAAGTTTGCCTGCAGCGATTGCATCGGTAACTAGCTGCAATGCAGCTCTATCTTTGATTGAACCACCCGGATTTTGCTGTTCACATTTTAAAAGAATATCGCAGCCAGAAATCTCTGAAAGGCTGTTGATTCTGACGAGATCGGTGTTGCCAATGAGCTCACTTACGTTGTTTGCTTTTGGTGCGATTGACATGACAGCTCCACTTATTAATCGATTAACTGATTGATATTCATAAGCGTAGCTCTGAGGCTTACTTAGTCAAGGGAGCAACGAATTGGAAAAGTTCTCATTATCCGAATAGCATTTATAATCAATAGGGTTCAAATCGATTAAGGACAGAGACCATGTTTTTAAAAGAGAGAAAGAGTGGCGACCTCGTAGATGTCGTGGAAATGAGAAGACTGACTAACTTATTCCAAGATAGTGTTGAAGGTCGACTTCAGCCAGGGGAAGAGCAGCAAGACCCACAAGAATTTAAGAAGTCTGATTTGGTTTTTATGTCCGGTGAAGAGCTACCACGCTGTTGGACGGATCCGAATTACCGCTCCAAAGCTAAGTAGTTCAGCGAGCTCTAGGACTTAGACTTCACAACTTCAAAGAAACCAAACGAGGAAAACCACTAATAGAGAATATTAGTGGTTTTCTTTTGCTAGAGCAGTTTGTTCTTGTATTGCTCCGGTGTCTGGCCCGAATACTTCTTGAACATCGAGATAAATGGGCTTGCTTGGTTATAACCTAGCGTAAATGCCACCTCTTTGACCGAATGTCCACTACGCAATAAATCCATCGAAAACAGATAACGCACCCTCAAGCGCCACTCAGTAAAGCTCATTCCAAGCTCACTTTGACAGTATCGCGCTAACGTCCGCTCTGTCGTATGAACTTTGGACGCCCACTCTTTAAGACTAATGTCGTTCGTCGGCTCCTCCTCAATCGCAGCAAGGATCGGTGCAAGATACTTGTTATTACTTGATGGCAAAAAATGGTGCTGCTCTTGCTGATCGCTCAGTTGATCCAAAAGAACTTGGATTAATCGCTTATCTTTTTCTGACTCCGCCACATTCACACTACGATGGCGAAAATCTTCGATGATCGACGATACAATTGGGGTAACTTTTATCAGGCTCGTGGTTTCTGGAAAGCTATCAGTAAGCTCATGAGCGATGTTCAGTGAGCAATACTCTAGGGGTTTTCTATTATAGCTGCAGTGCATTACGCCAGCCGGCACCCAAATCGCAAGATGAGGCGGTGCGAGAAATCGAGTGTCCTGGGCCTCCATCTCAAGAATCCCACCACTGATCAGTTGTACTTGCCCCCACGGATGACAGTGAACGCGTGTTTCGGTATTGGAAAGAAACGCATCGAAGTTCATGAAAACATTGGATGGCATCTTGTCGATGGACAAAGATGGGTGCAGATTTCTAGTGTGTTTTTTCAACTTGTCTTCCTATCGCGCGCAATGTCGTTTTAAAGATACATGCAATTATATCGACCTGTCACACTATGTATACCCAAGTGACCCCAAGATGCAAATTCAGAGTACTAGACAGGGTTTATATCAAGGTAAATGTCCGCAGGAATGGCAGTCCATTTCAAGGAGATTTGACGCCGAGATAAGCCCTGTCTAGTACTCCCTTCGGGCGAGTTTGCTTGGTCCGCAGCCTTTGTTGGCGACTTTCTGCGTAGAGCCACTATGCATTCAAGTCGCCGCCGTGTCTGCAAACCAAGCAAATCTCGCTGAACCAACATCTTGGGGTTACTTGGGTATATCTACTTACAAAACGCGATGAGGTTCACAGTGGTCTATCTTCTCCCTTTCTTTACCGTGCTCATATGGGGCGGTAACGCTATTGTGAACAAGCTTTCAGCCTCTGCTATCGAACCTAGCGCGATGAGTTTTTATCGCTGGGCACTCGCGATTTTAGTGATGACACCGTTTTGTCTCCCAAAAATAAAACGCTATTGGCCAGAGATCCGTCGCAACAGCGGCAAACTCGCGTTCCTTGCTTTATTAGGTATGGTGCTCAACCAATCGTTAGGCTACTACGCCGCAGCGACCACCACGGCATCGAACATGGCCCTTATTACCTCGCTCGTTCCGCTGCTTGCTGTCTTTATCTCAGTACCTCTATTGGGCAAACGTATTTCACGATTGAGCATCGTAGGCGGTGTCATTTCTCTCGCAGGTCTTGCTTTTATGCTGGGGCAAGGAGATGTCGCATTCTTTGTGCACCAAGATGTTTCTCAAGGTGATGGTCTAATGGTCCTGGCAGCCGTGGTTTATGCGACATACTGCGTTTTACTTAAACGTTGGAAGATGCAACTCTCTAGCTGGATGCTCATTTACACGCAAGGGGTATTTGCGGTCATCATGCTGTTCCCACTCTTACTGACCAGTCATCAGGTGATGCCGACTCAAGCCTCACTACCGTTGATCGCCTACGCAGGTTTACTCGGTTCACTTATCGCTCCACTTCTTTGGGTAAAATCCATCGACCTTATTGGTGCGGACAGCAGTGCAATGTTTATGAACCTGCTACCCGTAATAGCTGTAGCGCTCGCAGCCATGCTACTTGGCGAAACCATCACTCAGTTTCACCTTATTGGCGGACTCATGGTGATCTCTGGCGTTATTCTGTCACAAATCAAAACGAGAAAAATGCAGCCCACCACAGAAGGTGTGGCGCAAAATCTCACTATTGATAAGCAGTAACTGGGGCAAAACCATCTAAAAAATCGAGTCCATAAGTCGTAGCACCTTGTTAACAATTTTGTCATACTAAACACCTTAGAAGCTTAAAATGTCGGTCGAACTAAACCACATGGACTGAGAGTAAGCAGCTCAAATAAAAAGGATTACACAAATGAGTAGTGGCAGAAGAGAGACAACCCTTCGTTTTCTTGCTGAACCGGGCGATGTTAATTTCGGTGGCAAGGTACACGGTGGTGCCGTGATGAAATGGATCGATTTAGCAGCCTATGCATGTAGCGCCGCTTGGAGTGGCAAATACTGTATTACGGCTTATGCGGGTGGTATTCGATTTGTTCAGCCGATTCATGTCGGCAACTTGGTCGAGGTTAGCGCAAAGGTCATTTATACCGGCAGATCCTCAATGCACATCGCTATCGACGTACAGGCAAGTGATCCCAAAGAGCTACAGAATAGACTCACCACACACTGTATCGTGATTATGGTCGCAGTCGACGAAGACGGTAAACCCACTTCAGTGCCAGAATGGGTGCCGGAGAGTGAAGAAGACATCAAACTTCGCGACTCCGCGATCAAGCTAATGAACATGCGTAAAGAGATTGGCGAAGAGATGGAAGCGCACGTTAAGTATCTCAAGTAATGCCCTGCTAGCTTCACCTCATGACAGAAGGCAGATCTCGTGACGAAGATCTGCCTTTTCTAACAAGGTCTCATCTACGCCCTAAACTCACCCCAAAAGGATGAGTTTTTGCTAAACGACTTCATCTACACTCGCCGCATATGATAGATTTTTCCTATATCCTGAGAGTGAGCATTGAGAGATCTTATGTCTACCCTTCCGATCGATAATAACAATCAAAAAATACACTTATACCAAATCTTCACACGCCTATACGGCAACAAAAAGACATCCAATAAACCTTGGGGAACTGCCGAGGAGAATGGTGTTGGTAAGTTTAGTGACATCAACGAATCTGCCCTTACCGCAATAAAAGAGCTCGGCATGACACACGTTTGGTACACTGGTGTCCCTCATCATGCCCTAGTGCGTGACTACACTGAGTTTGGCATCAGCAATGATCACCCTGCGGTTGTTAAAGGTCGTGCAGGTTCGCCCTATGCGGTCAAAGACTATTACTCGGTAAACCCTGACTTAGCGGACAACCCAGCGAACCGAAACGAGGAATTTCGCGAGCTTATCCAGCGCACCCACGAAGTGGGCCTTAAAGTCATCATTGATATCGTGCCTAATCACGTGGCTAGGCAATATCAAGGTCTCAACAACCCACTTGGTGTTACGGACTTTGGTGCAGAGGATGACACCGGCTTAGAGTACTCACGCGAAAACAATTTCTACTACATTCCCAACCAAGGATTTGAGTTACCGGATATTCCCGACCATCTTGCTCCGCTAGGCGGGGAACCACATCCGCTGCTGGCTACACCTTACCTTGAGTATCCAGCGAAATGGACAGGCAATGGCTCACGCAGCGCAAAACCAAATGTCGATGATTGGTACGAAACTGTTAAGGTCAATTACGGCATCAGACCTGATGGCACAAAAGATTTTCCAGAACTGCCAGAGTGTTATCGAAGCAAAAATGCACAGCAACATGCCGACTTTTGGTATGCCAAAGATGTGCCTAGCTCTTGGAGAAAATTTCGAGACATAGCACTCTACTGGCTAGAACAAGGGGTTGATGGGTTTCGCTATGATATGGCCGAAATGGTGCCTGTCGAGTTTTGGAGCTTTCTCAACTCATCCATCAAAATGAAGAACCCACAAGCATTCCTGGTTGCTGAGGTCTATCAACCTCATTTGTATCGCGATTACATACATCTTGGAAAGATGGACGCGCTGTACGACAAGGTCGACTTATACGACACCCTGAAAGGCATTGTTCACGGTCATACGCGCACCAGTGAAATCACTCGAATTCAAAATGAGCTCGCAGATATCGAGCCGAATATGCTTCACTTCCTCGATAATCACGATGAACAGCGTATTCCTTGTGAAACCTTTGCTGGCAGTGCAGAAGCGGCTCTGCCAGCTATGGTCTTATCCGCGACTATCAGCCGAGCGCCAACCATGCTCTACTTCGGACAGGAAGTAGGTGAAGCCGGTTCAGAAATGGCAGGTTTCGGGCAGCCGACAAGAACCTCTATCTTTGACTATATCGGCGTACCAGCACACCAACGTTGGATGAACGATGGCGCTTTTGATGGCGGTCAGAGTACCCAGCAAGAGATACAGTTGCGGGACTACTATCAGCGTCTGATGCAAGTTTCACTCTCTTGCCCAGCCTTTAAAGGTGGCATGGTCCCTATAGGTATAGAGCATGATTCAGCGCATGGAGAACTTGCCCACAGGCTTTACGGGTTTGTTCGTAGCTGGAAGGAGCATAAGGCATTGGTTG
This sequence comes from Vibrio sp. SCSIO 43140, assembly GCF_023716585.1. NCBI lineage: Bacteria > Pseudomonadati > Pseudomonadota > Gammaproteobacteria > Vibrionales > Vibrionaceae > Vibrio > Vibrio sp. SCSIO 43140. The sequence goes on from NZ_CP071851.1 coordinate 1,530,361, forward strand.
TCACCAACTTTGATGCTAATAGCGCTACCACGTGCCCTATCGCACTATCAGAGGCCAGTTTTGATGCTTTGGCGCTGCCGGATGGCAACTACCCTCTTAGCTGTTCACTAGAGCCAAGTAGATCCGCCGTCCTACGTGTGCAACAAGGCCGAGCAGTACTCGATATGAACATAAAGCCATTAGCCTCACATATTTTCGAACTGACCTCTGTTGCAAAGTAGCCTCAGAAACTCAGGCGTGCCTTAGCTTAAATGCTGCGGCACGTCATTTAGGTAACTCAGATCACAAAGCAATCAGGTGAAATAGAAATAAACTATACCACTATAAACTTAGCCTATTTTCTCTTCCTCCAACATCAGACTATTCTGGGTCCAATGCAAATGGACAGGATAGTCATAATGAAAACACTAAAAACATCCTTAACTGCTTTAGCACTAACAACGTCAATGGCTACACCCGCACTCGCGGTCACCGAAGGTGAACTGCTTATCTGGATCAACAGTGATAAAGGCTATGAAGGACTCGCAGAAGTCGGCCGTCAGTTTGAAGAAGATACCGGCATCAAGGTCAGTGTTCAGTTTCCTGAGTCTCTGGAAGCTCGTTTTCAACAAGTGGCGGCTACTGGCGATGGCCCCGATATTATTTTCTGGGCTCATGATAGATTTGGAGGCTATGCGGAATCCGGCTTACTCCGTGAAGTAAATCCAAGCAAAGAGTTTCAGGAGAAACTGGTCGACTTTAGCTGGGATGCCGTCAATTACAAAGGTAAATTGATTGGCTATCCTCTCGCCATTGAGGCTATCTCACTTATCTACAACAAAGACCTATTGCCAGAACCTCCAAGCACATGGGAAGAGCTGCCAGAAATTCACGCCAAAATGGCAGCGCAAGGCAAAGGTACTATGATGTGGGATGTGAAAAACGCCTACTTCACCTGGCCAATTGTTTCAGCAGGCACCTACTCATTCGCGAAAACTGCAGATGGTCATGATGCAAATGACATTGGCATCAACAACCAACAAGCGCAAGAAAACTTGGCATTCCTATTAGATATGAAGCAGCATGGCATATTCGACCCTGGAATGGACTACGCCAACGCCGAGTCATCGTTCGTTAAAGGTCAAGTCGCAATGACCATCAACGGACCTTGGTCATGGGGCAACCTCGACAAGGCAGGTATTAATTATGGTGTGGCTACCTTCCCTACTTTGGATGGCCATAAGTCCAACCCATTTGTTGGTATTTTAAGTGCGGGTATCAGCTCCGCGAGTCCAAATGAAGATTTGGCGGTTGAGTTCATTGAGAACTATTTGTTTACTGATGATGCTTTAGAGACCATCAACAACGATAAACCTCTGGGGGCTGTCACTCTCAAGTCATTCCAACAATCATTAGAATCCGATGACAGGATCCGTTCTACCATGATTAACGCCGAAAACGGTGAAATCATGCCAGCCTTACCGCAAATGATGACGTTCTGGATGTCAGAGGGCGCAGCCATTGAGAACGCTCTCACCGGCCGTCAAACGGTCAAAGCCGCTTTAGCCACAGCAGAGAAACAGTTAGTGAAGTAACCTTCACCTTAGTTTGGACCTAAATGGTTTTGCCCACACTAGCAGGTGGGCTTTTTTCTATCTGCAACTTTTTCTATCTGCAAATAGCGAAGTTGTTAGCAAATATATTAATGGAAAGTTGGCAAAGCCTCGCCCTAGCTAGAAGCATCTACGCAAAAGCCACGTGAGAACAACACCTTGACGTTGTCACTTCTTACATATCGAACATTTAATTGTAAATGGACGATCACACTCTGCTCTGGATTCACAAAACCGACATGGAATTAACCCACAATACTGGCTATACACAAATATACCGCCAAACGATCCTCGAAGGATCGAACGCGTAAAAAGAGCTGATGTGTCCGTCAACCTAGCGTGATAGCATCAGTGTTAGTTGAATATAGGAGAGCTAATATGGACCGTACTTGCCCAATGTGTAATACCCCTATGATTGAGAGAAACACAGAACACGTATGCCCTAGAAATGAGATCGGTGATTGCTCCTATGACCCCTACTACCATGAGCTAGAAATTGAGATTGAGCTAGATAAAGAGGGTGATCGCTCGTTCTAGTTTCAGACAAAGCGCAATGCAAAAGGCGAACTAAGTATTTAGTTCGCCTTTTGCTTTTTTAAACACCTATTCAGATAGTTAGGTTAACTGAATGACCATCGCATCGTATGGCTGCAACATTAAACTATTGAGGTTTTCAAGCTTACCACGTCCATTTGAGAGTAAGATATTTTGGTTAAACTCATTATATTGGCTCAGATCTACCTGGTGATTTTCACTGCTGAAGTTAGCAACAACCAATAGACTCTCTTCACCAAGATGACGCAAATAAGCAAACACGTCTTCATGCTCTTCTAGTAGAGGGCGAAACTCTCCATACACTATGGACTTGTGCTGCTTACGAAGAGAAATTAACGCTTTATAGTAGTGATAAATTGAGTCGTCGGACGCTAAATCCTTCTCCGCATTCACCTCTGTGTAGTTTGGATTCACCTCAATCCATGGCGTACCTTTTGTAAAGCCAGCTTGCGGCTCTGTAGACCACTGCATAGGCGTACGGGCATTGTCTCGACCATTTTCTTGCAGCGCTTGCATCATCTCGTCATGACTGATACCTGCGTCTGTCTTGACCTTATAAAAGTTCAGCGACTCGATATCTCGGTATTGCTCAAGATGCTCAAAGTTTGCGTTGGTCATACCAATCTCTTCACCTTGATAGATATATGGAGTACCTTTAAGGCAATGCAAAACGGTAGCCAGCATTTTCGCAGACTTAACACGATGCTCTCCATCATCGCCATACTTCGACACTGCACGAGGAAGATCATGGTTATTCCAGAATAATGAATTCCAACCTGTATCTTTGAGCTCTAGTTGCCACTTCGTTAGTACTTCCTTAAAAGCCCTTAAATCTAACTTAGCAGGCTGCCATTTATCCCCGTCTTTCCAAGTTAAGGTGATATGTTCAAACTGGAACACCATTGACAGCTCACCTCGTTCAGGTGCGCTGTATAATTTGGCTATCTCCGGCGTTGCGCCCCAAGTTTCTCCTACTGTCAGCAAGTCCTTATCACCAAACGTCGCTTGGTTCATTTTCTGAAGGAGTGGATGCAGGCGCGGTCCATTGCCTGTGATGCCCTTGTCGATATCTTTACCAATAAGATCGATAACATCGAGTCGGAAACCCCCAATCCCCTTCTCTATCCACCAGTTCATCATTTGATGGACTTCATCGTGGACCTTTGAGTTTTCCCAATTTAAATCTGGCTGTTTTTTGGAGAACAAGTGAAGGTAGTACTGCTGAGTCTGCTCGTGCCACTCCCATGCACTGCCACCAAATATGGATTCCAAATCGCTAGGCGCACTGCCGTCGGGCTTTGCATCTCGCCAAACGTAGTAATCGCGATATGGCGAGTCTTTTGACTCACAGGCTTGTTGAAACCAAGAATGTTCATCGGATGTGTGGTTGACAACAAGGTCCATCACGATACGAATATTCTTTTGTTTGGCTTCCTCGATCAGTGCTTCCATATCCTGCATAGAGCCAAACTCAGGGGCAATGGCTTGATAATTAGAAATATCGTAGCCGTTATCATCCATCGGAGATTGATAGACAGGCGACAACCAAAGAACATCGACGCCCAAACCTGCCAAATAATCGAGCTTTGAGCGAATACCATTTAGGTCACCAATACCATCACCGTTGGAATCGCAAAAGCTTCGCGGGTAGATTTGATAGACCACAGAGTCATGCCACCATTTTTGTTCCATGAACCGATCCTTTACTAATATTGATTTGCCACCACTTTACGAAGTTCATGCTGGGATTAAAAATAGAATCTTCGTATAATCCTATAGTTTTTTTATATAGCAGAGCTTTCGATGCCATGGCACTAAATAAATCGATAAAGTACTTCTTAGCGGTAGCAAAACACGGCAATATCAAACGTGCCTCTGATGAACTCTACATTAGCCAACCCTCACTCACCGCGGCGATCAAAAAGCTAGAAAGCGAGATGGGAGCACCACTTTTCAACCGTCTCTCAAAAGGCGTGGAGCTGACCGCTTATGGTCTTAAGTTTCGTGAGTTTGCTCAAGAACAACAAGAGCATTACTTTGCGCTAAAACACCAGTTTAATGATATGCAGCAGCGTCAGTTTGGTAAGGTGAAAATTGGTACTGGTGAAGTGTGGTGGGAAGGGTTTGTTAAGCGATCGGTGATGGATTATCAAGCAATGCATCCAGCGAGTTCTTTTCACCTAGAGTTTGGCAACAATCTCTCTTTGCTGCATCACTTGATCCAGGGTGATATAGATTTATTTATAGGTCATGAGGTTTCAGACCTGTCCGAATCCTGCCGCGTCGCGTTCCAACCTTTGTTTCAAGACTTCGAAGCGCTCTATGTTTCAAATCGCCATCCCCTCGCCACTGGCATCTCTGATCACAGTGTTATAAGTAATTACCCCTTGCTCAGAGTGACGCCAAGCCATCCAAGGCATCAATCTGTCCTATTAAATGGTCTACCACATGATGAACTGCTCGACGAGCGGATCATCTATGACGTGGACTCAGTGATGGCGAGTATAGATATGCTTCATATGACACAAGCCGTAATGCCATACAGCCATAGAGCACAAGCATGGTTGAAAAAACACAACATCGTTGCCGCGTATCTAGATAGCGAAAAAATCGGAAACATTGGTATCTACACCAAACAAGGGGAAGCGAAACGAAACGTGGATGAGTTAGTTGAACTTCTGAAGTCCAACGCTGATATCGCGTACACAAATGTAAAATCCCTGTAAGGTCACTCGATTGTCATCTTTCTTTCATTAAAGTTTGATGTAATCGCGACTCCTATTTTAGTAAGAGACAGGAGCTCGACTTGACCCTTAACGACATCACCTTAAGTGAAACCACATTGACCAACTTAAAGTCTGTTGAATATCAATGGATTAGAACCATGTATGTCGAGGGGTATCAAAGAGAAGAGATCAACCACTACATCAATGCTTGCTTTGGTGGTGATGATGTATTTGCTGATTTATTTCAGAAAGTCGCACTGGAGCAAGAGAGTTTGTATGTCTTACTCCAGTACGTAGGATGTGCGCCCTCTAGCCGTGAACTAGCTTAGCGCTGTCTTATGCAGTGGGTGAGCGTTTCAGAATGACATCCACTTCTGTCACTGTGTAGGGTTTATCGACCTTACAACTAACATCTTCCACAAAGCGCTCATAGCTCTTAAACGTCATCGACTCTCGCTTCGGATCAACGTAAATCGATACCCAAGTTTTTCTACCTAACTTGGTAATGAAAATATCGACAATCTCAATCTCGTATTCTTGCGCCAAGCCTTTTAAGCTGCGGTAGATAGGTTTAGTGTGCTCAATTGGTGGCATGGCTAGAGTAAGCTCTCGCATACCATTCTTTATGAGTTTAATCGGGTCACTGATAAACGCGAGACTGAACAACACCACCAAGATTTGGTCGATATAACGTCCAACCCATCCAAATGACGTCTCTTGGATAATAATCACCAGCACCAAAGCGACACCGATAGCACCGGATATCACACCATTGATAAACCAAGCGTTCTTCTCTGCTTTGAGAATATCGGAGTTAGACTGCTTGTGGCCTATGTGGCACGCCCAATAAAGAAGTGCACATAGAATCACTGCAGGGAACACGTAGACGGCCATTAGACCCAATGCGGGCTCTCTACCACCAGCAAGGATCACAGGAATATTACTGCCCACCGCAAACGCGATCAAAATCAGTATCGTTATGCCTTTAATCACCACAATTAGCGGCTCAAACGCAAAGAAGCCGATGGGATAATGTCTTGACGTGCCAGACTCTGTAAGCTTCGCGATACGCAATGAAGCGAACGATACCACAGCTGAAAGCAGGTTAAACGAAGCATCTAATAAGATGGCACTAGAACCCGAAATAGAGGCCATAATACCGCCCCAAAGCGCGAGAATACCGGCACCTACCGCTGAAATTATTAATGCTCTGGATTCATTGATTTTTATCATTTGGTCATCCTTTCCAAACGCAGTAACTATTACTATTGTGTTAATTCTTATAACACAGCTATATGACCATTCCTATGGCGGACACACCGTTTGCTCAAAGATAGTGCAAACGGTGACATCACTTATCACATTCCTACGTTAGGTCAGCTTAGGAACAATTCGTTTTCCACATAAAAACAAAAGTATCAAAAGGTAACATCCTGACAAAATTGGGGATTTCTTTGCGATTCCCGTACGGTCGCTAACCGTCGGGTAACAGGACTATGACCATAGGGATCTACATTGTTCACTCCAAGAACCTATTAGAGACGCGAATAATGTCCAAATTAAAACTTTCTGCAGTGGTAGCCATTCTCGTTGGTTTAGTGAGCCTTAATGCTTCGGCGCACCCTCATGGACACCACAAGCACAAACATAAACACAAAGGAAAACACCACAAGGAAGTTGTGGTGGTGAAGAAGTACCACCCTTCCCCTAAGAAGCGCCCAAAACACCGACACTACCACTACAAAAAAATGCCGAGGCACACGACGTACATAAAAATCGGCAACTTCACCTATGCACGTGTGGATGGACATTACTACCGCAGACAAGGCGACAATTACGTCAACGTCATCATCAAGTAACAAGTGGGAAGAGTCATCTAGGTTTAGAAAAGAAGAAGCCCGAGCGAATGCTCGGGCGTCGGTTACAAGAACTGTTAGTCGTGACAGTAAGGAATCCGTTTAACAGCCAGCTATACGTAACACCAGTGTTGCTTATTTAACTTGTCGGCGGCCAAACCAATAGGTGTTAAACAAGACAAAAAAATGGGTGACCTTGCGGTCACCCTTATCGTTTTTATCCTTTTACACCGCCGGCGGTCAAACCACCAACCAACCAACGCTGTGCGAGTAGGAATACGACTGTGATAGGTAGTGCTGATAGTACCGCCGCTGCCGCGAAGTCACCCCATAGGTAGTTCTGAGGGTACAAGTACTGCTGCATACCAACCGCTAGTGTGTACGAGTTTACATCAGAAAGTAGTAGTGATGCTACAGGTACTTCACCAACAACCATGATGAACGACAGAATAAATACAACCGCTAGAATTGGCACTGATAGTGGCAGAAGAACTAGGCGGAATGCTTGCCATGGCGTTGCACCATCAAGTGCTGCAGCTTCTTCTAGAGAGCCATCAATCGTTTCGAAGTAGCCTTTGATTGTCCATACGTGAAGTGCAATACCACCCAAGTAAGAGAAAATCAAACCGCCGTGTGTATTCAACCCTAGGAACGGAATGTACTGACCTAGTTTGTCGAACAATGCGTAAATCGCTACCAGTGCTAGTACAGCTGGGAACATCTGGAAAATCATCATCGCTTTTAGGATGGTTGACTTACCTTTAAAGCGCATACGAGCAAATGCGTAAGCAGACGTTGTTGATAGACATACAATCAAGATTGATGAAATACCCGCAACTTTAATTGAGTTCCACAACCAAGTTAGTACTGGGAACGGAGGCGGTGTAACAGAGCCGTCTGCGTTCGTTACCGAGAAACCTAGTGCTAGTTTCCAGTGTTCTAGCGATGGGTTCTCTGGGATTAGGCTACCCGTTGCGAAGTTACCTTCACGGAATGAGATAGCGATAATCATCAGTAGTGGGAAAATAATCAGCGATAGGAAAGCCCACATAGCGATGTGTGTTGCCCAAACGCGGTATTTTAATGACTTACCTTGTACCATTGCCATTTTAGGCCTCCTTAGTCTTGAGCTACTTTCGTGACGCGTAGGTTGAGTAGTGCTAGTGCACCTACTAGTAGGAAGATCAGTGTTGCGATTGCACTCGCTAGACCGAAGTCTTGACCACCAGAACCTTCAAACGCGATACGGTACGTGTAGTTAACCAATAGGTCGGTGTAACCCGCTGGCTCAGAAGTACCAATCATGTTAGGACCACCGTTCGTTAGAAGGGCAATCAGTACGAAGTTGTTGAAGTTAAACGCGAAACTAGCAATCAGTAGCGGAGTTAGCGGTTTAATCATCAGTGGCATTGTGATCTTAGTGAAGTTCGAAACAAAGTTTGAACCATCGATTGCTGACGCTTCATACAGGTCATCAGGAATCGCTTTTAGCATACCCATACATAGAATCATCATGTAAGGGAAACCTAGCCAAGTGTTCACGATAAGAATCATCACTTTAGCCATCAGTGGATCAGAGAACCAGTTCGGGCTAATGCCAAATAGACCTTCAAGTAGCATGTTCACTTCACCAAAGCTTTGGTTGAACAAACCCTTAAAGATTAGAATCGAGATAAATGCTGGTACCGCGTATGGAAGAATCAGTAGTACACGATAGACAGCGCGACCGCGTAGTGCTTCCCATTGAACAACGCTCGCCAGGATAAGACCAATCAGTACCGTTAGCGCAACGCTCACTGCAGAGAATACGATTGTCCAGATGAAAATACTGATGAACGGTTCTTTGATACCGTCGTCTTTCCATACACGTTCAAAGTTATGTGTACCAATGCCTACAATGAAGCCAGGAGAGACTGTGTTACCAACAAACTCACCATTGTCATTCACTGGTTGGTAGAAACCTACTTCCATATTTGGACGTAGTAGATCGCCAGTCTTGTTGTCGCGTAGGTCATCAGTGCCTTCAACAAACGTATAAAGCGGCTGTACCGATGCGAACTTACGAAGGCCACTCATACGAATGTCTTCACCACTCGGCATATGCAGATCAATCGTGTTTAAAGTAGAACGGTTTTGAATGATCGTTTTGATCTGTTCCTTATCACCAGCCTGAGTATCTACCGCCGATAGGTCGTAATCAGCTGATGGGCTAGAGATATCAAATTCAGGTGTAGCAAGCAGCTGTTCACCGTCTTTCACATAGATGCGGTGACCGTTTTCTGTCTTATAAAGATCAAACGAGAAGCTCTCACCAGTTTGGAAAGTGCGTTGCATCAGAACGTTTTGAGTTCTTTCCAAAGAGAGTTGGTTCTTCGCGCTGTAGTTCGTGAAGGCTAGGCCTACCGTGTACGCCAAAGGGAAAAGAATAAAAAGGATCATACCCGCAATACCTGGATAGATATAACGGTGCGCGTACGTTTTCTTACTGCCGAAAATATAAAGTGCCAGAGCGGTAAGAATCACAGTAAGCAATGCGAATGCAAGCTCACCACGGGAATACATAAGAATAGTCGCGTAACCATTGATAAGTCCCACTGAGCCAAGAAGTCCCCACTTGATGAATACTTTCTTGCTGCTTGGAACTGTACTAGTTTCAGCTGACATGGCATCTGTACCTTGAACTGACTGCATAAAAGGACCTGCTAGCGATAATACAAAAAATAAAAGAAGGAGGGGTTACCCCCTCCTTAAAGGGTAGTTCTAGAAAATTACTTAGTCATTTGCTTTTCAGCATCAGCAACTGCTGCGTCAACTGATTGGCGACCGTCAACTACGTTGATGATAGCGTTCTTAGCAGAAGCCCAGAATGCGCTCATTTGTGGAACGTTAGGCATGATTTCACCGTTCATCGCGTTGTCCATTGTCGCTGCGATACGTGCATCAGAACCTAGCTCGTCTTGGAATGAAGTTAGAGCAACTGCGCCTAGTGGCTTGTCGTTGTTCACTTCACGTAGACCGTCGTTAGTTAGTAGGTAGTTCTCTAGGAACTCAACCGCTAGGTCACGGTTAGGTGACGCAGTGCTGATACCTGCTGTTAGTACGCCAACGAAAGGCTTAGAAGCTTGACCGTTGAACTTAGGAAGCGTAGCAACACCGTAGTTGATGCCAGACTTCTCGATGTTCGCCCAAGACCATGGACCGTTGATAGTCATTGCAGTCTTACCTTGGTTGAACGCAGACTCAGATACTGAGTAGTCCATGTCTGCAGAGATAACGCCTTTGTCTACTAGACCTTTAACAAAGCTAAGCGCGTCCTTCACACCTTCTTTAGCGATACCTGCGTCTTTAACGTCGTAGCTACCACCGTTGTATTTGAATGCATAGCCGCCGTCAGCAGCCATTAGAGGCCATGTGAAGTACGGTTCTTTTAGGTTCCACATGATTGCAGTCTTGCCATCTTTAGCAAGTTTTGCGTTCAATGCTTCAACTTCTTCCCAAGTCTTAGGTGGGTTTGGAACCAAATCTTTGTTGTAGATTAGAGATAGAGATTCAACTGCTACTGGGTAACCGATGATTTTGCCGTCGTACTTAACTGCGTCCCATGCGAAATCAACGATGCCTTCTTTAGTTTCTTTAGAAGGTTTAACCTCAGCTAGCAAACCTGCTTGAGCATACTCACCGAAACGGTCGTGTGCCCAGAAAATGATATCAGGACCATCACCAGTCGCTGCAACTTGAGGGAAGCGAGCTTCAAGACCATCTGGGTGAGCAACTGTCACTTTGATGCCTGTGTCTTCTTCGAACTTTTTACCTACTTCTGCAAGACCGTTGTAACCTTTGTCACCATTAATCCAAATGGTAAGTTGTCCTTCTTCGATAGCAGCGTTTGCACCAAAAGAACCTAGAGCTACTAGGGTACCTAGAGCTACAGTGCTTAGGGCTTTTTTCATGTTTATATCCTTTTTATAGTTTTGATCGCAGGTTCATCCAGAGGTTCATCCAGAGGATTTCCCAAGTTTCGACGAGTATCATCTAAAAAATACAGCAAGCTCTCATCATCCTACTCTCTACGCCCTCGCTACAAGCGTTGATTTCCGTGACCTCAATCGCCCAAGACTATAGATCAACATCACAAAACAATCTGCACTTGTGACAGAATTCACTATTATCAGGCGCAAATTTTTGACCAAGATCTCACACGTCATTTCTACCCCCCTATCCTCCTCCTCCTTTTCTACTACCCCCATAATTATTTTTGTCAGGAGGATGTCTGAGCGACCTCAATCAAGGAAACTGCAGTCATCCAAGAGTGGATGGTAAGAACCCTTTACCAGTAAGAGCTTGTCTCTATCAGTTTCTACAAGGAACGTATACTGGGTTTTCATCGCCGGGCTCGCCAAGTAGTCATAAATTGAAGTACTAGTGGTAATTTATTTTACGGGGGAGGTTTTCAATTTGTGTCGGGGGATACTAGCGAAGTCTTGGCTTTGAGGGTGGCGCCAAATCGTACAGCGCCACCCTTTTTTCTTTCCATCTAGGACAATTTGCACTAACGAAGGAACATAAAACCCTAATATCATAAGCAAAACAGTCCTAACGCTTCAGCCATGTTGCTGGAGTCACACACTGACCAATTTCCTACTATTATTACCTGTCGAATTATCTCTATAATGACCGACGGAAAGAAAAATGAATCGAGGACGAGCTACATGGCGAGTGTCACGTTAAAAAATGTTAGTAAAGCGTACGGTGACGTACTGATCTCCAAGAATGTCGACCTAGAAATCAATGAAGGCGAATTTGTTGTCTTCGTTGGTCCATCAGGTTGTGGTAAATCAACTCTACTACGTTGTATCGCGGGTTTAGAAGACATCACGTCCGGTGATTTGTATATTGGTGACGAGCGCATGAACGATGTTGAACCATCGAAGCGCGGTGTGGGCATGGTATTCCAGTCTTACGCTCTTTACCCTCACCTTAACCTATATGACAACATGTCATTTGGTCTTAAGCTTGCTAAAGCAGACAAAAAAGAAATTGATCGTCGTGTTGAGCACGCAGCAGAAATCCTTCAGCTTGGTCACCTGCTAGAGCGTCAGCCAAAAGCACTTTCTGGTGGTCAGCGTCAGCGTGTGGCTATCGGTCGTACTCTAGTCTCTCAGCCAAACGTATTCCTACTCGACGAACCGCTATCTAACCTAGATGCGGCGCTTCGTGTAAACATGCGATCGCAAATCACTAAACTTCAACGCCAGCTTGGCTGCACCATGATCTACGTAACGCACGATCAGGTGGAAGCGATGACAATGGCAGACAAGATTGTTGTTCTAGACGCAGGTTATGTTGCGCAGGTTGGTAAGCCTCTTGAGCTTTACCACTACCCTGATAACCGCTTCGTTGCTGGCTTCATTGGTTCACCTAAGATGAACTTCATGAGCGTATTCATCGAAGAAGTAGAAGCAGAGCGCGTTAAAGTTCAGCTTTCTGATGGCGACTCTTTCTGGATCCCTGTTGACGGCACAACCGTTAACAAAGGCGACCGTATGTCTATGGGCGTGCGTCCAGAGCACTTGGTATCGGCGGAAGAAGGCGATGCGAAAGTCGGCGGCGAAGTCATGATCGTTGAGAAGCTAGGTAACGAAACTCAGGTTTATCTAAACCTTGAAAGCGCAGATGCAGACGTTATCTACCGTCAGCCTGATACGCTTTCTGTTGAAGTTGGTGATAAGTTTGAGATTGGTATTCCAGCTCACCGTTGTCACTTGTTCCATAGTGATGGTAAGGCGTGTCGTCGTTTGTATAAAGAAGCTGGTGTTTAATTTACAGCCCACCTAGCTGAAACAACTAAACCCTAATCAACCTTGATTAGGGTTTTTTATATCACAACGTGCAGAAATCATCACAACATCCTCATGTTCCTTTTCTCTAATCACTACTGGGAACTGCATCACCTCAAGACGAAGCTGTGACGTCCCTCCCGTTTTCTTTTTTATCGTTATCTGATTTCCATTCGATGTACCAATCTTAAACTCTCTTTGCCCATCTACACGGATACAAATGTCGTTGAAGTCTTGACCATGTTCACAACTCACCCACTCTTGCAAAGGTAGCATACAACTAAAAGCTGCCCAGACGGGCAATACAACACTCATCAACATTACAGCGCCTTTAGCAAACACAGCTCCTCCCTAAAAAAATGGCTGCACGAAGCAGCCATTTTTTAAACAATATACCCTGTCACATTACTAGTTCTGTACAACGGTAATTGAGTTATGATCCGAACCCGATAACACTTTCATGTAAGACGCATCATTTTGTGTTTGAGTAAGTGATACGTTGTTATAATCACTGCTTCCGTCTAACAACATACTAGCATATGAATCGCCTTTGGTTTGATTGACATAGATGCTATTGTCATCACTGCGATCAAGGACATCGATATCAATTTCGTTGTCGGCACCAGCTACAATTGTTTTGATGCGGTTATCATCGCCTTCACTCACCTTGATGTTAACGATATTGTCGTCAGCATTCTTGTTGGTAAACTTAGTGTAAGTATCGTTGTCAGTCGCATCAGCGCCACCCAAGATCTCCACGTTTGCATAGTTACCATCAGCACCGCCAAGCGCAACGACCGTTGTATCATTCCAGGTACCATCCTGAGTTGCTTTGAAGGTGTTGTTGTTAGAGTGGTTTTTCTCAATCATAAAGTGAACAGCATTCTCTTTGCCTGTCTGAACAACATACGCATCATTGTCGCCCCCTTTAAACTGAATCAAGGAGGAGTTACCGCGAATACCGGCCGAAGAGTTTTGCTCAACTGAAATATAACTATCATTATTATCTGTCAGTTGAATATCTGAAATATTCCCTCGAAGAGTCCCACCACTATTCTGCTCAACCTCTATTACGTTGTCATCAGAATTAACTAACACCTCAACGTCGATATTATCTGTAGTCCACAACTGGTTGTATTTTGCTGCAGTCTCCGCCTCTAGCTGTGAGTCACTAAAAAGTGGAGAGTGTCCATTTGCGTTAACTACAAGTGGTACAGCTGCAAGAGCTCCAATAACTGCGATTGATACTTTGTTCATAATATAATTCCTTTATTTTCCTTGTCGACGGATTCGCTTCCAGAGAAGCATTGTCTCGATACCTGAATCACGCGTTAGCAAGTAATACAAGTGTCGCAACCTGGTAGTAGCTATGACTTACTTTCTCAAACGACAGAGCTTGTAACTTAATGTGATCAACATGGGCTACTGTCCAACTGTCACAGACATCCCCGCTCCAGCGTTAATAACGATGCTTTGGCTGTTTTGAGTTTGACTGACATCGAGCTTGTTCGAGCCTGTATCTCTTACAACCGCTAAATTATCATCTCCGTTTTGAGTGATACTAATTTCACTGCCTATGCCTTTTTGTCTTAAAAGTGCAATATTATCTTCACCTGCTTGCAGAATTGCTCCTTGATGAGCGATGCCTATTTGACTCAGAAGCGCAATATTATCCTCTCCGCTTTGATTGATCAGTCCAGTGTTGTGTCGCCCAGACTGCTCGATCGCTGCAAAACCGCTTTCGTTGTTGCGCATGTTGACCCTCGCTCGATTACCGGCGTTTCCTTCGCCCCAACCAGTCTGTGAAATATATGCATCAGAATTTGTGGACGAATCAATATCCACTTCTGAATAGTTGTCTACATCCCCTGTGTCCACCAAATCTTGATACTCTCGATTAGACCCAAGGAACGCTTCCTGCCTCGGCCTACGACTCACTTGCTCAGACCGCCTGACGCTTGATGAACGCCATGCATTTTCACTAACAACCCGTTCTATAACTCTACCTGATATGTCATCGCTGTTTTCGCTCGCCTGCGTCTTGAACGCAAGGGAACAAGTGGACAAACAAACTGACACAGCCATCGCTAAAACAATACATTTAGCTTTTCCATTGGAGGACGAAAACATCCCGACGGTAGTTAATTTCATACCACACTTCCTATTCAGCGGCAGTCATTTATTACATGATGAAACCCGCACAAATCAACGCGATTAGTTAAAGGGTTACATTGCTATTGGTGATCCGTGTAATTACAGTTCAAGGATCCCGCTCGCGGAGTTGCGCTTTTCTCTTCGGGTTGGACCTATCTAGATATTAGTGGAATCGGAATTGGGGACACATAAACTAATTTACCTTTATTATTTCTTTTTCCTAACTCCAAGTTCTATTAATCGAGCAAGAATAGAAACCTAAGCATCAAAATCTAGTTTTCAAATCTAATACTTCCGTTTATTAAAATAGATAAAGTGTTTGCTTATACTACGTTCATATGCCCTCAATTAATGTCGAAAAGGGCGGCTATAAGTGAGTGGAGTTTGGAAGATGAAGGTCAAAACAGAAAGTGTAAGGAACCGGGCTACACATGAGTATAACGATTAAGACGCGTTGGTGTTTTGTCCTAGTGATTTCCCTCGGATTGTGTCCAATTGGAATGGCTTACTCAGACGATCACAAAAGCAGTAATGTCACAAAAGCGATAACAGAGCAACCCGAAACTGCAAAGAGTATAGCGGCAGAAAAGGCACTCATTGAAAAAAACAAAGGCAAGAGCAATCGTTACCTTCAAGACAGCGAGATCAGAGGCGTAATCGTAGACAGAACCATGACCCGTTTGGGGGATGACTTTTACTCTTTTTTCGCTCAAGAACTAAACGACCTATACCCAGATCTTAAAGAGAATCTGACAGTGAAGGAGATTCCCACAGCATTATCTGGAAGCATAATAGAGGTAAGTCATACCCGGAAAACAATATATCGAACCGCCTTATCGCCGGGAAGAAGGCAAGCTGAAGAGAGAGCCCAACAGGCTGTTCGAACTGTAGACAACTACATCATCAGGTGGGAAGCAGAGAGAGCTCTGCAAGACACATTTGACTTAGAACACGATGAATTTTGAGGACACAAGGATATGGTTAATTCAAAATACATATTGCTGCTTTCATTAGCTTCGGGGATAGCTTGTTCAGGTGAGCTAGTTTATGAACCTATCAACCCCAGTTTCGGTGGAAACCCCCTCAATACGACGCATCTGCAATACGGTGCAAGCTTTACACAGTATGATCCACCTGACAACAATAATGGGTTTGACTTTGAAGAAGAATCAGCGTTGGACAATTTAGCAGCTAGCTTGGAGTCAAGGCTAATAAGCCAATTACTGGCCGACATAGGTAATGGGAACACCGGGCAACTAGAGACGAATGACTTTTTCTTAAACGTAGTTGACGATAATGGAACGCTCATTGTTCAGATCGTTGATAAAACAACCGGAGAATCCACTGAAATTAGCGTTTCCGGACTCACACCTGACCTATAACTACAAGGAATGTACTATGAAAGGTCTAATTTTACTTTGCGCCTCCCTTGTACTCGGCGGCTGCTCTTACTCCCTCGAAATTCCAGAAACATCTGCATCTCCTAAGTTGATGCAGCGCGGTTCAGTCTATACCGACTTAACATCTCTCCCTCCTCCAGTCGGGAAAATAATGGTTTCTGTTTATGACTTCAGAGATCAAACCGGACAATATAAACCGTCTCCGAACAGTAATTTCTCTACTGCAGTTCCTCAAGGCGGTACGTCACTATTAACTACTGCACTTATCGATTCCAAATGGTTCGTACCACTTGAACGCGAAGGGCTACAAAATTTGCTGACTGAGCGCAAGATAATCCGAGCAGCACAAAAAAAAGATACGGTTGTATCCAACCACGGGACCGACTTGTCATCCCTTAATTCAGCCAATGTGGTGATCGAAGGCGGAATTGTTGCCTACGACTCTAATCTCCGCACTGGCGGTGCCGGAGCTAGATATCTTGGTGTTGGTGGTTCAGGTCAGTACAGAACTGATCAAGTAACCGTAAATCTCAGGGCTGTTGACGTCAGAACCGGAAGAGTTTTGCTTAGCGTAACTACGTCTAAAACCATCTCTTCGCACGAGATAGGCCTCGGGGCGTTTCGTTTCATTGATTATGAAGAATTACTCGAAGTGGAACTCGGCTACAGCAACAATGAACCTGTTAATATCGCAGTCATGTCGGCAATTGACGCAGCGGTTATTCATCTTATTGTGAAAGGAATGGAGCGTGGTATGTGGTCATCTAATGACCCGCAGGCTATGTCGCACCCCATAATAGCAAAATACTCACAAGCGACAACGGAAATTCTTTAGCTAACCGAGTAAGCAGGAAACAGGGCTATGCGGAAAATGGATCTTACCCGTAGCCCTGTTTTTTCATCCTTGATAAAGCTCAGAGATCAACTCCTCTAGCTCATCCATATTCTTCAATGAAGGCAAAATAATTTGCTTGTTACCATTGACGATAATCGTTGGCGTTTGGCGAATACGGTATTGACGGACCAAAAGGTTGTGCTCTCCTATTTCGTCTTTAATGCACTGGCTCGGTGTTTCGAACTCGCTCGCATCGACGCCGCAGTCATCCAATACGTCCAACACATCCTTTCTATGCCTAGGAGCGTCGTCTTTGGTAAAGTGGATTCGGCGGATAAGCGCCTTAATATAAGCGTGGGCTTTGTTTTGTCGCTTGGCGACGACATAACCTTGTTGTATGTCATTACCTATCTTTCCGACAGGGACAAGGACTTCCTTGATGTCCATACCTTTGTCTGAAGCAAGCTTAAGAATTGGGTCATGCACCATGGCACAAGGCCCGCAATAAGGAGAGTGAAATAGCATGACCATCGGAGTCACTGTAGGCTCCCTATCCATTTCGAGGTAATGGATACCCTCTCGAAATTGACCAGCCACACTAACGCTAGACACCAGGCTTAAAAGAAAGACAGTAAAAAGACATCTCATCGCTGAAACTCCTGAACAAAAGGAGCTCAAAAGTAATAGAAACTGTATTTGTAGTGAACTCAATGAGCAGTAGATAAACGTAAAAAAGCAGAAAGCGAATAGGCTCGGCTTCTGCTTTACATTGCTACCACGGGATACACACTAAGGATTAGTTGTTACGGCACGAACTCGCTCGTTGCGACGTTGTTTTTAACCCATAGTAGTGCCTGCAGGCGATTCTTCACTTTTATCTTCTTGAAGGCATTATGCAAATGCGCTTTAACCGTGTTTTCGCTCACAAACAACGCATCCGCAATCTCTGTGTTAGAGGCACCATCGCCAAGCAGTTTAATGATCTGCTGCTCACGCTTAGTAAGTTTCGTATAATAAGGGCTGGTTTTCGCGCACTGTCGACGTCGATAAAAATGTACATACTCGTAGACAAGCTTGCGGCTCATCCATAATTCCCCATCGATAATCCGTTCAAACCCGTTCGCTAATGTTTCTATGGTGTCAGTGTCGTAAAACACCCCAACCAAGTTTTGCCACTTGAGCATATCTGCATGAGCAAGACTTTTCGGCGCGTTTAATAATACCTCTTTCGTGTACTGCTCTGTGCCTTCAACGATTTCAAGGTAGCGCTCGATGTTGCCCTTACCAATCGCAGCATAATCAATAATGACGTAATCGAGCTCATGACTGAGTGCCTGCTGTCGTTGCTGATATAACTGCTCAGGGGCAATCAGCCTAATATTCAACGGCACCTTTTGTTCCAGTGATTCCTTCAACAAACTGGATTGCAAGCTGTTCCCCGCCAATAGAATAGCTTGCTTTGTATTGGCGTCCTTGTCATTGGGCATAGCGAACTCCTTGTCAGTATGCTTTTGTGCGCTACTACTTGTGTAGTATAACAAAGGATAGAAAAAGAGAAGCCGAGTGACTTAGTACATATTTGGTATTTACGTCCAAGATTCAGAAAGTTACTTAAATATTCTCAGATATGAGAAACCAGCACGCTTGCAAACTAGCTTTATTTAGCGTTACCTAATTAAATCAGGAAGTCCAAAATCTCCCTGTTTCATTGAGTTAAGCATACTCGTGCACTGAGATGTTATTTTTAGCCCAAATTAATGCTTGAACCCGATTGGTCACGTTTATTTTCTTGAAGGTATTATGTAAATGTGCCTTAACCGTGTTCTCACTAACAAAGAGCCTCTCAGCTATCTCCACATTCGATGCACCGTCGCTCAAAAGCTTGATGATTTGCTGTTCTCGTTTGGTTAGATTACTGTAATCAGGATTCGTTGATGCACAAACTCTATCCCGATAAAACATTATATATTCGTGGAGTAACTTTCTACTCAACCACATTTCACCTTCGAGAATACAGCCGAACCCTTTGATCACTTTGTCCAAATCATCATTGATATAGAAAACACCCACCAGATGCTGCCATTGCAGCAATTCACTTTGCCGCAAGCCAGGACTCGCATTTATCAACACTTCCCTAGCTCTGTCGTTGGAGCTTGTTTTCAGATCGTGATATTTTTTGAACTGCGATGCTGTGAGTGTTGTGCAGTCAGCAATGATTAAATCAAAGCCCTCTAGGTTAGTGTCTTTGTTGTAGTAGTTAAGCCGTTCTGGGGAAATAAGCCGAATCTCCACATCCAGATTCTGTTCAACCATATCCTTTAACAGGCACGATTGAAGAGTGTTTGCTGCCAACAGTACTGCTCGTTGACTCCTTGCTTGAGCCATCTTCATCTATCACTCCATGTGATTAGTTGATTATTTTTGAATTAATTATTTTAGTGTAAATAACAGGATTAATAATAGACTCTTGTACCCTCAAAACGTCAAGTCGATCTAGATCACAATGAAACCCATTACATTCTATAGTGGGCATAATAAACAGTGCCTTAGGGTTGAGTCTCATTTATGAGACGAATTAGAATTTAGATTAGATAAATATGGCAGTTAAACTAATGAATAAATGCTACTATGTGGCTCATTCGTAAGTTTATATTATTACAGTCATAAATAAGCCCTTACTACTTATTCTGGTCCTAATAACTTAGAAGACCGTAAGGGCTCAAATTAGACAGCTAACTATTGTAATATTAGCAATTAGTGAATTGGGGTTTGGTTGTCCTTATTGAACTTACCAAAATAGTGCTCTAGCACTTCTGGAGTGAGCTTGCCTTCGGCTTCCAGTCTTTTGAGTTCTGCGGCAATTTCACGTTGTTCTTCAATCGAAGGCAGCGCTACTTCTGGCTCAGACTCTACTTGAGACGCCATTTGCTCTAGCTCTTTCTCAAAATCGCTCATAATGATTAACCTCATCTGTAACTCTAAACTTCGGCTAGTGTACTCGTTTTGTGGGATCCATACCAATTATCTGTTGATCTAGGTAAGCAACTGATTGCTTTTCATCCAGCTTGCTCTTGAACTTTGTCCATAGCGCCCACAGCTATGTATTTACAAAACAATGACCTAGATTAGGGAACTTTTCTCTCATTGTTTTCTCTATTTCTTATACTGTTTTCTTAATGCTTGCTATAAGGACCCATTATCATGCCAGCACAGTCTTTCCAACAACTACAACAGTACTTGCAATCTCAAGTTATTGGCCAAGACAATCTCGTCAAGCAACTACTCGTAGCGTTACTGGCTGATGGTCATATCCTCGTAGAAGGCCCTCCGGGTCTTGCTAAAACACGCGCAGTAAAATCCCTAGCAGATTGCATTGAGGGAAGCTTTCACCGTGTCCAGTTTACACCCGACCTACTTCCATCGGACCTGACAGGTACAGATATCTATCGCCCAGAAACGGGGGAGTTTCAATTTAAGTCCGGTCCAATATTCCACTCACTTGTTCTCGCAGATGAAGTGAACCGTGCCCCTGCGAAAGTACAAGCAGCAATGCTTGAAGCGATGGCGGAAAAACAGATCAGTGTGGGTCAAACGACTTATCCATTACCGGAACTGTTTTTGGTAATGGCGACACAAAACCCAATCGAGCAAGAGGGCACCTACCCTCTTCCAGAAGCTCAACTCGACCGCTTCTTACTTCATTTGGAAGTGGATTATCCGAATGAGGAAAGTGAACTTGAGATTTTGAGATTGAATCGTGGCGAAGCTCAGGGCGAAACGCATCGATTTGAATCCAAGCTTTCTCAAGAATCGATATTTAAAGCACGCCAAGAAGTTCTTTCTATACACATGGCTGACGCTATCGAGCGCTACATCGTGCGCTTAGTCATGGCGACAAGACAACCAAGTACATACAGCGCCAATCTAGAAAACTGGATTGAAATGGGTGTCAGCCCTCGAGCGACCATCGCATTAGACCGAGCAGCAAGAGCACACGCTTGGTTGGCAGGGCGAGATTTTGTAAGCCCAGAGGACATTCACGAAGTTATCTATCCAGTGCTACGCCATCGCCTACTGTTAACCTATCAAGCGCAAGCAGAGGGTATCAATGGCAATGCGGTAATCGAAGAGCTGCTACGGACTGTTGCTTCGGCATAACCGGGGCTTGAGAATCATTGTGATGGCACATGTAAGAAGATAAGAATAACACTCTATGTTCACTAGCATTAAATTAAAGCTAAAGCAGGCATTGGGGTCAACTGAAGTAGCTGCGCCATCTCTACAAGACTTTGTGAAGATGGGGAAACTACCTCAGCAGACTTCGGGTGTAACCATCACTCTAGAAGAGCTCTGCTTTTACCAAACGCACAGTCAACGGTGGCAGCCGCCAGCTAAGAGTATTTGGTCGCAGCTCAATGGACAGCATGCGAGTCCACGAAAAGGTCGTGGCATGACCTTCTCTGAAGTTCGTCAGTACCAAGCCGGCGATGACGTTCGTCAGATTGACTGGCGCGTTACGGCAAGAACTGGAAAAGTTCACACTAAGCTTTTCACCGAAGAGCGAGAACGACCAGTCGTTCTATTTATAGATTTGACGTCGAGTATGCTCACGGGCACGCAATTGTTACTAAAATCGGTTCAACAGTGCCACTTAGCAGCATTACTCGCATGGGTTGCATTGAGTGGGAAAGATCGCGTCGGCGCAGTAGTTCGCGTGGGTTCTGAACTAGTCGAGATCAAACCTTCTAGTTCAAAGGCATCGGTCCTTCGTCTATTGAGTCAGCTATGTATGCTGCACAATCGCTTCTTACATCAATCGCATCACAAAGAACCGGCTATTCTCGCCGATCCATTCAATGCGCTCTCTAACCTTTGTAAAAAAGGCAGCGAGGTCATTGTACTTAGCGATTTTTCTGAGCTGACCGATGAGAATAAACAAGCTATGGGGCGACTCGCTAGGCACAATCGCGTACGCGCGATTCAAGTCTTCGACCCAATCGAAATAGGACACACTCTGGCAAGGGGTACTCAAAAAGTTCGAGGCAGACATCAAGAGCTTTCTCTGGATTTTTCTAGTGCCCTCGTAAAGCATCAATTAGCGGATGCTTTTAACGATCAAAAAGACTCGTTGGCAAAGACGTTATCAGACCATGGGATCGCACTGTCACAGATATCTAGTGGTTCACCATTACTTAGCCAACTCATCAAAACGCTTTAGTCGACAACGAAATCATGAATCAATCAACACAAACGTCATCACTGCCTCTTAAACCAATCCACCTTCCTGAAGAACCAGGAATGTGGCCGCTTCCTTGGGGTTATTGGGCTATCTTAGCCATCGCTATTATTTCAGTTTGCTTTTTGGTGTGGATGATTCGCCACCATAAAAAACGCTCTAGAGCTAAGGTGGCGGCGTCCAATCTCATTAGAACCAACACAAACTCGACTCCGTCATCAGCATTGGAAGTCGTTAGGCAAGCGGCACTCAGCTATTTCCCACGTGAAGACATCGCTAAGTTAACGGGCGAAAAATGGTTGTCTTTTTTGGATTCACAACTCGATCAACCTCGCTTTGCTAACAACCATCCGCAATGGCAACAAGTGCTATACACTTCTGGAGTCAACAACAAAGAAACGAACCAAGCGCTCGTCGAAGACTGTCTTTACTGGGTAGAGAAAGCACTCCCACCTAAACGAAAATACCGAAACTGGAAGCAGTCATGACTGGATTTACGTTTGAATGGTGGTGGATGTTTGCCGCACTCCCATTACCCATAATTGCCTATCGATTAATACCAACGCAACCCTCTTCAGTGAGAGTGACCTTACCACATATAGACTCGGCCTCGACCTCTGCAAATCGTCGAGACATAGTGGGAAAAGTGCTCGCGGTGATGACGTGGATTTGCTTGGTAACCGCCAGTGCGCGCCCAGTTTGGTATGACGAACCCATTACTGTCTATCCCAAACACCGCGATATGATGCTCGTGATCGATCTGTCCTACTCGATGGCACAAGAAGACATGTTGTTTGACGGAGAATATATCGATCGATTATCAACAGTGAAACACGTTGTATCGGACTTCATTCAGCAGCGAGAAGGCGACCGATTGGGCTTAGTCTACTTTGCCGATCACGCCTACCTTCAAACGCCACTCACATTCGATCACCAGGCGATTGAGACTCAACTCAACCAAACTGTGCTAAAACTTATCGGCACACAAACCGCTATAGGTGACGGTATTGGTCTTGCAACCAAAACCTTCATTGATGGCGATGCGCCCCAACGTGTCATGATTTTGCTCAGTGATGGCAGTAACAATGCTGGTGTTCTTGACCCAATGGAAGCGGCTGAAATTGCCCAAAAGAACAATACCATTATCTATACCGTCGGTATTGGTGCTGGTGAGATGCAAGTACGTGAGTTCTTTATGACTCGCACCGTTAACACTGCGGAGGATCTCGATGAAAGAGCTCTGATCGACATAGCAGAACTGACGGGCGGACAGTATTTTCGAGCAAGAAATGCCAAAGAGCTGAGCACCATTTACGATACGATCAACGCGCTACAACCGGTCCAGCAGGCAACTCAGTCATGGCGCCCAAAAACCGAATGGTTCTTTGTCCCTACATTTATCGCCTTACTGTTATTGGCTATGACTCTGATGATTAGGAGGAGCCATGTTTGATTTTGAGTTTCTATACCCACAAGCACTTTGGCTGCTATTGCCTATGGTCGCTATTTCTCTATGGCTTAAGAGTCGTCAAAAGTCTTCAAGTATTATTGCTGACCACCTCGCCAAAGCACTTGGCTCCGATACAAAAAAGAACAACCTCTTTTGGTGGTTCACTCCCCTATGCCTTGCCTTAATCATCGCTTTGGCGGGACCAAGCTTCGGAAAGGCTGAAAAACCGGGCGCTCAATCGGCAAACTCAAGGGTTTTGGTCGTAGATATGTCTCAGTCGGTCTACGCCGAAGACATTAAGCCAAGTCGACTTGCTCAAATCCGCTATAAGGCGCTCGATATATTGTCTCTGTTTGAACAGGGCCAAACCGGGTTGGTGGCGTACGCTGGCGATGCATACACCCTTAGCCCTCTCACAACGGATGCGGCAACCTTAGCTAATGCCATTCAGTACCTCTCCCCTGAAATTATGCCTTTTCAGGGCGCGAGGGCAGATCTGGCCGTTGAACAGGCCGTTAAGCTGATGACGCAAGCGGGGACGACTAGGGGCAGTATCATTCTTTTCGCTGACGACCTGAGCTCTTCAGAATCAGAGGCCATAAGCAAGGTGCTTAACGGCACTGACTTCACTTTGTCCATTTTAGCTTTTGGTAGTCAAAGCGGAGCACCTATCCCGCTCAACGATGGATCGCTACTGACGGACAGCCAAGGCAGAACCGTGGTCGCAAAAACACCCCACGAACAGATGCAACAGCTTGCAAAATCATTGGGGGGCAATTTCGCCACTTATCAAACCGACAACTCGGATATCGAAAAATTGGTAGCAGCATCATCATTTGAAGGGATCTCCGAGTCTTTGGGGCAAACGCTCGATATCGCTATCAATCATGGCTATTGGTTATTACCTCTCGCATTACTTTTAGTGCTTCCACTGTTTCGTAAAGGAGTGATCTTTTCATTGATTGGTTTGATGATTGTGTCTGCTGGCTACCCTACTCCTGCGCAAGCTTCAGTGTTAGAGGGGGCATTCTTGAATAAAGACCAGCGCGGGCTCGCCGAATACGAAGCGAATAACTTTGACCAAGCCGCAGCTCTGTTCCAAGATCCACGCTGGAAATCCGCTGCCTACTATCACGCTGGTGACTATCAAAGTGCCTTAAATGCACTCGAAGGGCTTGAAACTGTGGATGACTTATATAACCGAGGAAATGCCTTAGCACAGCTGAAGGAGTTAGATCAGGCTATCGACGCCTATGAAAAAGTTCTTGCGGCCGATCCCGAGCATTCTGACGCAAAATACAACCTAGAACTCCTGAAACAGCAACAGCAACAGCAACAGCAACAGCAACAGCAACAGCAACAGCAACAGCAACAGCAACAGCAACAGCAACAAAAGCCTGAAGGTGATGCAGAGCAGGAGCAAGGACAATCTCAACACAGCTCCGAACAACAAGACAGTTCAGGGCAACAAGACACTGCCGACTCAAGTCAGTCTCAGCAAAGCCAACAAGATCAATCTCAAGACAATGGAGATGGTTCAGAAACACCTCAACCTTCAAGCCCGAGTGAGACTGAACATCAAACTCCATCAACCCAAGAGAGCGAGCAAGAAAAAAATAGCGAACCTCAAAGTGATGCGCAATCCGTAACCGGCGAAGCAGAGCATGATTCTAATGAGGCGCCGCAAAGCGACTCAGAGGTCATTTCCCAGGCGCAACAGCAAGAAGCAAACTCTGACCTTCGTAAACTAGAGCAAGTGGAAAGCGCTCGCGATCCTAGTTACTTGCTCAAAGCGCAAATGCTATTGCAAGCGAAAGAGAAAGAGACTCCGTCATCAACGGGTAAGAACTGGTAAACAAAATGAAATCAAGATTATCTTTCATTAGACCATTAATCGTCATCTTAACGATTCTAACAAGCTATAACGCGCTTGCGCTCAATGTCTCCGCGAGCGTGACCAAAACGAATGTCAGTAAAGACGAAGTTATTCAGTTAAAGGTCATGGCGGACGAAAAGCTCGATGGTAGTAAAGTAAATTTCGACGTATTGAGTGACGACTTCTTCATGGGGAGACCAAACTTCAGCTCTTCCGTCAACATTCTCAATGGTACCAGAACGGATAGCAGTATCTGGACTATCGCTATTGCGCCACAGCGACTCGGGAAAATCGTCATACCAAGTTTCGATGTTGATGGTGTCAAGACCTCTCCGATCACGCTGAATGTCACTATGGATGAACAGACGCCTACGACCGACGATCTCATTGAAGTTCGTACACAACTCAGCAAATCTGAGCTTTATCCGAAAGAGAGCACCATTCTTGATACCCGTATCATAGTAAAGGTCGACCCAAGGTTGTTACAAAACCCATCGCTAAGTGATCCCATCGCAACAGGACTGAACATTGAGCCTATCGCTGAACCGAAGCAATACCAAGCAGTGATGGATGGTGTTGAGGTGTTAATCGTTGACCAAAGCTACCGCGTCACCGCGAAAGAGAGCGGCGATTTTACCATCACGGCTCCAACTCTGCGTGGTGGTGTGTTATATGGAAACAACCGCAATGGCAGCACCAAGATCTTAAGCCTTGATGGTAAAGCGCCTCAAGTTTCGATTAGCGTGTTGCCGATTCCTGAAGACTACAACGGTATTTGGTTACCTACGGCCTCGCTGACCGCTGAGCAATCCTGGACACTAGATAATGGAGAGGAGTTAACGTCTAAGTCCGTTACTCTTCAAACAGGCGATGCACTGACTCGCACCATTTCGGTAACCGCACAAGGGGTATCTCAAGAGCAAATGCCCGCTCTCACCATCACCAATCCGCGTGCATTTCGAGTGTACCCAGAAAAGCCAAGCTTTATCACCAACACTGACGGCTCCGTTACCATGACAATGAAGCAGGTGTTAATCGCCAAATCGGTCGATAAAGTCACACTACCTGCGCTTGATATCCAATGGTGGAACACAAAAGAGAAGAAAGCCGATACAACGACGCTAGCTGGCCTTGAGGTCGACATCGAGCAAGGAGAAGGCTCTGTTCCGACACTTCCTTCAACCAGTGCTGTTGTGCCCCCTACTCCTCAAACGATCACAGATGCTGGCATCTGGCCAGCACTGACGGCGTTGTTCGCGGCGCTTTGGCTAGCATTTGTTTTTCTTTGGTATAGAGAACGGAGTCGCGCTCCCAAGACAGCATCTAAAGACGCTTTTTCTACAGGGAAGAACCGCAATACGGCAGAGAAAGACCAGTTTATTCAAACAATAAAATCCGGCGACCCAATTTGGGCTCAATCTTGCTTTGAGCATTGGCGAAAGCAAGAGCGCCTTCCAGAAGACTTCGTTACTTTTGCTCAAAGTGAATTGAACAAGATGAGCGAGAGCGCGCTTGGTCAATCCAGCGGTGCTTGGGACAATAAACAGTTAATTGAACGGACTGAAAAGCTAAAACTAGCAGGTGAAGAGGCTGACGCCTTGGCAAGACTCTAAATTGCTGAAACAGAAAAGGCGCTCTATTGGAGCGCCTTTTTTAATCATCAACCTGAGCGATTATAGGTAGAAACGAGTACCAATGATGAACTGGTGATCTTTCGCTTTCATGTACTTGCCTTCACCTTGGTTATCGTAGTTGTAACCTGTGTATGCACGTAGGCGTGGTGAGATTGTGTATTCTGCTTGGATAGACGTACCAGATTTAACACGCTCATTACGCTCATCGTCATTCATCTCTTCGTGCTTAAGGATTAGGTTTAGACCGAAATCTAGACCGTAAGCAAGGATAGAGTCGAATGCTTTAGTGCTATTGATAAGCTTGCTATCAAAAGAGTTCATGTGCTTGTTGTCTGCGTAAGTTGCAGCAACGTATAGACCAGAACCGAAGTTACCGTACTTAGCAGATACTAGCGCAGAT
The DNA here is from genome assembly GCF_023716585.1 of Vibrio sp. SCSIO 43140. Taxonomy (NCBI): domain Bacteria; kingdom Pseudomonadati; phylum Pseudomonadota; class Gammaproteobacteria; order Vibrionales; family Vibrionaceae; genus Vibrio; species Vibrio sp. SCSIO 43140. Next base: position 1,557,912 of record NZ_CP071851.1, read on the forward strand.
TCAGCCGTCTTCTGCTTGTTACCGTCCTTCTTGTCGATTAGGTTACCAGAGTTAAACGCAGCGTTTACGTTAAAGCCAGCGATGTTGTAACCAGCAGCAACTTGTGCGCGGTTTTGAGTCGTTAACCACTCTTGACCTGCAGAGTCTTTTTGCTCGTTGTAACCTTGCCAGCCACCACCGATGTATAGTGAACCTGCATCTTCAAAATCAATTGTGTTTGAGTATGCTGCCATTTTTTCAGCACGTGCAGTACCGAAGAAACCGTGGTTGTCGTATAGGAACTCGTTTGACCAACCGATTGGAGTATCAACTACACCCGCAGCCATGTAGTAAGGAGACCACTGTGTACCAGCAGCTAGACGACCGTATGTGTCGTGACCAAGGCCGATGTAGCCCAGACGAGTCTTGAACGAGTTTTCGCCACCTTCTAGCATGTTTAGTTGCCATTCACCTTTGAAATCAGCCTTGAAGCCGTTGCCTAGGTCTTGGATAACTTCTAGGTTGATACGTGGAGACTTTTCTTCAACAGCTGCATCTTTGTTCTTGCCGTTTGCACTTGTTAGACCAACAGTTACGTGACCGCCGATGTTCATCTGCGTGCCTTCTTTGTTGTATAGCTCTAGTGCGTTAGCTTGAGTACCGATTGCTGCAGCTGTAACTGCTACTGCTAGTAGTGTTTTGTTCATAATGACTTCCATATGACGGTTTCATACTTAAGCGCTTCTTTCTATCCATTAGAGCGAGAAGCAAAACTCAAGTAATAGGGTGTTAATCGCACTACCTGAATGCCTGTACTAACAGAACACTCACTACAAGTGCATGAAAAACATGTGTTTGCGATATGGAATTACTTTAAACGGGAAGTTCCGCGATGTGACGTTAAATGAAATTAAGAATTACAAAGCTCGAGAGTAGGCACGCTTAATGCTTTTATTTCAATAAGATAACCCACAGACCTTTAAGAAAAACAGAGCAAACCTCACCTTTTGTAAGATATTTTTACCTTTTGTACATTTTTTCTACAAATACCACAAAAGGCAGCCATTCACCCCACCAATAAACTCAGGTTTCAGACATAAAAAAACCCGCTCATAAGAGCGGGTTTCTCAATCAAAAGACTAACTGTTTCTATTATAGGAAGAAACGTACGCCAGCTGCGTATTGGTTGTCTTTAGCTTCTTTGTAGTCGCCAGTACCTTGTAGGTCGAACTGGTAAGCTACGAAAGCACGTACGCGTGGGTGAATGTCGTACTCAGCTTGGATTGCAGAAGTCGCGTAAACTGTGTCGCTCTTCTTCTCATCGTTAACTGCTTCGTAGTTAACGCTTAGGTTTAGGCTGTTAGATAGACCGTAAGCAACGATTGCTTCGTATGCACGAGTCTCTTCTAGAGGCATATCGTTGCCAGCAACAGAACCACCGTTCATGTAGTCGTTCATTGCTACAACACCAGCAACGAATAGACCGTTACCGTATTGGCCGTACTTAGCAGAAACTGCGTGAGACTGAGCTTTCTCAGTTGCACCAGAAACTGTGATGTCACCACCAGTGTAAGCGTAGTTTACGTTGAAACCAGCAATGTCGTAACCTAGAGCGATTTGACCACGATCGTCAGTCATACCAACTTTGTTACCTGCAGCATTCTCGATGTCTGCAGAACCTTGCCAACCTAGACCAAGGTTAAGTGCACCAGCATTACCAAACTCAAAACCTTTAGTGTAAGCAACTAGGCTGTCTGCACGACCAGTACCTAGAGCACCGTGGTTGTCGTATAGGAAGTCGTTCGCGAATGCGATTGGCATATCAGCGATACCAGCTGCTGCGTAGTATGGAGACCACTGTGTACCAGCTGCTAGACGACCGTAATCATCGTGAGAAACACCGATGTAACCTAGACGAGTAGTGAATGAGTTGTCACCACCGTTTAGCATGTTTAGCGCCCACTCACCTTTAACGTCAGCTGTGAAGCCGTTGCCTAGGTCTTGAGTAGCTTCCATGTTGATACGTGGAGATTTTTCGTCAACAGCGAAGTGATCTGCGTCGCCACCTGCAACACCAACAGTCGCGTGACCGCCGATAGAGAAAGTAGAACCGTCTTTGTTGTATAGTTCAACTGCTTGTGCAGAAGTACCGAATGCTGCAGCTGCCACTGCTAGTGCGATAAATTTTTTGTTCATTGGGATTTCCATATTTCAAGTTTTTGTGTCATCGAAATCAATGACATCACGTTCACTAAGCGGTTACGCACACAGACATAACACCTATGCATGCAACCCACTGGTGTGTAACGCTGGATTAACATGACGAGAGCCACTCTAACCTCAAAGTTCCCAAAGACTTCATAAAAAGACGTAAAACATTAAAAACAGTGTTTTCTATTTCAATACACCAAATAAATTCAAGCACATAGAAAATATATAAATTTCATAAACAGTTCTAAAAAACCATTTATATTGAGTGAAATTGAGATCTTTTGGGTTTTTTATGGTGCTTTTTACCGATTTATCGTTCAAAAAACAGCCAGTACGCAGTTCGTTACTCGTTGTTTTTTCTATCAATTGGAAATGCAGTCTATGGAGGTGCAGTGAAGTTTTTCGATGAAACCATTGCGGTTACTGAGTTGCACCGTCAGTTATATGAGTTACAGTTCTGCCAATGAGTTGAGCAATATATGAGCATTAGATCACAAAATTACAGTTTAGACGGAACTTTACACCAAACGGAGAGGAAACATTCAGAACCCGACCTATCCTTCAATTAGATCATTCGTTAGTGGTATACGAGCGATCTCGCAGTGGAAACATTGCAGTGGTTAAAATAATTAAAGGATAAAATTATGAAAATGGCAGCCATCGCTACGGCGATTACAACAGCACTCGTCTCTGGTTCAGCACTCGCAGCAGAGGTATACAATTCAGACGGTACTTCTTTAAGCGTAGGTGGTCGAGCGGAATTCCGTGGTGACTTCCAGGGTACTGCAGATGGTAACGAGCTGGGCGGTACAATGGACAACAAATCTCGCTTCCGTCTAAACCTCGGTGGTGAAACTCAGATAACAAACGATCTAAAAGGCATCGCTTTCTACGAAGCCGAACAGACGGTAAATAATAGCGGCTCTAATGACCAAAACCCTAGCTTCAAACAACGTTACATGTATGCAGGTCTTGTTACTGGCGGCAATACAGTTAGCTTTGGTAAGCAAGATGCTGCAACCGTTCAGATCTCACAAATGTCTGATACGATTTCTACACACAGTGGTATCCAAAAAACATATATCGAAGCGGGTGATGAGCAAATTAACAATGCTCTAAACTACGCTGGCTACTTCATGGATGCACTCTCTGTGAAAGCAAGTTTGTTAGCCTCAAACGAGGCGAATGAAGATGGTTACGCACTCTCTGCAATCTATAATACACCGATTGGTTTAGGTATTGGTCTTGGTTATGCCGCGAATGATAACGCAGGTACAAAACAAGACGGTAAGCAGTTCCTTGGTGGTCTAAACTACCGCTTAGATGGCCTATACCTTGGTTTAACATACACTCAAGGCGAAGGCTCTAAGAAAGCAGCAGGCAACAACGACTTCAACAGTATTGAATTCGTTGGTCAATATAGATTCCAAAACAACTTTGAAGTTGTTGTTGGCTATCAAAAAGGTGAAATTGACCCAGAGGGTGGTTCTAAGTACAGCGTGAGTGACTATGCTGAGTTGACGGGTATTTACTACTTCAACAGTGCAATTCGCGCGTATGCCACTTATAAGTTCAACAACCTTAAAGCTGACGACGGTCAAACAACTAACGTCAATGGCGACCCACAAGATGCTGACAACTCACTACGTCTAGGTCTACGTTACGACTTCTAACGTACCAACCGAGTCTATATATAAAGGGCGAACACATTCGCCCTTTTTTACTTTCCGAAACACTTATATACACTCAGATTTTGAAAATATTCAATTAAATCAGAATGTAATATAACTCACATTTATCTGTCATATTTTAATCATACCTTATTCGCATCCCAAGGAAGATGTGATGTCGCTTCAATGCATCACGTTATTCAATACTTATAAAGGTAATTAAAATGAAAAAGGCAGTTCTAGCGAGTGCAGTATTTGCAGCAATGGTATCCGGTTCAGCGATGGCAGCTGAGGTGTATAGCAAAGACGGTACAACACTAAAGATCGGTGGTCGCGCAGAGTTCCGTGGTGATTTCCAAGGTAAAGCTTCAGGCGATGAGCTTGATGGCACAATGGACAACAAATCTCGCTTTCGTCTAAACGTAGGTGGCGAAACTCAAATCTCTGACAACCTCACTGGTTTTGGTTTCTACGAAGCAGAGCAATCAGTAGGTAATGCAGCGGGAAATGACCCAGAAACTAGCTTAAAACAACGTTACATGTACGCTGGTATTGGCACACAATTCGGTGACTTCTCTTTCGGTAAACAAGACACTGCTAACGTTCAAGTTTCAAAAATGACGGATATTGGTACTCACACCAATACAAACAAAGACTTTATCGACGCTGGTGATGAGCAAGTAAACAACGCGATTGTTTACACTGGCAACTTCATGGATGCGCTAACAGTTCAAGCGGATGTTGTAGCGTCTGATGCGAAAGACAACAACTCATACGGCATCTCAGGTATCTATGAGCTACCAATCGGCCTGGGCATCGGTCTTGGTTACTCTGCGGGTGATCTTGGCGAAAACGCGGGTAAATCTAATCAGTTCATTGGTGGTCTAAGCTATGCAATGGGTCCTTTCTACATCGCAGGTTCATACACGCAAGGTGACCTAGACGATAAAGCAACAGGTACTGATGGAAAAGAGTTCACTGGTACAGAGATCGCAGGTCACTATAAGTTTGATGGCGGATTCCGTATCATTGCTGCATACGCGAAGTCTGAAGAAAAAGCTGAAAACGGCGACAAGACAAACACTAACGATTTCATCGAACTGACAGGCCGTTACGACTTCAACAAGAGCATTCGCGCTTACGCTACGTACAAGTTCAACAACTTGAAAGCAGATAGCTCAACTCTAGCTGAAGACGCAGACAACTCACTACGTCTGGGTCTACGTTACAACTTCTAAGAATTTACCCATTCTTTAGCTAAGAAAATGACCAAAGCGTAATCTTTGGTCATTTTTTATTTACCAGCCCTATATCATTCCCCAAAAGCACCCCAACCTCACCCGCCAATCACCTAATAAATTAAAATTAACACCAATCAACCCTCCCGCATAACACGTTGAAAACATGGTAAAATCTATATTTTTCTTTTCATTAAACTGAAATATTACCTTCACAATCCCCCCTTACCTTAGCCATCGACTTTGAGGCATGAACCTCATTTATGATAACTAAGGTGTTTACACAATGAAGAAAGCAGTATTAGCGAGTGCAGTAGTATCAGCGTTGATGTCAGGTATCGTTGGCGCAGCAGAAGTTTACAGCAATGATGGTACATCTCTAGATGTTGGCGGTCGTATGGAGTTTCGTGGTGACTTTGGCGGGGCAGATGACGGTACTAAGATTGACGGCACAATGAAAAACAAGAGCCGTGCACGTCTAAGCATCCAAGGTAAGACTCAAATTAGCGACAACCTAACTGGTTTCGGTAAGTATGAAGCAGAACACGGCGTTCCAGATTCAGCAGGTAAAGACAATAAGTCTGATTTCAAACAGCGTTATATGTTCGCAGGTCTAGGCACTCAATATGGTGCTGTGTCATTCGGTAAGCAAGATACGGCCGGCGTTATCATTTCTCAAATGTCTGACAATGGTCAAATCTACACAGGTATTCAAAAAGAGTTCATCAACGCGGGTAACGAGCAAGTTAACAACACTGTGAAGTACTCTGCTGAGTTCATGGATGCCCTAACTATCGAAGCATCGGCAATCCTAGCTTCTGGCAAAAACGAAAATGGTGCAGGTATCGCAGCGAAATACCAAATGCCGTTTGGTCTGTCTGTCGGTCTTGGCTATGCACAGAATGGTAATGGTCAAACAAACGGTATCGACGAAGGTAACGCAAAACAAACAATTGCAGGCTTAGGCTATAACATTGGCGGGCTAGAACTTGGCGCTACCTATACTCAAGGTAAGCTAGATGACAAGAAAGGTACTGACTTTAAAGGTGCTGAGCTTTCAGCAGCTTACAAAATCACAGGCGGCTTCTCGGTTCTTGCGGCTTACCAGAACACAGAAAAAGACTCTGTTGATGCAAACAGCGGCAAAGAAAAAACCAATTTCTATGAGCTGACTGGTCAATACAAGTTCAATAGCAACCTACGCACTTACCTTGCATTTAAGCTGAACAACCTTAAGAAAGGCGAATCAAGTAAACTTACTGCGGTAGATGCTGAAGATTCAATGCGTCTAGGTGTTCGCTACGATTTCTAATCGCTTGTAAACAGAGCTATTCAACCACTGCCAACTTGTTAAGTAGCTTCGTATTTAAAGGCTGAGTCATTGACTCAGCCTTCCCCATCTTAGTGCAATTGCACCACTTCTACCGAAACTTACCTTACCACTTAATCTTCCAAATTTAATATTAACTCTAAATATCAATAACTTAGCTTCAATGTAACTTTTGGCACGAGTACTGCTTTAGTAGTAGGGACAAATGCTGGCAGCATTTGCACTTATCGGTCTCGGTGTCTGTTGAGTTGTTTTTTTAGAGGGAGAAGATAACACAGTAGATGCTATCTAGGCAGAAGAGGCTTAATAAGTGGTCACTATTTTGCCTCCCCTTATGCTAATACGGGGGAGGTTTTTTTTGTGCCGTTTTTATCGGATTAGGCGAACAACCAGCGCACCCGGATCTCTCAAACTATCAACGTTATAGCTCAGAACCGTACCTGCATGCGGGGCATGATAGCTATCTATCTGCATACCAAACGCGTCAAACTGTTTCGCGAGCAACTCCCCTTCTTCAACAGACTGCAGCAAGCTTACTTCTGGGATGACAAATCCACCTTGGCGAGCTCTCACCGTGGTAATGCTCTGCCCTTCCAGCTGACATGGTTCAACCACTTTGACTGCTCCATCGAGCATTTCATTATTGATGAGAATTTGCTGAACACCGGTTACCGTGCGTTCAATCAACTCTGGCTGGGTTATTTTGCCCATCCCGACCTCAATAGTGATGCTTGGAATGCCCGAGCTGTTCCATACCGTCTCTAGTACGCCAGCATCACCGGGATCATTCAAGATCACATCGGGCTCAATGAGACGAGCCATCGCAAGGGCTTTGTCCAATCGAAAATCTGCAAACACATACAGCGGATACGTTGAACCTCGAGTTTGCGTGTGCAAATCCACAGCAAAATCAGCATTAGGCTTGAGTAAATGATTCCAAAGGCGATAAAGATAACGGTTTGCCGCATCGCCCTCTTCGTTACCAGGGAAGAAGCGGTTCAAGTTTGCTGGTGATGCGTCTGGATCCGATGAGTTGAAATCGCGACTGTGATTCAAAATACCAGGAATGTTAACCGATGGAACGATCGTCACTACGCCTGCATTCACTTTATTCTCAAGCGTTCGCGCGAGTTTATGAGCTGTCAATATGCCGTTAAGCTCATCGCCATGAACACCCGCCGTAATCATGACTTTAGGGCCCGGCTTTTCGGCTTTGATTGCTATCACTGGCAATTGAATATTCACGCCCATCGCGTTCGTTGAAGCTTGGAACCAAAATCGGTGAACGCCCGCAGCGAGTGAATCGACGTCAAGAGCAGTAATCGTAGAGTACTCTGATTGAAGTTGTTGTTGAGTCATTGAATTGCCTATAAAAATAAAGCGGGACTATGCCCGCTTTTAGTATCAATCAAGTTTGTATTGTGTCCGATGTTACGCAAACCCTGCGAGGTGCGCGCCAATGACCACAAAACTTGCCAAAACGAATAGCAGCAGTATAAAGCGCCAGCAGAATTTTGCCCAGTCACCCCAATCGATACGGCAGACACCGAGTGTCGCCATAAGCGACGCTGAGGTTGGTACGATTACGTTAGTGAAGCCATCACCTAATTGGAACGCTAAAACCGCTACTTGGCGCGTTACGCCTGCGATGTCAGCAAGTGGCGCAAGCAACGGCATCGTCAAGGCTGCCTGACCAGATCCAGAGGTCACAAAGAAGTTAAAAATTGATTGGAAAGCGAACATTAGCCACGCAGCAGCGACATCAGGAAGACCACTGATCATGCCACCAGCGCTGTTTAGAATTGAATTCAATACGCTCGATTCATCCGTTGTACCACCACCGAGAATCAGCAAGACACCCTTAGCACAACCAACCAATAAAGCAGGCGCTAGCATGATAGAAGCACCTTCTTTAAATGCATCAGCCATGTCGTTTAGCGTCATACCATTTAGACGGAAAATCACACCAATAAGCCCCGCAACAAAGCCCATAGTGAAGAACTGAGACGCGATTTCTGGAATGTACCACGCGTGAGCCACTACACCCCAGACTACCCAGATAGTCGTTACAACGACAGTGAGCAGAACTAAAGTGTCACCTAGGTTCCAACGAGATTCCTGTACTGTGTCAGTTTGCTTTCTAAAGTAACCATCCGTACGGTGGCTGTAAGATAGCTGTGGATTCGCTTTAACGCGAGAGGCGTAAACCATGGTGAAAGCAATACCGATGATCGTAAACGCAGCCCACATCACCATGCGCATTGTCATACCTGATAGCACTGGGATGCCAGCGATACCTTGAGCGACGGCTACTGAGAATGGATTCATCCACGAAGTAGCAAAACCGATTTGAGTCGCTACGTAGGTGACCATTACCGTCGTAATGCCATCATAGCCAAGCCTAACCATTAATGGCGCAATGATAATGGCGAAAGCAACCGCTTCTTCACCCATACCAAATACCGCACCACCGAGCGAGAACAAACTGAACAAAACTGGAATAAACAGCGCTTCGCTGCCTTTAGTTTTGTCGATAAGTCTTAGGATACCGTTATCAATGGTACCAGTGCGCATTACAATGCCAAATGCACCACCGATAACCAGCATGAACATAATGACGCCAATCGCTGAGCCCCACTTAGAGCCAGAAACTAGGCCTTCAAACGCGAAGTTCATTAGACCAATGCCGCCACCTGATGCAAACAAACCTACTGACTTGTATACCAGATCGCCATTTTCATCGGTTGCATACTCAAAAGAGTGCGGATCGATTACCGTACGAGACTTCTCTGCACCATCCACCAAGTAGGTCACTTCTTGACTGTCGAAATGACCAGCTGGAATAAAATAGGTCAACAACGTTGCTAGGATGCCAACGATAAAGATCAGGATAAGAGTGTCCGGCATCTGCCAGGTTTTGGTTCCTGACGACGCGCTTGAATGCGCTTCAGTGTGAGTGTTCATAATTATGTCTTGGTTAAGCATAAAATTTGGCGTAAATATGCTTTAACCAGCATAAAAAATCAATAAGCAACTGACTAGCATTTGAACATATGGAGGATAAATTGATCTAAAGCAGCGAATATCAGTGTGTATTTCAACTTGATACCTCAGCTCGCTCGCTTGGTGGTGCTAAACATTCGTAGTAACATGCGCAAAAACTAAGAAAGCAATCTAAAGCCAATCTATGAGTTCAAATCACCAACCTATTCGCGGAGCAGTATGGATGCTAGCGGCTGGGGCGTCGTTCGCGCTTGTAAATAACATTGCGCAAGTGGTCAGTATTAATCATCAGATGCCGTCTACTATGGTCGCACTGATCCAGTATGCAATAGCGCTCGTCGTGATACTGCCTTACCTCAGTTCGCTTGGGTTAAGACATTCACTAAAGACACAACATTTCTCTAAACACCTTTTTCGAGTCTTTCTCTCTGTCATTGGTATTCAGCTATGGATGTGGGCGCTCGCCTATCCAGTGCCTATTTGGCAAGGGATCGCCTTGCTAATGACATCACCTTTATTTGCAACCCTTGGTTCAGGGCTATTGCTTAAAGAGAATGTTGGTCCTGCTCGCTGGCTGGCCACTTTGTTTGGCTTTGTCGGGGCAATGATCATACTCGAGCCCTGGGCGGACGATTTTAGCTGGGCAACGCTACTGCCAGTCGGTGCTGCTTTCTTTTGGGCGTGCTACTCTTTGATGGTGAAACACTTGTCTTCGGAAGATTCACCTTCAACCATGGTGGTCTACCTACTGCTTTTGATCACACCATTTAACTTGTTTCTAGCCGTACCCGAGTGGTCTTTGCCTAGCTCAGCTTGGGTATGGATACTTTTAATAGGCGCAGGTGCGCTCACCGCGTTGGCACAATGGGCAATTGTAAAAGCCTACTCCGTCGCTGACGCTTCATTCGTACAACCGTTCGACCATGCCAAACTGCCTATGAATGTGCTCGCTGGATGGATTGTATTCGGTTGGGTACCACCGGGACGCCTCTGGTTGGGTGCTGCAATCATTATTGCTTCTGTCGCGTTCATTACCCACTGGGAAACGTCTAAACGAGCAAAGTAAAAAATATTTTGCTCTGAATGAAATAAAAACCCGTAACCAAGGTTCTACTCTATAAATGGATGAATTAAGAGGCGAATAACATGGCACAACCAATCAAACTCACTCTATATCGTTGGGCAGGGAGCTGGGGACCATTCAAGGTCAACATTCCGTGTGGTGAATGTACGCTCACAAAAGACATTCTTACTGATACCTTTGCTAACGAGCTCGACGGTATTCCTATTGAACTTGAAGTGAAAGATTGGCTGTCTCACTGGTGGGAGCCTCTTAAAGCAGGATCATGGCATGCTCCAATACTGATGGTTGAAGGTAAAGTCGTCAGTCAGGGAGAAGCCTTAAACCGCGGTGTTCTCGTGCAGTCTGTGATTCAGGAGTGGACCAAGCGCGATACCTTACAAGGTAACATTGTCTACGGTAAGGCGACCTGCCCTTATTGCGTGAAAGCCAAGAATATGCTTGATGAAGCAGGTATCCCATACACCTATTCAGATGTCGTTAAAGACAGTGCCGCTCTGTATCGTATGATTCCTGAGGTGAAAGCACATATTGGCCTGAAGACGCCAGTGACAGTGCCGCAGATCTGGTTGGAAGGGGAATATATTGGTGGTGCGGACAATCTAGAGAAGTGGTTGAAGGACCGCAGCCACGCTCAAACACCAGACAATGTTGTCGATTTTAGCGAGAAGAATGCTTCTTAACGCTTTGAAGATACAAACAAAAAGCCCGCAATATTAATTGCGGGCTTTTTTTGAATCCATTACTTTGCCAGTTTTTTCATCATTCGCTTAACGAACGACTTTTTCTTTGGCGTCGGCTTTCCATACATCATGTCATCGATCATTTTCTTTGCTGCTAGTTGACCAATATACGCAGAACCTAGTTCATAACTCATGATTGTTTCCCGATTAAAATGTAATTAACTTTCATCTGACTGTAATTTTATACCTAACAAAGAAAAAAACAAGACTTAAATCACACTTTTTTGTGGTTATCTTTCAAAAAGAGCCCCTTCTACGCGGCCGTCGATTATTCTAGACCTGATTCTGTCAATCAAACATTCTATCCATAACGATAGAAAACCAGAATTGTCGCCAACCAACATTCTGATCTTTAATACCCAAAAGAGGATTCTGACACTATTCCATTTTGGAATTTCCGTCTTTCCACACTTTCAACCGAATGTTTCCTATACTTCGGACATAGATAATTTGAGCCTTGAATTAATTGAGTCAGTGATACGACGCTAACAAGCAATGTGGATGCGCCCTTCTAGTCGCTCATTTTTTGTTATTCACTTGTTTTGCAAGGTTAAGTTAATGCTCTATCCAAACAGCAAAGATTGTCTCATTGTTGATAACTACCCAATCGTTAGGGAATCTATCGCTAAGATTGTCACCAGTATCGATGACATGAACTTAGTGCACCAAACCGCCAGCATTCAGACTGCTCTAAATCTGGTGAAAACGGGTAATATCGAACTGATCATTCTAGATGTGAACCTAGCAGAGGCTGACGGCTTTGAACTTATGCGTCGTGCCTACGCTGCTGGCTATAAGGGAAAAGCGATCTTCGTATCTAGTTACGGCTACCCGGTATATTCCGAAACCGCTTATAAGCTCGGTGCTAACGGCTATATTAGTAAATCTGAAGACACTGCGCTCATCCGTGATGCGATAGCAGGCGTTATGCGTGGCTACAATCTGTTCAAAACCGATTACAAGCAGCGCAGCCGTAACATTGTGTTGTCACAACGCGAAACGGTTGTGTTTAACTACCTCAAAAAAGGTTACACCAATAAACAGATCTCTGAGTTTCTATCATTGAGTGCTAAAACCATCAGTACTTATAAGTCACGTATTCTCGACAAGTACGAAGCGAACTCAATTGTAGAGTTATTGCATACTCAAGATGTTGTTCAAACACAGCCTGACGCGCCCATTGCTAACTTAGCACCTATGGTCGAAGCGCCAGTCGCCATGGTCTAGTTATAGTTTTGGTTTTTCTATTCGGGCAAGGAAGCCCAAATATTAAGCAATAGCATCGAGCACGGCTTGCTTGATAATCGTGTGAAGTTTTTGATGCAACGGATTTTGCCGATTACTCTGCTTAATACAGGTAACAAGCGGAGCATAAGTTTGCATATGCTCAGGGAAAGGCACATACCTGAAATCACTCTCATCCGTCATCAGATGCTTTGCTAACACCACTGAAGTATTCTCTTGGGTAACCATCTTTAATGCTAGCGAAAGGCTGTCCATTTTAGTTTGATAATCAAAAACAAGATCGTACTCAGCCATCTGTCTGATCAAACGATGATTGGTCTCATTCCAACCACGAATCTCAAAATGAATACAGGGATAATCAAATACATCTTGCCATTGATGAATATCACTCTGAGCACCAACGATTGCACCCATTTCAATGTTTAAAATCGAATTTTGATAAAGAGATTTTGAACAGTCCTCATTGAACATCTGAACCCCTATTTGCACACTGCCATCGAGGATCGATTGATAGGTGTCACGGCGCCATGTCGTAATGTGTATCATCGAGTTTTGAAAAACCGATTTAAGCGCCAATAGAATTTCGCCTCCAAAGCGTTCAATAGACAAATTGTCTAGCGCCACCGTAATGGGTTGGTCGTAACTTAACTCATCAAAGATGGGCCCTTTTTTCAGCGCAGTCTCTACTGAACGTAAACCACGCTGAATACCAGGCATAACTCGCTCCAAGTAATGCGTGGGCTCTAGTCCATCGCTACCACGTACAAATAGAGGATCACCCAGTTGCTCACGCAACTTTGCTAAGTGCTTGCTCACAGCACTTTCGGTCTTGCCCAGTTGAGCAGCAGCAATGGTTAGACTGCGGTATTCGTAGATAAGAACTAATACTTTCAATAAGTTATAGTCACGTTCTTTATGCATTTTTGGACTCCGACTTTAACAGTAAACGCGTTTTTCTCCGTTTATCTCGGTACAACAAGTTATCTGCTCTTTTGATGGCGGCATCCAAAGACTCTCCCCGCAGTACCTCTGTTACTCCAAAGCTGATACTGATAGTTAATGCTTTATCGCCAAAAGAGTGATTTTGAATATCGTTAGCGAACCGTTCTGCAAGTATCTCTGCTGTCTTGCCCGTACACCCAGGCAATAGCACTAAAAACTCATCGCCTCCACTTCTTACTAAGTAGTCACTCTCTCTGAAGTTCATTACCATTCTATTGGCGATATGAACTATCGCTTGATCCCCAGCATGATGACCATGTGTATCGTTTATCGGTTTAAGCCCATCACCATCGATCACTATCACAGAGAGCCCTTGTTTCTCTATTGCATATTTCAGGGCGCTATCTTTGAGGATGGCTCGATTATACAAGCCTGTAAGCTCATCTTTGCTGATCGCTATTTCTGCCAGTTCAAGCTTTTCACGCTTCACTCTTAGCTCTTCAAGCTTAAGCAAGACGTAAAGCATCACCACGATGAGACAGATAAGCCACCAGCTTGTATCAATGATCAACTTGCTGTAGGGAATTCGATAAACAAACTCAAGGTTGTCATCTATATCAAACTGGACGGAGAAGGCCGATTCATAGAATGGGTAACGAAGATTCTCTATGATAATTTGCCTTTTCTCATCCGTTCGCGTTGAGATATAGTCCTTGTTGTTGAGGAAAGGGAAGTAGCTCAGATAAATATCAACATTCACATCACCAACCATCACTTCTCCGTCATAAACAGGCGTCGACAAAGTAATGGTTTGTTGCTTAGTAATCGTGTCAAGGTAGATATCAGACGCAACAAGTCGATTTGCTAGGTCTTCAGCAGGCATGTAGAACGCACAATTTCGAGTCGCGACACACGCCTTCTTGGAGAATGCCTCTTTCACCTCTTGCGGCGACATGGCGAAGTCTTTGGAAGAGAGTAATTTTTTGCCCTCGTAAGATCGGTAATACAGGGCATGAGAATTGTCATTTGTTATCGCAGGCATGCTGTTAAACATTTTCTCAGCGGTCGCACCCACGACTTTTTCATTGTGAGTTAATGTCCGATCGTAGTGGTAATAGTATATTTGGCCACGCTCGAACTCCTCTACGTCGATCGTTTTCCCTTTATTGGCCTCTACTTGAGCTTCAAACAAAACGCCAATGAGATAAAGTGTCGATTTGTAGTCCTGAATAGATTTCGTCAGTAAGCGAAACTGGGCTTCTTCATTCTTGATGAGCTTGTCTTTGCTATGATAAACCCCCACTCCATATAGTAAAACCGACAAAAGCACGGATTTAAGCAGAATAAAAGTGTATTTTTTAGCGTGAGCTTGCATGCAAAAAGTATGAACCAATAGTGAAGTTAACGCTTTCAATTATCAGCCATTAGTCTTTTGTAATCAATAAGACGCCTTAGACTAACTCATATGCAAGAGGTCTGCTTCTATGTACCACTAAAGGCTTCGATGAGATGTGTAATACACGCTCGGATTCGATTGGGCTGAAACCTATCTTTATGATAGATAAGTGAAAGTGGTACATCTCGCACGCGCCAATCCTCAAAAACAGGCACAAGAATACCTTGTCGAATCTCTTCTTCACAGTACACGGAAGGTACTCTAATTAACCCCACTCCTTGCTTTGCGGCATTCACTAAAACCCGACCATTCTTACAATTCAACGCGCTTTCGATAGGGACTTCGATAGACTCTGCCGTGTGAACATGCTCAAAATGCCACTTTTTGACCGAGCCAGTGATGCATTTGTGTTCCTTTAGCTGCTTCGGATGAGTCAGTGCGGGGTTACTTGCAAGATATGCAGGGCTGGCTAAGGTTTGCATCTCTATCGTCGTCAATCGTCTGGCAACATAGCTAGCGTCGGCAAGATCGCCCATACGAATGGCGAGATCAAACTCTTCTTCCAATAAATCAACACGATGGCTGGAAAAATCCAATTCTATAGTGACATCAGGATACGCATTTAGAAACTGAGCGACAGCCACAGCGACCACTTCTTCTCCTAAGTAGCCTCCAACACAATTGATCTTGATATTGCCACGAATCGTCTCAGTATCATCGACTGCGGTATGGACTGCTTTATCTATCGTATGCAAAGCTTGATCGCAGGACGACAAAAAGCTCAATCCAGCATCCGTAAGTTTCATCGAACGCGTGGTGCGAATGATTAAACTGACGCCCATTTGTTTTTCGAGTGACTGAATTTGACGTGAAACATGGGAACGAGAAACACCAAGAGCCTCAGCAGCCTTAGTAAAGTTGCCCATGTTTGCCACAAGAACAAAAGCACGAATATCAAGCAGATTTATAGAAGAGTGATACATAGGTTGCGCGCGTATTGGGTATATTTCTATATTGTGTTCGCTGATGGGCAAATTGCAACTATTGTTAGCCTAAACAACTCACTTCTCAATTTTCAGTCAGTGCTACAAGAAAATAAAAGCCATTAAATATCCACTTTGGCCGCCAACCACCTCAAACCATTAAAAATAGAGCTCAGCCTCACTCAAGCCCACACGTGAGCCAGTTAAAATATTCAAACCCTAAAACAATAACAATATTAACAACTGGAAATACATCAATTAACTAGTTAGACACACCATTTTCTCATATGAAGATATTGTTTGTTCTAGATCATCAATATGCCGTACTGCACTCGTGCTACAAAACATTTATCTGTACAGTTCCTGACACATTTAGAAATAAATGGACGAACTTTTTAACAGTATCAGGGGAGATTTATGTTAGAACTGATGATCGGCCTAGTCGTCACCATCACCGTGGGCTATTTTATTGTTAAAGGCTATAAGCCCGCTGGCGTGTTGCTAACAGCGGGGATTTTCCTGCTGCTACTCACCGGTATTTTGGGGCACACTGTACTGCCAGCAAAGATTACGTCGACCGGGAATATGGTCACCGATGCACTGGAATACGTGAAATACATGCTTCAATACCGCGGTGGCGGCTTGGGCATGCAAATCATGTTGCTGTGTGGCTTTGCCTCTTACATGACGCACATCGGCGCGAATAACGTTGTCGTTAAACAATTCTCAAAGCCTCTGTCATTCATCACCTCTCCATACGTATTACTGGTTGCGGCATACATAGTAGCTTGTTTGATGTCTCTGGCTGTGAGTTCAGCAACAGGTTTGGGTGTACTCCTAATGGCGACGCTCTTTCCTATGATGACCGCTATGGGGATTTCTCGTCCAGCAGCTGTCGCGGTCTGTGCATCTCCTGCAGCGATTATCCTATCGCCAACTTCTGGCGATGTTGTGATTGCCGCTGAAAAGTCTGGCTTGGCTCTGGATGTGTTTGCTGTACAAACCGTTTTACCGGTTTCTATTTGCGCCATTATTGTCATGGCAGTCGCTGCCTTTTTCTGGAACAAATACCTAGACAAGAAAGACAATACGCCAATGGAGCGCGTTGATGTCTCTGAGATGGAAGTAAACGCGCCAGCTTTTTACTGTGTGCTGCCTTTCCTACCAATTATCGGTGTCTTTCTTTTCAACGGCCGTACAATCCCGGGGTTAACTCTCGACATCTATACTATTGTGGTCGGTTCTATTTTCCTGGGCGCGCTTGTTGATTTCGTGACCAAACGCTTCAACGGCAAACAAACATTGGAAGATCTCGAGTCTTGTTACCAAGGTATGGCAGACGCATTCAAAGGCGTTGTCATGCTATTGGTCGCGGCGGGTGTATTTGCGCAAGGTCTGATGTCTATTGGCGCTATCGATAACCTACTGCACCTGGCGGACAAAGCTGGGGCTGGCGGTATCGCGCTTATGCTTATCCTAACGGGCCTAACTGTTGCCGCAGCCATCGCCACTGGCTCAGGTAATGCTCCTTTCTACGCATTTGTAGAGCTTGCGCCGTCATTGGCAGCAAAAATGGGACTTAACCCAGCGTTTCTTATCATCCCGATGCTTCAAGCTTCGAACTTGGGTCGAACCATTTCACCGGTTTCGGGTGTTATTGTTGCAACATCGGGGATGGCACAGATCTCGCCTTTTGAGGTTGTAAAACGCACGTCTGTACCTGTGATCGCGGGTTTGATTACGGTGATTCTTGGTACTTTAGTCTTGGTACCAATGACCGTTTAGCACTCAAACTAAAGGGGGCTTGTGCCCCCTTTTCGCAATATCTAGAATGCTTCACCCACGGATAAGTGAAGTGTGCTTTCCTCTGGTCCTCGAGCTACATCAAGTCGGATATTCATTTTCTTTTGCTCGACGGGTTGCCACCTAAGACCAACGCCTTTGGTCACGACAGTACTCTGGCTTAAGATATCTTGCTCCGCTTCAGCGGTCTTACCAAACCCAACAAAACCAACTAGACCAAATCGCTCCAAAAACGTCCAACGCCCCTCGAACTGCGCTTGCACAATATTGTCATTTCTATAGCGACCATGGTTAAAGCCTCGCATTTGAAGTGTCGGTTTCTCATAAAACGGTACATCACCTCCACTGGTCATTCCGGTTAATTGAGAAGCAATGACTAAGTCATTTCTGACACTCCAGTAGTTACTTGTCGATAGCTTGCCTATATTGTAGTTACCATCCCCACCCCAATTTTGTCCGTAATCCATATAGCTAAACTGGGTATACCAACCTTCAGTTGGGTAATAGTTATCGTCACGAGTATCGTAGTGTATGACGGCACCAAGACCGCCAGATTTTACCCGTTCTTCTTCAGGCCAAAATTCATTCAATTCACGAAAGTTAATGTCAGTTTGCATATAGTTGTATTGGGGACCTATATACCAATGGGAATCAAAGACTTGAAACAGGGCTCGTAACATCACGCCACTCATCTTCATGTCGTACTTGAGTGGATTACCTGCAAATATAGGATCGTTACCGTCTCCATAGTACTTGAGTTTCAGATCACCATGGAAAATCCCACCGGTGTATCTCACTGAGTCGTCTTTTAATGCCCCGTCATGAAAGGCACCAACTAGCCAACTCTCGGTAGAGGTATACATGCCGATAATGCCGGATGTGTCATTATGAGCTTTTGAGCCAGGCTCTTTAGCATGCATATAGAGCCCAACTAACTGCACACCTGTACCCAGTGTAGGGTTTGACATTGGAATGGGTAAGGCGATAAACCCTTGTTTCTCCTCATTGGTTTTACTAGTGCTATCTACTTTGGATTTTTTATCATCAACATGGTCTTTATATTCTGCCGCGATAGCAGACCATGAAGGTACGCTCAAAAGTCCTAGTAAAGAGAGGAAAGAAGTACGCCTTAAGCATTGACTAATAAGGTGATTTAACATTAACAACATCCATGTATACAGTTCATTAACCAGTATACACTGAATGCTTTGAAGCGCTAACGCTTGGCCGCCAGTCCAATCATTTAATTGAATATCCCAAACGCCACCTAAGCCATTGAGAAAAAATCGATAAATTAAATAGAAAAATTTCTCGCAAATTCATCCATAAAGCATTTCAAGACGTACTAAGCTTTTGATGACAAATGTCAGACAAAAGGGAAAACAATGAAAACAACACTCAAAGGACTTACCGTCTGTGCAGCATTAATGGCGCCTGTCGCATTAGCGGGCGAACATGTTATCTACAACGTAGATGGCGAACCGTATGAAGGCTACTGGGCTAAAGTGAGCAATACCGCTCCGCTCGTACTCTTAGTACATGATTGGGACGGTTTGACCGAATATGAAGAAAAGCGTGCAGAAATGCTCAACGAAATGGGTTACAACGTGTTTGCTGTGGATCTATTTGGGCAAGATGTACGCCCAACAAAAGTTGAAGACAAAAGGCAGCATACTGGCGAGCTCTACAAAAACCGCGATAAACTCCAAGCCTTGATGGCGGCAGGATTAGCGGAAGCTGGTAAGTTAGGTGGCAACCTCGACAATACGGTTGTCATGGGCTACTGCTTCGGCGGTGCAGCAGCGTTAGAGTCAGCACGCGCAGGTATGAACGCAAGAGGCTTTGTGACCTTCCACGGCGGTTTGAAAACGCCAGAAGGCCAAAACTATGCACAAACTAAGGCACCAATCATGGTTTTACACGGCACGGCTGATTCAGCAATCCCGATGTCCCAGTTTGCAGGCTTAGCGGTTGAGCTCGAAGAGAGCGGCATTAAACATGAGATGATTACCTATAGCGGTGCACCGCATGCGTTCACCGTATTTGGCTCAGATCGCTACCGTGAAGACGCAGACAAGAAGTCTTGGATGGCATTCACTGGCTTCTTAGAAGAGAAGACCGGCGTTAAGGCTATGTAGCTAATTGACTCCATTTAGCTATTCTTAAACGCCAAAAATAGAAAACCCAGGATCACTCCTGGGTTTTTCTTATTTAATTACGAGATTGCTTTTAGGCTGGGTTCTTAGCCTTGAACAGAATCGCGTACATAACTGGGATAAACACCAGTGTTAGAACGGTCGCGAAGCCAAGACCAAACATCACCGTAATGGACATGTTTACGAAGAACACATCGCTTAGCAGAGGGATCATACCTAAGATCGTTGTACATGCCGCCAGCATAACCGGACGCATACGAGAGATCGAAGAATCAATAATCGCATCGTAGATAGGTTTCTCTTCTGCCTGCATGTCGATTTCTTCGAGGAGTACGATCGCATTTTTAATCAATAGACCTATCAGACTCAATGCACCCAGTAGCGCCATAAAGTCGAAAGCGCCATCAAGTAACAGTAGACCCGCTGTGATACCGATAATCGCAAGTGGCACCGTGATCCAGATAATCAGTGGCTGACGAACCTTACCGAATAGCAACACGACAACTATGATCATCATGATGAATGACACTGGAATCGCGCTAAATAACGCGCCTTGTGCTTCTGCAGAGTCTTCATACTCACCACCCCAGTCCATCGTGTAGCCTGGTGGTAGCTCGATCGCTTCAATTTGAGGTTTCAATCGCTCGAACAGCGGTGCTGCTAGCTCACCGGTTGGGTTAGCTGATGCTATGATGGTTGTTAGTCGATCACGACCACGAATCATGGCATCTTCCCAAACCGTCTCAAAACCAACGACTACCTGAGCGATTGGAACCGTGCGTTCAAGTACAGGACTGTATACTTGAGCATCCATCAACTGAGATACGTCTTGACGCTCACTTGCATCCGCTCGGAAGTAGATTGGCAACAAACGCACACCATCGCGATAGATACCGACTTGAGTACCCTCACTAGCTGCACGCAGTGACGCAGTAAGCTCAGTTCTCGTCACACCTAACTGGCGTGCTACCTGCTCGTTAAAGATAGGCTTGATGAGCTTAACTGGTTGACGCCAGTCATTACGTACTTCTTTCGCGCCAGGATCCGCATGCATAATTGCTTCAGCCTGAGACGATAAATCACGGAGAACTTCAGGGTCGGGACCTGCAAATCGAGCTTCGATCTTAGAGTCACGTCCAGGACCGATACGAAGACTCTTAATCTTCGGCTCGATGCTTTCTATATTGTCCGTCATAAACTGATCAATTTTCGTTTGAAGATCCGCGATCATCTCACGGTTTTCGGTACGAACAATGATCTGCCCATAAGCTTTAGTTGAGTCTTGTGGTGTATATACCAGCGAGAAACGAGATGCACCGCCACCAATAAAGGTCGCTGTCCATTCAACACCTTCTTGTCCACGAACAAACTCAGCAACTTTGAGAGTATCGTCGCGGGTTTGATGAATATCCGTTCCTTCAACTTCCCAGATATCTACGAAGAACATCGGCGTATTCGCATTCGGGAAGAAGGCATTCTTAACGAAACCAAAGCCCCAAACGGCAGACACGAACATCGCAAGGATGACACCAATAGTTAGCACACGCTGCTTGAGTGCGAACTTAAGAATGCCTTTGTAGATCACAAAGCCAGCACCAGCGTAAGGATCTTTTTCTTCTTCACCTTCTTTCTTGTCATCTTTCTTAAGCAGAAGTGCACACAACAGTGGTGTTGTAGACACTGCCGTTACCCAACTTAGAGAAAGCGAAATTAGGATTACGTAGAATAGAGAACGAGTAAACTCACCTGTGTTACTCTGCGACATACCAATCGCCGCGAACGCAAGGATACCAACCGCAGTACCGCCGAGCAGTGCCCAACCATTCGCGCCAACCACTTCGCCAGCGGCCTTCATGGCCGGCATACCACGCTTGATCCGTATCATCATACCTTCGGCGACAACGATGGCGTTATCCACCAGCATCCCGAGCGCAATGATCAATGCACCAAGCGAGATTCGTTGCAGTTCAATGCCATATAGATGCATCAACGCTAAAGTACCTGCAACGGTGATCATCAGTACCGCACCGATAATAAGACCGACACGAAGTCCCATAAAGGCGAGAAGCACGACAACTACGATAATCAGAGCTTCAACCGTATTGGTCACGAACCCTGCTACCGATTGGTCTACTTCTTGAGGCTGGTTGTAGATGATATCCAGATTCATCCCAAGTGGGATCTGGTTTTCCAAGCTCGCTAGCTTGTCTTCGATCAATGCGCCCACTTCTACTACGTTACGGCCGCTTAGCATTGAGATACCAACGGTCAATGACGGCTTACCGTTAAAGTAGATAAGTTTGCTTGGTTGGTCGTCATACTCACGTGTAACTTTAGCAATATCACCGAGGCGAATGAGCTTCTTATCGTTACTTGAGATAAGCAGATCTTCGATTTCACTTACATGCTTGAATGAGCCCGTTGGCTCGATACGAATGTACTCTGGACCAACGCGGAATCGACCTGAATCAGATACCAAGTTCTGAGATTGAAGGAGATTTTCAATCGTCGCCATATCGATGCCAAGTTCAGCCATTTTCGTGCGAGACATCTGCACGTAAACCACTTCTTTTTGGTCACCATCGATAGAGACTTTGCGCACACCAGGAACGAGAACAAGCTGCTTCTTAAGATTATCAGCAACATCTTTTAGCTCTCGATAGGTGTATCCTTCGCCGTTAAGCGCCATGAAACCACCGTAAACATCGGCGAAATCATCGATGATTTGCGGCTCGCCAGCACCTGGAGGTAGTTTATGCTTGTTGTCCGCGATCTTACGACGAAGTTCATCATAGATGCCCGGCATTTCGGCAGAGGTATACTCATCTTTAAATTCGATGGTAATGTCCGAGAGACCTTCACGAGTCACTGAGCGCTTGATGCGCTTAACTTGACCAAGCAAACGTACCGCATCTTCGATGTGATACGTTACCTCATCGTACACTTCCTGAGGCGAAGCGCCTGGATAAGTGGTAATAATCTTGGCTTCTTTGATAGTAAACGCTGGATCCTCCAGTTTACCCATCTCAAAGTAGGCTAAGATACCGCCAATGGTCATCAACAGGACTAAGAGCCAACTGTTGACTTTATTCTTAACTGAATACTCACCTAAATTCATATAACTTCTCTTCTTGCTGAGTCACAGTGGTTTATTGCGCTTGATCGATCTCTGGCATCAAGCTGACTTCCATGCCTTCAATAAGGAATGGCACACCAACCGTTACAATGCGCTCGCCCATCTCTAGGCCAGAAAGAATTGTGATGCGATCACCAGACATGGTTGACACTTCAACGGGTTTCGGTGCAACAGTATTATCTTCTTGTACTACCCAGACTGTCGCATTATGAGCGTTGTCGCTAACTACAGCGGTTGCGGGAACCTGAATTGAACCTGAAGTCTCTTGCAACTTAGAGAAATCCGCCGTTACATAGCCCGTCATTCCTGGAAGAATGTTCTGGTCTGTTGGCGCTTCCATAGAAACCGTTACTTCAAACGTTTGAGTATCTGAATCTGCTTTTGAGGATACTTCAGTGACTGTTACCGGGTATGGCTTTTCACGAGCAACGTCGAAATAAGCAAAAACGGGAATCTCAACAGGATCTTCTGCCTGCTCATCACGAATCTGACGCACAAGTTTCTCAGGAACATTGAACTTCAGTTCAAGGGTATTTAGGTTCTGGAATGTAAATACCACCTGCTTCGCTTCAACGTTTTCGAAGTTTTGGATATCACGCTGAGCGACGAAACCGTCAAAGGGCGCTAAAAGTTTGGTGTAGCTAAGCTCAGTATTGGCTTTATCGTAAGCTGCTTTTGCTCGCGTTAAGTTTGCACGCAACTGCTCAAAGTCTTTCTGAGAGATGAAGTTATCTTTAATTAACTCTTGCGCTCGTTTGAAGTCAGCTTGAGTTCTTTGCAACGTTGCTCGAGTATCACGTACAGCAAGTTTGAAGTTTGTGTCGTCCAGTGTGGCGAGCACAGTCCCTTTCTTAACGTTATCCCCTTCTTTCACAGGAATACTGTTTACTTTTCCAGATACACGAAAAGCCATATCTGCACGATCCGAAGCGAGCACACGCGCTGGAAATTCGCGGATCATACTTTGGTTTTCTAAACCGATAACGACAGTTTTAACTGGCCTAATTACAGGCGCTTCGACTGTTTTTTCTGGCTCTGGGCTACAACCGGTCAAAGCAACGCCAATCGCTGCTGCCAGAGTAAGAGCACGTAAATGAGTTTTCATAACAACCACCCAATAAAAATTTATAAAAACCAACACAATATTTGGCTAACGAGATCGAATACACGCTATTTCACAAGTTACATTAAGCGTAGCAAAAAGCAACAAACGTTACACAAAAACATAACTTTATAAAACGCTTTAGCCACTATTTAAGCAATGTGGCACGTAGAAACTTCCTCTAAGACCACGAAACGCCGACGAGTTCACTATTTTTTGCGTTTTTTTACCTTTCATTGAAATGATGAATAAGTATCCCATACTGCTACATGAATTCCATATACATGAAACATTTTATGAACATCGTCATTATAAGGTGGATAGTTTCTTTAGGTGTAATACTGGTGCTTGCGATGTACCTTATTCTCACTTTTACGTCACCAAACACCCATACTTCATCAACAATAAAAGGTCAGAGTCGCTCTGTAAATCAAAGCGCTATGGCACTTGTTTCCCCCATTCCTCCTGTGCAGTTAACGCCTAATGAACTCGCTATTGCCAAGTTAGGTATGCAGCTATTTCTTGACCCTAACCTTTCCTCTAATGGACGCGTAAGCTGTGAGTCGTGCCATCACATTTTTACCAACGGTGCGGAAGATATTAAGGTCTCTAAAGGCGTGAAGGGCAATGGGGTAAGGAATTCTCCTACAGTATTTAACATCGCCCACAATTCACGTTTTTTCTGGGATGGTCGTGCATCAAGCCTGGAATCACAGATGGATGGTCCGGTACACAACCCGCTTGAAATGAATACCAACTGGCAAAAGATTAGCGACTATGTGTCGTCAGTATCGGACTACAAAGATAAGTTCGCGAAACACTTTGAAGGCAAGATCAACGAAGCAAATATAAAAGCGTCCCTCAAATCCTTTATGGTGGCGCTAGACACACCCGCTGCGCCATTCGACCTCTATTTAGATGGAAACAAAAGCGCATTGCCTGCAGCAGCGCAGAACGGCTGGAAAAAGTTCCAAGATCTCGGATGTGTCATTTGTCATCAAGGTACCAATGTAGGTGGTAACCTGTTTCAAAAATTTGGCAACGTAAACAGCACTGGCGAGCAAGAGAAAGACCTTGGTCGTTACAACGTCACTGGAATTGAGTCAGACAAAGGCGTATTTCGAGTTCCCAGCCTGAGAAACGTCGCCAATACCGCCCCCTATTTTCACGACGGCAGAGCTCAAACCTTAGAATCGGCCATAGTTACCATGGCTAGAGTGCAGCTCGGGCGTGACCTCGATGCGACAACGATCCTCGAGCTCACTGCGTTTCTCAATGCTCTTACCGCGCCGCCGCCTCCCATTCTTGAGGAGCTTCTACCATGACACATAGGATATTATCCAGAAGGCGCGTCGAGGCGCTCTACCAGCTTGCCATTGTACTATCCGCTATTTGGTTGATCATTAGTGTGGCCAACAGCCGAGTTAGTGATGCATACCAAAAATCTTACCTAGGCCTATCACACAACATTACTCGTTCTCTCGAAGACATATACTCTTTTGAGTATAACAGTCATAAAACCTATGACAGCTTCTCAAATGAACTGGTGGATATTGAGCTTAAAGCCAATCATCTCTATGACAACCTAACACTCAACCAAAAGAGTTACGTCGATTGGCTTAGCCCTATTCCCAATGAAGCCGTACTGTTCGGGCGACACATCAAAAATGAGATTCTTGGTTTTACTCAACGTCTAGAGAGGCTACTTAGTGCGAAAGTATCCTTTGAATACTCAACGAACACGCTTCAAGAGCTTAAAGGCGAACTTCTCTCCACGACGCTTTCTGAGCAAAACACGCTTCGCATCTACCAGTACTTTGATAACCGCATTGGACGCCAAGATCTGCCCTCTGATATCAAAACACATAACGTGGTTATGGCGATAGATAGCTATATCAAACTCAACAACCGCGTTGGTGGTGAAATAGACCAAGACAAGCAAGCACTGTTAAACAGTGAGATACACACTTTACTTAACGATGTGAATACGTATTGGTTAGACCGCTCTTCTAGCCAACAACGAAATGTCATTATCTCCGGCGTACTACTGTTTCTTTTTCTAGCGGGCTACATTTACTGGCGTCAATGGATACAACAGTACAGAGAAGCCAAACTCAATCGTGAACTGTTTACCAAAGAAAAAGAGCGCTCGCATCTGGCATTAGTAGTCGAGCACGCAAGTGACGCTATCATCATCACAGATAAATCAGGTCGTATCTCATGGGCCAATGCAGCATTCGAGCGTTTATCGGGATTTGAGCTGGATGAAGTCATGGGCCAAAAGCCGGGCAGTTTCCTTCAGGGAGAAGAAACATCGAAAGAGGAAGTTCAACGCATATCTGCAAGTCTAAGAGAGGGTAATGCGGTTCAATCAGAACTCATTAACTACCACAAAAACGGCACTCCTTATTGGATCGATATTGCAATCACCCCTATCAAAAACTTGAGTAATCAAGTTGAACAATTCATAGCGGTAGAGAGAGATAGCGGTGATAGAAAACGTCTTGAAAGTGACTTGAGACTTGCGGTCGAAAATGCGGATGCGTCGAACCGAGCTAAATCTACTTTTCTCGCTACGATGAGTCACGAGCTACGAACGCCATTAAATGGCATCCTTGGTATGGCTCAAATTCTCGAATCCTCAGTCACGCAAAAGCAGCACAAGCAGCAACTGCATATCTTACTTGAGTCAGGTAATCACCTGCTGTCACTGCTCAATGACATACTCGATATCTCTAAAATAGAAGAAGGGAAACTCGAACTTGAATCTATCGACTTCGCCGTAGAAGAGCTCTGCTCACCTATCGTCAGCACCTATTCCTCAATCTGTAGGGAAAAAGGCATCGAGTTTGAGCTTGATAATCAACTCGATAAGGGCAAAAGTTACCGAGGCGACAAATCTCGAATTCGACAAGTCATATTTAACCTGTTGGGCAACGCCGTCAAATTCACTGCCTCTGGTCATATTAGAGTAACACTTTCAGGTGAAACAAAAGCCGATAGTTCGGAACAACTTACCATATCTGTCGAAGATAGTGGTGTCGGTATTCCTGAAGAACGATTGAAAAGCATATTTGACCCATTTACTCAGGCAGAAGCATCAACGACAAGAAAGTTTGGTGGAACGGGTCTCGGTCTCGCAATCGTTAAAAAACTCGCGAACATAATGGGAGGTGATGCGACCGTAACAAGCACGATTGGCAAAGGAAGTACTTTTACCGTCTCATTCAAGCTAGAACACGCCGAGCCTGTTCAGGCAGAAGCAAAAGCAAATGTCTCACTTGATGACCAAGCGCTAGCGCAGTCCCTGAAGATTCTGTTGGTTGAAGACAATAAAGTTAACGCATTAGTCGCTAAGACATTTTGTAAAAAGCAGGGACATGATGTGGAGGTTGCCGAGAACGGCCAAATTGCCGTCGATAAAGTTAGGGAAAACTCATACGACCTCATCATTATGGACAATCATATGCCTGTTATGGATGGCATTGAAGCAACGCGAATTATTCGTGAAGAGCTCAATTCAGAAACGGTAATTTTTGGTTGTACTGCCGATGTCTTTAAAGAGGCGCATGATAACTTTGTTGCCGCAGGCGCTAATCATATTTTGACTAAACCACTGCAAAAAGAAAGTTTTATTGATGCACTTCAGCGCTATCGCCACCTTTTAGTGATGCCTCCTAAAACGGACGCTAACTCAAGTGTCGTTGAGCTTATTAGACATGATTTAACGCAGCCTGATCTGCCAACCGCAACAGAAGCCGAACTACGAATGGAATCGATTCAGGGTGGAAATCCAATCACTTATGAGCAAGTCGCCGAGTTTAAGCAAATTGGGGAAGAGCACTTAAATCGCGTCATTTCCAATTACTCAGCAAAAGATACAAAACGGCTTAATGAAACGCTTAAAATCATTTCGCAGCAGTGTCGCGCGATTGCTCTGCATCGCGTGGTCGACAAAATAGAACAACTTCAGACCACTTTAAAACTCGACAAGTTGCCTGCTTTGGAAGAAGTCCAATCTCTGATAAATCTCGTAGAAGTCAACATTCATGAAGCGACAAGAATATTAGACAAAAACGCACAGCAGACCGATAACGCTGCACCAAAGTCGTCTAATATATCTAAGTAGAGATGCACACTAGCGAAAGGACATGCACTTGACTATCAAAGCCGTTGTATTTGACTTGGACAACACCCTAGTATCATCAAATATCGATTTTGAACTGCTGAGGCGAGAGATCGATTGTCCAACAGGTAAGGACTTGCTTACCCATGTTGCTGAAACCAAGTGTGACAATCAACGCAAGATTAGAAACGGCGTCATTTTAGATCACGAGATCAATGATGCTAAGTCGAGTAACCTAATGAGCGGGGCGCAGGCATTGCTTGATTGGCTGCTAGCTCAAGATATGCGTTTTGGTATCATTACCCGAAACTGCCGTGAAGCCGCTGAAACCAAACTGAAAGAGCACGCCCTTATTGTCGAGACGCTCATCACAAGGGAAGATTTTCCAGCGAAGCCAGATCCTACAGCACTGTTTCATTTAATGGAGGAATGGAGCTTAGAGAAAGGAAACGTTTTGTACGTTGGAGACCATCAATACGATGTACTCACTGCACAAAACGCTGGGTGTTTAAGCTGTTATATATCCAACTCCTCAGAGCTATCAGCAAACTATGGCGCAGATTTGCATTATCCGTCTCTAACCGCGCTTCACAGCTACTTAAAGACTCAATAGGTAGTACTTTTGTTTAAATACATCGCCTTACTGGCAAGCTCTATCAACTCTTCATGGTCGACTGAATCAAGAGGCGTGCAACAGACAACACCGACACAATAACCAAGTGAGTAAACGGCACTCTGCTTTTCATTGAAAGTATCTACCCTTTCTTTGAATCGCGTGATCGGGAATTTAGAATCGTTACCTGTTGTCCCTGACATCACTACAACAAACTCATCTCCACCGACTCTAGCAATAACGTCCGAATCCCTGAAGTTGGATTTCAGCAACTTTGCGAACTGGCGTAACGCATCATCACCAACTGAATGACCAAACGTATCATTAATGCGTTTAAAGCTATCCAAGTCAAATAGAGCGATTGTGCAAGGTTCTGCGGCAAAACGACACTTTTGAATGACTTTGCTGGCAAGTGCATTATAGCCCCGTCGGTTTGAAATCTGTGTGAGTTCGTCTATGGTCGAGTTTAGATTCGCAACAAGCTCTGACTCCGCAAGCTTTGCCAAATCGATTAAGTCTTGAACTTGCTGGTCACTTAGGTGCCTTGGTTTATTGTCGATGATACATAACGTCCCTATCTTCACCCCGTTGTCTATCTTAAGCGGGACACCCGCATAGAAACGTATATTAGGTTCACCTATTACCAAAGGGTTGTCGCTAAACCTAACGTCAATAGATGCATCGGGAATAATAAAAGGTTCATCACCTAATATTGCATGTCCGCAAAAAGATTCACCTCGCCCCGTTTCTCGAGCGTTGAGGCCTACATTAGATTTAAACCATTGTTTGTCCTGCTCAACTATGCTCAAAAGTGCAATGTCTACATCGAACATTCGCTTTGCCAGTCGAGTGACTCTATCAAAACGCTCTTCAGGTTTTTCTAATATATTTAGTTGTTTAACGACTTTAAGGCGATAATCATCATCAAACGGGATTGGCGCTGGCTGCATGTGCTCTTTTTCCTTGGCATGATTCTCGGGGCGTCCCTATGAATAGCTCAGTCACGGAATTCAAACGGAACTACAGACTTAAAATTAGCCAAAATTATCCTGACTTGCCACAAAAGCATCATATTCTTATCGTAAATTCATATGAAATCACACTCTGTTGATAATTATATAATTCGCATTTCGCAAAATAATTGCGTAATGCATTTGCAAACTGGAATTAATGGGGCTTGATGTGTGTTTTGGAGCACAAAAAGAGGGAGAATAGACTTTGAAAAAGTTGGCATACATCATGCTTTGTAAACTACGACTTCTTTTTTGAAGTCACCTAGCCAACTGACGTTGTTAGTGAACCGATTTGTTCACACTGTTTTCGGCCGATTGACTTGTCAATCGGCCTTTTCTTTGCGTGTTGTTTAGTCTTGGCGTTTAAAACAGACTAGCGAGTTATTACCCTTGCTGACCAGGTTGAGATTCTTGCGCTTTCTCCATTTCTGCTAGCTTTTGCTCTAACTCACGAATACGAATTTCAGCCTCAAGCTCATCTGCACGCTTTTCAGCATCGCTGCGGTTATCCTGTTTAATACCGTCCGCTAGCGTTTCTGTGCGACCAGTTTCACGAGAATCTTCTAGATCTTTCATCGATCCGGCAACACCACCAGCAACACCACCAGCAACTGCACCTTTGACCGCTAGATCAGGTTCACCCGTTAGAACGCCCATCGTTGCGCCCAAGAGCGCGCCTCCAGCTGCGCCTCGATTACGTGCTGCGTTCTCGTTGTCCTTATCGAAAGCAGGTGACGAACAGCCAGCTAGCAAAGCAAGTGTCGTAACGGCAAATAATGATTTAAGAGAAGTTTTGGTAAAAGTCATAGCAGTAATCTCGCAGTGGTTGTTTCTATGCCGCAGAGAATACCGATTTGACGTGTTGCAAGGAATTCACTTGTCGTTATTAGGCTGATAAGCGGTAGTTATCAGCTTATACCGAACGAGAGTATTCATAAAAAAACCGAGTATTGCTACTCGCAACACTCGGCACTCGGTTAATCAGCTCTGTAATTTAGTTATGATCTATTCAGAAAGAGCTTCCAACAACATTTCCGTTGGCTTAACGATGGCAACAATGGTTTCGTCTATGATGATCGCCGACTCGTTAATCATCGCTTGATATGCATTCGCATCTGCTTTAGAGATGGCCTCTCCAGCTTGTGCTTTAGCCACTAGAGTTATACCTAACTCCGCGATTTTCTTCGTTGCATTCGTCACCGCAACAGTATCAACAGATGCAACATTCGCAGCGAAGATAGGTTCAGCAGTGGTCGCAGCGTTTAGAACTGTCTCGTAGTGACGTTCTAAAGCAGAGAGCGCTTGCTTATCACCTTTATCAAACTGCTCTACAAGATCTCGCATTTCATACACAGCATAGCTCTCAACCGGCAGTGCATCAGCGAAACGATTCAAGCGCTCATGTTGATTATAAAGATCACCGTGATTTTCCGTTTGAATCCACTTCTCCCAGTTGCGAGCGTAATACTGCGCAGGCTCAGTATAGCGAGCAAGTGTCAGTAATGGCGTTACATCGGCGCCATTCGCTAAACGCTGCATCATAACTCTAGAGTCAGCGTGATGGCGCATCCCCAGAGAGATCTCCGACCAACTGTCGATAGCGCGCATACGCTTATACATGCTTGCTTCGTCTGTCAGCTCTTCGGAAGACCAGAATCGCTCCGCGATGGCGTAGCTACGCGGCCAAATACGGTTTTCCATAGTTTGAGAGTTAATGTTTTCAGCCCAGACGGTGATTTCGCCACCAAGAATGAGCGACTGCTCGTCTTCCGTCAGCTCAGCTGGGTAACCACCGCTTGGCGCAGGTATAGTCGAACCTGGCTGCGCAGAAGAAGCCACGACTTCTCCCGTGGTTGGCCAACGCACGTTACCAATAAGCTGATAGCTCCCTTCTGCAAGCTTGTCACCAACAAGCTTCAGGTTAAACTCCGTATACGACATAAAGTTGTCAAAGTGCCCTTTGAAGCTCTCGCCTGGCGTGTACTCTAAGATTTCGACTTCAGTACGAGACTTACCGTTGTAGTCAGTAAACGCTCTAACACTGCCATCTTTAGCCTGAATGATGGTAAGCAAGCCTTTACGTGGACCGCCTTTAGTACGCGGTTTTTCCCACTGAAAGCTAACGAAACGCTCGCCTTCATGCAATGTATCATCGACCGTAATGCCATGTGGCATAGGATCGTTGCGATAGTGGTAACTCGTCGGCTGAGGTTGGTCTAGGTAATAGCCCGTAGAGAGAAGTCCTTGATAGCCTTCTTTCGCCGCACGACCAATACTGTCATGCCCACGCCAGCTTTGAATCACGATGGATTTTGGCAGATCTTTATGCCAGATCTCATCCCAGCCCGTCATCT
Source organism: Vibrio sp. SCSIO 43140 (assembly GCF_023716585.1). Lineage (NCBI taxonomy): Bacteria > Pseudomonadati > Pseudomonadota > Gammaproteobacteria > Vibrionales > Vibrionaceae > Vibrio > Vibrio sp. SCSIO 43140. Next base: position 1,590,036 of record NZ_CP071851.1, read on the forward strand.
TCTTGCCGCGATCTTCAAGCATCTTCTCTACTTTCGCATTCAAATAAGACTGTAAGCCGCGCTCGCCATCGAGATTATTTTCTTTGATAAACGCTTGGATCTCAGGGTTCTCTTGCCACTGCTTATAGTTTGGCTCGTCACCACCAATGTGGAAGTACTCATCTGGGAAGAGTTCAACCACTTCATCAAAGACACTACTCAGCATGGTGTAAAGCTCAGGATTTGTTGGGTCCATGAGCGGCTCAAATACACCCCATTCACGCTGCTGTGGGTAGCTTTGTTCCCCCACTCCTGACATTAGTTCAGGGTAAGCATGAGCAACTGCAGAAGCGTGACCAGGAAGTGAGATCTCAGGAACCACACGAATACCTAACTCACGAGCATAGTCAACAACATAGCGAATTTGATCTTTAGTGTAGTAATCACCATCCGTGGTTTTCTCCCAAAGCTTGGTGTAGTTGTCCAGTTGAATGCGGATGCCTTGGTCATCCCAGATATGCCAATGGAACACGTTCATTTTCGCTGATGCCATTGCATCTAATTGACGCAGGATCACTTCCATCTCAATGAAGTGACGAGAGGTATCATAAGAGACACCGCGCCAGCGGAAACGAGGTTCATCTTCAATATAAATTGCTGGTACCGAATAAGCGATAGCATCCGTTTTGACAAGTTGAAGAATGGTTTCGATACCACGGATCGCACCGTATGGACGGTTCGCTTTTAGAACTATCTGCCCATTCTGCGCATTCAAGGTGTATGACTCATCAGCATTGATATCCTGAACCGCGGCTTTAGGCGCATCATCGATGTCGATAACTAAGGTCGCGTCGCTCGCGCTTTCAGCCTGCCAATTCAGAGTCGGTAAACCCGTTTGACGCTCAAGGCGAGTGATAAAACGTTTTGCCGTCGCGTCAACGCGCTCTGAATTGTACCCTTTGATAAAAATACTAAAGTCTTTATCGATAACAACATTGCCCTGTTTCAATTCCACTGTTTGAGGATAAGGCATTAAGTTCAGATCGGTATTTGGTGCCATAGCCCATGCCGTTGATGTTAGTGTGCCTGCAATTAAAAGAGATACCAGTTTCTTGTTCATTACCACTTCCTTAGAAAACAAAATTCAGACCAATGCGGTAGCGCCACTCTGTCGCACCTTTATTCGGTTCGGGGATATATATGTTCTTATCTGCGTCCACTATTTCTGCGTATGGACGCATGAAGCTAGAGTACTTGTACATAAACTTCACGGTGTGCTCACGTGCTGTTTGTTCACCGTTCGCAAGTTCGCCAGGGTGATTAGTGATTTGATCGAAGTAAGTGTACGCGTATGAAAGAGTAAATTTATCGCTGCTGTAGCCTGTCCAAACGTCATAACGATTGCGTCGAATGGTCTCAAAATCGCCCGCCGCATTTTGAGCTTCTGCACTTGAGAAGTCATAACGGTAACGACCGTGAATAAAGAAGCCGCTATCAAAGTTATAGTTGAGCTTCAGATATGGCATGTAGAAGGTATTCGAGCTCAAGAAATTAAGCGTGATACCTGGGTTTAGCGTGAAGTTATCATTCACTGCGTAGGTATAGTAGTTGGTCACCTCTGTGTTTGATAAACGCAGATTGCTACCAAAGCTATCACCATAGGTACCATGGTTAATGTTAGTGAGCATCTCGATGCCATAACCGTTGTCAAAATGATGACCTAGAATCACTCGGCTACGATGCCTATCGGATGGGTCACGATATTCATGGCGTAAGTCCAAATACGTGGTGGACGCCACTGCTGAAGAAGAAATCAGGGCTAATAAAGGATAAATACAGTGTTTTTTCATTATGATTTGTCTTATTGGGGGAGAAAAAAACGGTAAAAAGTCAGGGTGTCCTTGCGCTACACCCTGACTAAAGAGTGATTACTCTGTAATTGGAGTTGAAGTCGTGGTGTCCTTGTTGGGCTCACCACCTTGCTCCATCTGTGCACGTTCTGCGTCTAAGATGGCTTGAGCTTCCTCTGGGGACACCATATTTCTTGGCGTGAACAAGCTCACTGCAACACCCGCTAGAGTCGCGACTGCAACAGATGGGATGACTGGGTTACCCCAGAATGCGGTTAGGCTTGGGCTTAGAATAACCATGAATGAAGCCGCTGATGCACCAACTAGCGTCGCAATCGCACCTTGCCATGTGTAGCGCTTCCAGAAGCGACCCAACATACCGCACACGAACATGCCTGACATCACCGTTGAGATCATCTTAGTGATGTAGCCGATAATGTCGTTTGACGTCAGTGCAAACAGTAGAGCAAAACCAATCACGACGATAAGCGCTAGCCTTGAGTAGTTCATCATCGATTCTTTATTTGGAACGCGACCTGTAAACATGACATACACGTCACGCAGTAAGATAGAAACACCGGCAATCGCATCAGAGCTCGCGCTCGACATAGTTGCCGACAAACCTGCAATCAGAACGATCATGCCAATACCAACTGGTAGTACCGTTGCTGCAATGTATGGGAACGCGAAATTAGCATTATCTAGATTAGGGTCAATCGCATGCGCCGCCATACCAATAACCGCAGGGATGATTGAGAAGAACAGGTACAATACACCAGACAACACAAATGAACGGCGGATGGTCGATACGTTCTTACCTGAGTAAATACGCTGACGGAATGAAGGCGTCGCCAACACACCTACACCAACCACAACGGCTAATGAGATAGCTGGAATCAGACCGAGTTTTTCAATCGCTAGAAAGCTGGTCGCTGCTGGGTCCATCGCAGCGTAAAGGTTATCAAGGCCACCGATGTGCTGCACCGATAGAACGGCCATCAAGATGAAGCCAACAAAAAGAATCACGGCTTGAATTGTGTCAGTCCACACCACGGCGGTGTAACCACCAATGACAACGTAAATCGTAAACGCGGCAGCAATAATGACTTTCGCAACATTGAGGTCAATATCTGCAATCCAAGCCAGATACATACCACCACCCAAGATGTGGGCGCCTAACCAACCGATAGAGGCAATAAAGATAAGAATACCGACCAGATTTTTCACCACGCGGTTTGCACCGACATAGTAGGATAACTCTTCACTCATGGTCATAAAATTGAGTCGACGAACAGGGGCAAACCAGAGTGCGAGTAGTAAAATACCAAGAGCGCCACCAATGCCATAAAGTGCACCAGCCCAACCGTTAGCGTAACCAAAACCTACTGCGCCCATACTTGAGCCAGTACCCACCATGGTCGCTACCGTGGTACCTAGTACCAAAAACAGTGGTAAGCCGCGCCCACCAAGTAGAAAATCTTCACCTGACTTTTGGTTGCGCGATACATACCAACCAAGCCAAATAAGAAAACACACATATATCCCGAATCCGGATAAGAATAGTGTACTGTTCATTGAACACCTCCAGAGAGATAAGCAACTTATATACTGCCTATCGTTTTACGTTATTTAATCTCGAAACGTAACTACACAATGTAATCACAATGTCATTATTATTTTTATTGATAAGGGCATCGCAAAATGCCCATTATTAAGTTGCGTGTAGATACGACTTTATATTTATCGACGATCTTCGCGATAGCAAGTCACGTCGACTTCTACTTTTACATCCACCACTAGGTCACAAACCATGCAGATTCGTGCTGGTGGATTTGCACCAAAGAACTCTTTGAATACTTTATTAAATGATTGGAAATAACGAGAATCTGTCAGTACCACTTTAACGTGCACAACATCTTCTAGACCGTAGCCCGCTTCTTCCATAATATCGACACAGTTCTGGATAGCCAGGCGTGATTGGTCAACAATACCGCCTTCCACAACTTCGCCATCTGTCATTGGTGTTTGGCCCGATACGTAAAGAAAGCCACCAGCCTCTGTTGCTCGAGCGAATGGTAAATGCTGTCCACCTGTACCAACACCACCTTCTACACCATAGCGTTTAATTGTCATTGTTTACTCCAGTTTTGTTACGTCTTATTTAAGTTCTACATTTCTTGAATATGTATAATTCAAGAGCAATTAATACCATCACGATATATAAATCGGCCAAATCTTTCGTTGGCGACTAATTTATTTTGATAGCTAATGTTTCCGTTAACTAATACACACTCTATTCCGTCTGCTACAGAAATAGGGGTTTCAAATGTCGCAGTATCACGAACATTATGTTTATTAAATAAAACCAGATCGGCGAATGCCCCTTCTTTGATTATTCCCCGATCGGATAGGTTATAGCGTTGCGCTGACATTCCCGTCATTTTATAAACCGCTTCCTCGAGTGGAAATAACTCGCGATCTCGACAGTAATGTTTCAATACTTTAGGGAAGGTGCCCCACAGTCTCGGGTGAGGATGTGGATCGTTCGGCAGTCCGTCAGATCCAACCATAGTAAGCCTGTGTTTAAGTACTCGCTCCACATCTTGCTCATCCATGCAGTGATATACTGCTCCCGCTGGTTGCAGAGCTTTAGCAGCGTCCATCAAAGGCATTTCCATTTGCTTGGCAATGTCAGCGAGAAGCTGACCTGCAAACTCAGGTTTAGATTCCGACCATGTAATAAAGATATCGAAGTCGTCAGTAACCTGTTTAAGGTCCAGAGTTGAAGAGCTTGCCGAATATGGGTAGCAATCGCATGAAACATCTTGATGCTCTGCCGTCTTTTCGAGCAGATCGAGCACCTCGACAGTTCTGCCCCAGTTACCCGCTCCAGCACATTTCAGATGCGAGATCACCACAGGAACACGAGCATGTTTGCCAGTTTCAAAGGCCTCTTCCATCGCATTCAAGATAGCCTCAAATTCAGTGCGCATGTGCGTGGTATAGATACCACCAAAATCAGCAAGTACCGCAGCCAAACGCATAACTTCACTCGCTGTCGCTTGTTTCGCACTGGCGTAAGCCAGACCAGAGCTCAAGCCTAACGCGCCCTCTGCCATCGCCTGACTCAGAGTGCTTCTCATTGATTGCAGCTCGTCCTCGGTTGCCTCACGAAGTAGCTCATCCATCACGTTATTGCGAAGTGTGGTATGCCCAATCAATGCCGCAACATTCACCGCCGGCTGCGCGGCTTCGACCGCTTTGGCATACTCTGCAAACGTTGGATACTTAAAATCTTCTTGTTTCCCCAGTAGGTTCATTGGATCAGGTGGTGCAACTTTAAGCGTCGCCGGCGAGGCACTGATCCCACAGTTACCGACGATAACTGTCGTCACCCCTTGACTAATTTTCGGCAAGCAATCTGGATAGCGAATAACGTTAGTGTCATCGTGCGTATGAACATCAATGAACCCTGGGCTTAATACCTGCCCTTGCCCATCAATCACCAAACCCGCTTTTGAGCCTGCTAGATCACCGATTTTCGCAATACGGTCTTGCTTAATTGCAAGGTCTGCATGGTAGGCAGGTCCATTGGTGCCATCGACGATTTCTACGTTTTTTATAATGATGTCGAACAACATGACCTTCTCTCTTATCTTCGCGCTTTCCATAAGAGGTATGTTAGAAATTAACCTGACAAAACTCAGTGACAAATTACACAAAACAATAATCAAAGTTTGATAGTTTCTAACATCATAAATATAATAGAAAGCAACAATCATTTAATATCAACAACTTAACTCATGTTAGTGCGAGACAAAAAATGAAAAACCTATTCACAGAAGATAGAAACAATCACAAAAAACAAGAACTTGATTATGCAATCGGTCACAAAGGCTTAGCGTGTAGTGAAGAAAAGAAGCAGAGTTATAGCTTAATCAATGAAGACATCAGCCTGCCGGCGGCAGTCATCAAGCGCAGTCATTTGACGAACAATATGGAGTGGATGCAAAAGTTTGCTAATCATCATGCCGTGAAGCTTTGCCCTCATGGAAAAACCACCATGACACCCGAGTTTTTTCGTCAGCAACAACAGCACGGCGCTTGGGGCATCACGGTAGCAAGCGCCCCACAAGTTGAGGTCGCCGCTCACAGCGGTATTGCTAACATCATGATGGCGAACCAGTTAGTCGGCAAAGCTAACATGGCTTTGATCCACAGAGTTAAGCGTGATACCGGCGCTAGAGTAATGGTTTGTGTCGATTCAAAACAAAACGTTGAGCAGCTGCAACACTACTTTGAGCAAACGGTTCACACGATTGAAGTACTGATCGAGTATGGGGTTGAGGGGGGGCGTTGTGGCTGCCGCACCGTAGAAGAAGTCACCGCACTTGCGCAGCTTATTGCAACGCTATCACACGTTGAACTGGTTGGAATTGAGGTCTACGAGGGCGTTATTCATGGCGGAGACGAAGAGGCTCGTGTACGTCAGTTTCTCTCCAACACGCTTGGACTGGCGGCCAGCTTAGTCGCTGATAAGCTACTCCCCACTAAGCCAATCGTCACAGGTGCTGGTTCGGCTTGGTATGATGTCGTTGCCGAAGAGTTTGCTCACCTCGCTAACGTTGACGCTATTTTAAGACCGGGTTGCTATGTTATTCACGACACAGGTATCTACCTCAATGCGCAGCACAAAGTGATGCAACGCGCAGAGAAAAACCAAGGATTTGCCTGTGAGCTAGGGGGCGATCTTTCCTCAGCATTAGAGGTCTGGGCTTATGTTATATCACGCCCAGAAGCTACCAAGGCGATTATTGGACTAGGAAAGAGGGATGTAGCATTCGACGCAGGCTTACCCATCCCAGAGCGCATCTATCGCAATGGCGAAGCACTCAATATCAAAGACCTTGTAGCGACAGATGTGATGGATCAACACACATTTTTATCCATTCCGGAGGAATGCGACCTACAAGTTGGTGATATGATTGCCTTTTCAACGTCACATCCTTGCCTGACGTTTGATAAGTGGCGTTACATAGCCATCAGTGACGACCAACATAACGTAGACCATTGGGTCGAAACGGCATTCTAGAGGGAACATTTTGAGCGTAGAAGTAGACATTATTTCTCAGATCACGGAGCGCTACAGTGCGCTTCGTGACGCAGAAAAGAAGGTGGCAGACCTGATCACCGACGATGTGAGCGGAGCCGCTAACGCAAGTATTACCGAGCTTGCAGAACAAGCAAGCGTCAGTGAAGCAACTATTACCCGTTTCGCCAAAGCAGTGGGATGCAAAAACGTACGAGACCTGAAAATCAAGCTCGCTCAATCACTTGCAGTGGGTCAACGCTTCATCATTGAGCCCCCAGTTCAAACTGGACACCAAGGTATTTATGAGTCGATCAAACAAGCTCTAGACATCAACCGCGCATTGATAAACGAAGCAGACGTCAGCAAAGCCGTGGAATTGCTACATTCGGCAAGGCAGATAATTGCTATCGGCGTTGGCGGAGGCTCAACCATCACCTCGCAAGAGCTGCAACATCGTTTGTTTCGTCTTGGATACCCAGTCGTATCGTACAATGACGGTCTGTTAACCCGGATGGTAGCAGCAACCGCAGATGCCAACGACGTTATGGTGGTCATCTCGGCAACGGGTCACACACCGATTGTGGTCGAAACCGCAGAAACCGCGAAGCAATATGGGGTTCCGATCATTGCCATTACTCCTTCAGGTTCGCCACTGGCTGACTTGAGCGACATCGTGTTACCTATCGTTCATAAAGAGACCGACTTTATCTACAAACCCTCGGCATCTCGATACGCTATGTTAGCTCTTGTTGACGTGCTAGCCATGGAACTTGCCGTGAACCACAAGCGCCGTTCTCGCGACCGCTTACGCCGATTGAAGTTGGCTCTGGATACTCATCGTACGGGCAGTGATCGTCAGCCACTAGGCGATTAACTCTCTCCTAAAAATTTTCCCTCCCCCTAACAAACATGAACGCTAATCTGACTAGGCGTTCATGTTTGGTTCATATTCTCTGTCGTATTATTTCGATATCAAGGAGAGATGCCATAAAGACTCATCCATTCTTAATTTCGGTTTTTACAGAGAGGTCATTATGAAACAAGCACTCCTAACTATCAGCGCACTGTTTATCGGTTTTGTTGCAATGATGTTCAGCCTAATCATGGCGATTCCAATGGCGATTGCTGCATACATCACGGGCAACCGTATAAAAAAGCAGTTAGATAAAGAATTCGCTCGTCAGCGTCAGGCTCAAGGTCACTCAGCACAAGGAAATACGATAGAGGGTGAATATGAAGAAGTATCGTCCAAATGAATCTAAACGAGAGAAGCGATCACGCCACAAACGAAAGGTGGTGGCGTTAGCGTTCTATCTTGCTGCATTTGTTACAGCAGGCATCTTTGGCTGTTCAACCAAAAACGAAAACCCTTCATTTACGCATTCAACGTCACTACCTAGTTATCAACAAGATAGCTATCAAGGTTACGTGACCGAGACGCAGCAATGGCTCGCCGAAAATAGAGCTTATAAGTCTGACGATCATCAATTGGAAGTGGCTTTGAACAGCCCTTTTGAGGTCACTCCCAACAAACCTAACGGTGAGGCCGTTCTACTCGTGCATGGTTTGGGCGACTCCCCCTACTCTTTTCATGACATCGCACAGCATCTCGCTGATCAAGGCTACTTAGTCAGAGCCATTTTATTGCCTGGTCACGGCAGCAAAGTGGGCGATCTTATCCTACCAAGTTTTGAAGACTGGCGAGGCGTCGTAGACCATCATACCGACTTACTATTAGAAGATTACCCAACGGTTTGGCTTGGTGGTTACTCCACCGGCGCAAATCTAGTCACCTCCAGAGCACTTGAAGATGATCGTGTTTCTGGACTCTTGCTGTTTTCTCCGGCTTTCCAGCCAACGTCAACTGCCGTTAAGTACGCAGGTTTTGCAAGCCTGTTCATGCAATGGGCTGACCAAGACCCTGAAGACAATATGCTTCGATACAACTCGCTACCTATGAATGGTGCTGCTGTCTATTACGACACCGTGAGCGAAGTACAAAACAAGCTCGCCGCTCATGACTTCAGTAAGCCAACCGTAATGGTACTCAGTGAGGGTGACAGTGTTGTCGATACAGCCGCAGCCGTTGAATGGTTCAACCGTCAATTTCCAAACCCAGCCAACCGATTGATTTGGCAAGGAGAATCAGCCCCCAGTGGCAAGCGAGTTATCCAACAGTCGATGAAACTTCCGAAGTATCGCGTGTCAAATGGCTCTCATATGGGCATGCTATTCCACCCAAACAACCCCTATTACGGCACCAAAGGAACTGTAGCAATTTGCGACAATGGTCAATCTGAAGAAGGCTACAATGCGTGTCTGAGAGGCGAAGAGATGTGGTATTCGTCTTATGGGTATCAAGAGCCAGGGAAAGTGCACGCTCGGCTAACCTTTAACCCGTACTTCGAAGAAATGGCAGCGGTACTGGATTCTACGATGGCAGCAACCAAAACCGTCGATGCGGGTTCTTTGCAACACGCCTCTACTCGATAGAAGGACGCTGGTTGATATACTTTTGCTTGATAGAGCACAGAAAAGAAACAAGTAACTCCAACCTTCTGTTAGATAAACTATTATTGATAAAAAACAGTCAACAGAGGGAATTGGTTTATGAAAAATATAGCAGTAATTCTCAGCGGATCTGGCGTATTTGACGGTGCGGAAATTCATGAGTCCGTACTTGCGCTTCACGCTGTAGAAAAAGCAGGCGCCACTTGGCACTGCTTCGCGCCAAATGTTGAGCAGCTCCACGTGGTGAATCACCTAACAGGGGAAGCAACGGAAGAGTCACGAAATGTCCTTGTTGAAGCAGCGCGAATAGCAAGAGGCAATATCGAAGATGTCGCAAAGCTCAATGTCGATGACTTTGATGCTCTGCTTGTGCCTGGCGGCTTTGGCGCAGCTAAAAACCTAACAGACTTTGCTATCAACGGTGCAGAGTGCTCAATCAATGCTGACGTTGCCGCTGCATGTCGTGCATTCAAGGATGCGAATAAACCTGCAGGGTATCTCTGTATCGCGCCTGTCATCATCCCAATGGTCTACCCAGAGTCAGTAAAAGGCACGATAGGTAATGATGATGGTACCGCAGCTGGCTTTAATGGCCTAGGTGGCCAACATGTTGATTGTCCAGTCGACGATATTGTGTTCGATGAAGACAACAACGTATTGTCGACGCCTGCTTATATGCTCGCTAATAGCATTTCAGACGCGGCAAGTGGTATCGAAAAACTGGTAACCAAACTCGTTGCTCTAGCTTAACCCAAAATCAAAAAAGCCCCTACTCTCCAGCAGGGGCTTCCTCAATCAATATCTTTTCACTTCTCAAGCGATAGTTAGCACTTCAGCACTCATAGGCTCAATGTGCAGTGCACCACCAGCTTCAACGACTGCACCAGAGAAAATTGACGTCAGTGTCTTAGATTCATTCAGTGCGATCACTTTGCTGCGCGATGATTTATTGATGACGACGACACCTTTATCTCCGCGACGGAAAGCGAGAAGATCTTCGTTTGCTTCAATCACCTCAGCACTTGATTCGTGTACTGTATTGTAAAAATGAATAAGCTTCGCCAGTTTAGGATCTTTCCAGCTATCGACCCATCTTGGTAAACCTTTCGCATTTTTGATCCCACTCGGATCGAGGTCACTGTAAATCAGCGGAACCCCTTCCCCGCGAGTCAAAATATAAACATATGCCAGCCATTCATCCGACTCTTCCATAACCATGTTGCTAAACACATCATTGTTTGGAATATCATGGGTAGTTACAAACGTGATAGAGCGCTCATGCGTTAACGCCTGACCAAAACAGTATGGGTCGATCAAGGATGTGAGACTGCCTTCTTTCGATGAAAAGGCGTCAAAAATAGTCTTAAACAACGGGAAGTCGTAAGCAGCAAGGCGCGTTTCTTCTAGATACGGCTGAAGGAATAGCTCGTACTCTTCTTCCGTCGCGCCGCCGTCGGTAATGATCTCACCGAATACGTGCATACCCTCAGTAATATCTTTGGTGAACACCTTTTTGATGTGCTCTAGCGTCAAATGCTTGGCGGCATCGATACGATAGCCGCGTACGCCAAGGTCTTTCATAGCTAGCAAGTAAGCTTGCTGCTGCGCAATCACGTGATCGCTTGTTCTGAGTGTTGGTAAACCTGGATCCTCTGGACCACCAGTAAGACGACCATTTTGAACTTCCCAGCGATCCTTCCAGTTTTCAATACCAAACGCTTCAACAAAATCTTCTTCAGTAAAAAGTGGCTTGCTTAGATCGCCAAACAGCCTCTGCTCCTCAAAGTAAGTCGAATGCTCTTGATAGTTCGCCATATCTTGAGCACTAGGATACTGAAGGTCGAGCCTTTGACTCGATTCATTCGCCATATGATTAAAGACCACATCAATATAAACCCATAAGCCGAGTTCGTTGAGGGCATCCATCATGGCTTTGAAGTCTTCGGTGTTACCTAGCTTGTTATCGATAACACGATAATCTTGCGGCTGGTAAAGCTGCCACCAGAGGACCTCTTTCTCGCTTCGATATGACTTCATTGGCGGTGAGACCAGCACTGTCTTGTACCCACAAGCTTTGATTTCCTGAGCTCGCTCAGTTACCAATGCATATGGCCAATCGAACGCATGAAGAATCACGTTACTCTGACTAGTGGTAGTGTTAGACATTTGAATCGCCTTTGTTATTTGGAATTACGTCAATAAAGACAAATTATAGTGACTGGGGAAACGTAGGGCTCATCCCCCGACCGCTTTCTCTTGTATTAGAAAGTAGGCGTAGATAAAAATTTAAGATGATATTTTAGAGTATCTCTAAAGTTATTGTCATAACACTATGAAATATAAATACATTTTAACCTAAACAAGAAACATTTTGTCACACCAGTTACGAAATAGTTAAATCTCCAGCTTCCTAAGCCGTGAGCCGTGTCACAGCACGTATTAACGTAACTGTATCGAAAAACCACGTCTGTCAGGTACAAAAAAGGCGCACTAGCTAACTAGTGCGCCTTTGAAAAAGAAATAATGATTAGAATGGCTTAGGAGCGTAGCCAGTCATTACCTTCAGCTTCAGCTCTTTGCCAATTTTAGTCATTGGGTGAACCACAACTAAGCCTTTTACTGACTTTTTCAGTTTACCCATATCAGCCTGTTCGGCTTTGGTAATTTCACGAGAGAATGGCATGTCGAGCAAGCTTTTGCGCTCTTTGTTCATGTCATAGCTCTGCTTGTGTTTCATTTGAGCGATCTTTTTGGTGATTTTATCAATCTCATCCGTAAAGCGTGAGATCAACTCATTGTCGCCACGAGATTTCGCGCCATCCAACTTGTACTTACACTTGTCGAGGCGGTTATTTAGTTTTTGAAGTTCTTGTTTCATGCTCATGGCGTTAACCTTCTTATGATCGTTCGTGGTCGCGCATCATAAAGTCTACAACCCAATAATGCTAGAGTTCTGCGCATTATTTTATCAGCTAGAGAAAATACCCTGACGCAAACGGTTGCAATCACAAATTGCTTTATATAGAATCCGCTGCTCCCAAAAGTTGGGACTTACTGTCAGGCATTTTGTATAAGCTTCAAATACGGTGAAGCGTTTCTACAGAGCACCAATATTGCTCTTCTATAAGATGACCTTAGACCCTATCTGCTCTTATATCTATAAGTCTGTTCAGTGAGTATAAACACGCACCTGCACAAACAACGTGCCTTAAGTGCGCTCACTTAGATTTTTACTACCTATTTCATACGGACATCACTGCTATTACGGACATAGCTAGGTACACCACAAAAGAGCTGTATCATGTCTTTACTTATGAGCATTGTCGGTATCATCGCACTGCTATCTGTTGGCTTCCTATTTTCTGAGAACCGCCAAGCCATCAACAAACGTACTGTTTTACTCGCCTTAACCGCGCAAATTGGTTTCGGTGCTTTTGTTATGTTTGTTCCTTTGGGTGAACAAATCCTTCAAGGCATGTCTAACGGCGTCAACCACGTTATCTCTTACGCCAATGAAGGTCTCGCGTTTGCCTTTGGTGACCTTGGCAAATTTGGCATGGGCTTTATTTTTGTTATCAATGTACTTTGCGTAATCATCTTTATCTCCGCGCTAATTTCTGCACTGTACTACCTGAACATCATGCAAACCCTAATCAATGTGATTGGTGGCGCGTTAACTAAATTGCTTGGCACATCGAAAGCAGAGTCACTAAGTGCTACAGCGAACATCTTCGTGGGCCCAATCGAAGCGCCTTCAATGATTCGACCTTTAGTGAAGAACATGACTCGTTCAGAGCTTTTTGCCGTTATGACGGGTGGCTTAGCAAGTGTTGCTGGCGGAACCATGATCGGTTACATCAGCCTCGGTGTCGATCCAAAGTACATCATTACTGCATGCTTTATGACGGCACCTGCAGGTTTATTATTTGCGAAACTTCTTTGCCCGCAGACCGATGAAGTGATCACGGACAAATCGATTAAAGTCGATGATAAAGAAGCACCAAAGTCGCTTTTAGATGCGATCACGGAAGGCTCTTTGGTCGGTATGCATCAAGCGGCTACAGTAACCGCATTGGTGATTTCATTTGTTGCCCTCGTAGCGCTTTTAAACGGCATCATTTCAGGCGTTGGTGGCATGGCCGGTTTCGAAAACGCAAGCCTAGAGCTCATTATCGGCTATATCTTGTCACCTCTCACTTTCCTTATGGGTGTTCCATGGAACGAAGCTGTGACGGCTGGCGCACTGATAGGCAAGAAGATTGCTGTGAATGAGTTTGTCGCTTACATGAGCTTCGTTGAAGTCAGTGAAACACTAACGGCGAAGACACAAGCGATCATTGCGTTTAGCTTGTGTGGCTTTGCTAACATCGGCTCATTAGCCATGGTTATCGGTGGTATCGGTGCTATGAACCCAGAGCGTCGTCCACTTCTTGTTGAAATCGGTCCGCGCGTACTATTTGGCGCCATTCTGGCAAACCTAATGTCCGGTACTATCGCTGGTCTGCTTATCACTCTGTCTTAAGGAACTATAAAATGCCAACTCCACATATTAATGCGAACAAAGGCGACTTTGCAGAAACGATTCTAATGCCGGGTGACCCACTTCGCGCAAAACTTATCGCTGAGACTTATCTTGAAAACCCAAGACTCGTTACCGACGTTCGTAATGTATACGGCTACACTGGAACCTACCAAGGTAAAGAGATCTCGGTGATGGCGCACGGTATGGGCGGTCCTTCAGCAACGATCTACTTTCATGAGCTAATGACAGAGTTCGGAGTTAAGAACTTCATTCGTATCGGTAGCTGCGGCGCGATTCACGATGACGTAAAACTGAAAGACGTTATCGTCGCAATGGGCGCATCCACCGACTCCAAAATCAACCGTATTCGTTTCCGCGATCACGATTACGCGGCATTGGCTGACTTCAATATGCTGCAAAACTGTGTGTCTGTATTGAGCGAAACGGACATGAGCTATCGTGTTGGTCAGGTGTTCTCATCAGATCTCTTCTATCGTCCGGACTTCGACATGTACGAGCTCATGGCGAAATACGGTGTGCTGGGTGTAGAGATGGAAGTAAACGCGCTTTACTCATGTGCCGCCGAAAATGGCTGCAAAGCCATTGCGATGTGTACGGTGACCGATCACATCACCAAAGGCGAACACCTTACCGCAGACGAACGTCGCACAGAGCTGCACGAAATGATCAATGTCGCACTTAAGACTGCGCTAACACTGTAGTCAACAATTAGCCCAGCATTTGTCTGGGCTTTTTTAGGAATCAGGATATGTCAAACCGAGCCATCATCGCCAACCTTTACCATACTCCACAACGAGGTAGCTTTGAATACATAGAGCAAGCCTGTATTGAAATCGATGCTAACGGTACCATCACCCAAGTGCTTTCAAGGACTGATCATAAGTACGATGAGGTGATCGCAAGCCATGAGCAAAACAATAGCTTAACGCGGTTAGCTAAGAATCAGTATTTGCTACCAGGTCTTGTTGACCTGCATACTCACGCCCCGCAGTGGCCTCAAGCAGGAAAAGGATTAGACCTTCCGCTTAATGATTGGCTAAACCAGTACACTTTCCCGCTCGAAAACCGTTATAAAGATCCAGACTTTACGGCCAGGATTTATCCAGAACTTGTCGATACGCTTATCGCTCATGGCACCACCACGGCGATGTACTTTGCTACCATCGATAGTGCGCCGTCCGAGTACCTTGCTAAGGTGTGTAAAGAAAAAGGTCAACGTGCTCTGGTTGGTAAGATCTCGATGGATGAAAAGTCCATGTGTCCAGAGTACTACGTAGAGTCCTCGACTGAAGTCGCTATTTCTGCCGCTGAAGCGTTCATTCAGAACATCAGAGAAATCGACAATCAACAAGACTTAATCCACCCAGTAGTGACGCCTCGTTTTGTACCTACTTCTACAAAGCAACTACTTAAAGGCTTAGGTAAGTTGGTTCAAAAGTACCAATGCCACGTTCAAACCCACGCATCTGAAAGCGATTGGGCTCGTGATTTTACTCAGCAAGCTTTTCAGAAAACAGATGTAGAGCTATACAAGGAAACAGGTCTCCTGACTCGAAAAACCGTCCTGGCGCACTCTATTTTTCTGACCCAGAGCGATAAAAATACGATCAAAGAAGTAGGAGCAGGCATTGCCCACTGCCCACTTTCTAATATGTATTTTGCTGATGCCGCTTTTCCATTGAGAGAAGCGTTAGACCAAGATTTGCATGTGGGACTCGGCTCGGACCTCTCGGGCGGACCACTTCCATCCATTTTCCACGCAGCGCTCGATGCCGTCAGCCACTCTAGAGTGAGAGAGGCAGGGACGAACACTCATATTATGGATCAGCGAGGGGAAGCACATAGCCGAGTTTCATTTGTCGAAGCATTTTGGCTGGCGACTCACGGTGGAGGATTAACCCTGGATCTTCCGGTCGGTATTTTTAAGCCAGGTTACCACTTTGACGCTTTGGTGATCGACTCGAACACTGCCGGAAGCCAAGTGCGCATCTATGATGACTTGGATTCAGCACAAGATGCCCTGGAGAAGATCATCGTTCACACAACAGAACCCGCTATTTCAGCAGTTTGGGTGAGTGGCAAGCAGATTAAGTAACCTTCACGAAAAGAGCCCGCGTATCTAACGCGGGCTCTTTGGTATTCTAGTATGGAACAATGAGTACTAAGTTCGGTACAGTACCTTCACAACGTGCCAGCCAAACTTAGTCTTTACCAAGTGAGGGACAAGCGTTTCACCCGAAAAGCACACCTTATCAAACTGTGGCACCATTTGACCTTTGCGGAACTCACCCAGGTCACCACCCTTCTTGCCAGACGGACACGTAGAGTATTTTTTTGCAAGCGTTTGAAACTTAGCGCCTTTCTTAAGCTGTTTAATGATATCTTCAGCTTGTTCTTTGTGTTTTACCAAAATGTGAAGTGCTGCCGCAGTTCTTGCCATGGTATGCCTCTGTGTTATCGCGAGTATGGGATGATAAGTAGCGCAGAGTGTAATCTAAACTGAGATGTAAATCACGTTTACTTTTCACGCAGTTAAACTTTTCTAACGATCTGCCGCATTAACTTTTAGCGATAAAGTTTATAAAATCAACCTATTGGTGATTAGAGTAAGAATTCAAATGAAAGCAAGCATCAGTAAGGCTAATCAATCTCAGGGCATGTTGTTGTTTACCCTTAACATGCAAAAGCAGCGTTTTGCCATTGGTACGCTCAAGGTGCGTGAAATTGTGCCTTTTCTGCCGACCACGCAAATCCCGTATTCGCACCAGCATGTTGTGGGGACGGTCAGCATACGTGGGCTTACTGTACCCGTCATCGATATGGCTGCTGCTATCGGGTTCCGACCTATCGCCCCTGAAGAATACAACAGTACTTATCTGGTCGTGACCGACTGCCTTCGCACGGTGGTGGCGTTTATGGTCCGAGATATCGATAAAATCATCGAGTGTGATTGGAAATCTATTGAACCTGCACCGGAGAGTAGTGGTAAAAATGTGTTTGTCACGGGTGTGACTCGCTTTAATGATCAGATTGTTCAGCTTCTTGATGTGGAGCTTCTGCTTTCTAAGATCTATCCGCAATATGCCGATACCAAGATCCCGATGCTTACCGACGTGCAGCGCGAGAGAATAAAGGCGCTTAATATTCTGCTTGTAGACGACTCATCCATCGCAAGAAAACAGCTGGGTGATGCGCTAAACCAAATCAGCATTCCATTCGATCTATGCAAAGATGGCAACAGTGCACTTGAATTTATGCGTGCAAAAGCCTCGCGAAATGACGCGATAGATATTCTCGTGAGTGATATTGAGATGCCGGGGCTGGATGGCTATGAACTCGCCTTTGAAGTACAAAATGACCCTGCACTTGGTCACGCTTATCGTATTTTACACACCTCACTTTCTAGTGAAATGTGTACCGAAAGAGCCCATCAGGTAGGTGCGCACGAAGCGCTGGTGAAGTTTAATGCCGGTGAACTGATCGAAGCCATGTTGCGAGGCGCAGAGAGTCTAACCGCTAACTAGCCATGACGCCTCTTTTAGAGGCGTCATTCATTTCTATTCAACTATTCCGCGTCGTAGTTATTGTTTGGGGCAAATGAGAATCCCTGACCACCGATCGATGCTTCGTACATCAGACCACCTTTAGTCATAGTAAACACAGCCATACCATTGATGTAAGTTGCTCTGCTCTGCTTATCGCCCGCTTGTGCTCCAGCACCTGTTGAGCCGGCTTGTGCGCTCGCTCCAAGTGTCAGAGCCACCGCTGATGCTTGCGCACCAAACTCAAAGCTACCGCTGGTAAAGGCGTAGTAATCCGCTTTGCTTTCGAAGAAGATGATTTCGCTATAGGCCTGAGCGCCCAACTGCAAACCGATACTAAGCTGCGCTAATGTTGAATCACCGACGTGTGTACCTTGACGATAAACCTGACCTTCGCCATAAGATCCACCGATACCAAACCCGCCTTTACCGACAGTTGGAAACACAGCATAACCATACGCATTTTCAAAAAACGGCTGCGTGGCTTCTGCTTGCTTAAACTTATTGAGAGTGGCTTCATACTTACTGCTAGATTCTGAAGAAGCGGCGTTTTGTGCTTTATTAACATCTTGTTGAGCCTCCTCAGCAAATACGCTAGGAGTAACGGCAATACATACTGCAAGCAGTAAAGGTGAGGCTTTGACGAACATGTGCTTTCCTTGTTTTTGATAGGCAACGTTAGTTAAGATACTAACTTATTGGATATGCACAACATTAGACGATGAAGGATTTTAATAGTTCAACGGACAAGCCCGGTATTTTTGCGTCAGCCCGTGTTTCACCCTACACTAAAGAGTCGCACTTAACTCCCGTAAGGCAATGAAAACTATGCTAAAGAAGCTATTGCTCAACTTGGTTTGTATCCTACTCGGCGTTCCATTGCTCTTAGTGCTGTTTTTTAAGTTTGTTAATCCACCGATTTGGGGGTGGAAAATAGCGCGCACCCTATCTCCCCCAAACGGGTACCCTGAACAGACTTATCATCAATGGGTATCGTTCTCTAATATCAGCCCAAACATGCCCAAAGCTGTGGTCGCTTCAGAGGATCAAAAATTTCCATCTCATTCAGGTGTCGATTTTCAAGCGCTGTTTAGTGTTATCGCACAAAGTGGCTCATCGGGACCATCACGAGGCGCAAGCACCATCACCCAACAGACAGCAAAAAATGTGTTTTTGTTTCCGAGTCAAACCTATGTACGCAAAGCTTACGAACTGTATATCGCGATGCTGCTTGAGCTGTTCTGGGGTAAGGAGCGAATCATGGAAGTTTATCTCAACGTCATCGAGTTTGGACCGGGCATTTATGGCGTCGAAGCCGCGAGCCAACAATTCTTCGGAGTTCAATCAAAAGAACTCACTGCCATTCAAGCGGCTCAACTTGCAGTCGTGCTACCGAATCCATACAGAATGCAGCCTACTCCCATGTCTGATTATGTGAACAAGAGAACACACTGGGTTGTCAATCAAATGAATAACTTAGGACCGCTTACTCTCTAACGCGTGAAGGCGTCTCAACATCACTAGCAGAACTAACGCCTTGCCCAAAGCGTCGTATTTGACTCATCAGCAATACGACGACCATGATTAGAGCAGACATCAAATAAAAACGCCCCAATGAATCTTGTGTGGTTACCCACTGTTCAACCAAATATCCGCCAAAAACACCCGCAATAACCATTTGTATTGAGCCCGATAATGCAGAAACAGCACCGGCTTGCTCTTTATGTGGCCCAAGCAGCAGCGATATAGAAATAGGAAATGAAAGTCCTTGAGCCACCGTGAGCCAAGTAAATGCGAACAATAAGTTAAAGACAGTCATCTCGGTCATCATCAGCCAAAGACCAGATAAGCTCATAATGATGATTGCAAGAAACAAGATCCAGCTGGTCGAGAAGAACCGATTAAGGATATTGAGCGACACACTACCCATCATCAATCCAGCCGAAGGGATGATCATGACAGAGCCATATTCAGCAGCCGTCAACCCCAACTCATGCTGCATAAGAAATGGAAACAGACTTAACGTCACTACTGCCCCAAGGTAACTTATCCAGTTATAACTCGCGCTGCCTATAACTTGAGGGTTGACCATTAGCTTGGCGTAATTGCTCATAACTAGATTCGGTTGAAACGGTCTCGGCTGATAAGGCAGAGTCTCAGGTAAAATAAACCAACCTAAAACAAAAATAGCAACAAGATAGATCAATACAAAAACAAACACCGCCTCCCAACTAAGGTGAAACGCAATCCATCCACCGAAAACAGGCGCGATAATTGGCATGACTGAAGCAGTAACCGAGATGTAGGACAATGCCTTAGTAAGTTGCTTGCCATCATAACTGTCTCTGAGCACACTTCGCCCTAGTACTGATGCGCTACCCGCTCCCAAGCCTTGCAACAAGCGTCCGATCTCCAGTGCGGTAAAATGTTCGTTAAGTGCAATACACAGGACAGTCCCGAGCAGATACACACCTTGCCCTAAGATGAAAACAGGGCGTCGGCCGATCGCGTCAGAGAGCGGGCCATAAAAGAGTTGTGATAAGCCAAAACCAACTAAAAATAGTGTCACGAGCATCTGCACATCAGCATGGCCGATGGATAAGGACTCACTAATAAGAGGCAGCGAAGGCAAGTAAATACTCACGCCGACTTGGCCCGTTGCAATGATCATCATTGCGAGCAACATAGGGGTTTTGTTGAAGGATTTATTGTGTTTTTTATTCATACACTCATTCTATATTGCGTATGAATCATTGATAATACACTATAAAGGAAACAGAATACGTCCTAACAGGAAACAATAAGAGGTCTTCATGGATTGGATATCGTGTATCAACACCTACATTCGTGTCGTAGAAGAAGGCAGTTTCAATGGTGCGGCTCGCCGACTCAATACCACCAGCTCAGCAATCAGCAAACGCATACATTGGATTGAAGACCGCATCGGCGTCCAGCTTCTCAAACGAACCACCAGATCCGTAACGCAAACCGAAGCGGGAGCCCTATTTTATCAGCGCGCTAAAGACTCTTTGGATCGCTTTCAGTCAATTATTGACGAAACTCGCTCAGTCAACGAAACACCCGCAGGTCTGCTTAAGATTGGCGCAACCATAGCGGTCGGCTCTAAATTCTTAGTTCAATACCTGAATGACTTTTTAGCTCAATACCCGGACATACGGATCCAATTGATAACCACAGCGCCTGGTGAACTGCCAACCAGTAATCTCGACGTATTTATAAGTCGTGAGTTAGAGACGCTCAACTCACTGAGTATGAGGCAAACGGCTCTTTTTGAGCAAAGAATTGGCTTTTACGCCGCCCCCTCTTACATAGAAGAGTTTGGCGCACCACAAACCGTCGAAGAGCTTAAACAGCACAACATTCTTATTTGGGGAGAACGTCCACAGCGCGAATACAAAATATCGAAAAACCAACGAATCATGCTCTCAGGAAACTTCGCGACGACTAATCCAGAAGCCCTCTTCTATGCAGCTAAAAATGGTATGGGTGTGCTGATTAGTAACGATGTAATGATCAAAGAAGACGTTAAGTCCGGCGCATTGATACGCGTTCTGCCCGAAATTCAAGCAATGGACTCGACTGTCTATGCCTACTATCCAAAACTAGATTACGAACACACTCGGACCAAGCTGTTTCTCGATTACATCAAAATGCGTTTAGCTCAGTCGAACAATGAAAAGGGAGCGTAATGGCTCCCTGCCTGAAAAGTGAGTAGCCCTATTAAGACCATGCTCAATATTGGGTCATGCAGCACTAGTAAAGTGCAACTTCGCCTTGGCAAAAAGAAGCTCTAAACCATAGATAGCAGCAAAGAGACAAGAGAAGAACCATGCCGACTGAACAGCAATGACAAACCAGCTATTCTTCCATTCAAGTGCTGTATTTACAATCACTTGCATGCCAGAAAAATACACTGCAACACCAACAATTAGCACCACCAACAAAGACATCACCGTAAGAATTGGAAACCATTTCGCCATAAGATACTCCTGATAGATATGGTAAGTTCAAAGATTCTTTATAAGTTGCTGCATTAATAATGCCACTTTTTATGTGGTTATTTTCTTGTTCGATTTTTTCGAACTAGATACTCAAACAAAGCGGCTTATCAGTTCTCTATCTCACATCTAAACTGGGCACATTGATAGGAAAGCGAGCAATGCTTTCATTAAAGAGGATAACCCCATGTCTAATACACTTGTTTTGAAATCGAGCATTCTTGGCGACTACTCACAATCTAACCAGATTATTGAGCAAGCGATTGAAGGTAAATCCAACGTTACTATTCGCGATCTCGCAGCAGAGCCTGTTCCTGTTTTGGATATGGCAGTAGCAACCGCATTGCGAAGCACTGGCGACGACCTAAGCGATGAGCTTAAAGCAATTGTTAAACTGTCTGACGAGCTAATCGCAGAACTTCAGAACGCTGAAAAAGTGGTCATCGCAGCACCGATGTACAACTTTATGATCCCTACGCAGCTAAAAAACTATTTCGATCTCATTGCTCGTGCTGGCGTGACATTCAAGTACACGGAGACAGGTCCTGTTGGTCTGATTAAAGACAAAAAGGTTGTTGTAGTCACCACTCGTGGCGGTATTCACAAAGACACGCCTCGCGACAGTATGCATGATTACCTTGCAACGATTCTTGGCTTCCTTGGTATGACGGATGTCGAGTTCGTATACGCTGAAGCACTCAACATGGGTGATGAGCCAGCAGCAGAGAATCGCGCGTCAGCATTGGAAGCACTTGCTCCACTCGTGTAATCGCGTAGACAAAATAGAGTGATGAGTGACGTTTACAGACATTCATCACTTCTTCTGTACATTTCCCAACCCCACAGTTCAAATTCCATACAAACCTACGACAGTTCTCCACGGATAGAACTGCACGCCCGTGCAATAATTGACGAGTCCACTTTTTGGGGGAGCCGCGTTGGTCGTTTTCTTCACTTTCTTTCTAAGCCTATATTACTTAATCGCTTTTCCTGGCGGGGTTCGCGCCTACCAGAGAGGTCAGTTGAGCTTAGGGGACGCATTTCTACCGCTTAGCGTATTCGCTACATGGTCACTGCTTGCGACGTCAGGAATTGGCGCACAAAGCTTGGGCAATCTTGTTGAGCTCGTCTTTTTACTGGGCGCTTCGGTCGCTCTGTTTTACATCAGGCTTTGGTACGTCAAACTTCACCCTACAAACGCAGCACTGTCTTTGATTGCCCTCTATTGCATCGTCATAACGCTTGTTGTACTGACTAGGATGAGCTTTCCGTTGATACCTGAATAGCTTGCAGTTTAACTCGCAGCGCTTCTGCAAACTCTCTAAGTTGGCGGGCGTTATCTGCGTGTAAAGGGTCACCACAAGCTCTGCCATTGTTGGTAATCTCAGGGCTGGAGTAAATTGAGAGCAGCTCGGACTCATAACTCATTATGGTTCCCGCACCGCCACACTGATACCCTCGAGCGTAGGGTTTCAACCGTTCTTTGTTCATGTCTGAGGTATGTTTTTCTAAGGTTTCATCCAGCACCTTGAACCAAGAACGGTCATCGTGCCAAGCCCAAGATAGATGCCCTAATTCATGCTCTAGCGTGTACTCGTCAGCGTGTTCAGACAACAAAAAGAACTGGCTATTTACATCAGGGTTGGTCGTGCCAATGGTGTATTCCTCAAAATAACCATCGTCGACCGCTAGGATGACGCCATAAAAATGATTCGGGGAAGATTCAATGTATCGATGTTTTTCTTCTCCAATCAGTTCAGCTAATTCTTCCCTAATCTTGTCGATATCAAACAGAGCTCTACCGCTGAAATCCACCACTGAAACCTCGGTTACGCTCCGCTTCATCGGTATGCAAGAGTTTTTCATGATGACATTACTTTTTCTCACGGAGCGCTCAATCTCACTCGTGACCTCTTCTAGACCATAGTTCTCAATCACGGTTTTCGACACAAAGAAAAAAATCGGCGTTTCGACAAGCTCTCCCATCGAACACTCTGGTAACCTCATGCCTGGTTTATCAACTTTGTAGAACACCGGAATCAGAGTTAATGACAAACAGAACACAATTATTAGGCTTTGAATAGACAGCAGTTTTTTCATTTTAATATGCACTTTAGCTGATATTTTTTAATCCTAACCTAGAGATGAGATGAATAGTGATTAAACCTCGCTAAAGCCAACCCAGCTCAAGCATTTACATTCATTTACCTAGCATGACGTTGCCTTACATAGCATGGCGTAGAGTTAAAGCTCAACAGGAGCGTTATTATGAAAAAACTCTATTCTATGGTGCTCGCCCTTGTGTTGGTGGTCACCTTTATCTGGTTTCAAGCTGAGCCCTCATTGCTAGACAATGAGAGCTTTATGCAGTGGCGAAGCGCATTACTACAAATCACTGGAATCGTTTCAGTATTGCTTCTGACCCTTACCATGTTGCTGGCACTGCGACTACCCGTCCTTGAAAATCTTACTCGAGGGTTAGATAAATCATATCGTCTACACAAGTGGACAGCGATATATGGTGTCATCATAGGCGCAGTGCACTGGCTTTTAGCTATTGTGCCGAAACAGCTCGTTAGCGCTGGCTATATGGAGCGTCCGCAACGCGGTTCACCGGCCTCGATCGACCCAGACTCACTTTATGCTGTGATTCAACCACTTCGCGGCAGCGCTGAAGCCATGGGAGAATGGATGCTGTATCTGTTTATTGCTCTTACGTTATTAGCGCTGGTTACTCCAGTAAAATACAAGGTGTTTAAATGGACGCACAAGTTGATGGCCATTGCGTTCGTCGTCATTGGCTACCACTCACTTGTATTGTTGAAACACGCGTATTGGGATAGTGCGATAACACCAATTACTGTTGTTATCGTTTTAGCGGGCGTTATCGCCGCGTTGTGGAGCTTACTAGGAAAGATTGGAAACAGCCGCAAGCACGTAGGCTCGATTGTCGACGTCCACTTCAACGAAGAGAACTCGACGACTGAGGTGGTGGCACAACTTCCATCTTGGAAAGGGCATCAATCCGGTCAATTTGCGTTTATAAAACTTGGTGATGAAGAGCCTCATCCTTTCACCATTGCGTCGTTCGATAAGGGAAATCAGCAAGTGGGCTTTTTGGTCAAAGCATTAGGAGACTTTACCTCCGATATTCAGAACCGAGTGTCCGTAGGTCAACAAGTTGAAGTGGAAGGACCTTATGGCCGATTTGATTTTAACGACAACAGAAAACAGATATGGATTGCAGGAGGCATTGGCTGCGCAGCGTTTAAAGCACGTCTAGAGGAGCTCGCGACATCGAAGTCTAATGACAACGTCGTGTTCTACTACTGTACCCAAGCGCCATCAAAAGCCTTGATTGAGGAGATGGAGATCGCTGCTGCCAAAGCAAACGTCGAGTTTCATGTCATCGATAATCGACTTAAACCGTTTTTGTCTATCGAGCAGATACACCAAAAACACCCTGACTTGGCGGAGCGTAGCATCTGGTTTTGTGGTCCTGTAGGGTTTAAAAATGCCCTGCTAACACAGCTCAAAACACTAAAACTTGACTCTTCAATGTTCCACTCTGAGCTGTTTAACTTTCGATAACCCTGTGCTTCTAGTTTAAACGCAGGGACTAAAAAGGCGCTTAACTCGCGCCTTTTTAGTCAATCTTAGCCAGCTATTAGTTAAGGCTTACCTCTACATCGGACTTGATAGTACTCGAACATGCCAAAACATAGCCATTCGCTCTATCTTCATCTGACAAGGTTTCAAAGCTTGTAGACTCAACCTGACCAACCTTCACTTTGCACTTACACGAACCACAGATGCCACTTCGGCACGCAGCGATGACAGGCACTCCACCTTTCTCGAGCGCATCGATCAGCAAGCTACCTTCATCAGCTTCCAGTTCCATACCAAAATCTGGCACTGCGACTTTTACCACGCTTTCTCCAACCTCAGCATTCAACTGGGTAGGAGTAAAACTTTCTTGATGGAACTGGGACATATCAAATTGTGCTTCTTCGAGGGCTGATTTGACCGCTTCCATGAAGCCTGTAGGGCCACACAAATAGACGGTACGATCTCGAAAATCCGCCACCAACTTATTAATCCAGTCGAGGCTTATCATGCCTTGTGGAAAGGTCGTCCCAGCATTGTCTTCAAGCAGCATGTTGAGATTAAAATGATCCACCGTTCGGTTTAGCTCAACAAGCCTGTCAAAATAGATGGCGTCTTGCTTACTCTTAGCGAGGTGAAAGAACTCAATATCAATATTTGCATCTTGCTCAAGCCACTGATCAACCATCGACATAATAGGTGTCACACCGCAGCCAGCACTCAGCATCAGCACTTTCTGTTTCGGAACACAATCGACATTATTAAACTGCCCAACCGGTGCTTGCGCATCTACCTTATTTCCCACCGCTAGGTTGTCAACAATGTGGTTAGAGACCAAACCGTTAGGGACACGCTTAACAGTAAACTTAAGACGTTGTTCACCTGGTACTGAGCTGATCGAATAGGCGCGAAACGTCTTGTTTCCATCGATATCAAAACCAAGTGAAGAAAACTGTCCTGCCTTGAAGTCGAACGAATCTTGCTCAGAGTCACTCGATAGCTCGAATGACACCGAGTCTGGTGTCTCAAACCATTTCTTGGTGCAGGTTAGTTGAATTGTCTCTGAATCGGACCATGCCATTTTGCTTCTCCTAATAAAGAAATGACGCCTAGAGGCGTCATTTTTTCCGTCACCTACGTTTACGCTGCCAGAATCGTTTTTAAGTCCTCTGCCACGGTTGTAATACCGCGCATGTCGAACTTATCTTGCAGAATGCCCATTAGGTTATCGGTTAGGAATGCAGGCGCTGTTGGACCGGTATAAATACCTTTCACACCCAGTGCTAACAAGGTCAGTAGAATCACGATCGCCTTTTGCTCGAACCAAGAAAGCACCAGTGTTAGAGGCAGTTCGTTGATATCACAATCGAACTCGTTTGCGAGAGCAAGCGCGAGTTGGATTGCTGAATAAGCATCATTACATTGACCAACATCCAACAGACGCGGGATGCCGTTGATGTCGCCAAACTGATTTTTATTGAAGCGGAATTTACCACAGGCCAAAGTCAAAATAACGCTGTCTTCTGGCGCCTGAGCAGTAAAGTCTGTGTAATAGCTGCGCTCAGATTTGTCACCATCACAACCGCCGACTAGGAAGAAGTGCTTAATCGCGCCCGCTTTCACTTGCTCTACTACTGCTGGAGCTGCTTGCATCAACGCATTACGACCAAAACCAACCGTGATCATGTGCTCGATTTCGTCATGCTGGAAGCCATCTAGAGCTAGCGCGCAGTCGATCACTTGTTTGAAATCATCACCTTCAATGTGAGCAACACCTGGCCAACCTACGATACTACGCGTGAACAAGCGGTCGGCGTATTGGCCGACATTCGGATTGAGCAGGCAGTTGGAGGTCATCACAATCGCACCTGGGAAGTTCGCGAACTCTTTCTGCTGGTTTTGCCAAGCGCTACCATAGTTGCCAACAAGGTGTGGGTATTTTTTCAGCTCAGGATAAGCGTGAGCAGGCAGCATCTCACCATTTGTGTAGACATTAATGCCCAAGCCTTCGGTTTGCTGAAGGATCTTTTCTAAATCATGCAGGTCATGACCAGACACAAGGATACACTTACCTTTAACGGTCTTTACATTCACCTGCGTTGGCTCAGGATGACCGAAGGTGTCAGTTTCACCTTTATCGAGCATCTCCATGATTTTGTAGTTCATCAAACCAATCTGCATTGAGGTATTAAGCAGTGGCTCAAGGTTAACGGGGTCAGTGCCTAGCCAAGCCATGATTTGATGATATTCACCATACACAGCTTCGTCAGTCTGAGACAACACGCGCGCGTGCTCAAGGTATGCCGCCGCGCCTTTTAGACCATATAGGCAAAGTAAGCGCAGACCAATCACATCTTCGTGCAGGCTATTATGACCGCGGTTTACTGCCGCGGTAGGGGCAAACTCTAGTAGTGCTTCTTTTGTTGTTGGCAGCTCAAATTTCGCCGCAGGAGATAGCTCACCGATGGCAATACCTTTGACCAGAGATGCTGCTCGTACTTGCTGCTGAAGGCGAGTTTTATATTCTGCCGCTAGATTAGAGAGCTCAATGATACGCTCTGGGTCGAAGTTAACGTTAGTCAGTGTAGAGAAGAAGGCTCTCGGCGCCCACTGGTCAATCTCTTGGTCAACAATACCAAACTTACGACCTTGGTCAGCCCAGAATGAAACACCCTGCAGGGTATACACTAATACGTCTTGTAGGTCGGAGACTTCTGACGTTTTGCCACACATACCTTGTGTGTATGAACACCCCTTAGAGACAGGGGTTTGAATAGTTTGCTCGCATTGAATACAGAACATAATAAGGACTCCAGTATTTTAAGTCGTGCTTTGGTACTTAGCCAAAGCTGATTATTTCCTGAAGCCCATATAGCATTTCGCATGCCAATTTTTATCTTATTGTTTTTATTGACATTAACATAATAACAACATTAAAAATGTGTCTAATAGACCTCACATAAAATCGATAACTAAAAACACAATCGAGTCAAAATGACTTGGTTGTGAATGTTTTTTGCTATGGTGCACGGAGTATCTACAAAACACATCTGGGTGTTGTGATGGTTTATCTATGTTGCTAATGTATGGAGAGATAACAAAAACAATGGGTTCCACGTGAACGCAGTACAATTTAGCAACGTCAATAAGTGGTTTGGAGACTTCCAAGCCTTGAATTCTATCGAGCTTGAAGTAAAGCAGGGCGAAATCGTCGTCATTTGCGGCCCTTCGGGCTCTGGAAAATCGACGCTCATTCGCTGTATCAACGGGTTGGAAGCGTATAACTCCGGTGACATTCAAGTATTGGGGCATGGGGTTGGCTCTAAGCAGATAAAGCCTGGTCAAGTGGGCATGGTGTTTCAACACTTCAACTTATTTCCACACCTTACTGTGCTCGAAAATCTCTCACTCTCTCCAGTTCGCACTCTCAAGCTCTCAAAACAAGACGCAGAGTCACGTGCAATGGAAATGCTAGAACGTGTGAAAATTGCTGAACAAGCTAACAAGTACCCTTCGCAACTCTCTGGTGGTCAACAACAGCGCGTTGCCATTGCACGTTCACTTTGCATGAAACCGGATATCTTACTGTTTGATGAACCGACATCGGCGCTGGATCCTGAAATGATCAGTGAGGTTCTTAACGTAATGGTTGAACTCGCAGAAGAAGGAATGACCATGCTGTGTGTGACACATGAAATGGGCTTTGCAAAGCGCGTTGCTGATAGTGTGGTATTTATGGATGAGGGACAGATATTGGAATCCGCCCCCCCTAGTCAGATTTTCGACGCGCCGCAGCACCCTCGCACTAAAGCCTTTTTGGAAAAGATCCTCAATCACTGATGCTATTTAGAATACTCAAGCCAGCATTATCGGCATTACTGCAAATCGCACTGGTGGCGTTAGCGTTAGCGTGGCTATTGGACAGCGGAGCCCAGGCAATGGGATATCGTTGGCAATGGGAGCGTGTGCCCGATTACCTCGCCTTTTATGAAGATGGTGAATGGTGGCCAGCGGAGCTTCTCGAAGGTTTGTTAGTTACGATAAAGATCAGTGCCTTGGCCCTGGTCTTTACTCTACTGTTTGGGCTTATCACCGCGCTTCTCAAAACCTCTAACTCTGTCGTTGGTCGTGGGATTGCGCACGCGTATGTCGAGGGAATAAGAAATACTCCACTGCTAGTGCAAATCTACCTGTTGTATTTTGTATTCGGTCCCATCATTGGGCTAGACCGATTCTCAACGGCGGTGTTCGCTCTCGCGCTGTTTCAGGGGGCCTATACCGCAGAAATACTCAGAGCAGGTTTAAATAGCGTTCCAAAAGGTCAGTTTGAGGCTTGTCGCTCAATAGGTTTATCCCGTTTCTATACTTATTTTGATGTCATTCTTCCGCAAGTGGTTCGTCGAACGTTGCCACCTTTGACCAACGAAGTGGTGTCACTCATCAAAAACTCATCCATAGTGAGCGTGATGGCCATATTCGACCTCACAACAGAGGGACGAAATATCGTCGCCGAGACGGCCATGCCATTTGAAATTTGGTTCACGGTCGCGGCTATTTATCTGATGCTAACTTTGACACTTTCTGGTTTCTCCGCGTGGCTTGAGTATCACCTAAGTCAGGAGAAACGAGCCTAACACTAATCAACCATCGTATTCTAAACCTCTGTTATTTAACGTAACTGTATCTATCATCAAGGAGTCTAACTATGAAAGGGAAACTCAAGCACTTAGTCAAGGCCGCCACAACTGCTGCGATTGGCCTCGCAGTATCATTCGGTGTCGCCGCTAGCGACACACCAAACCTAGATAAGATTAATGAACGAGGCACGCTTAGAGTCGGCATGTCCACATTCGTACCTTGGGCTATGAGAGATAAGCAAGGCGAACTTGTAGGCTTCGAGATCGATGTTGCTAAGCGTCTAGCTGAAGATTCTGGCTGGAAGGTAGAGTTCGTACCAACCGCTTGGGACGGTATCATCCCTGCGCTCTTATCACAAAAGTTCGATGTCATCATTGGCGGTATGTCGATCACTCCAGAGCGCTCAAAAAGTGTGTTGTTTACCGAACCATACTCTCACTCAGGTGTACAAGTTGCGGCAAGCAAAGCCCTCGCCGGCGACTTTTCAAAGATTGAAGACTTCGACTCTCGCCGTGTGAAGATTGCTGCTCGCCGAGGTGCCTTTACGGTTCAGGTAGCACGCGAAACATTCCCTAAAGCGAAAGTACTTCAGTTTGATGATGATGCCCAAGCCTTCCAGGAGGTATTAAACGGCAACGCGCACGCGGTTATTGCATCGAGCCCGAAGCCTGAGCATGAAGCGATTAAACACTCAGATGCGCTGTTTATTCCATTCAGCGACCGTCTATCTAAAGGTAACGAAGCCTTTGCCGTGCGACTTGGTGAAGAAGATAAGAAAGCTTTCTTTGATAAGTGGATCCAAGCACGTACCGAGGATGGCTGGTTAAAAGAGCGCTATGAATACTGGTTCTCGACGCTAGATTGGCAAGACCAGATCGCTGGCGGACAATAGAACTTATGAGCGACACCAACTCAATGAAGATGAACAATAGCGCAGTGCCTTCGCCAAAACAGATCAGCAAACGTTGGAGACCCACACTTCTCGACGGCGTCCTGATCATCGCTTTGATATGCGTTGCCGTATGGCTCGCCTATCGTTCATCGATCGGTATTAACTACCATTGGCGCTGGAGCCAAGCATTTGAGTTGGTGTTCACTCCCACCGCCAATGGCGGCTTACCTTATTTCGTTCAAGGCATCATCGCCACGATACGCCTAAGCGTATGGGGAATGGTGCTAGCGGTGACTCTTGGGACCGCGTTGGGTTTAGCAAAACACTCAGCTATCTCTGTTTTCAGTGTACCCGCCAATATATTTATTCAGTTGGTCAGAAATATCCCGCCACTGGTATTTATCTTCATTTTCTATTTCTTTATCTCGAATCAGTTAATTCCATTGCTGGGACTGAGTGATATTTTGAGAGGGTATACGGGTGAGGTTTCTACGTGGCAAGCCTTTCTGTTTGGACCAAGCTCATTGTGGGAGAACCTTCTTTCTGGCGTTATCTGTATCGGTCTGCTTTCATCTGCTTACGTTGCAGAAATTGTAAGAGCAGGGCTATCCGCCATTCCTAAGGGGCAATGGGAGGCAGGAAAATCATTAGGGTTATCTACTTGGTACCAGTATAAAGATGTCGTCGCTCCACAGGTCCTAACAGCCGTGGCACCGGCGCTCGCGGGACAAGCAATTTCTTTAGTAAAAGATACCTCTATCGTTTCTCTGATATCGATTCAAGAAATGACGTTTGTAGGTACTGAAATGGCCAACTCTTCAGGACTTATTTTTGAAATCTGGCTTATCGTTGGCGCTTGTTACTTCCTATTGTGCCTTACCCTATCTTTGCTTTTTAGAAGGTTTGAGACTCAGCAAAGATAAGGTAAAACAAGGCGTTGGAACTGCTCTTTACCTAACTAAATCGCCACGTAGTGATCAACAAGCAATAGAACAAATAGCACCATCAAATGAATGATAGAGAACTTAAACGTCTCCATTGCTGTTTTCTCTGTCGCAGCCACTTTTAACTTCCAAGCATAATAAATAAAGCCAGCGCTTAAGAAGGTGGATCCCGCGAGATAAACAAGCCCAGTCATACCAACAAGTGCAGGCATAAGGCACACTAGTGCCAACAATATGGTGTAAAGCAAAATTGAGGTCTTGGTGTATTCAACACCGTGTGTGACTGGCAGCATTGGAATATCCGCTTTTGCGTAGTCGTCTTTGCGGTGAATAGCCAACGCCCAGAAGTGTGGAGGGGTCCAAATGAAGATGATCATCACCAATAGCCATGCATTCGCATGCAGCTCCCCCGTCACCGCGGTCCAACCTAAGAGCGGTGGCATTGCCCCTGCTATGCCAGCGATCACAATGTTCTGTGGCGTCGCGCGCTTTAAATAAAGTGTGTATACAACGGCATAGCCCAACAAACTCGCGAACGTGAGCCATGCTGTCAGCCAATTTACCCCAAGCGCTAGCACCACAAACCCAAGCACACCGATAGACGTCGCAAAAGCAAAGACCTTTCCGGCGCTGAGATCGCCTGAAGGCAGCGGTCGTTTATGCGTTCGAGCCATTATGGCGTCAATGCGTCTGTCAATAAGGTGATTGAATGCAGCAGCCGAACCCGCCATCAATGCAATACCAGATAGACCGAGCACACTGGCTTGAACGGGCAAAGCTCCCGGTACCGCCAGACACATCCCTACCAATGCCGTTAATATCATCAACGCAACCACTTTTGGCTTGGTCAAGGTAAGATAAACGCGCCAGTTTACGGAGGACTTAACAACAGTGGTATTAGCCGTCGATGCCAAGATATTGGTTTTACTCATAGAGAACTCTCCTTGTCTCCAGATGCCTTAAGCGTTTTTATCGATGTCGTCGCTTCGACAATGGTTAGGTTAGGTTTTTCAGCTCGAATATAACGCGCACTGCGCAGTGCATAATTAGTATGAATAAGACTGAGCAGCAATAGCGCTGCACCTAAGTTATGCAGCACAGCGACCGGAAGTGGTAAGTGGAACACCACATTACTGATGCCAAGCGCTAATTGAATACCAAGAATGACCGCGACAACCATGCCCAACTTGCGAATCGCTTGGTAGGGATAACGGAGTAGCCTAAATGCCAGCATGCCGACAATCAACGCCACAACGATGGCGCCAATGCGATGAGTTACGTGAATCGTCATTCTTGCAGGATATTCCAACACCCCGAATTCGTAGTTATCAAAGCCAAAGTGAACGGGTGTAAACGCGGTTTTGAAGTCCAGATACTGTGTCCAGTTACCTTCACAAATAGGCAGCGCAGTACAGACAACAGCAGCATAATTAGAAGACGTCCAACCGCCTAGAATGATTTGACCAACCGTGACAACCAATGCCAAGAGTGCAAACGCCTTCAATCGAGAGCTAACGATATTTAGAGCTGTTGGTGAGATTGGTCTATCAACTACCTTAGGCTCAAACGACTTACTGGTATTTTCCAAATTCTCTTCTGGTGTATTCTGTCGTCTTATTTCCAATTTAGGTCTTAGCTTCAGATAAGTGAAAAACAAGAGCGAAAACATGGTAAAGCCGCCAATGAGGTGTCCCATAACAACAATTGGCATCAGTTTAAGAGTCACTGTCCACATACCGAGCGCTGCTTGAAAGATAATCACTAGAGAGAGAGCGACGGGTAGTAGCGTTCCTAACTTGTCGCGGCACTTAGCTAAAGCGATACCCGTAATAGCAAACACCATTAACCCTAGACCGCCTGCAAGATAGCGGTGAATCATTTCTAGCCAAGCTTTATAAGGTTCTACGGCTCGCTCTGGATATAGAGTATTTGCAACTTCAACGTCCACTTTAGAGCTCGGCACGGTCAGCTTGCCGTAACACCCTGGCCAATCAGGGCAACCAAGCCCAGCATCTGCCAAACGTGTGTACGCTCCCATGGCAATGACCACAACGGTCAAAACGAGTGCTGCTTTAACTAAGTTCATCAATCCCATAGCGACTCCTTGCTCTGCCTACCGATTCTGCTCTGTTTACTGATCACCCAACTCTTGAAAGCTTCAACAGCTTTCTGAGATCGGAGAGTAGTCCTTTACTGTGCGATACCTGCTCTTCTTTGGTAGCGGGAGGGAAAAACATCACCAACTGACCCAGCGTGTCTGCAATAAGATAGCCCTGCGATGGCAACACGCCCTCAAACGCATCGTTAACGGTTACCACGGTGAGTGTCTCTGGAAGTTCTGGCAGCGTTTGCCCAGGGAGAACATACACAACGGGTGTCACGCGCTCTTTATACTTGCCTAAAGCAAGGTAGGTCTGCCCCATGACGTAAAGTCTGTTCATACAAGCTTCATCACACTTGGCGGGTAGCATGAAACCAAGCTGCCAGCTTTGGCTCTGCAATGGATTATCAATACCCAGAGTTTCAAACGTCATTCGAGGCTCAATCAGCTGACCGTGATTGGTCACGCCCGACTCATACCAGTTGTTGCTCAAAATGGCTTTGGCAATAATGAAAGGCAATGCAAAAAACACCACCAGAGCTATCAAGGTTAAGCGGCCACGTCGCACTGTTTTGGGGTCAACGACGGGCTTGCTGGTCTCCA
This sequence comes from Vibrio sp. SCSIO 43140, assembly GCF_023716585.1. NCBI lineage: Bacteria > Pseudomonadati > Pseudomonadota > Gammaproteobacteria > Vibrionales > Vibrionaceae > Vibrio > Vibrio sp. SCSIO 43140. The sequence continues at coordinate 1,624,356 of NZ_CP071851.1, forward strand.
TACCTAGGTTACTACTCATATTTCACCCTCTATTTCCATTTTTTACACGACCTGAAGTGCTGCGCCATCTAACAAAAGCGACCATAACAACCAGCGCGAATACTGCAGCCATCGTGAACCATTGAAACGAATAGCCATAATGCTTTGCCGAGTTCATAGAGATTGGCTTCCAAGGGTGCGGGTAATCGGTCAAATTGTCAGTTGGTTGAATAACCCAAGCTGACAACTCGCCTCCGATTGTTTCCACATCGGCGCCTGTCAAAGCCTGCTCGCTACGCAACGCTTCACTCAGCAATGCCAAATTAAGGTTTTGAATCCGATATAACGAATAGTGTTCGTCAACAAACCGCTCACTGTGCAACTCACTGCCAAGCGGACTATCTATTTTCTTATAGAGTCGCCCTTGAACATCGACTGGCTTTGATATTGGCGTCACAACGGGTAAGTGACGTCTGTCTAATCCACCAGCAATGAAGCCCAGCTCTACCAAAAACCGTTGATTTTGTTGTGACGGAGCAATCATCAATTGATAAACGAGATAACCCACTACGCCATCTAGAGTTTGATTGTCGAGATAATATAGATAAGGACTAGGCACCAAGTAAGCACTTACTGGCAAACCTATCCATTTCAGATAGTTATGCTCACTCTGCTTCGCTAGTGGTAGAGAGAGTGAAGTAATCTCTGCGGCAGGTAACAAAGCACGCTGCGCTAACGTTTCCTCCAACGCAACTTTTTCATCACCGCGTTGATGTTGCCACATTCCTAATTTGACCAATGCTGAAAACACAACCAAAGTTAAAGCTAAACCAATCCAAAACTTCACGGTTTTGAACCAGATAACGCGAGGAGTACCAATGTCGCCCACACTGTTGTTTAAGATTGCTTTAGTACTGCTGTTACTCTTCATCATCTTTAACTTAGCGCTTGCCCTAATTCGAATGGTGCGCGACGACCCTGATTCGGATAAACCCATGAGTTATTATTTGGGTCGTCGTGTTCTGTTCTCCGCGATTGTCATTATTCTTCTCATCATCGCGCTTCAAAGTGGTTTGTTAACGCCTAACCCCCGTCCTTACTAGCTAAAATCTTTAACTAACTAAAATTCTCAGCCCTGCGAAATACCATTCGCAAGGCTCCCATATCTATAAGACGTACACAAAAACAAATAGACACAACCACACCACATCGACAAAGTGCCAATACCAACTGCCCGCTTGAAAACCAAAGTGGTCTTTAGGGGTGAAGTGGTCTTTCGCTATTCGAAATAGAAGGACGATTAAGAACACTGTCCCGATAAATACATGAAGACCATGGAAGCCAGTGAGCATGAAGAAGGTATTGCCGTAGATACCCGATTGGAGGGTTAATCCCATATCCTGATAAGCATGAGCGTATTCGACAGCTTGGTAATATAAGAAAAACGCAGCCAAGACGATGGTGATCTCTAGCCATACAATGAGCGCGGTACGCTTGTTTTTCTCAAGGCTGACGTGCGCCATATGCAGGGTTATCGACGATAGCAGCAGGATGACGGTATTCTGTAGTGGTAATCCCGTCCATGGCATCGCTTCTGTGGTAGTGCCGCCTGGAGTGGTAGTAAGCGGCCAAATCGCCTCAAATGCTGGCCACAGCACCTCATGAGTCATGACATTATTGTCTGCGCCGCCTAACCAAGGGACTGATATCATTCTTGCATAGAACAAAGCACCAAAGAACGCACCAAAAAACATCACTTCAGAGAAGATAAACCAACTCATACCCTGCTTAAATGAGCGCGACAGCTGAGCAGAATAAAGCCCAGACATGGATTCAGAGATAACATTACTCATCCACCCAGAAAACATGTAGATAAGCACCGCCACGCCAAGCGCTAATACGATCCCCCCGATGACGCTGCCTGCACCGCCAGTGTCAAGATGTTGAACGGTTAGTCCCGCCCCAACTGCAACAAAAAACAGCGCTACGGCTCCAACAATGGGCCAACTGCTCTGCGCCGGAACATAATAAGTTTGAGTCTTACTCATAGCTTATCTCCGATGTTGATAGATTCAGTGCGTCGTTACCGCTGTCGACCTGTGCACGAGAAATATCGAGAGTGGCACCTTGGGTCGCTGCACTGCTCGTAATGTTATAAAGGGTGTAAGAGAGGGTCAGAGTATGAATTGACTCTGGAATGTCTGGCTCGATATAAAAGATGAGTGGCATTTCGGCTTCGCCTTTGCCCTCTAACGGCTGATGGTTAAAGCAAAAGCACTCTATTTTATTGAAGTATGTCGCACCGGTACCCGGTGATACAGATGGCACCGCCTGCCCTATTAGTGATTGATTAGATTGGTTCTTAGCCAGATAGGCTGTTTGAATGACTTCACCGGGGTGTACGTCCAAAGAGAGTTTCTCTGGTTTAAACGCCCAAGGCATATCAGGATTAACATGCGCCATAAACTCAACACGAATAGTGCGTGAGATGTCGGCTCGCATGCCTACAGGCTGAACAGCAGATTCGGTATTGGTTTTGCCGTTAATACCAAGCGCCTCACACATAATGTCGTAAAGAGGCACCAAAGCGAAACCAAAGCCAAACATCGCAACTACGGCGACACCCAGCCAGCCCACCAGTTTTCTGTTCGATTTTCTAGTTTCGCTATCCATGGCAATCCACCCTACTAATCAATCTTTGGTGGTGTGGTGAAGGTATGATGAGGTGCAGGGCTCGGTACTGTCCACTCAAGGCCTTCAGCGCGTTCCCAAGGCTTGGCTTCAGCCTTCTGACCACCTTTAATGCACTTGATGACCAACCAAAGGAAAATAAGCTGCGACAAACCAAATGCAAACCCGCCAATAGAGACGATCTGGTTCACATCCGCGAACTGAATTGCGTAGTCTGGAATTCGACGAGGCATGCCAGCCAAGCCTAAAAAGTGCATAGGGAAGAACAGCACATTCACCGAGATAACTGAGCACCAGAAATGCCACAAACTGAGTTTGTGGTCATACATGTTCCCCGTCCACTTAGGCAACCAATAGTAGGCAGCAGCCATGATGGAGAATACGGCACCTGATACCAACACATAATGGAAGTGCGCGACAACAAAGTAAGTGTCATGGTACTGGAAGTCAGCTGGCACTATCGCCAACATCAAGCCCGAGAATCCACCTATGGTGAAAAGTACAATAAAGGCGATGGCAAACAACATCGGCGTTTCAAACGTTAATGCACCGCGCCACATGGTTGCCACCCAGTTGAACACCTTCACGCCCGTTGGTACAGCTATGAGCATGGTGCAATACATGAAGAAGAGCTCAGCAAACACCGGCATTCCGGTCGTGAACATATGGTGTGCCCAAACCAAGAACGAAAGCAGGGCGATACTGCACGTCGCGTACACCATTGAGTGATACCCGAACAGCTTCTTACCACTAAATGCCGGCACAATTGCAGAGATGATGCCAAAGGATGGCAAAATCATGATGTATACCTCAGGGTGTCCGAAGAACCAGAAGATATGCTGGAACATGACTGGGTCACCGCCACCAGCGGCATCGAAGAAGCTGGTGCCGAAGTACTTATCGGTCAGCACCATGGTCACCGCCCCCGCTAGCACAGGCATCACAGCAATCAGTAGGAATGCCGTAATTAACCACGTCCACACAAACAGAGGCATTTTCATCAATGTCATGCCTGGCGCTCGCATGTTGAAAATGGTCACGATCACGTTGATAGCCCCCATGATCGAACTGATACCCATGATATGAACCGAGAATACAAACAGTGCCGTACTATCTGGCGCGTAGGTGGTTGACAGCGGTGCGTAGAAGGTCCAGCCAAAGTTAGGACCACCGCCCGGCATAAACAGTGAAGCAATCAGAATGAGAAACGCAAACGGCAAGATCCAGAAACTTAGGTTGTTCATGCGCGGCAGCGCCATATCCGGAGCACCAATCATTAGCGGCACCATCCAGTTGGCTAAGCCGGTAAATGCAGGCATCACCGCTCCAAATACCATGATGAGACCATGTACCGTCGTCATCTGATTAAAGAAGTTCGGCTCTACAAGCTGCAAACCAGGCTGGAACAATTCGGCGCGAATGACCATCGCCATGGCTCCGCCGGTCAAGAACATAATAAAGCTGAACCAGAGGTAGAGGGTTCCTATATCCTTGTGACTTGTGGAGTATACCCAGCGCTGCCAACCTGAGGGCGCGTGATCATGATGATCGTCTTCTAAGACTGCCGTGCTGTTTGCGCGGCTCATGTCAGCATCGGTCACTGCGGATGCTTTCACTTTTTCCATTGGATCCGTTTTCATCATAACTCCTTGGAGCTAGGCTCCGCTTCCTGAGTTTTGTACGCATTGATGTCTGAGGCTTGAATTACATCTCCGGTGTTATTACCCCAAGCGTTACGCTGATAGGTAATAACAGCTGCGATCTCTTTATCGGTTAGCTGATTGGCAAACGACTGCATCGCTGTTCCAGGCACTCCGTCAACAATCTTGCTGATGTGTGTATCAATAGGACCCGTCGTCGCCACTTCGGCCCCTGCAATAGCAGGGAACGCACCGGGAAGACCTTGTCCGTTCGCTTGGTGACAAACAGAGCAGCGACTTGCATAAATGCTTTCGCCTGTGGTCAAAAGCTCTTCAATAGACAGCGTCGCATCCAACGCTTTGGCCGCTTCGGCTTTGGCTAGCGCCATCTCTTCTCGTTTGCCAGCCAACCATACGTCGTAATCCGCTTGTGTCATGGCTTGAACAACAATGGGCATAAAGCCGTGCGCTTTACCGCAAAGTTCGGCACATTGACCTCGATACACACCTGGCTCATCGATTTTGGTCCAAGCTTCATTAATAAAGCCTGGGATGGTGTCCTTCTTGACCGCAAAGTCAGGCACCCACCATGAATGGATAACATCATCGGAAGTCATTAAGAAACGGATCTTTTTATCGATGGGTACTACCAGCGGGTTATCCACTTCAAGCAGATAGTGTGCCCCCTTCTCTTCTATCCCATCGATCTGTTTTTGCGAGGTAGACATCAACGAAAAGAATTCAACGTCTTCGCCAAAGTACGCGTAATGCCACTTCCACTGCGAACCGGTAATTTTGATCGTGATATCTGATTGAGAGGTATCTTCCATCGCCACTAAAGTTTTGGTCGCAGGAATCGCCATCAATACCAAGATGATGATGGGTATCACGGTCCAAACAACTTCGACTTTAGTACTCTCGTGGAAATTCGCAGGCACAGCACCTTTGGACTTTCTGTGTTTGAAAATGGAGTAAAACATCACCCCAAACACCACAAAGGCGATTGCACAGCAAATGTAAAAGATGAGCATATGCAGGTCATAGACTTGGTTACTGATATCAGTAACACCCCGAGTTAAGTTGTAGTTACTCGACTCGGCGAGGAGAGGTTGGCTGACAAGCGCAGTCGCCAAACCAATCCCAACGTGAATGGTCAGCAATCTCTTCAAAAGATTTCTCCTTTGCCTAGCCACGCCGTTTTTGACGTGGTTCCCCTATGACTTGTACCAAGCACGTCCAGAGAGTGATCAAACAATCTAGGATGGGACAAGTCCGTAATCAAAACCCAACAAGCTGTGATTCGACGACGGTAAACGAAGACCAACTAGGTTTTTTCGACCCTTCACTGGGTCTAAAAAAGTAACGCCAAACTGCACAAGTAAAAGGTCAAGACGAAAACTTAACCACTTACTTATTGAGTCCGGTATCAATAAAATACAACCAGAAACAAATTGTTATATTTTTGTTAACTAAAGGCTAGTTAGAGATTTCCAGATCTGCAAGGATAAAAATAATCGGAGACTTTTTGTGATAAAGGCTTATCGAACACTCTAAAGATTTTGACAAAATGCTAAGTTAGGTTTCTTGTTACAAGTCGATAACGCGACCAAATTTCTTCATTGGTTACACTTCACAAAAACGTAAGAGAATGCGTAGAAGTATTTTATTATTGTATGACAATATGTCATATTATCCGCAATTCCTTTTCGACACATTTGTATCTACAAGAGAGTTCGTATGAGTAACGAGAAATCATTCGACGCAATCAAGAAGATGAAGCTGGAGAACGATACTTCAGCTGGTAACTTGGTTGACCTACTTCCTATTGAAGTTCAAAAGAGAGACTTTGACCTTTCTTTCCTAGACAACCTTTCTGAGGCTCGCCCTCGCTTACTTATCCAATCTGAAGAGTTAGCTGAGTTCAAAGCTAAGGTTAAAGAAGATGAGTCTTACTGCATGTTCGACGACTTCTTCAATAACTCAACGAAGAAGTTCCTAGACACTGCACCATACGCAGAGCCACAGCCATACCCAGAAGAAACGGTAGGTAAAGCCTCTCTATGGCGTCCTTACTGGCGTCAAATGTACGTTGATTGCCAAATGGCACTTAACGCGACTCGTAACTTGTCTATCGCAGGTATCGTAAAAGAAGACGAAGCGCTAATCGCAAAAGCAAAAGCGTGGACTCTTCAACTCGCTACTTACGATCCAGACGGCGTAACATCTCGCGGCTACAACGATGAAGCGGCGTTCCGCGTTATCGCAGCAATGGCTTGGGGTTACGACTGGCTACACGCTCACTTCACAGAAGAAGAGCGCGAAATCGTGCGTGAAGCACTAGTGACGCGTCTAGACGAAATCATGCATCACCTAAAAGTGACGGTTGACCTACTGGCTAACCCACTGAACAGCCACGGTGTTCGTTCAATCTCGTCTGCTATCATTCCGACGTGTATTGCGCTTTATCACGACCATCCTAAAGCAGGCGAATACATCGCTTACGCTCTAGAATACTACGCAGTTCACTACCCACCATGGGGCGGCGAAGACGGCGGTTGGGCTGAAGGTCCTGATTACTGGAACACGCAAACCGCATTCCTAGGTGAAGCATTCGACCTATTGAAAGCGTACACTGGCGTGAATATGTTCAACAAAACGTTCTACGAGAACACAGGTGACTTCCCGCTATACTGCATGCCGGTTCACTCGAAGCGCGCAAGTTTCTGTGACCAGTCATCTATCGGTGACTTCCCAGGTCTTAAACTGGCATACAACATCAAGCATTACGCGGGTGTAAACCAGAAACCAGAGTACGTTTGGTACTACAACCAACTTAAAGGTCGTGATACTGAAGCGCACACTAAATTCTACAACTTCGGTTGGTGGGACTTCGGCTACGACGATCTTCGCTTCAACATCCTATGGGATGCACCAGAAGAGCAAGCTCCGTCTAACGATCCACTGCTAAAAGTGTTCCCAATTACAGGTTGGGCTGCGTTCCACAACCGTATGACTGAGCGCGATGAGCACATCCACATGGTGTTCAAGTGCAGCCCGTTTGGCTCAATCAGCCACTCGCACGGTGACCAAAACGCATTCACACTGCATGCATTTGGTGAAACTCTGGCATCTATCACTGGTTACTACGGTGGCTTCGGCGTAGACATGCACACTAAGTGGCGTCGTCACACGTTCTCTAAGAACCTTCCACTATTTAATGGTAAAGGCCAGTACGGTGAGAACAAGAACACGAACTTCGAAGGTCACCAAGATCGCTTCTGTATCGAAGCAGGTGGTCAAATCACTGATTACGATACAGATTCTGATGTTAAGTTCGTTGAAGGTGATGCAACAGCATCATACAAGTTCTTCACGCCAGACATCGAGTCTTACAAGCGTAAGATCTGGTTTGTGAAAGGCAAAGTGTTCGTAATGCAGGACAAAGCAAGCTTTGGTGAAGAGAAAGACCTGACTTGGCTAATGCACACAACGTTCAACACAGAAACGGCTGAGAAGTCATTCGCTATCCGTGGTGAGAATGCACACCTAGACGTGAGCTTCATCAACGATAGCGCTGACAGCATCACATCTGTGAAAAATGTTGAAGGCTTTGGTGACGTAGACCCATACGAGTACCAAGACCTAGAAATCCACCGTCACGTTGAAGTGGAATTCTCTGCAGCTAAGCAGCACAACGTTCTAACGCTATTGGTTCCAAACAAGAACAACGGCGAGCAAGTTGAAGTGTCTCATAAAGTTGAAGGCAACACGCTTCTTCTGACTGTAGACGGCGAAACAGTGACTATCGAGCTGTAATCGCATTCATACGCAAACACCCCGCAATTAGCGGGGTGTTTTTGTTTCTGGCGTAGCCTAAATCGTTAATTAAACCGCGACCCATTCAACCTCAATAATCGCCTTACCGTCGTGCTTGATGCGGCCAAGGAATCGGTCACCCGCTACAATCTCTCCCACACCCTGTGGTGTACCAGTCATAACCACGTCCCCGTCCTCTAGACTCGTGTAGGAGTTGAGCTCTTGCAAGATGACTTGTGGCTTGTAAAGCATCTGAGGCGTACCGCCCAGCTGCATGCGCATGCTGTTGATAAAAAGCTCCACTTCTAACTTACTAACATCTATGCCTTCAAGAGGGATAAATCGACTGAACTTCGCAGAGTGGTCGAACGCCTTCGCACGCTCCCATGGCAGTCCTTTACCTTTGAGCTTAGATTGCAGAGCGCGTTTGGTAAGATCTAAACCAAAGCCGACGGCATGCAATTGCTTGTCTTTGATAATAAAGCAGATTTCTGCCTCGTAATGGAGAGGTTCATCAAGAAAAGAGTGCAACTCGGTCGCGATACTTGAGTTAGGCTTATTGAAGACCACCATGTTCTCCGGCACTTCATTCCCCAGTTCATGGATGTGTTCGACGTAGTTACGCCCCACACATAGAATCTTTGATGGATAAAACTCTGTTTCTCCGACGACGACCGCTTTCATTTCTTTTCCCTGAATACCACCACTTAACCTGAACCGTTTATTTTAACGGAAGATAAGTGACAGACTTATGATTTAGAAGAAAAAAGTTCAAACTTGAGGCAAAGATCGGCTTTTGCTTACCCTGACCTGAAGCCTTCCATCTGGCGGTAGATTTTAAGGCGTCAATCACACATCAATCGATCGAACGCCTTGCATTTTCCGGCAATTTCCATAACCATTTGTATATTCAAATTGTAAAGCTTGAGCGATTGATGCCTGCAGAACCACTCTATATCCAAATAAAACAGTATATTGAAGACAAGATCGACCAAGGTCATTGGGGGATTGGAGAGCGTATTTCGACAGAAATGGAGCTCACCGAACAGTTCGATGTCAGCCGTATGACGGTTAACAAAGCGATCCGAGATTTGGTGGGTGAAGGCAAACTTGAGCGGCGTCCACGTCTTGGTACCTTTGTGACACGTCCAGTCGAAAAGGCTCAATCACCGTTGCTTGATACAAGAAATATCGCTAACGAAGTCGCGTCACGTGGCAAACAATACTCCAGTGAAGTGCTCCGTCACGAGGCAACACAAGCAGATCAGCACATCGCCACAAAACTCGGCGTGATGTTGGGAAGCTCAGTGTACTACAGTGAAATCCTTCACAAAGAAAACGAGCTACCCATACAGCTTGAGTGCCGCTGGGTGAACGCCAAGTACGCGCCACATTATCATCAGCAAGACTTCACAAAAACGACGCCGAATGAATATCTTACTGCTAATTGCCCTATGACGGCAGTCGAGCATACTGTTGAGGCGATCACCTGTAGCGATCAACTCAGCTCACTGCTGGAAATGAATCCCTCTGAGCCATGCTTGCTTCTTCATCGACGCACTTGGAGTGAAGATAAATTGATTAGTTCAGCACTGCTCTATCATCCAGGCAACCGCTACCAGTTAAGTTCTAAAGTCGAACTCTAAAATCACCAACAACCTCCATCATTTAAATTACTTCGCTAGCCTTTTTAAACAAAGCGTTAGCGATGATCCACTGCTCTCTCCCATCCCAATTAATTTCAAACTTGATCACATTTCGTTCAACCTCACTTGAACAATTGTATATATTCATCTATTAATTTGTATATACAATAACTATTCAACGCACACTATGAATCTGATCCTTACCAACGCGCGCATTGTTACAATGGAGCCGGGTATTGATGGTTACCTCCCATCAATACCTTGCACGCTGGTCATCCGTGGCGGATACATTAACGCGATCCTCCAAAACGAGAACGAGCTTGAAGCCTTACACAGGGACATCACCGACGATGTTCCCGTATTCGATTGCAAAGACAAAATCATCACTCCAGGACTGATCGACCCTCACACCCACTTGATCTTTGCTGGTAGTCGAGCACAGGAGTTTGAGAACCGCTTGAACGGCATGTCATATGAAGCAATTGCCAAAAGTGGAGGTGGTATTAACAGTACGGTTAAAGCCACCCGAGAAGCCTCTATCGAGGAGCTTGTTGAGCTCGCATTACCAAGACTCGATAGCCTAATCCGCAGTGGGTGTACCACAATCGAAGTTAAATCTGGTTATGGTCTGACGCTCGACGATGAAGTGAAGATGTTGCTAGCCGCCAAAGCACTTGAGAACCATCGCAGAATTAATATCACCACCACCCTACTCGCCGCACACACCGTGCCGCCCGAGTTTCATGGTCGTGCTGATGACTACATCGACTATGTCACTGGCACTATTATTCCCCACGTGGCAAAACACCAACTTGCTGACGCTGTTGATGTTTTTTGTGAATCGGTTGGCTTTACGCTCGAGCAAACCAAGCGAGTTTTCCTAGCAGCCAAGGAGCACGGGCTCGCCATCAAAGGACACACCGAGCAACTGAGTAGCCTCGGTGGAAGTGCCCTAGCTGCTGAGTACAAAGCGCTATCCGTCGATCATATTGAATATCTAGATGATGGCGGCGTAAGAGCACTGGCAAGCAATGGGACCGTCGCAACTTTGTTGCCGGGAGCGTTTTACTTCTTGCGAGAAACCCAGCAACCACCAATACAAAGCCTAAGATCCCAAAGCGTTCCAATGGCAATTGGTAGCGATTTGAATCCGGGTACTTCCCCTTTTGCCAACCTTCAATTGATGATGAATATGGCTTGTACTCTGTTCCGCTTAACACCAGAAGAGAGCCTTCGTGGAGTCACGTGCCACGCCGCAAAAGCCATCGGGCAAGACCAGCATATTGGGCAAATCAAGCTAGGCTATCGCGCTGATTTGGCAGTATGGAACATCGACCATCCGAGTGAGCTTAGCTATCAGTTTGGCATGAGCGGACTTAGCAAACGAATCATTGCAGGGAGTGTTGAAGATGTCCTCTAAACACCACACCCCATTTGTCTGGACGGGTCGCGACGATCTCGAGGACGACGATAAGCGCTATCGAGTTCATCATAAGATCCAAACCACTCAAGACGCTCAAAGACCATGCCTACAATTAATGGGCTTTTGTACTGATGAGGGAGTAAAACGCAACAAAGGACGAGTTGGTGCTCAGCAAGGTCCAGATGTTATTCGTGCTGCCTTGGCAAATTTGGCATGGCATCAAGACAAAGCGATTGTCGATATAGGCAATGTAAGCTGCTCTGATAGCCAGTTGGAACAGCATCAAGCAGCAGCTTCAGAAAAAATCACTCAACACCTTCCCAATGGCCCTATTGTTGTAGTGGGCGGTGGTCATGAGATTGCGTGGTCTTCATTTAAAGGACTGTCCGATTATTTATCGGGGGCGAACAGCGAATCAGATGAAAAACCGAGTATTGGCATTATCAATTTCGACGCCCACTTTGATCTCAGAGAATACCAATCAAAAGATAGAACATTAAAAGACGTCGAACTTAAGCCAAGTTCCGGCACACCCTTCTCTCAAATCGCCGACTATTGCCAAGCCAAGGGGCACCCTTTTCATTACCTCTGCTTAGGAGTGAGTGAAACTGGCAATACAAGAGCCCTGTTCGACAAGGCTGATGACTTGCAAGTTCAATACATCAGAGACACCGAACTCTTTGATACCCCACTGCACGATAATATCGCTAAATTGCAACGCTTTATCGCCAATGTCGATATCGTTTATCTAACGATTGATCTAGATGTCTTTAATGCCAGCCTAGCACCTGGAGTCAGTGCACCCGCCGCATTTGGAATGACGCTCGAGCAGTTTATCCCGCTGCTCAACACCATTCTTGCGAGCAATAAGCTCATGCTTGCTGACATCGCTGAATATAACCCGAATTACGACATTGATAACCAAACGGCCAAGCTCGCAGCAAGAGTGTGCTGGCAAATACTGGTAGCAATGTCTAACCAGAATGTTCAAACAGGTATGCACACACAACAGCAGTAATCGCCAACTAATAACGTAAACACTCTCTGCCCACGCTCACAACAGAGGCGCTACCACAATAAAAGCGTCAAGTAAGGCAGAGTTCAAAAGGAAATGACAATGACAAATAAACACCATTCACGCCTTGATACGTCTCGCTCAATCAAAGCGCCTCGCGGCACTGAGCTCAATGCGAAATCGTGGCTAACTGAAGCTCCCCTTCGCATGCTAATGAACAATTTGGATGATGAGGTAGCTGAACACCCTCAATCGCTTGTTGTCTATGGCGGCATAGGACGAGCAGCGCGCGACTGGCAGTGCTACGACAAGATCGTCGAAGTACTTAAACGTCTTGAAGACGACCAAACACTGTTAGTTCAGTCAGGCAAACCTGTTGGTGTCTTCCCTACGCATAAAGACGCACCACGAGTGTTGATTGCTAACTCTAACCTTGTTCCTCATTGGGCAAACTGGGAACATTTCAATGAGCTCGATAAACAAGGGCTCATGATGTACGGTCAAATGACCGCAGGGTCATGGATCTACATCGGTTCACAAGGCATCGTTCAAGGCACTTACGAGACCTTCGTTGCTATCGCTAAAAAACACTTCAATGGTGACGCAGCCAACAAATGGATTCTAACTGGTGGCTTAGGTGGCATGGGCGGTGCACAGCCTCTCGCAGCCACTATGGCAGGCTTCTCAATGATCGCTGTTGAGTGTGACGAATCACGAATCGACTATCGCCTAAATACTCGCTATGTCGATACTAAGGCGCATTCACTCGACGAAGCTCTCTCAATCATTAAAAACAGTGACAAGCCAATTTCAGTCGGTCTACTGGGAAATGCAGCGGACGTCTATGCCGAACTGGTTGAGAGAAACATTACGCCAGACGTGGTAACCGATCAAACCTCAGCACACGACCCTCTCAATGGCTATCTGCCGCAAGGCTGGAGCATGGAATTTGCCAAACAGCAGCGTGAGAGTGATCCTGAAGGCGTTGTAAAAGCGGCAAAAGCGGCGATGGCAGTGCAAGTTCAAGCCATTTTAGATATGCAAGAAAGAGGTGCGGTTGCCACCGATTATGGCAACAACATTCGTCAAATGGCGCTTGAAGAAGGTGTACAAAATGCCTTCGATTTCCCTGGTTTCGTGCCTGCTTACATTCGAGATTTGTTCTGCGAGGGCATAGGACCGTTCCGTTGGGCTGCTCTATCGGGCGATCCAGAAGATATCTACAAGACCGACCAAAAAGTAAAAGAGCTCATTCCAGACAACCCTCATCTTCACAATTGGCTGGACATGGCGCGCGAACGCATTCAATTCCAAGGCTTACCAGCGCGCATTTGCTGGGTCGGTCTTAAAGACCGCGAACGCCTTGGCCAAGCCTTCAACGAGATGGTAAAAAGTGGTGAACTAAAAGCCCCAATTGTGATTGGTCGCGACCATCTAGATTCAGGATCGGTTGCTAGCCCAAACCGTGAGACGGAAGGCATGATGGATGGCTCAGATGCTGTTTCTGATTGGCCGCTACTTAATGCTCTGCTCAATACCTCCGGAGGGGCGACATGGGTGTCTCTACATCACGGCGGTGGTGTTGGCATGGGCTTCTCTCAGCACAGCGGAATGGTGATTTGCTGTGATGGCAGTGACGACGCTGCACGCCGCATCGCGCGAGTACTGCACAATGACCCAGCGACAGGCGTCATGCGCCATGCGGACGCTGGCTACGATATCGCCAAGCAATGCGCGAAAGAGCAAGAACTTGACCTTCCTATGTTGGATACACAAGCGCTAGATACACAAGACAAGAGCCATGGGTAAGGAGTCCGTCATGTTGAAGTTAGTTCTAAAACCCGGTCAGTTGACCCTTGCTCAGCTTCGTCAGTTGAGCCGCTCTCCAGTCAACCTCTCTCTCGACCCTGCTGCAATCGAAGATATTGAAGCCAGTACACGAATCGTCGAGCAGGTTATCGCCGAAGATCGCACTGTATATGGCATCAACACCGGGTTTGGCTTACTCGCTAACACCCGCATCGAGCCAAACGATCTTGAGATCCTACAAAAAAGTATCGTTCTATCCCATGCCGCTGGTATTGGTGAGCTGATGAGTGATGAGACTGTCAGATTGATGATGGTATTAAAAATCAATAGCTTGGCTCGTGGCTTTTCAGGTATCCGTCTAAAAGTCATTAATGCCTTAATTGAACTAGTCAACTCTCAGGTCTACCCTTGTGTGCCTCAAAAAGGCTCGGTTGGTGCCTCTGGTGACCTCGCTCCTTTGGCTCATATGAGCACCATCTTACTCGGTGAGGGGGAAGCCCGTCATAACGGTAAGATTATCAGCGGATTAGAAGCCCTGCAGATAGCAGGTTTGGAACCCATTACCCTCGCGCCAAAAGAAGGACTCGCACTTCTTAACGGGACACAGGCGTCGACGGCGTTTGCATTGGAAGGTCTGTTCTTAGCTGAAGATCTGTTTGCCTCTGCCACGCTTTGCGGCGCGATGTCCGTGGAAGCAGCACTTGGCAGCCGACGACCGTTCGATCCTCGCATTCATCGCGTGCGCGGTCATCGCTCACAGATGGACGCAGCACAGGCTTATCGCCACCTACTTGAAAACAGCAGTGAAATTGGCGACTCACACCAATGCTGTGAAAAGGTACAAGACCCCTACTCATTGCGTTGTCAGCCACAAGTGATGGGAGCTTGCTTACAGCAGATACGCAATGCCGCAGAATCACTACAAGTCGAAGCGAACTCAGTGTCAGACAACCCGCTCGTGTTTGCTGATGACGGCGATATTATCTCTGGAGGGAACTTCCATGCTGAGCCAGTGGCAATGGCAGCAGATGGGCTAGCACTAGCGATTGCCGAGATTGGTAGCTTGTCGGAAAGGCGAATGGCACTATTGATCGACAGTGCGCTCAGCAAGCTGCCACCGTTTTTGGTGGATAATGGCGGTGTAAACTCTGGCTTCATGATTGCTCAGGTTACCTCAGCAGCCTTAGCCAGTGAAAATAAGACTCTCGCCCACCCAGCGTCAGTAGATAGCTTGCCAACGTCAGCAAACCAAGAAGACCATGTGTCCATGGCAACTTTTGCGGCAAGAAGGCTTAAAGACATGTCGGAAAACACTAGAGGGATCTTGGCGGTCGAATATCTCGCCGCGGCTCAAGGTTTAGACTTCCGTGCCCCTCTAAAGTCCTCACCGAGAATCGAGCTAGGTAAGCAGATCTTGCGAGAATCAGTCCCCTTCTACGATAAAGATCGGTATTTTGCTCCGGATATTGCCAAGGCAAACGACATTATAAAACTCGCGCTTCACAATGGGTTAATGCCAGAGCACATTCTTCCAAGCTTATAACGCCCAAAAATCTATCCTATCGATAAAGGGGTCAGCGATTAGCTGACCCCTTTGCTATTCTACTTTTTTCCTTTTGAGAACCAAATGTCACTTAAGCAGCACTGCCTATAACATCAAAGCTCTATCTGAACTTTCTCACTCAATGATAATATCAACATTAACAATAGCTTTAGTATAAATTGACAGAACAATCCTCTATTTTTTGTCACTAAAATGCTAGAAAATCTATTTTATAGAGTCCCATTCCATATCTGATTTAATCCATTCGCCAGACTTATTTTTCCACTCTAAATTACTCTCAGCACTTGTAAGAAAAAAGTGACAAGAAGAAAAAAACTGTTAATTGCACACTCTGTGCTGAAGAAACTGATTAAGAGAAGGTATTGGTATGAGACACACTAAAGTCTTGATTTCAATGGCAACTATTGGGTTAGTTGCCAGCCCACTTGTTCATAGCCACGGCTATGTCTCAGCGGTTGAAAACGGCGTCGCCGAAGCTCGTGCAACGCTGTGTAAGTATCCGGCAGACACCGGAGAGCAAAACGTAAACTGTGGTTCTGTTCAATGGGAACCACAAAGCGTTGAAGGATCTGAAGGCTTTCCAGAAGCTGGTCCACCAGACGGTCAAATCGCTAGCGCAGGTTTGTCACAGTTCTCACCACTCAACGAGCAAACAGCCGATCGTTGGGTCAAGCGTCCAATTCAGTCTGGTATGCAAAATTTTGAATGGACGTTTACTGCAAACCACGTAACCCGAGATTGGAAGTACTACATCACGAAACCAAACTGGAACCCGAATCAGGCACTGACTCGTGATTCATTTGACCTTAATCCATTCTGTGTTGTCGATGGTAACATGCAAAAACCACCAAAGCTGACAACGCACCAATGTAACGTACCAGCTCGCGATGGTTACCAAGTGATCTTGGCGGTTTGGGACGTAGGTGATACCGCTGCCGCTTTCTATAACGTGATTGACGTGCAGTTTAGTGGCGACAATCCTGGTATTCCGGGTTGGACACAAGCAGGTACGATTAACCCAACGATGGACCTCAAACCAGGTGATTCAGTTTATACCCGAGTGTTTGACGCCAACGGAGAGCTACCAAGTCTTTCGACCAGCGTTACGATTGAATCGGAACAACAAGGTCAAGCAAACCAGTGGTCTCATGCACTGGCAACACAGATCAATAGTGAACATAGCAACATCAAAGCGGGCCAGCCAGACAACAACGGTAACATTGCTCCAGTCTACGGCAGCAACACTGTCTATGTGGCAGAGAACAGTGCTCTAGAGCGTGTGGAAATCGGCTACGACATCGTTACGCCTCCACCAAGTGCAGGTGCAGAAGTTACTGGTCTTGATACTGAGTACACGATTGGCGATACACCTGTTACGCTAGCGCTTAACGTCGCGGCGACAGGGAAAGTAGCGGTCACTTTGAACGTCTATAATCATGCACAAGAGTCACTGGCAAATAGCGAGTTAAACCTTGAGGATGGTGACAGTCAGAATGTTGATTTAGTTTTGTCTAAGTCAGAACCAGGGCATCATATGCTCGTTACTCGAGTCCGCGATGAGAATGGCAACCTAGTCGATCAAACAACTCAAGACTTTATGTTAGTTGATGCATCTGTGCCTGGAGACTACGACTTCGTGTTCCCGGATGGTCTATCTCAATACACAGAAGGCACTAAGGTACTCGCGACAGATGGACACATCTATCAATGTAAACCTTTCCCTTACTCCGGATATTGTGTGCAATGGTCACCAACCGCGACTCAGTATGAGCCAGGTACGGGCAGTCATTGGACATCGGCTTGGGATAAGCTGAACTAATTGTTCTGCCGGAGCAGGCGACTTTCCCCTTCGTCTGCTCCTACTTATTACTTTCCTCAGAGCCCGCTACCAGCCCCAAAACATACAGCAACCCAAACAAAAACCAAAAAAAATAAGTCATTGTTATACAACAAATTAATAGAAAAACGCGTAATATTCCGTTAATGCAAATGACATAAATCGCTCCAATAATAGCCGGCCTCATAAAGACCCACTTGGAGTAATAAAATGGCACTAACTACTAGGCCAGCATCACTAACCATTGCAATCGCACTTTTACTTACCCTTACAGGGTGCGAACAAAAAAGCCAATCCCAAACCACCGCACCACCCAATACACAAAAAGGCGATTGGTACGCAGGAGACCTACACGTTCATACTGCGGTTTCTGCGGACGCAAGGGATGAAGCGACCAAAGTACTCGACCTCGCCTTTGGTGAACTTGGGCTCGACTATGTATTTTTATCTAACCATATGCGCGACAACAGCCAAGATCATCAAGACAACAACGTCGGTAAACAGCTCTACCACCAAGCGCTACTTACCTATGAAATGCCGGAACTAGCATACCTGCAGGCTAACATGTACCCGGACAAATCACTCAATACAACATTTGAGTGGGACATGCCGGGGCACGAGCATTACAACATCGCCATTTTGGGTGACACAGAGCAAGCAGAAAAGGTCTTTGATGCCATTAAGCTATTTGAGTATCAGTTCAGCTATAAAAATACTGTCGACCAGTTTGACCCAAGCGATGTAGCGAAATGGAATCAACAAGGTATTAAACGCTACAACGGCTCTACACATACCGATCGCGCCGGAAAGCACAGTGACGCCATCAAAGCACTTAAATGGCTACAGGATAATCACAAAAACAACAGCTACGGCATGCTCAACCATCCTAGAAGGTACGTTAAAAGTTATACTATTCAAGAGATAAGAGATCTGAATAATGCCGCTCCAGATGTATTCTTCTTGCTTGAGGGAATGGTGGGTGGTCAGTTCAATAAAGAGCGCGGCAGTTACGAAATCACCAAAGGTGAAACATACTCAGCAGGCACTCTGGGTGGCGTCGACCCTATGGTGGGCAAACTGGGTGGCTGGTGGGACTCTCTACTGGGAGAGGGGCGAAAAATCTGGAATATCGCTAACTCAGATCATCACTTCAAAATACGTAACACCTATACGAGCAGCTACTACCCTGGAGAGTATGCAAAGAACTATACCTTTGCCAAGAGCAAAACGACGATGGATTTATACCGAGGCTTGAAGGCGGGTCAATCGTTTGGCGTCTATGGTGATCTTATAGATGCGCTAGAGTTCACCCTTAAATCCAACGGTAAAACGACCGTAATGGGCGGCGAGTTAAACGTCAAAGCTGGTGATCAAGTGACTGTAACGGTGCGCTACAAGAGCCCTGACTTTAACAATCGTGAGGTTAATGCTGGCGATGAGATGTTTGGAATCGGATTGAATCCTGGTGTGCATCATATCGATCTAATAGCCGGTCAAGTCACTGGACTGATTCAGCCTACTGACCCGAACTACGGCAACACAACAAATCCTACTACTAAGGTTATCAAGAGCTTTACGGAGGAGGATTGGCAATTGGACTCTGAAGGCTATTACGCCATGACATACCAATTCACCGCGCAAGCGAACGAATACTACCGATTACGCGGTACAAACTTGGATTACAACGTCGAGGGGGCAACAGTTAATGGTGAGCCTCAGATAACGCAGGCGGTAATTAAAAAAGATAATGAGAGTAACCAAGACTACTTCAATCGATTAACAGATCGCTTTTACGACGACCTGTGGTTTTACTCTAACCCAATCTTCTTAACAACTCGAAAGAGCTGACAAATACGCGACGCCTCATGAAGATGGGGCGTTTATTTGAGCTTTTCATCTCACATTCTCATCACAGTGAACATACATACTAAACATAACTATAACCTTCTGATATATTTCTAACTCTACTCAATAAAATTTGTTTGGTGATAGAAATGGATCTTCGTCATCTTGTCATAACGGGCTCACTGTTAGGAGCCACCACATTTCCCGCAGTTTCCGGTGAGTTTCACATCGCTGGTGGCGCATTTTTTTCTCAGGCAGATACCTCTATCGGCGTGACAAACCCTAATACCGGCAATGAGTTCGACTTAGATTTTGAATCAGATCTCAGCCTCAAGGAACGTTCGACACTGCCATACTTGCTTGTTGGCTACGACTTCAACGAACGTCACGGCATTTTTTTAGATTGGCGCAGCCTTCATCGTAAAGCGAGCAATCAAGCGGTAACAAAACCATTTGAGTTGCCAGGAGACGGCAACATGGAGGTCCAAGCAGGGGCGCGCATCGATTCTACACTCAATATCGATATTTTGCGCTTTGGTTATAACTACAAGTTCTATGACGGTGAGGATTGGGATTGGAAAGCCTCAATAGGCTTGCACGTTATGAACTTTAAAGTGGGTTTTGGTGGTGAATTAGGCGTTCGAGTAGATGACACAACAGAGTTAATACCTGTGAAAGATGAGGAGTTCACTGATTTAACGGCCCCGCTTCCCAACATTGGCCTTATTACCGACTATCGCATTAACGATAATTGGCATCTACTTGGCCACGCGCAAGTTTTTGCTCTGAGTATCGAAAACATTTCAGGGTTACTGCTCGATCTGGGAGCTGGAGTTGAATATAAGTTTACTGACGACTTTGGTCTAGCAGCAACGTACAGCTACTACGAAATTAATGTGGATTATGGTCGTGATTTTGCAGACTTGGACGCGAAATTTAGATTCTATGGACCAATGGCTACGCTAACTTACGTGTTCTAACTGCCAGAGACTAAAAAGCCCACCTAAGTGGGCTTTGCCTGTTATTTACGAGATTAAGTATTAGCGAGATTAGGCCTCAGCCAAATCTTCAACCATTGCAAGCGCAAGCGCCTCAGCAACTTTGATTCCATCAATACCCGCTGACAAGATACCGCCCGCATAGCCCGCACCTTCACCCGCAGGGAAGAAGCCTTTCAGGTTCACACTCTGGTAGTCTTTGCCACGTTTTATACAAACTGGAGAAGACGTGCGTGTCTCTACGCCCGTCAATAGACCATCTGCTCCCGCAAAGCCTTTGATCTTCTTATCAAAAGCAGGAATTGCTTCACGGATCGCTTCAATAGCAAAATCAGGAAGCGCTTTAGAAAGATCAGTCAGTTTGATGCCCGGTGTGAATGACGGCTCAACATCACCCAGTGCACTTGGATCGTTACCTTTTAGGAAATCACCAATTTTTTGAGCTGGCGCGTCATAGTTCTCACCGCCCAATACATAAGCATTACTCTCTAGCTCACGCTGGAAACGGATGCCCGCAAGTGGATCTCCTGGGTAGTCGTGCTCTGGTGAGATACCAACAACGATGGCGCTGTTCGCGTTACGCTCGGCGCGCGAATATTGACTCATGCCGTTAGTTACAACTCGGCCTTCCTCAGAGGTAGCCGCAACGACAGTTCCGCCTGGGCACATACAGAAGCTGTAAACCGTCCGACCGTTCTTACAATGGTGAACCAGTTTGTAGTCAGCAGCACCTAGAATTGGATTACCTGCATTGGGACCAAAGCGCGCTTCATCGATAACAGATTGCTTGTGCTCTACACGGAAACCTACCGAGAAAGGTTTTGCTTCCATGTAAACACCGCGTTCATGCAGCATCTCAAAGGTATCGCGAGCACTGTGACCAACAGCGAGAACGACATAGCGTGTTTTGATTTCTTCGCCGTTCGACAACGTTAGACCTGTAATTTGGTCATTGTCCATATGAATATCGTCAACGCGAGTGCTAAAGCGGATTTCACCACCAAGCTCGATAATTTTTGCGCGCATCTTTTCAATCATGGTAACCAGCTTGAAGGTACCGATGTGAGGCTTGCTCACATACATGATTTCTTCTGGTGCACCAGATGCAACAAACTCTTCAATTACCTTGCGGCCGTAGTGCTTAGGATCTTTGACTTGGCTATACAGTTTGCCATCAGAAAATGTACCTGCACCACCTTCACCAAACTGAACGTTGGATTCAGGGTTTAAGTTGCGCTTACGCCAAAAACCAAAGGTATCTTTGGTACGTTCACGAACTTCTTTACCACGCTCCACAATAATTGGCTTAAAGCCCATCTGCGCAAGAACCAAACCCGCGAACAAGCCACAAGGGCCAAAACCGATAACTACTGGGCGCTCAGTTTGGTTAGCTGGCGCTTTTGCCACAAACTTGTACTCCATATCTGGAGTCACTTTTACATGTGGATCGTCAGTAAACTTCTCGAGCAGTTCTGCTTCGTTCTCTACAACCACATCTAGCGTATAGATCAGCAAGATGCGTGTCTTTTTGCGGGCATCGTAACCGCGCTTAAACATGTTGAAAGAGATCAGTTGGTCTTCAGAGATGCCAAGCTTTTTCAAAATGGCTTGGGAAATTTCACCTTCCTCGTGATCAAGAGGCAGTTTGATTTCGGTTAAACGTATCATGGAATGGTCTCGCGTCGTTGGTGTCTTAGCTCGTAAACACTGGGCTTACTCGCTCACAATGGCGCGCATTTTACGTTAACTTGAATTGTCTGTCATACTTAATTGAATTTTGCAGGTGAGAGACTGCCCGAGTCATCGCAAGATGTTGAATTTTGCGTCGGGATCAGTATTATCGCCCCTCCACAAATTAGGCTAATAAGAGTTAACCACCATGGCATTTGTCGTTACCGATAACTGTATTCAATGTAAATATACCGACTGCGTAGCGGTATGCCCTGCTGACGCCTTCCACGAAGGTCCAAACTTTATGGTGATTAACCCGATTGAATGTATCGACTGTGGACTTTGCGTTCCTGAGTGTGATGCGCAAGCTATCTTCCAAGAAGATGAACTGCCAGAGGACCAAGTGGTTTACATCGAACTCAACGCAGAATTATCTGAGCTATGGCCAGTACAGACCGAAGTCAAACCGGCAATGGAAGACGCTGAAAAGTGGAATGGCGTACCAAACAAACTTGGTATGCTTGAGAAGTAATCCGATAGCAAAGCCCTATTAAGCCCCATAATTCAAAATACTATCGTCACCCCTGCGCAGGCAGGGGTCTACTTAAAGCACGCGTCAGTCTTTAACTATGCTGACGTCGATAGTTATCCATAATAATCCCCGTCGCCATCGCTACATTAAGCGACTCAGCACCACCAAACGACGGAATGGTGATCTTGTCAGTGACATATTGCTCTGCTTCTGGACGAACGCCATGTGACTCACTGCCCATCAACAATATACCTTGTTCCGAAAAATCCGTTGAGTGAACACTTTCACCTTCAAGGAACGCACCGTACACCGGAATATTCGCCTCGTTAAGATAACGAGGAAGATCCAACAAAGTCACTTGAACGCGACCAAAGCTGCCCATGGTCGCTCGAATGGTCTTAGGGTTATACGGATCCGCGCAATCGCTGCTGGCTACAATGTGTTTGATGCCATACCAGTCGGCAATACGAATTATCGTCCCCAAGTTTCCCGGATCAGAAACACCATCAAGCGCGATCATCATACCTTCCGCGGACGGCGCTTGAACTTTAGGGATCTCTACAATCGCTACAGCTGCGTTGTTACTAACTAGAGAGCTCGCTTTAGTAAGCTCTTCTAAAGACGCCTCGATGCAATCATATTGACTAAGCTCGCGGGCATGTTTTTGCAGAAAATCATCGGTAGCAAAGACCTGCTTTACAACCAAGGAAGTGTCGACAAGCTCAAGAACGTTTTTCTCGCCCTCAACCAAAAATAGGCAGTGCGCTTTGCGCTGTTTCTTTTGCCCAAGGGCTCTTAGAAGTTTTAGTTGGTTTTTTGAAATCATTGTCTTACCTCAGATGAAAGCGCGCGCATTATATACTTAATTACTTGCTTGATGCGAGCCTACTCCGACTCTTGGCGCATGATCCTCTTCTCTTTAAAGCCCATAGCTTCATGAAGGAACAAGTAAACTTTCAATTTTAAGGCTATGAAACTAATTTTTAGCTAAAGTAATTAAAAAGCCCACTTAGCCCTCTAGAGCAAACGGTTGCCATGGTCAGGTAGAAATTAATTATGTTTTTTCCAAATTAATGACCTACTAATAACCATATGATTAATAGGACTAAATCACCATACGAACTAAAAAAGCATGATTTTTTGCCTAATTGACGGCTTGACACTGTGATTTACATCACCATAATACGCGCCGTTTGCCTAAAATACGGGTAAACGTACGACAAATAGATTTAATGAATGGTGAGGTATCAGATGTCTGCGGATAACAACTACAGTTTAGGGCCGGTTCCAATATCGGCGAGAAAGGGAGTCGCTTCATTAACCATGGTGATGCTTGGTTTGACTTTCTTCTCCGCAAGTATGTGGACTGGTGGTTCCCTTGGTACTGGTCTCTCATTTAATGATTTCTTCCTCGCTGTTCTCATTGGTAACCTCATCCTTGGTATCTACACTTCCTTCCTCGGTTACATTGGCGCTTCTACTGGTCTCTCTACTCACCTTCTTGCTCGATTCTCTTTTGGTTCTAAAGGCTCTTGGCTCCCTTCTGTATTGCTAGGCGGTACGCAAGTAGGTTGGTTTGGTGTAGGTGTGGCTATGTTTGCCATCCCAGTTCAAAAAGCGACCGGCATTGATACCAACATCCTTATCTTAGTAAGCGGTCTATTGATGACTGCAACGGTTTATTTCGGTATTTCAGCGCTGATGGTTCTTTCAGCTATCGCTGTTCCCGCTATTGCCATTCTGGGTGGTTACTCAGTACTCACCGCTGTCGATAGTGCTGGCGGCGTTGCGGAGCTTCAAAAGATTCAACCCGCAGAGCCTCTCGACTTCTCAGTAGCACTTGCGATGGTGGTAGGTTCATTTGTCAGCGCAGGTACACTGACTGCCGACTTCGTTCGATTTGGCAAAAAGCCAATGGGCGCGGTGTTCATTACTATGGTTGCCTTCTTTATTGGTAACTCGTTGATGTTTATCTTTGGCGCTGCAGGTGCGTCGGTAACTGGTCAGTCAGACATTTCCGAGGTAATGATTGCTCAGGGTCTACTACTTCCTGCAATTATCGTTCTGGGTCTAAACATCTGGACGACCAACGATAATGCACTCTACGCTTCAGGCCTTGGTTTCTCTAACGTGACGGGGCTACCAAGCAAGTATCTATCTATGGCTAACGGTGTGGTCGGTACCTTGTGTGCTCTTTGGCTTTACAACAACTTTGTTGGCTGGCTAACTTTCCTATCACTTGCTATCCCACCAATCGGCGGCGTAATCATTGCAGACTTCCTTATCAACCGTAAACGCTACGCAAATTTTGATACGGCAAAATTCCAAACGGTAAACTGGGCGGGTATCATTGCTGTTGCTATTGGTGTAGCAGCAGGTAACTTCCTACCAGGCGTTGTCCCTGTAAATGCAGTACTTGGTGGCGCTCTGAGCTATCTTGTACTTAACCGTCTTCTTAACGCTAAAACAGCTCAGCTAGAAAACGCTGACGCGTAATTATTAGGAACTTGATGCCATGTCATCTTTGCTTATTCAGAATGCAACCATAAACGGCCGAACAGGTCAGTTTGACCTCCTTATTGAAGAAGGTGTATTCAAGGCGATCGAACCAGCGGGAACCTCATCGTTCGGCGCTGACGACGTGATTGATGCTACTGGTCAAATGGCGACTGCGCCATTTTGTGAACCTCACATTCACTTAGACACTACTCAAACTGCTGGCGAGCCAAGTTGGAACATCTCTGGCACTCTATTTGAAGGCATTGAGCGTTGGGCTGAGCGTAAAGCGATGCTATCCATCGAAGATGTTAAGCGCCGCGCAAAACAAACGCTAAAATGGCAAATAGCGAACGGTATCCAACACGTTCGCACCCACGTTGATGTCTCTGATCCAACCTTGACGGCGCTAAAAGCGATGGTTGAAGTTCGTGAAGAGATGAAACAATGGGTGGATATTCAGATTGTGGCGTTCCCGCAAGAAGGCATCCTTTCTTACCCAAATGGTAAAGAACTATTAGAACAAGCCGTACAGCTCGGTGCTGACGTTATCGGTGCTATCCCACACTTTGAGTTCACACGCGAATACGGTGTAGAGTCGCTGCATTATGTGTTCGAACTAGCACAAAAATACGACTGCTTGATCGACGTTCACTGTGACGAAATCGATGACGAGCAATCTCGTTTTGTTGAAACGCTTGCAGCTCTGGCTCACAAGTTTGAAATGGGACATCGCGTTACGGCAAGTCACACGACCGCAATGGGATCTTATAACGGAGCTTATGCGTCACGTCTATTCAGGCTACTAAAAATGTCTGGCATTAGCTTCGTTGCCAACCCGCTAGTGAACATCCACTTGCAGGGCCGCTTCGATGACTATCCAAAACGCCGCGGCGTCACTCGCGTGAAAGAAATGCTCGCAGCTAACATCAACGTTTGCTTTGGTCACGATGACGTATTTGATCCTTGGTACCCGCTCGGCACCGCAAACATGCTACAAGTTCTGCATATGGGACTGCACGTTTGCCAAGTAATGGGTTACGATCAAATCAACCAATCTTTGGATATGATCAGCCACAATTCAGCGCGCGCACTAAACATTCAAGAAACTTATGGTTTAGAGATAGGTAAGCCAGGTAGCTTACTGCTGCTGCCTGCTGAGAACGGCTTTGACGCGGTACGTCGCCAAGTCCCAGTGGGTTACTCTATCCGTAAAGGTAATGTGATCGCTCGCACAAAACCGGCCGAGACATCTATCAACTTAGGTGCAGAAGAAGCCATTACGTTCAAACGCTAGTAGTGCCTTAAGCGAATATCTTACTCAAATGCAAGAGCAAGCGACGAAATCGCTTGCTCTTTTTTCATGATTTAACAAGAAATTCATTTAAACCGTCCATAGGTGTGGTACACTGCGCATGCTCTGGTGTTCAGAGAGTTATTTAAAGTAAGAGTAAAAAGAGTACGAGAAGTATTGTCAGATGTTTCCCCAGCGGGTATTTGTCATTCGTTTTTCCCATTTACAGCTTGATTAAATAAACAGAACCACAAAGCAAGATCGCCGCAAGGCAAAAATTTTAATCTTAAAAGTAAGGGACATAACATGTCTAACACAAATACTGGCACTGTAAAATGGTTTAACGAAGAGAAAGGCTACGGCTTCATCGCACAAGAGAACGGTCCAGACGTATTCGTTCACTTCCGCGCTATCTCTGGCGAAGGTTTCAAAACTCTAAAAGAAGGCCAAGCGGTTTCTTTTGGTGTTGAGCAAGGCCAAAAAGGTCCTCAAGCTGTAAACGTTATCCCTCAATAATAACGTTAGCTAGCAAATTCAAAAGGCTTCGATTACTCGAAGCCTTTTTTGTATCTATCGCATTTCCATTTCATGACCTACTCTCCTTCTCCCCATAAGCTCAATTTAGAAGTCGAGATAGAAGCCAAACTCAACATTGCTGCTATCTTCAACAGGCCTCCCTGGACGAACTCGGTACTGACCCTTGGTATATTTCACGTAAGGTTGGACGTAGGGCGTGTTCAGTGTTGCGGATAGATCAAAACTATTTCTGGTACCATTTTCAAAGCCATGTTGTGAAGTCAGCACATCGACATTGTAATTTGCGCCAAGATCAACCATTGGGTGAATGCTATAGCTAACGCCTAAGGTGTTTTTCCACTCTTGTCTGTGATTAGCATAATCGATTGGGTCTGGCAGTTCATAGGCTTTGGTCGTGTCACGCCACTGGTAGTAAGTATCCCAGTAGACAAACAGGCTCGGCGACACCGAATACCCGTACATAAAGCCAATATCATGAATATCAATCGACTCATCAAAACCGTACTGCCCGTACACACTGAAGTAGTTTCGCTCTATCAACCAATCGTAGCTAAGCCCAAACTGCAAATAGCGATCGGTATCCACCTCTGCACTCACTGTAAGACTTTCAGTGGCCGCAATATCGACACCAAAGACCCCGATAGTTTCATCTTGGTACTGAGTGGCTTGGACGTTGAAATCAATAATATCAGCGAGTGATTGCTCCTCAGCGGCAACTGAAAGTGGAAGAGCCAAAGAAAAAACAGTGATCAGTCCGTTGCGTGAAAGCTTCCATGGAAAACTAGTGTTTCGCATGCAATAAATTCTCTGTATGGGTAAGTAACAACTTGGAGTTTGCACTTAGAGGTGTTCACCTGAAGTATCACTATGATGCTGGATTGCTGATGTTTAAAAAACTGAGCCAAAGATATAGCTGATATTTACCTTGTAAATACCAAGCAGAGTCATTTTTAAACCAACCGCTATGATGACAGCAAAAATTTCCGTTCCAAATTGGATCAAATGCAGATCGACACCTTTAATAAAACCAAAGGCGATGTGAGCCAAACCGCTCGATGACTCGGTATAAGTGCTGGTACCAACGACCTAAAGCTCAAAAAGCTTGTTTACAACCAATCATAATCGAAAGGATTAATTATTTTTGTTAGACATAGGGGGTGATTTATCCGTTAATGCGCACGAATCTTAAGTACACGCTCCACAACATTTGAGTACTTAAGACGCGTTTCGTGAGCGTCATGGAAGATCATCACGGGGTTTGATTTTTCAGGTAAATGCTTCTTCTCAATCATCAAATCGAGCAGCAATTCGAATAACATAAAGATGAGCGACAGCCTGAACACATAATAAGTGAGACACGCTGTGACAACGACTTCAAAGCTAGACCGCGTTCGTGCGGATTACAACGTCCAATACTGGAGCCAAAACTTCTTCGGAATCAATGACGATGGCGACGTCATTGTTTCCCCTCATAAAAATGGTCAACATCAGGTACCTCTCAACAAGATTGCTAAGGCACTTGAAGACAAAGGACTTACATTGCCTGCACTGGTGCGTTTTCCGCAAATTATCCACCAGCGCGTGCACGGTATCTGTGATGCATTTAACCAAGCGATTCAAGACTACGGATATCAAAACGAGTACCTGCTTGTTTACCCTATCAAAGTAAACCAGCAAAAAGACGTTGTAGAACAAATCCTCGAAAGCCAAGCGGAAGCCGAAACCAAACAGCTCGGCCTAGAAGCAGGCAGTAAGCCAGAGCTGATGGCAGTTCTGGCAATGGCACAGCGTGCTAGCTCAGTGATTGTTTGCAACGGTTACAAAGACCGCGAGTATGTTCGCTTAGCTCTCATTGGTGAAAAGCTTGGCCACAAGGTCTTTATCGTTCTAGAAAAGCTGTCTGAGTTGGATATCGTGCTCAAAGAGGCGGCGGCACTTAACGTCAAACCTCGTGTGGGTCTGCGTATTCGCCTAGCCTCTCAAGGGGCGGGTAAATGGCAATCAAGTGGTGGCGATAAATCTAAGTTCGGTTTGTCTGCCTCACAAGTACTGCAAGTTGTCGAGCGTCTAAAAGCGCAAGACCAGTTGGACATGCTACAGCTTGTTCATTTCCATTTGGGATCGCAGATGGCGAACATTCGCGATGTACGAAACGGGGTTAACGAGGCGGCTCGCTTCTACTGCGAGCTTCGCAAGATGTCTGTGCCTATCTCTTACTTCGATGTAGGCGGTGGTCTAGCGGTCGATTATGACGGTACACGCAGTCAGTCGAGCAGCTCCATGAACTACGGACTTGCTGAGTACGCTCGAAACATCGTGAGTACAGTTGGCGACGTATGTGCGCTGTATGAAGAAACCGCGCCGGTTATTATTTCTGAGTCTGGTCGCTCTCTCACTGCGCACCACGCGGTATTGATCACTAATGTGATTGGTACAGAAAGCTATAATGTTCAGTCTGTTGATGCGCCAGCAGAAGAGGCTCATCCTCTGCTTCAGAATATGTGGCAGAACTGGCAGAGCCTAAAAGGTGGTACTGACGCCCGCGCTGTAATCGAGATTTACAACGATACACAAAGCGACCTAGCAGAAGTACACACCTTGTTTGCATCTGGTGTGGTTGATTTGCATCAGCGCGCTTGGGTAGAACAGCTCAGCCTGAGTATTTACGGTGAACTGCATCGTCAAATGGACAACAAGAATCGCTTCCACCGACCGATTCTTGATGAACTTAACGAACGATTAGCAGACAAGTTCTTTGTGAACTTCTCTCTATTCCAGTCGATGCCAGATGCTTGGGGTATTGAACAAGTCTTCCCTGTTTTACCGCTATCGGGGCTTGGCAGTGAAGAACAAACGCGCGCTATCATGCTGGATATTACGTGCGACTCGGACGGTACTGTGAAGCAATATGTTGATGGTCAAGGTATTGAATCTACCTTGCCGGTACCAGCATGGAACAAAGATGAACCCTATTTGATGGGCTTCTTCCTTGTCGGTGCTTATCAAGAAATTCTTGGCGATATGCACAACTTGTTTGGTGACACCCACAGCGCGGTTGTGAACGTTACCGATGAAGGCGAGTTTGAATTTACAGCGATCGACCTAGGCGATACCGTCGAAGACATGATGCGCTACGTTCATATTGACGTAGAAGCGATCAAGCAAAACTACAAAGAGCTTGTAGAGCGTCACATCGACGCTGACGAACAAGCGCTAATTTTAGAAGAACTAGAGTGCGGCCTAACCGGTTACACCTATTTAGAGGATTTTTAAATGAATGATTTGTTTACAAAAACCGATTATTCACTGTACTCGAACGCAATGACATTCTTGCGTCGACCTTACGTGAAAAACCCAGTTTCTGCCGACGCAGACGTGGTGGTTTTTGGTGTACCTCTAGACATGGCGACCTCTGGTCGCCCTGGCGCTCGAATGGGTCCAGACGCCATTCGCCGCGCTTCGGTTAACCTAGCTTGGGAAGGCAAAAAGTTCCCATGGGACTTCAACGTATTTGATACAACCAAAGTCATCGATTCAGGTGATTTGGTATTCGATACCGGAGATGCAGAAGATTTCACCTACCGTTTAGAAGCGGCAACCAGTGAGATCTTAAAGAGCGGTAAAACCATGCTGGCGTTGGGCGGTGATCACTTTATCACCCTGCCAATCCTGCGTGCTTATGCTAAGCATCATGGGGAAATGGCATTGATTCATTTTGATGCTCACACTGACACGTATGCGAACGGCAGCAACTATGACCATGGCACCATGTTCTACCATGCGCCAAAAGAGGGCTTAATCTCAGCGAAGCACTCCGTGCAAATCGGTATTCGTACTGAATATGATTACGATGACCACGGTTTTAATGTGATTAACGCCATGCAAGCTAACGATCAGAGTGCAGAAGAAATTGTTGCGCAGATCCGCAATATTATTGGTGATAAGCCAGTTTACATCACTTTCGATATCGACTGCCTCGATCCAGCGTTTGCACCAGGTACTGGCACACCAGTATGTGGTGGTTTGAATTCAGACAAAGTATTGAAGATCATTCGCGGTCTGGCTGGTATCAACGTTGTGGGTATGGATGTGGTTGAGGTATCGCCTCCCTATGACCAAAGTGAATTGACTGCATTGGCAGGCGCGACGATTGCCCTTGAGCTTCTTTACGTTTGGGCGAGTAAAGAAAGCCAAGACTAGCCAGCGGCATAAAGCGAGGTACTGATACCTCGCTTTTTTATAACCACGATTTGTCGTGGCGTAAAATGACAAATCCTCTTTTACCATTTATCTAAACTATGCCTCATCCCAACACCTATGAGGCACTACAACCATGCGTAACCTACTTCTTATTGTCGCAGCTCTATTACTACCAGTATCAGCAAGCTATGCCAGTATTTCTATCAAGACTGATAATCTTGAGCTCAGTGAAGACTGTGTAAGCTACGAGTCAGACCGAGTACGAATCGAGTCGGAAGAATGCGATCGTAAACATCATAAGAACAAGGATAACCGTAGTGCACACGGAAAAAACAATCCTGGTAAAGGACATGGTAAGAAGAAATAGCACAGTCACTGATAGAAAAAAGCCCAATATATTGAATATATTGGGCTTTGCTAAAGTATCCGAGATTACCACATCAGATCATCAGGCACGACGTATTGTGCATATGGGTCATCTTCTTCGACCACTTCTTCTTTAACATCATTTTCAATGACAGTTTCTTGATCACGCTCTGCAATCTTTTTCGCCACAACCGTCGGAATCACTGCATAGCTCTCTTCAAGGCGAGCAATAGACAGGTTGCCTTTGCTGAGTTGATCGCGGATTTCTTGTGTTACATAGAGGGATTTCACTAGCGTGCCGTCGGTGAAGTTGTATTTGATGTCACCGTTGCCATGTTCGATGGTGTTAAGAGTGATCAGTTGCTTTACCTGAGCTTTGATTTCTTTGCTCAGTTTTTCTTCGTCACGCTGCTTATTCAGTGCTTGATCGCGCTCTTTTTGCGCTGCTTTGTTCTCTTCAACGGCCGCTTTAGCTTCGCGTGCTTGAACACGTGACTTCTTTGAACCTTTCTTGGCTTTCTTCAGTTTTTTCTCGTTGACCAGACCTGCTTTTAGCATCTGCTCTTGAAGGCTTAGTTTCGACATGAAATGCAATCCTAGTTTGTTCTCACAATTGTGTGCATGATCCCAAGAAAGCCCTTGAAGAGCAAGTCCAATCCAAAGGAATATGACCGTGCCTCCTGTAATTCGCCGCGCGCGTCTTTTGGTGACTTGCAAGCCGCGATCTCTGTCTATAGATCACGTAACCGATTGAACCTTTTGAGACTCGGTACGGTTTAAGATATGTTGATTGTTAACGACTTTTCACCATCATATAACCTCTATGTTACTTGACCTCTCTCAGATAATTTTGCTCTTCCTCGCTGGCGTGTTTGGTGGTGTACTCAACTCTGTCGCAGGAGGAGGGAGCTTCATCACCTTCCCTGCACTGCTTTTCGTCGGAATACCCCCGATTGTCGCCAATGCCACCAATACCTTTGCGGCTTGTGCTGGTTATCTGAGTGGTACCTACGCGTTTAGGCTGGAAGTACTTAAAGATCGCAGTAACCTGCTAAAAATTGTCCTTCTTAGTATTGCCGGGGGCATCAGCGGTAGCTACCTATTGATTTTGGTGTCTGAGCAACAGTTTGTTTCCGCGATTCCATGGTTACTGCTGTTTGCAACTTTGCTGTTTATCTTTGGTGATAGCATCAATAAGCGATTGCAGAAAGCCAGTAGCAATCGTCATTTAGGTGGGCTTGTCGCCTTTGGTTTGGGCGTATTCCTATTCTGTGTTGGCGTTTTCGGCGGCTTTTTTAATGCCGGGTTAGGCGTCATCGGTTTGAGTTACCTTGCGGTTGCTGGCTACAAAGACATTAATTTAATGAACGGCCTCAAACTCCTTATTTCTACGTGTGCGTCAGCCATTGCTATTGTCCTATTTGTTTTCAATGGACTCATCGACTGGTATTCCGGCATTGCCGTTATGCTTGGGACTCTTACTGGCGGTTACGTGGCTGCAAGGCTTTCACGACAACTACCCCAGATTGTAGTTAGACGTTTCGTTACCTTCAGCTCGGTTGCGATCACTTGCTACTTTTTCTACGACACCTATTTATAACCCTTGGATATAACCTCTATTCTTCTTATCACCCTCTGACCTATTGATAACAAAGCTATGACCTAACGGTTAAACTGCCGCCAGTTGGATATGTTACTGATAGCACCTAATCTATGAGTACTTATGACAAATCGTTTAGAGGTCCCCTATGTCATCACGTATCGCGTTGCTTCTGACGCTGGTCTCCACGTCATTGGCAGCACAGCCTGATCCTTTTCCAACACAGCCAAACGACACTGGAAAGTCGTTTATGGTCAGTGCCACCAACCCTTATGTGACCAGCACAGGGTATTCAATCTTGAAACAAGGTGGCAATGCGGTGGATGCCATGGTGGCGATGCAAATGGTAATGTCGGTGGTTGAACCTGACATGACAGGCATCGGAGGCGGCACCTTTGCCCTCTATTACGACAACAAAGCTAACTCGTTTACAGCCTATGACGGGCGCGATGAAGCTCCGTCTAGTGCAACGCCAGATATGTTTCTGGATGACAACGGCAAAGCGATAAGCCGAAATGACATTCTAGGCCCACGTTCGGTTGCTATTCCCGGCACATTGAAGCTTCTGTACCACACTCATCAAAAACACGGTAACTTGGAGTGGAAACAATTGGTTCAGCCTGCCATCAACTATGCTGAGCATGGCTATTCAATGAATAGCTACACCTACGATATCGTTGTCCGTGAACAATCAAGATTGGTTCATGATCCTGAAATCAAATCACTCTATTGGAACGGTGATGATATTCGCCCAACTGGCACTCTGATGACCAACCCGAAAATGGCAACCACACTAAAAGCCATCGCGGAGCAAGGTGCGAACTATATGTACCAGGGCCCACTGGCTAAACGTATTGTCGATACCGTAAACGCACAATTGGACAAAGAGCAGCCTAAGCTATCGGTTGAAGATTTTGCAAACTATCGGGTAAAAACTCGTGACATCGTTAAGTCCGACTATCGCGGTAACGAAATTGTTTCGTTCGGTTATCCAGCCTCTGGCGGCGTTCTGGTTTCTCAGTCACTCGATATGCTTGAGAAGTACGATATCGCCTCGATGCCAAAAACGACGGCAGAGCCGTGGCGCTTAATGGTGGAGGCGATGCGTCTAGCCAAAGCCGATCGCATCGCTTACGCAGGTGACCCGAGTTATGTTGAAACGCCAGTAAAGGCTCTGCTCGACGAAGATTACCTCGATGACCGTTTTGATATGATCCCAGAGCAAGGTGCTGGAGACAGTAAAACCATCAAACCTGGTCTGCCTGAAATCAAAACACCGGCTCAACACGAAGGCTTTGAGAGTCAAGATACCGGCCATATCTCAATTGTAGATAGTGAGGGCAACGCGATCGCGATGACAAGTACTGTTGGCACCGGCATGGGCTCTGGCGTCATGGTCGACGGCGTCTTGCTCAACGCGCAAATGGCCAACTTCTCATCGATTCCAACACTGAAAGGTAAACCTGTCCAAAACGCTATTGAGGCAGGTAAACGCCCTCGTTCAGCAATCACTCCTTTGATGATGTTTGATGAAGACGGCAAGCTTCGTTTAGTTGTCGGTAGCCCTGGAAGTTCACAGATCCCTGGGTACGTACTGAAAACCATCGTGGGCGTGGTCGATTGGAACCTATCAGCACAGGATGCGATTGATCTTCCGAATATTCAATATGGTACTAAGATCGACCGAACTAAGCCGTACAACCCAACTGGGCTGCTCGTAGAGAAGCGCACCTTTGCAGAATCAATGGTGCCAAGCTTCGCTGAGATGGGCTATAAAGTGCACGTCATCCCGGTAGTCAGCGGTCTGAATGCGATTGAAGTTAAAGATGGTGAGTTGCACGGAGCGACTGACCGTCGCAGAGCTTCCACATCATTAGGCGATTAAGGTCTGACACTTTCTACATCGCTTAGAAACAAAAAACCTCCGGCTCAATAAGTCGGAGGTTTTGTTTTTAGATTAAGGCATTATTTTTGGTATTGATCGTGAGACACGTCAAGCTGGTAGAACGTCGCTTGAGAGTAATCGTCTAGATCACCGCTGATGTTTTGGTTGTATACACC
This sequence comes from Vibrio sp. SCSIO 43140, assembly GCF_023716585.1. Lineage (NCBI taxonomy): Bacteria > Pseudomonadati > Pseudomonadota > Gammaproteobacteria > Vibrionales > Vibrionaceae > Vibrio > Vibrio sp. SCSIO 43140. The sequence goes on from NZ_CP071851.1 coordinate 1,659,376, forward strand.
AGCTTTGAAGTACATGTACTTGCCACCAACGTCATAACCACTGTCGCTCATGTCGACAACTTGTACCACGTCGTCTTTGCCTTCACGCATTAGTGTCACCGTCATAGTGTTACCTTTAACTTCAATGCGGTAGCTAAATACTTCACCAAGTGCGATACCGTCTTCACCGACTTCAGCAGTCATATCGCCCACTAGAGGGTAGAAGTCTTCTTTTGTTGCATCTTGGCTTTCGTGTGCAAAGTATACTGCGCCCGTTGCTTGATTTGGCAGTTTACGGTAGTACAAACGAATTGGCTCGTCGTTTTGGTCGTGAATCTGACCAATGATAAAGCGGCCAACTTCGTTCGCGTTACCTGTTGTGGTTGCATGGTCGATTTTCAACGTCGCTTCCATCACACCGTCAATACCACCAGCCGCTTCTAGATCCGCTTGAGGAGCACTTGAGAATACCCAGTTGTTCTTGTTAACACCTTTAGTGCTAATCGACTGGTCACCACGGCGCATCATTTCACGAAGCTCAGTACGCGCGTACTTAGTATTTTTCGATGTACGTACACCTTTCACATAAGACTTGAATACTAGACCGCCGTCATCTGCTGTGTAGAAGATTTCTGGATGTTGATAACCGTTCGCAAGGTTCCACTCAGAAACGTCATCCGGCTTACCATTTTTGTCATGGTCGAATGGTTGAGATAGGTACCAGTGCGTCAAATCAAAGTTTTCGCTTGGTGCGTTACCCGCAAGCGGCTTCTCTGGTAGGTTAGTTGGTACCGGCAGCGCGCTGCGAGTGTCACATTTTACTGTTGTTTCACATGGGTATACTGCTGGCGCACCAAAGTTACCTTTACGTAGATCTTTGCGTGCTTCTTTGCGTGCCTTTTCAGCCGCTTTCATCTCAGCAATCATTGTTGCTTCTGCTGCAACCACTGCTGGAGTAATGATGTGGCTCGATGGACAAGCATTGATGCCACAGTTTACTGCAGCTAGCTCAGTGACACTGTTCCAGCCGTTCTTAGTGTTACCATGACCAACGTATCGTACGTAGCGTGCTTTAACAGCAGGCTCAAACTGGAAACGCTCTAGACCAATTGCTTGACCTGAGCTCATCTGGTTTTCTAGCACTGTTGTCCAGTTTTCGCCATCAACACTGACTTGGATATCAAACTTAGACTGACGCTCATTACCTTTACTGAACGCGGCTTGAACAGCGTCAAACTCTTGCACTGAACCGTAGTCCAACATCGCCCACTCACCATCACCTGCAGAAGACCAGCGCGTAGTAAGGTCTTGGTCAAATAGACGATCAGGTCCATTACCATCGTGACTGCTTGCCGTGATCGCAACCGGCGTCAAAAGTGGCTCGCCAGTTTCTTTGTTGTTCGGGAAATCAGAAGTTGGTGTGCTTGTGCTCGCGCAACCAACCGCTAGTAATACAGAAGAAGCAACCAGGCTCTTTAGAATCGTTTGTTTCATATCAAATCCATTATTGTCGTACAAAGACAGCGTATGTAAGCGAAAATGAGTTCGCAAACAGCTATTTTTAGGTACTTAACCTTCAAATGTGGGCCGTTACACAAAACCTTACATAATCTTATAATACAAATAAATCTTTAATTTGATAAATGAGACTGCCGACACTTTTTGTGTTTCTGATACTTTAACTCGGTCACATTTGTTATTGATAAATTAGTGGACAGGCAGGTTATCTCGTTTAAAAGGTCGCTTTGATAGCCCCTTTTAAACAACCTTTAATTGCAGTCAAAGTCAGAAAGCTTGACCGGAATAAAAAAAGCCGAGCTTTCGCTCGGCTAGGTATATCATCGCTTGGGAAGAGTCGATGAGATATTTTGATTTCGTTATCAATTAAACGATGCGCAGACCGCCTTGAGCGATGGCGAATCGACGTGCACGTGTGAACGATAGTGCATTGGTGATGCCTTCACCCGTTGGGCCAGCGATTGTGAACGTTGACGTACCTTCTGCGTTATAACCTACACCAGAAAGTGTTGGACCATTGTGAGCAAAGATAGTCGTGTTAATGCGACCACCAAACTTAGTGACGTTCTCGATGTTACCTGAATAGATGCATGCAGAGTGCTTATTGCCACGCTCAGCTGCTACCGCACGTTCAATCGCTTCATCGATGTCTTTGCAGATAACCACTGGTAGCACAGGCATCATTTGCTCTACGTGTACGAGTGGGTGATCGTTCTCAACCAACATAACTGCCAGACGAGTGTCAGACTTAACGCCGATCGACTTCAGGATTTCACCTGCGTCCTGACCAACATATTGCTTCACTGGGTGCCATACACGCGCAATTTCGTGTGCAGTACATGGTTTCGCACCTTCAAACTCATCAAGAGTTAGGATCTTGTCAGTCAGCTTCTCTGCTTCTTTTGCCGACATCACGTACGCACCAACTTCTTCAAGTTTGTCTAAGAATGCATCCGCTACAGACTCTTCAACGAAGACTTCTTTTTCACCGATACACAGTAGGTTGTTATCGAAAGAAGCGCCGCCGTATACGCCAGCAGCTGCGAGGTCTAGGTTTGCTGATGCGTCAACGATAACCGGTGGGTTACCAGCGCCAGCGCCCACACCTTTCTTACCAGACTGAAGAATCGCTTTTACCAGACCAGGACCGCCAGTGCCTACCAGCATGTTGATTAGTGGAGAGCTTGCAATCTCGTTTAGGGTTTCTAGTGTTGGCTCTTTCACCATAGTGACTAGGTTTTCAGGGCCACCTGCAGCAACGATAGTGTCGTTCAGAAGGTCGATCATCATCGCAGACACAACTTTTGATGAAGGGTGAACGTTGAACGTTACTGCGTTACCACCTGCTAACATAGAGATAGCATTGTTAACGATCGTTTCTGTTGGGTTGGTCACTGGCGTTACTGCGCCAATAACACCATAAGGTGCACGCTCACCTAAAGAGATACCGTTGTCGCCAGACCAAACCTGAGTTTCTAAGATTTCAGTACCAGGCGTCTTAGCTGCGGTTAGTTGGTGCTTAGCAACCTTATCTTCTACACGACCCAGTTTGGTCTCTTCACGAACCATTTTTGCGAAGTCTTCTGCACGCGCTAATACTGCACCGCGAATTGCAGTGATGATGGCTTCGCGACCTTCTTTAGTACAGTTAACGTAGTACTCGATTTGAGCTTTGTGAGTTGCTTCAATCGCAGCGTCCACTGTCGCGAATACACCTTTAGCGTTATTGATATCAAAAGACATAATGATTACCTCGTGAGATTTGGTGCTATAAGAGCTGGGCTTTGCCTTCTATTTGCTCTTTTGAGCTTGTTGGCTGAGCTTTATCGCCAGCCTCAAGATGGTGACAATTTACCCCAAGCATTCATCGAAACTATGTCACTCAGCGTCAGTTTAATTGACCAAGATACCTATTTCTGACAAGTATGTTACTTGACGATTTGAGGCGAAAAAATCAGAGGAAAGAAGCTTCACGAAAGATCAGTAAGTTAGCAGCATCATGGCAGATAATCAGGCGGCCGTGCGGGGTGAGGCGTGTTACTTTAACTAAGCAATGAAGTAACGGTAACTCACAACACATTGAGCTGGATTATGAATTAAATCTTTGTTTGACATGGGCTTATAACATGCACATAGAGCACGTAGTTTGATGTTTAATCACTTTCATCAATACAATCCTGCCATAGCAGACTAAGTTAAGCATAGAGATCATCTGGTGATGCAACGCTCTCTTTATTTCAAAAAGTTGGCGTTGAACTAGAGCTTACCTAACCAAATCGATAACTAAGCGCAGGGAGCGCAATACGTTCGTCCACCAAGCGCTGATCGTGTTCATAATCAGTGTTAGGGACAATATTCCAACCTTTGTTGTAATGCTCTTTCAAAGCACAAACCAGTTGATAAAAACTCCATCGCTCCGTCGCGTTACTGTCTAGGTGGTACAAGCCCGGTTCATTTCTTTCAATCAGCTGCAAAAATCCAATGGCCGTATCATCCATATGCGATGTGGCCGGAAACCAAGTTTCACTGGCGTTGATAACCCCTTGTTCTAGATGTTGCTTCTCTAAATGCGCCAACATGTTGTTACCCGTGATTTCGTCGTGAATCTGCCATCCGATCCTTGCGATCATAGCATCTGGATTGGCCTTCCAAATCGCATCTTCACACTGGATTTTGTACTGCCCGTACGCCTCTTTCGCATTGCGTTCTTGAAAGATACCGTAAGGTCCATCAATCTCAGAATCAAACACCATAGCAGTACTTACAAAAAGAAAAGGTATCCCCTGCTCTTTACAGCTCGTCGCGAGCCAAGCAGCCCAGTTTTCGTCTCCCATGGCCATATGGCAGACAGCATCGATCGAGTGTTTGTGCCAAAACTGTGTGCTTTGCTGCTCATCTTGTGATGACACGACGTGGTGGTTCCACTCTAGAACTCTCCATCCACGGAGGGAAAATTGAGCAGCAACTTTAGGGCCGAGTGTGCCGGTTAGACCTGTCATTAGAACGGTTTTCATTGAATGACTCTGAGGTTAGTTTTCAATGAAAGCCAGTTAATCATATACAAAGAAAGGCTCAATAAGATATGAAAGGAAGTTTAATTAGGAGCACAGTTTGTATAGAGAAAAAAAGGCTGAAGCTTACGCTTCAGCCTTCCTTTAAATCTATCGTCGCGACTCATTAGACGATACGCAAACCACCTTGAGCTATCGCAAAGCGACGTGCACGAGTGAATGAGTACGCGTTAGTAATACCTTCACCCGTTGGACCTGCGATGGTGAACGTTGAGGTACCTTCTGCGTTGTAGCCTACTCCAGACAAAGTTGGGCCATTGTGAGCAAAGATAGTGGTATTGATAGCTCGACCAAACTTAGTCACATTCTCAATGTTGCCAGAGTAGATACATGCAGAATGCTTATTACCACGCTCGGCGGCCACAGCGCGCTCAATCGCTTCATCAATGTTTGCGCAGCGAACAACCGGAAGAACAGGCATCATCTGCTCTACGTGAACCAACGGATGGTCATTGTCCACCACCATAACTGCAAGGCGAGATTCAGATTCAACGCCGATAGACTTTAGGATATCGCTTGCATCTTGACCCACATGCTCTTTCACTGGGTGCCATACACGAGCAATCTCTTGTGCAGTGCACGGCTTCGCGCCGTCAATTTCATCCATTGTAAGGATTTCAGAGGTGAGCTTTTCAGCTTCTTCCGCAGTGAGTACGTATGCGCCCGCACTTTCAAGTTTTGTTAGGAAATCATCCGCTACAGAATCTTCAACAAACACTTCTTTTTCACCGATACACAGAAGGTTGTTATCAAAAGACGCACCACCATAAACGCCTGCCGCAGCAAGATCGAGATTTGCAGTTGCGTCAACAATAACAGGTGGATTACCTGCTCCTGCTCCAACGCCTTTCTTACCTGATTGCAGAATAGCTTTTACCAAACCTGGACCACCCGTACCCACAAGCATGTTCACCAATGGAGATTTAGCGATTTCACTTAGTGTCTCAAGGGTTGGCTCTTTAACCATAGTGATGAGGTTTTCTGGACCACCCGCTTCAACGATAGCTTTGTTGAGCATGTCAACCATGACCGCAGACACTACTTTAGACGATGGGTGCACGTTAAAGGTCACCGCATTACCTGAAGCCAACATAGAAATAGCATTGTTTACAATGGTTTCGGTTGGGTTAGTCACTGGCGTTACCGCACCGATAACACCGTATGGAGCACGCTCTTCGAGAGAAATACCATTGTCACCAGACCATACTTTAGTCTCTAGCACTTCGGTACCTGGAGTTTTCAAAGCAGCTAATTGGTGCTTAGCGACCTTTTCTTCAACACGGCCTAATTTCGTCTCTTCACGAACCATCTTTGCAAAGTCTTCTGCACGTGCAAGCACTGCCTCTCGAATGGCAGTAAGGATAGCTTCGCGGCCTTCTTTGGTAGAGTTAGCGTAGAACTCAACTTGAGCTTTATGAGTAGCCTCAATCGCAGCGTCCACTGTCGCGAATACACCTTTAGCTTTGTAGATATCAAAAGACATAGTAATTACCTCATGAAGATTGAAATGACTGTATTGGTACAGATCTATTGTTGTATTTACTCTCTCTTCGGCTGCACATATAGCTAATAACAGAACGGGCGCTATTAACCTTGCCTCGAGTTAGTGATTACAAATTAACCACTAAGCATCAACTTGTAACGTCACTGAGAGTCAACTTTATTGACCAAAAACACCAAAAAATGTGATCTTAATAAGGATGTGTTACTTGACGCTTTGACGAAACCAGATTTTCTTTAACAAAAAAACAACAACCCTCTCGAAAAGCCACGAAATCGAACGTAACTCCCCTCCACTATTTGATTTACTTGATACTTTGGTATACCAGTTACGCCGAAGTAACATACCTATTGCAACGAATGAATGTTAACAACACATTCATCAAATCCATCAATAAAACCCCAGCCATATCACTTAGGTGTAAGTTTTTTTGACTCTGGGTGACGTGTTGTTTTTTCAACCACCGATTACACTGTTTAGCAACAAATCAGTTCATACCTTTTCAACGATTTCGTGAGGAACGAATATGAAATATCAAGCGCGTTTAGAAGACTCAGTAAAGCAACTAAGTTCTGTACTAGAAGAGCAAAAGCAACTTCTTGCCGAGCACAAAGCAAACCAAAACTACGCTGAGCGTCTACAAAACATCCTAACGCCAACTGACGAGCTAACCACAAAAGGCGACGACCTTTATATCGGCGGCTGCAAAGCTTCTGACCTAGTTGAGCAATACGGTAGCCCGCTATTCGTTCTTAGCGAAGACACACTGCGTGGCAACCTACGCCGCGTTAAAGCAGCATTTGGTTCAAACTGGCCAAAACCTGTGAACGTTATGTTCGCTATCAAATCAAACACTAACTTTGCTGTTCGTGCTATTTGTAACGAAGAAGGCGTGGGTGGTGACTGTTTCGGTCCAGGTGAAGTTGAAGCGACTCACATCGGCGGCGCAGATCCAAAAACGATCGCACTTAACGGTACAGTTAAGCCTGAGCTAGCTATCCGCAAAGCGATTGAGTACGGCTACGCAATCCACCTAGACTCATACGAAGAGATCGAAATCGTTGAGCGCATCGCTCGCGAAGTGAAGCCAAAAGAAAAAGTACGCATCGCAGTACGTCTAAAAGTTATCCCAGAAGAGTTCTTTGATAACTTTACACCAGACGCATACCCATTCCCTGACTTCAAGGGCGCGATGAAGTGGATCAAATTCGGTCTTCTAAAAGAAGAAGCGAAGAAAATCATCAACCGCGTAAAAGAAATCGACGTATTCGAATTCTACGGTTTCCACACTCACCTAGGCCGTTTCTCTAAAGATCCAGCTGGTTGGGATGCGCTTTACCGTGAATACGCTCGCAACGTGATTGAAATCTCTCGTGAGTGTAGCGTTCAACCATTCCAAATCGACCTTGGCGGCGGTTGGCCACGTGAGCGTGAGCCAGAAGGTCGTAGTGTTGAAAACCTAATGAACCCGAACACGATTGAAGACTACGCAAAAGTGGTTTGTGCCGGCATGCTTGAAGAGTTCAACAAAGAAGGCTTCGAGATCCCTCAACTATGGCTAGAGCCGGGTCGTTACATCGCAGGTAACATCGGTACGCTACTGACTTCTGTGTACGTAGTGAAAGAAGACCAAGAGATGGACTACAGCTACACAATGGTTGACGCGTCAACATACCTAGCCGTACTGGTTGAGTCTCAAGAGTCTAAGAACCCAGTTCTACCAGCAACTAAGATGACACAACCTCTTCAGCAGAAGACAACAGAGATCGCAGGCCCAATCTGTATCCCATCAATCTGGGAAAGCGGTGCACGCATGCCTGAGCTAGTACCTAACGATATCCTAGCTATCATGGATGTGGGTCACTACGCAGAGTCTCAAGCAAGCCAGTTCAACTCTCTACCACGTCCTGCAACTGTACTAGTTAAAGACGGTGAAGCTGAACTAATCAAGCGCGCTGAGACTGTAGAAGATGTATTCGCAACTCAGATTCTTCCTGAGCGTCTTCAGCAGAAGAAGAAAAAGCCAGCAGCGAAGAAGCCAGCATCTAAGCGTGCTGTAGCAAGAACGCCTAGCTACGCTAAGAACACAAAAAAAGCAGCATCTGCAAAAGCATAATCAAACTCTGATTTAGCTGGTCAAAAGCTCCCTGTCGGGAGCTTTTGTTGTTTTAGGGAACCAAAACTTTTCGAAAAGTTAAGTTAATTCTGGGTTCGACAAATCGCTTAGTTTTGGGAATGGTATGTTGCCAATGATGTTGAGTTTCTCCAGCCATGATCAGTAGAGAGCCAGATGTGAGATTAAACTCCATTTTCTCACCGGTCATTTTGTGTCTGAGTAAAAACCTCCGCTCGGCCCCAAAGCTCATCGAGGCAATGACTGGATTAGTGCCAAGTTCCTTCTCATCATCACTATGCCAACCATTGGAGTCTTGTCCATCACGATACAAATTCGCGAGCACGGAATTGAACTGACTGCCTGCAACCTTCTCACAATGGGCTTTCAAACTATCTAGCAAAGGATTCCATGGTAAAGGCTCAAGCTTTAGGTTCGAATAGGTATAACTTGCATCACCGTACCAAGCCTGCAGACGCGGTATCGCAACCTTTTTGCCAAACATCACTATACTGTCTTGCCGCCACGCCAGTCGCTCTTGTAACTGCTGGTAGTAATCGCTAGCTTGATCCGATGTGAAATAGTTGGGCAGCCACAATAAGCGTCCATCCGGCACCTCGTTCCATTGATTTTCTAGAAGCTTCAATACGTGTTCTCCAAAGTACTCAGCGTGGTCACCCCTGCATTGATATTCAAACTAGGGTATCTCACTTTCCTACTTTCTATATGAGAATACGCTAGTATCGGCTCACATTTCAGAAGAAACAGAGGTATGAAATGGAACAGGCAATGAGGCTCGCTTCCAAAACTTGGCCTTAAAACTCTAGGGTTTCACCATCGGCTGGGATCAACACTTTTTGCTCAAGACCAAGCTGCTGTATTGAGTTAGACAGAGTTTCTCTATCAACCGGACAGTGGTTAAGTGCCTCCATATGGTTAGCAATAACCTTACCCGGTGATAGCTGGATGAACTCCATGACTTCATCAGTTGGCATCAATAAAGGTTGACCCATATCCATCTGTGCCTGCCCTGCGGCAACCACGGTAATGTCTGGCTTAAGTTCAGTCAGTGCGCGTTTCACATCAGCTGTTAATACCGTATCACCACTGATGTAGATACTTGGCTCATTAGGCAGCTGTAAAAAGAAGCCACAGCCATTTGCCATCACTTTGTGAATCCAACCGTGGCCGTGCTGAGCAGGTACAGCGGTAATTTCGCCGCCAAGGTATGGCGTCAGTGTCCACGCTTCCAGACCATTGGCAACCGTCATACCATACTTTTCAAGGTAGGCTTTATCCTTCGCTGGTGTCGTTACTGGAATACCTTTCTCAACCAAGAATTTCTCTCCCGCAGGATCTAGGTGGTCACCGTGCTGGAGCGGCTTGAAGCCAAATGTCTGGCTATGTGTGACCAAGGCATGGTTGACTTTGCTAAGAATCCCCTCAGCATTCGCTGGAAGATCAACAATAGGGTTTTTCTCGGCTTTAAATCTAAACACAGAAAACGGAGGCATGGACCCTTTTTCACCCAACATTGGGTCAATCAAAATAAAGTGTTCGCCAGATTCAATAACAAAGGTTGCGCTTCTCAAGTGATGGATTTTCATGGTTACCTCCTGTTTCGTCGTGGTGACCATTATGCAAGTTCGCCGTGGTGTGCAATACTGTCCCAAGAGACATTAATCGCGCATATTGGGCCATTTCATGAAACAGCATCAAATCGCACTCATCGCGCTAGATAACATCAGTGCCTTTCACCTGTCAGTACCATGCTTGGTTTTTCAGGATGTGTTTGTCGACCAAACGCCCGCTTTTCATCTGACCATCTGTAGCGAGAATGCGAGTGCGGTATCGCTCAGTACAGGCTTCCAAGCCTCTGTGACCCATGGTCTTGAAGCCGTTGACAATGCTGATATCGTCATCGTTCCGAGTTGGCCAAATACGCTACCAGAACCTAGTGAGCTATTGCTAACTAAGCTCCGAGCTGCTCATCAAAAAGGCGCAACAATTGTTGGACTATGCCTTGGCGCCTACGCATTAGCCAAAGCAGGGCTGCTGGATGGTAAACGGGCGACCACGCACTGGGGTTTCCAAGACGTTTTTCAGGCCGAATTTCCCAATGTCATCGTTGACTGCGATCCGCTTTTTATTGACGAACACCAGATCATTACATCAGCGGGCACGGCAGCCTCTCTCGACTGCTGTTTACATATCGTGCGTTCCTTATGCGGTAGTGAGGTCGCCTCACAGATAGCTCGCATGATGGTCACGGCGCCATTTCGAAGTGGAGGCCAGCAGCAGTACATTCCCAACCCAATCGCCAAGCAACCTGATAAAGCTACCAGCTTTGGTCATGTCATCAGCGAGATTGAGCAGAACTTGACACAAAGTTACGACCTCGACTCTGTTGCGGCAAAATGTGCTATGAGCAGACGTACCTTTACGCGTCAGTTTAAAGCCGCTTATGGATGTACGTTTGGGGAGTGGTTACTTAACAGGAGGTTGGCACTTAGCCAGCAGTTGTTGGAATCGACAAGTTACAATATTTCGACTGTGGCGGACCTTTCAGGGTTTGGTTCGGAAAGCATATTTAGAAAACACTTCAGTCATAGTTTTAATATTTCACCATCTAAATGGAGAACAACCTTTAGGGGGGATTAAGGAGTCGATGTAAAGCCTGAGAAAGCAAGAAGGAAGTGCAGTTCCTTTGCATTCCCAGTAAACCAAGACGCTAGTAATTACTTACGTCTTGGTTATACCCCGCATACTCACGCCATTCAGGAATATCTCTTGGGTCACCAAACTGACGGAAAAAGCGCACCGAACTTTGTGGGGCTTTGCAATCTAACTTGTCCTGGCAGTAGTTAGTCAACTTATAGTGACTTTGGTAACCCTCTACCCACGCGTCATAAGCTATATGGGATTGCTTCCAGAACTCATGATCCACCTGTCCTTTGGTTGCCAAGAAAGGGTAGCTAGGCTTCGTTTGTTGAGTAGAATAAATAGCGGTGCCATACAAGTTGATCAGTTTCGAGAGCAGATCTGCACCTATCTCTTCGATGGTTAGCGATTTGATTTTCTCAATATCATGACCAACAAGCGTTGCGACTCGTTCAACCAAAAAGTCCATATCGATCTGTGGCTGGAGTTCATAAGCTAGCCAGTTTAGGCGCTCTCCTATCTCATCAAGAAACTCTTGTCTGGTGAACTGTCCTTCGCGCAACGCTCGATTGTACTTAGTAACATTAGGGTTCTTACGCGCCAAATAGTCTTGAAGCTCTGGGTAGTCAGTGAGCGAAGAGTGACTCTTAGAAAGCACCTCCAACAACGCTTCTTGATTCACCAACAATCTACCTAACTCATTTTTGACACTTTCATTCATATTAAACCTCACTTTTGATTTTGGTTATAATATAACCAAGCTCAAATATAATCAACAATGATGAATAATTAAAATACACACAGAAATGACAATGAGCGGTAAAACAGATATTTATGGAGAAAAACAATGCTAGGCAGCTGAGATAAATTGAGCTCAAAGAGAAAAACGGAAGTTGTGCGGTTGCACTCAATATTGACATCTAAGTCAATATTTTGACTCTTGATACCCTGTTTTTGATTGCACTTTGACTATCGAAACCCTAGAATTTTGTGAACACCGTTCAAAAATATGATAAGTGTGACTCAAGGAATTTCATATAAAATGTTCGGCTTAAGGCCTTGAGTGTAGGACAGAAAACGTCAGGAACCATCAAGCAGTGACGCAACAAAATCAACAAAAATCTAATCCACCACAACGGACGACCCAAACACTAAACAGCACCGATGCCCTTGCGATGATTGAGCATGGCGGTGATGTTACGCTCACAGTGAACACGCCCGTCGGGACGTCATTTCGCTGTGCTACCAAGTTTATCGGCGCGCACTCTGACCATAGAATTTTATTGGAAATTCCCAAGATCGATGAAAGCGACCTTAAGTATTTCTTCCAAGAGGGCTTTTGGTTGATCGTAAGAGCGATCTCACAACGCGGGGAAGGCGGCGTGGTTCAATATCGTGCTCAGCTGCTGAACATTGTTGAAGAGCCGCTGCCGATTTTGATCCTTTCAATACCCCAATCGATGCAGGTCACCAACCTCAGAAAAGAGCCAAGATATGAGGTAAACCTCGATGCCGTGCTAAAATCTGGCGAACGTCAGACGCGTTGTGAGTTGAGAGACATGTCAAAGAGCGGCTGTCGCTTTATCCTCCCGGCACTTGGTAAGAGCTTGGTCGTAGGACAGGAAGTCTCTTTGATGGTGGCAGCGGGTGCTCAGAAAGGGCGTTATTTTCCTCCGCTATCTGGTTTGATTTGCAACCAACAAAAGTCCAGCCATTACACTGCTTACGGTATCAAGTTCGATGAAGCAGGAGAAGACAACGCCAAAGAGTTGCTCTCACACCTTAAGTTTGACGGCACCAAACTAAAACTGCGCGCATAAAGAAAGCCAAGCGATCGCTTGGCTTTTTTAGTGTCACAGTCGCGAAGTCAAAAAGCGCTACTTACGTAATGCATTCAACCTAGCTTGCGCAATACCAAAAATGGTATCAATCGGATAACTGCCCTCCAGCGTCGCTGTCCCTGCTTCTTTACCCGTAAACAACTCAATTGCCTCGGTAACATGGTCTATCGCCCAGATATGGAAGTCACCTTTCTCGACCGCTTTCACGATATCAGCGCGCAACATTAAGTTATGAGCATTGGAACGAGGAATAATTACCCCCTGCTCTGAATTGCGTCCCTTGATGGCGCAAACATCAAAGAAGCCTTCAATTTTTTCGTTCACACCGCCAATCGGTTGTGACTCGCCAAACTGGTTCATTGAACCCGTTATGGCGATATCTTGTCGATTGGGCTGACCAGAAAATGCCGATACAACAGCACAGAACTCCGCCATACTGGCGCTATCACCATCAACCCCACCGTAAGACTGCTCAAAGGTAATCGTAGTCGTCAGGGGCACTTTTGCCGTTTTACCAAATACCGAAGAGAGGTATGCACTTAAGATCATCACACCTTTCGAGTGAATGCTGCCACCAAGATCTACACTGCGCTCGATATCGATGACCTCACCATCACCATAAGACGTCGTAGCGGTAATGCGGTTAGGGGCACCAAACATATGATCGCTTGTCGTCAGCACAGACAACGCGTTCACTTGTCCGATAGCAGAGCCTTCGGTGCGAATGAGTGTTGTACCATTAACGAACCCTTCCATCACGCTGTCTTGAAGGCGATTGACACGCATTTGTTGGTATTCCAACGCCTGATCGACATGCCCCAAACGAATCAAGTTTGATTTCGCATTGCGAGCGACATAGTTGGACTCACGCAACAGGTTAGCGATGTGAGCAGAATGTAGAGAAAGCTTATTCTGATCACCCGATAATCGTGAGCTATGTTCGATAATCCTAGCAATCGCTTTTCGGTCGCAATGCAGCATATTGTTGTCATGAACAATACTAGAAATGAACCGAGCATAATGGAGTTCAGATTCTGCTGTGCGAGGCATCTCATCTTCAAAATCTGCGGTGACTTTAAATAACTCACCAAACTCCGGGTCATAATGTTGCAGTAACTGATAGGTTCTATAGTCACCAAAGAGAATGATCTTCACATCCAAAGGAATCGGTTGTGGGTCAAGTGACACAGTACCTGACAGCGTCAGTTCCTTCTCAAGTGAAGTGAAGCTCAGCTGACGAGCACGAAGCGCGCGTTTTAGACCGTCCCACACATAAGGCTGCTCTAAAACTTTTATAGCATCCATTAACAGAACGCCACCGTTAGCACGGTGTAAACTACCGGCACGGATCAATGAGAAATCGGTAAATACCGTTCCCTTGTAAGTCGCTGTTTCGATAGAACCAAACAGCGAATGATAATTGGGGTTCTCTTCAACGATGATCGGGAAATCAGAACACGACTGCTTTACAATCAAGTTTACTTTGTAGCGTCTTGGAAATTTTTTATCCAACGATGCCGTAGCAATCTCACCCTGCTCATTACCTTCTTCAAGGAAGATATCGACATTTTCACAGATGTCTTTTTGCAGTGCGCTCAGATATTTCTTGATTTCAGTGTAGCCGTTGTACTCTTTTTTCAGTTTCTTGATCAGATGGCTAATAACACCTAACGTCACTTCCTCGTTAAGCTTCTGAATATTATCTGTAAAGGTTTCTTCCCAATCTGTCAGCTCGCGAGCCATACCACGCAGGCTGACTTCTAGCTCATCGATAGTAAGGCCAAAACGTTCTTGTTCATCTTCAGACAGCTCTGCAAAGGTTTCATCTGTATGGAGATCTTCGCCATTTAACGCAACAAACTGATAATCACCTTGAGAGGTAATAGTGAGACTAATGCCTTTTTCTTTGGCTTCTTCGCTGAGTTTTTGAAGCTCAACTTGCTGCTTGCGTGCCAGATCGTTTTTAAGCTTATCTGCGCGACCAAAATAGAGTTCATTATCAAACGCCATAGGTATGGCTTTAACGAGTTTTGAGATAAGTTTTTCAACATCCTTTTTAAGCTTCTCGCCCATTCCACAGGGTAATTTGAGCACTTGTGGGGTTCGTGTATCTGCAAAGTTGGCTACATAGCACCAGTCGAAAAGTGCTTCACTATCGTGTGGATGACGGCTGAGATAGCGCAAGATCATGGTTCGTTTACCGAGACCATTTTGACCAATTGCGTAGATGTTATAACCCTTTTCCTTGATGGACATCGCAAACTCGACGGCTTTCTGAGCTCGTTCTTGTCCGACGATCTCATCAATTGGGTCTAGCTCTTTGGTCGACTTACAAGGCAGCTTTTTTAGTTCTGCGGCGTGGTATAGCTTATTGGCATCTAATCTTTGAATCGCCATTACCAGCTCCTACTTTTTCCCTTCTTAATTTCAGTTTAGCTGAATTGGCTTTACATTTTAGTGACTTACTAAGGAATTACGCTCAACTGCTGTCTTTTTGTACAATCTCGCAATTCCTGCCAACTTAGCTCGTTCGCCGAGGAGCGCACCGTTTACTCTCTTGTTTAGTTTGGTTATGTTAGAAAAAACTAAGGTCGTTTTAACGTGCTCAAGCACTCTTTTGGATTGCCGACACTACAGTGAGTTGTGAAATGGAAAAAATACTAGCAGGAACCAGAGTACTTTTCGCCATTGCCATCATGGCATTAGCTTGGTCGATTTATAGTTTCACCATGGAGGCGAAACAAGTTCGCACTGAGCTCCCAAGCTTGTTGACGCAGATAGATCAGACCGCGCAGCGCATCACGCCCGTCATAGAAGAAGTTCAAAAGATACAAGCGATTATCCCAAGTATTCTTGAGCAAAGTGCTGAGTATCAAAAAGCGATACCCGAAGTGTTGGCGAGAGTTGACGACATCAATAAGCAAATACCTACTATCATTGCCGAAGTTGAAAACGTGAGAAACGCCATTCCCCCTATTCTTGAAGAGACACAAAACTGGCACCGCTCTTTGCCAAGTATTCTCAAGCAAATAGATGAGACCAATCAAACAATTGAGCAGACCAACAAACAAATAGCCGCGACGTCGAAACAGATCCCTGCCATTTTGGCTGAGAGTGAAGCGGTGCGTAAAGCGATGCCCGAGATAATCAGCCAGGCTGAAAGCCTAGTCCAACAGGCTGAGCAGGCCGGTCGTGAGGCCAGTAAGGGCGCGGTCACAGGGGTCATTGGCGGCATCCTTAGTTCACCATTCCAACTTGTTGACTCACTCACCTCTCAAACCTTTGGAGTGAATGATGAGAGTTACTCAGACAAAGATAAATCGCTACATAAAGACGCGGTTGAGAAATTAATGAGAAGTCCGAAGTCTGGAAAATCTGTTCCCTGGAAAAATACCACCAGTGGTAATTCAGGTACCGTAAAAATCCAGTCTGCGGAGCAAAAAGGTAGCACAACTTGCTACAGCATCGTGAGCCAACTCACCATAGCCAAAGGATCAGACAAAGGTACGCATAGCATCGTAACTGAGCGATGTGTTGATAACCAGTAGCATTATGAAAGTTCAATATATTGAAGATAGCTCAGTGGATGAGCAGCTTAATCAAGCACTGATCGCTCTACTCAGCGCCTGTTTTACCAAGCCAAGCGACGCAAGGTTCAAAACTCAGCGTTTTTACAATGAGATGCCGCAACACCGCTGGTACGTCACGAGCGACAACAAACACCATGTTGTCGCACATGTTGCGGTACACGAGAAAACCATTGAAATTAGAGGTCGCTCCTATCCTATTGGCGGCGTAGCTGAAGTATGTGTTCACCCAGACTATCGCAAAAAGGGCTTGGTCAAGACGATGCTAACTGAGGTTCACCAATGGATGGAGCAGCAAGGAATGCATTTTTCGGTTCTGTTTGGTCGAGATGAAGTCTATGGGTCTAGCGGGTACATTCGAGTTACCAATTTGAATGTCCTTCAAGAGGACCCTCTAGCTCAACCAACCCCCGTATCGGCGATGGTCAAGCCTTTGAACGATTACCGATGGCCATCTAAACCTGTACTACTGCCTGGTCTGGTTTTCTAGCCAAAGCTTACTTCTTAAACAACACCACCTCAGTGACCAAGTCTTTCGCTTTATTCTCACGTGGGTCATTGAGGTACCTTTCGAGCCCCAATGGACGACGCTTAACTTTAACCTTGTGGTGGCGTGATGCATTCATTGCCATCGACCAAGCATTGCCCATGAAAGGGTATTCGCCTGTGTGTTCAACAACATAGGTCTCACAGCTAGCCAGCGTACCCGTTTCAAATGGCTTCGCTACCTCGACCTTTTGTCGCATAGGGAAGCAGGTCGTAAACTCAAAGAACTGCTGCTTCATTTTCATAGAGTGATATAGCGCAAAGGGTGGCCCGGCTATCTCTAGCCCTTTCGTTTCTATGAGCTGGTTAAGCTCAGAAAAGTGCGCTTGCATTTGCGGCCCCAGCTCAGCAATCGTGCCACTACCGCGTACCCCCACATAATGTATCTCGTCTTGAGTTCGCTCCCCAATAAGTTTGAGACGCGAGTGAACTTCGCCTGTTTCTAACGCAGACTTGAGCATCTTTAACCCGCGCTCATAATCCATCCCTATCATGGTTTGAAACAAGCCTTTGAGAAAAAACAGATACCATGGCACCTTGCTCTTCATGCTCCAACGTACTTCGGTATTATTGCCCATTTGTACCGCTTGAAGGCTCACCTTGGCCTCAGATTTAAACGGCCTTTGAAAGCTTAAATGCATGTCGAGCTGCGTGGTACTGCGCTTCATCAAGGTCATTTCTCCCGCGCCAACAAGCTCACCGTCCCATTGATACCCATCGCCGATATTGCCCTGCTCACCCCGATAATCAAGCTTGCATTCAGGCTCCATAATGAGCCACGGGGACCACTGGGGCCAGTTCCGATAATCCGCCAAAAAGTTTATTGCGCTCTCTGCTTTAGTCGCGATATCAATTCTTTTTTCAACAAAATAATCCAACATGTTCAGTCACTTTGCGTTATTTAATGTGAGTAGTTTAGCTGCCCGTAAACAAACCTGCTAAACAATCTGTTTTGAACTGAATACATTTTGTTAGCCAATTTTGGTGATCGATGAGTTATTCGCCGCGTAAGAGACGACTGCGAATAGGAATAAAAAAGGATCGCAGATATGAAAACACTATTAACACGTTCGTTTGCAGCAATGGCAGCACTTCTTCTTTCAATCTCGGCTTTCGCAGACCACCACGGAATGAAAAAGGACATCGTTGATGTTGCGGCAGAAAATGGTTCGTTCACGACACTTGTCGCTGCAGTTCAAGCTGCGGGGTTGGTTGATACATTAAAAGGGGAAGGTCCTTTCACGGTGTTCGCTCCGACTGACGAAGCGTTCGCCAAGCTACCTGAAGGTACTGTCGAATCTCTGTTACAACCAGAGAACAAAGACAAGCTGGTTGCTATCCTAACCTACCATGTGGTACCGGGTAAGGTGATGGCTGCAGATGTGATGGGACTGGACAAAGCGAAGACAGTCCAAGGCCAAGAGGTTATGATCACCAAGAAAGACGGTATGGTTATGGTCGACAACGCAACGGTTGTTGCGACAGACGTTAAGGCCAAAAACGGCGTCATTCACGTCATTGACGCTGTCATCATGCCGAAGTAACGCAACACGTTACCCTATAACGAAAACCGAAGCTTGACGCTTCGGTTTTCGTTATCTTGGAGGCAGGTCATCTAACATGGAGCCTATTAGGTTTTTGAGCTCTTCTCGCTCTGCTGAATCTTTTACTCTCTGATCGGTTGGCCCTTGAGCAAGGGCTCTCCATCTTGGGAACGCGCCAACCGAGTCAAAAACAGCGATATAGATGCTGCCCTTCTCACCTTTTTGACTATCGCCCTGTATACCCGTTGCAATCTGCGTGCTTTCAAAAATCTGTTCATCGTTCATGGCATTTTCTGTCGCTATACCAAAATCAAGGTGCATTGTTGCCGCATGACCATCACTGACGGCGATATAACCTTTAGACGCTAAAACCTGGTCGATTTGAGCCTTGATAACATTGAGGTAATAGTCCGCATCATACTCTTTCGAAACATGTGCGACTGGAGAATCATTGCGCCAAGAGTAGGTCACAACTCCAGATTGAGGCAAAAAACTAAAATCACCCGTTTTTGCAACCCCATAGGAAAAGTTGAGTGGTGAGTTCGTTGTGGTAGACGTCGTACACCCGACCAAAGCGATGCTGGCAAAAAGTAATGAAGAGAGCAGTTTGTTCATTGGCAATGTCCCAAAGCGTAATTTAACCTAAGGTCTAAACACAATAATGCACTAAAAAACAACAAGTTCAAATTTTACTCAGCAGAATGGCATTTATTGGTAAACCGCTCGGTAAGCAACACCCTCTAGCCTATTACGCAAGTTCTGCGCTTCCCCCTGATGGGTATCGTAATTTGAAAGCACCTTCTCTGCTGAAAAATCGTCACCATATAGAGCTTGGTTGAGGTCTTTGTCTAGCGATAGTGTAAAGGTATCGATACTTCCACCGAAGTACAGCCCTTTATTTTCGGACACCATCATCGCGCTGACCCCCCCGGAGCCACCAATAACCTTGCCACTGACGCCTTTCCCGACTGTCAGGTCTGCCGTGCCACCCACTTTAGTCGGGCTAGATTTGAGGTTCTCAAGTACATCATCTGAGAGAATCACGCCGACACCACTTATATGTTGAGCTCCCGCTAAAAGCCCGATCATTGCGCTGTGGAACTTAACAAACACAGGTTCGCTCCAGCGATGATCCTCACGAGTCAGTAATATCCCTCTTCCCCATTGGGCGCCAATGAGAAAGCCCGCCTGACCACCCGACGGGAACACCACAATAGCCTTTGCCACGCCGGTAAGATTTTTCACAGACTCCCAATGGTCCGTCGAATCAAACATGTCGATTTTTTCAGAAGCCTTTTCGATGAGTTGTTGTGCTTGCTCCCTGCTTTTTTCGTCACTTGCACACACGGAACTGGCAAACAACACGCTCGTTGTGGCTAACAAAATAGCGAGAAGTTGGCTGCTCAATCGTTTTGATCTCAGAAACTTTGGTCTCAGAAACTTTTCTCCCAGAAACATAGTTAACCTGCTTAAAATTAATACGCCAGCAGCATAACAAAAAAAGGTGAAGCCAAAGGCTTCACCTATTCGTGATTCAGATAAAAACTATTGCGATTTATGCTATTTGCGACCAACGCCCATGAGAACTTTTTTTGCTCCTTTGCCAGCGTCTATTTCAAACGGTACGGTCACTTCAACTTTCTCGAAGCCAGCATTGAGTAAAATCTCTTTTGCACGCTGCTCAGTTAAACCATATCCCAGGTCATCGCTATCCACCGCCCAATCCCAGTGAATAAACAAGCCATACTCATCAAGAAGGGTATAGATAATGTTGACAGTCTCTTGAAGGTTATCAAGGAACCCACACACCGACGACGCCACAACCAAATCAAACTGATT
The DNA here is from genome assembly GCF_023716585.1 of Vibrio sp. SCSIO 43140. Lineage (NCBI taxonomy): Bacteria > Pseudomonadati > Pseudomonadota > Gammaproteobacteria > Vibrionales > Vibrionaceae > Vibrio > Vibrio sp. SCSIO 43140. Next base: position 1,679,576 of record NZ_CP071851.1, read on the forward strand.
ACGAAATGCTGGATGCTGAGCGACCAAACCGCGAGTCAATAAGTCGACGACTGGTTCAACGTTTTCCAGTCCCTTTTTATCAAGCTCTTCGATCATGGCCTCAGAGCCGTCAAGCGCGACAATTTCTTTTGTTGCAGGTGACATCAACTGACTTAAAAGGCCTGTACCACAGCCAAAGTCCAACACCGTTTTGCGCGTTAATGAGGTCTGCGCGGTGAGTTCTTCAAAACAAGACTGTGCAAAGGTAGCCGTCGCTTGGTCTTTCTCCCATGTCGCAGCGTACTCATCCCACTCGTTAGACATAGTTTACTCCATTCATTTGCAAGTGCTGAACACAATATAAGCACTACATTTTAATCCTTAATGACTACGCATAGATTAAACCAGAACGCCAAGCAATTCCTAGTGTTATCTTCGTATTCTTTGGGACTCGTGCTATGATTTTTATTCCTTTGTTTTCGGGTGTTTGAGTGACAATGTCGATTAATCTTTCCCAAATTGAAGCCTTTTGTGCCGTTGTTAACACAGGCTCTGTGTCTGAAGCAGCGCGAATGCTGAACTGTAATCGTACTAAGCTCAGCATGGCGATCAAAGCACTTGAGAAAGATCTCGATACTGAACTATTTGTTCGTACTGGCAACAATGTCACTTTGTCAGAAACAGGGAAGGCCATCTTCAAAGACTGCGACAACCTACTGGTCACTGCGGCACGAATTCGACAAACGTGCGCACAAGTGTCAGGCGAGTTTGCAACCGAGCTTCGCATTGCTCACGATGACAGCCTACCTGATAAGGTTTGGCAGGATCTCACCATAGAACTTAACCAACGTTACCCTGCTATTTCACTCAATATTGTTCTCGCCTCTTCTGGCGATCTCGCTGATATTGTCGAAAAGAAACAAGTCGACTTTGCCTTTGGAGTGGATTTTGAGAGACAAGGTGACCCAAGGCTCACCTACCAACCACTTGGTAAGATTCGAATGATGTCGGTATGTCGCGCCGACCACAAGCTATCGAATTTGCCTCGGGTCTCTGACGAAGTATTACGAGATGAAATGCAAGTGTCTCTTGCCTATCTAAACCTACGTGATAACCCGGAGTTACTGCCTTTCTCATTGAAATACATCGGCTTCTCGAGTTTTGAATTTATGCTCAAGACCATTATTTCCGAAGGTGCTTGGGGGGTATTGCCTGAACCACTGATTCGTCAGCTTCTGCGCGAGCAAACACTTTCAGTGATAAAGCATACCTATGGTCTAACTCAAGAAGACTTCAGTATGATTGCCCCTTCGGGGATGTCTGAGCACCCTGCCATGACTTGGCTTGCTGATCAAATCAGCGATTACCTCTTCACTTTCTAGTTATATCGCCAAGTCGCACTGCACTTAAAATACTCAGCGCTCTGGTCAACATCACATATTTTTAATGACCGCATCAGTGGGTGCCATGATTTTTGACAGCAAGAATCATCACATAACCTTCTGATATATCTAACTAAGATCATCTACCTCACTCCAACATAGTTCTCCCATCGACAGTTAAAGTTTGAAAGTTAATCACTGCGGCGAAACAATAGACTCAATTCAAACAAAAGGTAAATCCCATGTCTTCGCAAAAGCAACACAACGAGTCTTCCGTATTGAGAGTTTCAGCCATTATCGCAACTGGCTTTGCTGTCGCAGGACTTGTCGTGGGTGTGCTTATGGGCTCGCTCGTCATCGCCTTTGACGGTGTTTACTCATTAGTAAGCTTGCTGTTAACTTTATTGTCGCTGGCAGCGGCACACCAATTGAAGAAACCAAAGAGCCATGCGGCTAAATATGGTCGCCAAACCGTAGAGTCGGTTGTTATTGCCATCAAAGGTTTCGTTATATTAGTGATCGTCTTGGCGTCTCTATACTCAGCGATAAGCTCGATGTTCACCGGTGGTCGTCCGGTGGATACTACCGTCGCAACCATTTTTGGATTGTTTAACGTATTAGGCTGTTCGTACGCTTGGTGGTATATCTCTAAGCAAAACAAAGTACTGTGTGCAAACCTGATCGAAGCTGAGACGAAACAGTGGCAGATGGATACGCTATTAAGTTTTGCAGTAATGGCGGGCTTTATCACCGCTTGGGGACTAGAACAGTCACCATGGTCACACCTGAGTGTCTATGCGGACCCAGTGATGATGATTTTGATTTCGGCATACTTTATTAAAGTACCAGCGTTTATGTTGATCGATGCGTGTAAGTCTCTGTCTCAAGCTGACGATGTCAACTACGCACGTAATTCTTAATGCTTGATTGAGACTGACGCTTAGTAGGCTTTAGTCTCTAACATTCGGATGAGAGAGATGTTGGTATCCAGCAATCTCTCTCTTCAATCCTCTGAAGGTCTCAATGGCGCCTTCTACAGTAAGCTGATTTGCCAGCCAATCTGGCAAAGCCCCGCCCACATCGGCAAACGCCGTATACACCACAAACACGTCTCCATCAGATAACTTAGTAAGCTCCCAACGCGCTCGCACTTGGGTAATTCGTATGTAATCAGGTTGCTGAGCTAAATACTCAGTGGCATCGCTGATCTCTAACACAAATCGACGACCTGATTGGTAATAGCGCGAATAGGTGACCATATCACGATTTTTGGCAGGCCAAGGGGCGGCGAAGGTCGTGTAGACCACATTTTCATTGGCAGAGAGCTGGGCCAGCACCTTGGTTTTATCTACATTATGAAGCCACCGAGGAACGTTTTTTGTATCCTCAAAGAGTCGCAGAAACGCGGCAAAAGTCGTTGTCATATCCGCATGAACGCGAATCTCAATTAGGCCATCTTTGTGTTCGCGCTTATAAAGCGTCACCGCATCTTGGTTATAGCTGACAAGCCAAGGCTTCCCGCTTGGCGCTGCAAATGAGGTAATGCTGTAAAAACTTATTCCAACACCTAGAACGACCAACCCAATTGCTTTAACAAAAAGTCGGTGCTGGCAATACCTCAACCAACCATGGTGTCTCTGCTGAACACACTCCATTTACCCCAGTCCTATTTTTTTATTGTCTTACCCCTCTTACGATAGTAGAACCAGATAAGATTGCTGTGCTTATAGAACCGACGCCTCTTCGCGCTCAGGTTTCTCTCTCGTTGCCCATGCGCACATTAACGAGCCTAAAGTCACCAGCACAACGCCCTGCCAAAAAGATTGAGTTAACGCGACAGATAAGTAAAACGACGAAAACAAAGTGGAAAACACAGGTGTAAAGTATGAGAAAGTCGCAATCAAAACCATGTTACCGCCGATGATCGCCTGATTCCAAAGCGCATAGCCCGCACCCATCACTATCCCAGCCAGCAGCAAGGTAGATACCGACGATAGGTTGAATGCCATTTCACGCTCATTGCTAAACGCATAATGAACCCAGAGCGTTATCGCTGTCATGGCGAAAAACACCACAATCGCATTCTTGCCACCGCTCATTGTCGGGGTTATGTTGCAGTAGAGCGCCCAAATAAAGGCTGCAGAAAACGCCATACTGTAGGTAATCGGATTTGTTGCAATATTGCTTTTGATGCTTTCAATCGACAACGTCGAGTCACCCGAGATACACCACACTACCCCAATAAAGGCGAGTACCACGCTCGGATAGACAAGAATATTCACTTTGCGACCGCTAGTAAGAACAGCAAACAACACAGTAAGAGCCGGCCACAAGTAATTAATGACTGCCATTTCCATCGCCTGCTGACGGTCATTCGCCATTCCCAGCGCTAATGCCAATAAAATTTCATAGGCAACAAACAAAGCACCACCAAATAGCAAGTAACGTGTATTAAAGTCACTTAACCTTGGAACGCCCATGACCAAAGCAAGTGCAAGCGTACTCACGCTGTACATCAAAGCCGCGCCGCCAATGGGTCCAAAAAGTTCTGCGATATCTCGTGTTAGCGCCATAACGCAGCTCCACATTAATATCGCCATCACACCAAAGAGCGTGTATTTATTACTTCCCAACCCGGCCATCTATACTCCTAATATCCAGCTCACTAAATCTGGTTTAATCCGTTATAAGCAATTGTTATGCAACCTTGTCGCTTTCGATTAGGCTATACTTATTTGCTATGAAATATGTCAGTAAAAAGGCGAACGATTCAGTGCAAATTAGCGCTTGAGTCGTTACACTCTCGCTGCATTTTTAGAACTCTATTAAATACCAGCACTTTAACTATGCCCAATATTTTGTCTATCAAAAAATTCTTCGTTTTGTCTCTTATTATCGCGTTAAGTGGCTGCGTCTCGTCCAGCATTGATCCGAGCCGATACGAAAAAGAGAACTCTTACACCATCATCAACGCCGAGCCGACTCGACTTGATGAACTATTCAAGCGTGAAGTCTCCTCCCATTCTCTTACCGAAGAAACCGGGTTTTATCCATTAGACAAAGGGCACGATGCCCTGCTCGCTAGGCTCGCTATCATCGAAACCGCTCAGTCGAGCATTGATGTTCAATACTATATTTTCCGTGATGATGAAGCGGGTAACCTTATCGGTTGGCGCTTATTTGAAGCAGCGGAACGTGGCGTCAGAGTACGTTTGCTTCTCGATGACATGCAAAAGTACGACGACCAAGATTTGGTGAGATTTAGCAGCCATCCAAATATCGAAGTACGCATGTTTAATCCACACCACCTGCGCTCTGCTCGCGGCATTTCGATGTTGAGTGACTTTGAACGCCTCAACCACCGCATGCACAATAAGTCGCTTACGGTCGATGGCATTGTCTCGATTATCGGCGGACGTAACGTAGGGAACGAATACTACTCCATCGAATCCAACGTCGAGTTTGCCGATCTTGATTTACTCATGGTCGGTAAGTCCGTACGTCAGGTCAATCGTCAGTTCGATCTCTATTGGAACAGTGACTACAGCATTCCCATCGAATGGATAACACCTATCGAAGAACACTACACCGACGCCGATGTCGATAAATGGGTACAAGAGCTCGATTTGGAAGCTAAGTTTTCTGGAGGCACTTACGATTTTGCCAAGTTGCCGTTGTACAACGACCTCATCAATGGAACGGTAAAACTCTACTGGGGTATCGGTGAGCTGCTTTATGATCTTCCCGACAAACCCGATAGCAAGCAAAGTACACTTATTGATAGCCTCAACTCTGTTCTAGAGGATTCTGAAACCTCGTTAGTGTTTATATCTCCTTATTTTGTACCCACAGAACAAGGAACAAAGGAGCTCATCGCTGCGGTACAGCAAGGACTCGAAGTGATTATCATCACTAACTCTCTGGCATCAAATGATGTATTCGCCGTACATGGTTGGTACGCAAAATATCGCGAAGACTTAGTCGAGGGTGGCGTGCAGCTTTGGGAGGTGAAATCCAATGCAGAGATTAAGAAAAACTGGAGTTTAACAGGCAGTAGCCGATCCAGTTTGCACACCAAAGCGATGATCATTGATAAGCAAAAAGTATTTGTTGGTTCGATGAACCTCGACCCGCGCTCTGCACATCTCAACACAGAAATGGGCGTGGTGATTGAACAACCAGAATACGCTCAGAAGGTTTATCGTAACCTTATTGATGAAATCCCAAAAACAGCTTACGAAATGAAGATGGAAGATGGCGATCTCGTTTGGTTTGATCATACCACCGGAGAAACACTGACATCTGAGCCAGAAGCAAGTATCTGGCGCAGAATGGGCGCCTGGTTTAGCGGTATATTACCGATAGAGGAACAACTATAAACCTCCGACAACACTCATTGCCTCTGAGGCTTGTACGCCTCAGAGGTCGAAATCGCAGGACAAATCCAGTTTAAAGGTGTTCACTCAGTTTACTTACTCGCTCATCGAAGACACTAAACACCTCATCCAACGCTGCTGTCGCATCATCAAAATACTCTAATGCAGCGACGCTTGGGATCATGATGAGCACCTTGTTCTCTATTGTGCTAAGAAGTTTTTTCACTGTCGGATAGTCTGAGTGTTTTTGCGCAGACACAAAGTTATGAATCGACTCATGTAGATACTTCAAACGAATGCGCTCGACACTCGAACATTTTGACTTCGCAGCCACACCCGTCCCCAACGCACGAGCCTGACCGACACATTCGGCCACTTTCAGTAGGTCCTTCCAAAGCGCCGCTATGGACTCCTCGTCTTTTTGGGGCAACTCAGCTAACCGATAATGCTGCGCACACTCCTCTACAGACTCCAGAACCGCTGCGAGTAACTGATTGTGAGTAGCGAGATTTTGTTCCGCTGACCACTGCCTATAATGTGATTGAACTACGGGCCATTTATCTTCGACATGACGCCAACTGCTCGTACCCCGAATCGGCTCATCGAGCATGGCTAACGTTTGCAGGAGGCGATTGATGTCGCTTTGAAGCGATGGCAAACGGGATTGAAGTTTATCATCCCCACAAAGCACTCCGTTGGTGATGCCTCGGTGTTGCTGAATGGTCGCGAGCAACTGTCGAAGCGTCGTGAGATGCTGTAACCCCCCCTGTCTGGTAGCTTGAATACTATTGCAAGTACTCGCTCGCTTCCAAACTATCGACCCCAAAATAAGCAGAACTATAGAAACGCCCGCGATAATTGGTAGGTTTGTCAGTATCGTATCCATCTTCATTGACTCCTTACGCAGTTAGCTTTTCGAGATGTTCGGCAACTTGGGCATTATCCGCCGCTGTTTCCGCATTATGCTTTGCGGTAACGGCAACCTGCTCCATGTTGCTGGAGATCTCCTGAATCGCGATCGCTTGTTGTTCTGAGGCAGCCGATACGCCTGCGACCTGGTCAGTGATCGATGCCATAGAGACTTTCATCTCCTCTAACGTCTCTTGTGCCACCAGCGTTTGGTTAGTGCAACGGCTGTTACCCTCTCTCACTTTCTCAACCATTGCGGTCACATCACTCATGCTACTGGTCACCTGGTCAACATGAGAGGTAATTGCATTTGCAGATTCATGACTTCGCTTGGCCAACCGCCCAACTTCTTCCGCCACCACGCTAAATCCGCGTCCATGTTCGCCTGCTCTCGCCGCTTCTATTGCAGCGTTCAGAGCGAGGAGGTTAGTTTGCTCAGCAATATCACGGATAAACTGTGACATTTCAGATACGGTGGACAAGTGGCTCTCTAGCGTCACTATGCTGCTCGCGGTAAATCCAACTTGCTCTTCAACTTTCTCAACACTTGCTTGAACGCTCACTAACGCTTGATTTCCTTGTCCGCACAAAGCATTGCCTTGCTCAATCGCCTTCAGTGTTTGCTCAATACGACTCGACACATCCTCAATACTTTGCGAGATTTCGGTGGCTGCCGACGCTGATGACAACGTCGAGTCCGCTTGCTTGTCACTGTCCCTGGCGGCATCCACTGCATTACTGGCTAGCTCCTGCGCGCAAAAAGCCATCTCTGAGCGCATGGCTTCTGCCTTTCTGAGCTTTCGAGACATCATTTGAACGACGTCATCAATGGCATGAAAACTCGAATAAAGTAACGCTATTGAGCTTGGAAGTGTCGGCTCTTCGCCACCCTTCATCTGCACCATATACTCATTGAGTACACGAACTTCTCGGCTTAAGGAAAACAGTAAAAGTGTTGATAATGCTGCCGTTATGAATAGCAGCACCATACCAAGTTGATTGGCTTCAAAAGCAAGTAGTGCTACCGATGAAATCAAAGCGAATGTCAGCAATAGATTGACGCTGTTCAACGATGTTGCACGTAAGATAAGTATCATCTCTCCCCTCCCTGGCTAAAGACTCGCTCTCTTTATGTCTATGATTGAACTGCAACATTCATTCCAGTCGACGCGAATAGGGTGAAATAGTGCTGAGACTCAATAGTATTAGCGCTTGTAGTACATTCAAAGATTGCACACCTACGATGCAGGCATGGTTTAAAGAGGGGCAACGCACCAAGAGAGTGCAGTATACTGATAGTATTAAAAATTAAATGAAAATGGCGACCATTGGGTCGCCATTTAAAAAGAAGAACTAAGCAGTAAAGATTACGCTTTTTGTAGGTCTTTTGCTGGGTAAGTTAGAGACATGCCGTCTACTTCTACACGAACGTAGAAGCCGCCACTGCTCAAACCAGTCACGACCATTTTACCTAGATCGATACCTTTAGTTGCAACTACAACATCATCAATAGCAAACATTTTTAACCCTTAATTGGAAATAAGATTAACAGCAATCTTTCGGGCGCTATTGAAGCAAATGTGAAGCCTTGGGACTAATCAGGTTTTTTATCGTCTGGACAAAAATTATCACTCGAAGTGCACACCAAACGAAGCGAACCGTCTACGACATCAGGCGATCCAACTCGGAATGCAACCAGTTTATAAAACCAGCATGACGATTGGATGCATGAAAAAACAGAGCAGTCTCTCTTCGAAAGGTGTCGCTTTTTACCTCGGGTGGAAGCTGTTGCGTCACCATATCCATACCCAACAGATCTTCCACGCGCTTCGACACAACGCCAAGCGCGTCACTTCCCTTAATGATTTCAAATAACAATGCAAGATCGGCCGAACGCACACTTATTGACTTATCCAGTTTGTACTTTTTAATCAGCATCTCCACCTTGGAAGCCTCGATGTAACCGGGAATAATACTCAGACACAAGGGATACTGAAGAACCTCTTCTAATGCTTCAGATTGAATGGGGTGGCCTTTGCGTTTAATGAGTACAAACTTGTCGTCAGGAAGTGCCTTTTGCATCACATTTTTGTTGGTTTCCAGTGGCAAGTAACCAACACCAAAATAGTTAGGTTCTTGCTCCAACATCGACAAGGTCACAGCGTTCCAAGGCTCGCAGTTGACCGTTAAGTTTGGCGCCTGCTCGCAGAGTCGTGTGATAAGTTTTGATGCAATCGGAGCCATTAAAGTAGCCGGGAACACTAAAGTAATATCCCCTTTCATTTGAGATATATGCCAGCCTTTGTCATCTTGATACAAGGCCTCCATTTCCTCGACTAAAGCGGGAAGGCGTTCCATCAATTGTTGGCATTTCGGCGTTGGCTCTAACTTGTTCTTGTTACGAACAAAAAGATCGTCATTGAACTGATGCCTGAGCTTTCTCAGCATCGTGCTGACAGTTGGCTGGCTAATGTTCAGCTTACGTGCTGCCGCGACCGTTTGCCGGGTTTGAAACAGGACGATTAAAAGGCGAAGCAGGTTGTAATCTTTATCCATAACGACTCATCTAGCTCTAATCATAACCGAAGTCTAAATCAAAACAGTTGGTAATACTTTGGTGAGTATCCGTTTTTCATCGCATCAACCATTCTTAACATTCGCGGCAATGCATAGGCAAAAAACGTTTTATAGCCTGAACAGAGCAGGTTCATCGGCTCTGAATCTTGATTCAACAAAGTTCGATTTTTAGGGCAGCCACCATGACAGAGAGGCAAGAAATCGCACTCGTGACACTGTCTACATAAGCTTTCCCATTTGCTCTCCCCAAAATGACGCTGCTCTGTGCTGTTGACCATTTCTCGTAGCGGGCGATAGTCGTTTTGAGCAGCGTCCTTACACTGTCCCAATGAGTATTGCTCATACCCATAGTGGTCGCAGCTAAATACCTCCCCATCAGCCTCGGCCATCAGTTGCTGTCCACAAGTTGGGGCGTGATGGCACATTTGACTCGGGTAATCCATAAGAATAGCCAAACAGTTTTCAAAAAACTGAACATTCACTTGCCCGATATCCCCGTCACACCACTCATCAAAGACATCACACAAAAAACGCCCCCATTGCTCGCCACTCAATGACCAATCATAGTCTGAGCGGCGATCAAGATCATGGTCAAAACAAGGCTGAAACTGCAGATAGTCACTGCCATTTTTCGTCAGAAACTGATAGATCTCCTTGCCTCTGTGAAAGGTTCGATTGCTTATTACAGTCAAGGTGTTGAACTCAACCTTGTGCTGGCGAAGTAGCGCCATTCCTTGCAATGTCTGTTCGAAACTAGAGCCCCCTCGTTTGTCTATTCGCCCAATATTGTGCAGCAGTTCCGGCCCATCAATACTCACACCCAGCATGAAATTGTGTTTGGCAAAAAAACGCGCCCATTTTTCAGTGATCAGGGTGCCATTGGTCTGCAACGTATTCACAATCCGCTTACTCGTTGGGTATCGACTTTGCTCTGCAACCACGGTTTCATAGAAGCTCAAGCCTCTCATCATCGGCTCTCCCCCATGCCAGATAAAATCGACCACCGGCGTATGGGAGGGCTGCGCTGAGATGTGCTCTGAGACCATAGTTCTCATTGCCTCAACATCCATTTTGTTTGGCTTGTCCTGATTAAGGTAGTAGCAATAACTGCAATCTAGATTACAGCGGCTACCAACGGGTTTAATAAACAAACTAAAGGGCAATTGCATTTTTTAATGCCTTATATTTGGTAGTTGAACTCTAAACGATGTAACCCATCCTTGAAGTCTGTTTTTTGTGACCAGTTAGAAAAAAAACGAACACTTAGCCGTGGAGAAGCCTGATAAGACAGTGCGACTTCATGGGTCAGCAGCGAGCTCCCTCCTTCGATGCCCTCCCTTGTGTACTCATCACTGCCAGAAAGTGTCGTGAACCACATTGGGTTATAGTTAAACCAAAGCTTATCCGTAAAACTCACTTGTCCGTATGAGCCAACAACAGCAAACGTCCCCGGGACTTCATAGCCACCGACGTGCTCACCCGTGTCATCTACTGCATTACGAAAGTTCAAACCTGCTCCCAACAAGGGGAACAAGCTAACAGGGCCTATCTTTGGTATTGCCTGAATGAAACTATAAGATGCATTCCCTACCTCATTTTTCACGTCATACTGGACATCTATTTGACGACCCCTGCCATTCTTGTAGTTGGCATGGAAGTTTCTGAATCGAAAGCTATCGATACTATTATCCCTTCCATCATTCCAGCCGATCTCTTTTCCCAAGAAACCTTTAACCTCAAAAATGTTCATCGCTGCAGTACTAGGATTCCCAGTGTCATATGAGCGACCGACTTTGAGATTAAAGCCTTTATCTGTCACCCCCATACCAACCTGTGTGTACACAGCCAAAGGATCAGACATATCCTGCACGTCCTCGGTGTCTTCTGCCCAAACAAGTTGAGAACTGCACGCGCAAAGCAGCAAGATTTGGAGTCTTTGCATACTCAATCTACCCCGCTTCTTACTGCTGAACTTTCTCAAGACCGGGTACCGTCCACTCCATTCGCAATACCTCTTGAGAAGGGACATACAAACGAGTCAGGAGGTAAAACTCACCCTCCGGTATTGGCAACCAGTTCTGGTTATCAGAAAGCGCCTGATTAGACAGATGAATCTCAAATGAGCCATCGTCACCACGCTTGAGTGGCATTGAGTTGTTAATGCTGTAGCGGTTGATTGGGTTCTCGACCAGCATCTTGGTTTTGGCATCATAAACAGTGACTGACCAGAACGCGCCAACAGGAGGTTCTTTATCAAATTTCATCACGTAATCATTGTTGCCGGAGAGTGGCTGACCTTTCGCATCCATTGCTGCCATCGGGTAGATAGCTTCTTTCGCACCTTGTCCACCCAAATAAGGGTGGGCAATCAGAGAACGCATGGCGTTGTCATCACCAAAACCATCTAGATTAAAGGCATAAACCCAGCCATCTTTGATCTCCAGCGCCGCAGGGTTTTTCTGCTGAGCCATAACGATTGACTGTCCGTCTTGAACCGCTTTGATCATCGCTTCGATAGTTGCCACACTCAGGTTACTGCGATCAAAGCCTTGCTCTGTAATACCTATCTTCGCCAGTTGACCTAGTATCGCTTGCTGTCTTTCTTCGACAGGGTTGTCTTTCAGGTACGCGCCGAGTTCTTCATAAAATCGAAGTGGGTCGCCCTCTTCTCCCGCGCGTGGCGGTAGAGGTGTGACTGCGACTTTTTCGCCATCAAGATACTCTTGCAGCGGAGTCAGGGTGTACTGATCCTGAATGCGATGAGCAAACACATCATCACTGCCTTCAAAGACTTGCGTGCGTCCCCAAAGCCAAACTTTACTGGTTGGCGCTTCCACGATTTGAAGCTCTCGTGGAACGTCAACGTTAGACTCCCAGCCGGGCGGCACCAGTAGGAGTTGCTTCGAAAGTTGTCCGGTTTCGCGAGTGCCCACATATTGGAACAAGTTGTGCCACATATCGAACATGTTGATCACGTAATAGCGGTCATTCACCTCAGGAACCGATAGCACCATTGGCCCCTGACTCAAATCCAATACTGCACTTGAATAGAGGGTGTCGCGGTTTGCAGACGGCATATCCAAATCATGAGGCGTACTCAAACGTCTCGCATGGCCGAACTCGTTAAGTGGCGCTCGATAGCTGGTATCAGAGATTGGCTGCGTCATATCAGTGTACTTCCGAGCAATCTGCTCCATTCTGACTAGGGTCGAGCCCCACACGTAAGCGTTAACACCCAATACATAGCTTTCATTTTGCATCGCCTGCTCAGCCGTCATCGGCTGTGTTGGAACGGCTGCGATGGTTGGCAAGACAAACAATGAGCTCGACACAACAAGCACGCTTGCTAGTAGCGTTTTCTTGAACATAAAAGAACCTTTAAATGAAAAAGTGAGATAAACCTAAATCCGCATGCAGCCTACGATAGGCTGCATGCGGTGGGTCGGTTATTCGATGGTGTTGTTACCCATACCGACACCTGTCCCTTTCTGAACTGGTGGGTAGTCTTGAAGCGATTTTTGATACTTGCCAATCGCTTGATAGAACTCTGGCAACACCCAAGACTTTTGCTTCATCCAGTGATACCAACCTGTAGTGTCTGGCGAGCGCTCATACGGATCGGCCTTGATGTTCACGAGTACGCCGAATGGCCACTGTTTCGCAGGCTCGGTCCACGTCGTTTTAGTGCGCAGGTGTACCTTCCATTGATCAACACGAATCGCGTTGAGATCCGTTTCGTTATAGAAAAAGAACTCTCGACGTTTGCTCTCACCATTATTCGCGAGCATGTCTAGCTGGTTATAACCGTCCAGATGAGCAACACGCTTAGTGCCTTCGATCTCTTTGCCCTTGAGAAGCTCTTGTTTGACGGTGGTATCACCTGCTGCGGCCATGAGTGTTGGCAACCAGTCTTCCGCTGACATCATGCCGTCGACATAAGTGCCTTGAGGTAGCTTTTCAGGCCAGCTCACCAGCATTGGAACCCTGAATCCACCATCCCAAGTTGTACCTTTTTGACCTCGGAATGACGCTGCGCCTCCATCTGGCCAGTGATCTAGGTTCACGCCGTTGTCTGAGGTAAACATTATGATGGTGTTATCGAGCTCACCGGTCTGGCGAAGCTTTTCAATCAAGACCCCAACCTGATCATCGAGCTCTTTCAGCGCATCGTAATAGGTCGACGTCTGACTAACTCCCTCATACTCCTCTCTCACATGAGTAATGGTGTGCATTCTCGATGGGTTGTACCACATGAAGTAAGGCTGGTCGTCGCTCTGCGCTTCGTGCTCATCTATCCACTCGGTTGCAAAGTTCAAAAACTCTTCATCAATGGTCTTCATTCGCTCTTTGCCAAGCGTTCCTTTGTCGGTGATCTTCTGTTTGCCGACCACACCAAACCTAGGGTCTTCGGACTTATCAAACTTATCCGTCGCTACAGAGTGAAGTACATTACGCGGAACGCCGGTGAAATTAGGATCTTTCGGGAATTCTGGTTGCTCTGGCATTTCCATCACATTGAGGTGATAGAGAAAACCGTAGTATTCGTCGAAGCCGTGTACGGTAGGGAGGTGACTGTTGTTGTCACCAAGATGGGATTTACCCACGTGAACCGTCGCGTAGCCTTTTTGCTTGAGTAACTCGGCAAGGGTCGGATTCTCTTTTTTAATCCCCAACTTTGAGCCCGGTTGCCCAACGCCAGTCAAACCGGTTCGAATCGGATACTGACCGGTGATAAAAGCGGATCGTCCGGCGGTAGAACTGCTTTGGGCATAGTAATCGCTGATCATCACGCCGCGCTGGGCAATGCTATCGATATGAGGCGTTTTAATCGCGCCCAAGCCACGGTGATAAGCAGACAGATCCATAGGTGCTACATCATCAACCATGATGGCAACAATATTAGGGCTTTTAGCCAGCACAGATGCGCTCGCCAACGAAGCGCCAACCACCAAAGCGGCAGTAATCGCATTTTTCGCAAACTTTGTTGTGTTTTTCATTAAGTGTCTCCGCTGTAGGATGCGGTTGATGTTAATGAAAACTCGATAGATATAGAGCGATAGCGACTATTACGTTTTCCAATAGTCCTTTTTTGAGTACCCCTAAATTAGAAATCCAAATAATCACTATCACACAAACCAATTTCGCTTCACGTTACTCTCTTCAGACCTTGGCGCGATGCTGTGACAAAACAGTGAGCCAGAGAACGATGGGATAGATATGAAACGAAACACTCTCAACACATTCACACTGATGCTTGCCATGGCATCCGTGCCTCACATCGCTTGGGCAGACGAGCCAATCGACCCCGAAGAAGAGCTTGCCTACAACCTAGGGGTTCAAGCGTTCATTTATGGTGCAGGGCCGCTAACCGTCGCCGCCGTGCGAGAGACAACCACCTCCGTGGACGCGCCCATGGATAACGCAATGGCTCCTCTCAACAAAATGGGCAAGACACGCGTTTTATCAGGCCCACAAGATCAGATAGTGCCAACTGTGAACAACGACACTCTGTACTCACAAGCACACTACGACCTTGATATCGCAGGCCCGATGGTTCTAGAGATCCCAAAAACAGATGATCGTTACTTCATCGTTCAGTTGCTTGATGCTTACTCAGATTCTATTACCGATTTGTATCGCGACAACGCCGGCACTGACGGCTCAAAGTATCTTCTGGTCAACAGAGGTTGGAGTGGACAAGTACCTGAGGGTATCGATGGTGTGATCGAGTCGCGCACGCCTATGGTTTGGCTAATCCAGCGCACTGGTGTTTCTGGTGAGTCCGATCTACAAAGCGCACTCAAAGTACACGATGGGTTTATTAGCTATCCTCTCACTGAATTTGGCAAGCCGCACCAGACAGTCACGCTGACCAAATCGAGTAATCGAATCCCACCAATGACACTGCCTCAAGGCTTAGATTGGTATGCCTTGATTGATAAAGAACTGAGAAAAAACCCTGTCTCTGAAGACAAAGCCGTAGTTGATCAGTTCTCTTACATAGGCATTGGTAATGACACTTCATTTGATGCAACCAAGCTATCCGAGGCACAAAAGCGCGGTCTATTAAGAGCGATTGAAACCTCAAAACAAGTGATTCAATACGCTGGTCGAAGTGTCGGTACGACAAACAACGGTTGGTCAATGATGTATGAAGGTGGACGCTATGGTCATGACTACCTGAGCCGAGCCAGCATCAATCTGCGCGCGGCTGGGCTCAACGTGCCTGAGAGAGCGCTATACCCTAATCGATATACTGATGCTAAGGGTCAAAAGCTCTCCGGAAACCACGCCTATCGAATGACGATGCCGGCCAATCCCCCTGCAGACGCGTTTTGGTCACTGACGATGTACGATGCCAAAAACCTGTTTATGGTAGAGAACAGCATCGACCGCTACTCCATTTCTACCAACCGTTCTGAAGAGCTGAAATACAACTCGGACGGATCACTTACCGTGTGCATACAGAGCGACAAACCAAAGGATGAAGACTGTAACTGGTTGCCTGCTCCTAAAGAAGAGTTCTACCTGCATATGAGACTCTACGAGCCAACACAAGCCATCCTTGACAATCAATATATGCTGCCACAAGTTCAGCGTATTCAATAACCTGACTTAGGGTTCTTCCATAGCCCTGCCAATGGAGTAACCGCGATTGGTTGCTCCTTTTTTTATCACTTCAAACACAACTCAATAATGATGAATAAGACCGTTCCACTATCCGCCTTTGCTGCCCTGGGGCTCCTCTCTTTCAACGCGCACGCAGCGGGTCTGGCGACGTCGCAGATTGCCACAGTAGAGAGTGTTGGCAGCGCAGGTGTCGCAGGCGTGACCAACCATAGAGATGCCTCTGCCACCATCACTAACCCAGCAGCGCTGTCGGGAATTGACACCAGCAGTGCTGTTGTGGGTATTCAGTACGTTAACGTACAAAGCGAGTTTGCTCGCCAGTATAGTGAGCTCTCGACTGAAAGCCGCGGCGCGTTGTGGGTTCCAAACCTGTCGTATGCGCGCCGACTTAACGAAGATAGCGTCGTTGGTCTATCGCTTCATTCACCCGGTGGATTGGGCGTCGATTACTCCAATGGTGTATCGGCAAACCCACTGAATCTTCTCGAAAGTAATCAGATCTCTGTCGTCAATCTAACGGCCGCTGCGAGTCATCAAATGACTGAGCGTCTTGCACTTGGTGCAAGTGTGATTGCACAGTACGCCTCACTTGAGATGGTCACCAAGGGCGGAAATATCAAAGGCGATAGTATTAGCCCCACCTTTGGTCTATCGGCTTTTTATCAAGCCACCGATACCATTAATCTGGGGGTTAACTACGTTCATAACACGCAGCACAGCGTGAGTCCCAACCAAAACTTGATCGGTGACGCCGCCATCAACTGGCCCGCGAGCCTCGATTTGGGGATCAGTAAAGCGTTGAGCGAGAACGTCACATTGCAAGCGAACGTCGGTTGGCAGTCGTGGAGTAATTATGATGACGGCTATCAAGATACATTCAGTACCGGCGTGGCCATCCGATATACTAGAGAATCTTGGCTCTACTATTCAGGCGTAAGCTATGATTCTAGCCCTGTCGAGGCACACCAACGAGATACGCTCCTCCCACTTGATGAGCAATGGCGCATTGGTTTAGGTGCTGAAAAGCAGTTGAGCTCAGGTTCAAAAGTTGGCGTTGCCTATCAATATCAACACCTAGGACAAGGAGAAATCACTTCAAGCGACTACCAAGTCTTCAGACCCAATGGGCAATATGATTCAAACCGGGTTCACTTTGTCACCCTATCCTACCGCTACTAGCAAAAAAAGCCCCAACCGCATAGCGATTGGGGCTTTAAATCAAATGTTATCAGTCAACGTAATTACAGCGATACAGAACCAAATGCTTGGTGCCATACTGTATGACGGTTTTCGCCACCGTTTTCTTTCTTACGCTCTTCTGCTAGCCAACAAAGTAGTTCCCAACCGAAGCCAGCTGCGATGATGCCGTCTTTATCTGTTGGATCTGTGTCTGGCGTGTATTCTGCAATATCAGCACCCACAAGACGTACTTTACCTGAAGCCTTCACTTTACGGATGATGTCGTAAACCTGAAGGTGAGTCAGACCGAATGGATCTGGGCTCGAGTTTGAACGACAGAACGCAGTATCAAGTGCATCTAGGTCAAACGTGAAGTAAACCGGACCACCATCGCCACAAAGTTCAATGATCTTGTCTGCTACTGCATCCACGCCTTGCTCGTAAACTTCGTTAGTCGTGAAGCCAGTGGTACCAAATGCGATGTGGTTACCTTTCACCAGCGCCGTTTGACGACCACGCATACCAATCTGAACTGTGCGCTCTGGATCCGCCAGACCTTCAGAGTACAGTTTTGGTAGCCAGTGACCTGATGTGTATGGGTAATCAAAGTCAGCACGAGTTGATAGGTCGTAGTGCGCATCGAAGTGGATAACGCGAAGTGGACCGTACTTCTCACCGAGTGCACGCATCGTTGGGTATGGGATTGTGTGGTCACCACCGAAAATAAGCGGCGTACAATCTTTTTCAACAACCATGTGGTGAAGAAGTTCAGTGAGCTGCTCAACTTCTGCTTTCAGCTCAAACTGGCCTAAGCTGTCCCAGTTACCGTAATCAGAAACACGACACCATTCGAATGGGATCTCACCGTTGTCACCAACCGTACCCATACCCATTTTACTTAGGTGGCGTAAGCGTTGTGGTGCGAATTTGTGTGAAGAACCAGTAGGAGAACACTTCTCAATACCCATACCGTAGATAACAACATCTGTGTTATCTAGATCTTGAGAGAATGGCGCTTGGTAGAAACCTAGGTAGTCTTTGTTGATAAAGCTCATCTGTTCGATGCCTTTACCGCCACCTTGCTCTTTAACGCGAGCTAGATAAGCCGCGACTTCTGGATCTAGGTTATCTGCTGCAGATACGTTTTCCCAAATGTGCTTATACTTTGCTACTTTTTCTGGGTCGATTGCTGGCCATTTTTTTACGTTAGACATGATATTGCCTCTCTACTTGGTTGATATGGCAATACTAACGTAACAATTCATGGTTCAACAGTAACAAGGGGTACACTTTACTTTGGTAACATACGTAAATTAATCAGTTTACGTTAAAACAAAAAAACCAGACTATTCAATACGTTGTTAATACAGTTCCCGTTACTATCGCACGAGTATTTGCCGTGCTTTCTCAAGTGTTTCGCACAGTGATTTATCGAGAATCATCACTTTCAATAATTGTTCAGAGATCCTCGGAAGCTCTGACACCATGCCATTCGCCTCACTCCAATGCTGCTCAGCAAACGCGTAGTGCCCTGTCACCTGATAAATTAACGCCAATAGAATGGTTTGAAGTACATTGCCTTCCACGTAAAACAACTCGATGCTTTGCAAAGCCGCATCCATATCCTGCTGTCGAATCGCATTCAGCGCTTGGCTTAGTTTGAGCCAGTTTGGGAAGTACTCATCTTTACCCAACAGATCAGTCAGAATTCGAATGCCGTAGTCAAAATTACCCGACAGACAAACCAGCCAACCTGCAGCACCTATGGTGTAGTGTGAATTTGGGTTAAGTTGAATAATACGCTCTGCGCAACTCTTTACTTTTTGTTCGTTGTTCGTCAGTAGCGCCCACCAAGCTTGAGCCAAAATCACTTCGCTATCATGTGGGGAGAAATCCAGAGCTTTTGCTACCAGCTTTTCACAACGCTCAATCACTTGCTGTTGGTCCATAATGCCAAACAACAAAGCGTCACAATATAACTGTGCCAACGTCGCCAACATTCGCGCATCATTGGCATAGCGCTCTAAGGTCAATTCCTCGTATAGCGCAATCATGTCCTGCAAACTTTCTTGGCTCATTTTCGTGAGATACTCAAGATAAAAAAGCCTGGCTTGATAGTCATTTAACACCGTCTTGTCGTGGTGCTTTATGGCTTGAAACTCATGCATCGAGATAACGCCATATGAGGAACCAATCTTGGTTGCCATCTTTTGTACTATGCGCTCTTGTTCCCCAAGCGAACCAAGTTCACCCATCAACTCAAAACGTTCGCTCCATATTTGGATCCCCTGATCGGTCTCACTCAACGCAATGGTTATGCGAGTGGACATGCTATTTCGTCTCACCGAGCCTGAAATCACGTACCTAGCCCCGAGCAAACGACGCAGTTCGCTCAGCGATATTGAGCCTTCTGATACTTCTTGAATCCGAAGCGGAGAGAGTACCGCCAATTGATCAAAGCGACCCAAAGCGTGGTTCAACTCTTCTTGCAGTGAGTTTGTCAGATCCACGCATAATTCGTCTTGGCTTGTAAGAGAGAAAGGTAAAACCGCGATGGTTGGGTAGTGAGTATCAGGCAGTGTTGGCTCTGGTAAGTAGCTGCCATTTAAAGACAATATTGGCGTATAGCTTCGCTTTGGCAGTTCAATCAGCACTTGACAGTTAGGGTTATCCTCAAAGAAGACCGCGAGAGATTTTCTTAACTTGGTTGCAAGCATTCGCACCATTGGATCACTAGATGGATCAAAACTGGTGGGCTTTCCAAACAATTCGGTGGCAATACCATACTGTGTCAGCTCGTCCCCCAATCCAGCCTCTGCCTTCTCCACAATATACTGCAAGAACGCAACTAACTTGGGGGACGAATAGAACAGCGGATGAGACACTATTTTTTCTAGTGTGTTTTGGAGGTGCTGCTCGGTGAACGGCTTAGAGTCTGTATTGGACATACTGATTTTGAACGAGTAAGTGCTTGTAATTAGTTTATCACCTCAGAATTGCATTCCCACTGGTTTTATTAATGAAAAGGAGCCATAAATGACTCCTTCCTTCGATTCTCTTATTAGATGGTCTAGCTATTGAAATAGAGACACACGCGACGCCCATCCACTTCGCGAATATCGAATGGGATCTCGTAGATAGCTTCCATTGTCTCTTGCTGAACAACTTCCTCGACACTACCTGATTTAATGACCTTACCCTTCTTCATCGCCACGATGTTGTCCGAGTAGCATGAGGCAAAGTTAATGTCATGGATCACTATCACCACTGCTTTGTTGAAGTCATGCGCCAAACGACGAAGTGTGTGCATGATTTCCACTGAGTGTTTGATATCGAGATTGTTTAATGGCTCATCAAGAAATACGTAATCGGTATCTTGAGCAACGACCATCGCAATAAACGCCATTTGTCGCTGACCACCACTCAGTTGATCAAGGTATTTGTGTTGAATCTCTTCGATTCCTAAATGACCGAGTGCTTGGTCAATGATCTCGTTATCTTCCGCCGTCAAACGTCCACCAGAGTGAGGGAAACGACCAAAAGAGACCAGCTCGCGAATAGTAAATCGCATATTGATGTTGTTCGATTGGCGAAGGACTGCGAGATGCTTGGCAAGCTCCTTGGTATCCCACTGTGCAAGCAGCTTATCACCGATAACAACTTCACCAGCGTCACTCTCAGTCAAGCGGCTCGCCATCGACAGCAGCGTACTTTTACCCGCACCATTGGGACCAATAATCGACGTGACCTCTCCCTTCGGAAACAGCGCATCGGCATCTTGAACCACAAAGGTTTTGCCGTATTTTTTACTTAGACCTGTTAACTTAATCACTGTTATACCTCTTAATTAATTCTGTTTCTTAGTAATAAGAACAGGAAGTAGGACCCACCAACGAGATTGATAATGACGCTGATCGTCGTTTCAAATGCCAGTACTTTTTCAACAAACCACTGGCCAGTTACGAGTAAAAATACCGCCAATAAACTACTCGCGATGATTAGGAATCGATGCTGATAATGACTAAACATCTCTCGGGTCAAGCTCACTGCTATGAGTCCAAAGAACAAAACGGGGCCAACCAACGCAGTCGAGATGGCGATCATAATGGTGATCAGAATCATCACACGTTGAGTGAGCTGTTGGGTGTTTACACCTAGACTGGTCGCGTTATCCGTGCCTAACCAGAGCACGTCAAGCTTAGGGGCGTAATAGAACAAAATAGCTAAGCAGAGCGATAGCGGGATAAGGCTCCAATACACCAGCTTGGCATTCACGTTATTGAAACTCGCAAACATGGAGTTTTGAATACTGGCAAACTCATTCGGGTCTACCAGCATGGTCAAGAAGCCTGTTACGCTGCTAAAGAGACTTCCGCAAACAATACCAATCAGCAGCAAGGTAAACACATTGCTGTCTTTGCGTTTAAAGTAGAAATGAAACAGCAGCAGTGAGAAGCCAATCATCACACAAGTTGAAAGCAAAAAGTTGCTCATTGCGTGTATCACCCAGAAACTGGTGCTGCCAAGAATAACCACCATGAGTACTTGTACCATCAGATACAAGCTATCAAAGCCCAATATTGAAGGCGTCAAAATACGGTTGTTCGTGATGGTTTGAAACACCAAAGAAGAAGCCGAGATTGCTACTGCAGCTAGGACAATCGCCAACACTTTTGGAATACGGCGCGATAAGAAAAACTGATAATTATCCGCCGTCAGTCCTTGACCAATAAACCAAGCAATAATGGCGACACACCCAGCGACGAGCAAAGAGACTTTTAACGAATCACGCATTGCGCTTCTCCCTTAGCACTAGATAAATGAACACCGCACCACCGAAAATACTGATGATCATCGAGATAGGCATTTCGTAAGGGAAAATAATGAGACGACCTAGGATGTCGCAAGCCAGGACCAAGATAACGCCCCAGTAGGCTGTCCAAGGCAATATCCGCTTCATGTTGTCGCCCATAAACAGCGACACAATATTAGGAACGATGAGACCAAGGAACGGGATAACACCGACAATCATCACCACAGTTGACGAGCTTACAGCCACCAGGATAACGCCAATGAACAAGATCTTTTGGTAATCCAGACCGATGTTCTTTGCGAAGCTCTCACCCACACTTGCAGCATTGAACTGGCGCGCATAGAAATACGCCAAAAGACAAGCCGGAACTGCGAGATAAAGAATCTCATAATTGCCCTGCAACACGCTGGCGAAATTCGCCACCGTCCACGAGGACATGGTCTGAACTAAGTCATACTTGTAAGCAATAAATGTGGTCAACGCGGAAACTACGTTGCCGTACATAATGCCGATGAGCGGTACTAACACGGCGTTCTTAAATTGCAGTCTTTGTAAAAAGCGTACAAAAATCAGTGTACCCGCTACGGCAAAGAAGAAGATGGCTCCGAGATGCAACCACTGGCTTGCACCGCCAAGGAAAATAAGCCCAACCACATAGCCTAGTAGTGCGCAGTCGATAGTGCCCGTCGTCGATGGAGACGCAAATCGGTTTTGCACGATCTGCTGCATAATCAGCCCCGCAACACTTAAACCAGCACCAGCAAGGATGATAGCAAGCAGTCTAGGGACACGACTGACGACATAGATGGAATAGGCATGCTCATCACCACGAAATAGATCCACGAGTGAAACGGAAGCCGCGCCAAGAACAAGAGAGCAGACTGCCAATCCAAGGAGCAGCGCACTTGCCAAAATATATTTTTGAATGGTCATTACAACGATGGGCTTAAAAGGAATTCTAAACAGGAAAAGCCTCCGCCAGATGACCAGCAGAGACTTTCATTAACTTATCTGATTAGTTCAGCGCTTTATCGATATCGCTGATCATGGTTTGCGTAGCAGTCACACCGCCGCCAGAGATATACCAAGCGTTGGGATCGATGTAGACAACCTTGTTGTTTTTTGCAGCAGGCGTGGAATTAACTAATGGGTTGTTGAACAGTTCTTGTGCCTTACCAACACTTCGACCGATGGCCTGTTCGCGATCCAGAATAAAAATGACTTCCGGCTGAGCATCTGCAACATACTCAAATGAAATGAGGTTTCCGTGAGCGCCTTCGATTGGAGCCACATTCTGACTGCTCGATTCAGCAAAGCCAAAGTCATCAAAAACGATAGAGAAACGGCTGCCCTTATTGAACATGGCAACATTGCTACCGTTGTTCATCAGCATCAAAGCGTTCAACTTCTCTTTCGCAACTTTTGATGAAGCATCGTCAAGTTGCTGTTGAGTCTCCGCAATCAACGCTTCCACCTCATCTTGCTTATCGAACAACTTACCTAGCATACGCCAGTTCTTTTGTGCATCTTGCCAATATTGACCGTTGTCGACATAGAACATCACCGTTGGAGCGATCTGGTTTAGGTCATCGTAAACACGAAGCATGCGGTTTTCAGCAATAATGACATCTGGCTTCAACGTAAAAATGGCTTCAAAATCGGGTTCACCAACAGAGCCAGTATTCCCCGTCGTTTGTTTGTAATCAGCAAGATATTCTGGGAGAAGTGAATGAGGAGCACCTACAGGTTTGACACCGATACGGTCCAGCACATCCAAACTACCATTACCCAGAACAACAACACGCTTCGGCGTACCGTCAAATTCACTCGTTCCTTTAAAGTGCTGAATAGTAACAGCGCCTGCTTGAGCAACCAACGCTAGGCTTGCAACTGCTGTTAACGCCAAACGCTTGACGAAACCAAAGGACTGACTCATTCCGATTTCCTTATATATTTTATGGTTATATTAGACAAACTCATTATTACCCAAGCTTAAATGGGAATCAATATCGTTTTCATAGTCAGTTGCGATTTTATTGTCATAGCGCAAGAAAGAGCCCTTTCACGCCGCTTCTTTGTTATGGCTTATACCTAAGCTGTGAATCACCGTACAAATTGCAAACAATTATCAACAAAAGCACGCTATTGTTTTTACTCATCTCGGTTTTGTCATACTATGACCAAAATCATTTACTTATGAGCAAACTCCAAAGCATGGCGACCACCAAAGCGAAATACTCTGATATCTATCAAGCGATCAAGCAGCGCATTCTGTCTGGGGAATACAGCACCACTGAAAAGCTCCCTGGCGGCAGCGAGTTTGCTGAAGAGTTCGGTTGTAGTGAACTGACCATAAAAAAAGCACTGGATATCTTGGTAACGGAAGGCTTGGTCGTGCGCAAACGTGGCTCTGGCTCTTTTGTAAAAAGACCATTAGGTAATGCTGGCTATGCTCACCTGCATGGCACCAAAGCTAATGTCATTGCTAACGGTCAATCCGTAGAAACTAAGGTGCTCGAGTTTCAGGTCGTACCGGCCGACGAGCATGTCGCCAAGCGCCTTAACTGCGATGTAGAAGATATGCTTTATAACACCACCAGGCTGCGTATCATTGACGGCATCGCATCCTCACTGGAAGAAACCTACATGCCGATCAGCATCATCTTAGGTTTAAAAAGAGAGCATGCTGAAGACTCTATCTACAGCTTTATTACCGATAAACTTGGTCTAAAAATACACAGTTCGACGATGGAAATTTCTGTCGTTAAAGCGAGTGCGTTTTACGCCGAGCAGTTTGGTATCGCTGAAGGTGAGCCGCTCGTGAATGTAGAACAGGTAGTGTACCTTGATGATGGTGAGATTTTTGAGTACTCCAATGTGAAGCATCGTTGGGAAAACTATAAATTCGCGACTAACTTCTTCAAGATTTAACGCCTTCTATTGCATCCAAGCATTGTTATCATGAATCTTGCCGCCAAGTCGCGGCGAGGTTTGCTAACGTTAGCCCATTAAATCGATGTTGAGCTACAAACTCCAACCTAGCTGGCAACTCGATAAGTAGGATTTTTCCTTATTATTCTATAAAACTGTGCGCGTAAGCACATGATATGCCGAAACCCTTCACATCTTGCAGCAAATATAATATGCGCGTTCCAATATAAGTGATAACTTTATTAGCACAGTGCCATCAAAAGTGATGAAGCACAGGAAGCTAATAACCCATGGACTCAATCCAATTACGTGTATACAAAGAACGCTATCTTCGAACTGCGGCGCTGTTTCGTCATGCGGTAAAAAACCATGCCATCATGGGCGCGCTTTTCGCTGTACTTCTGTTCTTAACTACAGACCTGAGCAGTGAACTTTTCGCTTGGTATGCTTGTATGTGTTGTGTCATTTGGCTTCGTCATCTCTCTATTCAATCTGCCATTAAAAAGCTTGATTCTCTGAACGCTACCAGCCGTCGTTTTGATCTTATTTTTGCAGCCTCACCAATACTGAACGGGTTTGTTTGGAGTATTGGGATATGGCTTGCTTTCTCGCAAAACAACTTTCAAGTCACCATCGCTTCACTGCTTGTGGCTGCGTCTGTTGCATTCCATGGCTACTCTTATCTCTCTTACAGTAAGACCAGTTACATCGGTTATTTTATTGCTGTATTTAGCTTACCGACGGTCTATGCGTATAGTGAGGGTTGGTATCTTATTGGAATGGTTTTCATCTTTGGCATGTTTCACTTTGTGTTTTTCAACACTCATCAGTCAGACATCGCGACCTCGAGGCTATATGAACACTTCGAGCACACCCAACTTATCGCTAAGCTTACACAGGCAGAAAAGCAGCTAACCCGACACGCAAAGTTCGACAATCTGACTGGTCTGTATCGAAGGCGCGAATACGAAAAACGCTTTGTCGGTCTGAAATACACGGCACTTATCCGTCAGCAGTCTATCGGTGTTGCTCTGTTTGATGTTGACCATTTCAAACAGTTCAACGACACCTATGGCCACTTATTTGGTGATGAGGTTCTTGTCAAAGTAGCCAATCTCATCAAGATGCATGCCTCTAACACTGTCTTTGCTGGCCGTTTTGGTGGAGAGGAGTTCGTTCTGATTGGAATTTTCGACTCTAAAAAACAGTTTATCGAAGTATTAGAGCAGGTCCGCCAGCAAACCGAAAGACTCGCTCTTTCCGAACACAACACATCAGTCACCATCAGTGCAGGTGCTTGCTTCCAACCTGCCACTGAGTCAATCGAGCTTCGTGATTATATTCTCGAATCGGACTCAGCGCTCTACCACGCGAAAGCCTCAGGTAGAAACAAAGTTGTGCAGTCAGATGAACTTAATCACCAGGAACAATATAGCTCAATTTCAGTCAGTTAATCCCCTAACTCGCTGCAACTCGTTCACAGAATATCGATAAATTTCCTTTATCGTGAGGATCATTTTTTTTCGTTTTACTCCCCCCTCTTAAAGCCTCATAGTCGCGCCGAAAACTTCATCAAATCTTTCTTTTTCTTGATTTCCCACGACTAAATTTGGAGGCTCCGCTAGTGGAAAACACAACTGATTTCGCAGTAAAAACTGGTTTCAAAGTCCCTGTTATTGCGCTATCACTTTATGCCGTGGCATCGGGCTATCTCATGAGCCTGATCCCTCTGATGTTGAATCAGTATGGCATAGACGCGAACAACGCAAGTTGGTTGGCGAGTGTGTTTTATGCGGGTCTGCTTGTTGGTGCGGTCATCATTGAACCTGCGGTAAAACATGTCGGTCACCGCGTCGCATTTATTGCTTGTTTGACGCTGTTTATCGCGACCATCGTTGCTCTACCCATGGTCCCAGTGGCTTGGGTATGGTTGGTTGCTCGCTTTATTGCCGGTATTGCGGTTGCAGGTGTCTTTGTCATCGTCGAGTCCTGGCTATTAGTCGGCGATGAGTCGAGCCGCGCAAAACGTCTGGGGCTATACATGGGTTCGCTGTATGGTGGTTCGGCGCTTGGTCAGCTTGGCATTGGTTTTATTGGTATCGAAGGCAGTGTACCGTTTGTCGTTATACTCTCAATGCTAAGCGCGGCAATCACGGTACTGATGTTTGTTCCAACTCAGCAGCCGCAAAGTGCGCATTCCGCAACCTTGTCGCTTAAGCAGGTTGCAAAGCTGAACCATGCAGCGATCATTGGCTGTATCGTTTCGGGTCTAACGCTGGGTTCAATCTACGGTTTGATGCCAGTCGAGTTGACGCACCGTGAGGTGTCACAAACGAACCTAAGCGCTCTAATGGCACTGGTTATTCTTGGTGGTATGGCAGTGCAAACCATAGTGCCAGCATTGATTAAAGTAGCAGGACGTACGCCGTTGATGGGTCTTTTCTGTCTACTCGGTGTGTTTGGTGTAGGGCTAGTGATCTTAAGCGACGACTTAAGTGTGTTGGCAATCAGTCTATTCTTGATTGGCATGGCAACATTTGCACTCTACCCAATCGCCATTAATCTTGGCTGCGATAAACTGGACGAGAGCTTCATTGTCTCCGCTACACAGGTGATGCTGTTTTGCTACAGTATTGGCTCAGTGGCAGGCCCAATGATTGCTGACTGGTTTATGAATGGCACGCAAGGTCTGATGGCATACTTACTAGCAACCATGATGGCAACTGCTATCTACATGTTTATCGCTAGCATCCGTACCAAGAAGCATTTGGTGGCAGGCGAATAAAAGAAAGGGAGCACCGCAAAGTGCTCCCTTTTCAGCGTTGCTTTCAGTGTGTATTTTCTAGAGGTGCGTTACTGTGTTGCACCTTTAGCAAAATTGGCGAGTGCTCCCTCGACCTTACTTAGCACTTTGTCACACCCTTCTATGTGATGTCGCGCAGCAAGATAGCTTGGGCTGTTATAAACAAGCCACACCTCTCCTTGATCGTCTTCCATGATCAGCGCCTTTTGCGGAAGGTCGATAGCGACACTTTGGCTACACGCCATCAATGGGGATCCTACCTTAGGGTTACCAAAGATGATGAGCTCAGTAGGTCTTAACTCTACTCCCACTTTTTTCGCCGAATCTGAATGCTTAACACGGGTAAAAATGGTCATGCCTTTGCTTTCCAGCAGACCTGCCAATTTATGCGCTGTCATCGACACGTCGTGAGTACTTTTAACTCGGACTAGCCCATCGTCGGTAGCCGGGGTTGACGCTAATACACTACTGCTGATTACAATAGCGAGTCCAAACCATAACCTTATTAACTTCATCACTTCTCCTATCCGCGATCGTCACAAGATGAAATGAGTATAGTGCTCACTTACTAACCTAGCTCTATTGTTTTGTGAATCGTCAAATGCCTAATAAACCCAACATCATGACTCACAACTATGACAGCCCCTGTATAGCCATTGATGGCTTTAACAAGTTGTTGCTTAGCTTCCAAATCAAGATGGTTATCTGGCTCATCCAACAACAAGATTGAGGCTTGGGTTTGATGAGAGGCAATGAGCATTGCGAGCTTCATTTTTTCTCCGCCGCTGAGAGCGAATACCTTTTGGTGCACCGACTCACGCCGAAAACCTATACCAGCAAGTAGCGTCCGTGCCTGTGGAATGCTTAGGGATTCACAGTGCGTACACACTGCGTCCAACATTGAGGCATCAGATTCCAAGAAAGAGAAATACTGGTCGAGATAAAAACACACTCCATTAACAGCCAAATTGTCATCGACGCTTGAGTGATGCTCTGCTTTCAAAAGTAGCTTCAGCAAGGTGGACTTTCCAGAGCCGTTAGCGCCTTTAAGCCAAACATGCTCACCAGAAAATAGCTGAGCAGTAATAGGCTCTGACTCTATTCGCTCATGATAAAAGCCGTCAAAATGGACCTTAACTCTCCCCGTCGACTGAACCTCACTGGTATACCATTTTTGTGGTTTGAGCTGCTCAAGTTGCGATTTTACACCCTGTATTTTTTGGTCGAGCTCAGCCATTTGTCGCTCATTCTGCGCTTTTACCGCCGAATTGGCGACTTGTGCACCTTGCTTCTTGCCATCCATCAATATCTTCGGCTGGCTACCAGACGCCCGCTGCTTCTCGCCCCGACTCGCTAGCCTTTGCATCGTAAGGTCTCGACGGCGCGCTTTCTCTACTTTGACTTTGCGGGCTTTCTCTAACGTTTTTGCCATCTTGTTGATAGCCGCAAGCTTTTGTTCTTTTTGGGTTATATATCCCTGATAACCACCACCGAAACAGGTAATTCCCAAGCTATCAAGCTCGAAAATACGGTCGGTTTGCTCGAGGAAGGAAATATTATGGCTGATCACCAAGATAGGTACCTGTCGCTGCCTTAGCGTTTCTAACAACCAATTTATGTGCTCAGTATCTAAGTGATTGGTTGGCTCATCGAGGATCCATCCATCGTGCTCTTGGTTAAGCAAACGATAAAGCCTGATGATTGCCCGTTGTCCTCCACTTAAATGGCGCAGTTTGGTACTTAGGTCAGTCGGCAACCGCAGTGACTCGAATAGCTCCGTCAAGGTTTGCTCAAGCTGCCAATCTGAATCGGCAATAAGATCAAACCACTGATTGTCGGTTGAACCTCGTGAAATCTGCTTAAGAGCTTCAAGCTTGTCCTCAACACCCAGGTAAGCGGCGATAGAGTAATCCAGTTCATCTTGTGACTCTTCTTGACGGTAAACACCAATTGACTTGGTGTTACTCCCCCACTCAACGCTTCCACTGCTGGGTTGAGAGTGTTTCGCAAGTATTGACGCTAAGTGGCTTTTGCCGCAGCCATTTTTCCCAACCAAGGCATTAACGCCAACCGGGATGATAAAAGAGAGGTCGTGAAACAGATCGTGACCGTCAGAAAATTGTTTTGATAATGAAATAGCATGAATTGCAGTCATACATCCTCCTTGGCAGAGCATGAGACGCATGGCATCACATACGACAATGTCGCGATAAATAGCAATGTCCTGATAGGTAGACAGGAATATAGAACGAGCCAACGCCCACTAACTCTGCGATTTCAAAAGTTACTTGTATAAAACGTTCGAAATTGAGTTAGTTGTTCATGTAGGCGTGCGCTCCTGGGGAAGTGTTGCTTGGAATTATACATGAATTTGCCCAAGTAACACGCTTATCGACAAGCAGTGTTACTGGGCTCGCAAAGTTATGTGGTACAGAGGAGCCAGCAATTCAGATTAACGCATTATCCAAGCAACTTACCTAAGTCCGCTGGTTGAGGTGCATCAGGGAACACTTGCTGTAGGGTTTGTTCATCAGCCCCCATATGTTGGCTAAGCACCGTTTTGAGCACTGAGCGCATATCGGTCGTCGGTTGCAAGTCACGACCTTCATATCGTTCACTTTCAGCAAGTCCAGGCCAGTCAGTAATGACATCTGAACCCTTGAGTGCCCCGCCCATAATAAACATGGCATTGCCTGTACCATGATCAGTCCCTTTGGTGCCGTTTTCTGCCACAGTCCGACCAAATTCACTGGCTGCAATAACCACAGTCGATTGCCATTTATCGCCCAAGGCTTGTTTGAGTACATCAAGCCCTTTGTCTAACTTAGTCAACTGAGAAGCAAGGCGACCATTTGTCGTTCCTTGTCCTGAATGGGTATCCCAACCGCCCAGCTCTAGCACCGCAATATTGGGCCCCTGTGGTGAGCTGATAAACTTACCCGCTTGACGCATCAAATTGTTAAACTGCTTATTCTGACTGCCTCCGCTGGTCATCGATTCAAGCTTCATGCTCTCTTCGAAGTTTGCTGATAGGGTTTCATCGTTTTGGAATAGCTCAGCCAGCAATAAGCTTTGTTCCTCTTCTGCTTTGAGTTTATGAGGGAACCAACTGCTGACTTTAACATCCCCTTGCACTATCAAAGGCATGCCAGAATCTATTGCTATCGCTTGCTGTGAGCGCTGCGTCGCTAAGAATCGGTTCATCCAACCAATCGGACCAAATGGGTCGGTAGTGCCGTTCTCAAGCACCTTTTGACCATCAAAGTGAGAACGCTCCCGATAACCCGTTGCACAAGCGTGCACAAAGCCAGCTTGCTGTTGCTGATACCATTGATAGACATTCTTGAGCGCTGGATGCAATCCAAAGCCATCACTTAATGGCTGAAGCTGATCCTTACTCATCGCGATGCTAGGTCTGAGTTTGTAGTAATCCTCATCGAAACTGGGCACCACCACGTTCAATCCATCCATTGCCCCGCGCAATGTTATCCACACCAGCACATTCGGGCTCTGAGTAGAAGCCAATGACAAGTTGGGCAACATAGTGACTAAAGATGCCGCCCCCATGCCTTTGATAAAATCGCGTCTCGTTGCCATAGCACTCACCTGTATTGGAACTGTGGACTCATCCACAGCACCACCAATTTCGACGTGGGATCCTGCGCTTTATCCATGGCGGTAAGAACGTGCTCATCCACCTCACTACCGTAAAGACGCTGGGTCATTTGAATCAGTTTGTCATCGACATTTTGTTTGCTGCGCTCCATCTGTCTTACTAACAGCTTGGCGATTTGGTTCGCAACTTGCCAACGCTGAGTAAGTGCTGATGAGGAGTTGTAATCAGAGTCTTTATCGGACCACCCTGCAGGCGATCCCGGCATGAAAGGCGGCTGTCCAAGCTGGCGTAGCATTTGTTGCATCTGGCGAGCATTGGGCTCGAAGTCAGCACTACGCAGTACCGCAAAATACCACTCTTGAGGCGTCCGAAATCTCAGCTGTTGACTGCTATTTTTGAGCGTGGAGTTAATTAAAGTGATGTAAACAGGAATCAGCATCCCTTCATTCTCTAACCACACTTTAGTGAGCTCATCCACTAGCGAAGGATGACCTGAGCCATAGAAGTGTTGAACCAGCTTGCTGCATAAATGCTTCGCGGTGTTTTCATGGTTGGCGAGATCACGTAGGCAAGATATCGCTTGCTCCTCACCCCCTTCCTCATAGACCTTACCCAGTACGTTGATAGCACCAGGCTCATGCATGGCATCAGAAAATTGATACCCAGGTCGATCTGTTTTAAAACTCACTGTCCAGCCAGTTAAACCTTGGGCAAGTTCAATCACATCGTTTTGTGAATAGCCGCCATCGACGCCTAAAGTGTGAAGTTCAAGAATTTCCCGCGCCAAGTTCTCGTTAAGGCCTTTATTGCGCTTTTGACCCGCTTTTGAGTTGGGCCCGATAGAGCGGTGATTATCGAGATACATCAGCATGGTTGGATGCTGACAAACCGCAAGCAGCATAGAGGGGAAATCGATACTCCACAGTTCGCGAATCACCTCATTTTCGATACCAGCAGCAATCGGGCGAACACGTCTGTTGTCTGCTGAAATGGCGAAGTGGTTACTCCAAAACTGAATCAACCTTTCCTGAAAGCCAAGCGGTGTTGTTAAGGTTTGCAGATTTCTAGCATGAACAATGGTTTGGAAGTTTTCTTGGAAGAAAGCATTGCTAGATTTGGTGAAAAGTTTTTTCTCTTCTGGCGTTGTCGCTTCTTTTCTGCGACGGTTTAAGTCACCAAGATGCGCCAACATTTCTGTGGTCGAAGGCAGTTCAGTAATGGCTCTGTGTGTATAGGGGGTCGCTTTTAGCTGATCATTGAGTGCGGGTTCCTGTTTGGCATCGCCAACTCTGGGACCAAAACCAAAACGCTGAGAAACGACGTACTTTGAAGTACTGGTCTGCGCGGTTTCTTTACTTTCCATGGCAACCTCGTTGAAGGGGGCATACAAAAAGCATTGCACATCCACACCAAATTGCCTAGAGCCTGACCATAAAATCACAAACGGCGCTCAAAAATGAACGCCGTTTGTCTTTCGAACTAACAGATTTAACGCTCTGACAGCATGTCGATTAAGACCGTTTAGGCTGACGGTAAGTCTTACCTGCTGTTTTGTAAGTATCGCTCGGTTTGATTTCGAACATAACATCGAAGAACCACGCGACAAACTTAATCACATCATCACCCTCGTTCATGATGTGCTCAGCGTACTCTTGCTCTTCACCGTTATCATCAACATCGTTAAACACGTGATAGATACGCTCTTCACCGTCAACCGTAGCCAAAGCAAATTGACCTGTTAGGCTCTCTGCTGCCTCTTTGATTTCTGGGTTTTCAGAGCTTTTCAGCTTGTTCAGCGCATCTGGAAGTGTTTTCAACTCACATAGCTGCATGACCAGCAGCTGAAATTCTAATTGTTGCATTCATTACACCATGGTTATTTGGCCAATTATAGGCTAGCCAATTTGGTCTCTTGTTTCTCAAGCATGGCATCGAGTTCATCACGACGCGCAATAAACTGCTTGAGCTCGTTTTTCGGGACAGAGTCTGCCATAGGAATGTTAGCTCGCATAGCATTTACTGGTCTTCCACGAGAAATCAACTCGTAATGAAGGTGTGGACCTGTCACGCGACCCGTTGCACCAGACAGACCGATTCGAGTTCCACGAGTCACTTTCTGCCCTTTCTTCACCAAGATTTTACTCAGGTGAAGGTAACGTGTCTTGTAGGGCCCCCCGTGGTCGATAACGATGTACTTACCCGCGTACGGATGGTTACGGACCATAGCAACAACGCCATCACCAGTGGTGTAGACATTAGTACCAGTACGAACGCCAAAGTCTGTGCCGTTATGCGGTGAAACTCGTCCCGTCACTGGGTGACGGCGATTCGGATTAAAGCCCGAAGTAATACGATGGTTCTTCACTGGATAACGCATAAAGGCACGCTGCAAGCTGTCCCCTTTAGCATCATAGTACTGACCGTTCGAATGCAAGTAAGCCGAGTACATGGCGCCACGGTTAAAGATCTTGATCGCTTGGATCTCTGAGTTACCCGTTGGCGTGCCTTCAACAAATTGGCTGTTCTTCACTACTTCAAAGCGATCACCTGCTCGAAGATCGCGAGTAAAGCTTAGCTTGTCTTTTAGCAGTGTTACTACCTGATCGATTTCGCGAGGGCTCAATCCAAGCTTGTTAGCTGACGCTGAAAAACTACCGTTAATACTGCCCACCATAGCGACACTCTCCCAGTCACCCGGAATAGAGATATCTTCGAATTCATAACTTCCATCGTCTAGACGCGCATAAACCGCTTTTTCAGCGACATTACGACTAACTTCGAGTTTGCTTAGTGCACCTGTCGCTTCATCTTGCCAAAAGCGCAGACGGTCACCGGGTCTTAGCGTATCAAGAACAAGGAAGTTCAAATCGGTTTCCATCACTGACATCATGTCACTGTAAGG
This sequence comes from Vibrio sp. SCSIO 43140, assembly GCF_023716585.1. Classification (NCBI taxonomy): domain Bacteria; kingdom Pseudomonadati; phylum Pseudomonadota; class Gammaproteobacteria; order Vibrionales; family Vibrionaceae; genus Vibrio; species Vibrio sp. SCSIO 43140. The sequence goes on from NZ_CP071851.1 coordinate 1,713,673, forward strand.
AAAGCCCAACTGATCAAAGATCTGGCTCAGGCTATCACCAGATTTAACAAGATAAGCAAACTTGGGAGGGAGTTCGGCTTTCGCTGGTTCTTCAGCGAGTACAGCTACCACGGGTGAATCATTGAGATTGAGCTCAATGGTACCCTTCATGTTTGAGTCAGGTAAGCTGTGAAGAAAGGCAAAGGCTGCCATAAAAGGCAAACCAAAAGCGATGCTTCTTTTGAGTTTTCGAGACGGATTCTTAGCCGTTGTTAATCCGTCTGCTGGTTGATTCGATTGCACAATGGTTCCGATGCATGTCCTAAACAGAGCCATTAGAGTAATCGTTTCCTATTTCAAATGCACTCAAATGTCTGGAAAAGTAAGGTAAAACATGTGATGAGAGTGTAAAAAAGCGACGTTCGTCGTCAACTAAACGACCTAGATATTGTTCTAAATTGGCGCTTTTTCCTTAAGTATTTGAATTCTCGTAAAACGATATAAGTGGAAAAATCTACCAATAACAGTGCCGTATTTTAATGCAGAACTAACTGCATATGGATGCATTCTGTTTCAGCTTATATCCATCACCTCGCCCACAAGGTGCCCTTTATGTGTTAAAATCGCCCGTTCAGGATTAGATGTAAAACGGATAATTTCATCATAACCCTTTGATTAAAATTACTTTAAACAAAGGATTTTCGAATTCTAATCAGCAATTCATTAAACACGGAGTTGGTCTTTATATTCGTGTGAACGAATATGTATTCCTCATAATTATGAGTTTTAAATCTCAAAAATACAGTATCGATTCAACTGACTATCAAGTCGGCCAAGACAACATCACTAAGTGGGGTATGGATGTCCACAACACAGTTTTCACCGCTTCAGCGGGCTTATCCATCCTCTTTATCGTCACTCTTCTCGTACTTTCCCCAGCAGACGCCAAAGCTGCCATCGACGCGGTCAAAGCCGCTGCGCTATCGAAATTCGATTTCGTCTTTATGTGGGGCGCGAACATCCTTCTGATCTTCGCAATACTTATCGCCCTATCGCCACTGGGCAAAATTCGTTTAGGCGGCGATAACGCCACGACAGATTATTCAACCTTATCCTGGATCTCAATGCTGTTTGCCGCGGGCATGGGTATTGGTCTGATCTTCTGGGGTGTCGCAGAGCCTACCGCGTTCTTTACCAACTGGTTCGGAACACCTCTCAATGCAGAACCTTTTACACCAGAAGGTCGTGAAGCGGCACTAGGTGCCACGGTATTCCACTGGGGACTGCACGCGTGGGCTATCTACGGCATGACAGCGCTATCGCTGGCTTACTTTGTTTATAACAAAGGCCTACCTCTTTCTATGCGCTCTGTATTCTACCCACTATTGGGTGACAGAGTTTGGGGAAGAATTGGTGACATTATCGACGTAATGGCAGTTCTCGTTATCTTGTTCGGTCTTGCGACATCACTTGGTCTCGGTGGCTCGCAGGCGGCAAGTGGTATCAGCCACGTATTTGGTCTAGAAAATAGCTTATTGCTGCAGATTGCTATCATTCTGACCATCATGGGCTTAGCTATTGTTTCTGTCGTTCGCGGCATGGACGGTGGCGTTAAGGTGCTCAGTAACCTGAACATGATCATTGCCTTTGTCTTCCTTGGCTTCATGGGTATTTTGAACTTCACTACCGTGCTCGATTCCGTCACTACGTCGGTCGTAGGCTATGTGAAAAACATCATTCCGCTAAGTCAGACATCAGGTCGTGAAGATACCGCCTGGCTGCATGGCTGGACGGTATTCTACTGGGCTTGGTGGGTAGCGTACGCGCCATTCTTCGGTATGTTCGTAGCACGTATTTCAAAGGGTCGTACCATTCGTGAGTTCCTTGTTTGTGTTCTCGTCATTCCAACCATAGTGACAACCGCATGGATGTCATTCTTCGGTGGTATCGCTATCCAGCAGATCATCGACAAAGTCGGCTTGCTTGGTATGGAACAAGGCATCACCGATGTCTCATTGAGTTTGTTCTACATGCTTGATGCCTACCCTATCGGCAATATTCTTTCGCTGATTGCGGTTGCGCTGATCATCGTATTCTTCGTGACCACACTGGACTCTGGCTCTATCGTTGTCGATAGCATGACTGCGGGTGGTAAACTCGAGCTACCAATCAAACAGAAAGTCGTTTGGGCGGTAATTTCTGCCGTTATTGCAATGGTAATGCTATGGATTGGTGGCACAGACTCCATTCAAGCACTGCAATCCATTACGATTATTGCAGCGCTGCCTTTTACTATCATTCTGATAATGGGCTGTGTGAGTCTTCTTAAAGGCATGTTGACTGAGGTTGAACAGCCGGAAGTTGCAAGCAAATCTCGATAACGACCGAGAAGCGAGTCAACGTCGATTCGCTTCAAATCGTGAAGAATAAAAAAGCCGCTCACTATCAGAAGTGAGCGGCTTTTTTTAACTTGTGGTGTCGAGTTTTGTCTCAGTGACTTAAGTCAAATCAAACTTGTGCAGTCTTAACAATACAGTTATCAGCACCAAAACCATTTGGCACATATTGGTCTGCTTGGGCATCGTTGACCCACTCGCTTTCGTTCACTAGGTAACGGAACTGGAACTCCGCATCTTTTGGTAACCGGGTTTTGTATTTGAATGATTTGGTCTTGGCGACCTTCTTCATTGGGGTTGGCTGCCAGTCTAAAAAGTCAGCCATTAAAACCACACTCTCCACATTAGTCGCATCTAACTCAAAGGTGACTTCTACTTCATCTTTTGTTTTAAAAAAGCGCTTATTAATCATCGCAAGCTCCATTTGTCTAAAAATAACAACATCAAAAAACCCATGTTATGTAATTAATGTCACATTCTCAAGTGTGCATTTCGCAACCATTTATTTCTGAAAGCTATTGTCCAGATCACGCTCGGTGCAAAAAGATGACTAACAATCCACCCATTTAAACGCTTTAGCTACGCAAACTAACGTGTCGTTTTCTTCGGGAGCTTCACTCATTGACTGCGCCTGTCCGTGCTTCTTAAACGAGAGCGTCATGCGATCATCGGCTCTTGTCAGCGCTGAAATCTCTATTCGGTCACCGGCAAACTTGGCATCCGACAAGATCACGCGTTGGCGTGCGCTGTCCCACTTGAAAAGCCCAAGATAATAGAAAACGCCAGAACCTTGATTGCTGACTGCAAAAGGAATAACGACCGCAGATAACGCCTTGTCGTCATAAATAGACTGTTGATAGCGATAAAGAAGATAAACATTACCTCGCTCCATACCGTCATCATAGCTTCCCGCCGCGACTTGTTTATCCGCATCGATATCGGTAAGCAGTGTGAAAGCGCTTGTCTCTGGAACTTGAATAGTCCATGGATTCGGAACCTTTAGGCCTAAGATGGCTTCGACAACGGGATCAGCTTGCACATTTTGCTGAGAGGGAAATTTGGCAAGGATCTCTTCATCAGACAGAGAAAATCGATAGATACCTGCGACAATAACCACGGCAAGCAAACACAAAGGGATCAAAAGTATAAGGGGAATAGGGAGCTTCTTCCTAGGCATTATTATAATTCTCAATAACTTATTCATTCACTACAGTTTAGCCTGTTCTCTGAACTGCTGAAAGCATCAATCCCCACTATAATGTAGCCATGTTCACACAAACACTCACCATACATTCTATTGCGTATTATTGGTTACTACAGAGCCATATAGTGAATAATTACCCTTTAATGATGAATAGTATTGCCAGCATTTAAAAAAAGGAGTAATCTTGCGCCCAATGCACAAATATGGATGTTTAGTGAATAAATAGGCGCAGGACGTCGCCATTATTAACTAGTTGTAACACGAGAGAAAAATGCAAAATAGTGCTCAATCTATGCCGAAAAGTGGCAAAAAAGGCAACTTCTGGATGTTCTTCATCCCGTCTTTAATCGGTCTATTCCTGTTTATGGCGCCTATCAGCTACGATGGCGGCTTGACGATTCCTGTCGCAGTTCTTGCTAAAGCTTTGCAAGCCGCTGTTGGCGATTTCATTGTACCTTTGGTCACGGCAATCATTGCTGTAATGGCAGCGGCGTCTATTTTAACTCGCATTTTTAAGCCTGCTTTCATCACAGACAACGAATTTCTGAACGGTCTATTCAACCCAACACCAATGTGGCTAGCTGTCCGCGTAATTGGCGGCATCGCTGTACTGATGACCTACTTCCAGGTTGGCCCAGAGGCTATCTGGGAAGAAAACACTGGCGGTCTTGTTTTAGAAGGTCTACTGCCTACCCTGTTCGCTGTATTTATCTTCGCAGGCCTTTTACTACCGCTACTACTGAACTTTGGTCTACTTGAACTATTTGGTGCCCTACTAAGTAAGATCATGCGCCCAGTGTTTAACCTTCCAGGTCGTGGTGCTATCGACTGTATGGCTTCTTGGTTAGGTGATGGCAGTGTTGGTATTCTGCTAACCAGTAAGCAGTACGAAAACAAGTTTTACACCATGCGTGAAGCCGCAGTGATTGGTACCACGTTCTCAGCAGTATCTATCACATTTAGCTTAGTGGTTATCGCTCAAGTTGAGCTCGAGCACTTGTTCCTACCTTTCTATGGTGCGATTTGTTTGGCAGGTATCGTAGCGGCGATCATTATTCCTCGCTTACCACCACTACGTAACAAGAAAGACACCTTCATCGATGGAACTAAACCATCAGAAGATGCCGAAGTGACACCTAAGGGCCATACAACGTTCTCTTGGGGTCTAGACCTCGCTCTGCAACGCGCTGGTACTGTGACGTCTGCTAAGTCAGTATTTGGCGAAGGCGTTAAAAACGCAGTTGATATGGTGTTCGGCGTGCTGCCAGTGGTTATGGGCTTGGGTACTGTCGCTCTCGTAATTGCTGAATACACTTCAGTATTTGAAATCCTAGGTACACCGTTTATCCCTTACCTAGAGTTACTAGGTGTACCTGAAGCCGTTGCTGCTTCTAAAACCATGGTAGTGGGCTTTGCAGATATGTTTATCCCATCAATCCTAGCAGCTTCAATCGACAATGAGATGACTCGCTTTGTCATCGCGGCGATGTCGGTAACACAGCTTATCTATATGTCAGAAGTCGGTGCACTACTACTTGGTAGCCGTATTCCAGTAAACATCGTAGAACTGTTTGTTATCTTCATTCTACGTACACTGATCACGCTACCTGTGATTGCGGGTGTTGCGCACCTTATCTTCTAAACACCAATAGAATTTTTCTCTTTCAAAGGCTCACCTCACAGAGGTGAGCCTTTTTTTATCCTATAAAACAAAATGATAGCTCATTTACTTTATATAAATATCAATTATCATATGCTCTTGCGTGAATAACTCACGTGAATGCAGTGGCGTGACCTTCGCAATGAAGGCGCGTGATCATAAGACTCATCGGATAATGAGTACTCAATGCGAATGAATCGCAGGACATAATAATGAATAAACTAACTAAAGTGGCCGCCATCGTCTTGGCAGCAACCACTCCAATTATATCGAATGCAGCAAACAATATGGTCGAAGCACGTGGTGCCGCCATGGGTAACACCGGTGTCGCGTCAGCTGACTACTTAACTGCAGGCTTATACAACCCAGCATTGACTGCCACATACAAAGACAACGATGATGTGGGTCTGTTGCTACCAACATTTGGTGCGAGCGCTCGTGATACGGATGAGAGCATCACTACGTTGGACGATCTGCAATCATTAATTGATGAGTATGAGAAGAACCCAACGGGCGATATCGCTAAGCTCGCTGAGATCAACCGCCTATTGGATCAGCTTGAGGGTAACAGACCGACTACGGTCACTGCCAACGTTGGATTTGCAGTGGCAATTCCATCAAGCATTGTATCGAGCAACCTGTATGCGCGTGGCTACGCAGAAGCCATTGCAGCGCCATTAATCGCGCCAAGCCAAGGTAACACTCCAACTGACATTGAGCAGCGTTATATGGACTCTGAGGTGCAAATGCAAGCATTCGCGAGTGCCGAACTTGGTCTAGCCCTGGGTAAGAACTTCGTGATTGCTGATCAAGACGTCTCATTTGGTATTACGCCTAAGTTCCAAAAGCTACGCACATACGCACTGATCGCGAGTGTTCAAGACTTTGATGCCGACAATGCAGAAGACAGCATGGTTGAAAAAAGTGCATTTAACTTTGATCTCGGTGCGGCATGGCACTATGAAAACTGGCGTCTTGGCTTATCGGTACGAGACATCATTCAACAAGAAATTGATGTTAAAACCCACGATGGAACTAAGATCGACAGCTATAAGTTAAACCCTATGGCGACCATTGGTTCAGCATACAATGGTGACTTTGTAACGGTTGCGGTAGATATCGAACTCACCAAGCAAGAGCGTTTTGCAAACCTTAACGACGAAACTCAATACCTACGCTTTGGTATCGAAGGCAACGCGTGGGACTGGGCACAACTGCGCGCTGGATATGAGATCGACATGCAAGACAATGCGGACAGTGCTATCACAGCCGGTATTGGTCTCAGCCCATTCGATGTCGTAAGTCTGGATATTGCGGGTAACTATGCGGGAAGTAATCAGCTTGGCGCATCTGCAAACCTAGCTTTCACTTTCTAATTATTTAGCTTAAAACGAAAAAACGGAGCGAACTCGCTCCGTTTTAGTATTTGGCAGTGTTGTTCTATACGACTAAGCGCTTAGAAGAAGTACTTAAAGCGTACACGAACACCAGTGTCGCCGTTTTCTTCGAACACGTTTTTAGCAACAGTTTGGTCGTCAACCTTCGTGTAGTAAGCACCAAGGTAGATAGAGAAATCATCTACTTCTAGAACATCAGCAAATTCGTAAGATGTATATACAGTGTCTACTTTTGCTTTACCTTCAGCATAGCCAGAGATTTTGCTGTTTTCGTACTCATTCGATGCGTGGATGTAGCCAAGACCGAAACCTTTGTATAGCGCATTCACACCAACAGTCATGTTGTCTTCATCAACAGCATCCATGTATGCGAAGTTCGCAATAAGGTTCCAATCAGAAGTTGTGTAGTTAGCGGTTAAGCCGTAACCAGTACGGTCAGAGATATCAACGCCGCTTTGCTCTGTGATTACTGCGTTTTTAACAAGGTTTGCTTCCATTGCAGCAGCGATACCAAAATTACCAGCTTGATATGCTACGACCGGACGCAGAAGTACAGAGTCCTTGTTGTTTACGACAGTTTCACCATGATAAGTTACGTTGCCATTGAATGCATTCTCTCCAAACAATACCGAGCGGTCACCGATCATCGAAGAAACTTCGAAATATACGTTACCAAAGTTTTGGCTAAACATTAACTGACCGTCAGAACCACGACCACGACCTTCTTTCATTTGGTACACGTAAGCTGCACCGTCAACATACAGGTCGTTTGCTGTGTCACCAGAGTACTCAAGGAACGTATCTTGACCTACAGGGAACATATCAAACGCTTCGAAGCGACCCATACGCAGATTCCAGCCGTCCTGTGCACCGAAAGCAAACCATGCGTCATCTAGGGCAACGTTGCCGCTGCTTTCCATTAGTGGTTGAACGTTTACTTGGAACACGTGGCCAGATTCTGTATAACGCTCACCTGCAAACTCAAGAAGGATACGACCAGATTGGTTAAACTGGTTTGAAGTTTCTGAAGAATTAGGATCAACAGCACCTGAGTTGTCACGTGCATGACGCTCGATGTTTTCGAAGTTGAAGTCAAATTCAACGTCACCACCGATAGAGAAGTTGCCTTGCTCGTTATCTACGATGCTGATACCCGCGTTTGCAGCCATTGCAGTAGAAACCAATACTGCAGCTAGCGATAGCTTAAATGTGTTTTTCATTATTAACCCCAAGGATTGTAATTGTAATAAGTGTTTTTTTTATATTTAAAAGCTCTTTGTCTGTAGTGAATGTATTGGGGAAGAACCTAGCAACACATTCACACGTCACATCAAACAAAAAACTTGAAATCATTTATCGAATGAACGAGAGCAATTTTGGGGAAATTCATTCACCCCATCAATCCTAAGAAACTGAAAATGCCTATCTAAATCACGCTTTTAGAAAAATATATAAAATCAATTAAATCAATATCTTATATATAAATAAATATACATTTAGCTTTAAAAACATTTATTGAGGCAATTTATGGGAACTTTCAATCAATCGTCGGTCTTATAGTGATATTCCTCACACTAATCTATTGATAAATTCATTAATCGCATGTTAACGAGTTGCTGCAAATTTGAAGCGAGACCGTATCACTAAAGGGCTCTGTGCATTTTCGTTGCCGTTGGTTATACAGAGCACAGACTAGGCGACAAACAAAACTCAGAACCTCAAACCAAGACTAGTCACTAGAGTGCATAAACTTTTACTTGCTATCAGTCGCATATCGTCTAATTTATGTAGTAGGGAACCGAGGGAGGGAGTCGTATGAATCAAACGCTAGAAAAAGACATTGTTGATGCTATCCACCGTCTAGACGATGAACAGCTAAGAGATGTTAAGCTATTCGTCGACCGCCTATTTAGCGATAAACAAGTTAAAGCTCTCGTTACTGACGAAGAGTTAGACATGCTCCTTGAGCTTAGCTCGTCAAAACAGCGCTTCCGATAATAACAACCCAGGCGCGAAACAACTCACCGCTCTCCAGCTCTTCATTTATTTGAAAGGCTGATAGAAAACAAAAAAGGTCAGCATGCGCTGACCTTTATTCGTTATAGCATGTTGCTAGTTGTACTGTATCGAATCGAGATAATGAATCGTACCAGTGACGCCAGACAAGTTGAGCTGTTCTAGGTCCGCCACAAACAGTCGCGACGTAAACACAGTTTCACCATCATCACAGAATATCTCAATGCTTGAGTTGTCAACGAAGATTCTCACTCTGTTATGTGCGCCGACACGTTTGGCGTAACGCACTGTTCCGAATTGCTCTGCATGCACATCGGTTACTTCGGTTCTATCGAGTTGCCACTCGCAATCAGTACCAGAGAACACCATTTTTTCGCCTTTTTGGTTAGCAAACTCGATTGCGAAATTCTCTTCAACCAAGACATCCAACTCAAATGCACGACTCGCTAGCTCAGTCTTTTCAGCAAGTGAGTGAGCACTTAATCTCAATGCTTCCATTTCAATAAGTGGCTTTTGAATCAGTTTGTTACCGCAAATTTCGACTTCTCTGGGCATGGTTAGCATATGTGCCCAGTAGTTTTTATCCGTTGGGTACTCGCTTTTCGAATTGCCAAGCCAACCAATAAGGATTCGCCTACCCTGCTCATCGAGATACGTCTGAGGCGCGTAAAAGTCGAAACCTTTGTCTAACTCAAAATAGCCTTGATTCTCAAACTTCAGGGTTTGTGTATCAATTGGCTTGCCAACAATATAGACCACGGAAAAGACGTTCTTGAGATCATATTTATTGTCGGATGAAACGCCCTGAGGAGAGAAGATAAACACGCCGTTATCGTCTTCTTCATAGTAATTAGGGCATTCCCACATAAAGCCAAACTGCTCAAGACCGATATCGACATTTCCCATATAGTGATAGCTATCGATCGATTGACCACCATAAATAGCCAACTTACCTTCATTTTGGTGGCTTTCAGCACCAATTAGCATGTAGTAGCCATCATCTCGCTTTATGGTGACAGGGTCACGCATATTGTGAGTGTAATGCTCTGGGTTGAAATCGACAACGATTCCCTTTTTCTCGACATTCCCCTCTTTATCCATGACAGCCAAAATCTGAGTCGGATGACCAGTGTCAGGCTCTGGGACATAGTGCGCGGTATACAACAGATTCAATTGGTCATTTTCCACCACTGCGATACCAGTATGGCAGCCGTGCTGGTCGTAATCTTGATCAGGATAAAGCGCAACCCCTCTGTCTTTAAAGTGGACAAAGTCTTTGGTCGAGACGTGATACCAGTGTTTTAGACCGTGCACCGGACCTAAAGGAAACCACTGATAAAAGATATGGTGTTCACCATTGAAGAAGCTAAGCCCATTGGGATCGTTCACCAAACCGTGCTTTGGTGCGATATGGTAGCTTGGATAATAAGGATCATTTTTGGTGAGTGAAGCGATGTGCTGTAAGTACTCATCCGAAACTTCGTCTAGCCTAACCATACGGTTTTGACGGTTCGAAAAATCCATAACGACTCTCTTTAAAACTGAAAATAAAAAATCCCCCCATGTGACTCGCTCATCCATGAGGGGATAAAAATCAATGTATTAGTTTGCTTCTTTGTAGAATAGCTTGGTCATTACAAAGGCTACCAATGCCGCGACTAACATAACCACGACGTACATGCCTAGACCACCACCCAAGTAAAGCAACATGCCTGGTAGCATAGTGGCACCAGTACCTGCCGAGCCAATACCAGCAATAGCACCGATACAACCACCAATCGCACCGCCCACACAGCCGTAAAGGAATGGCTTAACTCGAGGAAGCGTCACCGCGAACATCGCAGGCTCAGTGATACCAAATAGTGCTGGTAGCGCTGCACCAAACATACCCGACTTTTTCACCTTGCTGGTTTGCATTGTCATCACCGCCATCGCCGCACCAAACTGACCAGCAATTGCTGCTGTGCCCAGTGGATTGATGTAGTCAAAGCCAGTCTCTGTCACCATCGCAATCGTAATTGGAACAATCGTATGGTGCATACCTGTCACAGCCATAAACTGAATAGCACCACCGTAAATGAGACCACCAATGCCGTATGGAATTTGCAGGAAGTAAACCACGATATCAGTAATGAACTTCTCGATTCCAAGTAGTAATGGACCCACAAATACCAGTCCAGCAATCAGCGATACCAAAAGCGTGATAAACGGCGTAAGGATAAGATCCAGTACCTCTGGTACGTATTTGCGAGAGGTTTTTTCGACCATTGCGGCGAACCAACCCATAAATACTGCAGGCAATATAGAACTTTGCAGACCGGTAACCGCAATCTCAAAACCAAAGAATGGAATCATTAAGGCTTCAGCATTGCCAAACGCCACATCCCACTTGTTAGCCAATTGCGGTGCCACCAGCATCAAGCCTAAAACGATACCTAGGACAGGGTTACCACCAAACACTCGCATGGCAGACCAAGTCACTAAAACTGGGATAAAGATAAAAGCGGTATCGGTAAGAACCTGAGAAAGCGTCGTTAGCTGAGGTGATAATTCAACACCGAATCCACTAACGATCAGTCCGCGCAATCCCATGAGCAATCCCGTTGCAACGAGAGCAGGGATAATCGCAACGAAGATGTCTGAGAAAGTTCGAGTAACTCGTTGAAACGTGCTACCAGATTCTTCCTTCTTTGGTGCTGCGCTCGTTTCTACTTCACCATTGCCGGTTAGCTCAGCGAAGACTTTGCCTACAAAGCCAGTACCTAAAATGACCTGATGCTGACCATTTTTAAAGAAGTAACCATGAACACCCTCTGTCTCACCGAGTTGTTCTGCGTTAACTTTTGAGTCGTCTTTGGTGACGACGCGAAGACGTGTTGCGCAGTGCGTCAACTGTTCGATGTTGCCTTCACCACCGAGCAAGTCCATGACTTGCGATGCGACAACTTTAGCATTTCTTGCCATTGTTTCGTTCTCTCCTAAGAGCACAAAATAGTAACCTGTATTCAACGTGTATTAATGTAATACAGGAAGAATACAGGATAAACCTTTTTATGTTATTGAACGTGAGAAACGTGCTTGTCATCACAATCAATAATAGATAGTGAGCATATAAAAAAACCACCTTATAAAAGGTGGTTTTTGGTAGCTTAAACATCGATCAAAGCCTAGCGACGATCTCGAAGTCATAAACGCTAGATTTATAATAGACCACTGAATACTCGTAAGGCTCGGCCTCACTTCGATAATTGACCGATTCGTTGATCAAGATAGGTTCAAGCGCGGCGACCGACAACTTATCTTGAACAAACTCACTAGGTAAAGAGGGTTTGATCTTTTGATGAGTTTTCACCATTTCGATCCCCTGCTCTTTTAAGTAAGCAAATTTAGAGCCTGACAATACCTGCTCATTTAAGTCTGGCAGTAATGCCACCGGTATATAGAAATCCTCATAAGACACGACATCACCATTCACAACACGCAGACGACCACATCGAAATAACTCGGCGTGAAGCGCGACCTTAAGCTTATCTGCTAGGGCTTCATCAGCGACCGTCTTTTCAAAATGAATAACTTGGTTACTGGCCTCTAGTCCTGCGCCTTGCAATTCCTGAGCAAGTCCTGCCATACCTAAGAAATCATGCTTCAATTTCTGGACTGCGACATAGGTCCCTTTGCCCTTTTCCGATACCGTATAGCCAATATCGGCGAGTTGCCCTAGCGCCTTACGAACGGTAACTCGACTGACCCCTAGGCTCTCTACTAGCTGACTCTCAGAGGGTAATTTCGACCCTTGTGGATACAGCCCATCATCGATGCGTTGTTTTAGCGTATCGGCGACTTGTATATAGAGGGGTTGTAGTGATTTCGAGTCCATGTGGCGCTAACGTCTCCTGTAATGAATGCGAGCAGAGATGCTTGTGTTACTTTTATAGTCCTTATTAGACAAGGTCTTTTGCAAACAATCAAATACCTTCAAGGCGAGCTGTTGGCAATCCTGTTCTATGGAATCGATTTTTAGCGGCAAACAATCGAGAATAGAATAATTATCAAAAGTAGCGAGGCGCATCGATTGCTGTGATGCATCCGCCATCAAATCATGCTCGTTAAGGTATCGCAGTACACCCTCGAGCAAAGAGTAGGACCCGGTAAAAAGCACCTCTGGTAAGCGACCTAATTGCTCGACGCATTGTTCCATCATGTCATAGCCACTTTGCGGCTGATAATCCTGGTGGAACACTAATTCTGGCTGCAATAACAGCTCTCGCTCTTTCAGCGCATCCACAAAACCCTGATAGCGCTCTCGACTCGGAGATAGTGACAATTGACCACCAATAAACGCACATTCATGTGCTTTTTCCGTCAGTTCGAACACTATCTCTTTGGTGGAATCATAGGCATTTGTGGTTACTACACTAAAGCGTTCTGACTCGAAGCCTCGATCAAAAAACACAATTGGTGTTTCTTTCGTTAGGGTTTGATAATAGTCATCATTGTCTAAACATGATGCCACCATCATGCCATCAACCTGACGCTCAATAAGGTTAGCGACCGCTTTTTTCTCTTGCGATGGATCGTCATCTGTCGAAGCGATCAACAGCTGATAACCTGAAGCAAGGGATAGCTGCTCTAGTGATTTAGCGATAGTAGCGAACCCCATATTGGTAAGATCAGGAATGACTAAACCAAAAGTCTGTGTTTTCTTAGACTTAAGCGCCCGTGCATAAACACTTGGCGAATAGTTATTCTCATCAACGACCCGTAACACGCGGGCTACCGTCTCTTTATTAATACGGTGCTTTTCTGCATGTCCATTCAAGACAAAGCTAACGGTCGATTTAGAAACCCCGGCTAGCTCCGCTATATCTGCGAGTTTTAACTTTTTACTCATCGCGCTTTACTTCTGCTTCCTGCTTATTTCTTCTATCAAGGATCAACTTCGCTAATCGTGATCGTGTTTTAGATCACAGTTTTTACTGCTTTCACTATGTTGCCTATTAAAACACATTTTCTTTGCTAAATCGATTTAGTAAACTGCCAACAAATCGATTAAGGCAGGAAATTTGTTATGAGTAAGGTTTGGGTAACGGGCGACGCCGTTGTAGATTTGATTCCTAATACGGATACCACGTATCTAAAATGTCCTGGTGGCGCTCCTGCCAACGTTGCTGTTGCAATCGCTCGTCTAGGTGGCGAGACAGGCTTTTTTGGTCGCGTAGGTCAAGATCCTCTCGGTCGCTTTATGAAGCAAACGCTGAGCAATGAGAAGGTCAACACGGACTTTATGTTGCTTGATGACGCACAGCGTACATCTACCGTTATTGTTGACCTCGATGAATCGGGTGAGCGCAGCTTTACCTTTATGGTTAAGCCAAGTGCCGACCAATTTATGCAAGTAAGCGATATTCCTGAGTTTAACAAGGGTGAGTGGTTACACGTTTGCTCAATTGCACTAGCTAATGAGCCTAGCCGTGGTGCCACACTAGAAGCGATGAAGCGCATTAAGCAAGCAGGCGGCTTTGTCAGTTTCGATCCAAACCTTCGCGACGAAGTGTGGGGCGACCAAAGCCTTATCAAGCCTGTGTGCCAGCAAGCAATCGCTCTGGCCGATGTGGTTAAGTTCTCAGACGATGAACTGATATTTCTAACTGAAACCGACAACCTTGACGCAGGTATCGCAGCGCTTGGTGAATACAACAATACACTTGTGCTCATTACTCAAGGTGCAAAAGGCGCATTGGTTATTCGTGACAGTGAGCAACAACTGATTGCCGGCACGCCAGTCAAGCCGGTTGATACCACAGGAGCAGGCGATGCTTTTGTTGGCGGCCTATTGACTCGCTTATCTAAAACAGCAGATTGGATCAATGATGAGACAATCGTTGATGCGGTTCGCTGGGCAAACGGCTGCGGCGCTTTAGCGACAACGCAAAAAGGGGCGATGACCGCGCTACCAAGTGAACAAGCCCTTATCGACTACATCAAGTAATCTTGTGCCCCTTGCTACGGTAAGGGGCGACTTCTTTCCCCCTTATCCCCGCTTACCCTTCATCAAGCGTTATCGTCACGATAAACAACCTAAATTGAAGCATGCTGTCTATTTCTTTATAAAGCGCCCTCCCTGTTTCTAACAACGATGGTGCATCATGCAAACACTTATCGAAAACTTGACCACACATGGCTACTACATCTGGGATGATTTCCTATCTCCAGAGCAAGTCTCTGCATTAAAAGATTGCTTACCAGAAGAATGGAATAAAGCACGCATTGGTCGTAACGATGATGTGATGCGCGAGAGTGCGATACGTAGCGACAAGATCCGCTGGCTTTCTACCGATCTGGGCGATCCCGTTGGTCAATTTTTAAGTAAGATGGAAATTATTCGTCAAACCGCCAACCAGCACTTTTTCTTGGGCCTGTTTGAATACGAAGCTCACTTCGCTAAATACGAGAAAGGGGATTTCTATCAGAAGCACCTAGATTGCTTCAGAGGCAACGAAAACCGACGTCTGACAACCGTGTTCTACATGAATGATGAGTGGAGCGACGAAGACGGTGGTGATTTGGTGGTTTACGATCTCGATGACAACGAAATCACGCGTATCAAACCAAAATCTGGGCGCTTGTTTGTGTTCTTCTCTGAGCAGTTCCCACACGAAGTACTGCCTACCAATCGCGAGCGTTTTAGTATTGCGGGCTGGTTTAGAACAAACGGAGTCAAGGACAACATACTAGATATAGCGAACTAGGATAAACGCCAGTTGAAGAACAACTGGCGTTTTTGTTTGTCTAGAGCTCACCAGAGTCAGGTTTAACCTTAAACTCCAATACCTTAGGCGCACACACATCAATGCATCGGCCACAGCTGATGCAATCTTGGCTCATAATCCGTCGATCACCAGACTTGAGTGGCTGTCTTAATACATCGGGCTCAGGACACACGTTATAGCAGTCCATACACTTGGTACAGGCCTCGCGCTGTGTCGCTTTCACGCGAATAAGGCTCTTACGACCGATCACGCCGTAGGTCGCTCCAAGTGGACAAAGGTGCCCGCACCAACCGTGCTCGACTAAGACAAGATCAAGCAAGAATACCAGAGCAATTAAGATCCAACCGGCTCCCATACCAAAAACCAAACCACGATGAAGTGTCGCGACAGGATCCACCCACGCCCAGAGCAGCGATCCCGATACTGCACTGCCAAGTAAGATCACGGGGATCAACCAGTAACGTATTGTCGGAGACCACTTAAAGCTGGTTTTGAGATTCAGCTTACGGCGCAACCATGCCGCCATATCCGTGATGATATTTAATGGACACACCCAAGCGCAAAACGCGCGAGGAGCTAGCAAGGCATAAAAAACCACAACGATAGTGACACCAATTAAGGCATTCACCTCTGGCCAATGTCTGGTAGCTAAGGTTTGCAGGACCAATAAAGGGTCACTGAGCGGGACAGTACCTAGCAGCATGCTAGAGGACAAATTACCCTGTAAAATACCCCACGTAGGTCCCATCATAAACAGACCAACGATGGTGAGCTGACACAACCTACGTAGAATGAGAAATCGATGAGCACGCCACCAGCCTAACTCTCGAATCGCATCTTTACCTGCATCTTTCGCGAGATTTTTAGCCATTATTTCCTCCCGTCATTGATGCGGATATGCTCGGTTGGTGCGATATCTGGCGTTTCAGGGAACTGTCCATCGCGAAGCTCAACCTTCTCTTCCCAACCAAGCTGGTAATGATCGCCCATATAACCCTTCGCCAGTTCGATTGGTACAACCTTGATCACAGGAACTTCTGTCACACAGGCCTGTTCACACTTACCACACCCTGTGCATGCGTCAGAGTGCACCGTTGGGATAAACATGGCGTGGTATCCAGTTCGCTGGTTTCGTATTGGCTCTAGCGTGATGGCTTTGTCGATAAGCGGGCAAACTCGGTAACAGACATCACAGCGAAGTCCCTGCCAGTTAAGACACTCTTCGTGGTCGATCAAGACAGCGAGTCCCATTCGAGAATCATCAATATTGGTCAATGAATGATCGAGTGCCCCACTTGGACACGCCACCACACAAGGGATGTCTTCGCACATCTCACAGGGAATGTCGCGTGCCGTAAAGTATGGCGTACCCGATGCAACCGGTGAAAGTAGAGTTGCCAGCTTGAGCGTATCGTAGGGGCATGCCTGAACACATAGCCCGCAACGCAGACAGGCTTGATCAAATTGGTTGCCTTCTAGCGCGCCAGGCGGGCGAATAGGGACACCGCCACTAGTTTTGGCTTGCCCTTGTTTAGACTGCAATCCCAAAACAGTTGCAGCAGCACCGACACCTACGGCGGTGCGTGCGGCGTCGCGGAGGAATCGGCGTCGGCTTTCTGAGGTTTTATTTCGTGACATATGCTCCGCCTTATTGGTGACTTATAACGTGCATTTATGCATAAGGCTTTCCCATAACTTTAATGGGAAAAGTGTCATTTGAAATAGTGCTTTGTGGTTATACGAGGGCTGGCTTGATATTTATCAAGTTAGCCGCGTTACTTTGATCACAATGCGGCATTCTAGTCTGCATTACACTTATGTGACAGTGTCACTTTAAGGTACGTAATGACTTACAGAAGTATAGCCTACCGTGCTGATGAGTTTATTGATAAGAGAAGGGAACAGCGCGTCCCAGAGAAAGAAACTGGAACGCGCGGGGATTCGATTATGCAGTTTTAACGGCTTTAGCCTCTGGGGCATTCGAGTCGGTTTTCGCGGTATTAGCTTTAACCGCACTAACCTCTTTGCTGGTTTGACTTTTCAAAGATACAACTTCTTTTTCAGGTAACTCTGCGGTTTCACCGAAAAACTTACCGCCCGGTTCGATGCTCAAGTTGTTACTCCACACCTTACCTTTTACGCGACCATTCGCAAGGATTTGAATCTGCTCCGCGTGACAGTCACCCTCTAAGATGCCGTTGACCACAAGCTGCTTGGCAAACACCTCTCCTTTTACGCGACCAGATTCAGCAACCACTAATACCCCTTCGATATGCAGTTGACCATCAACTACACCATCGACTTGAATATCGTTTTCTAGTTTGAGTTTTCCGCTAATAACACAGCCTTTGGCGATGAGAGTTGAAGCTGCTGAGCGACTCTTTGTTCCACTGTTTTTACTAAAGATTCCCATCTTATTGCTCGTTCCTTTTTAAAAATATCTTCGAAATCATTCACGCCCCACTCCACAAAGGGTTTGGGATCCAGTGCTCGCCCAACAAAGCGAACCTCATAATGTAGATGTGGACCGGATGACAACCCACTATTGCCCGAGATGGCAATCAGCTCACCTTTACGGACAAATTGCCCTGGACGAACTTCAAAACCTTTTAGGTGTGAATAGGAGCTAGAGAAGCCAAATGAATGCTGCAATCTAAGGAAGTTTCCAGAGCCTTTGTTGCTGCGTCTGGTAACCTCAACGACACCATCCGCTGGCGCATAGATTTTGGTTCCGGTATTAACCGCAAAATCCAAACCACGGTGCATTTTGTATTTTCGAGTGACTGGGTGTTGTCGCTTACCAAACTGAGAGGAAATGCGCTCTTTCCCTACAGGTGAACCGCTCGGTATCTGATTGAGCATGGTCATACGCACGTTAGAATGGATTGCAGCTGCATCAAGTCGCGAATCGAGGTCAATGTCATCGGTGGGCTCAGAAACCCCTAACACCTTTTCTAGATCCGCAAGACGCTCAGAGACTAATGTAATGCGCTCTTCCCGCTCAGACAGATCTTGTTGAAGACTCTGCTTAAGGTCTTGCAAATTTGCTAGCTCATCACCAAGGGTTTGTGACTCACTTGCCAGCTCTGCCTGCTTTAGCTCGGCGTAGTCCACTACCTCATACAAATGCTGAATCAACAAACCAGCGCCTAGCACCAGCACCAAACCAATCCACGCCAAACTCTTTAAGCTTCGGCGCATTGATTTACTCAATTGCCAATGCGAAGAGCCGTTAATCGTTGAAATTGAGATGGTTAACTGATCTTTCATGATAGTACGGTATTCCCTAACCCTGATTCCTTTACTTAATCCACGAAGCTTAATCTACGAAATCCCCATGACAGGTACTAGTAAGAAACAGCAAAAGTGTGTCAGGACGTGATGTGGTTTCAGACAATTTAGAAAAAAACGTATTACGTTTAACAACTGATTAAAAACATCCGCAACAAAATCTTCTAGCTGGGTCGTAGCAATAAACAGATGCACTGTGTTAACTTGCCAAAAAACAGTATAAATCTGTAAAACAGCAGTCAAAACCGAGGCTTATATTGAAAATTGCACACATTGGTATGGGTGATATAGCCCAAAAAGCGTACCTGCCATTCACGACATCTCAAGCAGATGTTCATCCCATATTTTGCACTCGCGATACAGCGACTCTTAATGCGCTGGCAAGCAAATATCGTGTTATAGACACAACCACTCAGTATCAAGCTGTCCTCAACTTTAAGCCTGATGCGGTAATGATTCATGCTGCGACCTCTGTGCACCCAGAAATTGCCAGATATTTCCTCGAACATGGTGTTCCAACTTTCGTTGATAAGCCGCTGGCAGATAGCTTTGAAGAATGTGAAAGCCTGTATCAATTAGCAGAAAAAAGACAGGTACCGCTTTATATCGGTTTTAATCGCCGCCACCTACCTTTGATTAACCAACACTCCCTATCGGATACGGGAACTCTGAAATCGTTGCGCTGGGAAAAACACCGCCATGCACTTCCAGGTGATGCAAAAACCTTTATTTTCGACGACTTTATTCATCCATTGGACAGTATTAATCTAAACGGGAGCATCGAGTTCGATGATATCCATGTCCAGCACCAAATGGACGGTGCTAAGCTAGCGCGACTTGATGTAAAGTGGCAACAAGGCGGCGTGATCTTTGAAGCCTCGATGAATCGTCAATTTGGCATCACACATGAAGTCATTAGCAGTAGCCACGATGACAGAGCCTATCGCTTTGACTCATTTGTGTCAGGTCAATGCTATCAAAACAACCTTGTAGAGCAGGTTCAGCTCAAGGATTGGACACCAATGCTGGCAAGTAAAGGTTTTCACAATATGTTTGATGAATGGAAGGACATCGTCTCCAGCGGCAAGATGCCACTAAAATTAATCGAAAGAAATCTTTCGACTCATCGAATTGCTCAAAAGCTACTTGACTTCATAACTTGATGAAATTCAGCTAGAAATTCACCACTGCCCTTCTAATATTGATAGTAGAAATCTGTTAGAAGGGTTATGTATGAAACGTTCGCTGCTCGTCATCTTTCCACTCGTCTTAGCACTACTTGGCTGTCAGAATGACGACAACGGTAAGGCGTTAGGCACGTTAGAGAGAGACCGTATTTCTTTCTCCTCAACGGCAAGTGAAATCATTCGCGAACTCCCCGTACGTGAAGGAACCAGAGTCAAAACCGGTGACGTACTAGTGCGCCTAGACACCAAGCGCCAAGAAGCCGTGCTTGCTCATGCGATTGCTGAAGAAGCTAAAGCCAGTGCCTACTTACTTCGCCTTACTAATGGTGAAAGACCTGAGGACATCGCCGCGGCAAAAGCGCGCGTCGACATGGCAGAAGCCAAATTAACCGAGGCGCAGAAAAACTACTCGCGCGCCTCTGAACTAGTCAGAAAGAAACTTGCCAGCCAGTCTCAAAAAGACCAAGCCGTCGCTAGTCGCGATACCGCAAGAGCCGAGCTTAACTCAGCCAATGAAGAATTCTCAAAGCTAACTGCAGGTTCGCGTCCAGAAGACATTACTCAAGCTGAGGCCGCACTTGCAGCGGTGAGAGCGGATGTTGTACTACAAACTCAACAGCTAGATGAACTTACCATAGTAGCAACGCGAGATGGCATATTAGATAGCCTACCCTATAACCTCGGTGAGCGAGTGTCTGTAGGCGCTTTCGTTGCTGTCGTTCTTGCCGACAGGATTCCCTATGCTCGCGTTTATGTCCCTTCTTCAGTGCGAGTCAAGTTTGTACCCGGTTTAGAGGTCAATGTTCATGTTGATGGTCTGGACGAGGTACTGACAGGCACGGTGCGCTGGGTTGCCGCCGATCCATCATTTACCCCCTACTACGCGTTAACAGAAGATGAGCGCTCTCGACTCATGTACCTTGCCGAGGTCGACCTTCCGGAGAGTGCTGAAAACTTGCCTACCGGCGTCCCTGCTCAAGTTGACCTGCAAGGACTCAAATAGATGACTGATATTGCTGTAACCGCAACCAACCTAGTTAAGAAGTTCGGTGATTTTACCGCTATTAACGGTATCAACTTGTCTGTGCCCAAAGGCAGCATCTATGGTTTTCTGGGGCCAAATGGGTGTGGCAAATCGACGACCATACGCATGTTGACGGGATTACTTAGTCCTACTGACGGAAAAGTGAATGTTCTGGGTCTGAAGATCCCAGAGCAGTCAGAAGCCCTTAGACTCAAGATCGGCTACATGACTCAGAAGTTCTCTCTGTATGATGACTTAACGGTTCTTGAGAACCTTCAGTTTATCGGTCAGATCTTCGGTTTAGACAGAGCGCTGCTAAAACAGCGCATAGCAGAACAAATGACCATCTATGGACTCACTGATCTTCAAAAACAGCGCGTAGGTGGTATGAGTGGTGGACAGAAACAAAGGCTCTCTCTTGCCTCGGCGACCATGCACCGCCCAGAACTGCTATTTCTCGATGAACCCACCTCTGCTGTCGACCCAGAGAATCGACGTGATTTTTGGGAACAGCTGTTCGATCTTAGCGATCAAGGCACGACCATACTTGTCACAACGCACTACATGGATGAGGCGGAGCGCTGCCATCGACTTGCGATTATGGAATCCGGCGAAATGCGGGCAGATGGCGAGCCTGAAGAGCTGATGGACAATATGGGGGTCAACATCATTGAAGTCAAAGCACCTAACTTGAGAGCGCTGAAAGAACGTCTTATTGCTTGTTCAGAGGTTCGCTCTGCCGCTCAGTTGGGTATTCGACTGCGAGTACTGATCTATCAGAATGTGGCGGACCCGATTAAGTGGCTCATTCAAACTGTCCCTGAGCTCGCAGATGCCGAACTCACTCCCGCAAGACCGAGCCTAGAAGATGTGTTTGTCTCTGTCACAGGAGAAGGTCGCCAATGAAAAGTCTAACGCGCATGAGCGCTATCATGGTCAAAGAAATCCGCCAACTGTCGAGAGACCGCATTACATTTGGCATGGTGATCATGATCCCTCTGATCCAACTGATTCTATTTGGCTTTGCCATGAATACTGACGTTCGCAACATACCCGTTGCTGTCGTCGATAAGAGTGAATCAGCCCCTGGGCGAGTGATTGTCGAAGCGGTGAAAGTCACTCAGGTGGTCAATGTCAAAGCCTATTATCCCACGGTTAAGGAAGCAGAGACCGCAATCAGAGAGGGAGTAGTGCGCGCTGCGCTCATATTGCCCACTAACCTTACGCAGCGCATTACCCACCAAGAGACGCTCGGACAATGGCTTGTCGATGGCTCAGATACTATGGTCAGCGCTGCGTTGCTCTCACTTCAAACCATGCCCATCGCTGAGTTTGCCATCGCGGGCTATCAGCCCAATCAAACCAAAACCTTTGAAGCGACACTGCTCTATAACCCAAGCCAACGTTCTGCAGTAAATATTGTGCCTGGTCTGCTTGGTGTAATCTTAACCATGACCATGATTCTATTTACCAGCGCCGCGATAGTGCGTGAACGTGAGCGTGGCAATTTAGAGCTACTCATCACCACTCCTATTCATTCGATGGAGTTGATGATAGGTAAGATCGTGCCCTATATCTTCATTGGTCTTATCCAGATTTTTATTATTTTGGGGCTAGGCTATTTGATTTTCAGCGTACCGATTAACGGACAAATTAGTCAGATACTGCTTGGCAGCCTACTATTTATCGCCGCAAGCTTAACGCTTGGGCTCGTTATCTCGACCATTGCTCAGACTCAGCTTCAAGCCATGCAGATGACAGTGTTTATCTTGCTTCCTTCCATTCTGTTGTCTGGTTTTATGTTCCCCTACGAAGCCATGCCAATGGCGGCACAGTGGATAGCCGAAGCATTACCCGCGACCCACTTTATGCGCATGATCCGAGGAATTATTTTACGTGGCGCTGATTTAATGGACATGTGGCGAGATACACTCTGGCTCGCAGGGTTTACCGTCATCGGTATTGTTGTTGCTGCACTAAGATTTAAGAAAAACTTGGATTAATTCCTCTACACATACACTTGGCAAGGATGCACAATGGATAACAATGATAAAACGGGAAAGGCTAACGGAAAGAAGTTTGATCTCAACCTGCTGCGAGTTTTTGTGTCCACATACGAGACAGAGTCGGTCACGAAATCGGCAGAACAGCTCGATTTAACGCAGTCATCGGTCAGTAATGCATTAGCAAGGTTGAAAGACGCTGTGGGCGGTGAGCTCTTCACGCGCACAGGGCGTGGCATCAAGCCAACCCGCTTTGCGGTTGAGCTCTATGAGCACGTACAAGAACATATTCTCGGGATTGATAGGTTCATCGAAGGGCTCGCCAACTTTGAGCCAGAATCCAGTCGACGTCGATTCGTTATCTATTGTCATGAAGCAGCCTTACTGCGTCTACACAAGCGTATGCATGTGTTTGAAAAATATCCCAACATCTCGCTTGTACTGAAAGAACTCCCCCCCAAAGACGCGCGTATCTACGAAGACTTGCGCATGGAAAAAGTAGACTTGGTGATCGATGTTGCTCCATCAGATAGTCGTGTATTTCAGTCTAAACTTCTGCACAGTGACGGCTTGATCTGTATTGCCAGCGCGACTCATCCCAGGCTACAAGATGGCAAGATGACCAAACAAAGGTACATGGACGAAAACCATGTTCTGCTTAACATTCGTCGCGAGAATCTAACATTTGTAGAATGGTTAGTGAGTGATGTGCTGCCACCCCGCAAAGTCTTCAGCCAACATTCATCACTACTTGGTATGTTGCCGTCTGTATCACAGTCTCAAGCACTTGCAGTCGTGCCGGAAACTCTCTTTCTACAGTACGGAGAGATGTTCAACTTACAGTCGTTGCCCTTCCCATTTGAAACCAAAACCTTTGACTCCTATATGGTGTGGCCAACGAAAATGGCCCGAAACTCAGCGCTCACTTGGCTACGAGGATTGATTGAAGATCAACTCAGAGCAAGCAAATAGAAAAGACCGCACTTTGGCGGTCTTATGTTATACAAACTGATAGACGTTTACTCCATTGTTGGCATCGTAAACGCGCTACTGTGCTGCTCTAGGCGAACACTGGTTGGCCAGCGACTCGTGACTGTTTTCATTTTGGTGTAGAAACGAACGCCATCATTACCATGAACATTGAGAGGACCAAACACAGAGCGTTTCCAACCACCGAAACTATGGAACGCCATAGGAACTGGAATAGGTACATTGATCCCCACCATGCCCGCCTGTACATCTTCACTGAACTGACGAGCAGTCTCTCCATCACGAGTAAAGATTGCGGTGCCATTGCCAAACTCATGCTGATTGATAAGCTTAAGCGCCGTGTCATAATCACAGACACGAACTACCGCTAAGACAGGACCAAAAATTTCCTCTTGATAAATGGTCATCGTTGGCGTGACATTATCGATGAGTGTTGGACCTACAAAAAAGCCCGTTTCATTGCCGGCCACCGAAAAGTCTCGCCCGTCGATAACGATCTTCGCGCCTTGGCTCTCACCCGTAGAAATGTAATCGCAGATCTTTTGTCTATGCTCCGCAGAGATTACGGGACCCATGTCGTTTTCTTGCCCATCCACTAAACCCGGTCCGACTCGCATCGCAGCAACTTTTGTTTTGAGCTGCTCAATCAGTTGGTCTGCAATCTCATCACCGACAGCAACGGCAACCGATAAGGCCATGCATCGCTCACCTGCTGCCCCGAACGCTGCACCCACTATCGCGTTCACCGCCATATCAAGGTCAGTGTCTGGCATCAGAATGCAATGATTTTTAGCACCGCCGAGTGCTTGACAACGCTTGCCATGCGCTGAGGCTGTCGTGAAGATATACTCGGCGATTGGCGTTGAGCCGACAAAGCTAACCGCATCGACATCAGGTGATGTCAGGAGCGTATCCACCACTGTTTTATCGCCATTGATGACGTTGAACACGCCATCTGGCAACCCGGCTTCTTTAAGCAGTTCAGCGAGCAGCAATGCCGTTGATGGATCTTTCTCGGACGGCTTCAAGATGAATGTATTACCTGTCGCTAAGGCAATAGGAAACATCCACATTGGGACCATAGCGGGAAAGTTAAAAGGCGTAATACCCACGCATACCCCTACAGGCTGCATGAGAGAATGGCTATCAACACCTGTCCCTACATTCGCTGAATGCTCACCTTTTTGTAGATGCGGTATACCACAAGCAAACTCGACCACTTCTAAACCACGCGTTACCTCACCGACCGCATCTGAGTAAATCTTGCCATGCTCGGTAGATATCAATCGTGCCAATTTATCCGTGTTCGCTTCTAGCAATGATTTGAACTTGAACATTACACGTGCACGCTTAAGCGGTGAGGTTTTTGACCACGAACTGAATGCTTGCTTGGCGACTTCAATCGCTTCGTTGGCCTCTTGTTCCGAACTGAGTACTACTTGTTTGATTTGCTCCCCTGTTGCAGGGTTATAGACAGGTGCAAAGCGTTCGCTGTGACTTGAAACGATTTCACCTGCGATATAGTTTTGAACGGTTTCCATATGTGCTCCAAATACTCTGTGAGTTACGCGGTTTGCTGCCAAGCAGAAATTAGGGTTTGGTATTTCAGTTTGATTTGATTCTTAAAGGTTTCATCATCGATCGTCCCAGCAAGCCAAGCACGAGACGCATCGCCAAAGATAGTTCGACCAACAGCAAATCCTTTGACTAATGAGCTCGCTCTCGCATTGGCAAAGCCTTCGATTAACTGCTCTTGAAGGGCATCTAGGCCGAGCAACACCACGCCGTGACAGTGAGGGTCTTGATTCTCGATCACACGCTCTAGCTGACTCCACGACGAGGCTGTTAATGCAGGCAGTTTCCACCAATCGGGCTTAATACCTAGCTCATAGAAGCGCTCGATGGCCGCAATATAGTTTGTTTCATCTTGGGGCAGGTCTTTAGGAAGAATGACCTCGAGCAACAGTTCATGCCCAGACTGACAACAGGCTAGGTACACTTCTTCGAGAGTCTTCTCTTGCTCAACTCTAAGTCCCTGCTCATCATCTGGGTGATAGAAAACTAAGCACTTCACGATGTGCTCCTGCGGCCAAGACACCAGTTGAGAACCAATATTGCCGTGTTCGAGCACCAGAGGTCGGGAGCTTGGCAATTCGATAGGACGACCGATCCACCAGT
This sequence comes from Vibrio sp. SCSIO 43140, assembly GCF_023716585.1. Taxonomy (NCBI): domain Bacteria; kingdom Pseudomonadati; phylum Pseudomonadota; class Gammaproteobacteria; order Vibrionales; family Vibrionaceae; genus Vibrio; species Vibrio sp. SCSIO 43140. Next base: position 1,739,768 of record NZ_CP071851.1, read on the forward strand.
CTTTGCCTGTGGCTTGATTAAGCGCCGCTTGTCCGTAAGTACTATCGCATAATAGTCCCGCTTGCCCCTGCAGCCCCAGTTCGTCTACCGACTCTTGGTATGCATTTAAAATCAGTTGCTTAAGAGGTGAAATTCGAGACACTGATACGCCAGCATCTTGAGCCATTTGCTCAAACTGGCTTCGATGATCAAATGCCAGTATGCACAAGTCGCCCCATGACTTATCTCGTGTTGTCACTCGGTGAAGGTGGTTTAGCTTGGTATCAAGATCAGGTCTAGGGACGGATTCTGCACGAGATAAGTAATCATCCAATTCTTCTTTACTCGGCATTGCGGGTGCGCAGCCATGTCGAGAAACGACCAGAGCGCCGCAGGCGTTGGCATAATCACACGCTTGCTGCCAGCTTTCATCATTGAGGTAACCTCTTAGTAAGCCGGACATAAATGCGTCGCCCGCACCAAGCACGTTAAGCACATCCACTCGAACCCCCGTTGCATTAATGGCGCCGTCAAGGTGATCTGGGATTTGCGATTCATACACTGAACAGCCTTGTGCTCCTCGCTTACAAACCAAGACCGCATCTGTCGCTTTTCGAACGCCATTTAGCGCTTGAAGGGTATCTGTGAACCCACCTGCAATATGGAACTCTTCTTCCGTACCAACAATAAGATCAAACAAACCTAATACTTCTTGCAACTGGTCAGTGACGGCTCCAGATTCGATAAAGCGCGTTTCCCCATCGCCAAGCGACGTGAGCCCCCAAAGCACTGGGCGATAGTCGATATCAAGTGCCGTTCTAACACCGTGTTTTCTAGCGTAACGGAGCGCCGTTAAGACGGCATCACGGGTTTTCGGGTTAGAGAGATGAGTTCCAGTAATCGCTAGGCAACGCGAGGAGGCAATATACTCTTCATGAACGTCATCTGCTGTAATCGCCATATCAGCACAGTTGTCACGGTAGAAAATCAGCGGAAAGGTATCTTCATCTTTGATACCAAGAATCACCAACGCCGTCAGCCGCTCTTTATCAGTAATTAAATAGCTGGTATCAACGCCGAGTCTGTTTAGCTCCTCGCGTAAAAAGCGCCCCATGTGCTCATCACCAACTCGAGCGAGCATTGACGACTTTAAACCTTGTCTTGCCGTACCATAGGCGACGTTCCCCGATGACCCTCCAAGGTACTTGGCAAAACTACTCATATCTTCTAAACGGGAGCCTATTTGTTGACCGTAAAAATCGACGGCGACCCTACCCATGCAGATCACGTCAAACATCTTATCCTGCTGCCTCATCATGTAATCTCCTCCAAGATCAAATGAAACGTTTATTTCATTTTATTATAGAGTGAAATTATTATAGAAAACCGTGATCTGCCGCTTCTTTTTCGACCAAACCGAACAGCCGACGCAGAATACGATAAGATTTTGATAATATTTTTTCATTTATCGACAATCTCATTTCAAAACTCAATACGAACAAAAGCTCTAGTGGATACTTTAATTAAACACACGTTAAAAAATATGTATTTAACATTAAATCAAACACTTAAAGTAAAAATTAGCACTAAGCCAAGAAAACCAACGAGATCAGCGTAACACTTTTAACATTTATGCCACATTAACAGTGGTGATAATTTAAACATCAACATATAGTTAAAAACCAACGGGAGATAGAAAATATTTTTCAATACGAACTATCCAGACCGTTTTATAAAAAGTCAGAGTAAATACTGAATAAACACTCTAGAAATTTCATCTAATAACGAAATGAAATGTTCATATTTATCGAAAGATAGGTGTGATAGATACCAAGGAGGCATTTATGTCAACGGAGAAACAAGGGATTACTATGTTGCTGGACAGATTGTTAACACTCGCGTCAAACACGAAAGCACTACTCAAAGGTACGTTAATGGTGATGGGACTGATTGTTCTCACAGCCTGCGGCCAAGAGGCGAAAAAAGAAGATGTGACACGCATCGGCGTCGCGATACCAAACTTCGATGACACCTTTATGGTCTACATGAAAGACGCGATGGACAAATACGCGGATCAATTTGATGGCAAGGTCGAACTGACCTTTGTGGATGCCAAAGAGGATGCCGCTAAACAGCTAGGCCAAGTCGAAAATTTCATTGTTCAGCAAATGGACGCCATCATTTTGGTTCCGGTCAACACTGATGCAACTCAGCCGCTTACAGACCGAATCATTAAAGCAGGTATCGAACTTGTCTATCTAAACCGCCGACCTGATTACCTCCCTGACAGTGTTTTCTACGTGGGTTCCGAAGAACTGAAATTTGGTGAAACACAGGCTCAATACGTCACGGATTCAGTCGACGGAGGCAATGTCGCGATACTAATGGGTATGTTGACTCATGAAGCTGCCGTTATGCGTACCAAAGGCGTAGAAGACTTCTTGGCAAACAATCCGAATTTCAATGTAGTAAGAAAGCAAACCGGTCTATGGCAGCGCTCGCAAGGCATGACTGTAATGGAAAACTGGCTCAACTCTGGCGACCAACTTGACATCATCGTTGCCAATAACGACGACATGGCACTCGGTGCAATTCAAGCGCTTCGCGCTGCTGGCAAACTGGATGACACGCTTGTTGTCGGAGTTGATGCCACCCCTGATGGTCTCGTCGCGGTAAAAGATGGCGCGCTAAGCGCTACGGTATTCCAAGATGGTGCCGGTCAAGCTCGAGGCGCTATTGATGCAGCGGTTGACGCTGTTAACGGCAAACAACACGAACAAGTCACTTGGATCCCTGCCGAGCTCGTGACTCAAAGCAATCTAGAAGCATTTGAAGCGAAGCAGAAAGGTTAACCACCCTCGCTCCGTATTCTCCCCCTCTCAAGAATACGGAGCATTTTTCGGAGTAGTAATAGTATGAGTCAAGTCCTACTAGAAATGCGTGGCATTACCAAAACCTTCCCAGGTGTAAAGGCGCTCGATAACGTTCAGCTCACGTTAAAGCAAGGTCGAGTCATGGCATTGATGGGTGAAAACGGTGCCGGAAAATCTACGCTAATGAAGGTGATGTTCGGTATCTACCAGCGCGATAGCGGCACCATTCGCTATAAGGGTGAGAATGTTGAGTTCCAAGGTGCAAAGGAAGCACTTGAAGCTGGTATCTCAATGATACATCAGGAGCTATCGCCAATTTTGCACCGCAGTATCGCGGAAAACATCTGGTTAGGTCGAGAGCCTCTTAAAGGCCCTTTACGACTAGTAGACCACGCCAAAATGTACAGTGATACCGCAGAGTTGCTGGCGAAGTTAGATCTTAAGCTCGACCCTAAAACACCAATGAGTGATCTCACGGTTGCCACCATGCAAATGGTCGAGATCGCCAAAGCGATCTCGTACCAATCCGAGATCATCATTATGGATGAACCGACCTCAGCACTTACTGACAAAGAGGTAGACCATCTCTTTGACATCATTGAAATGCTAAAAGCTCGTGGCTGCGCCATTGTTTATATCAGCCACAAAATGGATGAGATTTTTAGAATTTGCGACGATATCACCGTGTTTCGTGATGGTTGCTTTGTGGGCGAGCGAGAAGCAAAGGCAACCAACAACGATGAACTGGTGCAGATGATGGTAGGTCGTGACTTAGGCGATGTATTCCCACCAGCCACCGCCAAGCCCGGCAAAACACGGTTAGAAGTTGAGAATCTCAGCGTCGATGGCGCATTCAACGACATCAACTTCACACTCCATGAAGGTGAAATACTCGGTATTGCAGGTCTCGTCGGAGCGGGACGAACAGAGCTTATCGAAACCCTTTTCGGTGTTAGACAAAAGGATGCTGGAACCATTCGAATTAATGGCGACTATGTGGAAATCAATACGCCACAAGATGCCATCCAACACAAAATGGCTTTCCTAACAGAGGATCGACGTCATTCAGGGCTCTACTTGATGCTCGATATCTTCGCCAATACTTCGATTGCTCATTTGGACGCATACCGAAATAAAGTGGTCAATGTGCTGGATGTCAGAAAGATGAAGCAAGACAGCCAAACACATTGTGAAAAGCTGAAAGTCAAAACGCCAGGCATGTACGAAATGATCGACAACCTCAGCGGCGGGAACCAACAAAAGGTGTTGCTAGCTCGATGGATGCTGACTAAGCCCGATATCCTGTTCCTCGATGAGCCAACACGAGGCATTGACGTCGGGGCGAAATCCGAAATCTACAAGCTCATGCGCTTGCTGACCGGCATGGGTAAAAGCTTAGTCATGATCTCTTCAGAACTACCGGAAGTCATGGGAATGAGTGACCGCATCTTGGTAATGCACGAAGGCAAGCTGAAAGGTCTTATCGATGGACCTGAAGCGACCCAGCAAAAAATCATGTCGATGGCACTCAATTAGTTAATTGAACCACCCCCTAAATTCAATCACCACGAGTCCTCAGAAGAGCGACTTGAGGAGAGAGTAGTAACTCAAGGAATGCAGTTATGATTGCGAAACTGATTAAATCGACCTCGCCAGAAGGTCAAACCCAAACCAATTTCAAGAGAATGATATCCAAGTATGCGATTTACGTGGTGTTTGTTGTCATGTGCGTCGTCATGTCTATCCTCTCGCCCGTTTTTTTGTCGGTCGCTAACTTGCTCAATGTCATGACGCAGATGGCCAGTATTGGTCTACTTGCTCTTGGTGTCACCATCATCATTATTACTCGAGGCATCGACCTGTCATCTGGTTCGGTGCTCGCGGTCGCAGCAGTCGTTTCAGCAAGTATGGCGCAAACCATTGATTGGTCGATGCGTATGTACCCCAGTATGCCTGAACTGCCGATCATAGTGCCGATCATTGCAGCTTTGGCTGTGGGTGCATTATGTGGCTACATTAATGGTGCGCTTATCGCTTACACGGGCATCCCTCCTTTTATCGCAACACTTGGCATGATGATCGTCGCACGCGGCGCAGCACTGCTCTATTCAGATGGTCGCCCTGTAAGTAGCCTGATCGACTCTTATCAATGGATTGGTCAAGGCAGCATCGTTGGAATACCCGTTCCCGTCATCATCTTTGCCTTTATGGCTTTTGTCTCTTACGTACTGTTGAACTATACCCGTTTCGGAAAGTATGCGTATGCGATTGGCGGTAACGAAACCGCGGCGTATGTATCGGGCATCAATGTAAAGCGTTATAAAATATTGGTTTATACCTATGCCGGTCTTCTCGCAGGTATTTCAGCACTTATCTTGGCAGCTCGTATCAACTCAGGTCAGCCTGGTCTTGGTATCATGTATGAGCTTGATGCTATCGCAGCAGCGACCGTAGGTGGTGTTTCGCACGCTGGCGGTATTGGTACTATCCAAGGCACCATCATAGGCACCATGATCATGGGTGTCCTACAAAACGGTCTCGACCTGCTCAACGTCTCAGCGTATTGGCAGCAGGTGGTTAAAGGCTTAGTTATCATCTTTGCGGTGATGTTTGATATGAAACGCCACAAGAAGAGTAAGTAACACTCCCACATCAAGATACTAACTTTGAGTAGGGTACGAAGTGGTGCTCTAACCTTGGAAGCACCACTCTCGGTTTAGCTCAACGCGCCTTGTCCGAGGCGCTTTTTTCTTTTGGCTCTACGGTTTTCTTTAAGCTCGATACCGGCAGCGAAAGCAAAACACCCTCCCCGTCCCACAATAAATATTCCATGAAACAAACATTTCAAATAATCAGCTAATAAGGTATTTTATTGAAATGCAAACAAAAGTGAGTTTGGAGCTGTCTATGCCTGTGGCAACTACATTGAGTGAACTTCAAGAGCAAATTCGAGAGCAATATAGCGAGCTGAGCAAACGACTTCAGCAAGTCGCAAAGTATGTACTTGATAACCCGAATGATATCGCCTTGGAAACGGTAGCTGTCATTGCTCAAAAAGCGGAAGTGCCACCTTCTACCTTAATCCGTTTTGCAAGTGCTTTTGGTTTTAGCGGTTTCAATGAGATGAAACAGCTATTTCGCAACAAGATAGTGGAAGAAACCTCAAGCTACACTGATCGCGCCAGAATCCACAAGCAGCTACAGACAGAGCCGTTAGCACCTGAAAGCCCTAAACAGATACTGCAAGAGTTTGCCAACGCCAATTCACAAGCAATGAATTTTCTTGCTAATCAGACCTCTGAGGACGATCTCAATCGTGCTATCGATATTCTAGAAAACTGCGAGAACATCTACCTTATTGGTTTGCGCCGCTCATTCAGTGTCGCTTCTTACTTTACCTATGCGCTGCGCCACTTAAACAAACGCGCATTTTTGATTGATGGCTTAGGTGGGATGTACGAAGAGCAGCTTAGTATGATCGGCGCGAAAGATGCTGTTGTCGCCATCAGTTTTAGTCCATATGCCAATGAAACCATCGCGCTGAGTGAAATTGCCTCTAAAGCCGGTGCCAAGCAGATAGTGATCACTGACAGTCAGGTAAGCCCGCTTGCCGCGTTCAGTGACGTCAGTTTTGTTATCAAGGAAGCGAAGGTTGACGCATTTCGCTCACAATCCGCTTCACTTTGTTTGGTTCAGAGTATTGCTGTCGCCATGGCAATTAACAGCGAAGATGGCGAGTGAACCACAGATAGCTTCGAAACATTAAGTATTCTACCCAAGGCGAGTAGCGTCTCCATACTGTGCACACATTTCGCTATTACCATTGAAAGCCAAGCAAAGGTCAATCAAGGGAATAGCTTGACGTTACAATTTCACAAAATCATCAACATACCGGAGAAAGGCTTCTTTGTTCTTGATGAACACCATAGAGTACGCGGTCCATTTATTACAATAGAGATAGCTTACGAGTTCGGTAGAAGTATTGAGTTGCTCAAAGGCAGCGCCTTAGCAGCTCTTACAAGTGAAGGTAAAGAGACAGGGCACAGTTTCTTCAGCGGCCAATAGCAATTGAGCACAAGGAAAGTTGGCTGTTGCAAAATGTTAAAACCAGCTCCATCTTATACTCAAAAGGGGCCCGAATTCCTTGGGCACTGGATTTACGCTTCGCATTGGAATGCGACTGCCCTAATGGAGCGCATTGCCTTTTTGCCGCCAATTCCACGGCTACTCGGCTCTAGTCGGGTGATTGCGACAGTATTGGCATTGGGGTATTTGTCTTCTGCCATAATTCTCAGCACGGATTCATGGTCAGCTCGGCGGTGCACGCGAATGATCACTGGGCCAAGTTGCTCACATTGCGCCGATTGTGCTTCGTCGAGCTTGGCTACCGTTACGTTACTGCCCGTAGGCATATTTGCACAGCCTGTCAGTAATAGTGCGAATAGCGCCGCGCCAATAAACTTATACATTCGAGTCTCCTCTGGTTAATGTGACAATCTCGTTTGCGTGTTTACAGTTTCGACGATTTTTGAGTCCAAAACAAAACACATACCATCACGTAAACTGATGGAGATGTTTAGTGACCCTAGGCCAACGTACTTAACTTCACAATAATTCCGGCTTCTCGACTACACTGGTATCCGAGGAACCTCAAGCTAGGAGTGATAATGAACAGCGCAAATAACGTACTTGGCGAGCCGTTAGAGCTTTGCGGTTGCAAACCTAATACTGGGTATTTTAGAGATGGCTACTGTCGTACCGTTGGTAGCGACATGGGTCAACACACTATCTGCGCCGTCATGACAGAGGACTTCCTCGTCTTCACCAAAGCCCGTGGTAATGATCTTTCTACTCCTAGGCCAGAGTTTGACTTCCCAGGGTTAAAGCCAGGAGATCGTTGGTGTCTTTGTGCACTGCGCTGGAAAGAAGCTTGGCAAGCGGGAGTGGCCCCACTAGTCGTGCTAGCGAGCTGCGAAGAGAGCTCCCTTGAAATTGTTCCACTCGATGTATTGACCATGTATGCCACCACCTCACAATAAGCCGAGAAGCTCAGAGTAAGCTAAGAAGATTGAACCAAGAGAGCATCTGACTTGGCGTGATAGCGAGTATCTGCCGGTCATTTTATGCGTATAATAACCAGTAGCCACATAATTGCTGATAACAAACTGAATTAATGCTCTGGATAATCCTATTAATCTTAATCGCGACAGTCGTCTTTGGTCCTGGCCTATGGGTCAAGCACGTGATGGAAAAATACAGTCAACCGGCTGACCGCTACCGCGAGCAGGGAAGCGGTGCTGAGCTAGCTCGTCACCTGTTGGATAGCTTCGGCTTAGATAACGTTGACGTAGAGGAGACCACTCAAGGTGATCACTATGATCCCGCAGCCAAGGCTGTCCGTCTTACGCCGAACAACTACTCAGGGCACTCACTAACGGCAGTGACTGTCGCCGCTCATGAAGTAGGGCATGCCATTCAAGATTCACGTAGAGAGACCTTGTTCCTAGCTCGGCAAAAGCTTGTAAAAACAGCCATAATTGGCGAGCGCATTGCTGGATTGATGCTTGTTGCAGCGCCTGTTGTCCTTATGCTGACTCGCGTGCCGCAAGCGGGTGCGATAACGATTATGATAGGTGTTGTTTCGATGGCATTAAGTACCTTGGTGCACCTGTTAACTCTTCCGGTTGAGTTCGATGCCAGTTATGGTAAGGCTTTACCTATCCTACAGAAAGGCAACTACCTGCACGATGGCGACCTGAAACATGCAGAGAAAATTCTGAAAGCGGCAGCACTGACCTATGTCGCAGCCTCGCTGACGAGCTTGCTAAACCTTGGCCGATGGATCGCCGTTCTCCGCCGCTGATTGGTAAGTGAGGTACCTGATCAAATCAGTTACCCCATAACTTATCAGTTCATCCAAATAGAATGCTGCCTTTTCAGATTAGAGCTAAAGCGGCACGGTCCGCTTTTCATTCATAGACACTATCGCCGCATCCGCAAGGCGCAACGCGAACTCACCATCGGTGCCTGAGCAGTTTGGCTCTGCGCCATTGAGAACGTCAACAAAGTGCTGCCACTCGGCGATATACGCCTCTTTGTATCGCTCTAAGAAGAAGTGCAGTGGTTTCGCATCTTGGGCACCGCTATCGGAAGTGCTCGTCACTAGGTTCTCACGAACGTTGGCTACTTGTAGCATCCCCTTTTCGCCGTGCAGTTCAATGCGTTGATCATACCCATATCCAGACTTGCGACTGTTTAGAATGGTCGCAATCGCACCCGAGGCGAAGTTCAGAACAATCACACCAGTATCTATATCGCCCGCTTTGCCGATCTCAGGATCAATCTTGCAACTACCGTGAGCAGTGATCGAGGTAGGGTCTTCACCTAAGATGAATCTTGCCATATCAAGATCGTGAATGCTCATGTCACGGAACATACCGCCAGACACCTTGCTGTACTCGGCTGGTGGTGGCTCAGGATCGCGAGAGGTAATGGTGAGCGTTGCTGGTTCACCCACTTCACCATCAACTACGCGTTGCTTTAAGTTCGCAAAGTGTGGATCGAAGCGACGATTAAAACCGACAAGCAGAGGAACCTTATATTGCTCGACGACACCTAAGCAATCACGTACCCGGCTTGAGTCGAGATCAATCGGCTTCTCGCAAAAGATCGTTTTCCCAGCTTTCGCACTAAGTTCAATCAGGTCAGCATGGGTATCAGTAGCCGAGCAAATACACACGGCATCCACATAACTGTCGGCCATCGCTTCTTCAATCGATTGACGCTTAGCATCATATTGGTCGCACAACATGTTGGCATTCACGTCATAAGGGTCAATGACCGAATACAGGTTAGTTTCAGGGTGATTGGCAATGTTTACCGCATGAACTTGCCCAATGCGCCCTGCTCCAAACAGCGCGATATTATACATTCTGCACTCCTTCCTTTGCTTGTCATTGGTCTCACTCAATACTGAGTCAGACCAGAAAAAATGATTCATGAGCGGCATCGCCTCTGTTGGTAGCCATACAACACTCATTGCGATTACTTGTAATCCTCAGAATTGATCCATGCGTGGTCGCATTCCCAACTAAATTGCCATTTACGTTTAGGTCCTGCCATTACGTTCAGGTAGTAGCTGTCATATCCCGCAATCGTGGCAACTGGGTGATAGCCTTTTGGCACCATAACCACATCTTTGTCGTAAACCGCCATACATTCATCAAGCTCACGATCATCTGTGTATACACGCTGCATACAAAACCCCTGAGATGGATTTAAGCGATGGTAGTAGGTCTCTTCTAGATAGGTTTCCTTGCCATCAATATCTTGGTCATGCTTATGGCTTGGGTAAGAACTGGTGCAGCCTTCGTTGGTAAAGACCTCGACCACCAGCAAGCTGTCTGCGGGTTTGTCATCAGGGAGAATATTGTGCACATACCTTTGATTGTGCCCTTTGCCTCTGTGCTCTGCATCAACCTCTTGCGGCGTGATATATCGGGTCTCTAAATTACCCTTGCTCGGCGCCTCACACACGGCAAGTTCTAAATCGGTTTCAGCAACAACTTGAATGCGCTGCTGTGGCGCGACATAAACCGAATGCGGCTTGATACGCTGCTGGTCGGTGTCTTTCTCAAATGGTGACATACGCTCACCGATATGACTAAAGACCTGATTGCCTGCTGTCACCGTCGCCTTACCCGATACCAGAACTAAGCATTTTTCAGTCGCAGAGCTTTCGAGAACCAAGGATTCACCAGATGCAATCTCGTGAACAGAGAATCCAACATATCCCCAGTTGGCACTCTCAGGCGTAATCGATTGAACTCGGGAATCGGATTGTGATTGAGAATACTTCGACAGTAGGTGAGACATAGGGGATTCTCCGTTGGTGGCATCGGTATCTCATGAAATATTTAATTCAATATTATACTTATGAAATATTTATTTCGTGATATACACAACAAAGTCCACTTAATGCTGAGATTTTTCTCTGCTAAGTGGACTTCACCACGAGTAAACGGTTGTTCAAATCAGTAAAGGGTTAAAACAGTGCTTTCATGCCCTTAAGCATTTTGGTCGCTACATCGTAATAATCCTGCTCCCACATTTGGTCATTGAGGTATTCACCTGAGTAGAATCCTTGATAGCCGGTTGATTGGATGGCGTCGACCCATTCTTTAAGCGGAATATCGCCTTGCCCAATAAAGTGGCCTCGTAACTCTCTCTCGTCAGGCCACGGAGCGCCCTCTTCTGGACGCGCGCCATCAGAGATATGGACGTTATAGATGAGCGCAGGGTCAATACTGGCTATTTGCTCGAGACTTGCTCCGCGACATGCCCAGAAGTGCCAGGTATCAAGAACGAAGCCGAAGTTGTCACGCCCTACTGCATCCAACAAGCGATAGTAGTCATCCAGCGTTGCGATCGGTGTCCATGCCGCACCCTCGTACTGAAAGCGAACATCGTAGTCTTTACCAATATCGGCAATAGAACGAATGTTCTGTGCGGTAAGTTCGATGTTCTGATCTAGCGTCAACCCATTTAAGGCTTCGAAGGCATTAAGCTGAATCGTCGGCGCACCGATCTGTTGAGCAAACTGACACAGGATCTCAGTATCTTTGAATAGCTGCGCTTTCGAGGCTTTGTCGGTCACTTCGATAGCACCAATGATGTCGATAGCCGTCGGTTCGATATTAAAGTGGTCCAGGCGCTGTTTAAACTGCTCAGCAGATAAGCCTGCTTTGATATAGCGCCACAGCTTTTCTGTATGAATTTCAAGACCTTGATAGCCAGTGTCATGAGCGAGACGAATGTCCGACATCACATTGCTGTGCAGTGAGCACATTCCGTGTAAGGCAAAACGCATGGAGTATCTCCTTGAATTTGGGCAGCAAGAGACCAAGCCTTGCTGCTTCAGCTTTACAAGGCTTACTCTTTAATTGGGTTGGTGGTCATTAATTGTGATTATTTCACTTCACGGCACATCAAGCTGACCGCGAGAGTTTGGGCAAGATACATTGAGCTACTCAAAGAGCGGAATCCCATCACTTCACCCTCTTGGACCTCGAAACAGACTTCCATCTTACTGCCTTGAGGCGTCATTTGATTGTCGGTAATAGCGATAATCGGTACGTTCTTCTTATACGCTTCGTCAATGAGATCACTGGTCTCTTGCGCGTAAGGGTTAAATGTCACCGTAAATAGCACGTCTTTCTCATTCATTCGACGTGTCATAGGCGACAACATACCGCCATGGTCATCTAACAGCACCACGTTGTTGTCTGATTTCATCAGTGCGTACCAGAGATAAAATGCAACTGGGTACGCTCGGCGCATCCCTTGAATGTAGATGGTTTCCGCTTCTTCAAGCATCGCTACAGCACGTTCAAGCTTCTGTGGAGAGACCATGACTTGTAACTGCTCTAACGCATCAATGTTAGCGTCACCGAAGTCCTGAAAGATGGCTTGAGGAGAGTCATGTGGCACGTCTTCCATCTCACGTGCTTTACGAACACGTTCTTTGTAGTCTCTTGGGCGATTCAGATACTGATCTCTGAACAGTATCTGCATAGACGTAAAGCCATCAAAGCCCATTGCATTAGAGAATCGACTCAGTGTCGACAGCGGTACATTGGCTTGCTGGGCAATGGTAGCCATGGTTTCTACGGCGACCAGCATTGGCTGTTCCATGACAAAGTCGGCTACCTGCTGCAATCTACTGCTCAAGCTATCGTAGCGCTTCACAATAAGCTCGCGCAGCGTGTCTAAATCAGCGGGCACTTTTACTTCTACATCCATAGTGATAACGCTCTCCTATTCGAACGCAATAAATAGTCAACCGGTCCCCTTCCCTATGTTAGGTTGGGGACTCTATTTTAAGATAATAACTCAAAGTTGCGAATCGCTTCTTGCTTAACATACGGCATTGCCTTCTGCATAAAGTAGATTCGATCAAATTTCTGCGGTTCATCATTCATATAACCACGTAGATTGTGACCCAATGCTTGACGCAAGCAGGTGCCGATATTGAACTTAGATACGCGGCTCTGCTTTAGCTTGAGCATATCTTCGTCGCGAATTCCGCTGCTGCCATGAATAACAAGGGGCACGCTAACTTCGCTCGCGATGCGGTCCAAACGACCAAAATCAATCGTACAGGTTGGCTCCGTCAGGCGGTGAATATTGCCAACTGAAATAGCCACACAATCAACGCCGCTTTCCTCTGCAAAACGCGCAGCATCTTCTGGCTCGGTATAGATAGACTTAATATGGTCACGCCCTTCTTCATAAGGTACCGAACCAATTTCACCCTCAACCGATGCGCCTAACGCATGTGCCACGTCGACCACTTTCTTAGTACGAGCGATATTCTCTTCCAGCGTTAACTGGGAGCCATCGAACATCACGGAGCTGAAACCGGCTTTAAGCGCACGATAAACAATGTCCTCTTCATAAGTATGGTCCAGGTGCAAGCAAACAGGGACACTGCTGTTGTGTGCAAGGTTTAGGAACATAGCTGCTGCAGTCTCAACGCCATAAAAATCCACAACGTCTTTGTTGCAAGCAAGGATCACTGCCTTACCAACCTCTTCCGCTGCCTCAACTACCGCTCTCGCGTCTTCGTAACCAAAAACATTAAAGCATGGTACGGAGTAATCAGAAGCCGCTGCATCGGGTAATAGATCATTAAGATTAACTAACATGCATCGCCTCCTATTTGAATTTCGCAATCATATCTTTGATACCAGGAATGGTATTTACTTGATACTCATGGTGTGGGTCAAAGTGTTGGATCAAAGACTTGTCTGTTTTGCCAACGATGATGGTGAAGTAATACATCTCATAGCCAGGCGCTGCCACACTTGGGTGATAACCTTTGTCGATTGCAATCACTGACCCTGTTTTTACGTGATAGACCGGACCATGGTCATCTTCGTGCTCATACAGGAACTGTGCGCCAAAGCCGAAATCTGGGTTGAAACGGAACTGATACACTTCTTCGTATAGCGTTTCACGGCTGCCATCTTCTTTTACACGGTCTTCATCATGCTTGTGTGGTGGAAAGCCAGACCAGCCACCCGCACCAACGGTAAACAGCTCACTAACTAGCAAACGACCGCGTTTGTCCGAGTTAGACTGCCCAAGAACATGCTTGATCTTACGGTGTGTTTTGGTGTCATCAGAACCGTACTGAACAATATCGACGTTCTCTTCACGCACACAGAATGGTTCTAGAGAAGCTTCAAACTTACCACCAGCAATCATGATGTCGGCATTTTCGCTCACACACTCTATCTGTGCTGTATAGCCTAGTGGAACGTAAACCGCTTCTGGGTTCCCGTCCCATACAGAGGCACGCTTACCGATGTTGTCGAATACTTGTGTGTCATCGCCATTGGTCACCGACACGCTGCAAGTACCGCCCGCTAGAACAATCACAGACTCGTAGCCTTCGACTTCGTGGTTGAACGTTCCGCCTTGAGTTAGACAGACTTGGTTGAAATAACACAGAGGTGTCACTTCGTCATTAATACCTACAATGGGCTCATTTTTATTATCGTAGGGTGGTATGTGTTTACCCATGTTCTTTCTCCTCACTGCTCTTTTTATGAGCGCAGTTTTTATTCCTAAACTTATTCACTGATAAAAAAACCGGGCCACGATGGTTGTATTTTCGCGAGTATCTGGAGTCGAAATACCGGCCCGGGAGACTAAAAGCTGTCTTCAAAACCACATCAAACTGATGCCATCAAACACCTTGGTTTCTTGTCTCAATAAAATCGAAAAGCTGCTCTTTGGTTGGCATAGCTTCAGTGCAACTATCGCCACTCACGTTTATCGCCGCTGCTGCAGAGCCGTTTCTTACGCCTTCTTGCAGGGTGCCACCATTCACTAGTGTCCAAATCAAGCCACCTGCAAACGAGTCACCAGAACCAAATGGCTTGTTCACTTCCACACGGAAGATGCCTTGTTGGAACTTGGAGCCATCACGGCAGTAGACTTTTGAGCCAAACTCGCCCGCCTTAATCACAACAATCTGCGTGTTGTCACGCATAAAGCGCTCTGCTGTGGCGTCGTCGTCTTTATTGCCCGGTGCAATCACGGTTTCCATCATGTCGAACTCTTCGCGATTACCAATCACGATGTCAGACAGACTCGATGCGATGCCGTAATAAATCGAAGCGTCAGTATCGGTGCGCCATGAGTAAGGGCGATAATCGACATCCAGCACTACGAGCGTATTGCTGCGACGAGCGTGCTGCATCGCCAAAAGCGTCGCTTCACGGCTTGGGCTCTCTGACAGCGCAGTGCCGGTAACCACCAGTACTTTAGAGCTCGCTATGTACTCAGGATCCACCTGTTCTGGCTTGATCGTTAGATCCGAAGCGTTATTGCGATAGATAAGAACCGTACAGTCGCTCGGCTTCATCTCTGTAAACGCGACAGAAGTGCGAGAGCCAGAATCGTCCGTCATCATGCCATCGAGGTTTATCCCTTGATCTGACATGTAACCTTTGACATAGCCGCCAAAAGCATCATCAGCGACGCAGCCAATAAAACCTACTTTGCCACCCAGCTTGCTCACTGCGACCGCAATGTTGGCAGCAGAGCCACCAACAAACTTGTTGAAGCCCGAAATGTCCGCCATATCGGTTTTTGATTCGCGGGCGTATAAGTCCACACCCGCGCGTCCTAAAACGATGGCATCCAACGGTCTGTCATGTTGAAATGCAATTTTTGTCATCGTCATTCCTATTATTTGTAGCTAACCCAAGCCGCGTCTTGGTCTGCTGACTCAACACACTTCTCACACAAACGTACGCCTTCGATACCTGCATCAATACCTGGGAACCAGATACCAGCTAGCGCCTCTTGATCATCTCTATCAGCAGCATCGAACGCCAAAGCAAAGCGGTGATACAGGTTTGCCCAAGACTCGAAGTAGCCTTCAGCGTGACCACCGCCAACTCGGTTAGATGCGACACCTTCTGCATCTTGGTAGAGGTAGCCCATACCGCGCTCTAGCACTCGAGGTGCTTCGCCTTGCACTTCGTAACGAAGTTGGTTTGGATACTCATCCCACCATTCAATAGACGCTTTCGAACCAACGATGCGGATCTTCTGCTGGTGCATTGAGCCAGAGTTGACTGCAGATGCCCACAAGGTGCCCACTGCGCCACCTTTGAACTTGATCATCACGTGAGCGTTATCTTCGAGTGGCGCACGCGATTCGATAAAGCTCTGGCGCATACATGCCAAGCTATCGACTTCTAGACCTGTCATCACCTCGTTGAGATAAAACGCGTGAGTACCGATGTCACCTAGCACATAAGTTGGACCCGATACTTCAGGGCTTACACGCCACTTCAGACCCGGATCATTCTTTTCATATTCTTCGTTGTGGAAGCCGTGCGCGAACTGCATGTTGATGACTCGGATTTCACCAAGGTCGCCACGCTGAACCATTTCACGAGCCTGCTGAACCATTGGGAAGCCGGTGTAGCCATACATAACACCGATGACACAGTTATTTTGTGCTGCGATGGTTTTGAGCTCTTCGGCTTCTTCTGTGGTAAAGGTGATTGGCTTCTCGCACACCACATGAAGCTTGGCTTCTAGTGCGGCTTTACAGATTTCGTAGTGAGTAGAGTTTGGCGTTGCGATAGATACCGCTTGAATGCCATCTTCACGCTGTGCTTCTTGCGCAAATAACTCTTTATAGCTTGAATAACAGCGCTCTGGGTCTAGTCCAAGATTGACACCGAAATCGCGGCAGCGCTCAGCATCTAGGTCAAACGCACCAGCCACCAACTTAAACAGGCCATCACGCTGCGCTGCATTGCGGTGAGAGTAGCCTATTTGACTACCACGACCACCACCTACCATTGCCCAACGAATTGGCTGCTCAAAATGACGCTCTTCATTAAACATGCTTGACTCCTTGTGTGGCTCCTAGTGTTTAGGAGCCGAGATTAAGTGTTAGAAAATTAAATAGAATTCTGAACTAGACGCCGCGGCGCTGTGTGGCGCGACCTTCTTCCCAGCTGGCAACCTTCTCTGCCACGTGGTCGTTGCGAGTCACCTCTGGTAGACCGACTTCCCACCAGCAATCGCACTTAGACCACGCTGCTGGTGATACTGGGTCAATGTCGACAACGATGACGTAAGTACGGTCCGCTTCTTTCGCGCGTTGGAATGCTGCATCAAACTCATCAACAGACGTTAACTTCTCGCTGATTGCGCCTTGTGCTTCGGCGTGCTTGGCAAAGTCTACGCGAGCCACTTCGCCATCTGGACGGCGGCAGTCTTCAAGTAGGTTGTTGAATGAGTCGTTACCCGTGTTGTTTTGTAGCTTGTTGATGACCGCGAAACCGCCGTTATCACATACCACAACAATCATCTTGTGACCCGTCAGTACTGATGAGTAGATGTCTGAGTTTTGAATCAGGTATGAACCGTCACCCACAAGCACGACCACGTCGTTATCTGGGTTAGCTACTTTTGCACCCCAGCCACCGGCGATTTCATAGCCCATGCAAGAGAAACCGAACTCGATATCAAACTTACCGATTTGGTAGTTTTGCCAGTTCATTGCTAGCTCAGCAGGTAAGCCGCCTGCTGCTGTTAACACCGTATCCCCTGGCTGCATAGATTTGTTTAGCTTGCCAATCACCTCTGCGTAAGAAGAAAGACCTGGTAGCAAGTCGCCCTCTTGAGGGTTAGTACGACGGTGAACCACAGCTTTCCACTCATCAGCTTGTGTTTTCGCTGTTTGTGCCCACGCGCTGTCACCTTCCCAATCACCAAGCAGTTTCGATAGTTCAACCAGACCGCGTTTTGCATCACACTTGACTGGCAATGCGCGGTGTTTGATTGCATCGAAGCGTCCGACGTTGATAGTAATCAGTTTCATGTCTGGGTTTTTAAACACGCTCCACGAACCCGTTGTGAAGTCTTGCAAACGCGTACCGATAGCAACCACAACATCAGCGTGTGCTGCCATATAATTTGCTGAATCCGAGCCAGTGACGCCGATAGGACCAGCGTTTAACGGATTGTCTTGTAGCATCGTTGCTCGACCTGCGATGGTCTCAACGACAGGAATATTGTGCTGTTTCGCGAATGCCGCAAGCTCATCCGTTGCGAGCGAGTAATGAACGCCGCCACCAGAAACAATCAGCGGCTTTTCTGCTTTCATCAGTACTGCTTTTGCATCTTCCAAATCAGCAATTTCTGGCTCTGGGCGACGAATGCGGTGCACTTTCTCTTCAAAGAAGACTTCTGGGAAGTCGTATGCGACGCCTTGAATGTCTTGAGGAAGACCAATGAATGCTGGGCCACATGTCTCTGGATCAAGCATGGTGTCGATCGCTTGCGGTAAAGAATGCATCAACTGAGTTGGTGAGATAATGCGATCCCAATAACGCGTCAAAGGTTTAAATGCGTCATTACAAGTGATAGATGGATCATAGAAGTTCTCGGGTTGCTGCAATACAGGATCAGGTAGGCGACTTACGTAAGCGTCACCTGCGATCAGAAGAACGGGCAATCGGTTGGTGTGAGCAATACCTGCTGCTGTCACCATATTAGTCGCACCAGGGCCAATCGAGCTCGTCGCAATACCAATACGTTGGCGCTGGTTTGCTTTTGCATAAGCAATGGCAGCCGTCGCCATCGACTGTTCGTTTTGACCACGCCAAGTCGGGATTTTATCTTCAATGTTCTTAAGTTGCTGTCCAAAGCACGTCACATTACCGTGACCGAATATGGCAAAAGCGGTGCCGAACAGTTGCTCTTTCTTTCCATCAATTTCAATCATTTGAGCAGCTAAGTATTGTGCAAGCGCTTCTGCGACAGTTAGGCGTACAGTTTTCATTCTCTTCCTCGGTAGTCTCAACGTTGTCCATTCCATGAGTAAGCTACGTTTTGCATCCCTAACCCCGTAGCTTTTTTCATGGGGAGCGTTGCTCCCCATTATCCAGAGCTCTATTACAAGCCGTATTTTTCCGCGTAGCCTGTGATGTTCTCGTAAGCTGTTTTCGCGAACGTTAGTGGGTGTGCTTTTGCAGGATCTTGCTCAGCTTCAACCAATAACCAACCTTGGTAGTTGCGCGCTTTAAGCGCTGCAAATACGTCGTCGTAGTCCACATCACCCGTTCCAGGTACTGTGAATACGCCATCTAGTACTGCATTTAGGAAAGACTTGTCCGCTTCACGTGCCGCTTTCATTACGTCTAAACGAAGATCTTTGAAATGCATGTGACCGATACGGTGACCCCAACGCTCAATCATGGTGACTGGGTTACCACCACCGTAGGTGATGTGACCTGTATCTAGCGTTAGGAATACAGAGTCGCCTGTGAACTCCATCATTAGATTAATGTCATCTTCTGTTTCACAGATAGTGCCAACGTGATGGTGGAAAGAGAGCTTGATGTCATGCTCGTTCAGTAGGTAGTCCGCTACTTTTGTTAGTTTCCCGCAGTACATCTTCCACTCATCCATTGATAGAATGACGCGTTGAGAAAGTGGCGTGTTGATGTCGCCGTGAACGGTATTGCTCACTTCGCCATATACCATTGCTTTACAGCCTGCTGCTTTCAAAAGCTTGATGTGATCTTGCATCGCTGCGATCTCTTCATCTGCTGTCATAGTCATTAGGTTGCCGCTATACCAACCCGACGCTAATACCAGACCGTGCTCTTTTAGTAGTGGGACGAGTACTTCAGGCTCACGTGGGTACTTAGTGCCTAGCTCTGTGCCTGTGAATCCAGCTTCAGCCATTTCACTTAAACACGTTTCCAAAGGGATCTCGCCACCAAGCTCTGGCATATCATCGTTGGTCCAAGTCAGTGGACTAATTCCATATTGCACGTTGCTCATTTTTATTCTCCGACAATGTTTTAAAGATTTTCCAAGTGACTCAAAGCTATCTCGTTGACTAAGTCATCGTGTAGGGAAGCTTTGAACATCTCCTGTTGTTTCACTGAGGACTAATTTAGCCCAAAAAATTACATATGAAAAATATTTTTCATCTCACTCAATGAGATTTTCAAAACAACATAAATTTGGAAAAAACCTATATAGCACGTGGCTTCCCACTGTTTTTGATCTAGATCTCACTTTTAAATTACGCATTAAAATCAATAATTTATTCTAATTGTAGGATTTGATAAAGATTTTTCATAGTTTGATAGAGGTAACATTTTTGGACAAAATGACAGTTTACCGGTAGTAGAAATCAAAAAGAGTCCATATGATTAAAACACCAGCAAAATGAAAAATAATTTTCAAACACACACAACTATAACATCTGCTGGACTTATAGAATGCCAATACTCGTACCCTACAAACCGAAGTATTGGGCTCACCTCAGCTAAACCTTGTTCGATGGTAGAGGGACAGTTTTGAGGGAATCTCAATAAGGAAAAATCTAATGGAAGCAACATCCAAGGTAGAAGCTAGTAAGCACAATATTGCCTATATCGTTCGTATCTGTTGTATAGCAGCGCTCGGTGGAATCCTCTTAGGCTATGACACCGCGGTAATATCCGGTGCGATTGGTCCCATCCGTGAACACTTCGGACTCAGTTCCGCACAAACTGGCTGGGCCGTATCCAGTGTGGTACTCGGCAGTATTATCGGTGCCGTGAGTGCTGGTTGGGCAGCACTAAAATACGGACGACGTAACACCCTCTTTATCGCCGCCATCTTATTTATGATCTCCGCGGTTGGCTCAGCACTCGCCAGTACATTCAGTTTTTATGTCATGTTACGTATTGTCGGTGGTGTCGCCGTTGGCTTGGCGTGCGTGGTATCACCCATGTATATGTCAGAAGTTGCACCAAAGGATTTTCGTGGGCGAGCAGTAAGTATGTTCCAACAGTCTGCCGTAATTGGTCAAACTGGCGTGTTTTATGTTAACTACCTCATCGCAAAAGGTATGTCAGAAGCATGGTTGGTAGATATGGGCTGGCGTTGGATGCTCGGTTCAGAGATCATCCCTGCAGCTCTGTTTGCTGCACTACTATTTATTATTCCAGAGTCACCACGTTGGTTAGTACTAAAAGGCAAACTCACCGAAGCGAAAGCAACACTTTCTCGCATCTCGAATCCTGAACATGCGGACCGACTCATCTCTGAAATTCAAGACTCTCTAAAGGACAGCCGCTCCTCTAACAAAAACAAAGTCAGCCTACGTTCTCCCCTTCTATTTGCTATCTTGGTCATCGGTACGTTTGTCGCAGCGGCTCAGCAGTTAACTGGTATCAACGTCATCATGTACTACACACCAGAGATCCTTAAGCCAATTACTGGCTCTACTGAAAATGCGCTTTTCCAAACTACATTTGTCGGCGTCGTGTTTATCTTAGGTAACGCTTTGGGTATGTACCTTATCGACAAAGTGGGTCGTCTACCGCTGATGAAATACGGCACATTTGGCTGCGCACTTGGTATGTTTGTCGTTGGTTACGTGCTGTATCAACAAACAGAAGGGTACGCTGCTCTATTCGCGCTGTGTCTGTATGTTGTCTCTTACGCAACGTCGTGGGGCTGTGCATGTTGGACTATGATTTCCGAGATTTTCCCAAACAGCATCCGCTCACGTGCAATGGCAATTGCGGTAGGTGCACAATGGTTCACTGGCTTCATCGTCACACAATCATTCCCTATGCTGAATGACAACGCTTACCTGCAAGAGAACTTTAACGGTGCCTTCGCCTTCTGGTTATTCGCAATTCTTTCCATCATCTGTATGTTTGTGGTCGTTCGCTACGTACCTGAAACCAAAGGCGTCAGCCTCGAGAAAATGGAAGAAGCAATGGCAGAGAAACTGGGT
Organism: Vibrio sp. SCSIO 43140; assembly: GCF_023716585.1. Classification (NCBI taxonomy): domain Bacteria; kingdom Pseudomonadati; phylum Pseudomonadota; class Gammaproteobacteria; order Vibrionales; family Vibrionaceae; genus Vibrio; species Vibrio sp. SCSIO 43140. The sequence goes on from NZ_CP071851.1 coordinate 1,761,464, forward strand.
AAAAAGCATACCCACTCAACTGACCAAGCTCATGTTTAACCATTAGTCAGTCAGCTAACTTGGGAACGGATATTGTCCGTTCCCATTTTTCGTTTCTGTTTTCACGATTTAAATCTCAATGTTTTTCAAACGCGAAACCGATACACGAGGAGACAACTTATGCTCGATAAAATGGCTTTCTTTATCTATGTCATTCGCTCTGGTTCAATATCGTCGGCTGCGCGGCGCTGCAATATCTCGGTCTCCGCGGGCAGTCGTTGGTTGCAAGAGCTAGAAAGTCACTTCGGGACAGCGCTTTGCTATCGCTCAAATCGCCTTTTAGAGGCAACACACGCTGGGCAAACCTTGTTTGAAGAATTCTCGCCACTTGTCGATAGTGCCGAGCGCATTACGCGTAAGCTCGAAGACTATCAATCCCATGAGAAAGGTCATATTGATATCGCCTGTACACCCGTTTATGCCAATCACTTTCTGATGGATAAACTGCGTCACTACGCCAACGATCACCCTGAGGTCACTTTTAATATCAATGTCACCCCTTGGGCACTGGACCATGCGAGTACCAGTGACCTGATGATCAGCGCCAATGCGAGCTATCAGGGCTATCGTGAAAAAGATTTATTGCTAGTGAAAAGAGAGCTAATGCAATGCCCATTCGTCGTTGTGGCCTCCCCCGACTACCTGAGTGATCACAATGAACCTGAGCATCCACAAGATCTCCTTAAACATCCTTGCTTAGTAGCAACAACGTTAACAGGCAGCAACGATTGGATCTTTAGACGTCAGTCTGAAAATATTCTTTTAAAGGTGCCAAAAACCATTGAGGTCAACGACAGTGATTTACTTCTAAAAGGGGTAATGAACGGAATGGGTATCGCCTATTTGCCAGACTTTGTAGTCAATGAGGCGATTGATAATGGCAAGTTAAAGCCACTTTTGCTTGATTATGAGACTAGCGTGTGGAGCCTCAACCTGTACTATCACTCGCCGCAGTCGGCTTCACCAACTGCTACAAAGTTCAAAACGTACTTGTTAAGTGATGACCCAAATGCAGGGAATTAAATGACAGCAACAGCCGCATCAAAACAGAGCTTGCTACCCGATAAAAACAGGAACAGATAACAAAGCTGATAGATCCTCGCCTGACTGACGCGATGCAGCAGCATTACCCCGAGTTTAACGCCAAGCGGAGCCAAAGGGGTCAGAATAAGAGCTGTTAGCAAGTTGGTCGCATCGAACTCACCTAGTGCTAGATATGGAATCACTTTCGCGAGATTAATAAGACCAAACAACACCGCCATGGTTGCAATCAAAGTAACCTTCTCAAGCTTCAACGGTAACAAATAGATACTTGCCGGTCCTCCACCCGCATGAATAGCGGTGCTGGAAAATCCACTTAAACTGCTCCAGAACCACGCCGAAAAAGCACTTGGCTTTGATCGCTCACGCTCGCCACCCAGCCAGTACTGAAAGCAGAATGCTAGTGACAGCAAACCAATAGTAAGCTTTAGACCCGCTTCTGAAGTCACTCCCAGAAACAGCCCCGCTAGCAACACGCCGAGCAAAGCGCCTGGCAGCATGCTTTTGATCACTCTGTAGTCCGCGTTTTTGTAATGGTGACGAACCGCAAAGATATCCATCACGATTAGAATCGGCAGCAATATCGCCGCTGCTTGTGTTGGTGCGACGACGAGCGCCATAAGCGGCACGGCGATAATGCCTAACGCCCCGCCAAGACCGCCCTTGCCAATTCCATAGATAAGGACGGCAGGAACAGCCATGACATAGAAAAGTGGATCGTTGACCACGCTCACTGCTATACCCCAACGGCGGTTAAGTAGTGTCGACTGCGTTTGAGGTCGTCTACGACGCGAGTAAGCTCACTCTTATCATGCTCATGCTCAACCACAAGCCAGCCTTGATAATCGACCTCTTTTAACGACGAAAGTACATGTTTCAGCTTAATGTCGCCTTCACCTAAAGGGGTGACCAAGCCAGTTGCATAAGCGTCCACCCAAGGTTTCTTGTCGCGTATCGCCAGCCTCAATTTATCGACGGACACATCCTTAAGGTGAACGTGTTCAACCCGACTTGCATATTGCTTAATCACTTGGCTGGGATCCATACCATCTAAGAAGGTATGCCCAATATCGATGCACAAACCTAGCTTACTATTAGGGATGGCGTACAGGACATAATCAATTTCATCTTGAAAGCTGATGTAACCGCCAACACCTGGATGCAATAAACACCTTAAGCTGTACTTATCTGCAACTTCGATGACTTTATTTAGTACATCGACTAAGGCGTCTTTCTGAACCTTATTCAACCTAGGTGCCGTCGCACTTTGGCCGACTGAAGTATTACGCTCTGGATGATTTCCTTCCATTAGCAGCAACGTCTTAGCACCAAGTTTACTCAGACGAACGCATGTTTTTTCAGTCTCGTCGAGAATCTGTTCTAAGGCATTTACGTCACTAAATGGCAGTTGAAGCTTTCCCGCACAAATGGTGAGTCCTCGGGTTCTGCAAGCACTGCTTAGTAGTGATTCATCCTCGGGAAAGTACTCGGTCGGACCAAGCTCAATGCCTTGATAGCCACTGTCACTGGCCTCCATGAGCACCTTGCCCCAGCTTGGGTTTTCCGGGCTGTGAGACTCTTCTATCCCCCAGCAGCATGGGGCGCATGCGATTCGATTTTTCATACTTTATCTCCAACTAGTTTTAATTCAGCATTGATGATTCCAAGATAAGAGTTAGCCCAATAAAAAGACGTGATCCGTCACTAACTTGGGTTTTGCAAATCTGCAAAGCGGCTTTGAATTCCTGCCTATAACGCTCCAACGCATTGACGATTTAGACTGGTATCAAGCTTGGAAATTTAGGAGACAGGCATGGAACGTGTATTTATCGTGGCGGCAAAACGCACGCCTATTGGCAGTTTTAATGGTGCATTGAGCGCCCTATCGGCATCGGAGCTTGGCGCGCATGCTATCAAAGCAGCGCTAGAGCAAGCAGACATATCGCCAGACATGGTTGATGAAGTGATCGCGGGTAATGTGCTCACCGCTGGCGCCGGCATGGGACCAGGAAGACAAGCAGCATTAAAGGCCGGAATACCTGACTCCGTGCCAGCCTATACGCTCAATATGATCTGCGGCAGCGGCATGAAAACCGTAATGGATGCCGCAAGCCACATTCGAGCGGGAGATGTAGAGGTGGTCGTTGCATGCGGTATGGAGAGCATGTCCAACGCCGCATTTATTACTTCAGGACAGATTCGCCGTGGTCAACGAATGGGTCACCTTCCCCTCGAAGACAGCATCATTAAAGATGGTCTAACGGATGCGTTTCATCAGTACCATATGGGGATCACAGCTGAAAACATCGCGAAGAAGTTCAGCCTATCTCGTGAAGAGCAGGACGCGTTTGCACTCAATAGCCAGAAAAAAGCGGTGAACGCCATTAATAACGGCGACTTCAATGAAGAGATTGCGCCGGTTTCCATCGTCAATCGACGTCGTCAAATTGAAGTCAAATACGATGAATATCCAAAAGCCGATTGTACTTATGAGTCATTGCAAAAACTCCGCCCTGCATTCGATGCAGAAGGCAGTGTCACCGCAGGCAATGCCTCTGGCATCAATGACGGAGCATCAGCCATCCTACTTGCATCAGAGAGCGCGGTAGCGAGGTTGAACCTCAAACCACTTGCAGAGGTGATTGAATATGGGCAAGGCGCGCTCGCTCCTGAAGTAATGGGACTAGGTCCAGTACCCGCCATCGCGAATACACTAAACAAAGCGCATTTGTCGATTGATGATATTGAGGTGTTCGAGCTCAACGAAGCGTTTGCCGCCCAGGCGCTTGGCGTTGTCCACTCTCTTGCGGAGCAACATGATATTGATGCACCGTGGCTACTAGAGCGCAGTAATCTCTCAGGAGGGGCAATTGCACTCGGTCACCCTATTGGCGCCTCAGGCAACCGCATCCTAACGACCTTGGTGTATCAACTTCACCGAACCCAGCAAGACCTTGGCTTAGCATCACTTTGTATTGGCGGTGGTATGGGTACGGCTGTCATCTTGAAACGTTGCAACTAGGGAGAATACGATGAAAAAATCTGCAAATGCCGAGCAGCTTCGTCCTCTTTTCCATGACGGAATGACCATCATGATCGGTGGATTTATGGCGACGGGTGCTCCAGAGTCCTTAATTGATTTAATCAATGAGTGGGACATAAAAGACATCACTCTTATATCGACGGATACCGCGACACCTGGCTATGGCACCAGTAAGCTCATTGCGCAAAAACGCGTCAGTAAACTCTATGCGTCTCATATTGGTTTAAACCCAGAAACGGGCAAACAAATGAACGAGGGCACGCTTGATGTAGAACTCGTCCCCCAAGGGACCTTGGCGGAGCGTATTCGAAGCGGCGGCGCTGGATTGGGCGGCGTATTAACGCCAACAGGTTTAGGTACGTTAGTAGCGGAAGGTAAACAGGTCATCAAGGTTGATGGAAAAGATTACCTACTTGAAACGCCGCTTAAAGCAGACGTCGCCTTGATTCGCGGCTCAATCGTCGACACCCGTGGTAACGTGTTTTATCGCAAGACAACGCAGAACTTTAACCCTTTGATGGCAACCGCTGCTGACACCGTGATCGTAGAAGCGGAAACGATTGTTAATCTGGGTGATATTGAGCCTGAATCAGTACACACACCTAGCCTATACGTAGATTACATTTTGACGGAGGATGCGTAATGACGACTCAATTGGATAAACACACCATCCGTCGCCGTATCGCGTGGCGTGTGGCTCAAGAAATGCGTGACGGCGATATCGTCAACCTTGGCATTGGCCTTCCAACACTCGTGGCCAATGAAGTTGACAAAGAGGTCGAGATCTTAATGCAGGCAGAGAACGGCTTGCTGGGCATCGACAACTTGGCGACCGAGGAAAATGCAGATCCCGACCTCGTTAACGCGGGTGCACAACCTATTACCGCAATCGAGGGCAGTTGCTATTTCGACAGTGCGGCATCTTTTGCCATCATTCGTGGCGGTCATGTTGACTCAACCGTGCTTGGCGCGCTGCAAGTTGATGAACAAGGCAATCTCGCTAACTGGATCATTCCGGGGAAAATGGTCCCTGGCATGGGGGGCGCGATGGATCTCGTGGTAGGAGCCAAAAAGGTCATTGTGGCAATGGAACACACAGTGAAAGGCAAACCTAAGCTTTTACGTCAATGCTCACTGCCACTGACTGCAGTTAATCAGGTTGACCTTATAGTGACTGAGATGGGCGTTATCGAGATTACATCGAAAGGAATGTTGCTGACTGAGCTTGCGCCAGAGTTTACTGTCGAAGACGTACAAGCCGCAACGGAAGCCAAGCTATTAGTTAGCGATAATCTAAAACCAATGGCTCTTCCTGTTTAATGAGAATGCAGTTCTCCCAAAAGAAAAAATGCCGCTCTTAAAGAGCGGCATTTTCTTAGGATCTGGTTAACTTTTATCTACGCTAAGCAGATTAGAAGTTGAACGTTACACCCACACGAACGCGGTTTTCAGTTTTAACTTCAGAGTTTTGGTTAACGTAAGTCTTATCTAGAATTTGGTAATCTAGGTAAGGTGCCCACGTGTCAAAGCCAGTGTATTTCACTTGGAACGTGTGTTCCCACTTGCTGTCAGCACGAGATAGATCGCTGTTGATCTTACCACCGTCTTTTTGCGAGATATAAGCTGGGTTATATTCTAGGTTGAAGTCTGCAACGTTGTAACCAACCCAAGCGTCAACTTGGTTAGTGTTGTTCACGTTAGAACCGTCTGCTGCGTTAGTTGCAGCTTGGTAACGGTAACGAGCAGCTGTATAGAAATTGCCAGTCGCGTACGTTGCTTTTAGGTACGGACGGTACTCAGAGTGGTTAGTACCATTCCAGTATACGAAACCTGGAGTTAGCGTCACGTTGTCGTTGATCGCGTAGTTGTAGTTAAGCTCAGTCTCGAACGCAGCTACTGTGTGCTGGTTTTGGCTAAACGCTTTGTCGCCGTGACCTTGAGTACCTTCTAGGTGGATTTCCCAGTCTTCAGCAAAACCCATACCCGCGCGAACACGGCTCTCGTAAGTTTTTGCTTCTGTGTTGTATGCACCACGAACGTCAACGTAGTTTGCGCTTGCCGGAAGTGCTACTGCAGCAACAAGAGCAGCCGCCAATGTCATTTTAAAAGATTTCATAAAAAGCTCCGTATAGAACAGGAATGCCAAATTCGGCACCGGATTTAATGTGCAAACGATGAGGCCACTGCCAAGCATCCTCATGCGTCACACCAAAACTGAGCTCAGAATATTTTTTTGAACATTGTTTTTGTCATGGAAATGTCAAACCCCTACATTGAGTGACGAGACTCACATCAATATTGAGTTAAATTTCATCAACGAGTACAGACATGAAATCATCTAGTAACAATAATGAAATATACAATCAAAAATGATTTCTACGCATTAGATAACCGCCCTATATGAAACAGCACGTCATATTTGAAACTTTATGCGGTGTAGTTGGTTCCGTAGCTGGAATACGAATACTGAGCGGAGCTGTCATCAGTATCCGGTTGTGGCTGCTCCTGCTCTGACACTTCATTAGATGGGATTGGTTGCTCTACTTCTTCTTTGCTTGCCGCTTTGTCTATAGTTAAACCAAACAGAGGCAGTTCACGTTTATAGAGCTTGTTGAGGGCACGAATGAGCGAGTGTTTTACAACGGGTCCGAATTGGAGTTTCTTCAGTACTGGCTTGGCTAGTGATTGAAGACCTACAACAGAATCCACACCTAACGTGCTTCCCACGGTATCGCGAGCCGATTTGGCAGGTTCATACCCCATGTACGCCGACATAAACAACCAAATATAGGCGATAGACGCGCCATTAGGCTTTACTTCACGCCAGGCTTCGCCGGCAAAGTACATGGCCTCAACATTGCCTTTCTCCGCGGCTCGCTCTAACCAGTAACAGGCACGTTGAATGTCTTGCTCGACGCCAACGCCGTTCAAGTAGTTAAGACCAAGCTTGGTCATCCCTTCTTCACTTTGCTTGTCGGCGGCGATCTCAAACCATTCTGTCGATTGTTTTGGTGACGGCGTTGGGTTGTCTGGTGAGATGTTCCAATCTCCCATGAACAAGATCCCTTCGAGATTGCCCTCTTCTGCGACTTCTTGAACCTTAGCAACACCTTGTGGAATATTTCGTTCGACACCCTTGCCATAGATAAGCGCTTTCGCGGCTTCAAATTTGGCATGGATATCGCCCTCAGCCCCTGCAATGCACAAGCGCCAGTAATTGGCCTGCTCACGCAACACCAAGTCTTCGCGCTTTTTATCACTTAAGCGAACAATGCCGTACATGGCGGTAATGTTGTCGAGCAACGCGCCTTTGTGATACCAATAAAGCGCTTCGTTGGGTTTGTTTCGTTCTGCTTCTTTGGCGAGATATAAAATGGTAGGAACATGACCAGTCTCTGCTTTAAAGATTCGATCTTGTCTTTCCTGCTGACGAGCTTTTTCCATTGCTCTTCGATAGGCAGCTTCTCTAGCGATGCGCTCCTCCTCCATACGCTTTTTGCGTAGAGAGAGTGAGAACATCCAGACGAACACCAGAACAAGTGACAAACTGGTGGCGCCGATGGCAATGGCTAATGTCGACATAGTATGAACGGGCTTTTTAGTAACGGTTACTCTCTATAGTAACGGCTGATAGTCCGAACAATTAAGCGCGATTTTCGATCTAACCCACGCTTTTACAACATTAGCTCAATAATTCTTCTAAATTACTGCGATGCAGTCGAATTCACCGCGTTATTGAAGGTTTTTCTTGCCCCTTCCACTCCGAGCGATTCCGCCTCCTCAAGTAAGCTCACTGCTTTTTTTAGCTCATTATCACCAACAGCTTTTGTAATCGCATCATGATAGAAAGCGCTCGACTCTTTTGTCACTGCGACCGATGGGGTTCGCGATACGTTTGATTGCGGTTGTTCAATGCTTGCTATTGCGATAACCACTTTCCCCGTTTTTACGAACGGCACTTCGATGTCTTTGACCTCGGGCAAGTAGTTCCCGCGAGCTTCAGCATCGAGCTTTGCTGGGTGGGTAACGCTCACTGATTCCTTCAACGCTTTAGGCTTAGTGTAAACCACAAGCATGAGATCTGAACTGTTACTTGGCGGCATAAACGTAAACGTGAGTTCTAGACGGTTTCCGAGATGAAAGCGAGCGGGTAAATAGTTGAACTCTTCTAGCTCATATTGCTCGATGATGCTGCCATCCTCACGAATAATTGCGATGTAAGGAGCAAAAACCGACGAAGCTATCAAGCTTGTCACTGTAATGTCTAAAGTGCCTGAGGATAGTGGCAAAGAAGCAACCACAACCGGACTCTCTACGCCATCAATGATGTAGCGTTGACTGTCTTCAGCTATGGAAAAGGTCTGCTCACTTGGTGCCTTCAAAGGCAGTACATTCAGCTGTGAGACACTGTTTACCTTAGCCTGAGTTAGCAGTGACGTCTGCTCCACAACGTCTGCACTCTGACAGCCCGCTAAAAGCAAACAGCTACTAATGAGGGTGGTTGATAGTTTCATTATTGTCTCCTAAAAAGGGCGAAGTATCCTCCGCCCTGTCGTCTTAGCTCTCGTTAAGCGTTAGAACCAAGCTTCCACTTGAACACCAACGAGGAACTCATTTTTCTTTGATTTATCCGCTAACTGGGCGCTGTCTGAACGATCGTTAAGGTAAGTACCGTAAACGCGGATTTCTGGACGAGCAAAGAAGCCTTCTCCCATAGAAAACGCTTGAGCTACCGTGAGCTTGCTGCCCTTTTTGTTACCGTAGTTGCTGTAGTTTTCAACGTAAGAACCCGCTTCAAACACAGTGCGAACGGTGTCTGTCCACTGGTACATTGGACGAATAACTGCAGAGATCAGATCGTGATCGGTTTTAGCACGGTTGGTTGCCGAGATAGCTGCATCGGTAGAGCGAGCCGCAAGGAATTGGTGCCCCATTTCCCACTTATCACCCAAGCTGATCACACCCCAGTTCAATAGACGAACACCTTGAGCGTCGTTATTCGCGTCGTCACGACGATCAAAGTTACCGCCATTGCCCAGATCCGCCATTTGTGCACCGTATGAGCTATTACCGTACTGAACTACTGTTTGGTTGAAACCGCTGCTCATGTTTTGATGAAGGATCGCAGTCACCAAGGCGCCATCATCCGCTTGAACGTCTTTATTGCCCGAAGCAGTACCTGTTGAGAAGTTGTATGCACCTGCCACTTCAAGCGTTGCGTCTTCCCACAGCCCGATGTTCGCTAAACGCACATCAGCGATGTAGCCTTTAACTTCATCTTCTTTGTATTTGTCTTGCTCTACCCAGCTACCAGCTTCACCAGGGTTGGTACCAGGTTTCTGCACCCACTGCTTACCATCAAGCGTCTTTTGCTTAGTGCTACTGTCTTCGACTAACGCCACAGACAGCTTTTGGTTGCCGACTGAAATGTTCTCGATACCGCCACCGGTGCCCGACGTGTTCAAGAAGTAGAAATCCGTGATATGGACATCACGACGTTGGTAGTAGCGCTTACCCGCCCAAACGGTCGCCTCTTTATCAGAGCTAAATAGACCCGTTGCTTGAACGTTGTATTGCGCTACGTTGAAGTCGCCGTCTTGCCAACCGTTAGTGCCACTGTTGCCAGACGCAATCATGGATTCAACGCGCCAAGTTTGGTCACCTGTTTTCAGGTCTTTTCCAAAACCAAACTCCGAGTAGTTGTCGTTTTCGTTACCTAAACGACCCACTTTTTGTTTCTCGTAGTTCGCATCACCGGTGCCATTCGAGCTCAGCGCAGTACCCGCACGAAAGTAGCCAAAGTAATCAACAGCAAAAGAAGGGGCTGCAACTAGTGCAGTCGATACTGCCGCTGCAACTAGACATAGTTTGTTCATTATTAACTCCGTTTATTATTGTTTTTTTTCTCAAGCGACATCCGAAAAGGCAGTGGAATGTTTGACTCGCAAGGAAAACAATCGGAGGAGGAGAATAATGATGAGAGTTTTGTTATTACAGGAGGACATATAGGACAAGCAATGTAGGTTGTCACACCTTCCTTCTGACTCATCGATAGTTCGAAAAGCCAAAAGCAGAACTTATTTCGATTGAAATAAATGAAGTTTGAAGCCAAACAGGAAACGGCCCGCTGAACGGGAAGAAATAGTGACTAAAATCACAAAAAATTAGACATTCAGACACCGGCAAGTAACTATCAGCATTTTGAGCATGGTCACTTTTTGAGGTTAAGTCGATGTGAAAGAAAGAGGGGTAAACTTGAGCGAAAAAATATAAGCCCCAGAAACATTGAGGGATAAATTAAATCCCAACATCTCTAGGGCTAATAATAGTGATTAGGTCAATGCTCTATTTCGCATTGATAGCCTTAACAAACACCTCTTGAACGCCTTCAATGTTCAGAGCTTTTGCTTCATCAAGTAGGCTTAGTGCTTTTGGAATGTTGTCTTCGGCTACTGCTTTTTCAATGGCAGACTTATAATACTCTTCACTCGTTGCAGCTGCAGGGACGTACTCCGTCTCTGTCTGTTCACGCTTCGTTACGACATTGTTGGCATCAACTTTGACTGTCAAAGTGCCGTAGAGCGAATGAGGGATAACTGGATCAGCGATCTCTGGCGGTTGGTTGCTTCGAGCTTTAGCGTATAGCTTGGCTGGATGCGTAACCGTCGAACCACCTGCGATATCTTCTTTTGTTGAATACACTAAAATATGCAGCTCTTCAGAGTCATCAAAAGGGATGACCGTCAAGTTAGCGACATATCGGTCTGGGTTGAGTAATTTCGCTTCTTTATATTCGAAATCAGAAAAACTTTTCTCAGCTAGTACGCGATCTTTATCATCAGTAATCTTTACTGATGGGGCATACATGCTGCTTTCTTTAACGACAAGACTGGCAACTTCTACATCCAAGCTTCCACGATTGCCATCAACAGAAAACGTAGCAACAGGACTAGCAACACCATCGAGTAGTAAAATTTGAGAGTTTTTACTTAGTTCGGTTGTCACATCCACTGGCAATGCCAGTTTGGTCCAACTCAATTGCTCTACTGCGGTAGAGACCTGCTGAGACGGCTCAACATCACTGGATACGACTTGTGGCGTTGAACACCCTGCCAGTGAGAAAGCTGCAACTAAAGGCAACCATTTATACTTCATAATTACTCTCCGTAAAAAACAAGTACAGCCAGACTAGCTGGCTGTACACATCTATGTGTCTAGTTATTAGACTAGATTACCACCAAGCTTCAACTTGTACACCAACTTGCATTTGAGATTTGCTCTCGCCGCCGTTGAATTTGTAGCTGCCGTCAGTTTGACCGTCAGCATCTTGGTTTAGGTAAGACGCGTAAACACGTAGTTCAGGACGAGCCCAGAAGCTTGGACCTGCAGACCATGCTTGAGCGATAGTGAACTTGCTGTTTGTTGTCTTAGAACCGTCGTTATCGTCTTGAGAGTAACCCGCTTCTAGGATAGTACGCATGTTGTCGTTCCACTTATACATTGGACGAACAACTGCTGAGTACGTAGTCCACTTGTCTTGACCGTCCCACATACCTTCGCCAACACCGTAAACTAACTGGTGACCAAACTCGAAGTTCTCACCGAACTCAGACACACCCCAGTTGATTAGGCGGTAACCAGAAGCACCATCTTTAGCTTCTGCGCCATACCAGCTGCCGTCACCGTAGAATGCGAATGTTTTTGAATAGCCTTCAGTACCGTACTGTGCAACAGTTTTGTTGAAACCGCGGCTTAGACCAACAGTCAACTCAGCAGTACCCATGAAGCCATTCTTAGCATCTTTAGCTGCTTGAGAAGCTTGATCTGTTGGGTTAACAAGTGCAGCGTTACCGATAAGTTCTAGTGACGCGCCTTCCCATAGAGGAATACCAGCATAGCGAATATCTAGAGTGTTAACGTTTAGCGCACCGCCATCGTTACCTGCATCTGGAGTTTGACCTGTGCTTGGGTCACCATCTTGAACACCATCGTTACGGTCGTTACGAACCCACGCTAGAGATAGCTTACCAGGACCTGCTTCGATACCTTCAACACCAGCACCAGCACCAGAAATGTTTAGGTAGTAGAAGTCACTGATGTGGATGTCTTTACGTTGGTAGTAACGCTTACCAGCCCAGATAGTTGCTTCAGGCGCAGATGCGATGAAACCTTTTGCTTGAACATTAAACTGACGTAGTGCAAATTTTGCATCGTCGTTTTCAGTACTTTCCCAGTCGTTAGAACCGTTAGAAGTTAGTGCAACCATAGAGTCAACGTACATTGACTTACCGTTGTCATTGTAAACTTCTTTACCAATACCGATTTCACCGTAAACGTCGCCTTCGTTACCTAGACGACCTACTTTGTTTTTCTCAAAAGTAGTTTGCTGACCGCCGTGTTCACTTACACCAACACCAGCACGCATGTAACCGTGAAAATCTACATCAGCCATTGCTTGACCAGCAGCCAATACACCTACCACCGCAGCAGCAACTACACTTACTTTTTTCATTTAGAAAACTCCGTTTAACTTATTGTTATATTCAATTTCTTTTTTTCTTAAACGCTTCGAAGGCAGTACCGAAGTGTTTAGGACTTGAAATATCGGTTTAGGGTCCCGAGTTGATTGAACAATTGCAGATTAACGAAGTCGGATGATGGAGGCGTCCTCCACCCTATCGATAGTTAGGGGGGATGAGAAAGGAGGAGAAAAATAACCGCACGGTGTTTTTTTAGGGCAGATCACAAATACAGGGGGGAGTAGTATGGATATTGGTTATGTTTTGACGCGCACAATATGCTTTACATCACTTTTTTTAACTTTTTCGTAGTAAATGTGAAATTAAATTACATTTAAAATTCTGTGATCTTCGCTTGACCTAAAGTTTACAAACCTATTAACTATTGAAAGCACGATTAATGTCATTCACGAACAAATAGAAAAAATCTCTATGACGCAACATCAATCTAGCCCTTATCCGCTGGGTGCCACACTAGATGAATACGGCTGTAACTTTGCTATTCATGCACCCGACTGCGAAACTATTTATCTCGCTCTATATGATGACAACAACAAACAAGAGTTGTTCCCACTTTGTGAAGATTATGCTGGAATCAAGCATATTCACATTAATGGTATCCACGCCGGACAACGTTATGGTTTTGTCATAGAAACTTGCGAAGAACGTCAATACATCGCAGATCCATATGCTAAAGCTCTGGATAAAGCCTTACATTATGTTCCACCTTTTACTACCGAGAAAAGTTTTGAGCTGCCTGCTTGTGTTGTTGTTGACGATGCATTTGATTGGCAAGGCGTTCGCTCTCCACGAATCCCACGTGATGAGATGGTGTTATTTGAGACTCATGTAAAAGGCGTATCTAAGCTCAACCCTGACGTTCCTGTCGAGCAGCAAGGTACTTATCTTGGTTTGGTTAGCGAGCCGATGCTTAAGTTCTATAAAGAGCAAAATATTAACTCGCTACAACTGCTGCCTGTCGCCGCTTGCATGCATGAGCCTCATCTATTGCAAATGGATAAGGTGAACTATTGGGGCTACAACCCTTATGTCTTTATGGCTCCTGATCCTCGTTATGCGAACAAGGATGCGGTAGCTGAGCTTAAAACCACCATTAGAGAGCTTCACCGAGCTGGTATCGAAGTTATCTTAGATGTGGTCTACAACCATACCGCAGAGGGTGGCGATAACGGCCCTGTCTTTAACCTCAAAGCTCTCGACTCCAAATTCTATCTGCGTCACGGTGAGTATTTCGCCAACTACACAGGGTGCGGAAATACCGTTGATTTGAACTATCAACCAGCTCTGAATTTAGTCATGGATACTCTGAGATATTGGGTTCAAGAGTTTAAGGTTGATGGGTTCCGCTTCGACTTAGCAGCAACCTTAGGACGAAATGGTGACAACTTTAACAGAGAAGCGGCTTTCTTCAGAGCGGTGGCACAAGATCCTGTTTTGAAGATGACCAAGCTAATCGCAGAACCTTGGGATATCGGTCCAAATGGATATCAGGTCGGTAACTTCCCATTTGGTTGGAATGAGTGTAACGACAGGCTACGCGACATCACTCGAAGCTTCTGGCGAGGTGACCAAGGCTACCTGAAAGAGTTCGCGACTCGCATCATGGGTTCACGTGATCTCTATAGTGCGGCTAACTGGCCTTATAAACTGACCGTCAATTACATTACCTACCACGACGGTTTCACCATGCAAGATTTGGTGTCTTACAAGCATAAGCACAACGAAGCAAACGGTGAAAACAACCGTGATGGGCACGGTGACAACCGCTCTCACAACTATGGGGTTGAAGGTCCGACAGACAATCCAGTCGTGCTGGCGACTCGTGAAAAGCAAAAACGTAATTTCATGGCCACCCTTCTGTTTTCATTCGGTATTCCTCATATCTTGACCGCCGATGTGCTATCTCATAGCCAGCAAGGCAATAACAATGCCTACTGTCAGGATAACGAATTGAGCTGGTTGAATTGGGAGCCAGAAGAGGCGAAAACGCACTTCAAGCAGTGGCTGTCTGAGATGCTGGCTGCTCGTCAGGAGTATATGGTGCCGTTTATTCGTGCATTCAGTGGCGAGAAACGTAACGACAACCGTATTTTCTGGAGTCGCGTTGATGGCCAACTGATGAGCATGGAAGACTGGAATCGCTTGAGCAGTGTTGCGCTTCATATTGGTATCGGTGACGATGGCGACGAAATGGTTTACTTAATCAACCAAACCAAAGCGCCAGCGCGCTTTACGCTACCAAACGATCGCTCACAAGTATGGAAAACCATCTGTGATACCCACATCTCTGATGCGGAAGTTGGACATGCTGAGGGGGAAATCCTTCAGGCTCCGATGTCGATGGCTATTCTTCACTACTCTGCCAACGCATCGTAACTAGCGTGGCGCTAAATCAACCAAAAAGAGTTCACATCGTGAACTCTTTTTTAATTCTATTGATCTAGGTTATCGCTAACCTTATTAATACTTTGAAATACATAACTCATTAATAGTAGTATCGGCGCAGTACTCAATTGGTTTTATATTTTATGTCGTTGCCTAAGCTGTTACTTCGCACCTTCAAGCCGCTCACTTTTGCGCTGATCACCCTACTGATTTACCTCTCTTATCAGCACTATGAGCGCTCACAGGCGCTGGCTAAGTCCCAGTCTCAAGACAATGTGAAGGTTGCCTCTGCCCTTGTTTGGTCACAGATTGAAGCAACCTTTGCCAAGGTTGATTTGCTACAAGAAAGCATTGATTCAAATAGCTTCGATATCCTGACCAATCAAATATTAGCCAACAGCTACTTGTATAAAAGCATCGCGCTATACAACACCAAGACGCAATACTATTCCAACTTTAATGATGATGGGCTCACTGACAGCAGCCAGGCCTCAATTAAATGGCACAGTTTTGATGGCTTTGCACACCGATACGCCGTTTCCACACTCTATCAAAAGGCTGATGGATTTTGGGTGTTTGCGATAAAGCAAGAACAGGACCAAAGTCCTGTTGAAGTTTGGTTTGAATTCGACGTACAGCATACTACTCAATATCTCGCTAACCTCAAAACCTTGGACAATGGCTATGTGTTTGTCATTGATAAGGTGACGGGACAATTGGTTTTTCACCCTAACCCAGCTCGCATTGGCACGGCATCGATTAGTTACTTTGGTGGATTACAAGACCAAATTGAGGCGGGAGAAACGCGAGGGCAATACGATTACTTTTACAATGGAAACTTAAAGAAGAGCGTCTTTAGTGCACAAAATCCAATGGGCTGGGTGTTTGTCTCTGGAACCAGTCAGACAGATATTTTGTTTACGTCCTACCAGATATCACTGACCGCCGTCGTCATCCTTGCACTACTGTTACTCGTCTTCTCGATAAACTACATCACCTATCAACTGAACGAGGCATTATCTGAGTTGACTCGTGCAGAAGACATCGCACAGTTTAAACATGACTTGAAGATCATCTTCGACCGATTTACCTATCACAAAGGCGTTCAATTCTGCTTGTATGACGCTGAGACACACTACTTCAAGACCATAGATTTTCACGGCAACTCAAAGTCTATTTTTCATTGTGAAAGACTCCCTAGAGTATTCGAATCAAGAGGTCTCAACTTTCTCTACAACAACAAGCATGATCCCCTCGCACAGAAGCTTCATATCACAGGGCGACACTACACTTTACCTCTCTATCATCAAGACGCACTAATCGGTGTTATCTACCTAAAGAGTTCTTTCTATGCGTTTGAAGGACTCATCAGAGCGATAAGAGATTTTTCTGAAGTCGCACTAGCAAATCTCTTGTTAACTAAGAAGGTGGCGATGGACGATGCCCTCACTGGACTTGAGAACGAATGGAGCATGCGAAACCATATCGCCGTATCGGAAAGCAACAATGTTATGTTCTACGCTGTAGTTGATATCAATGGTCTTAAAGGTATTAATGAAAAGTATGGCGAACACTTTGGAGACAATGTCGTTGTGCACGTGGCCGATATTGCTCGTAGGAGCTTCCCTAAGCCGAAAGCAACATGCATTGCTAGAGGTCAAAATGGTTGTATCAGTGTGCTATTCCATACCAGCCATATTGAGGATGCTGAGAAACAAATGGATTGGTTTAGGCAACTTGTCGAAAAACAGCCTTTGGATGTCGACGAAGGTTCTATAGAGGCTACGGTATCTATTGGTTTGACACAACTAGGAGGCTCAGTAGACGCGACACTTAGCCGAGGAGTAAAGAGCCTGCAACAAGCTAAGTTAAAAGGACGCAACCAAGTCTATAGCTGCAAAATTGCATAAAAAAGCCCTCGCATGAGAACATGCGAGGGCTTTTTAATAAAATGGAATACTAGAACACGCCCAGCATCTCGCATAAGTATTTGGCCGCAGGGCCCAAGCGGGTATTTGACTTCCACAGCACGTCTGCAGAGTTCATCATCTCATAACGTTGAAACTCAGGTCTGAAGTCGATCAGGGTACCCATCGCTTGTTTCTCTACGATGTAATCGCGTGGCACGATGGCCCAACCAATACCTTGCTCAACCAACTTAATCACATCTTCTTGGTCATCGGCCTGCCAAATATCTTGAGAAAAGGCGCCTTGTGCTTTTAACACTTTATTCTGCATCATGCTCCGGCAGACAATTTGTCGTTCACCAATAAGCGTTTCATTGCTCACCTGCTGCATGTCAGCAAAGATAGAGTCTGGGCTGCAGATACATACCCATTCAATATTCGCTATCGAGATAAAATCGACGCCATCCGGCACAGCATCTGCGGCTAGGTTAAACCCAAGCTCAACTTCATCTTTGATCAGCGCATTGGTTAGGTGGTGAGCACCCAAACGAGATACATCTACCTGAGTAAAAGGAAAACGCTGAGACATTTTCTCGATCGCTGAATCAATAAGCGAAAACGGCAGTAAAGGGTCAAGCGCGATTTTTAATGTGTCTTCCACACTATCTACGCTGGCTTTAGAGTAGTTTCTGATACGTTCAGCTTGTCGCAATAACACTTTCGCTTGCGACAACATTCGTTCACCTTGCGGAGTGAGTTTAGGGTACTTGGTACTTCTATCAAAAAGTGTAATACCTAGGTCTAGCTCTAGGTTATTCACTCCGATACTCACCGAGCTTTGACTCTTACCAAGATGCCTTGCGGCCGCAGAAAATGAACCTTGCTCTGCTGCAGCGACGAATGCCACTAGCTGTTCAATATTCAGCATACTCAACCCTTTGATTAATTGATTAATTGCGTTCTATCGTAAAACAATAGCACATAAATTGCACTTAATTATAAGCACCACAAATAACGACAACTCATTCATTCACAATGACAATTTAACCCTTCTCGCCATTGCTCGCATTCGATAGTTAGAAAGCTTCACCAAATCGAATATAGAAGCTGGTATTCCCCATTTTAGACACTGCAGCGTCTACACCAATCGTAAAACGTTCTTTGGCATTCAGTAAATACCTAACACCAATACCTGCTGACGGAATCACCTCGGTTTGAACAGCACTATTAACCTGGCGATCATCATTTTGGACCACTGCCGCCCCTGCAAAAGCAACACCACTCCAGAGCGTAGAAAACTTATGACGGTATTCGACCTCCGCCTGATACATTGAGTTACCACGATACTTGTTCCAATCCGCCCCGCGTAGGTCAGGCGTCACAAACTCATACTCAGGCGTATCACCAATCATCTCTTTACCAATCACACGATAAGCGAAGACATCGTCTCCAATCGGAAAGTATTGGCTTACTTCGGCATCTAAACGGTGGAAGGGCTTACCGGTTTTTTTATCTTTTGAGTAATGAAGCGTGCTTAAATCAACATTAAGCCCTTGGGTGGCTCCCATCATGTTGTCGCGTGAGTCATACGTCATCAAGAAGCCCACCGCATTGTTGCTTCCGCTCATCGCATTCTCGAAGGCTTTTTTGATTTCAGGGTCCGTTTTTTCGTTTAGACTCGCGTCACCACCACTCCAAAGCCCTTGAACACCAAAGTAGAGGTCATCAACGATCTGCTTGCGAACTTCACCATAAACGAAGTTTGAATAGGACGCATACTGAGCAGCCTTTGGAAGTTTCGCTCCAATACGACCGGTATACTTGAGGTTCAGACTAAAATGTCCCGCGTAGAAGCCCGCTCGCCAAGCGTCGTGAGCAAATACGTGTTCGTGACCAACGATCGCCATTCCACTATCTGAATCGGTATATTGACCGTAAAACATACTGGTAGATGGGTTTGTTGCCCCTTCCTCTCGGTCATGGATATACATGGCGTTCACACCTAAGCCAACACCCAGAGCATCATCGGTAATAGGCACGGGAAAGGCTGCAAATTTACGGTCAGGGAGCGCTTCGGAATCCTGCTCATTTTCTGAAGGCGTCGCGTCACTATTTGCGGCTTTGGGTGCAGCTGTGTCGTCTTTAGGTTTGATCTGAGGGTCATTGTTTGGCTTTTCTGCCGAAGGCTCTTCAACCAAAACAACCGGCTCTGTTGCACAAACAGCCGTGGATACAGACAATAGCGCAGCCATAACCATAGACAGTGGAGTTTTTGACGTCTTCAAATGAAATCTCTTTAAGTACAATAACTAATAGTTGTGTGCGCACTACGATTCCATTCAACAAGCCCCTCTAGATACTGCGTTGGGCTATACAGTGCTTGACTAGCGATTCTCGCTTTGGAGGGCGATGCTACTAGATTCAATTTCTATGGCAAAAACAACCTATTCGAAAATCGCATAGAAATTACCAGTTAATATCAAACAAGTGTCATTTTAAGAATTCAAAGTCTCCAAATAGCAAATAAATGTGAGCGCAGTTGCAACCGGGCGCGAATCCATCAACTACCATCTTCAAAAAATGGCATATATTCATAGTGTTCCGATAATTGTCGACCTAATATGGCGTTACTAGAGCAATCACTATCTGCTTCAATACACAGGTTTTTGTGTCAGTTTTTGATGAAAATTAAACGGAAAGTAACATACGTGATTGCAAACACACCGTAACCTAGGCAAGCTAGGCTAATCTGAATAACATATTCTGCTAGGGAAATAATAATGAAAGCATCGAATCTGATTGCTGCTGCGTTACTTGTTGGTTGCAGCACAGTTGCAATGGCTGAGGTAACTATTGCACTTCCAGAAAACGTAGACCTACTCTCTGTTAACGCTGCAGATCCACAGACTGACTCTAAAGGTTTTTTCTCATCTGCAGAGACAGCAACCTTGCCAGATGGCGTTAACCAAATTGTATTCAAATATGAGCCTTACTTCGATATCAACCGTGACGAGCGCAAAGTTATCTCTAGTAAAGCTATCATCGCTAAGTTTGATGCAACCGATGCTAAGCTCACTCTCAATGTCCCAACCTATCGCGATGCTCGTCAAGCCGAGAAGAATATCGACAACTTAGAATGGTCACTGACCGATGAAAACGGTAAAGAGATTGCTGTGATTGAAGACCAACTCATCAAAGATGGCATGCAGATCGGCCGTGACTACAACCGCGAAGCAGAAGACTATAACCGCAAAGGCGGCGTAGCGGCTATCGCTGCAGCAGGTACGGTTGCCGTAGCGGCAGCTCCAGCAGCTGTTGCAACGACTGCAGCACAACCTACGACACTTCCTGCAGAAGCACCTGTTGCTGCATCAGACAACACTGCAGAAGAGATGCTTATCTTCTGGTACAACAAAGCAGATGCCGAGACCAAGGCCCGCTTTAAAGAGTACGTAAGCAAAAACTAAACACTGGCGTATTGAGTAAGCCGCTCTAATGAGCGGCTTTTTCGATCTTGTAAGAGACTATAAAATGAAAAAAGTTGTATTGCTTGGCGACAGTTTGACGGCTGGCTGGGGTCTACCTCAAGGTGACAACTGGTCGTGCAAACTCGCCAAAGAATTGTCGGATATCGAGTTTATCAATCGCGGCGTACCAGGAGATACCACCACTGGCATGCTAAGCCGCTTCGAGCTACAAGTAATTGATGCTAAACCAGATGCTTTCGTGCTGTTTGGGGGGCTCAATGACCTGAACTGGGGGACGGACATCAGTGTCGTGGCTAGTAATCTCAATAGTATGATTGCTCAGGCACAGCACCATGGTATTAAACCGATTCTAATCATCACTAGTGCCGTCGATCCAATTGGGTCACTACCTATGTTTGGCAACAGTTCAGAAACGGTGGAAACGCTGAGGCAGTCAATAAAGACTCTAAGTAGCCAACACAGCGAAAAGCTCAAGGCGATGTATGGTCATGGCCCATACAAGCTTGAAATTGTCGATGCTTTTATCGCCTTTGAAGAGCACGCGATAAGTCATAGTTATGCCGAACTTTATCAAAGTGATGGCATCCACCTCTCACCTTGTGGTGCGGATCTCATCTTGGAAAAAGTACGCCCTTTATTCCTATAGAACCATCAAATTAAAAGCCCCCAGCTACATATCACAGTGACTTGGGGGCAATATTTTTATCGATGTTTTTAGAACATTAAGCCCAGAAAGTCACTGCAATCAGGGTTAATGCGCCAATACAAGCAATGTTAAGTAAGATGCCGATTCGCATCATTTCTTGCTGCTTAATATGACCCGAAGCAAACACGATCGCGTTTGGAGGTGTCGCTACTGGCAACATAAACGCACATGACGCTGCAACCGCGATAAGCACCGATAGAATCACAGGTGACATACCAAAGGCTTCTGCAACACTGGCAAACACAGGTATCAATAGAGCGGCACTCGCGGTATTACTCGCAAACTCTGTTAAGAATACGACGAAAGCCGCGATCACTAAGATAATAAACAGCATGCTAAATTGGGAGATTAACTCGCTCAACTCATTCGCCAAGAACACACTCGTTCCCGTCGCTTTTAATACATTACTAAGACAGATACCACCACCAAACAGCAGCAAGACGCCCCAATCCGCTGTTTTTTCAATATCTTTCCAGTGAACCACGCGGGCAAAGTTAACGGCGACAATCGCGCCTAGTGCGACAATGGTGTCGAACTTAGCATAGCCACCTAGCATGGCATTGATTGGCTTACTAAAGATCCAGAAAAACACGGTTAAGCCAAAAATTAGCAAGGTAACAACTTTACCCTTGTCCCAATTCACTGGTTCATGATTGATTTCAAACTCACCATCGAGCTTTGGCTTAAGCACAAAGAAGAGCACGGCTAAAGCTATCGGTAACAAGATAAACGCGGTAGGCAAGCCAAATGCCATCCAGTCCGTAAATGTCATACCAATTTCGGCTGCAGCAATCGCGTTTGGCGGGCTACCAACCATAGTCGCAATACCACCGATGCTTGCGCTATAAGCAATACCAAGTAACACAAACACGTAAGTGTTGTGACCACTTTCTTCATTCACTTTACTCAGTACACCAAGCACAAGGGGTAACATCATAGCTGCGGTTGCGGTATTACTGATCCACATCGACAGCAATGCAGTCACGCCAAAAAGCATAAACACGGCAACGCTCATGCGACCTTTTGCCATAACCAATACTTTATCTGCGACCACTTTGTCTAACCCTTGCCTGTGCATGGCAGCCGCTAAGGCAAAACCACCAAGGAATAGAAAGATGATTGAGTTGGCAAAGTTGTTCAGTGCGGTCTGGGTATCAAAGACATTAAACAATACCGCTATGACGGGCACCAGAACCGCTGTGACGGTAACGTGTAAGGCTTCCGTGAGCCAAAGCACAGCGATAAACGTTAAGATACTAATGCCGAGCACAACATTAGGCTCGAAAGGCAGGGTGGTGTAGAGCGCGTAAAACAGAACAATATCAGCAAGAATGATTAGGCTGTTGCGGTTAAAAAACCACTCTCGGGTATTGGAGGGTAAGGGGACACTATCGTTTCTATTCATTGTTATGGCTTCCTTTAGTCAATGGGCGGATGCTCCCTTGAGGGGCTATCTCAAGATGAGCGCCCTAGAAACCACAAACATCACTAAGCTATTGATCAATAGCGAACTGAAAGTAGATAACTACCGTGAGTTTTGACTCGATATAGTAATTTGTTTTGAGACAAGAACCCAACACTCAGCACGGATGTAAGTGGGACCTAAATATGATCCCACATACCCAACCATTTACATAATAGGAATCTATCAATTCGTTAACCACATCAACATTATGGATACATAAACGTAACCTTGATCAAATCGTTGAAGATTATGACGTTAGCGTGTCAAACGCCGCTTTCGCTTCATCACTGTGCATGACTCGACCGTGTCCTTGACCTTGTGTCGTGATCAGCGTGACTAAAGGCATTTCTTTTGCCGCTTTTTCAGAGACTGAGTATTTTGTGAATCGGTCTTTTTCGTCATGTACGATCATGGTGGGTGCCGTTCGGCGACCTAACTTGTTGTATGGATCAATTGAAGTAATTGGATAGTGATACTGGTTTTGAATATCATCTACGACTGCTTCAAACAGTCGCATCGAGTACCCTGAACGCGCCACACTACCAAATAGGTTATCGAGATAATCAAGAACCGGTGCAATAAGCAGCAGTGGTTTGTCTTGAAGCTTGGCATGTTTACATTCAATCGCAGCCGCCGTTCCCATACTGTGACCAACTAAACCCGCCACTTCTTCTTCACTATCCAGCAATCCTTCCAAGCCGCCAACAAAGGCTGGAATATGTCCGTAAGCACCTTCACTTTGTCCGTGAGCCGGGTGGTCGTATGCAAGAGCGGTATAACCTTTGCTGGCGATATGCTCCATAAGCGGAAAGAACTGGCTCGCTGTCCCAGACCAGCCATGTGTTAGCAACCAAACCGGCCCTGTACCCACGCGATAAGTCTTAAGCGCACCCTCAGAGGTACTCACTTCCGAGATGATTAAACCTTTCGGATCTGCATTCTTCGGCTTTGAACGAACTGGGGTTAGAAGCAGTTTCTTAGCGGTGCGTTTCGCATGATTTGGCGCAAGTTTATGGTGAGCTCGAGTAGTAAGGTTCACCATTTTCTTCTTAAAACTGAATTTCTTCGATGTATTGAAGTAGATTTTATCACTCATGACTGACTGTCCTTATTATCCTCGTCATCCTCGGATAGTTGTATTGTTGAGCTTACATTTAGAACGACCGTGCTTTTTTAAGTTAGCGTTTTACGCTGCCGTTCCATATAAAAGAGTTATTGAGATATCGACCAAGATTGCATGGAAGTGTCAACGCTAGTCCAAAATCGCTGACTGCTCTCCTGCTCACCCACCAGCGAGTAGAAAACGTGCGCACTTAAGTAATGCCCATAGAGCTCAAACGCGGCTTGTTGCGGGTCTAGTGTCGAACTGAATTCACCGCTATCGATCCCTTTCTGTATTTGTATCGTCAAATAGTGGATCCAACGGTGAATGGCTTTCCTCAGTGCTTGTTGAAGTTCATCTTGCTGGCTATCGCGCCACGCATCAATGAACATGCAACTGCCCTGAAACGAATGATTCCAGCTCATCCAATTGTCGATAAGGTGCTTGAGTTTTTGCTTAGCCATCTCATGATTGCGTTCACGAACTGGCGAGATCACCCTAGCTTGAAACGTGGTATCCGCATGCTCTACAACCGCAACCTGCAGATTTACCTTCGAGTTAAAGTGAGCAAACAGACCACTCTTCGACATGTTGCATTGCTTAGCTAGCTCACCAATGGTTAGACTTTCTAGCCCATCTCTGCTCGCAATTTCAAATGCCTTCATCAAAATATGATCTTTTGTTAGCCGACCTTTACCCATAATCACCATCATCGATTTCTTCTGTGCACTATCAATTTAGCACGGTCGTACTATTTTGCAATCTGCGTTTATTTGTATGACAAGGTATGAAATAATCACTCTGCCCCTATCCCCTAACAATATGGAAGTAAATCATGGATCTATTGATAGAACAGTTGTTGTTTTCACTTTCAATTACCGGTCCTATTTGCTTGCTGATTATTCTCGGCGTCGTCTTCAAACGCATTGGACTTATCAACGATAATTTTATCGAGGTGGCATCTAAGCTCGTCTTTAAAGTCACGCTTCCAACCATGCTGTTTCTGAGTATCGTGACCTCAGAGCACGACTTTTCCTCAGCCAAGCAGTTTCTCACCTTTGGCGTCATTGCTAGTGTCTTATTCTTCTTATTCAGTTACCTCTCTGTCGGTACTTTATTCAAGAAATCCGCTGACCGAGGTGTGATAATTCAAGGCGCATTTAGAGCCAACACTGGCATCATAGGTATCGCTTACGTTGCCAACGCCTACGGCGAGAGAGGCATTGCCCTGGCCGCTTTGTATGTCGCAATAACGACCTTTATCTATAATGTTCAAGCCGTTATCTGCTTAACCTCCAAAGGGGCTGATTCAGGCACATCAGCGGGCAAGATCATGCTCACCACACTCACCAAAAACCCATTGATCATTGCGATATTGGCGGGCTTGGTTGTGTACCTACTCTCTATTCCTGTTCCCACTATCGTTGTGGATGCGGGTAACTACTTTGCCACGATGACGCTGCCACTCGCGCTGCTTTGTACAGGTGGTTCGCTAGATCTGAGCTCTATGAAAAAAGAGCAAGCTCCTACTTGGGTCGCCAGTGGCTATAAGCTCGTGCTAGCGCCACTTGCTATTACACTCGCCGCTTTCTTAGTCGGATTTCGTGGTATTGAATTAGGGATCCTGTTCTTTATGAATGCTTCGCCTGTAGCTGCTGCTAGCTATGTGATGGCGCGTTCAATGGGCGGCAATTCGATACTTGCGGCCAATATCATCGCATTGACCACTGTGCTATCTACCATAACCTGTACGCTAGGTATTCTGGTACTTTCTCTGTATCAGTTGATCTAGTCTCTCAGCAAACTCTTATATAAAAGCATCACAGACCAGTGCTAGCCTAACCTTGGCTAGCACTATTTTTATATCCCAGTACAATGACTATATGCCTTAAAAAGCTCGAATGAGCCTTTGGAGAATAGAATGAACAAACAACAAATCGTCAGTGCCCTACACAAAGTCCGCGAAGAGAAACCGCTGGTAGTGAACATCACTAACTTCGTGGTCATGAACAACACAGCCAATGCATTATTAGCCGTTGGTGCTTCCCCTATCATGTCTCACTCAAAACAAGAAATGGCAGAGATGATGTCGTTCGCAGGTGCGCTAGTGATTAACATTGGTACGCTAGACAGCGTATGGCGCCCAGGTATGTTCTTTGCCGTAGAGCAAGCCAATGAGAACAACAAGCCAGTCATTCTCGACCCTGTGGGTTGCGGTGCGACCAAACTGCGCACCTCAACAGCTCGCCAGCTTGCTGAACTTGCCGACAACCTGATTATTCGTGGTAACGCTTCCGAAATCATCGCGATGGCAGGTGAGAAATCGCAGAACAAAGGCGTTGATGCTCTCGATGCCAGCGAAGCCGCGCTAACTGCTGCCCGTGCTTTGGTCGACGGCTATGCGTGTAGCGTCGTAGTCTCGGGGGAAACCGACTACATCGTCACCAAAGAAAGCACCATCGCCCTAAACAACGGTCATGAGATGATGCCATACGTCACAGGCATGGGATGTTCGCTCTCTGCCGTTACTGGTGCGTTTGCCGCAATTGGCGAGAAAAGTGGTGTTGCCGCAGCAGCAGTATTTAGTATCGCTGGCGAAATCGCTGCTGAGAAGTCGCAAGGACCAGGCTCATTACAAATGAACCTTCTTGATAGTCTCTACCAGATTACCGCTGAAGACATCGAATCACGCCTTAACCTTCGCGAGTGCTAACAGACATCATGATACCGAATCCTTACCGACTCTATTTAGTAACGGATGAGAACCAAGACATAGACACGCTCCTTCAAGTGGTTAAACAAGCCGTTGAGGGAGGCGTTACCATGGTTCAGCTTCGAGAAAAACACCATGATATTCGCACCTTCATCAGTAAAGCCAAGGCAGTGAAGCAAGTGCTAGCGGGCACCGGAGTTCCACTCATTATTAACGATCGCGTGGACGTAGCATTAGCGGTTGAAGCTGAGGGGGTTCACTTAGGTCAAACGGATATGCCGGTCGCTCTAGCACGCAAGCTTATTGGTGATGACCGTATTTTAGGCTTATCTATCGAGAGTGAAGCTCAGCTTGAAGAAGCGAAATCACTACCCATCGATTACATCGGGCTCAGTGCCATCTTCGCTACTCCAACTAAGACCAATACCAAGACGCATTGGGGTCTCGATGGCTTGGCTGAAGCTCTTAAGAAAACAGCGCTGCCAATCGTTGCCATTGGTGGTATTAATGAAGCTAATCTCACTGATGTAGCGTCAACAGGTGTTCACGGTGTCGCCATTGTTTCTGCTATCAGTCACGCAGCGTCACCTAAAGATGCAGCCAGTAAACTACTCAATCTGATGGAAGCGGGTTCGTAGACTCATTCTTGATAAGCAAAGAGAAAAATAAGACGACTATGCACGATAAACTTTCCACCTCAGCCCTCGCAAAGCAGAGGCAACTCGAACCTAAAGCGCTTTTTAATGAGCTAAAACAGGTTGGGTACATCATTTGGCATGATTCGAGTTGGTTGTTAACCGATTTGGGTGCACGCTTTGGTGGCGAGTACAGAGAAAGTGACAAGTATGGTCGTTTTATTGTTTGGCCTAGCAAACTGGTTTTGGATGAATCACTTAAAAGCGACAAATTGCTGACAGCCACTCAGCTCGGAGAGCGCTTCGACCTTCCAGCGAAGAAGATCAACTTGCTTCTCAGTGAGCTTGGCTGGATCCAACGACAAGAGTCCGACTGGGTTGTGACCATGCAGGGCTTGAGAGCCGGTGCTCAGCAACGTCGTGACAAGCAAAGCAGCACTCAGTTTGCGGTGTGGCATCCTGCTGTGGCTCGTAACCATAGGCTCAAACAGAGTGTGCTTGAGTTTAAAGGTGCGGATGCAGAATCGCACTCCACAGAGAAATCTTTCTCAAGTTTTCGACAGAAATTCGCCGCGAAACATAGGACGCTCGACGGTCACTATGTCCAGTCAAAAGGCGAATTACTCATTGATAATTGGCTATATATGGCGGGCGTCGTTCACGCTTATCAAAGACAACTGCCCATTGAGCAAGATGTCGTGAGCGACTTCTATCTTCCTCAGGGCAAACTTTATCTGCAATACTGGGGCTCTGATAACGGACCGATTGACTCTAAAACCATTGAATCAACGCGCGCGCTTTACGAAGAGCATGACCTGCCCCTCATAGAAGTGTTCCCAGAAGATATCGACAACCTAGACAGTGTTTTGCCTAAAAAACTCAAGCCATTTGGCATTAGCGCTTACTAAAAATAACACAAACAAGCTTGGTGACTATGCTGACCCGCAATCATATAGGGCGTTGAAGCAAGCACTGTGCTCACGGCTTCGTTATCAGATGATGGCGATGTTTTAGCGACTTGCTGCGTCTCGTTTGTGGACAGCTTAGTTGACGTCGAGCGAATAAAAGCGTCTTTATAGGTTTGTGTCGAACGCAGTTTCGCAAGCTCTTGTTTAGCCACGTCAAATGACTGGTAAGGCCCGATAAGACAGCGATCGCCTTTCATCTCTGGTTTTAACCAAAT
The DNA here is from genome assembly GCF_023716585.1 of Vibrio sp. SCSIO 43140. Lineage (NCBI taxonomy): Bacteria > Pseudomonadati > Pseudomonadota > Gammaproteobacteria > Vibrionales > Vibrionaceae > Vibrio > Vibrio sp. SCSIO 43140. The sequence continues at coordinate 1,789,711 of NZ_CP071851.1, forward strand.
AGATTTGCTCACCTGTTTAGCCAAGTGTGCAGGTACATACCTCAAACTACCTGACTTCACGAATCCACACTGAATCCAAAAAGATTGGTCCGATTCATCGGGTTGAGTATTCCCCCACAAACCTTCGCCAATTGGGCACTCACTCTCAAGAACTGGAAATGGCAACTGTGATTTGCTTGCACTATCGCAAACAAATACATCCTTTGATGCTTGGGCACTTGCTGTTACCGACACAAACAGAACGACAAACAACGCAAATGCGCTTGACGCTTTTTTCCACATAAATCCTCCTTGAACAGAGTGAATAGTATGCGGTGCTGGACACTTCCTTCTGAAGCTTGTTTAACACCTTCTATTTAGATTAGGCGCTAATCAAGCCATGTCAAAAGATGGAACCTTTAACAAAAAATAGCCGTACGCGATGTGGCAGATTCGAGTCAGCTCACAACGAAGATGTTGAAATACCATTAAAATAACGTATCGCAATTGTTAGCGCCTGATTTTTTTAGCTTTTGAAGGATCAAAACATGAAGAAAATAAGTCGGTGGCCGACCCTTTTACTATCCCTTTTTTTCGCCACCTCTAGTTTCGCTTCCTCTGGGGCATCACACGATGCTTTTAACTTTACCCAATCCACCGTGGGCTACGCCTCATTACTGATCTTCGGTATTGCCTACACACTCGTCATGATGGAGGAGTATTTAAAACTCAGAAAGTCAAAACCTGTCCTACTTGCCGCCGGTCTTATCTGGATACTCATTGGCTTTGTTTACAAAGACATGGGACAAATCGAAGTCGCCAAATCAGCGCTCGAACACAACCTGCTTGAATACGCAGAGCTTCTATTATTCCTATTAGTCGCCATGACCTATATATCAGCCATGGAAGAGCGGAGACTTTTCGATGCTCTGCAATCTTGGATGGTGGGTAAAGGCTTTGATTTCCGCTCGCTATTTTGGATAACCGGGATACTCTCGTTCTTTATCTCTCCCATTGCCGATAACCTGACCACAGCGCTATTGATGTGTGCCGTCGTAATGAAGGTAGGTGGTAGCAACCTCAAGTTCGTGAACATTGCCTGTATCAACATTGTAGTCGCGGCTAACGCTGGCGGTGCATTCAGTCCATTTGGTGATATTACTACCTTGATGGTTTGGCAGGCAGGTCATGTGGCATTCTCTGAATTTATGCCACTGTTTGTGCCTTCCGTCGTGAACTACTTAGTGCCTGCCGTCATCATGTCGTTCTTTGTGCCCAAGACAAAACCTGACGCTGTTCATACACACGTTGAACTGAAACGCGGTGCCTTTAGGATTGTTGGGCTGTTTATTCTCACCATCGCAACCGCCGTGGCGTTCCATGCGGTGCTTCATTTCCCACCAGTAATGGGAATGATGATGGGCTTAGCCTATCTACAGTTCTTCGGTTTTTTCCTTCGCAAAACCTTACCGACGTCTATCGCTAAAAAGAAAGCAATCGCCATTGCCAACAATGATGAAGCTGCGCTGAAAGCACTTGGTTCTATCGTTCCATTTGACGTATTCAGACGTGTATCTCATGCAGAGTGGGACACACTGCTGTTCTTCTATGGGGTTGTCATGTGTGTTGGTGGTTTAAGCTTGCTCGGTTATCTCAGCGTCGTCTCAGAGATCATGTATACCCAATGGGATCCAGTCTGGGCGAACGTGATGGTCGGTATTCTGTCTGCTATCGTCGATAACATCCCGGTCATGTTCGCAGTATTGACCATGAGCCCAGAGCTCTCGATGGGGAACTGGTTGTTAGTCACCCTTACCGCAGGGGTTGGTGGTAGCCTGCTCTCTGTTGGCAGTGCAGCCGGCGTTGCGTTAATGGGGGCGGCACACGGCAAATACACCTTCTTTGGCCACTTAAAGTGGATGCCTGTTATCGCCATTGGTTATGCCGCTAGTATTTTTGTCCATCTTTCAATGAATGGCAGCTTATTCTAGCCACCATTTATGACTGCTATATATGATAGAGACACTTAAACCCCTCTTTGGAGGGGTTTATTTTTGCCTGAAAACCCAAATAGGACCAATGAGAAGAAATTGAATATCATCGAAAAACGAGGGCTTTTTGCCTTCGATTTTGTGCCCAACGAATTGCATTATCCAAAGCAGGACAAACAAGCCTATCGACAGGTTGAGAATCGATACCCCAAACATATCCGCAAACGTAATAACGGCTAAACAAGCCAGCGTAAACAGCAGCATTTGAATAAACACCGAGCGAGACAGCCTAAAATAGAAAAACATCACAGGGAGCATAACCAGCCAGACCCAGTTAATGGCGACGCCAGCGAGAGATACATGAGGAATGCACCATATGAGTCCCACGATCGATAAATAGATACCGGGGACGGCCACTTTGTGTATCTTTCTGTTGGTGCTGTTCTGGTGGCTTTCTCCGTATGCATCTAGCCATTGTTGTAACGACTTCATTCTACTTCCTTGTTGTTTATGACAGTTGTTTTCGATTGGTGTTAAAACTCTAGACTAAAATCCGCTACTCTTCCTCCTCACGCTCACGCAAGCCTATTAGCAATACTTAAAGGTGCTAATTTAACCTAATCGCCAATTCCCCTTACTATGACCTCAACGAAACAAACTACTCCACCAAGTGAGGTCATTATGAACAAATCAGTCCTTAGCCTAGCTCTCGTTGCAACCCTATCTGCAGGTTATGTTGCCGATACTGTCGCATGTACATCAGCAATCTATAACAACGGAGAGGCAAGCCTAACAGTAAGAACCATGGACTGGTTCGGTCACGATGACGCCATCGTTGTCGGCGCTGGTAAAGGCATCGCTAATCAGTATGGTGATACCGCGGAATCCATCAAAACAGAGAGCAAATATGCATCGCTAAAGATTAAGTCATTCGCACCTCAACTGGTTGCTGAAGCGATGAATGAAAATGGCTTGGTTGCTCGTATCCTATACCTAGGTAACGATTACACTGAAATGGCACCTGACCGTGCGGGCGTGCCTGATGTCGCAGCCTCTCAGTTCCCAAACTACGCTGTCGATAACTTTGCATCTGTTGCCGATGTCGTTAGCAACCTAGATGACATCGACGTTATCCAAGACAAGGTCTGTGACCTACCAGGACACGAGAATGAGTGTATTGCAGCACCTGTACACTACCACCTTACAGATGCGAGCGGTGACAGCGCAGTCATCGAGTTTGTAAAAGGTGAGGTGAAGATTTACCACGGTGACGTGACAGAAGCTGCAAGCGTGCAATACCTGTCTAACGACCCTGAGTTTGGCTTCCATATGAACCTGGATAAAGAGCAAACGGAGTCAGGCTCAACAATTCGTGCCTACGACCGTCGCCTACGCGCCAAAGAAGTCATTGAAGATATGTATACACGCAATGTCACTGACAACACCTCAGCGCTAAACAGCTTGAAAGCTGCCGGAGCATCAGTATTCGCAGGCTACGACCAACTGGACCCGTACGCAAATGATGTGTTCCCAACGCTTTGGACTATCTACACAGACCAAAATGCAAAGGAAATCTACCTAGACCGCTACGACACATGGCAAGTAGAGCAATATGACTTCACCATGTTTAACAATGATGAGGCGAAAGAGGTAGTACTTGGTGCACACCCAAGCGCTGACAAATAACCCGATTAAAGCTCACAAAAAGGCCACCGCAAGGTGGTCTTTTGATATTCGCTTTATGCATATCAGTAATTGAAATTCATAATTTCAAAATATAATTACGACACCTTACTATAGCCACAGACCCAAGGAATGAAGTCGACACACTGCTTGAGCTTAATCACTGCAAGCACTTCAAACTTGAAATAAGGCTATCTAAGATGAAAAAACTTACTATTTTGGCAACGATTACCGCTTCTCTATTTGCAACCACGACCATGGCACATGACCTTGGTGATCACTTACCAAAGAAAGGTCAGCCAACCGCTTTGCAGCTTGAAAATGGTGGCACAACCAACGTCAGCAAAGATAACTTCATCGCTGCTGAGTCAGATAAGTACTTCTTCGAGCAACAAGAGAAATCTGGCATCAACCACTTCACCCACGATCGCCAACTGTTGACAATGGAGACTCAAACCGTCGTTAGACAGAACCGAGACACACTGTATTCAAAGTCAATCTGGGACACAAAAGGTGGTGTGACTTTTGAACTGCCAATCCTAGACAGCTATCAGGCACTACAAGTGATTGATGAACAGCACCGCACTGTGGCTGTACTTTATGCATCTGATGGGCAAAACAAGGTGACGATCACGCCAGATATGCTCTCTTCAGGACAACATGTTTGGGTTATTGCCCGCACTCAAGTGGCGTCCAATGATCCTGCCGACATTAAAGAAGGCAACCTTAAACAAGATATGATCAAAGGTACGGCATCCTCTGCTGAACGCTATACGCCCAAAGGCTTTGATCAGTTTGATCGAGAAAAGGTCCGCTTAGCGCTGGAGGCGAACGTGCTCCAACTCGACTTTACCAAGGCGATGGGCGCCCCTGATGGCAAATCGCTCAAACCCGAGCAGCACTTAGCACCGCGCAAGGTGGAGCAGTTCCATGCGTTGGGTCTGACATCAATGGGCTTCGGCGGACTGCCAAGCGAACACGCTTACTACAAAGTACTTTTGGCAGACGACCGCTCGGGTCAGTGCCAGACTATGAACTTTGACGCGCCACCACTCGGTGAGAACGGTTTCTTCTCCATCACGACCTATGGTTCAGATGCGTATGTTCATACTGAAAAATTCGCGCTATCGAGTCGTAAAGATGAAATGAAGGCGAACAAAGACGGCTCTTACACCGTAAACTTCAACTGTGGCGAGCAGGCAATCAACAATATTGATGTAGAGGAAGGTTGGACAGGTATCCTTCGCATGTACAAACCAAACTCAGACAAGCAAATTGTTAGCTATGCGAAAGGGGTAGAACAGCCACACGGTTAATCTCGCTTAGCATCCTCCCGTCTGTCAAGAGAGCTCAACTGATGTTGGGCTCTCTTGATTTACAATGTAAACACAAGCTACAGCTACGATGAAACGGAAAAGCAAATACTAAAAAACAACCTATCATTCAATAAACTATCTTTTAATAAGCCACGTTTAATGGTTTACGTCTTTACTACTTTCTTGCAGAGTAGACATAGTCTTTGTGATTGGTGGATAGCATGTTACTGAATTCCGAGCGTCTTTTATATCTGGTTTCGATTGCCGAAACAGGTTCATTCTCTGCGGCAGCTCGCAAACTGGGCGTCAGCCCTTCAGCCGTGAATCAAGCAGTGCAAGCCATGGAGATCGATTTAGGGATCAGCGTGTTTGAGCGAGTAGCCGGAAAGGCACCCACGCTGACACCAGAAGGTAAGGTGCTTTACTTCCAAGCATTAGAGATAGTGCCGAGGCTCAAAGCAATTGACCGCAAAGTGCAATCTTTACAGAGGGGTGAAGAGCCTACTATCACCATCGCGACTCATAGCATGACCCTCTACCCAAGATTTGTAGAGGTATTCGCGGAGCTGACGCGTCAGTTTCCTGAAGTCGACTTAGTGCTGGTCGATGCCGAAACTCACTCCCTCGCCATCGACAATGATGACGAGGGTGCCGATATCATGATTGCACCGGGTGGACTTAGCCCTGCACGTGGCACTAATGTTCAGACTGTCGACACTATTGAATGGTGCTTTTTAGCGTCTCCAAATCACCCGCTATCTAAATTACGCGGTGAAATCACCACCGAAGATCTTGAACAATACCCACAGATCCTGTCATTAGAGGGAAAAGTCGCCACCAGCGAGCTGATTGAATCTCTCCGCTATAGCTCGAGATTAATTCGTTACGAAAATCACTATCAGCTGCAAGATATGCTTCTTCAAGGTATCGGCTATGTCGCTTACCCTACGAAGCTCGCTCAACCGTTTATCGACCATGGTCTAGTTACTAAATTAAACGTCGGTCGCTATGATGGTTCTTTAGTCTGGCCTGTTGATTTGTCTTGGCGCAGCGGATTGGGCAGTGCAGGCACTTGGTTTGTCGAACAAATATTAGATCAGGAGAACTAGATGTTAGAACAAAACAACACGCAGCTAATGATCATAGATGTGCAGGGAAAACTTGCGCAGCTGATGCACGACAAAGAGACACTGTTTAGCAACCTCAATACGCTCACTAAAGCTGCCAATCTAATGGAGCTCCCTATTGTCTGGGTCGAGCAGCTCCCCGATAAACTCGGACCGACGATTGAAGAAATCAGTCAAGAGCTTAGCCGTCAAACTCCGATTGCAAAAGACGTGTTTAGTGCTTGGGGGGAGGCGAATGTCCGAGAGGCAACAAACGCGAGTGACAGAAAACAGGTTTTACTCGTGGGTATTGAAGCACATATCTGTGTTCATCAGACGGCCTGTGATCTATTGCAAGCAGGTTATGAGGTACACCTAGTTACGGATGCAGTCTCCTCTCGAAACCCAGCCAACAAAGATCTAGCGCTGAAGCGCTTAGCTCAAGAGGGTGCTGTGCTCACCTCCACTGAAATGGCACTTTTCGAACTGCAGAAGGTTGCTCGCGGAGAGCAATTCAAATCACTGTTGAAGCTCATCAAGTAGTGACGTTCAGTAGTGAATAGTAAAGCTGACTCAACTCCTTGATTTTCCCTGGTATCGCCTCTAATGGGGCGTTACCAAACCCGAGGACTACTGACCCAAACTCTCGCCGTTTTTCTACTGATTCGTAAAAGCGCATCGGTCTCACCACCATTCCTGCATTATGCGCTTTCTGCGACAATTCAACCTCATCAACGCCGCTTTGCCACTCAACCGTTACATGCAAACCCGCCCCTTGAGATACCACTTGCCAATCGCTGCCAAAAGACTCTTGAATGCTTTGTCTTACTTGGAGGTACTTCTGTTCATACAATCGGCGCATCTTACGAATATGCCTTACCAAGGCCCCCTCGCTAATAAAATCCGCTAAAGCCGCTTGAACGAGAGCAGGCGTATCTCCAGACAGCGCATCTTTTATTTCCAAACACAATTTAATCATGTGGGGAGGAACGACCATATAGCCAATGCGCAGCGAGTTAAACATCACTTTACTCATCGAGCCTATATAGATCATTTTGTCCGCATTGCCGCTCTCCGCGGCTAAGCCCTGCATGCTGCGAAATGGACGACTATCAAACTGAAACTCACTGTCATAGTCATCTTCAATAATCCATGATTGATTGGTCTGCGCCCATTCTATGAGCTGCAAACGTTGCTCCGTTTGAATAGAACATCCCATCGGGTATTGATTACTCGGCGTTAAGTAAATACCTGTTGAATCACTGCTAAGCACACGTTGAATATCCAACCCTTTGCTTGCCTCAACATCGACGTAGTCATAGCCGATGTTGAAGGTATCCAACACCTTAACGACCTGTCGATAGCCAGGAAACTCCACCAAAAAGCCTCGATGAGGTTTAAGTTTTTGGGTTGCTAATAGTGCTATCGCAATGGACTGCTGAGCGCCCGACGTAACTATGATTTGATTCGGGTGGCAAACAACACTTCGACTTCCTGTTAGGTAGCGATGGAGTGCTTCCCTTAGCGTCACTAGCCCCTGTAAATCTTGGTTTCCAAGTAACGCACTACGACTGCTATGACGTTGCAACAACCGATTCCAAGCACTCATTGGGAATGAGGCAAGTTCAGCAACGCCAGGTGCAAACAGCCCGTTGTTTGGCGTATTGTCGTCTCCGGGCTCTGAGGATGGCACTACCTGCTCCGTTGTCAGGTATTGCTCCGGGAGCGACACTGCGACATAGAAACCACTGCTTGGTTTCGCTATTAAATACCCCTCCGCAACTAGCTGCTCGTAGGTTTGAATCACAGTATTGCGACTGAGCTTAAGCTGCATAGCCAATGTACGAGTAGAAGGCAGCTTTGCACCTGAAGCCCAGAATCCTTTTAAGATGCGCGTTCGTATTTGCTCAAAAAGGATTTGCTGAAGTGTTGTACCGCTAGAAGTCATAGACGATAGCTCTAATGTCAACTCACTAGAATCAATAGCACTCAAACTGGATCCACCATTTATATTACATTGGACCTAAACAGAGTACCAAAACATTCTTAATCTGGCTGTAAAGGATTAAGGAGGAGAAAGTACATGCTGTCACAAACACAACGAACGCAAATCAAAAAAGGGGCTCACAAGGCGGTTCTAGAGGAGCAAGCTCTTTACGATATTATCGATGAGTCGCTTATCGCGCACATAGCCATAAACCAAGACAACAGTCCGATCATCATTCCGATGCTGGCTTGGCGTGTAGATGACAGAGTTTACGTTCACGGAGCGAAGAACAGCCGTCTCATTCGAGCGCTAAAATCTGGTCAGAAAACGTGTCTCACCTTTACATTATTTGACGGTTGGGTGCTAGCAAGGTCAGCGTTTCACCATAGTGCTCACTATCGAAGTGCCGTCGTGTTTGGACAGTTTGAGACCATAGATGACAACCAAGAAAAAGATCGATTACTAAACTTCTTTATCGAACATATTGCTCCGGGCAGAACCGAGCAAGTAAGACTGAGTAATCAAAAGGAACTCACGGCCACAGACGTGCTTGCTATTGAACTCACCGAGGCTTCTGTGAAAATTGGACGTCACGGCGTCAATGACGACAAAGAAGATCTTGATGTCCCTGTCTGGGCTGGCATTTTGCCCTATCGAACGGTAGTTGGACCACTAGAGCCATGTGATGATCTCGCCGAGTGTATCGACACTCCGGATTATTCGAGCGCTTATGGAGACAGGTGGATTGGTAAACTCGACAACGAATGATGTCGCTTTACCCTAATGTGTTTTGCATTCTGAAGAGGTCGTCTAGAGAGCGGGACGACCTACCTTCATACTTGCAGCCAGCGCCATGCCGCAATAAATAGAGCCGCCACCAGAATCAGTAAAAATACACCAAGCTCTATAAGCCACTCTTTATCATTCCACCCCAAATACTCGATATCACATTCATCGAGCTCAAAGCTGAAGTCTTCAAATTCATCTAATTGTTGCATAGCTGCCTCCCTTAAATCGGATCCCATGCTATGCGGTAAGATAACTCTATAAAATCAAATAATTTCTACGCTCAGTTTAGAAAAATTGAACGCTCAACAAGAGACAGGGAATTTACGACTCAGCACAAATTGTTGCAAAATTCTTGTTGTTGCACGCTAAATTATTGACGCTAAACACATCAGGAATACACATAAATGCTAATGTGGACGGGTTCCAATTACATTGCAGAGCCATTTATAAGATATGCAGCAAGCTATTAAAAAATCAGAAAAAATTGCGAGTTTCGAGCTAGCTCGAGTGATCGCTTTAGTGGCTATTATTTCTATTCACTGTCAGTTGTTTATGGACTACGGCTACATTGATGAAGAGCCATGGTTAAACTTTGTCACCAACCAAGCCGCACGATTCGCTGTGCCGCTATTTTTCCTTATTGCCGGCTATCTCATCTATCCAAAGCTGAATGACGCTCCGTACAAAACGGCGAAAGACTACTGCATACCGCTGATGGTAATTTGGTTAGTTTGGAGCATCATCCACCTCGTGTTGCCGTTTAACTTAGGTGTTGTTGCGGAGCATGGCTATCTAGCGGAGCGACAAGGATACTGGCAATATCTAATGCAAGCACCTCTGAACTCCTTGTTTGAAGGCGGATTAGTTCACCTGTGGTTTATTCCATCCTTGGCTATAGCAGTCTTGATGATTGCCTGGTTTGTCGACAATAAATGTCGCAGACTGATCATTCCTTTTGCCGCCATTATTTATGTGTACGGACTTATCGCAGGAAGCTATGGCGTGATAACTGAGGTAGCAACGCCAATTTTTACCAGAAATGGTCCTTTCTTTAGCTTCTTGATGGTCGCCATTGGATTCGAAGCCCGCCGTAATAATTGGTCCATGTCCGCAACAATCGCCCTTCTAGTCGCTACTGCAGGTATGTTGCTGCATTTTGCAGAAGCTTATTATCTGCATGGTCAGGGGCAAATATTTAATATGAATGATTTTCTATTGGGTACGGCGATTTGGGCGACAGGTTTGTTCTTTTTCTTACTCGCTAAACCAGAGCTCGGCAATCAGCCAATATGGCTAAAGCTCGGGCAATGGGTGTTGCCTATCTATGTCATGCACCTATTGGTTGTCATTTATATGAATAACTTGGTTGCCATACTAGAGCTACAAACGGTCTCAGCTGACCTCGTCATCTTCTTTGGCACCCTAGTTGGCTCGGTCATCTTGATGTTCATCATCGAGAAAACTCCTATTTCGTTTGCCAAACTGCGCAGTATTAAGCTGAAAGGAAAACCCGTGGCAAACTGTCCATCTGCGAAATAATTCCTCTCTGGCTGAGTGCCATGTTACTTGTAGAGAGGCGAGATACCTGATAGAAAGGTGCCGATTAAAAGCATCAGGTATAACCATGAATAACGCCTCTCCACTTGAACAACTCCTTAACTCTCGCCGCTCGGTTCGCAAATACGATACTGAAGCGGCGTTTGACCATACTGCTGTGCAACGAGCGCTTGAGCACGCAACGCTTAGCCCTAACAGCAGCAACATGCAGATGTGGGCGTTTCATCGTGTCATCAGTGAAGATAAACGTCAGAAGCTTGCCGACATTTGTATGGGGCAAAATGCGGCGAAGACCGCTAATGAGCTGGTCGTCGTCACCGTTACTCCAAACAAATGGAAACAGCGCGCCGCTATGAACGCCGACATCGTCCGAGCAAACTTTGCTGGCCGCGAAGATGACACATCAAAGCGTGCATTTAAGTACTACGACAAGCTGATCCCTATGGTCTATAACAATGACGCGTGGGGTATTCGAGGCATGGTAAGAAAGCTCTACAGCTTTTGGTTAGGGCGCAACAAACCTATGGTGCGCGAAGTCGGTAAGCAAGATGTGCGCGTGTGTCTCCACAAAAGCGCAGCACTGGCGTCTATGACCTTTATGCTTTCTATGCGAGAACAAGGCTATGACACATGCCCAATGGAAGGATTCGATTCCAAGCGAGCAAAAGCATTGCTTGGTATCGCAGATCACGATGAAATTACGATGATCATCAGCTGCGGCGTGCGAACTGAAGAAGGTATCTACGGGGAGCGTCATCGTGTGCCTAATGAAGAAGTGATTATTTCTCATTAAGTTAACAACTTGATTGTCATTCCTGTGCAGACAGGAATCTACTTGAGGCTTGGTGCGCGCTACGAGAAGATCCCTGCCTGCGTAGGCGCACGGCTAGTGGGATGACGACAATTTTAGGTATTGACCGGGTACATAGGTAACAGTTTTAACCGAGCACATGGGTAACAGGCAAAGTTGCCCCCTCTAAGATGCGCTTAACTACTTAGCTCGATAAGCTGGCCCAACAAATAGAATCAACCTATCAATACCATTACTACAATCGATTATTCCTTTCACAATAGTCACCGTATACTGATTCCAACAAAACAAGATTTCACTCTTCCTAGAGGACAGTATTATGACAAGCACTAACCTAATCGGCCTTGATAAAAACACATCTCAGTCAATCGCAGTTGAGCTAAACCAATTACTTGCGAACTACCAGGTGTTGTACATGAACACTCGTGGTTACCACTGGAACATTAAGGGTGAGCAGTTCTTTGAACTCCATGTGAAATTTGAAGAAATCTACACCGATCTCCAGACCAAAATTGATGAGCTAGCGGAGCGCATTCTGACCATTGGTCATACTCCAGATCATTCGTTCAGTCGCTATCTTGAACAAAGCCAAATTGAAGAGCACCAAAATGCTTTCCGCGGCAAAGAATGTGTCACTGGACTGGTAAACGGCTTCTCTGTGTTGATTCATCGTCAACGCGAGATCCTAGAGCAAGCAGCGGAAGCGAGTGATGAAGGTACGGCTGCTCTAATGGGCGACTATATTCGCGAACAAGAAAAGCTGCTTTGGATGCTCAATGCTTACCTAAACTAATCAATAAGATACAAATCCAAAAGAGGTGCTTAACGCACCTCTTTTTACATTCTGCTTTCAATCAACGACCAAGCACTCGCTATTTCAATTGGGTTCCCACGTAAGCAATATTGCTCGAAAAAGCATAGTTCCCGTCTGGCCACTTCACTAGCGGATAGTGATAACGTTTCGACTCGAAGATTTTCACAAGTCCCGGCAACATGTGCTGTAACTCTTTGCGCGTTTTGACACGCATCTCATCGCTTTCAAGATCCGCTTTAGAGCCCATGTATGCGGCCGTTCCTAGATAGAAGAACTCTATGGTTTTACACGCATCATCACAGGTAGGGTCATCATATTGATACAGCCCTTGTTGCTCCGCTAACTGCCACTGTTTATAGATTTCGCTGCGTTGCGTTTTACTGTCACTAAATACCGTCGGCAAATATGATTGCCATCCAGCATTGACGATAAGGTGATGAATCTCCTCTTGAGAAGCATCTCGTTGACGATGCGGGTCGGTTTCATTAGCAGCTAGATCCTGGCCAACCATATAATCAAAATAAGGCTCAAGTTTATCCAACGCCTGGTCGCTGAATCCTTCGCTGCTCATCAACAAAGTCGCATGATTGCCCTGCAGTGGAACAATCAATCTTGGCTCATCAACCACGCCATCTTGATTATTATCAAGCCATTGCGCCGTCACGTTGGCAGCATGCTGCAGTTTTTTATCTGACACACGTTGAGTGGCACAAATGGTCACTGCATCAAAGACCTTCGCCTTCTTGGTAAAAAAATCACCCGGACAACCTGCCGCCGGCGATTCCGCAGTAGAAAACTCCCCTGCACTAACCAAACTACTCAGTAAAGCGAGCGCACCAAGACTGTATTTCATCCCTGTTCCCTTATATCTATCGCGCGAGTTGCTTACATGTTAATCAATGAGCGCAGAATTACTGTATTAAGAGGTCAGTAAATGTAAGGCTAGGAACCTTCAGATTCAGGAGCGAATTCTTGCGAGACGAACTCGATAAACTTACTAAGTCGTTGCGAGCGATTAACGATGGGCGGATACAGCAAGTAAAAGTCATTCGACGTTGATATATGGTCTGATAACACGCTGACCAATTTACCACTGTCCACTTCTTTACGAACAAAGTAGTCCGGTGTGTAGATGATGCCTCTTGCTGCAAGAGCCTGCGTTTTTAGGATCAGATTATCGTTATTCTTAATCCAACCACGAATTGGGTAATCACCGTCGGCAAATGACCAGGTCGCATCATCACTATTGTTCATGCACTCATGTTCGACCAACTGTTTTGGATGTGTAGGCACACTCTTTTTCGAAAAATAGTCGGGAGAGCCCGTCACGGCATGGCTATAAGAAAAGAGCTTTTTAGCAATCATGTTCTCAGGTGGATTTCGCGTTGCTCGAAAAGCGAAATCAAAATTGTCTCTAACCAGATTAAAGCTTCGATAGCTGCATTCCACGTCAAACTGTATGCCTGGGTGTTTATGACTGAATCGGCGGCATAAATCTAACAATACCCCTTGAGTAAACTGCATAGGTGCAGTAATTCGAATCGTCCCCTCAAGGCGCTGATTTTCGTATTCGGCTTGACGTTCAAGATCCACCAGCGTCTGTGAGATAGACTCCATGCCAGCCGCGACTCTCTCCCCTTGAGGCGTTAATCGAATGCTTCGTGTAGAACGAATCATCAAGCTGTAGCCCAGCTCTTTTTCAAGCTGTTTGATTTGTGTGGAGAGATAGCCACGCGAGATATCTAGCGCATCCGCTGCCTTAGTGAAACTGAGCTGTTTCGCTACTTCCGCAAATAACATCAGCCTTTCTATTTTCTTATGCTGCATTCACTTTACCTAACTCTGATCTCGAACACTTGATTGTTTTTTATATCAAATAATGATTTTTATTGGCTATATTTTTCTTACCAATTTCTTCAGGCATTCTAGTGTCAGTCAAAATAATATGGAGTCGCGAGATGTCTTCTCAAAATGTGAACAAAGGAAACCGCTCTCAACTTATTTACGGTTGCATGGGGCTCGGTGGTGGATGGGATGATAGTCCTATCACCGCTCAACACATTCAACAAGCCCATCAAGTTATTGATACTGCGATTGAATCTGGAATTACCGTGTTCGATCATGCAGACATCTATACACGCGGCAAAGCGGAAAAAGTATTTGGGATCGCGCTAAAAGATCGCCCTGAGTTAGCCGATCAACTCACCATTCAATCAAAGTGCGGTATTCGCTTCGCCGATGAAACCGGCCCGGGTCGATACGACTTTTCGAAAACGCATATTCTCAACATGGTTGATGGCATTCTTGAGCGTTTAGGCATTGAACAAATTGATACACTGCTCCTTCACCGTCCAGACCCACTGATGGTGCCAGAGGAAGTGGCAGAAGCGGTCGAGGCATTGCAACAGTCGGGTAAGATTCGTCAACTAGGCGTATCTAACATGAACTTGCACCAGATGGCGCTGCTTCAATCGGCGCTAACTACACCTATCGTTTGCAATCAGTTAGAAATGAGTCTCACCAAACGAGATTGGCTTGAAGAGGGAGTTACCTCACATGCAAGCTCAACACTTGGCACTGTAGAGTATTGCCGTAGCAACAACATTGAGCTTCAGGCATGGGGCAGCCTAAGCCAAGGTTTGTTCACGGGGCGCGATGTCAGTAACCAGCAAGAGACCGTAAAAAACACCGCCGCTACCGTCGCTGAGCTAGGCGACAAATATCAAGTCTCTACAGAAGCTATCGTCTTAGGATGGCTGTTGCGCCACCCTGCGAAGATTGCGCCTGTAATTGGTACCACTAACCCTGACCGTATCCGAGCTTGTGCTCAGGCTGAGTCTTTCGAACTCACTCGTGAAGACTGGTATTCACTATTTGTCGCTGCTCGCGGCCAGCAAATGCCATAGGAAGGACAAATCATGACATTAGACCAAGCACAAAAGATACTGAACTTTATTCAAGCGTACGCGAACGAAAACAACCTGCACCTCGCCGCCGCGGTGACCGACAGTCATGGAGAGCTCATTTCATTCTTCAAGATGGATAATTGCAGTTTACAATCTGGCGTATTAGCCCCAAACAAAGCCTATACCGCCGCACGAGAACGCCAACCAAGTGGCAACCTTGGCAAATGGGCTCAAGAAACAGGCAAGGATATGGGATACTGGACGGACGCAAAGTTCACAGGTCTAGGCGGCGGCGTCCCTGTAGAATTGAATGGTAAAGTCATTGGTGCGGTTGGTGTTAGTGGTATGAGCGAAGCCGAAGACGAAGCTTTAGCGAAACAGGCAATAGCTCAAATAATCTCTTAGCAAAAAGCTGAGGTATGACCGCGTAATTTGCAGTTCGTATCACAACAAACAAAGAAGCCGAAGCACACCGCTTCGGTTTCCTTTTTTAAGGGACTTGCGGTCGCTGGACAATAGTGATTAAAACTTTTCTATTTGCGTTCATTTCTAACATTCCCATGTAGCCGTCATCCTCGCGAAAGTGAGGATCTCCTACCGCGTGTAGGTAACTGAAAAAAATCGACTAAGTCACTTAAATCAGCTTCGCGACGCGCTGAATGAAATCCCCTTTTTCAAGGGGATGACAGTAACTTTTTGGAGATGGTGTGAAACCGAAACGGAGCAAAACCCTCTGAGACTAAGCGATCTATTTCAAGAACCTGAAATCAGAGCGATAATCGGCCAAAATACTTTTGTTAGGTAATTCAGAATCACTTCCCACCAACCAACGATTCAACACTTTGTAGGCATAAACACTACCAAGTATATTCGCCAACGCTAGGGCTACCCAAATAGATTCAAGTGACCACCATGATCCAAGGAGAGCCATGGGAATCGTTAATACAAGTGATTTAACAACCGTCAGTTGAAGCGACAGACGAGGCGCTTGCACACCATTAAAAAACGACGTTGTGATTAACAACAAGCCAAAGCTTGGAAAGCTGATACCCACAATCCAAAAGTAAGGAGCACCAAGACTGATAACGTTAGAAGACTGAGTAAAGATCCCTAAGATTTCGTCTGAAAACAAACCAACGACAGCGAAAGCCAATAATCCCCAATAAACCGTCAGTCGACCTGCATTCGCCACTGTTTGATCTAATCGCAGCCATTTTTTCGCCCCATAGTTTTGCGCAACAAACGGCGTCATCACGACACTTAGCGATAAGATCCCAACCAAGATCAAAGACTCTACCCTCGTCACAATACCAAACGCCGCCACCGCATCATCACCGTATTGGGCAACGCTTCGTGTAATTACGGCGATAGCAATTGGAGTGAGTATCTGCGCTGCAATAGCAGGTCCTGCAATGACCATGACGCCTTTAAGATCGCTTATAGCTGCGCGTATGTCTCGCAAGAAAGCCAAAGAAAACAAGGATTCACGAACGATTAAACCTATCATCAACACCGCGATAACCAACCAAGACAGGACGGTTGCATACGCTGCACCGGCCAGACCCAACTCGGGAAAGAATCCGATACCAAATATCAAAAGATAGTCGAACACCACATTGACGATACCGCCAATAGCCATAACGACCGTTGAGCGAATCATGACTCCCTTCGCCATCAACGCTGCATTACCAATGAGCCCAATGATCAAAGCAAACATGCCGACAAACAGGGGCATCATATAGATTTTGACCATGGGTAATATCTCTGAATTGGCTCCAACCGCGAGGAACAGCTCATCAACAAAAACTAGGCCAATACCCGCTAGGCAAAATGTCAGCAGCACAAATGATAGGATTGAAATGGTGGTTAACTGCCTTGCCTTTTCTGGCTGCTGTTCACCCAGCGCTTTCGCAACAGAAGATGAAACCCCAGCGGCGGCGCCCATAAAAAATGCCACGAGGAAAAAATAGACAGGATAGGCATAACTCATTGCAGCGAGTGGCTTGGTACCGAGCTTACCAACAAAGTAGGTATCGATAAGCTGAAACAGAAAGGTCATTAACATGCCAAACGCAGCGGGCGCCGCCATAGTGACCAAGGTGGAACGAACAGGTGCGTTGAGAATCTTGTCATCCATCGTTTTGTTCCTTTTACTTTGGATTTCTGAAGGATCAGGTTGCCAAGTCCTCTGGCAACCCTTTTAGCTAACTATTCAACAACAAGCTATTCGATTACAAGCTGGGCGACGGCGGACGCGACTTGATCGGCCAAGGCACCGTCGGTGATAGTTTGTGACTGCATATCAAAGTTGTCGTAAAAGCTTGGAATAGAAACAGATGCCTTCACGTTAGCAGCAAAGTAAGGGGCAGAACCCGTTGCAGCAGCTAAAACACTCTGCGCGC
Organism: Vibrio sp. SCSIO 43140; assembly: GCF_023716585.1. NCBI lineage: Bacteria > Pseudomonadati > Pseudomonadota > Gammaproteobacteria > Vibrionales > Vibrionaceae > Vibrio > Vibrio sp. SCSIO 43140. The sequence goes on from NZ_CP071851.1 coordinate 1,807,052, forward strand.
CGCCTGGGCCTGGTGATGTCGCCATATACACCACTGGCTTGTTTTGAAATACCTGCATATTGATGCGCGATGTCCAATCAAACAGGTTTTTGTAAGCGGCGGTATAGGAGCCGTTATGCTCAGCGAAGGACACAATGACCGCATCTGCTTCACCAATCAGCTGATAGAAACGCTGCGCTTGCTCTGGGATACCTGATGCCTTTTCTCGATCCTCACTGTAAAGCGCTGATTCAAAATCATTAATATTAATAAGATTCACTTCTGCACCTACAACAAGACTCGCGGCATAAGCGGCCAGAGTTTGGTTGATTGAGTTGCTGCTATTGCTGGCACCAAATGCCAAGATTTTCTTTGCTGTTGTCATCATATGTTCCTTAATTTTTGTATGCGCCTAAACCAACGTACTCAATAAACTCAATCACATTGTCGTCGGGATCTCGGATAAAGAATGAAGTACCCGTAGGGTGGTTCATGGGCTCACCACTCAGCGGTATGTCCAACTCAGCGAGGTTCGCCAATACTTCCTCAGCACTCGATATCTCTATCGCAACGTGGGTGTAACCGGTGTATTTTTCTGGCACATCCATCAAGCGATTGAGCGTTTCTCCGGGAGCTGCATTGAGAATAAAATTGATGTTAATGCCGCTTGGATGCTCAACAATCGCAACAGGCTCAGGACCTGTCGGGCCTGCGATATACTCAAACCCGAGTTTGGCGTAAAAGTCTCTCGACTGTTCAAAGTCACTCACTCGAATTCCAATGTGATTCACTCGGCTGATCTGCTTCATGGTTACACTCCATTGCTTACTTTGTTATCGTTAAATTCAGTTTAATTGCTAGCCATTAGGAAATTAATGACTAGAATGTAAAATGATTATTTCCAAATGACTAGGAATAGTAGGCATGTATAACGGGAAGTTACTGGATGGATTTGTTGTGTTTGTCGAGGTCGTCGAGAGTGGCAGTTTCACCATTGCCGCGGAGCGAACACAGCATTCGACTTCCTATATCAGTAAGGAAGTCACTAAGCTCGAAGAGCGTTTAGGTGTTCGATTACTTCAGCGCACTACTCGAACCCTTAAGTTAACGCCCGAGGGCGAAAACTTCTATCAGCGAGCAAGAGATGTTGTGGATGCCGCCAAGGCCGCAGAAGAACTAGTCTCAGGTAGTCAAATGGAGCCGACCGGACTTTTGAAGATCACCTGCCCTGTGGCTGTTGGTTTAACCATGATGAAGTCGGTATTTACCGAATACGCCCAGCTTTATCCAAAAGTGACCTTAGATATCGACCTGAGTGACAAAAAAGTCGACGTAATAGAACAGGGAATCGATATCGCCATTCGCGCTTCAGACCGATTAGAAGATTCATCACTGATTAGCCGCAAGCTGTTTTCGGATACAGGATTAACCATCGCTTCTCCTGACTATCTCGCAAAACATGGCACACCTTTAAATCCTCAGGAACTGTCTCAGCACGACATCATCAGCTACAGCTACGCCAAAAATCCAAAACGCTGGGTATATGAAGACCTGCAGGGGAAAGAGTGTGTGGTCGATATCGACAGCAGAATTATCGTTAATAGCGCTCAAATGGAGCTAGAGATGTGCAAAGCCGGACTTGGGATCACTCGCTTACCCCGCTTTTATCTTGGCAATGAGTTAGAAACAGGCGAACTCATCGAGCTTTTTTCAGATTACCCAAAGCACCAATTGGGCGCTTATATGGTCTACCCAAGTAGAAAGCACATGTCAGCTAAGGTACGTGCCTTTAAGGAGTTAGTTGAAAAGACGCTCACACGGAATGATTAGATACTAGCTTGACTCATTCACCGTTATGTTGCTTAACAAACTGTCCCGGTGTCACGCCAAAATGCGCTTTAAATGCCCGAGTTAAATGGGACTGATCGTTGAAGCCAAGCTCTTGTGCCGTAACGGCAATGTTTACGCTACCAGCACTGAGCCTCTGCTTGGCTTGCTCAAGCCGTTGGCTCACTAGGTACTGATAGGGGGTCACGCCAGCAAGCTTTTTAAACTCTCGCAGAAAATAAAATTTACTGCACCCCAAGAGATCCGCGAGATCGTCCACCGAAATGTTGCTAGCGATGTTTTCCGCGATATACGCATCAACACGATCCATTTGCCTTTGATCGAATTTAGACGCAGCGAGTTGACTGTTCTTAATATCAACATAGTTGGAGTAGTTTTGAATGTAGTGCGTCGCCAAAAGAGATATCAGATTATTGAGGTAAACAGGACCGTTACGCCCTTTGTTCTCACTCTCTAGCAAGAACAGCTCTATCACACCTTTAATGGACTCATCTAATACATTGTAATTATTGAGAAACTGAAGTGGTACACCCTCTAAATTTAACGGACAAAACTCAAGAAAGACGCTCTCTTCCACAGCCAGGATGACGAAATAGCAGGGCTCATCAATATTGTGTGTAAACGGGGTTTTGGGTGGGTTGATCCAGATGTTACCAGGACTCGTTTTCAGAGATGCAATGCCCTCCTCTTTTTCGACCTCCCAAGTAAGGTCCTGCTCTAAAGCCAGCGCAAAATAGAAATAAGGTGTATGGACATTTTGCGGATAGAAATGCGGCGAACTGCCCTTTTCAATCACGACGCCGTTCCAACCTAAACCTTGATTAGAGTTATCAATATCAAGCACTTGCCCACAATCGGACAGCGCCCCTGTTTCGTGATCTATAAAGGTTAGTTGCGACTTCATCATTCATTCCACTGGTCTCCATATTATTTGAAACTAGCGCAATGTTGACCGTATCGTCAATGACCCAAAAGACAGTTAACTGCACTGCAATAAAGTTCAAAAAGCCAAGCAGGAATGTTCAATCTCAAAACCCACTCCAGAGCTAATCTATATCCAAGTTAGCCAAACAGAGGCTAAGTCGAAAAGTCAGCAAGAGGGATACAAGATGATTAAGCCAGCGCTCATTTCAACAATCGGTCTATTCTCCATATCAGGGATGGCAAACGACCTTGACCAATCTAGCAATCCAGCTCAATACGAGGACACAACTATGCAAGCGATTCAACTCGATACTAAAGTCGGTCAATTAGCAGCAAATCTTTACCTACCAGAAGGTGTAGAGAATCCGCCAGTTGTCGTCGTGACAGGAGCATGGACAACCGTTAAAGAGCAGATGCCAGCAGTTTATGCCCAAGCACTAGCAGATCAAGGCTACGCAGCGGTAACGTTTGATTTTCGTGGATGGGGTCAATCGGGTGACACCGTCAAATACCTAGAAGATCCGACCCGTAAGACAGAAGACATTCGCGCCGTCATCGATGCAGTGGCGAACCTTCAACAAGTCGATGGCAGTCGAGTGGCGGGTCTGGGTATCTGCGCGTCTTCCGGTTACATGATGGATGCGACGGCAGGTAATGACAAAGTGGCCGCAGTCGCACTAGTCGCACCGTGGCTGCACGACAAACCAATGGCAACTGCCATTTACGGCGGTGAAGAGAATGCCAATAATCTCCTTGCTGCTGCCCACCAAGCGGAGCAAAGTGAGACCCCAGTGTACATTGAAGCTGCAAGCCTAACGAACGAAGGCGCCCTGATGTATCAAGCACCTTACTACACAGAAACCGACCGTGGTCTTATTCCAGAATACGACAACCAATATAACGTGGCTTCTTGGGAAGGTTGGTTGAACTACGATGCTCAAGCAAGCGCAGCGACTCAAGATAAACCCGTCATCATGGTTGCCTCTGAAGCGATGGCGCTTCCTGCAGGTGCACATCAATATCTTGACCATGCTGGCAAAAACGTTGAAGCGGTCTGGCTAGAAGATGTCTCTCAGTTTGATTTCTACGACCAACCAGAAGCCGTTCAAGCCGCGGTTGCTGCGATGACCAAACACTTCAAAGCCAACCTGTAATTAAAGGGAGCTAAGAAAATGCGTATTCGTAACCTGTTTATCTTGTTAATTGGAGTAGTCTCAATGAACGTGCATGCTCAAACCCATGCTCTATCTAAGGATGAAGCGATCATTCGTAGCAATATTCAAAGCTTCTCAGCAATGGCTGACCAAGGTGCTTTTGAATACTTAGGTCGACTGTTTGCCCCGCAAGTGACCGTGGACTATACCTCACTGTTTGGTGGCGAAGCAGCGCCCGTTGACCGTACGGATTTAATGAATCAATGGGCGGCATTCTTACCTGGCTTTGATGCCACTTACCATGACCTTAGCAACCTAAGAGTGGATGTAAATGGCAACTCTGCAAGCGCATTCGCAGATGTTACTGCCAGCCACTGGCTTGGCGATGACGGTTTTTGGGCGGTATCGGGTAACTATGAATTTACGCTTCAAAAAAGTGGTGATAATTGGGTGATTACATCTGTGATACTCAATAGTCAAAGTGAGTCTGGAAGCCGAGACATTCTAGGTGAAGCACCTAAAAACGCAGAGCAAAATCTCTCTAAAGAGCAATCTGAGCTAGTAAAGCTATAAAAGGTAGGCTATTACCGCAAAGGCGCCCATGATGGCGCCTTTTTTGTGGTGACAAACTCTCAAGTGTCAGAGACCTTTCTCCACAATCAGATAGGTGTGAAGCTCTGGGTGCTGATCAAACTCTAAGTGGCGAATGATACAGCCAAGATCCATAAACAGTTTCAAGAACCCATTTGTCCCCAGAGAAGAGTAGTAAACCTCGGGGCCCATAAAATCATCGGTATGCTCCCCTGCTTCTATGGTGCCGCCAAATGAGAAGATGAACACGCCACCAGCATTTAGGCTTTCCACGATTTTGGTTAGCACCGGAACTTGTTGTTCTAAAGGGATATGCCAAATGCTATCCCATGCCGTGATAAAGTCATACTTGGATGGCAGTTGCCCTTCGCAAATATCTCGATGATGAAAGGTCACATCAGGGTGTCGCTCCCTAGCAAGCTCAACCATCTTAGTCGAGATATCCAGACCTTCCGGCTCAAACCCTTGTTGGCGAAGTAAATCGATAAATCTTCCGGTACAGCCACACCCAATATCCAACGCTCTGCCGTTTTCTTTAGCGAACCCTAGTGCACGTTTATGAGCTTGGATCCCGTTATTTCGATTGAAATCTTTGCTTTGCCACATATAGGTGATCGTATCGTACGCTTGACCTATCTGACGGGGTTTGATCATTGCTAACTGTCCTGCTCGATAACTTGATTCATACAGTCGATCTTCAAAATTGTTGACCGACCTATTCGAATTACTCCCGTTCATTGTTAATTACCGCGCGTCTACACTAAATCCCAACGCTACAAAGTTACAAGCAAGGGAGACTTATTATGATCACTGTCAGACACTCGCAAGACCGAGGCCGTGCAAATTTTGGCTGGCTGGATAGCAAACACACTTTTTCATTTGGGAGTTACTACGACGCTGATTATATGGGTTTCTCAGCGCTACGTGTAATCAATGATGATATTGTGCAAGCTGGCGCGGGCTTTGATACTCATGGGCATCGCGATATGGAGATCATTAGCTATGTACTTGAGGGAACTATCGAGCACAAAGACAGCGAAGGTAATGTACAAAGTTTACCTGCTGGCGAGTTTCAACTGATGTCAGCGGGAAAAGGAATTTACCATAGCGAATACAACGGCTCAGCCACCGATGAGCTGCGGTTCTTACAGATTTGGATTCAGCCAAATGAGTTCGGTAAAGAGCCTGGCTATCAACAGAAGAACTTCGGTCGCTCGTCGGGCATCACTACTGTTGCTACTCCGGATGGTAGAGATGGGACTTTACAGATAAAACAAGATGCTTCTTTACATCAATTAATTTTGGAACCGGGAGCTAAGTATCGTTACGAGATAGAGCAAGGTCGCAACTTGTATATACACCAAGTTGAGAGTTCGCTCATCATAGGGGAGGAAACTCTAATGTCAGGCGATGGTGCCAAAATAGAGAACGAGAGTGGCTTACTGCTGAAGAATTCCTCATCAGAAAGGGCTATAGCTTTAATATTCGATTTACCGGAATCTGTCTAGCGCTCTAGCGATTCGGCTAAACTCATACTCCAAATCTCGGCCTATCGTTCGAATTTGATGGAAAATATCGAAGCCAAGAATATTTTCCATCTCTCTGGGGTGTTGACTCGCGATCACCAGCCCAAGAACAAGCAATAGATACGTGACTAACCTACTCAATTGATATCCTTATCTTTTTTGAGATTAAAAATTGCATTCACTATTGAATAGCAACTCAATAAGGTAGTCTAAAAAAACTTGAGCAAATGTCCAATCTATTTGAGAATAAAACCTGTTCCCGGTTAAACACAGAGCATGCTGCGAATAATATAGTGCGCCTCTGAGAGCATAGCCTCATCCCCAGAACATATGACATCGAGCGGTTTCTTACCGTCAAAGAAAACACTCTTCGATGGTTGCTTCAAGAAACTCATTTTGCGAGAAGAGTCCGGATACAACATCTGAAGACACTCTTCGATTCCTGAGATGTGCTCCCGCTGTAATTCTAGGTTGCCGCTATCCACAACGTTTTGTATTTGTTGAGGACTCGCTCCCCAAGATTGCAATATAGATATGGTGCGCTCTGTTATATTCATGTGCTGCTTACCTTTAAAACACTCTGTGATGCTCAGCGACGCCGGATGTTAGAAACACCGCCACGCTAGATTATTAGTAATGACCAACATCAATTGGAGATTCATCAAAAATGGCCGCTAAGCGCTGTCCATAACGCTCCAACTCATCAGAACGCTCTTCTAGTGACATTCGAGCAGGACCAAATACCTTCTGCGGTTCCAATACTGAGAACCCTGTAAACTCAAACACGCCTCGATGAATCGGTCGCAGAATCACGTCGAGATCGCCATTCCAACCGTCTTTTACGTACAAGTCTTGGGGTCCGCCCATGGTCACACTGAGCATGGCTTTTTTGCCTTTAAACACGCCATTTTCATAAAAGCGCCCACCGCCATAAACGCGACCCATTGCAAACACTCGATCAACCCATCCTTTTAACATCGCGGGCATACCGAACCACCAGAGAGGGAACTGAAAGATCACTAAGTCACTCCACTCTAGCTTTTTGATCTCAGCTTCGATTTCTGAAGAGAAAGTCCCCGTCTCACTGGCGTGCATTTCCTCTAGTTGCTGTTTGAAGAACTCAGCGTCGTTAACATCAGAGAAATTATGTCGTCCCGACACAGGATTAAAATTCATCTCGTGCAAATCAGAAGTTTTTACTTCGTGCCCTACGGTCTCAAAGCTCTCAATGGCGCGGTGAAACATGGCACCGTTGAAGCTGTTTGGTTCCGGATGCCAGTAGACAATAAGTACGTTCATTAGTTTTTCTCCAACAACTCGACGATATCTTGGTATTGATACTCTCTCGCAAGCTCGAGCGGTGTTTTCCCATCAAAACTCACGAGTTCTTTACTCGCGCCCGCTTCGATCAGCACTTTTGCAGCCTCGGTATGACCATGCCAAATAGCGTCGTGCAACGGGGTATAGCCGTTATTAGGGCCTTGAGCATTCAAGGTTTCTTTGAATCCAGGGTACTGTGCTAGCAGTTTTATTACGTTGGTTCTGCCGTTATATGCCGCTTTATGGAGCGGGATTGCCTTCATGTAATGATCGGGGATCGTCTGATCACCACCGTGCTCCATCAGAATATTCAAAGATTCGACCAAACCATCTCGAGCAGCAACCATTACCGCAGTGTGTTCGTCATTGCCAGAGGCTGTAACCGCAGACGTCGCATTTAACGACGACCAGTCTCCAAGTGCATTTAGCTTTGCCGCTTTTTGCTCATCTGACAGCGCCGCATCAGTGACAATTTGATAGGCACTTAGTGAAGATTCGTACTGCGAACGACTTGCGTTGTAGTCAATAAAGATCTGCTTAAGTTGGTTAGCTTGTTGCAGGCCAAACTTGTCTTCTTCACTTGCACCGAACTCGGTCAGATCAGCCGCTTTTAGCCCAAACGTTGAAATGATTTCAGTATTAATCAAAGGCTGATCAAGCAGTACTGTTACCACCTCGGGCTTACGATGCCAAACCGCCACCATCAGAGGCGTCACACCATGTTTTGGCGTTTGTAAGTTAATAAACGCTCCGGCATCAATCAATGCCAACACCCACTTCGTCGACGACTGCTGCGACGCAATGTGAAGCGGTGAGTTACCCATTTCACTATCCAACTGATTAACGTCAGCACCTTGTTCAATAAGCGCGCTAAAGGTGTCGTAGTCACCAGAAATAATCGATTGATGGAGTTTCGGTAAGTTCATCTCAACCTCACTTGGTCTGTGTCGTTTTGGTGGAGTTAGTATCGACCATTCTTTTATTAACTTGTAGCGCTTAATTAATCACCATTAAGATAACTATTAGTTAATGAAATGACGTTTAACTCTTTTGCTTACCTTCATTCTAGTTGCTAAAACAACAGTTTCACTGTGACGACACGAGTACTGGGAGTCTAAGCTACAGTGATAGGCATAATTAAAGTCAGACGAGAAGAGTGATGGAGTTTTATTAAGCGGGCGTCAAAATGCTCGTTTGATTATCTGGTTGAGAATAATGAAGAGAAAGGATAACAATCAGCCCATAGAATGGGCTGATTAGGAGGCAACTATAACGCTTGGGAGCGAGTCGGCAAGAAGACTTCGCCCAACATACATCGAACGCTTCCACCACCAATGCTTTCTATGGTAGATACGTCAAATGGCAGTAATTTCCCGTGGGTGGCAAGCTGCTGTTTTTGAGCGGGAGTAAAGGCGTTAAAGGCCGATTGCGACATGGCAATCACCTTATCACCATTCACCGTTTCCAATTGCAGGATGTTGCCGCAAAATTGGTTTACTTGTTCCAGGCTTATATCAATAACCTGTTTACTGTTCGCAAGTGACTTAACCACAAAACGTCTCTCGTATTCAGGGATGACCTCTGAACATGTCACCGCAAAGTACTCTCCGATCGCCATCATCACGTTGGTGTGATAAATCGGTTGTCCTGATGGTAGCGCAGTCTGGAAGGAAACCACTCGATGGTAACCAATGCGTTTAGCGTAATCCTCAAGGGCTTCACGCTCACAGCGCTGAGATAGCGCCGCATAGATGGTTTTGTTGATGTGGTCTTTCACCATAACGCCTGTGCTTTCGAGAAACGCGCCTTGGTCAATGTACCCAAGCAGATTATCTGTCGAAACCACCTGCCTACCCGCAGCGTTTAAGCTGCTTATTAGTGCATCAGGTCTCACCTCTCGCTGGCGATTCTCACAGGCCATTGGGAAGGTAAAGAATGCACCATCATGGGTCGTGCTAAACCAGTTATTCGGAAACACAGCATCCGGCGTTTCTTTGGCTTCAGACGGGTAGTCAAACTCTACTACTTGCACGCCTTCTTTACGAAGCCCTTCAACCATAGCGTTGAACTCAGACATCGCTTTTTGCTTCACAGAGCTCGCATCAAGGTCAACTTGATGCTGAAATTCATTGTCCGCGGCGGTCTCTGCGTTAAAACCAAACTCTTTCGGCGGTACCATAACCACACAATTGGCGTTTTGAACCGACTTCCCTACTCGGACTACTTTGCTTTGGTTGATTTCGTCTTGGTCGACAAAACTGAGATCGCTGCGTGCTGTCATTCCGTGATTCATAGAACATCCACTTAACTAGAAATGTTTTCAACAATCCTTAAATTGTAAATAACGTGTTAAATATTAATTTACTGAATACTGAATTGAATCACAGAGTAAACAAGAATGTTTACTGCTAGATGACATGAAAACCGCAAATCTTCCTGCACAAAAGTCAGGCATAAATGAAAAATATGCACCAAATTGTGGATTATTATTCCGAGTGACCACGAAAATAAGGTGTTTATCTGCGGCAGTTATTGAGAGAGGTGGTTAAAAGCTATACACTTGTCATCATCTGATTCGTCAGATCTCTTTCATGTGTTCTAACCTGCGAAACGGAACATTCGCTATGTAAAATCAAAACAATAACGCTCTTACTATTTACTCTAATCCCATGACTTCAAAAGCGGATTGGAGGTTTTCTTGTCTCTTCTTGAAAGTACCCCTCTACAACTGAGGCACTTTACAACGTTACTAGGTGAATCATGTTTAAACGCTTTGAAAAATTTACCGAAGCTTTTCCAAAGCAAGATCCTGAGAAGCCGCCAGAGGGCATACTCGCTTTCTGTCGTTACTACACTCGGGGCTTTGAAAAGCCCATTATTTTAATGTCACTGTTCTCGACCGTCATTGCGATCGCAGAGGTGATGTTGTTTGGCTTTATGGGTCAAATAGTCGATTGGTTGACAGCGAGCGACCCGCAAACCTTCTTGTCTGAAAACGGACACACCCTGTTTTGGGTCGGCTTTTGTGTGCTTGTGGTACTGCCTACCATTCTATTAATCGCCTCCTTGTTGGTGCACCAGACTCTGCTTGGCAACTACCCAATGGCGATCCGTTGGCAGGCGCACCGTTACCTGCTTAAGCAAAGTCTCTCCTTCTATCAGGATGACTTTGCTGGACGAATTGCCACTAAGGTGATGCAAACCGCACTCGCCGTTCGCGAGACCGTGATGAAAACGGCTGACGTATTTGTTTACGTGTCGGTCTACTTCACATCGATCTTAGTGATGCTAGCTGCAGCGGATTGGCGTCTCATGATGCCGATGCTGGTTTGGCTTTGTGCCTACATCGGCATCCAGATCTACTTTGTGCCTAAGCTGAAAAAGGTCGCGACGGAGCAAGCGGATGCCCGCTCAACCATGACAGGACGCATCGTCGATAGCTATACCAACATCTCTACTGTCAAACTCTTCTCGCATACTGATCGTGAGACCGAGTATGCCGAGAAAGGTATGAAGGGATTCTTGGATACGGTCTATCGTCAAATGCGCCTGGTGACAGGTTTTGATGTCGCTGTTGAGTTTACCAACTATGTATTGCTGTTTACGGTTACCTCTATCTCTATCTATCTTTGGATGGATGGCGCTATCTCAGTTGGTGCGATCGCGATTGCGATTGGTTTAGCGTTACGTATCAATGGTATGTCGATGTGGATCATGTGGGAAGTCGGTGCCCTGTTTGAAAACATGGGTACGGTTGTGGACGGCATGAAAACGCTCTCGAAGCCCATTGATATTAAAGATGAAAAGGACGCGAAGCCTATCGTTGTTGACCAAGGCGGTATCGACTTTGATGACGTGAGTTTCCACTATGGTGAAAACAAAGGGGTAATCAGTAATCTTAATCTGAACATCAAGCCGGGTGAGAAAGTTGGCTTGGTTGGGCGTTCAGGTGCGGGTAAGTCAACGCTTGTGAACCTGCTTCTGCGTTTCCACGATGTAGAAGGGGGCAATATTCGCATTGATGGGCAGTCAATCTCAAAAGTGACTCAAGACTCGCTGCGAAGCAAGATTGGTATGGTGACACAAGATACGTCACTGCTGCACCGTTCTATTCGCGACAACATATTGTATGGTAAGCCAGATGCAAGCGAAGAAGAGCTGCTTGCGGCAACCAAACAAGCGCATGCACATGAGTTTATCGAAACGCTTACCGACCCGTTTGGCAACAAGGGCTATGACGCTCAGGTTGGTGAACGAGGCGTCAAGCTTTCCGGAGGTCAGCGCCAGCGTATAGCCATTTCGCGAGTGCTACTCAAGAATGCGCCAATACTAATTTTGGATGAAGCTACCTCAGCGCTCGACTCCGAGGTAGAAGCCGCTATTCAAGAGAGTCTTAACGAGCTCATGGAAGGCAAAACGGTCATCGCTATCGCTCACCGCCTGTCTACCATCGCTGCGATGGACCGCCTTATCGTACTTGATAAAGGCGAAGTCATCGAGCAAGGCAGCCACAAAGAACTGGTGGAACTAGGTGGGGTGTATGCCCAACTTTGGGCACACCAGACCGGCGGCTTTATTGGCGCTGAAGACAAAGACGATAGCAACGTCGCGTAGACTGAAAAGCGGAGCTACATGGCTCCGCTTTTTTATTTCATTTCAATCACATATATGACAATCCAGCAACAATGTGACCTTGTGTAGAAATTTGCACACTCGTTTAAATATGGGCGATTTTCCGTATCTAGATCAGTATTTGATACTGCATACGGGCGCATGATAACTCTGTCGCTATTAAAAGGAGTTGTTATGTTTTATGTTCACATGCTGCTGCTTCTGGCAGTCATTTTTGTAGGTATACGCTACGGCGGTGTCGCCTTCGGTTTATTGGGCGGTCTCGGCGTTTCTATTCTTAGTTTCTTCTTTGGTATTGCTCCCGGGACGCCACCTATTGGCGTTATGCTCATTATTCTTGCGGTTGTTGCAGCTTCCGCAACGCTTGAAGCAACAGGCGGTCTAAAACTACTGGTTCAATACGCTGAAAAATTGCTTCGTAAGCACCCATCTAAAGTGGTTTTCCTTGGTCCTCTTTGTACCTATTCACTGACTGTGATGGTCGGTACAGGTCACTCGGTATATCCACTGCTACCCGTTATTTACGATGTAAGTATCAAGCGCGGTATTCGTCCTGAACGCCCTATGGCGATTGCAACGGTTGCCTCGCAAATGGGGATCACTGCAAGCCCTATCGCAGCGGCAGCAGCCGTGGTCATGGCAACAGCAGCGACAAACAACCTTGATATCACCTTGGGCCAAGTGTTAATGGTGACCATTCCTGCCACCCTTACAGGCGTCTTAATTGCGGCAACTTGGAGCTTGAAGCGCGGTAAAGAGCTGAACGATGATCCTGAGTTTCTTGAGCGTATGAAAGATCCTCAGTTTAAAGCGCAGCTTATCGATACCAGCGAAGCGAGTACTGGTGAAGCTGGAATGAAGGAAAACCAGACAGCAAAACGCGGTCTTACTGTTTTCTTACTGGGTATTCTGACCGTTATCTGTGTGGCAATGTTTGGTAAAGATCTTGGCTTATTACCAGACGGTGTGAGCACATCTACCGCCCTACAATTCTTAATGCTGTCGGTCGGTGCGATTATTTTGCTCACTACCAACGTTGACCCTAAAAAAATCGTCAACACCAACGTGTTTATTGCCGGTATGAGTGCAGTCATCATCATCTTTGGTATCGCCTGGATGAGTGACACCATCATCGCTTACAACAAGCCTTACATCATCAGTTTGGTTGAGGACGTAGTAAAGTCGCACCCTTGGACCTTCGCGATCGCTATGTACGTTTCGTCCGTCTTCCTTAAAAGCCAAGCGGCCGTGCTGACCATCATGCTACCTCTTGGATTCGCGTTAGGCATCCCAGCAGAAGTCTTAATTGGCGTTCTCCCTGCTTGTTACGCTTACTACTTCTTCCCATTCTACCCATCGGACCTTGCTGCCATTACCTTTGACCGCTCTGGTACCACTAAGATTGGTAAATATATCCTTAACCATAGCTTCCTGATCCCTGGGTTCATTGGCGTGATTACCGCCACGGCTATTGGTTATGCAATATCGACAGGCATGCTTCCTATCTGGTTATGGGCAATCGCCGTCGCTGGTCTCGCATTTGCTGTAAACAGCTACATGAATCGCTTGAGCAGTGAGACGCTAAAACTGGCGTAAAAGTGCAACGAAAAACGTGATAACAAGTGGAGTCGGACAAACGACTCCACTTTTTTATTCTTCATGCTCCCCGTTTCAGAGAAACTAATGTGCGGCTAGTTAGGTGTACAACAAGGTTTACTTTTTTAACATTTCATTTACACCAACATTCTAGAATCCTTTTACCGGTTAGTGCTTAGCTTTCTTTTTATTTCAATAAGTTAATTGACTGATGTTCTCAACGTTAACCGTGATATTTACTTTGTAGCAAATTTGTTACAGCAATAATACTCTGACTGCGTTTTTGTCTAACGCTTTGACCCTATTCCCTTTTCCCTCAACTTTGCTCAAATTTAAGTCATGTCCCCTACAACAAGGTCTTCCAACGAAGAAGACCATCTTATTATCAAAAGGAAATGACCATGACTATCAACTTCAACCCTCTTGGAACCGATGGCTTTGAATTCGTTGAGTACACTGCAACAACGGATGACGGTATCAACGACTTGAAACGTCTGTTCGACTCGCTAGGGTTTGCCGAAATTGCCAAGCATCGTTCAAAAGAAGCCTGGCTCTATCGTCAAGGCGACATCAACTTTATTGTTAATGCTCAACCGCATAGCCAAGCTGAGGAGTTCGCGCGTATTCATGGTCCTTCGGTTTGTGGAATGGCTTTTCGAGTCGAGGACGCAGCGAAAGCGATGGCGCATGCGTTAGAAAATGGTGGTGAGCAATATGTCACCGAGATTGGTCCTATGGAGTTGAGCATTCCTGCGATTTACGGCATTGGTGAGAGCCTGCTTTACTTTGTTGACCGCTATGGAAGCAGCAGCATCTATGATGTGGATTTTAAGTTCTACCCAGATGCACAAAAACGCCTAGCTGAGCAAGATGTCGGGCTCTATGAATTGGACCACCTTACTCACAACGTAAAACAAGGCAACATGGATGTTTGGTCGGGCTTCTACGAACGCATTGGTAACTTTCGAGAAATTCGCTACTTCGACATCGAAGGCAAACTCACAGGACTTGTCAGCCGCGCAATGACGGCTCCATGTGGAAAAATCCGCATTCCTATTAACGAATCATCCGATGACAAATCGCAAATCGAAGAGTTCATCCGAGAATACAACGGCGAAGGCATTCAGCACATTGCGTTAACCACAGATGACATCTATCAGACTGTACAAACACTGCGTGATCGCGGCATGGACTTTATGCCGACACCTGATACCTACTACGAAAAAGTCGACGCTCGAGTTAAAGGTCATGGTGAGGATGTAAGCCGTCTGCAAGATCTGCGCATTCTTATCGATGGCGCACCAATGAAGGATGGCATCTTACTGCAGATCTTTACTCAAACCGTGATTGGTCCAGTGTTCTTCGAAATCATTCAACGCAAAGGCAACGAAGGGTTTGGGGAAGGTAACTTTAAAGCGCTATTCGAATCGATAGAAGAAGACCAGATCCGCCGCGGCGTACTAAACGAGGTGACCGACGATGCGTAAATGGCCAACGTTCCCTCATCGCGAGGGGACTTATTCGAAGCAGGCTCATGCGGATTTCCCTGAAGAGGCGATCTATGAGCGTGAAGCTGGTCGCGAGGGCTTCTTTGGACCAGCCAGCCACTTTCACCACCAGCATGCACCAACGGGCTGGTCTGAATGGGAAGGTGAACTCAAGCCGCGTGCATTTAATCTCAACCATGTTGAATCTGCTCACCAAGCTTCGCCCTGGGCTGCCCCTAGCATCCTTGAGAATCGCGAATGTAAAGTGCGAGTATGGAAGCCAACAGAAAAGATGTCAGGTCTTGCTCGCAACGGTGACGGCGATGAATTGCTGTTTATTCATCAAGGAAGCGCAGATCTTTATTGTGACTATGGTCATCTTGAGATTGAAGAAGGAGATTATGTGCTGATCCCTCGTTCAACCAACTGGCGACTAGAGCCCAAATCGCCGATGTTCATTTTAATGATAGAAAACACTGGTGCAGCCTTTGCCCTGCCTGAAAAGGGCATTGTTGGCCAACATGCGGTATTTGATCCAGCAGTGCTCGAACCACCCGCAATTAATGAGCGCTTTGAGGCGCAATACAGTGAAGAGCAAACCACGGTGTCACTCAAGCGCGGCAACAAAATCAACACCATTACGTATCCGTTTAACCCGCTGGATGCGATTGGCTGGCACGGAGACTTATCGGTACTCAAGCTCAACTGGCGAGATATCAGACCGCTGATGTCTCATCGCTATCACCTACCACCGTCAGCGCATACCACGTTTGTCGGCAACGGATTTGTCGTCTGTACCTTTGTACCAAGACCCATTGAGAGCGATCCCGGGGCACTGAAAGTTCCGTTCTACCACAACAATGATGACTACGATGAAGTGCTGTTCTACCACGCAGGTGACTTCTTCAGTCGAGACAACATCGAAGCCGGTATGATGACGTTCCACCCTGCTGGGTTCACACACGGCCCTCACCCTAAAGCGTTCAAAGCAGGGCTTGAAGCTAAGAAAACCTTTACCGATGAAGTCGCAGTAATGATAGATACGCGCAATGCGCTGGAGCACAGTGTCGAAGCCGAGGCGGTGGAAAACCGCGAATACGTTTACAGCTGGAAAGCAGGGAATTGGTATGAAACTAGCAACACTTAACAATAACACCCGCGATGGCCAGTTGGTTGTCGTCAGTCGCGATCTCAGCCATTGTATTGCCGTGCCTGAGATTGCGCCAACGCTGCAAGCTGCTCTTGATAACTGGCAGCAGCTGGAGCCTCTTCTAGAAGAAGTTTACCTCGGTCTAAACCAAGGCATTTTGCTGCAAGCGCTCCCATTTGAGCAGTCGCAATGCGAATCCCCCCTCCCAAGAGCTTACCAATGGGCGGATGGCTCGGCTTATGTCAATCATGTAGAACTGGTTCGCAAAGCACGCGGCGCAGAAATACCAGAGAGCTTTTGGACTGACCCACTGATGTATCAAGGCGGCTCAGATACCTTTTTGGCCCCACACGCGCCTATTGTGATGGAAAGCGAACAGTGGGGCATCGACTTTGAAGGCGAAGTCGCTGTCATTACCGATGATGTCCCGATGGGAGCAAGTATGCAGACAGCGCACGATGCCATCCGACTGCTCATGCTAGTCAATGACGTATCACTGCGTGGATTGATTCCGGGTGAACTTGCCAAGGGATTTGGTTTCTTTCAATCCAAGCCTTCATCCGCATTTTCGCCAGTCGCTGTCACGCCAAATGAACTTGGCAAATCATGGCACGACAGTAAGGTTCACCTGCCGTTGATTTCACATTACAACCGTGAGCCATTCGGTCATCCAAACGCGGGCGTTGATATGACCTTCGATTTTGCCGAGCTCGTTGCTCACGCTGCGAAAACCAGACCACTTTCGGCAGGCTGCATCGTTGGCTCCGGCACAGTCTCGAACAAGCAAGGCACCGAATACGGCACATCTATTGAAGAAGGTGGCGTTGGCTATTCATGCATTGCAGAGAGACGAATGATTGAGACTATTCGCGATGGTCAGCCAACCACATCGTTTATGCGCTTTGGCGATAGCATCAAGATAGAAATGCTGGACAATAACGGCCAATCCATCTTTGGCTCGATTGAGCAAACGGTCGAGGAATGTTGAGGGTCATGATTTGATTCTATACGACTACTGGCGGTCATCGGCCGCTTATCGGGTACGGATAGCGTTAAACCTAAAAGGTATTTCGTTTCAGTCCGTACCGATAAATCTCATCAAAGATGGGGGGCGGCAACACTCGCCCGACTACGCCGCACTCAACCCGAATGAACTGGTGCCACTACTGGTTGATGGTGAAATAACACTCAATCAATCACTGACCATCATCGATTATCTCGATGAGCACTATGCTGGGCCGCAATTGACACCCAGCAAGGGTAAGGAGCGTTATCGGGTGAAGGCACTGGCGCAGGACATTGCCATCGACATTCATCCAATCAACAACCTCAGGGTAATTCAGCAATTAAGTCAAAGATTTGATATCGATGAGCAGGATAGGGTGCACTGGATGCAGCATTGGATTAATACCGGCTTTGCTGCGCTTGAGAAAAAGCTGGCACCGGTTAGTGGCATCTATTGTGTTGGGGATGAGGTGAGCCTTGTTGATGTCTGTTTAGTGCCTCAGGTGTACAACGCTCAGCGCTTTGGCGTCGACATGTCGGCCTACCCAAACATAGATGAAATAGCGGGCAGGCTTAATGAGCTCGACGCCTTTCAGAGAGCGGCACCCGACAATCAAAACGACGCTACATAACTGAATAGACAACTTAAATAGAAAGCGAAATAGAAAAAGGCCAGTCTACTGGCCTTTACTGTTCACTCACTTGAACCTGCGAGTCATCCGCGCCTTCATAAGCGGTTGGCGGCCACGGACGATGCTGCTCTGAATCAATCCACTCTTGTACCCACATTGGAATATCACTTGTCATTGGTTTCTCACCTGCCGCATCAATCACTTCTTGAGGAGGTACCACGCCGCTTTTAGAGGTGACACCTGCACGAATCAATACCGAAGAGCACGGATGCCCTTTCACCCACATCGACTGCTCTAGGTAAAACCATTTATCGTCGGTGGCAACACACTGGGTTTTCATGGTGATCTTGTCGAACATACGCACACGCTTGCGATAGCGAACAGAACTCCCCGCCACCACCAAACCCCAACGATTTTGCTTCAGGGTACGCATTAAACCGCACTTGACCGATAAAGCAGTACGTCCCAAGTCATACAGGGTAAGGATACGGCCATTGTTCATTTCCATGAACATATCAATGTCCCACGGATGGCAGCGAAATTCGATTTCATCTTGCTCGGTATAACTGATGGCTGGCTTCTTATTAGATTGAAAAATGATTTTGGCCAGTCTGAAAAAAGGATACATGTCGTTACTCATCTTTGAATGCTGACCTTTAAACATAGACCTGAAATGGAATTTTTACTCTAACATTAATGAAATTTGTGACTTAGATTGTAAGTCATTCTCTGTAAAACGCTTTTTGTCTTGAAGCACACAGTGGTCACTTAACCTTCAAATCGAATCAAACGTTAAAATACAAATAGAAAATAGATATAAATCACAATTTTAATAGCAACATATGTAATTAATTGGACAAAATAGTGACGGAGGAAACAAATAATTCATCCAGCTTTAACATAGAGCCCATTTTATAAATGTTATCGTTCGCCGCGTTTGTGCGCCCTATTGCACAATATCCTAGCCTTACGAGAACAATAAAATGATCAAAAAACAACAATTGGTAGCCATGAGCCTACTACCACTTGTCTTACTTGGATGTGAAAAGAAAACGACAACCGTCGTTGCAAATACAAGGACTGATGTTAGCGTCGACTTACGCTTGATGGAGACCACAGACTTGCATGGCAACATGATGCCATACAACTACTTCAGCAATACATCAGGACAAAACTACGGATTTGCTCGCACCGCTCAAGTCATCAAGACCGCACGCGCGGAAGTGACCAATAGCATGCTGTTTGACAACGGCGACCTTATTCAGGGCAGTCCGATGGCTGATTACATGGCCAGTAAAGGGGTTGAGTACCTGCAGAACAACCGTCACAGTGTGTACAAAGCAATGAACCTAATGGACTACGATGTGGCGAACATCGGCAACCATGAGTTCAATTACGGCCTTGATTACCTTAACAGCGCCATCAATGGTGCTGACTTCCCCTACATCGTAGCCAACGTTTTTAAATACCCTGAGGGACAGTTCACACGTGATGCGTTTCCAATGCAAACCTGTGAGGCGCGCATTGATGAGGCGTTCCTAGATCAGGCGACGCCATACTTTAACCCATACAAAATCATTCGCAAAGATGTGGTTGGCAGCGATGGTAAGGTGTATTCCTTGAATGTCGGTGTGATTGGCTTTACTCCACCTAATGTCATGAACTGGGACAAGAGCCATCTGGAATGTAAAGTCGTCGTTTCTGATATCAAGAAAACCGCTCAACACTTTGTCCCTAAGATGAAAGCAGAGGGCGCAGATATCATCGTTGCAATCCCGCATGCGGGTCTTCAAGGCGGCAACGTGGGCACACCATTTATCGATAATGCGACGTGGCAGCTAGCCCAAGTGGAAGGGATTGATGCCGTCATGTTCGGTCACGATCACAACAACTTCCCGACTGAAAAGAACACCTACGACAATATGAATGGCGTAGACCCTAAAAACGGTAAAATCCATGGCAAGCCTGCTGTTATGCCTGGCTACTGGGGAAACAATGTTGGCGTGATCGACCTTGCTATCGAATCTAAAGACGCAGGCAAAACATGGAACGTAAACTACTCAAATAGTACCGCCAAGCTCCGTGCACTTCACACAGACGTTAATGATATGGACCAGAATGTTCTTGAGGTGTTGGCTGAAGACCATGAAGGCACAAAAGCCTACATGTCGACACCCATTCTAGGTATCAACCAAAAGATCAATAGCTTCTTCTCCGCAGTAAAGTCTGATATCTCTGTCCAAATCGTGAATGAAGCTCAGTTCAAGTGGGGTAAAGACATTACTTCCAATGGCACGCTGAACATGGATCCAAATGCCATCCTTCTTTCCGTATCTGCGCCGTTCAAAGGTGGCCGAGGTGGTAATGAAGATTACACCAACATCACTGGGGATGCACTGACCAACGCCAGTGTTGCTGACTTGTATGTATTTGATAACAACACGCCAGCAGTACTGAAACTCAAAGTGGCCGACATTAAAGAGTGGCTTGAAACCATTGCATCGCAGCAATATCAGACGGTTACTCAAAACGATGACCCATTGCTGCATCAGATGTTCAGAAGCTATAACTTCGATGTTTTCTATGGCGGATGGGATAACTCGGGAAATAAGATTGAATTGAGTTACGAGATCGATGTTTCACAGCCACCGCGCTATCTTGTCGACGAACAAGGTGAACTGATCAAAGGTGAGGACAACAAGCCCCAGAAGAATCCTAATGGAGACTATCGCCGAATTTCAGACCTCACATACAATGGTGCAGTACTTGATGACTCACAAATCGCTTATGTGGTGACCAACAACTATCGCGCTTCAAACAAGTGGATCCCCGGCGTAGACAATTCTGAATTGGTGCACTCTGATTCGGCCTACTCAAATCGCCAGTTAGTTGATCAGTACCTTAAGCACCTGAAAAAAATCGCAAATGATAACGGAGCAACTAACCCTGAGAAACCATTAGTGCACTTTGACAATGCCAATAACTTTAAACTGAAAGGCCCAAGCGGCGTGACTGCAACCTTCTTATCCTCACCATCGGCAAAAGCCTTTTCAGAAGAAACCGCGCAATGTCATATCACATGGACAAGTGAAACAGGCCCTGTCGGCGACAACACAGGTTTCCAAAAATACAAGTTCAGTTTTGATCAGTCAGCGTGTAACTAAACTATTCAAAGCACCGATTTCTAATCTGTATGACCCATTTATGGCCAATCGTGAGTGAGTTGGTTGGCAGGTTAGTGATCTGAGAGGATGAAAAAAGGCTTCCAAATGGAAGCCTTTGATTAATATATATCTTTACTGTGGGTTCAACCCTAGCGTCTTTAGTACTAACTTAAAGTTATCCTGACGCTCTTTCACTGCGTGTACCTCACCGCTCACAGGACACGTGCTATCTGGGCAACCGCGGTTAACAATACCTGACACCGCATCAATAAACTCAGTGCCTTGCAGTCCGCCATCCACGTATTTCTTCAGCTCAGTATGATAGTTCCAAGCCGCATAAGGACCACCTTCATCATTGTAGGTTTGTACCGAAGAAACCCAGTAGAACAGACCCGCTATCCATTTGATTTCACGATTCTCCTCCGAGCTACAGATCAAGCCAGGGTTTGAACAGAAATCTAAATCTGCATAGAGAGGGTTTGCCGGTGGCGCTTCTACTACAACACCATTGATTGTCGTACCGACGGTCTCTGGATCCACATGAGAGCGGCCCATAAAGTGGTTGAGCGTACCGAAGTTTTGACGACCAGTGGTTTGAATAACACCACGTCCCCACCAGCCACAGCCTTCAACAGTACCCGTAGTATCACTGCCGTCCCAAATGAACTTACCGGCCTTTTGACCTTCGTAAACTTTACAGTCAGCACGTTCCCAAACTTGCTGTGAGCCATCAACGGTTGCAGGTACTTCCATACAGTGACCATCATTAGTCCAGCGACCAACGTTTCCATTCACCAATAAGCCTTTTTCTGCGAGCACCGAGTCTGGAGCCGCAAAAATAGGTGCTGGAGCCCCGTACCATTTCGCATTGGTCAGCGCACTGACTTCCATCTTAGGATCTCGAGGACAAGAATAAGGGTGATCAACACCTGTCACTGGATCCATACCATAGTCCGCGTATTTTTGGCCTAGCTGTCCACAACTTGCCGTCATTGGGTAGTTAACCGCCGCACCGTATCGTACTTCTGACCAGTTGTTTTCATCACACGCGTTGTAACGAATGGTCTCTTGCATGCTTTGCGATAAGAATGCCGCAATGGCGACTTTCGCATAGATGGCATTGGTCGCATCATCTGCAGTGTCATCAATCAACCAGAACGTGTTCCCTGCCACACCTACATTGTGCATTGAGTTTAGACCCGCTAGGAAGTCTGCCCATTTATAAACTGTTGAAGGTGCCCAATTGCCCTGAGAGACTTCATATAAGAACGCTTGGTTGTTCATTGCATTCTCTGCACTCGTTAACTCGCTATTCAGTGAGGCAATGCGAGTAAGTGGTCCGTTGGTGATACTCTCGCCTACGTAATATAGCGGCACGGTTGCCGTGTTATAGGCTTCGATCTTATTGGTTAACTCAACTGTTTCAGAGTCAAACAAGATGGCAAATACATTGCTGTGTGCCGCTTTTCGAAGTTGACTGCTCGCTGTCGTCGCTCCCATAAAATAGGTGGCAGCTTGAGCCGTTGGCAACTGAGACAATAGCGCTGGCGTCTTAATATGATCAGAAACCTGTTTGACGTATTCCAGCGCGTAGTGCCACTGTTCATCACTCAGAGCAGGTGTCGCGGCTGATTTAGTAAAGGCAATAAAATCCGCTTTATTCTGTGAGTCAGCTTGGTAAAGGGCAAAACTTGAAAGTAGATCTGCTGATTCAGAAGAAGCGGCGTTCCATACTGCTCGCTTGCCAGAATAAGTATTATAAGCAAAGTCACCAATAGTTAATGCCCAACCGAAGGTTGCTTGAGGGGCTAGCGATGAGAGGACGAGATTATGAGCCTGTGCCAGACCTTGTGCATCATCAGTAAGCGAATTGATGTCGTTAATGTCGATTTGGCTCGATGTCGAGCTGACTGCAGCGGTCAATGCCTCTTTAACCGCGATGACACCAAGTGCCTTACCTTTGTCTGCACTTGCTACGTCGAGAAGATCGCTGCTAATGATGATGGAAGTCGAACCCGCTGAACTCGCCTCGTTAATCAAAGTAACAAAGGCATTGGTAAGTGCTGTCGTATCTGCCAATGACTGACTATCTACACCAGTCACCATTGTGCGTGATGGTGCCTCTAATGTAGCAGGACTTGCGACTACAAAATGATTTGGCCATCCACTTACCTCTAAGCGAACGGGGTCTAGTGGATTTGGTAAGGATACTGCCGCTCCAGAACCACCACCTGAGCCAGCATCATCACAGGCAACATGGAGAGTCCAACTGCCATCGCTACCCGGCAAAGACGATGTCCACCAGTTCGCCTTATACGCAGAGTTGTCATTCACCATGATGTCACCCGCGTTCGCGTGGTCACCTTGGGTCCAATTTGGGTAGACGTTGAAGTCAGCACATACACCGTCAGAGGGTCCAGGTTCTGGGCTTGGGTCTGGCGTAGGATCAGGAGTTGGGTCCGGTGTAGGGTCTGGATTCGGATCCGGCGTTGGGTCTGGCGCTGTCCCGCTGACTAGTTTCCATGGCGAGTCCCACTCATTAGCGTAAGTATCGGTTGGACTTTGCCCTACTCCAACCCACCATTTCGCTTCATAAATAGCCCCATCCACTGTGACCTGTGTCCCACCTGCATAAGATTGAGTTGCATCGTACGGTTCAGCAGCGAGTAACTGTCCACTTAACACAATGCAGACCAAAGAGGTCGCTATCTTGTTCATCCTAAACATATTTTTACCTTTTCTAGTAGGGTACTGTCTTTTAAGAACATCGATATTAATCAACTCATATGATGTTCAATAGATAATTGCCAGTTAAAAATATGTTAACACTCAGAACGGAGGGCATCAGATAATCTGCCTAAAAAGACACTTAATTGCGGCTGATTTCACACAAGATTTGTAACTATTCAGGTTGTTATTTTCTTTTTTAAAATAAGCCTTCCAAATTTAGAACAAGAATGGCGAAGGATGATCGAAGCAAAGCCTTCGATTTTGGCACTATTGCCCCTCTAAAAAATGCCAACAAATGCGCCTAGTTGCAATATAGCTGTCACAGTTTCTGTTTATCTTGCCTCTCGACATTACAACGACATCCTTTTTAATGTTCTGATTCAAAGAGTCAAAATGAACCAGCTTAAACACCCCACAGATGCGAAAATTGTTCGCCTGCTTCAGCAGCAAGGCTGCATCAAAAGCGAAGCTCGCCAGAGACTTAAACGAGATGTTTACCAACTCGATAAAGACCAGATATCTAAAGTTCAAAACTATGCCGAGCATTTTGGTATTAATGCGAAAGAGAAACTGATAGATGAAATTTTGGATCTCAGAAGAGAGAGATTAATTTCTCATTTGTCGAAATAGCGTTCACTTGCCTACACGCTTTCTTGACTTTACCCTAAGGGTAACCTTTATAGTTACTATATTCTGCTAGAAAGGTTTGTTATGCGCACCATCATTGCCAACAAAACATGGATCACCTTGCTGAGTTTGACAGCACTCGTTATTGCAACGTTTGTTTCAAGCTATCCGGCAATGGGCATGAGTAATGGTGACATAGACCCTCTGTCTCCCTGTGGCATGACTCACCAACCCTCATCGGCTCATCACATGCACCACGGTGAACCCGCGCAAACTGACTTGTCGAAGCAACAGCAATGCCCTGATGTTGATTCAGACTCCTCGCTAAACTGTTGTACAACGTTATGCGGAATGACCCTTGGCTTCACTTGGTCTTTCATCACGCCAGGAGAAAGCCTCTCGCGTTTCTCTAAACGTGCTGTTGATCCCTTTGAACATCCAGTACAACGCATCGAGCATCTCGAGCGCCCACCCTCGGTTTAATCATTTCACAACGTAATTACGCCCAGCATTAGTTGGGGAATGTTTGTCGTGCCTGTTTTTCAGGCTCGTAGTTTGGAAATGATCGTGAAAACAACAATCCATTCGGTTGCACTGGCTGTAAGTGCGATCTTATTTGTTGTCCCCGCTACTCATGCTGTGAGTGGCGCTGGGACTAAACAGCACGCGAGTGAACAGAGCGTTTCTGATGCTTTGTCGCTTGAAACCCTAATAAACATGGCGATTGCTAATGATGCAAATCGTACGCAGTACCACGCTCAGTCTCAGGCGATGCGTGACACAGGCATCGCCAGTTCAACACTCAAAGACCCGACAATTAAGGTCGGTGTGGGCGGTTTACCTACCGATAGTTTTCGGTTTGATGAAGATCCTATGACCAATATTTCTGTGGGTCTAATGCAACAATTTGGGCGCGGCTCAACGCTCGTTCTGCAAAACAAGAAGGCCCAACAACAAGCCGATGGCATTGGTTTTCAAGTTGAAGTACGCGAGCTAGACATTGCCAATAGCATCACTCAATTATGGCTAGAGTTAGGCTTCCAACAACAATCTGAGCGAGTGCTGCTTGAAAATCGAACCTTGATGGTCGAAATGGAGCGATTCATTCAAACCAACTACGCCATTGGCAACAGTGAGTCTCAAGATCTGATTCGTACGCAACTTCAAGTCGGTAAGCTGGATGAAAAGCTGCATGCGAACCGCCAGATGCAAAACCGCATTGTATCGCAGCTCTCAGAATGGCTAGGCGCAGAATGGTTAGCCAACCAACCAAGCTTAACTGCTGACGTTTCAGCAGACTGGCAGCGCCTTGAGCAGCAACTTAGCAATCAGCAGCGAGCAAATTACTTTCAACTGTTGAATCAGCACCCCATGGCACGCATTGCAGATGTGCAAATCGCAGCGAGCGAGACTCAGGTATCCATCGCAGAAGAAGCGTACAAGCCGCAATTCGGGGTTGAGGCCATGTACGCCCATCGCCAGGCTCCCAATATGCGCGGCGCACCTGCCCCCGACCTATTAAGTGCCTACGTCACTATGGACATCCCTTTATTCACGGGTAACCGACAAGATAAAAACCATTCTGCGGCGGAGTATCAGGTCGTTGCTTCCAAATCCAGTAAAGATGCCCTACTGAGCCAGATGAATGCCAAAGTAAACGCTCTTTTAATGGATAAACAAAACCTTAGTGAACGTTTTGAACGTTATCAACAAAGCTTGCTTCCCCAGGCTAAAGCTCGGACTCAGGCAGTAGAAAGAGGCTATGAAAACAATACCGCTCAGTTTAGCGATGTCATCACCGCGGCAAGCGATGAACTTGCTATCGAGATTGAAGCGCTACGTCTTGAGACTGACCTCAACATTGTTAACAGCAACTTAGCCTATTTTCTCAGTGGTTTTAATTACCACGCCGAAGCGCCTGTGCTTTCAAAGCCAACAACGAAACAACAATAATTCAAAGGGAAACAACTAATGAAAACACTAAATGTCGCTCTGTTGGCACTCGCCGTCGGTGCAGGTCTTGGATATGTCGGGAACCAATACCTTTCGAGCCATTCAATGAGCTCTATGGGAAATGGTGATACAGCGGGTTCTTCTGCACACAGCAACGAGCCACTCTATTGGGTTGCGCCAATGGATCCAAATTACAAACGAGATCAGCCTGGCAAGTCACCCATGGGCATGGACTTGATTCCCGTTTATGCCGATGACCTAAATGGTGGTAACGACAAGCCAGGTACAGTGAAAATCGATCCATCAGTCGAGAACAACCTTGGGGTCAAAACGGAGTCTGTTAAACAGCAAAAGCTCTCACCGCGTATTGAAACCGTCGGATACATCGCGTTTGACGAGAGCCGCCTTTGGCAAACCAATGTACGCGTCTCTGGCTGGGTAGAAAAACTCTACATCAACTCTGTAGGTGAGCGAGTAAGCAAAGGTGACGTATTGTTCAAACTCTACTCTCCTGAACTGGTAAAAGCGCAAGAAGAGCTACTCAATGCCTACCGTACGAAACGCAACTCGCTTATCAAGGGAGCAACGGAGCGTCTAATCACTCTAGGCGTCGATAAGCAGCAAATCCGCCAGATAGTGAAACAGGGTAAAGCATCACAAACCGTTGATGTCAAAGCCTTTGGCAATGGTGTTGTCGCAACGCTTAATGTCCGTGAAGGTGGCTATCTGTCACCAGCTCAATCAGTCATCAGTGCTGGTCCTATCGACGAGGTTTGGGTCGATGCCGAAGTCTTTGAAAGACAAGCTGAATGGATCAAAGCAGGCAGCGAAGCGGTAATGACGCTTGACGCAATCCCGGGCAAAGAGTGGCACGGCGCTGTCGATTATGTCTATCCGATCCTAGACCCTGCGACTCGAACACTGAGAGTTAGGCTCAAGTTTACCAACCCAGACTTTCAGCTCAAACCAAACATGTTCGCCAACATTGCTCTGGAACCTAAGACGGAAGAAACCGTATTGACTATTCCGCGTTCAGCGGTCATCCGATCAGGTGGCATGACACGTGTTGTGCTCTCTGAGGGGGAAGGCAAATACCGCTCCGCGCGCATTGATGTCGGTCGTGAAGCAAGTGACCGAATTGAAGTGATTCAAGGGCTTAGTCTTGACGATGTTGTTGTCACATCAGCACAGTTTATGCTCGACTCAGAATCGAGCCAAAGTGCTGACCTATCAAGGATAAATGGAGTTGAACCACCAGCGGAGTCTGTTTGGGCGAGCGGGGAGATCACCAAGGTGATGTCGGGACACTCTATGCTAACCATCAACCATCAGCCCGTTCCAGAATGGAGTTGGCCTGGTATGGTCATGGACTTCACTATCGACGATTCCGTGGACATGTCCACTCTATCATCGGGTCAACAGATTGACTTCGAGATGGAAAAAACGCCGCAAGGGCAATACGTCGTTACCGAGATCAAACAAGCTGAAAACACCATGCCAAGTGAAGTATGGGTGGATGGCGAAATAACAATGCTCATGGCCGACTTTGGCATGATCACAATCCAGCACAGCGCCGTTCCTGATTGGCAGTGGGAGCAAGGTGAGATGAACTTCTCTACCGACGGCAGCATCGATTTAAGCAGTTTTTCTGAAGGTGATAGCGCCCGCTTCTTGATAATAAAACAAGGCAGTGATTATGTTCTTTCGGAGCTCAAGCATGGGGAGGTTCAACCATGATTGGTGCCATCATCCGTTGGTCTATCAACAACCGATTCTTAGTGTTGGTCGCGACGTGTTTCCTAACGCTTGCTGGTCTTTACAGCGTCAAGAACACGCCTGTAGACGCCATACCTGACCTCTCTGACGTACAGGTAATCATCAAAACCAGTTATCCAGGGCAAGCTCCTCAAGTAGTCGAAGATCAGGTAACCTACCCGTTGACGACGGCCATGCTTGCCGTACCCGGTGCAGAAACCGTTCGCGGCTATTCGTTTTTTGGTGACTCCTACGTTTACATCATCTTTAACGATGATACCGACATGTATTGGGCTCGCTCACGTGTGCTTGAGTACTTGAGTCAAGTCGCGCCTAAGTTACCGTCTCAAGCCAAACCGACCCTTGGTCCCGATGCGACGGGTGTTGGTTGGATCTACAGCTATGTCCTACAAGACAAAACGGGTCAGCATGACCTTGCCGAGCTGCGCAGCATTCAAGACTGGTTCCTCAAATATGAGCTACAAACCGTCGAAGGGGTTTCTGAGGTAGCGACGGTCGGTGGCATGGTCAAACAATACCAAGTGCAGATCGATCCAGCCAAGCTTCGTGCCTACGATTTAACGCTCCAACAAGTCAACCAAGCCATCAAAAACGGTAACCAAGAAACAGGTGCATCGGTCATTGAAGTTGCCGAAGCTGAACACATGGTGCGCACTACCGGATATCTGACAAGCATCGATGATATCAAGGCACTGCCACTGAAAGTAACCGGCAAAGGCACACCTCTACTACTGGGCGACATTGCGGACATCAACCTCGGACCTCAGATGCGCCGTGGTATCTCTGAGTTTAATGGGGAAGGCGAAGCGGTGGGTGGCGTTATCGTCATGCGCTTTGGAGAAAATGCTAGTGAAGTGATCGACAGCGTCAAAACTAAACTGGACGAGTTGCAACGAGGTCTGCCTGAAGGTGTCGAGATTGTTCCAACTTATGACCGCTCAACCCTGATCAATGATGCCGTCGACAACCTTTGGAAGAAACTCGCGGAAGAGTTCATCGTTGTCGCGGTGGTGTGTGCGCTGTTCCTGTTTCACATTCGCTCCTCAATCGTTATCGCTATCAGTTTGCCTGTGGGCATATTGGCAGCGTTCATCGTCATGCATTGGCAAGGTATCAACGCCAACATCATGTCCCTTGGTGGCATTGCGATTGCTATAGGCGCGATGGTGGATGGGGCTATCGTTATGATCGAAAACGTGCATAAGCACATCGAAAAAACACCACTCACCGACAAAAACCGCTGGCAAGTCATCGGCAATGCGGCAGAAGAGGTAGGGGCACCGTTATTTTTCTCATTGCTCATCATCACGCTCAGCTTTGTCCCAGTTTTTGCCCTTCAAGGGCAAGAGGGCAAGATGTTCTCGCCATTGGCTTTCACCAAGACCTACGCCATGGCAGCAGCCGCGGGTTTGGCAATTACTCTGGTCCCCGTGCTCATGGGCTACTTCATTCGTGGCAAGGTATTACCTGAACATAAAAACCCAGTGAACAAAGCGCTTATTGGTCTGTACAGACCAATGCTGAGCTTAAGTCTGCGTTATCCAAAGAGCATGATCATCATCGCACTCGGACTAATGGCATCGGCCTACTACCCTACCTCAAAATTGGGCAGTGAATTTATACCGCCATTGGATGAAGGCGATCTCATGTACATGCCAACGACCTACCCCGGTATTTCGATTGGTAAGGCGCGTGAGCTGCTTCAGCAAACCAATAAGCTAATTAAAACGGTGCCTGAAGTGAAAAGCGTCTGGGGCAAAATTGGACGCGCAGAAACCGCTACCGATCCTGCACCACTGACCATGATAGAGACCACCATTCAGCTCAAACCTCGAAGTGAGTGGCGTGAAGGGGTGACGACGGAGTCATTGAGAAAAGAGTTTGATGATTTGGTTCAATTCCCTGGACTCACCAACGCCTGGGTAATGCCAATAAAAACTCGAATCGACATGCTCGCGACGGGCATCAAGACACCGATTGGTATTAAGATTGCTGGGCCGGACTTAAGCGTCATTGAGCAAATAGGTTCGGACCTTGAACCTATCCTAAATGAGATTCAAGGCACGGTATCAGTCTACGCCGAGCGCGTTGCTGGCGGTCGCTACGTGACCATCGACATCAAACGCCTCGCCGCTGCTCGTTACGGCTTGAACGTCAGCGATGTACAGCAGGTCATCTCAACAGCTGTTGGCGGTATGAACGTTGGAGAAACCGTCGAAGGACTCGAACGCTACCCTATTAATGTTCGCTATCCACAAGATTATCGAGATTCTGTAGTCAAGCTACAAAACCTGCCCCTAGTAACTCCAAACGGCGCAAGAATCGCGCTCGCAGATGTCGCCGATATTCGCTATGAAGACGGCCCCCCCATGATCAAGACCGAAAATGCACGTCCAAATGGTTGGGTGTTTGTGGATATTGCTGATCGTGATTTGGGCTCTTACGTTGAAGAAGCTAAACAAGTGGTTGCTGAGAGGCTTTCACTGCCGGCTGGTTACTCATTGGCTTGGTCTGGTCAATACGAATATATGGAGCGAGCCAAGCAGCGCCTTGGTGTGGTCATTCCGATTACCCTCGCTATCATCATGTTGCTGCTTTACTTAAGTTTCCGCCGCGTTGGCGAGGTGATGATCATTATGGGCACCTTACCATTAGCAATGGTCGGAGGGCTGTGGCTGATGCACTACCTTGGCTATAACTTCTCCATTGCCGTCGGGGTTGGCTTTATCGCGCTGGCGGGCGTCGCCGTTGAGATCGGCGTCATCATGCTGGTGTATCTCAACCAAGCCTGGCACGCAAGAAAACTCAGCGCCGAGCAAGACAACGCTCCGTTAACACCAGAGATGCTAACCGACGCCATTCGCGAGGGCGCAGGTCTGCGCGTTCGCCCCGTAATGATGACTGTCCTGACCGTCATCATAGGCCTTATTCCCATTATGTACGGCTCAGGTACTGGTTCAGAAGTTATGCAGCGTATCGCCGCACCAATGATTGGGGGGATGGCTTCTGCACTGCTACTGACTCTGCTGGTGTTACCTGCAATCTACAAACTTTGGAAATCAAAAGAAACTCAACACTAACGAACAAGCTCCCTCCAGAAAACGCTGGGGGGACATCAACACAACAAGGAAAGACACATGAAAAAGACACTTATTGCATTCACTATGACGCTATTAGCGACTCAGGTTTGGGCTGATGGCATGGATCACTCAAAGATGGATCATGGCAACATGGACCACGGCCATATGAACCACGACCAAATGGACCATAGCACGATGGATCATAGCAAAATGGATCACAGTATGATGGACATGGAAGGAATGTCAGCTGTGGGTATGCCAGCACCAGGAGCAAAACCTGACAAGGTTGTACACGTCATTCTTAAAGATGATATGACGATTTCATTCAAGCGTGATGTGGAGATCAAGCCAAACGATGTGGTTCAGTTCGTAGTGATGAATACTGGCAAAGACGACCATGAATTTGTGATTGGTTCACCTGCGGAGCAAGTCGCCCATCGTAAGATAATGGAGAACCCAACCGGAGATCATGACCACCACAATATGGGCAATGTCGTCTATCTAAAACCAGGTAAAGCAGGTCAAATCAACTGGCACTTCCATGGGGAAACCGAGATAGAATTCGCCTGTAATATCCCTGGGCATGCTGAAGATGGAATGACAAAAACCATCACTATCAAGTAATTCGCGAGACTAGACCAGAGGCTCTGATTTTCACCAATCGGAGCCTCTTTCGACTCCCACATTGTTGATGCAAAAATTCCGTGATCGATTTTCACAACGCATTTCGTATCATTCCGTTATGATTACTACTCATAGATCACTTTTTCCAAGCACCACTTTAAGAGAGTTAAGTATGGATACACTCATTAACGCCGACTTTGATAAACGCGTCGTCATTCGCCCAGAAGATTACCAATGGGTCGACTCTCCTATGCCAGGTGTTGAGCGGATGAGACTCGATCGAGTCGGCGATGAAGTAGCGAGAGCAACCTCATTAGTTCGCTATCAGCCGAATAGTGAATTCTCACCTCACACTCATGGAGGCGGGGAAGAGTTCTTTGTACTTGAAGGCGTCTTTTCCGATGAACATGGTGACTACCCTGCTGGGGCTTATGTGCGCAACCCAATCGGTACTGCACACACTCCGAAAATAGGACCAGAAGGCGCGACAATCTTCGTTAAGCTTCAACAATTTAAAGCTCAAGATCAATTGCAATTTAGTATCGATACCCATAGCCAGCCTTGGTATCAAGGACTCGTAGAAGGATTAACGGTAATGCCTCTACATGAGTTTGAAGCAGAGCACGTAGCACTCGTGAAGTGGGCCCCGAATACTCAGTTCAATGCTCATCAACACTGGGGTGGTGAAGAAATCCTCGTACTCGAAGGCACCTTCTATGACGAACATGGCGTCTACCCAAAAGGCACTTGGATCCGCAGCCCTCATGGAAGCAAGCATACGCCATACACAAAAGAAGACGGAGCGTTAATTTATGTAAAGACGGGTCACCTCTGAACCGAATAGGTTGCGCTCGAATACACATAAATTCATGCCAGTAGAGGAAAAAGAGACTACCCAACGAGCTTCGATGGCGCTTTAATAGAGTCATCAAATCAACAACAGGGAGTATGGTATGAAAACAATTGGCTTGTTGGGAGGCATGAGCTGGGAGTCTACGCTCAGCTACTACAAATCCATTAACGAAGGCGTAAAACAAGCGTTGGGTGGACTGCACTCAGCAAAAATCTGTTTGTATAGCGTTAACTTCGATGAAATAGAAAAACTACAACACCAAGGACGCTGGGATGAGACGGCCACTATCTTGGGTGAAGCGGCGGCATCGGTAGAAAGTGGTGGCGCAGATTTCCTGCTTATCTGTACTAATACCATGCACAAAGTTGCGCCCGACATTGAAAAGCACATAACTATTCCAATCTTGCACATTGCCGATGCGACAGCAGAAACGCTAAAAAACGATGGCATCAAAAAGGTGGGGCTTCTCGGCACACGTTTCACCATGGAACAGCCTTTCTATAAAGACAGGTTAATTGAACAGCATGGTATCGATGTTGTTGTCCCAAACGAGGCGGACCGCACCTTAGTTCACGACATCATCTATCAAGAGTTGTGCCGAGGCGAGATCAAAGACCAATCAAGACAAGTCTATCTAGAGATCATTGCTAGGCTTAAGCAGCAAGGGGCTGAAGCGGTAATCTTGGGCTGCACCGAGATTGCATTACTGGTGCAACAGCAACACACCGATGTCGCGCTATTCGATACCACTGCGATTCATGCTGATGCGGCAGTCAGCATGGCATTAAAGCAAGACTGAACAACATATCGATACTTGTGCTAGCTATCTGGCGCGAGTATAGTTCACTGATTTACATAACATTTCTATTTATCCCTCCTCCCCTTTACGTGCTATCCGCCACATTACGCCATCATATAACTTGAGTTTCATATATCATCACCACAAGATAGGTCCAAACCCCAACAGTGCTATTTCGTTTAAGTACAGCACATAGAACAAAGGAACTGGAATGTCCGACTCTGAAACGGCTTTACACTGCGGTAACTGTAACCAGAAAACCCAGCACCAGCGACTGAAACCCGCCGAGATTGAAGCTCAAAAACAGCAAAAAAACAGCGCTAAATCCCAATGGCTTAATCTGATCGTTGGCGTATTCCTAGGAACTCATAAATCTGAAACCCACATCAGTTACTTCAAATGTAAGGTATGTGGTGCTGAGTATGACGATAGAGAGAACTTGCCTCATGGATGGGGTTAGCGTTCAGGTCTCAATAAAAAAGGGTTACCTCGTAAGGTAACCCCAATCGAAAAGCCTAACTCTTACAAGCTCTTCTGATGAGCCTCTATCAAAGCACTCATTTTTACATCCGCAGCTTGGCTAGCCTGCTCATAATCCATATCTTCTAGGAAGTCATTGATCACCTCGTAATAGCATTTAAGCTTCGGCTCAGTACCTGAAGGACGCACAATAACCCGAGACTTATCCTCCAATAAATAAATCAATACGTCACTGGCTGGGAGGTCAATCCGCTCTAACGAACCATCGGCAAACTGACGTTGAGATAGCTTAAGGTCCTCGATGATTTCTACACGCTGACCTGCAATTTGGGTTGGTGGGTTACCACGAAGCTTATCGCCAATTGGCGGCGCTTTGGGGTCGAGCGCGATACTACGCTGAGCATTACAGTAGAAACCGTGCTGACGATACAAGGCCTCTAATTTGTCCCAAATGGTTTTGCCCTGTGCCTTAAGCTTGCCCGTTAATTGTGAGAAAGCCACCAGTGCAGACAACCCATCTTTATCCCAGACTTTGTTGCCAACGGTGTAACCCAAGGCCTCCTCGTAAGCAAACAAGAATGGATGCGTTTTCGTCTCTTGCTCCATCGCAACGTTGGTTAGCCATTTAAACCCAGTCAATGTTTGGTAGTAATGTGCGCCATGCGCCTTGGCAATGCTGTTTAGTAGGCGTGAAGACACTATGGTATTCCCGACCAGAGAATCAGGTTGCCCTTCAAGAAGGTAATCGCCAAACAAAGCCCCGACCTGATCGCCTGTTAGCATTTGATATTCACCATCAGGGCGCTTTACCGCGACGGCGAAACGATCGGCATCGGGGTCGTTAGCGCAGGCTATATCAGCGTCAACCGCTTGACCTAACGCAATCACTCTATTCATCGCACCGGCTTCCTCTGGGTTGGGGAAATTTACAGTCGGAAAAGTGCCATCGGGTTCTCGCTGCTCAGCAACACTCGCAACTTTGTCAAATCCAGCATCGGCTAACAAGGTTTCCGCCATCTCAGCTCCCACCCCGTGCATTGCGGTATAGGCAATCGAGATGTCAGTATTGCTATCAGGTTTGAGTAAGTGGTTGTTATTCATGACCTTACGATAATTCTCGTAATACTCATCATTTAACCAGACAAGCAGCCCCTGATGTTCAGCGTCTTTGAGAGGCATCAAGTTGAGTGGCTTAGTGGTTGCCTCATCAATCTTAGCTGCGATCCCCGAATCATGAGGCGGTATGATCTGAGCGCCATTTTCCCAATAGACCTTAAAACCATTGTACTCAGGTGGATTGTGACTCGCAGTAACGACCACAGCGGCAGCAGCATTTAATTCTCTAACCCCAAACGCGACAATTGGGGTTGCTGCTACCTTATACGTTAAGTAAACCTTGATACCTTGCGCGGTCAATACTGATGCAGCGTCATGAGCGAACTGCTTTGAGTCTGGGCGACCGTCATAGCCAATAACGACGCCGCGCGATTTAGCTTCTTCGATCTGTTCTACAAGGTAGTCGCCAAGACCTGTCGCCGTCTCTTGGATCACCAATCGGTTCATTCGGTTTGGTCCAGCACCGACTTTTCCACGCAAACCGGCTGTACCGAATTCCAAGCGTGAGCCAAAACGCTCCGCTAACTCCTGCGTACTGTTAGCATCAATAAGCTGCTTAAGTTCCTCACGAGTTGCAGCATCAGGGTCCCGAGCGAGCCATTGAGTGAATTGTTCTGTCATAGTTACCCTTCCTTTATCGTGGCATCTTCATCGTTCTGCCATCATCTTAGTTTTTCTTTCGTTACTCCTTAAGTGTAAATGAAAACAACTCTCATTTTAGAGAAGGAAACCGATAAAATGCAGTTTGCTTTATAAAGAGCATAGTCAAAGAGACTTCAAGTCACTCACAACAAAGACAGTATGTCGAAAACGGACATTACCGTTGTCGCATTGCTCACTCGTGTAACCGAGTACCACTCACTAAAATCTGGTTACCGTTTACAGTGAGGTTTTCATGTTAAAGTTTCTTATTTGCAGCTTCGCGCTGGTTCTGCTCTATCCAACCGCCATCGATCTTTATCTGGTTGGGCTACCACAAATCTCCGCAGACCTCAGTGCAACGGAGTCTCAACTTCATATCGCCTTTTCCATCTATTTAGCGGGGATGGCAACGACTATGCTACTAGCAGGAAAACTGTCTGACTCATTGGGAAGAAAACCAATGGCGATAGCAGGAGCCACCATATTTGTCGGAGCCTCGCTGATGGGAGGCGCTGCCGAGCAAGTGAGCACTTTCCTCGCCGCAAGGTTTGCTCAAGGTATCGGCGCTGGCTCTTGCTATGTTGTCGCATTCGCCATACTGCGCGACACATTGGATGACAAGCGTCGAGCCAAGGTTTTGTCGATGATTAATGGCATCACCTGTATCGTTCCCGTCATAGCGCCCGTAGTGGGTCACCTAATTATGCTGAAGTTTCCTTGGCAGAGCTTGTTTACCACAATGGCAGGCATGGGGGTTTTGGTGTGTCTACTTTCACTGTTGCTACTTAAGGAAACTAAGCCAACGGGAGAAATATCCAAGTCCACAAGCGGGAGCAGCTCTCAATCTCACCATGAACGCTTTTTGAGTCGATTTTTCGTTAGCCGCGTCATCATCGCGTCATTAAGCTGTACCGTCATCCTCACTTACGTCAACGTATCGCCAATGTTGATGATGGGAACACTTGAATTGGATCGTGGGGGATATTCTACGGTAATGGCAATGACTGCGTTGGTTAGTATGATTACATCATTTTCGGCGCCACTCGCTTTGACTTTTTTTCGTGAGCGCACGCTTATCATCACATCACAAAGCCTATTTGCTATAGCGGCAGCAACGCTTGTTCTAGTCAGCACTTACGATGTGAATGCGGTTGGTTATTTCATTAGCTTTGGACTGATCTGCGCCGCGTTTTCGATTGGATTTGGCGTGACCATGAGCCAAGCACTGAGTCCCTACTCAAGGCGCGCAGGAGTAGCAAGTTCCATACTCGGTGTGAGTCAAGTCTGTACCTCTGCGTTTTATATTTGGTTATTGGGCATATTAGGCGTCAGTGCACTATATGTTCTGATTGCTATATTGGCGCTAACTAGCATAGTTTGCTTAGCTCTAATATCATGGACACCAAAATCGACATCATCGCCTCAGTATGAAGAAAGCCACAACTCGACTTGACCTTAATTTGCTCACCACGCTGCAACTGTTGCTACAGGAACGCAGCGTGTCTAAAGCCGCAAAAAAGCTAAATGTCACACCATCCACTGTGAGCAAGTCATTAGGCAAGCTGCGAGATTGGTTCGACGACCCGCTGTTCATTAAAACCCCGAATGGACTGGTTCCAACACCCGTGGTGCAAAGCATGGAACAAGAGCTTGGCGACTGGTTTCAGATGGGCGGACAAATTCTAGAAAAGCGCAGTGAGGACTCCACCAAAGGGTTGAGCTTTAACTTAATGGTAGAATCCCCGCTTCTGCTCACCATGCTGAACGAGTTGCTGCCTCTAATACAAGAGCGCTACCCTGATGCAAAAGTAAAAACCAGTAACTGGGACTATGACTCGCTAGAAGCCATTATTCGTGGTGACGCCGATATTGGATTTACAGGGCGAGAAAGTCATCCACGTTCGAAGGAGTCGGTAGACCTACTCCCCTACTTCATCGACTTTGAAGCGCTGTTTTCTGAACTGCCTCAAGTCTATCTACGTCGTGACCATCCAGCTTTTCAGCGAGAATGGAATCTAGAGAGTTTTCTCTCCTACCCGCACATCAATACGGTCTGGGAAAAAAGTGAGAAATGGGCACTGGATGAAGTGCTCACTGAGCTAGGCACTGAGCGTAACGTCTCTCTCACTATGGCAAGCTTTGAACAGTCTCTGTACATGGCTGCCCAGCCGAATCAAGATATGGTGACAACAGCGCCTAAATACTGTGAGCACTATGTTTCTCGTCTGCACCCAGAACTAACGTCATTACCTATTCCAGTGAATAAAGAACACCAAGAGAAGCTACTTATTCCATTTACGATGATTTGGCATAAACGCAATGCCCACAATGCCAAAATCCGTTGGCTAAAAGAGACCATAAGATCGCTATATCGAGACAGAGAACAACAATGAAAATGAATTTTGATTTTTATGTCGGGACCATCGACGACGCCCTAACTGTCGACGACTCTATTCCTGAGTTTGTGCAAAAAACACCAAAAGAAAAACTCATCGAGCGCTTGAAAGACAAAAAGCACCTCGTGTTAATCGCTGCCCACAACAACAAGCCCATCGCTTACAAAATTGGCTATGAACTGTCAAAGAGCGAGTTCTACAGTTGGCTCGGCGGTGTTTCTATCGATTACCGTAAACTGGGTATCGCAACCGAATTAAGAGAGCAGCAAGAGGCATGGGCGCTTGAGCAGGGCTACCGAGCGATCAACGTTAAGTCTATGAACCGCTTCCCTGCTATGCTGCAGCTACTGCTTTCGTCTGGTTATAAGATTTCCGGTTACGAAGACAATGGAAGCGTTGATAACAGTAAGATTCACTTTGCGAAACAGCTAGGTGACAAATAACCTCAGCGACAAAATCGAGCAATCTGGAACAAGTTTTCTCGTGCTAGTCTGACTATGCTTTGCTTATTCCAGATAACAAGGGTAACTATCAAATGAAAATCTGCATCACTAGCGTTCCTGTACAAGACCAAGACAAAGCACTTGCCTTTTACACCGATGTACTAGGCTTTATCAAGAAGACTGAGGTTCCTCTCGGCGAGCATAAGTGGCTAACCGTAGTTTCACCACAAGAGCAATCTGGGGTTGAACTGCTGCTCGAACCGATGGCATTCGAACCGGCAAAACAATACCAAACATCGCTAAAAGAAGCAGGGATACCTTGGACATCATTTTCCGTGGATGATATTAACGAGGAATATGAGCGATTACTCGCTCTTGGGGTCGAGTTCTCTGTTGCCCCACGCGAAGTGGGTAACGTTATCATCGCGGTGCTTGATGACACCTGTGGTAACTACATTCAGATCATGCAGATGCTTTAGCTCATCTCTCGAAACAGGCGAGGCGAAAGCCTCGTCGACCAAAACTTTGGCGACAATAAGATGCCTGGTAAAAAGAAAACG
This sequence comes from Vibrio sp. SCSIO 43140, assembly GCF_023716585.1. Classification (NCBI taxonomy): domain Bacteria; kingdom Pseudomonadati; phylum Pseudomonadota; class Gammaproteobacteria; order Vibrionales; family Vibrionaceae; genus Vibrio; species Vibrio sp. SCSIO 43140. The sequence continues at coordinate 1,846,139 of NZ_CP071851.1, forward strand.
TATTATGAACTAGAGATCGAGCGCATCTACAAAGAGCATTCTCTGCCTGCTAGAAAGTACGCGCTCATCAGACAATCAAAAGCCTTCATGGAAGCCCACCATGCCGAGAGTATCGATCTAGATGATCTCGCCAAAGCCGCATTTATGTCGCGCTTCCACTACATCCGAGTCTTCAAACAGTTCTACGGTGTGACGCCTCGTAGCTACCTAAGAGATATGCGTATCTCTAAGGCAAAACTATATCTAAAACAAGGCCATACTATAACTGACGTGTGCTTGGCGGTAGGCTACGAAAGCGTGGCAACCTTTTCTAATACCTTCAAAAAGTGCACAGGTATGTCTCCGAGAGAGTATCAAGAGCGAAATCGAGAATAACCCGACAAATACAGATATTGTTTTGCTAACAAGGGATACTCGCGTATCCCTTAGCGTTTAACTGAAGCTACATTTGCTCAATAGAGCTTTGGATTGCAGGCCCAATCTGACGCTTACGAGATGTGACTCCTTCTAGTGTCAGCATATCGCCCGTCACTGGTGTATCAAATGCTTGACTCAAGATCTGCTTCTCAACATCATCTCCCCAGATGATGTTGGCACGTTTGTTCTTTGTATCTGTGATGGAGAAGAACAAGTGATCAAGGTTCTGTGCTTTCTTGTACTCCGCCATCGCCGCCAGTAGCTCGTCTTTGCGATCAATCAGCTGTTGCGCAGTTAAGGTTTCGGCAACGCCGATACCTACTTTTTTACCACCGTACTCGAAGTTCTTGTAATCCATTGTCAGGATTGAAGCTGCCGGGAGATGGCTGAGATCCGACTTGGCGACTAGCATCTGCTGACCAAAGTCTTCGATATCTTCAACGCCAGCGATCTTCGCTAGCTTCTCTGCAAAGTGATGGTCGTAATCTGTGGTCGTTGCCGACTGAAATACAACGGTATCTGACAAAATAGCACCAAGACCCGCGCAGGCAACCTGCTTAGAAAGTGAAACCCCTAGTTGCTCAGCATTCGCAGCAAGGATAGTTGCCGTTGAGCCCCAAGCACGAATATCCATTGAAACAAGCTGCGAAGTATTAATCGGTGCTCCACCGATAGCATGGTGGTCGATGACGGCAACAATTGACTCGGTGTTGATGCTTGGTGCTAGTTGCGTGCGTTGATTGAAATCGACCAAACCCACTTGATAGCCAGAGTAATCAGCAACAATCTCTGGCTTTTCAGCATTACAGTAGTTCAGAACAAAGGTGCTTTCTGGATTGATGTCTTCTGCAACCGTTGCCTTGCCTCCATAGATATGAGCAGCCATCATAGCGGCAGAAACTGTGTCTGTATCTGGGCTCATGTGACCAACCCAAACCAAGTTGTCCGTTTCATTGTTCGATGGGTCATAGAGATCAAGTGCCGCGTGTGCCGATGTAGCAGTCAGCAGAGACAGAGCGATTACTGAAAGTTTCATATTTTGTCCTGAGATGAATTGAAAGTCAGGCAATACTAGGAAGACAAGATGTCGAATTTGTGACAGTTTTAGTTCAACAAGATGTCGACATGTAACAACTAATTACTTATATGTTTCACTACGGCTTCCTTCGATAAAAATCGACTGGCACCTCCAATTATTATATCGAGACAAGCAACTGACTCTATCCTGCTGATTTATTTGCACCGCCCTAGACATTATGCAACCATATCAAAAGACAAGGAATGTAATGCTGGATGAATATCTCTCGGCTCCTTGAGGTATGACTTTATCTGCATTTTAGAGACTTTCTTATGGCGCGCTCTTCATCAAACTATCTTTTCAATTCCAACCACCGAGTAAGCCGCGACCTCAATGACATTGCTAACGACATTCGAAGTGATGCTAAGCTCTATTTTTTAATCACAGCTGTCACGTTGTGCACCTTTGTCTTCTCTTCACTGTATGGTTACACGGGAAAACTGTCGTTTTTCTCTTACATGCGAGCTCTCAACGTTCTAGTACCAATATCATTGACACTTGCTGGTAGCGGCTACTTCTTTGTTCTACTGCTTCGCCGAGAAAAAAGCCCTATTCAATGCTACGTAAACAAAATCAAACTGCTCTACCAATATCGTGCGAGAGTTATCTCCAGTTTTGTCTTACTTACCGCGATTAGCATATTTATGTCAGCCTTTTCCTCATTCAAAGGGCTTATTCCCATTATTCATCCGTTCCAGTATGACTTGCTCTTCCATCAACTCGATGTGTGGCTGTTTGCTGGAAACGAGCCATGGACTGTTGTCCACACGCTCCTTGATTCTCCGTACATCACCTTCGCACTCAATTTCTGCTACAACCTCTGGTTTTTCTTGATGTGGGGGATGGTTTGCTACTTTTTACTATCCTCGAAATCGCCGCTAAGAACGCGCTTTTTCCTAAGCTGGTTACTATCATGGACCTTACTCGGCATGATACTAGCGATGTGCTTGTCTTCGGCAGGACCGGTCTTCTTGTCTAAATTGGGATATGACAATCATGACTATGATCTTCTTTTGCAACTGCTTCAGCAGCAAGATGCCTGGCTAACTGAACACAATAGTTGGGGGTTATTTGCGCTCGAAACCCAACAAGACTTGTGGCTGGCGTATTCTGAAGGCAAAGATATGTTAGGCAGTGGCATTTCCGCGATGCCAAGTATGCATGTCTCCATGGCAGTGCTCATGGCATTAACGATGAACGCCATCAACCGCACGTTAGGTATTGTGTTTTGGTTGTACGCCCTAGTGATTTTTATCGGTTCGATTTCTCTGGGTTGGCATTATGCTTTGGATGGAATTGTGAGTGCGCCATTAACTTGGTTGATTTGGTGGTTTGCAGGAAAGATCTCTCATTCAAATACACAACCTAAACGTCTTGCCAATGCTTAACGCTGGCGCAGCAGCCTAACAGTAATGTGTAAGTCGTTTAACAGACAGCAAAAATTAGGACTACCGCACAGATGCCGCAACGGAATATGTTAGGATGCGGTTACGATTCTTTCTATGGTTAACATTACGTTGAACAATAAAATCAAAATCTTGCTGGTTGCCGCTGCGCTAGGAGCAGGATTCTATTTACCGAATCTGTTAAATCACGCGCCAAACGCCGATATCGACCTGAGCAGCTATTGCATGCTCTCTTCAGAAGTGTGCGAGCAACAAGGTGTAAAACTTAAGCTCGATGCTCAGCGGGTCACGCCATTGACGCCCATTAAAGTCGATGTATTTTGGCCTAACTCTGAAGCCGAGACATTGTCTATCTCACTGCAAGGCAAAGAAATGGACATGGGCATCGCAAAGTATCAGTTAGAGATGATAAAGCCTGACGTTTACCAAGGTGAAATCATTTTACCCGTTTGCGCCGAAGAGCGTATGACATGGTATGGCACCGTTTCTGACGGTAGCACTGACATCAAAGCAGCACTGAGGATGAGCGCTCGATGAATAAAAAATGGATAGCACTACTGATTGTCGCTTTTGGTCTTGGTGTGGGGAGTAAGGTGTATCTCGACAACCAACAGCAAAAAGAGAAAAAGGCACTAGAGTTAGCGCAACTTGAAAAAGTGTCTGAATCCATTTTGTATGGCGAGAATGGCGACCCCGTCGAGATTTTTGACCAAGCGGACCCACGTACGCGCATCGTGTATTTTGGGTTTACCCGCTGCCCTGACGTGTGCCCAACGTCACTTGCCATGTTGGCAGGCGCACTGAATCAGATCGATGACGAAACCAAATCAACATTAAGACCAATGTTTGTCTCTCTCGATCCCGAGCGCGATGCCGCTGAAGCCTCTGCAGAATATGCACACTATTTTCACCCCATGATTGAGGGGCTATCAGCACCTCTTGAGGTCACAAAACCTTTAGCTCACAAGTATGGCGTGATCTTTAGAAAAACGGAGCTCGAAGATTCCCAGCTTGGTTACACGCTCGATCATAGCTCATATTTCTATTTTTTAAGCCCTGACGGTACGCTTATTGAAAAAGTGCCGCACACCATGACTCCTGCTCCAATTATTGAAGCGATAAAACGCGTCAATAAACAAGGATAAAACTCATATAACAATGGAATAAACCATGAAGCTCAATACAATCCTTCTAACTGCTCTTGCCCTTGCCCCTCTCTCAGCCGCCAATGCGGCGATTGATGTCAATGACGCGTATGCTCGCGCAACACCACCGAATGCAACGACCAGCGCCGTCTTCGGTACCATCGAGAATACAGGTAACGAGGTCCGTACGATTGTCAACGCCACCTCTCAAGCCTCTTCCGTCGTTGAACTTCACGATGTTATTAAAGATGGTGACGTGATGAAAATGCGTCAAATAAAGTCAATTGAGATACCAGCGAATGGTAAAACCATGCTAAAGCCGGGTAGCTTGCACATCATGCTGCTAGACGTAAACCAGCCAATGAAAGAAGGCGAGACCATTAACGTTGAGCTGAGCTTTGCGAATGGCGAAGTAAAGGTATTGACTGTACCAGTCAAAAAGGTGATGTCTGGAATGAAGCATAACCACGACCACATGCATCACTAAGCCACAAGAATCGTAATTTACCGCGGTGCTGTACAAATAGCGCCGCGGTGCTATTATTGCCACGTCTTATACTAATATTTTTGGAGGATTTTCATGATTGTAATGCGTACCCACCCGGTAAAGTTGGAAACAAACTAGCGTTAAGCGAAACGTAAACACACTCTTAGTTCCGCTCAACCATACTCTTCTGCTTTACCCGGTGACCAAAACCGGGGTCTTGTGCAACCTGCACACACTTACATCGGTAAGTACCTGACCCTTATAAAAATAAGTCTATTTTAGGTACTAACAATGCATTCTATTTTTACCCATCCAATCGCGATCAACGAACTTGGCTGGAAAACCTATTTTCAACAACAACTCACTCTTGAAGAGTACGAAGGTATTATCTTCGGTCGTGTTATTGCTCATCATCGCAGTGGCTATATCGTCTGTACTGAGCAAGAGGAGTTTCACCTTGAGCATCATATCAGTCACCCTCAAATGACGGTGGGTGATTGGATACTTCTGGATGAACAGCATCGATTTGTAAGACTGCTCGATCGTAAATCTCTGTTTAGCCGCAAAGCTCCTGGCTCAAAGCTCGAAGAGCAATACATTGCTGCCAACGTCGACACTGTTTTTATTGTCTGTTCTTTGAACTTTGACTTTAATCTCAGCCGCATAGAACGCTACCTGACTTTGGTTAATGAGGCCAAATCAGAAGCCGTGATCGTGCTAACCAAAGCCGACCTATGCGAGGACGTCGAAGAGAAACGTCAACAAGTACAGTCACTTGACCCATTCCTGATGATAGAAACGGTCAACGCATTAGAGATTGATTCTCTTCATGGCCTTCAGTCTTGGTGTGGAGTTGGTCAAACCGTGGCATTTATGGGCTCTTCTGGTGTGGGGAAATCGACACTGGTAAACACCTTAATGCAGGCGCACACGCAAGCAACGGGTGGTATTCGTGAAGATGACAGTAAAGGTCGACACACAACAACCTCTCGTTCCATGCATAAAATGCCAAACGGCGGTTTATTGCTTGATACGCCTGGGATGCGGGAAATTCAGCTCACGGCAAGTGAAGACGGTCTGTCCGAGACCTTTAGTGATGTGGAAACCCTGATTAACCAATGCCGTTTTGCGGATTGTCAGCACACCAATGAGCCAGGTTGTGCCGTACGCAGTGCATTAGAGAGCGGTGAACTTGATGAGAGACGAGTCGATAACTACTTTAAGATCCAGCGCGAACAAGCACGAAACAGTGCTTCTCTAGCAGAGAAACGAACCAAGGATAAAGAGTTGGGTAAGTTCTACCGCTCTGTTCAGTCGGAAAGTCGTCATCGTAAGAAAGGCTACTAATCGACACCAGATGAAATAAAACCATAGACCAGCCCCGATCCCTATCGGGGCTTTTTTACATCACTCGCAACGCAAACCGCTGTTGGTAAATCGACTCACTCGCGCTCGTTTCCAAGTAGCTGTGATGTAGCATTAGGATAGATTGAACAATTTTAGTTCCGATACCTAGCGAGCCACTTGGCGCACTTTGCTCTACCTTATTGATAAACACAAACTGGATGCTTTTTCCGTCTTCTGACTTATGAGCCTGACAATCCACACTGGCGCCACTTGGGCTATGACGCAGGGCATTTTCTAGAAGGTTTAACACGAGCCGCTCCAACAACCCTCTGTCGCCAATCGTTTGAATACCACTATCCACATCGACGTTAAGCTCTATCTGCTTACGTTGAAATTGACTCATCATGGTTTCGGCACATTCAGCAACCAAGGAACTCAGCTCCACAGGCTCATATTGATAACCTGGCAAGCCAGCATCTGATTTAGCGGTTTCTAGCAACGAGTGAAGTTGATCCGATAGTTTACCGCAATTTCGATATGCCACCTCAATCAAGGGATCGGAGCCTGGGTGCTGCAACTTCCAGGTTTCTAGATAACCAAGCACACTCGATAAGGGCGTTTTCAAGTCATGACTTAACTGTACTAGCGTATCGCGACGGCTGCTGGCTTGAAACTCAAGTTGTAAAAACTGCTGCTGTATATGCTTTGCCATCTTTTGGTATGAGTGAGCAATAGGCACAAGTTCGGGAACCTGTTTGGTGAAGCCTGGATTAAGCCGAAAATCATGTTCAGCTTGCTGCTCTAAACTCGAGGTTACCCTTTCGATTGGTGTAAGCAAGCTACGTTTAACCAGCCAGTAGGCGCCTAGGGCAAATCCTAGAATCGAGAATAAGGTCAGCCCGGTAAGCGCTATGTAAGGCGTATCTACCTGAGCCTTTGCGATGGTCGAGTGTTTGGTACTGCCTATTACCACGTACAAGTAGCCTATCGTTGAACCAAACTCCTTAATTGCCGCGACAGAGAAGACGGTGTCTTCTCCGGGATGACGGGGGTCTTGACCCAATATCGGAAACGGCTCATCAGCAAGAAATCGTTTTATCGGCTCGACATCAATGGAGCCCATTATTTCAGCGCCTTCGGGCGCAGCGTGTGTGGTGATATTGCCTTGAGCATCAAGAAAGTAGATCTCAAAGTCGGGTCCAATAAGCATCAAGGTATGAAAAATGGATTTGAGCGCTTTGGGGTTGTATTCCGTGCCTATCATCAGTGGGTTATCGTCCCGCATATGAACCGCGAGATCTTTATGTAAGCTTTGTGTGGTGCGATGTTCTATAGTCTGTCGCTGCCAGTGATAGGAGTAGGCAATAATCACCGTCATAATACAAAACCAGAGGCTTGTGAATATCACCAGTCTTGCTTTAAAACTCATAATCCCTTCGTCCTTAAACTCTTTGTCGAGTCCATTCAAAGTGACTGAAACTTATAACCCACGCCCCAGACCGTGTGCACAAAATGTTGATCATCACGCTCTTTACTTGACTGAGTAAAGGCGGTTTCCACCGTCAATTTGGTTCGAAGCCGGTTAATGGTGCTACACACCGTATGGTGATAACCGGAGTGATTGGTATGCCAAACATGGTCCAATAGTTCATCTTTGCTGTACACACGCCCCGGTCGCGATGCTAAAAAATGCAGTAAGGTAAATTCTGTAGCGGTTAATGCTATATCCTTGCCATGCAGGGACACTGTGTGTTGAGTTGGGCGGATCTCTAAAGGACCAAATATCATGGCATCGTCCTCTGACTGAGATTCTTCGGTATCAGGTCTTGCCTGTCGACGCAGTATATTTCGTACACGGGCTTGAAACTCTAAGACGCTAAAGGGCTTAGTAATGTAATCATCAACCCCAGCCTCTAAGCCATCGACTTTATCCATTTCACTGTCTCGCGCAGTCAGCATCAGCACTGGCGTCCAATCTTGAACACGGCGCAGTGAGTGGCAAACATCTATCCCATCGCCATCAGGTAAACCCCTGTCGAGAATAACCAGATCAAAAGGTTGGGTTGAGTAACATTGACGAGCTTCGCCGCATTGACTCACTCTTGTGACTCGATGTCCTTGAAATTTAAGGTGCATCTGCACCAACTCTGCGAGATCATCATCGTCTTCTACCAGTAGGATACTAGCGGTTTTGAGCACTGCGCCCGCATCTAGGGACGCATCTGCTGAAAACGAACTGCGGTTTAGTTGACTTGCCATATCACGATACCTGCTCCAATTCCGTAGACCTTGCACATGACCGGAGCAGGTAAGAATATCTTTCATTATTCTATTCGTGTGATGGTAATTCTCGCCCCTGGGTTTAAGAACCTATGGTTTGCCGACAGAGCGGAGGTTGCTAAACCATCGTCTTTACTGACCACTCCCGAGTGGAAAGAGACCTTGTCATCATCGTTTCGAGCCGCGTTAAAGCCCTCACCGCCACCCGCCGGACCGGGAATGGTTGCCGCCAACTCATCATTAGCTTCGGTGCCCGAGTCCCAAACGTTCATGTTCATAACGAAGGTTTCCCCTGTCGCCAAGCTACCGATAGATAGTCCGGTTTCACCCACAAACGCATCGTTGGTATTCACAAACATAGAGGCAACCGACAGATACTTGGCGCGATCAGGAGATAAGGTCAAAGTAATCGAGTCACTCGTCCCTGGCATGATGAGCCCATTGCCTGACGTTCCAGTATAAATGTTGTCATCACTGCTGCTTAGAGCCAGCAACTCCGCATTACTGCCACCCTCAGCAAGATGCTCCAGCTCAACGGATGCAGGTTGTCCTACTTCAAACATGCTAAAACTGCTGTTATGAGCGAGTACCGCGAGCGGACTCAATGGTTGATTCGCAGATAGGTTTTGAACACTGACGGTATAACGATAGTTTTGAGCAGCAGGACTGTCATCATCGTTGTGACCGCACCCTACTATTACGGCAACCGCACTTGCGAGTAGTAAAATTCGTGTCTTCATGGGACCTCCTATTTCACTACAACAGTGATAGTGGCTACAGGGTTCAGCCAACGGTGGCTCGTGTTATCAAGATCGCTGATACCGCCTGCTGGGTCGCTGTCACCCAGATTGCCAGGATGAACATGGACCGTATTATTGGTTACGGCTGTTTCAACGCCTGTACCACCTGCACCAAAGGTGAGGAAAGGAGGGTTAGGCATACTACCCGCTAGCTCGTCATTCGCTTCGGTGCCCGCGTCATAACCGCGTAGTGTTGCTTTGTAGGTGCCAGGCTCTGACGGGATCTGCCAACTATCCAAACCCACAAAGCCATCGTTCGTTGGCAATAACATCGCGCTTAGCGAAAGGTAACCAAAGCTGCCACTATCCATAGAAAAAGTAGTGGAAACGCCTGGATTCAAAATCCCCGAAGCAGGGTTTTCAACGACCACACCACCAGCGTTACCGATGACACTTGCCAAACCAGAAATGTCACCACCTTCAGCCATCGACTCCAGCTCTGCAGATGCAGCCTGTCCGGTACGGAACATCACTAGGTCCGAATTGTGTGCGGCAACAATAAGTGGAGTAAAGTAGATACCTTTGGTTGCGTTGGTAATGGTTATTTCTAGGTCTGCTGCAGTTGCTGAGCCCGCTCCTAGAAGAAGAGATGCAGACGTAATTGCGAGTCCAAGTTGAGTACGTTTTTTCATTGTGATTCCATCCTTTAACGGTCCCTGGGGACACCATGTATTAAACGCACACTGCACTGATTGAGTCGTTGCGCGTTTCCATGTGTTAAAGCATGCAGGGCAAGGTTTGCAGCAACCTCACCAATTTCTCACAAATTTCTCTCAAATGGCTCTGATATTTCTCCTCGGGGTTAGCGGCAGTGTCTAGAATTGATAACCAGGTATATCTGCCAGCAACATTTTACTTCGAACAAACAATCCGTTGCCTCGCCCAATCTCACGGCCCTCACCGTCGTGCACCACTGATTCAACAATAAACTGACTGCTATTTATGTTTACCACTTTCCCTACGGCTTTCATTCGACCTTTAGAAACGGGTCGCGTGATATAGGTTGTGAAAGACGTGGTGAGCACAAAGTACTCTTTCTCTAGGCTAGCGGCAGCAAAGAAAGCAGCATCGTCTAGCATCTTGAAATAGACGGAGCCGTGGACAGCACCTCCAGTGTGGAAGTACTTTTTATGCAATTCAATCTCGATGTCTGCCTGACCTTCTTGAACCTTAATTTTAGGCAGATAAAACTCATTGATTGGAGCTGCTAAGTACATATTTTCTAGGGCTTGGTAGTGTTGTGCGTTTTCCATCGTGTTCCTCGATCATTCTGACTAAGTTTTTATTTTTATATAAGAAAGTGTTACGTAAAAAAGTGCTATATAAAAAAGCCTGTCTACATAAGTAGACAGGCTTTAGGGGGTTAGCTAACGTTGGCTAGCTTTTCTTGTGGAGTGTTTTTAGTCTGTTGCGGTGTACACTTGTTCTCCTGCGCTACACCACCGGTTAACGTGGTTTTCATATCATGGCTGAAATGGTCAACCTGAATCGCTCGATAGCGCAGCGCATCTGCTTTGAGGATTTTTTCGACTTCTTCCTGACTTAGTACGTTTTCTTTCAACGCTTGAGCCAAACGTTCAGTCAACACGCCTTTGCGTGCAACCTTTCCTGCTTTTACACCAGCAAGGAGCTTTTTCTCTAAATCTCGAACGCCATACATAGCGATAAACGCTCGGTCCATTAGACCGACATTGTCATCCTCTGCTGCCCCCACATAGCAAAGGTGGGTTAAGCGGTCGCGCATCTCACCTGGCACCATCAGCTTATTGGCTATGCGAAGGGTAATCTCATCACTAGGCAGTTTGAAATGGTTACCAATTGGGAACAGCAGCGATTTGAGCGTTTTGCCTGCAATCTGGCTTGGAAAGTTACGATATGCCTCGTTCAAAGACTTAGCTGCATGATAGAAACAGTAGTCAACCGCGTAGTCGACAAAGTCGCGCTCTTCTGCTCGGCTACCTTCGTCCTGAAACTTCTTCAATACCGCTGACGCCAAGTACAAGTAGGCAAGACCATCACCCAATCGCGCCGAGATCAGCTCTTTACGCTTTAGTTCGCCCCCCAAGGTTAACATCGCGAAGTCAGCACTCACGGCAAGCGCTTTGCTTAGACGCTTCAAGTTCTTGTAGTGGCGAGCTGTAGCACCACTGACCGGAGACGACGTCAACGCAGATCCCGTCAACGCAGCAAACAAGCCTCCAATAGAGTTCTTGGTTGCGTGACCGATATGTTTGAACAGCAGCTTATCAAATGCCTCAAGACCCGCTTCATGATCTGGGTTTGCTGCCGCTTCCATCTCTTGGAATACATATGGATGACATCGCGTGGCACCCTGACCAAAGATCATAAGGTTACGGGTCAGGATATTCGCGCCTTCTACAGTGATGGCTACAGGCACACCTAAGTAAGCTGATGACAAATAGTTCATTGGACCGCATTGAATCGCGCGTCCGGCGTGGATATCCATCGAGTCATTAAGAATGGTGCGTGATATTTCCGTCATATGGTATTTAGCTATCGCAGTGACGATGCCTGGTTTTTGCCCCATATCGAGCGAGGTAGTCGTCAGTGTTCGACTAGCTTCGAGTAAGTAGTTCAAACCACCAATGCGACCTAGCGCTTCGGCTACACCTTCAAACTTACCAATCGACATACCAAACTGCTTGCGAACATAAGCGTAAGCACCCGTCGTTCTTGCTGTGAGATGACCAATCGCTGTACCTAATGCCGGTAGCGATATTCCTCTACCTGCTGACAGGCATTCCACCAACATGCGCCACCCTTTGCCCGCATAATCGGCACCACCAATCAGCCACTCCATAGGAATGAACACGTCTCTCCCCTGAATCGTACCGTTCATAAAGGCAAGATGAAGAGGGTCATGTCTTTCACCAATAACGACACCAGGATGATCCGTTGGGATAAGTGCACAAGTGATACCGACATTCTTCTTGTCACCCAATAGACCTTCGGGATCGAGCATTTTGAACGCGAGTCCCATTACCGTCGCAATTGGGGCAAGCGTGATGTAGCGTTTATTCCAATTAAGTCGAATACCCAGAACCTTTTTACCCTGATATTCGTCATAACAAACCACGCCCGTATCTGGGATACCACCCGCGTCAGAACCCGCCTCAGGTCCCGTTAGGGCAAAACATGGGGTGTCGGTTCCGTTTGCAAGTCTCGGCAACCAATAGTCTTTTTGTTCTTGGGTACCATAGTGGGAAAGCAGCTCTCCTGGGCCTAAAGAGTTAGGAACCATGACTGTAATCGCTGCACTCATGCTACGTGTTGCTATCTTGGATACTATGGTCGAGTTGGCCAATGCAGAGAAGGCGCGTCCGCCATACTCTTTAGAAATGATCAGCGAGAAGAAACGCTCTTTCTTCAGGTACTCCCAAACCTCTGCTGGTAAGTCACGATCTTCTTTGACGATCTTGTGATCATCGAGCATAGAAAGCAGCGTTTCGAGTTGGTTATCAATAAAATGCTGCTCTTCGGCGGTAAGAGTAGGCTGAGGGTAGTTATGCAGCGTGTTGAAATCTGGATTGCCGGAAAACAACTCACCATCCCACCATACACCACCGGCTTCCATTGCCTCACGTTCGGTTGCTGATAGTGGTGGCAGCACCTTCTTAAATAGATTAAATGCAGGCTGGCTGATCAACTTCTTTGTAATGACACTCATATCCACTAGTCCTTTTGTTGAGTTTCGCAATTAACTTGCGTGTTGTCGGTTTCTAAGCCAGCCGAAATGTAGGGTATGGCTTGCTCGATAATATTTAATAAATCACTGTCTTGTTCGAATTGGCTTGATGCGATCTCGTTTAATGCCTGAGAGGACACGGTGGCGAAAACAAACGCTCCCAAGGCAAAATGCAATCGCCAAAACAGCGACTCCTCATCAATATTGGGATTGGCTTTCACCATCGATTGCTTAAAAAGCGCTAGGGTTTTGCCGTAGTGATTGACGATGAACCAGCGCAGATGTCCTTGCACATCGCTGTATCCACTGGCGATGAGCAGCAAAAAGCTATGCATGCCATTTGGATGCAAGGTATTCAGGCCCAGCAATGGTGCCTTAACGGTGGTAAGTACCTCTTCAACGCTGAAGCTCGCTTTAATATTTAGCTTTACAAGTTGCTCATGAACCTCTGGCATTAGGTGAACCAAATAGTGATCCAGTATTGCTTGTACCAGTGAGTTCTTGTCTCCAAAGTGATAGTTCACAGCGGCTAAGTTTACTTCTGCTTTTTGAGTAATATCTCTTAGAGAAGTATTGTTATAGCCACGCTCTATAAATAAAGACTGAGCAATATTAAATATCTTTTCTTTCGTTCCAACTTTAACTTTCATAATTTAAAACGCCCGTATCAAACGCTCGTTTTAATATATCCAGCAAAATTTAATTCAACAAGTGATTAACATCAACTTTTTCGCATTAACATCCATTACAAGCCTCATATGCATCTAAGTTTATGAAACCAATAGGAAAATATTTTTATTGTAATTTAAATCTCAAATAAAAATATAAAAATAACAATAAAATCAGAGCTTTAACTAGAAGAGTCCATATTCAATAATACTTGATCGAGATAATATTCACACCATCAATCTATAGCCAAATAAACACCATCAATTCAAATATTAAATAGCTAGCGCGCACTATTAATTAACAATCGAATATTTGTATTAGTTTGTCGCCCAGGTTATACCGAGTTTTTATGTGATCCAGATATCATTTTAAGTAATTATTCACCGACTATTTTAATCGCGATTCAAACACAGTTTAAATATCAACAATTCATTAACACCAATAAAAATGGGCACTTATGCAATCAGACACAAGCGCCAATTAAACACTAAGCCTTATATTTAGAGTGATTCGCCTATAAATTATGCCACTGTGGGCTAGTGACAAAGGGACATGCATTCTTCATCATATCCATATTCAAACGCTTGTTTGAATTCCATGACTTAAATCAACAACTGGACAGGTAACTCGATAATAGAGACGCGTTGTTCATCAAAAAGACGTTTAAAAGGAAGGTAACCATGCAAAATCAAGCCGCTCTAGAAGCAGTGAATGCTCAACTTCAATCTGTTCTTAACCCATTTGCTAACTTCAGCCAATTGGTTGCAAAGAATGTAGAAACACTTTCAAAAATGCAGATCGAAACTCTAACTGCATACAGCGAGTTGACTAACGAGAACCTACAAAGCCTAGTCGCAATCAAGCAGCCACAAGATCTTATGAACCACGGCAGCAAGCAACTAGAGATCATTACTAAAGTAAGCCAGCGTCTACTAGAAGACGGTCAAAAGCTAAGCCAGATTGGTAATGAGTTTAAAGCTGCAGTAGACGAGATCTCTGCAAGCTCTATCACGCCAAACAAGTAACCTTGGCTCCCCCTTTTGATATGGGCGTACCGCTTCACTGACCATGAGTTTAACGCTTGGTTTGATGAACATGAGTCGCCCTATTTTTTAAGCAATGAAGGATGAGAAGATGGACAAAAAGCCCCCATTCCAAGATGTCATCGATAGTTACTTTCAAGCCACCCAAGGATGGTTTGGCGCGTTTCAAAAGCCTACTCAATCCACCATCTTCAAATCTCAAGTGGAAGACTGGAGTCAGCTTGCTCAATCGGTCGCGAGCAACCCAACCAGTATTTTAGAGCAGCAAATGACTTGGTGGAATCAGCAGATCAATCTATTTAATGACTGCATCTTATCGACCAGTGAGCAAACTCAAAAAGAAACGGACCCACGCTTTAGGGATGAAAGTTGGTCACAAAACCCTTTTTATAGCTACATCAAAGAGAGCTATAAGTTAGTGTGTAAGTCTGTGTTAGATACCATCAGCAACACACAAGATATCGAGCCTGAGGCGAAAGAGCGCCTTGAGTTCTTTGCTCGCCAATTTCTAAACGCCATGTCTCCGAGCAACTTTATTACGACCAATCCAGAAGTCATGAAACTGACGCTCGAGTCCAACGGTGAGAACCTAGTAAAGGGTCTCGACCAACTACAAAAGGACATGAGCAAGAGTGTCGACATGCTCAATATCCGCATGACCGACAGCGAAGCGTTTGTCGTTGGTGAGAACATTGCTGCCACAGAAGGCAAAGTCGTATTTAAGAACCACCTGTTTGAGCTAATCCAGTATCAGGCGACAACAGAAGAAGTGTACAAGCGACCGATGATGCTAGTACCGCCTTTCGTAAACAAGTACTACATCATGGACTTGAATCAGCGTAAGTCGTTCGTGAAGTGGCTCGTCGATCAAGGGCACTCAGTATTTATGATCTCTTGGATTAACCCAGATGAGTCTTATCGAGATACCGATTTCGGTGACTATGTGACCGACGGCATTATTCCTGCGCTTGATGCCATAGAGGCGCAAACTGGAGAGCGTGAGGTCAACGGTCTAGGGTACTGCATTGGCGGCACCTTACTGACGGCTGCGATGGCATACCTTGCTGGTAAACGCCGCAAACAACGCATTAAATCGGCAACTCTTTTGACAACGATTCTCGATTTCCAACAACCAGGTGAACTCGGCATCTTTATCAATGATCCAATGATTTCGGCGATTGAAGCTCAAAACAATCACCAAGGTTATATGGACGGACGTCAGATGGCGGTTTCATTTAGCTTGCTTCGCGAGAACAGCCTGTACTGGAACTACTACATCACCAATTATCTAAAAGGTGAAAAGCCTGTCGCGTTTGACTTGCTACATTGGAACAGCGACAACACTAACGTACCCGCAAGCTGCCACAATCAGATGCTTCGCCAGTTCTATCTCGAGAACAAACTTAGCCAACCAAACGGTATTGAGATCGATGGCGTCGGTATAGACCTCTCTAAAGTCAAATCGCCGACTTTCTTCCTATCGGCTATCGAAGATCATATCGCGCTCTGGAAAGGTACCTTCAAAGGCACAGACCTACTTAGCGGTCAAAACACCTTTGTGTTAGCCGAAAGTGGTCACATTGCTGGCCCAATGAATCATGCAGATTCGACTAAGTATGGTTATTGGACCAACGACAAGGTCGATACAGATGCAGATACTTGGCTCAACACAGCGGACAAGCACACTGGCTCTTGGTGGGGACACTGGCAAGAGTGGCTAGATGCGCGCAACTTCTCCCAAAAAATTGAAGCTCGCGTACTAGAAGGTGAACTCGATGCCCCAGGAAACTATGTAAAACAACGAATTGAAGACGTACTAGCGAAACAAGAGGAGAGCAGCCATGTCGCTTGAAGTGGGACAACATGCAAGCCTAAGTAAGACACTCGACAAAGCGGCGGTAGAGCAGTTTGCCTCGTTAGCAGAAGACTATAACCCTGTGCACTTGGATGAAGCTTTTGCAGCAATGACACCATTTGAGGTGCCTATTGTGCATGGCATGCTAGGCGCAAGCCTTGTGTCCGGTCTCTTGGCGTCCAAAATCCCTGGACCGGGTGCCATCTACCTTGGGCAAACATTGCAATTTACTTGTCCGATCCGTGTTGGTGAGACGGTAACGGCTCGTGTGGAAGTAACAGAAGTCAGAGAAGACAAGCCTATCGCTAAGCTGTTGACTCAAGTACTTAATGAGCAAGGAAAAGTAGCTATCAAGGGCGAAGCGACGGTTATGCTGCAAGGCTAACCCTTCGTTTTCAGACCGTACTTTTCATCAAAAAAGGCAGCTTTCGCTGCCTTTTTTCGTGTCACAACAACCATAATACGCAACATATATCACCCATTTTTAATACAAAAACAAATAAATCATTCAACAATTGAATTATTTGTAGACACATCACTCTGTCTTGATAAGATACCGAACGCAAACACACTTTCTTACATAATAACCGTTCTGCCAATTTGGGATCTTAAATAAATCATTACTCCAAGGGTAAGTTCGGAATCAATACAGGGATATAAAAATGCAAAGTTCTAGCATGCTGGCCCGTTATGCCAATGGTAATCTGGTTCTTCAGATCCTCGCGGGTATCGTTTTTGGTGTTATCCTCGCTGTCGCTTCTCCTTCAACGGCTCAAAGCTTTGGAATGCTTGGTAGCTTGTTTGTTGGAGCACTAAAAGCTGTCGCCCCAATTTTAGTCTTCATTCTTGTAGCAGCTTCTATTGCGAATCAGAAGAAAAACCAAACGACCCATATGCGCCCAATCGTGGTGCTTTACCTCATCGGTACTTTCTCTGCGGCACTGACTGCGGTTTTACTTAGTTTCCTATTCCCAACCGAGCTAACCTTGGTTGCCGGTGCGGAAGGAGCAACGCCACCGCAAGGTATTGCAGAAGTTCTACACACACTACTGTTCAAGCTTGTCGACAACCCAGTTAGCGCGCTGATGAACGCTAACTACATCGGTATTTTGGCGTGGGCAATTGGTCTTGGTTTAGCTCTACATCATGCCTCAGACACGACCAAAGCGGTATTTGAAGACCTAAGCCACGGCGTGTCACAAATCGTACGTTTCATCATTCGTCTAGCGCCATTTGGTATATTTGGTCTTGTGGCGAACACCTTCGCAACAACTGGTTTTTCTGCTCTTGCTGGCTACGCACAACTGCTGTTCGTTCTGCTACTTGCTATGGCCATCATTGCGCTGGTTGTAAACCCAATCATTGTCTACGTAAAGACCAAAGAAAACCCATACCCGCTTGTATTCCAATGCCTACGTGAAAGTGGTGTAACGGCATTCTTCACGCGTTCAAGTGCGGCTAACATCCCAGTGAACATGACGCTTTGTGAGAAGCTAGATTTGGATGAAGATACTTATTCTGTCTCTATCCCGCTTGGTGCGACCATCAATATGGCGGGCGCCGCGATCACCATTACGGTTCTGACATTGGCCGCTGTGCATACTATGGGCATCGAAATCGACATCTTTACTGCACTACTACTAAGCATTGTTGCTGCGGTATCTGCTTGTGGTGCGTCGGGCGTTGCTGGCGGTTCGCTACTGCTTATCCCGCTTGCTTGTGGCCTATTTGGTATCTCAAACGATGTGGCGATGCAGGTTGTTGCGGTTGGCTTTATTATCGGCGTGATTCAAGATTCAGCTGAGACAGCGCTTAATAGCTCAACAGATGTGGTGTTTACCGCTGCAGTTTGTAAGGCTGAGCAGAACAAGCTTGGTTAATAAACACTAGTTTCCGAAAAATCAAAGGGCTGTGTCATCGACACAGCCCTTTGTCTATTTAGATTCCTAGCATTAAAGACTAAGGATCGATCTTAATCACATTCATAGTATCAAGTTGAGTGAGCAGCTCTGCCTGATGATTACCCGGGTCGTTGATGACGTTAGCATCTGATATCCCGAGATCATTCCAACCAACGCCCTCTAGAGTAATATCAGTTTGCTCACCATCCTTAGTAACACTGATAACCGTTGTCGCGTCGGTATTGTCATCACTAACCGATACAGTGATATTTCCAAGTAGATCACCTAGATTTTGATGTTCTGGCAGTAAGTCGGAGATATCAAGGATGTCGCTACCAACACTAAAGTCTGTCACGGTTTGTGTAGACGGTTGGGCTGTTGTACCCGCACTATCCTCTGTGAACAGGAACAGGTCATTACCGTCGCCACCGGTGAGAATGTCATCTCCTCCTCCACCAAACAGTATGTTGCTACCATCATCACCAGTCAGTGTGTTATCACCTGAATCACCCAGCTCTATCAAACCATCAGGAAGAAGGAGTTGATCGCTTTGGTTTAGAGCAACCAGTAACTCAGCATTCGACATATCATTGATATCAGCCTCATCCATATCCAGCATATCGGTTAAACGAACGCCCTCAACGACGATCGTCTGTACAACGCCGTTTTCATCGTTAATGGTGATAACAGTATCTGTACCATTATCCTCAACACCTATCTGCTCATCGACTCTCATCTCATCAGAGAATTGAACACCAGTAAGGTCGATGGAGTCATGATTAGCTGCCTCAGCCCCACCAACAAACTTAGCATCAAAGTCCTTAATGGTATCCGTACCCGACAAGGCCGCAGTATTCCATACAAACTCATCGCTAGAGGTGGTATCCGCCGACGTGGTACCCGTAGCATCATAGTCATTACCAAACAGCCACTCATCATCCGTAGTAGCCGCTAACAAGTCACTCATGTTGCTCTCGCCACTGATAACGTTGTTACCTGCGACGGTGACGGTAATAGTCTGGGTCTCTGTCACGACAGGGCCAGAGCCACTGTCTTGAAGTATCTCAACCACAAAGGTATCAGTTTCTGTTTCACCAAGCGCTGGTAGAGCTTGGTCTGTCAACAGGACATAGGCCCACAAGCCTGTTGCAGCATTGAAGGTGAGTCGACCATAAGTCCCCGTTGCGCTGTTCACGTTGTTCATGTCTGGCGATTGCAAGCGCATTGTCGGTGTCGGACCATCGACATCACTCGCGGTCACCGACCCGGTTGCCTCTTCCACTGTGCCTTCTTGAACATCACCAACAAAGGTTCCCGCGATAACAACATCGTCATCATTACCTTGGATATTAATGTTGACGGTTTCGGTTAGCGAGTTGGTGCCATCTGTTAACGTGATAACGAAGGACTCTACTGCTCCACTATCATCAATGCTCTGGCTGAGCGTAGGATCTAGCGTGTAAGTCCACATACCGTTCGAACTAATACTGAAAGTACCGTATTGCGCCGAGCCGCCGGTATGTGAATAGGTAACAGTCTGAGACTCACTGTCTGTCGCTGACAAGCTGCCTGTAGCAATCGAGGCTAAGCCGTTGTCTTCTTCAACATCACCCGTTTGGTCTGAACTAGATGAGGTTATCACCGGCGCATCATTTTCACCCGTCAGCGTAATCATCACATCTTCCGTGGTCGAGTTGCCATCGGTATCGGTCAACGTCACTGTGAAGGTTTCAGTGATATTGCCAGTGTTGAGCGCTTGGCTGTTGTCGGTGTCTAGAGTGTAAGTCCAGTTACCTGTGTTGGTGATCTCAAATGTGCCGTATTGAGATTGCTGTGCCTCATCAAAGCTGTAGGTAATGGTCTCTGACTCTGCATCCGTTGACGTGAGTGTGCCTGTTGCTTGAAGTGGGTTACCATCTTCGACCACGGCGCCCTCATTCTCACCATCTGGGGTGGTCACCACAGGAGTATTATTGAAGCCATCAATCATAATCGTGATTGGTTGAGAGATGGTGTCTCCCTGTAGCATTCCACCTTGGGTGCTTTCGACATATACGTTAAACGTATCTTCTTGAATGACTTGATCACCGAGATCAGCCACTTTTGCGGGATCGATGGTGTATTCCCAACGAACGTCCGTTGCACTGCCGCCTGCAACCAGCTCTAGAGTACCGTAAGTACCTTCAAGCGTAGTAGTGGTGCCTGATGATGTTAGACTCACACGATGAGTATCCGTGGTGTCGACATCAGTAAACATCACATTACCTGCGACAAAGCCACTGCCCTCCGTACTACTTTCGTAAGCAGTACCACCCATGACAGAGTTTTGAGCGTCAATTACCGGTGCATCGTTAGTGCCTGTGATATTGACTGTCACTGTCGATGGCGTGCCATCAACGGAGGCAACATTAAATACATCCGATACTACCTCCCCTTCGGCAAGTTCGTTCATCGGTGTTTTAGTGCTGTAGGTCCAAGTACCATCCGCATTTAGATTAAACGTACCGTATGCGCCGTCGACATTGGTTTGTGGTGTGAAGGTATCATCAGGGTTGTCCACATCTTCCGCACCAATTTGGCCATTGGCACTAATCACTGCGTCGGTTTCAGTGATGTCGTCAGAGCCAACATCAACGTCTGCAGCATCGTTACTGCCTTGGACAGTTACTTCGATAAGCTGTGAAATTTGGTCACCTTGAGTTTCACCATCCGATAAGCTTTCAATGTACAATGTGAACTGTTCTTTCACCTCCCCAACGTTAAGTTGGTTGGCCTTCTCCTGATCTAACTCGTACCTCCATTCAACAGAATCAGAATCTCCATCTACGTTCACAAGATACAGGTCACCATACAAACCTGGGATAGACGTAATACCAAGAGTATCCCCACTTAAACTGTAATCATGGGTATCACTCTGGTCGATATCGTCAATGTGCACGACACCCGTTGCAACGTCTGATTGAGAACTATCTGGGTCTTCGTAAACCGTGCCCGTAGCCACCGTATCTGCGACGACAACACTCGGTTGGTCATTCGTTCCGGTCACTTGGAACTCAATCACTTTTTCGCTCGATAGCCCGAACTCATCGGTCACTTTCACTGTGTACTGCAATGGAGTATCCAGTGTTTCACCTGCGGAGAGCTCTTCAAACTGATCGACGAGATTGAATGTCCACTCACCGTTTGAGCTATTAACGCTTAGGGTGCCTCTAGGGTCGCTGCCAATAACTTGCCATGTTTGTGCATCCGAGTCCGTTGCATCATCTGGGTCATTGGAAGCTGACGATTCTGTTCGACTGCCGTCGGTAGCATCTGCCTTGTTATCCAAATCACCGCTATCAAATTGACCAGATAGACTGATGACATCATTTTCAACCAACTGTTGCTCAGCGACATCTTTGATCGCTGGCGCATCATTAGTACCAACGATAGTAATGACAATATCTTTTGCGTCACTGGTGCTGTTTGGTTGTCCCGCACTATCCACCGCAGACACAGAAATTGTTGTCTGCATCGTCTCACCTTTTGGCAGGTTATTGACGATTTCACTGTCACTATTGATGGTGAACGTCCAGTTACCCGTCGCATCATCGATTTCAAACGTACCGATATCTGTATCGTAAGAGGCGGCGAAGGTATGTGTATCTCCTATATCCGGATCAGCAACCACTAACTGGCCTGTTGCCGTAGCAGAAGGTTCATCGACAACGGTTCCGATGACCTTACCTTCGATAGTCGGCTTGTCGTTAGTACCAACAACCTCGACCTCAACAGTGGTCATTACTTCTGCGCCATATTCATCGGTAGCACGCACAATGAAGGATTCGGTCACTTTCACGCCTTCGGCTAAAGCATTGACGTGTGGCGCATTATACAAGGTATATCGCCACTCATCCGGTTGACCACCAGTTCCCGCTACTACTTCAAACTCTCCATAAGTACCACTCAAAGTACTCTCGTGGAGTGTAACGACATCATCCTCCGCACCAGGGTTGTCTGCATCCGTTAGCGTAATTTCGCCGGTGATTGTAGGAGTTTGACCCTCGCCCTCAGCAGGCTCTGTAATGGAGTTATCTTCGGCCAATGTTGAGGTGGTAATGACTGGATCTTGGTTGGTACCAACAATATTTACGGTAATGGTTTGTGTGGCAGACAGACCCGTGCCATTCATGTCGGTAACTTCAACCTCAAACACTTGGACAAGCGATTCGCCCTGGTTTAGAGCGATAATGTCAGCTTGCGAAGTATCAACCTTAAACTCCCAGCTACCATCTGCATTCACCGTGAGGTTGCCATATTGTGGGGTGTTATTGGCACCGGGAACATAGGTAGGAGACGTCGACCAAACATGGACATCGTTGATATCCACATCTTCAACCGTCAGCTGACCACTCATTGTTTTTTCACCATTTGGCGGCGTTGTTTCCGCAATGATGTCTTCAACAAACGAGCTAGCCACAGGACCATCATTCAAACCTGTAATATCAACTACGATCTGTAGAGTCTGAGGAATGCCACTACCGTCGACAATGGTTTTGCCGTATTGGTCTACTGCATACACCTCAAACGTTTCCTCAACCGTTTGCCCTTCACGCAAGCCTTGTACGGCTTTGCTGTCATTATCAAGAATGAAAGTCCAAGCGCCCGTCGTTGGATCCACCGTAAAATCGCCATACGGGCTCGAACCATCAACAAGGGTCCATTTAACCTCATCGTCGAGATTCACTGAGATAGGGTTACCGTGTTGATCAGTTAAGTTGTCGAATGACAGGGTGCCTGTCGTTTCCACTGTTGATGGTTCAGTGTTAGCTGCACCATCATCTTCGCTTGTTGAAACCGTTTGAATGATCAACGGAACATCACCTACCGTTGGGTTATCAACATTCTGCGCAGTCCCAACGACTTTAATGACAATATCGTGCTGATCAAATGAGGTACTTGCGGAGATGTCCTCGGTACCTGCTATCGCATCAGTGTCGGTCGCTTTAATGGTGAATTTTTCTTCAAAGACTTCTCCTGCTGGAAGGTTAACGCCAGGGTGTAAAACATAAGTCCATTCACCGGTGTCTTGGTCTATCGTTAGATCGCCATATATACCTGTCGCGGCGACCCCGACCCCGCCTGTGACCGTCACAGAGTTAGTGGCTTGCCACTGAACCTGTTCATCTGAATCAGGGTCAACTGCATCAAGGCGTCCCGACACAGACGTTATCGCTCCCTCGACTACTTCGCCAAGAACATCATTGTCATCTAACTGATCCTGTCCTACAAAAATCTCTGGTTTATCTGCAGAACCTTTGATATCAACCTTGAGTTCATAAACATCGGAGCCAGATTTAAAGCGCCAAGTTTCAGTGACAGTATCGCCTTCATCTAGCATCTGAACGAAAGGTGAATCGTTATCTAGGATGTAGTTCCACTGAGTGTTGTCACCGTCATCTCGAACCAACGTCCCAAAGAAACCACCATTAATTGGAGTAATCGTTCCGGGCGCGATAGCAGCAGGCCCTGGTACGTTCCCCGACACAATGCTTGAATCGGTTGGATCAGGAGTTGTATCAGCGTCTTCCGTCACTTCAGCAGTAATGGTTACATCGGGTGTCCCACCAACGCTACCGCCGCCCCCAAACTCATCTTGACCAAATACGTCTATCGTAATAGTGAACTCTTGAGACACGCCAGGCATGTTGGTATCGGTATCTGTAATATTGTCAGATACGACAACCTTAAACGTTTCTTGGACCGGGTTCTCTGGGTCATACACCAATGCCTGCACCGCTGGACTGTCGTTATCTAGTTGGTATACCCACTTACCATTATTGTCTAATGACAGAACCCCATATGTGCCTTGCCCTGCTGCTGCAGAACTGCCTGAAGGCCCCTCAACAATACTCCAACTTCTTGCTGGACTGTTGTTGTCGATGTCGGTTGCGTACAACGTGCCTTCGGCAACCGTCAGATCTGAGCCAAAGTTGGCCACCGTACCATCCTCAAGGACGATTCCATGGTTGTCACCATTAATAGTTGGCTTGTCGTTATCGCCGGTAATGGTGATAACTAACTCTTCGGTAATAGTCGCACCATTTTGGTCTTGCGCTAGAACGATGAACTTGTCTTGCTGTTGCTCACCTTCAGCCAACGCTTGAATAAGGTCATTGTCTGGCGTGTATGTCCAAGAACCGTCTGCGTTAAGAACCAACCCTCCGTAGGTGCCCGTGTAATTTTGCGCGATAAATGATGGCTCATCTTCATCACCAGTCGCATTGAGATCGCCAGCATCTTGATCAGTGATTACGATTTGCCCCTCAACAGGTCCCACTGCTGAATCTTCAACATACTCTCCTGTTAATCCGCCAGTGATAACCGGGATATCATTGTTCGGCGTGATCCTGATCGTCACAGTTTCGGTATCAAACCCACCGTCATTATCTACAACGCGAACTTCAAAGGTATCAGTCAAACGATGACTTGAATCAGGGTGCAACGCCTGAACATCATCGATGTAATCGGAGTTAAGGGTATAAGTCCAAGTACCATCTTCTGCGATAGCAAAAGTACCGTATTGACCCATACCGCCATTGCTATCAACAAGCTGCCAAGCGTGTGTGTTGGATGTGTCTACGTCACCGTCATTCAATTGACCGCTTGTTTCGTAGTTATTGGCCTCAAACACATCCTCTCGGATGTTGTTGTTGAAGCCAGAGATCACAGGGTTGTCATTAGCACCGAGAATATCGATATTGATGGTTTCGGTAGTTGTCATGCCAAACTCATCGGTAACACGGATAACAACGCTATCGCCATTCGGTAGAGTCTCACCTTCCGCTAGTGCATTCACCAAGTTGTATGCGCCCGCTTTGCTTGGGTCAGCACTCACATCGGCTTCGGTAAAGAGAGTGTATTTCCAAGAGACCTGATTGCCATCGGCATCAGTTACAAACTCGAACGTACCGTAGGTACCATTTTGAACCACAGTCCAAGTTGCATCATCACCAGAATCAGGGTCGCCAGAGCCAATATCATTACCGCTCATGGTGCCTGCTGTACCTTTCACTAGGTTACCGGTGAGCGCAGCTCCGTCTTCAAACACCTGATAGGAGTCAGCCGTCATAATGTCTGGGTCTGTGTTACTACCCGCGACAGCAACGACAACGGTGACCTCTGATGTTAGACCGCCAGCATCGGTGACTGTGACCGTGAATTCATCATACTCTGTGACACCCGGTGGAATTGCTTTTGTCGCGTTTAGGGTGTTATCTAGTTCGTATGTCCAGATACCATTGGCGTCTACTGTAAGCTCACCGTATTTACCGATGGTTGGGTCATCAAGGTCAACATCCGCCTTATCAGATACAACACTAAACGTATGGGTGTCCGTCGTATCGCGATCGGATACCGCTAACTCGCCAGTTGCAGTCACCACAGGATCTGCATCTTTATGAGCTGGTTCGATAACGCTGCCCGACAAATTACCAGTCAACAACGGTTGATCATTGCTTCCGTTGATGAGCACGGTGATCTCTTGCGTATCGGTTGAGTTGGAACGACCTGAGTTATCACGGACGGTGACTGTAAAGGTTTCGCTCAGTGGGTCGTCGCCTTCACGAAGTGCTTGCACCGCTGGATTGTCATTATTGAGCGTATAAGTCCAAGTCGCCTTTCCTGTGTCGGGGTCGGTTGTTAGTGCAATCGTCCCGTAGTCGCCGGTATTGGTATCAATAGACCAGTTGTGACTGTCGTTTGTATCAATATCACCGGGGTCGAGCTCACCTGATACTGTGATTTCAGGGTCGCTGTTGAAGTTATCTTCTGTGACTTCACCACCGAAAGTACCCTGAATATCTGGTTGATCATTGTCTCCTCGAACCTGAACCGTGTAGGTATCCTCGTCGATTGCCCCGTACTTATCGGTAACCCTAATCTTGAACGTATCTGTAACTGGTTGGTCCCAACTCAGAACTTGCGTATTCGCATCTTGCTCGCTTGTCGCCTGTAGGTCATATCGCAGGAATACTTTGCCTTCATTATCAATCTCTACAGACAGATTTCCGTATTCGCCAACCGCGACACCGTTCTCAATTGCAAGCGGGTTGCCATTGGCATCTATGATCTCCCACGTATGTTCTTCGTTTTCGTCGGGATCATTATTGAGTATTTCACGCAGAACCGTTTTACTGGTTCCATCGACATCGATTTCATCTTCACGAACAACGTCTTGTCCCAATGACGTTGAATCTGCACGAGTTATCATTGGACCATCGTTGTTCCCTTCAACCTGAACGTTAATGGTATACGTGTCGGTGCCACCTTTACCGTCACTCACTCTTACGGTAAGAGGATCTTCGTTGTAGATGACCCCTTCTTCCATAAAGTCGGATTTAGTTGGGTCAAGGATATAAGTCCACTCACCCGTGGCGGCATTGATACTCAAGCTTCCGAATGAGCCCGCGCCATTCACCACGCTCCACTCATGAACATCCAGAACATCGTCGTCTGCAACTACAAGGTTCCCCTTCGCAGTTGCAAGGGTGCCGCCATCTTCGATGACAAGGCCGGAGCTATCACCTGAGATCGTTGGATCATCATTGCTGCCAACAACAGTGATAGCAATTTGATCGGTCGCGACACCGCCATTACCATCTTCCACTTTAACCGAGAAGTACTCGATCACTTGTTGCCCTGCCTGAAGCGGGTTCGCAGCAACATTACTTAACGTGTAAGTCCATGTTCCAGTCGCAGAATCTAAACTTAGGTTACCGTATTGGCCTGTTGGAGAACTGATCAGTGACCAAGTGTGACTATCAAGCGTATCGACATCTCGGACATTGAGGTCGCCCGTTGCTGTTGGCAATCCTGGAGGTGTTGAATCCTGATCCTCTATGACAGTTCCCGTTTTGTCACTGTTGCCGCGGATTCTAGGGTCATCATTAGTACCCACTATAGTGACAACTATTTCTTCCGTTGCTGTACCATCTAATGAGGTTACGGTAAATCGTTCCTCTCTTTCCTCACCTAACGCGAGTCGCTGTATGGTTCGATTGTTTCGGTTGACGCTGTAAGTCCAACTACCGTCAGCTAAAATCGTCACACTTCCTACTGGGGCGCCAAAAGTAACATCTGTTACAGGGGTAACATTAGTAGAGAACAAACTTTGACCGATATCAGGATCGTCGACGTCTAGTTCTCCGTATGCCTCAAGCCTATTTCGAACAATGGTATGAAGGTCTTCAACTGCAAAGCCCTCCGAGTTACCGCTGATAGTTGCACCATCATTATTGCCATTAACAGTGACTTGAATGACTTGAGAGGCAAGACCGTCCACAGAATACACTCTGAAGCTTTCTGTGAAGAAATCCCCATCACCAAGCTCCTGCACTTGCGGGAGGGTGTTGTCTATTGTGTACGTCCATTCACCGTTTGCTTTAATCGTCACGCTACCTAGAGAAGAGATACCGTCGCTATTATTCAGGGTGTCCACTCGGGTAGTATCGAAAATGCTTTCTCCTGCATCATTATCGACAATAGTGAGGTTACCCACATGCTCCAGTGTGCTTGGGTCATCATCTTCAGTAACAGCGCCAATCACATAATCACTAATAACGGGCACGTCTTCTGCGCCATTGATAGTGACAACAATGTCGACATTCGTTCCGTCGGCGGTTTGCACGGTGAAGGTCTCAGTAACGATGTCACCGACGTCGAGCGCCTGAACCGCAGACTGTTCATTATCAACAAGATACGTCCACTTGCCATCAGTGCCTATGGTCAAGGTACCACCCAGTGTATTTGTTCGGTCGGCGACGCCATTGCCAGCAATGAAGGTATTCTGATTTGCATCGGCATCACTTATGACTACCGTGCCTTCCACTTTGATATCAGTGGTCGCTGGTGCGGTAACATCCTCGGTACCACTGCCAGTTGTGCCAGACTGAACCACAGGAACATCATTGGTGCCATTAATCGTAATAGTGATGGTATGAGGTATACCATCTTTGGACAGAACGGTGAAGGTTTCTACCGCACTCTCACCAGCACCTAGGTACTGAACATAAGCGTTTGGAATGTCGTAATCCCACTCACCATTTTCGTTAATCGTTAGCCTACCTAGCGCTTGAGTCGGCGACGCTCCTGCTAGCGTACTGGTTGATGTGAAGGTACTTGGATTAGTGTTGAAGACTTCTTCAGCAGCGCCATCCTTATCTTGAAGTTGCAGAACTCCATCGTCTTTTAGCAGAACCTCGGTTTCATCCTCGGTGACTTCACCTCGAGACTGAGATTCATCGCTGATCAACACAGAGTCATCATTGATACCCACGATATCGACGGTAATCGTATGTGTTGTGTCGTTATCTGTCTGAACAGTAAAGGTTTGTGTAGCTCGCTCACCAGCAGCCAGTCCTTGAACATTGTCGCTAAGGTTCGGGATCTTATATGTCCAGTTACCCGCGGCATCTACCGTTAGCGTACCATCTGTAAAGTTACCTGCGAGCGAGGTTACCGTGTTTGGAAGGAAAGCACCCTCTCCAAGATCCACATCGGTAATCGTTGCTTGAGAAGTGAAAGTTAGATCGCCATCTCCATTGATTTGCGTCCCTTCATCTTCGGTAAGCTCAACGTAGGATACTCCGCCAATCTCTGGTAAGTCATTGGTACCATTAATTGTCACGACGATATCGTGAGGCGTACCGTCTTCACTGAGTACTCTGAACGTATCGGTTCGCGAGTCTCCTGCGCCTAGTTCTTGAACAGCTATATTTTCGTTATCAACTTCGTAGCTCCAAGCGCCTGTCGAAGTAATCGATAGCGTACCCACAACGGTACCTACTGATGTCACAGTAGTTTGGAACTTCGCTTGACCAGTATCCGCATCAGTAATGGTTAACTGACCATTGTCTTTAAGGAGATCACCACTCTGAACATCAAAATCTTCGGTTACGCTACCAACAGCATCGCCGCTGATTACCGGGTCGTCGTTGGTGCCCTGAATAGTGACTTCGATGGTTTCGGTTTTCGAACCATCAATGGATGTCACAGTGAAGCGCTCGATGCGAGACTCTCCGTCACCTAGCTCCTGAACACCTGGGATTGAGTTCGCGACTTGATAAGACCAGTCGCCATCTTCTGTTATAGTCAAAGTACCCAAAGGCAACTCGCCATCATCGTTGGCAACTTTGGTAACAGTGGTGTTGAACTTATTCTCACCAGCATCTTTGTCAGTAATAGTGAGTGCTAAATTATCTCCTGCTACTAATAAACCGTTGCTAACATCAGTGTTTTCTTTAACAGTGTCAGTATTTGGTCCAGTGATGAAAGTTTCGTCTTCGGCACCATTAATGGTGATGGCAATCGTGTGTGAAGTACCATCTGCAGAAGTCACCGTGAACTCTTCAATGCGCTCATCTCCAACATCAAGCGCTTGAACCGCATCTAGAGAGTTGTCTAGTGTGTAGGTCCAGGTGCCATCTTCAGTGATGCTAAGTGAACCAAGAGTAGTGCCAACAGGGGTTGCTACACCGGCGTTAAAGACCTCTTCGCCTGTATCAGCATCACTAATTACTAACTTATCACTAGCGATTAACTCATCGTTGGTGTCTGCATCGATGTCTTCCGTTAACGTTGCAGTAGAGCCACTAACTATTTCAGGGATATCATTGGTACCGATAATCGTAATCACAACTTCATGAGTGGTGCCATCAATAGACTTCACAGTAAAGGTTTCTTGAGCCGTCTCTCCAGCTTTTAGATACTCTACATACCCATTAGGAACATCATATTCCCACTCACCTAGTTCATTAATCTCAAAATAACCCAAAGCCTCGCCACCAGAGCCGGCCAGCGTACTAGTCGATGTAATTGAACTTGGCGTTGTCTGGAATTTCTCCTCAGCCGTTCCATCAGCATCTGATAAACGAAGTGAACCGGTGTCTTTCAGCACAACTAGTGCATCATTTTCAGTAACAGTCCCCTCTGCTTCAGAAGGATCACTGATGAGTGTCGAAGCATCATTCACACCCACCACATCTACCGTAATGATGTGTTCGGTGCCATCAATGGTTTCTACTGTGAAGGTTTGTGTCGCCACTTCACCCGCTGCCAAGCCTTGTACTTCATCACTCTCATTCGGAATGCGGAAGCTCCAAGTGCCATCTGGGGCTAGAGTTAACTCACCGTTCGGGAAGTTACCCGCATCGGCAACGATGGTGTCGGTATCAAACAGCGCTTCGTCGTCATCGGCATCGTCAATGTCAACCTTATCGCCCACTTGTAGGTAATCCACGCCACCGTCAGTCACGATATCAACCGCATCGTCTTCGGTGACTTCACCGGTTGAGACACCCGTAAAGGTCGCATCGTCATTCACACCCACGATGTTCACGGTAATCACGTGTGGCGTGCCATCCGCGGTTTGAATCGTGAAGGTTTGTGGAATGGTTTCACCCGCTTTCAGGCTTTGAACTGCATCCACACCATTTGGAATGGTGTAGCTCCAGTTACCGTCTTCATCGAAGGTAAAGGTGCCTTCCGCTAGGTTGTCGGTTCCGGCAACCGCTGCCACCGTGGTATCGAATTTCGACTCACCTGCATCTTTATCACTGATGGTTGCTTGGTCGATAAACTGAAGATTTGGGACACCGTTGATATCCACAATGTCTGCGGCATTATCTTCAGTAATCGTGCCTTCTGAGTTGCCTGCAATCACTGGCGCATCATCTGTACCAGTAATGGTAATCACCACGTCGAATGGCGTGCCATCTTCAGACAGTACGGTAAAGGTCTCTGTCGCTGTCACGCCGGCTGGCAGATATTCCACCGCCGCGTTTGGCACATCGTAGTCCCAGGAGCCATCTTCGCTTAGGGTCAGGGTTCCGACCGCACCATTCTCACCACCCACTAGGGTGCTGACAGAAGTAAAGGTATCTGGGTCAGTCTGGAAGATTTCTTCGTCCACGCCATCCACATCATCGATGGTCAGTTTGCCGCTGTCTGATAGGGTGATTTTCGTATCATCTTCGATGACATCGCCCATATCGTCTGTTGCATCAGGGCCAGAGGTCACCAAGGTTGGGATATCATTCGTGCCCACGATATCAACCGTTATCGTGTGTGGCGTGCCATCTTCGGTCTCTACGGTGAAGGTTTGTGTAGCCACTTCCCCTTCACCTAGGCCTTGAACTAATGGGTCGCTGTTTGGAATGGTGAACGTCCAGTTACCGTTTTCATCGATAACCAACTCGCCATTATCGAAGTTATCATCGCCCGCCGTGACGTCCGTTTTGAAGTTAGACTCGTCTTGGTCAACGTCGCTGATATCAACTTTCGCGCCAACAGTTAGATCACCTGTAACATCATCAATATCGTCGTCATTGTCTTCAGTAACAAGACCTGCAGATGTGCCAGAGATAACCGGTACATCGTTGGTGCCGATGATCTCAATCGTAATATCGTGCTCGGTGCCATCAGCCGATTTCACAGTGAACACTTCTGTTGCGGTATCGCCCGCACCAAGGTATTCCACCGCATCATTGGCAATCGCGTAATCCCAAGCGCCGGCCGCTGAGATAGTCAGAATGCCCAGCGCTGTACCACTAGAGCCGTCCAAAGTACTGGTTGATGTGATGGTGGTTGGGTCCGTTTGGAACACCTCTTCCGCTTCACCATCCACATCATCAAGGATAAGTACTCCATTGTCCGTCAAGGTCGCCAGAGCATCGTTCTCGGTAACTTGACCTTCATCATCGGTCGCATCGGTTAGTGTCGACGCATCATTCACACCCACAACGTCTACCGTAATGGTGTGCTCGGTGCCATCGATAGTCTCTACCGTGAAGGTTTGCGTCGCGACTTCACCAGCAGCCAAGCCTTGTACTTCATCGCTCTCATTCGGAATACGGAAGCTCCAGGTGCCATCTGCCGCTAGAGTTAACTCACCATTCGGGAAGTTACCCGCATCGGCAACGATGGTGTCGGTATCAAACAGCGCTTCGTCGTCATCGGCATCGTCAATGTCAACCTTATCGCCCACTTGTAGATACTCCACGCCACCATCCGTCACGATGTCAGCATCCGCATCTTCGGTGACTTCACCGGTTGAGACGCCCGTAAAGGTCGCATCGTCATTCACACCCACGATATTCACGGTAATCACGTGTGGCGTGCCATCCGCCGTTTGAATCGTGAAGGTTTGTGGAATGGTTTCACCCGCTTTCAGGCTCTGCACTGCATCCACACCATTTGGAATGGTGTAGCTCCAGTTACCGTCTTCATCGAAGGTAAAGGTGCCTTCCGCGAGGTTGTCCGTACCAGCGACCGCTGCAACCGTGGTATCGAATTTCGATTCACCTGCGTCTTTATCGCTGATGGTTGCTTGGTCGGTAAACTGGAGATTTGGAACACCGTTGATATCCACAATGTCCGCGGCATTATCTTCGGTAATCGTGCCTTCTGAGTTGCCTGCGATGACTGGTGCATCGTCTGTACCGGTGATGGTAATCACGACATCGAATGGCGTGCCATCTTCAGACAGTACGGTAAAGGTCTCCGTTGCCGTGACACCTGCTGGCAGATATTCCACCGCCGCGTTTGGCACATCGTAGTCCCAGGAGCCATCTTCGCTTAGGGTCAGGGTTCCGACCGCACCATTCTCACCACCCACTAGGGTGCTGACAGAAGTAAAGGTATCTGGGTCAGTCTGGAAGATTTCTTCGTCCGCGCCATCCACATCATCGATGGTCAGTTTGCCGCTGTCTGATAGGGTGACTTGAGTGTCGTCTTCCGTCACAGCACCAGTATCGTCGGTCGCATCAGGGCCTGTGGTCACTAAGGTTGGGACATCATTCGTGCCCACGATATCGACGGTTATCGTGTGTGGCGTGCCATCTTCGGTCTCTACGGTGAAGGTTTGTGTGGCCACTTCCCCTTCACCTAGGCCTTGAACTAATGGGTCGGAGTTTGGAATGGTGAAGGTCCAGTTACCGTTTTCATCGATAACCAACTCGCCATTATCGAAGTTATCATCGCCCGCCGTGACGTCCGTTTTGAAGTTAGACTCGTCTTGGTCAACGTCGCTGATATCAACTTTCGCGCCAACAGTTAGATCACCTGTAACATCATCAATATCGTCGTCATTGTCTTCAGTAACAAGACCTGCAGATGTGCCAGAGATAACCGGTACATCGTTGGTGCCGATGATCTCAATCGTAATATCGTGCTCGGTGCCATCAGCCGATTTCACAGTGAACACTTCTGTTGCGGTATCGCCCGCACCAAGGTATTCCACCGCATCATTGGCAATCGCGTAATCCCAAGCGCCGGCCGCTGAGATAGTCAGAATGCCCAGCGCTGTACCACTAGAGCCGTCCAAAGTACTGGTTGATGTGATGGTGGTTGGGTCCGTTTGGAACACCTCTTCCGCTTCACCATCCACATCATCAAGGATAAGTACTCCATTGTCCGTCAAGGTCGCCAGAGCATCGTTCTCGGTAACTTGACCTTCATCATCGGTCGCATCGGTTAGTGTCGACGCATCATTCACACCCACAACGTCTACCGTAATGGTGTGCTCGGTGCCATCGATAGTCTCTACCGTGAAGGTTTGCGTCGCGACTTCACCAGCAGCCAAGCCTTGTACTTCATCGCTCTCATTCGGAATACGGAAGCTCCAGGTGCCATCTGCCGCTAGAGTTAACTCACCATTCGGGAAGTTACCCGCATCGGCAACGATGGTGTCGGTATCAAACAGCGCTTCGTCGTCATCGGCATCGTCAATGTCAACCTTATCGCCCACTTGTAGATACTCCACGCCACCATCCGTCACGATGTCAGCATCCGCATCTTCGGTGACTTCACCGGTTGAGACGCCCGTAAAGGTCGCATCGTCATTCACACCCACGATATTCACGGTAATCACGTGTGGCGTGCCATCCGCCGTTTGAATCGTGAAGGTTTGTGGAATGGTTTCACCCGCTTTCAGGCTCTGCACTGCATCCACACCATTTGGAATGGTGTAGCTCCAGTTACCGTCTTCATCGAAGGTAAAGGTGCCTTCCGCGAGGTTGTCCGTACCAGCGACCGCTGCAACCGTGGTATCGAATTTCGATTCACCTGCGTCTTTATCGCTGATGGTTGCTTGGTCGGTAAACTGGAGATTTGGAACACCGTTGATATCCACAATGTCCGCGGCATTATCTTCGGTAATCGTGCCTTCTGAGTTGCCTGCGATGACTGGTGCATCGTCTGTACCGGTGATGGTAATCACCACGTCGAATGGCGTGCCGTCTTCAGACAGCACCGTAAACGTCTCCGTTGCTGTCACGCCCGCTGGCAGATATTCCACTGCCGCGTTTGGCACATCGTAATCCCATGAGCCATCTTCGCTTAGCGTTAACGTACCGACCGCGCCATTCTCACCACCCACTAGGGTGCTGACAGAAGTAAAGGTATTTGGGTCAGTCTGGAAGATTTCCTCGTCTGCGCCATCCACATCAGCGATGGTCAGTTTGCCGCTGTCTGTTAAGGTGATTTTCGTATCATCTTCGATGACATCGCCCATATCGTCTGTTGCATCAGGGCCAGAGGTCACCAAGGTTGGGACATCATTCGTGCCCACAATATCAACCGTTATCGTGTGTGGCGTGCCATCTTCGGTCTCTACGGTGAAGGTTTGTGTGGCCACTTCCCCTTCACCTAGACCTTGAACTAATGGGTCGCTGTTTGGAATGGTGAACGTCCAATTACCGTTTTCATCGATAACCAACTCACCATTCTCGAAGTTATCATCACCTTCAGTGACGTCAGTTTTGAAGTTGGACTCGTCTTGGTCAACGTCGCTGATATCAACTTTAGCGCCAACGGTTAAATCACCTGTAACATCGTCAATATCGTCGTCATTGTCTTCGGTAACAAGGCCTGCCGACGTGCCTGAGATAACTGGCACATCGTTGGTGCCAATGATCTCAATCGTAATGTCGTGCTCGGTGCCATCGGCCGATTTCACGGTGAATACTTCGGTTGCGGTATCACCTGCACCAAGGTATTCCACCGCATCATTGGCAATCGCGTAATCCCAAGCGCCGGCCGCTGAGATAGTCAGAATGCCCAGCGCTGTACCACTAGAGCCGTCCAAAGTACTGGTTGATGTGATGGTGGTTGGGTCCGTTTGGAACACCTCTTCCGCTTCACCATCCACATCATCAAGAATAAGGACACCGTTGTCCGTTAAGGTGGCCAGTGCGTCGTTCTCTGTAACTTGACCTTCGTCGTCGGTTGCATCGGTCAATGTTGACGCATCATTCACACCCACCACATCGACCGTAATGGTGTGTTCGGTGCCATCAATGGTTTCTACTGTGAAGGTTTGTGTCGCCACTTCACCCGCTGCCAAGCCTTGTACTTCATCACTCTCATTCGGAATGCGGAAGCTCCAAGTGCCATCTGGGGCTAGAGTTAACTCACCGTTCGGGAAGTTACCCGCATCGGCAACGATGGTTGAGGTATCGAACAGCGCTTCGTCGTCATCGGCATCGTCAATGTCAACCTTATCGCCCACTTGTAGGTAATCCACGCCACCGTCAGTCACGATATCAACCGCATCGTCTTCGGTGACTTCACCGGTTGAGACACCCGTAAAGGTCGCATCGTCATTCACACCCACGATGTTCACGGTAATCACGTGTGGCGTGCCATCCGCGGTTTGAATCGTGAAGGTTTGTGGAATGGTTTCACCCGCTTTCAGGCTTTGAACTGCATCCACACCATTTGGAATGGTGTAGCTCCAGTTACCGTCTTCATCGAAGGTAAAGGTGCCTTCCGCTAGGTTGTCGGTTCCGGCAACCGCTGCCACCGTGGTATCGAATTTCGATTCACCTGCGTCTTTATCGCTGATGGTTGCTTGGTCGGTAAATTGAAGATTTGGGACACCGTTAATATCCACAATATCTGCAGCATTGTCTTCGGTAATCGTGCCTTCTGAGTTGCCTGCAATCACTGGCGCATCATCTGTACCAGTAATGGTAATCACCACGTCGAATGGCGTGCCATCTTCAGACAGTACGGTAAAGGTCTCTGTCGCTGTCACGCCGGCTGGCAGGTACTCTACTGCCGCATTCGGCACGTCGTAATCCCATGAGCCATCTTCGCTTAGAGTCAGGGTTCCGACCGCACCATTTTCACCACCTACTAGGGTGCTAACAGACGTAAAGGTATCTGGGTCGGTTTGGAAGATTTCTTCATCTGCACCATCCACGTCATCGATGGTCAGTTTGCCGCTGTCTGATAGGGTAATCTTCGTATCATCTTCGATGACATCGCCCATATCGTCTGTTGCATCAGGGCCAGAGGTCACCAAGGTTGGGACATCATTCGTGCCCACGATATCAACCGTTATCGTGTGTGGCGTGCCATCTTCGGTCTCTACGGTGAAGGTTTGTGTAGCCACTTCCCCTTCACCTAAGCCTTGAACTAATGGGTCGCTGTTTGGAATGGTGAACGTCCAGTTACCGTTTTCATCGATAACCAACTCGCCATTCTCGAAGTTATCATCGCCCGCCGTGACGTCCGTTTTGAAGTTAGACTCGTCTTGGTCAACGTCGCTGATATCAACCTTAGCACCAACGGTTAAATCACCAGTGGTGCTGTCGATGTCATCTGTGTTGTCTTCGGTGACAAGGCCGGATGATGTACCTGTAATTGTTGGTACATCGTTAGTACCAACAATTGTGATAGTCACAACATGACCCGTGCCATCTTTCGACAAGACGGTAAAGGTCTCCGTTGCTGTATCACCATCGCCTAAGTACTCAACGTAACCATTAGGAATGTCGTATTCCCACTCACCAATCGCATTAATCGTGAGCTCACCGAGCGCTTCACCAGTTGAGCCAACCAATGTACTGGTCGATGTGATCGTATCAGGGTCGATTTGGAAGGCTTCCTCATCAGCACCGTCCACGTCCGACAGCTGAAGCGTCCCGTTATCCGTTAGCTCTACTTGATTGTCATTTTCGGTCACCAAGCCTTCTGCTTCAGATGGGTCGCTGATGAGCGTCGACGCATCATTCACACCTACCACATCTACCTTAATGGTGTGCTCGGTGCCATCAATGGTTTCTACTGTGAAGGTTTGTGTCGCGACTTCGCCAGCCGCTAAGCCTTGTACTTCAGCGCTCTCATTTGGAATGCGGAAGCTCCAAGTGCCATCTGGGGCTAGAGTCAGCTCACCATTCGGGAAATTACCCGCTCCAGCAACGATGGTGTCGGTATTGAACAGCGCTTCGTCGTCATCGGCATCGTCAATATCAACCTTATCGCCCACTTGTAGATACTCCACGCCACCATCCGTCACGATGTCAGCATCCGCATCTTCGGTGACTTCACCGGTTGAGACGCCCGTAAAGGTCGCATCGTCATTCACACCCACGATATTCACGGTAATCACGTGTGGCGTGCCATCCGCCGTTTGAATCGTGAAGGTTTGTGGAATGGTTTCACCCGCTTTCAGGCTCTGCACTGCATCCACACCATTCGGGATAGTGTAGCTCCAGTTACCGTCTTCATCGAAGGTAAAGGTGCCTTCCGCGAGGTTGTCCGTACCAGCGACCGCTGCAACCGTGGTATCGAATTTCGATTCACCTGCGTCTTTATCGCTGATGGTTGCTTGGTCGGTAAAATGGAGATTTGGAACACCGTTGATATCCACAATGTCCGCGGCATTATCTTCGGTAATCGTGCCTTTTGAGTTGCCTGCAATCACTGGTGCATCGTCTGTACCGGTAATGGTGATAACCACATCGAATGGCGTGCCATCTTCAGACAATACGGTAAAGGTCTCCGTTGCCGTGACACCTGCTGGCAGATATTCCACCGCCGCGTTTGGCACGTCGTAATCCCATGAGCCATCTTCGCTGAGCGTTAGGGTTCCGACCGCACCATTCTCACCACCCACTAGGGTGCTCACTGAGGTAAAGGTATCTGGGTCAGTCTGGAAGATTTCTTCGTCGGCACCATCTACATCATCGATAGTCAGTTTGCCGCTGTCTGTTAGGGTGATTTTCGTATCATCTTCGACGACATCGCCCATATCGTCTGTTGCATCAGGGCCAGAGGTAACCAAAGTTGGGACATCATTCGTGCCCACAATATCGACGGTAATCGTGTGAGGCGTGCCATCTTCCGTCTCTACGGTGAAGGTTTGTGTGGCCACTTCCCCTTCACCTAGGCCTTGAACTAATGGGTCGCTGTTTGGAATGGTGAACGTCCAGTTACCGTTTTCATCGATAACCAACTCACCATTCTCGAAGTTATCATCACCTTCAGTGACGTCAGTTTTGAAGTTGGACTCGTCTTGGTCAACGTCGCTGATATCAACTTTAGCGCCAACGGTTAAATCACCTGTAACATCGTCAATATCGTCGTCATTGTCTTCGGTAACAAGGCCTGCCGACGTGCCTGAGATAACTGGCACATCGTTGGTGCCAATGATCTCAATCGTAATGTCGTGCTCGGTGCCATCGGCCGATTTCACGGTGAATACTTCGGTTGCGGTATCACCTGCACCAAGGTATTCCACCGCATCATTGGCAATCGCGTAATCCCAAGCGCCGGCCGCTGAGATAGTCAGAATGCCCAGCGCTGTACCACTAGAGCCGTCCAAAGTACTGGTTGATGTGATGGTGGTTGGGTCCGTTTGGAACACCTCTTCCGCTTCACCATCCACATCATCAAGAATAAGGACACCGTTGTCCGTTAAGGTGGCCAGTGCGTCGTTCTCTGTAACTTGACCTTCGTCGTCGGTTGCATCGGTCAATGTTGACGCATCATTCACACCCACCACATCGACCGTAATGGTGTGTTCGGTGCCATCAATGGTTTCTACTGTGAAGGTTTGTGTCGCCACTTCACCCGCTGCCAAGCCTTGTACTTCATCACTCTCATTCGGAATGCGGAAGCTCCAAGTGCCATCTGGGGCTAGAGTTAACTCACCGTTCGGGAAGTTACCCGCATCGGCAACGATGGTTGAGGTATCGAACAGCGCTTCGTCGTCATCGGCATCGTCAATGTCAACCTTATCGCCCACTTGTAGGTAATCCACGCCACCGTCAGTCACGATATCAACCGCATCGTCTTCGGTGACTTCACCGGTTGAGACACCCGTAAAGGTCGCATCGTCATTCACACCCACGATGTTCACGGTAATCACGTGTGGCGTGCCATCCGCGGTTTGAATCGTGAAGGTTTGTGGAATGGTTTCACCCGCTTTCAGGCTTTGAACTGCATCCACACCATTTGGAATGGTGTAGCTCCAGTTACCGTCTTCATCGAAGGTAAAGGTGCCTTCCGCTAGGTTGTCGGTTCCGGCAACCGCTGCCACCGTGGTATCGAATTTCGATTCACCTGCGTCTTTATCGCTGATGGTTGCTTGGTCGGTAAATTGAAGATTTGGGACACCGTTAATATCCACAATATCTGCAGCATTGTCTTCGGTAATCGTGCCTTCTGAGTTGCCTGCAATCACTGGCGCATCATCTGTACCAGTAATGGTAATCACCACGTCGAATGGCGTGCCATCTTCAGACAGTACGGTAAAGGTCTCTGTCGCTGTCACGCCGGCTGGCAGATATTCCACCGCCGCGTTTGGCACATCGTAGTCCCAGGAGCCATCTTCGCTTAGGGTCAGGGTTCCGACCGCACCATTCTCACCACCCACTAGGGTGCTGACAGAAGTAAAGGTATCTGGGTCAGTCTGGAAGATTTCTTCGTCCACGCCATCCACATCATCGATGGTCAGTTTGCCGCTGTCTGATAGGGTGATTTTCGTATCATCTTCGATGACATCGCCCATATCGTCTGTTGCATCAGGGCCAGAGGTCACCAAGGTTGGGATATCATTCGTGCCCACGATATCAACCGTTATCGTGTGTGGCGTGCCATCTTCGGTCTCTACGGTGAAGGTTTGTGTAGCCACTTCCCCTTCACCTAGGCCTTGAACTAATGGGTCGCTGTTTGGAATGGTGAACGTCCAGTTACCGTTTTCATCGATAACCAACTCGCCATTATCGAAGTTATCATCGCCCGCCGTGACGTCCGTTTTGAAGTTAGACTCGTCTTGGTCAACGTCGCTGATATCAACTTTCGCGCCAACAGTTAGATCACCTGTAACATCATCAATATCGTCGTCATTGTCTTCAGTAACAAGACCTGCAGATGTGCCAGAGATAACCGGTACATCGTTGGTGCCGATGATCTCAATCGTAATATCGTGCTCGGTGCCATCAGCCGATTTCACAGTGAACACTTCTGTTGCGGTATCGCCCGCACCAAGGTATTCCACCGCATCATTGGCAATCGCGTAATCCCAAGCGCCGGCCGCTGAGATAGTCAGAATGCCCAGCGCTGTACCACTAGAGCCGTCCAAAGTACTGGTTGATGTGATGGTGGTTGGGTCCGTTTGGAACACCTCTTCCGCTTCACCATCCACATCATCAAGGATAAGTACTCCATTGTCCGTCAAGGTCGCCAGAGCATCGTTCTCGGTAACTTGACCTTCATCATCGGTCGCATCGGTTAGTGTCGACGCATCATTCACACCCACAACGTCTACCGTAATGGTGTGCTCGGTGCCATCGATAGTCTCTACCGTGAAGGTTTGCGTCGCGACTTCACCAGCAGCCAAGCCTTGTACTTCATCGCTCTCATTCGGAATACGGAAGCTCCAGGTGCCATCTGCCGCTAGAGTTAACTCACCATTCGGGAAGTTACCCGCATCGGCAACGATGGTGTCGGTATCAAACAGCGCTTCGTCGTCATCGGCATCGTCAATGTCAACCTTATCGCCCACTTGTAGATACTCCACGCCACCATCCGTCACGATGTCAGCATCCGCATCTTCGGTGACTTCACCGGTTGAGACGCCCGTAAAGGTCGCATCGTCATTCACACCCACGATATTCACGGTAATCACGTGTGGCGTGCCATCCGCCGTTTGAATCGTGAAGGTTTGTGGAATGGTTTCACCCGCTTTCAGGCTCTGCACTGCATCCACACCATTTGGAATGGTGTAGCTCCAGTTACCGTCTTCATCGAAGGTAAAGGTGCCTTCCGCGAGGTTGTCCGTACCAGCGACCGCTGCAACCGTGGTATCGAATTTCGATTCACCTGCGTCTTTATCGCTGATGGTTGCTTGGTCGGTAAACTGGAGATTTGGAACACCGTTGATATCCACAATGTCCGCGGCATTATCTTCGGTAATCGTGCCTTCTGAGTTGCCTGCGATGACTGGTGCATCGTCTGTACCGGTGATGGTAATCACCACGTCGAATGGCGTGCCGTCTTCAGACAGCACCGTAAACGTCTCCGTTGCTGTCACGCCCGTTGGCAGATATTCCACTGCCGCGTTTGGCACATCGTAATCCCATGAGCCATCTTCGCTTAGCGTTAACGTACCGACCGCGCCATTCTCACCA
The DNA here is from genome assembly GCF_023716585.1 of Vibrio sp. SCSIO 43140. NCBI lineage: Bacteria > Pseudomonadati > Pseudomonadota > Gammaproteobacteria > Vibrionales > Vibrionaceae > Vibrio > Vibrio sp. SCSIO 43140. The sequence goes on from NZ_CP071851.1 coordinate 1,887,729, forward strand.
CCCACTAGGGTGCTGACAGAAGTAAAGGTATTTGGGTCAGTCTGGAAGATTTCCTCGTCTGCGCCATCCACATCAGCGATGGTCAGTTTGCCGCTGTCTGTTAAGGTGATTTTCGTATCATCTTCGATGACATCGCCCATATCGTCTGTTGCATCAGGGCCAGAGGTCACCAAGGTTGGGACATCATTCGTGCCCACAATATCAACCGTTATCGTGTGTGGCGTGCCATCTTCGGTCTCTACGGTGAAGGTTTGTGTGGCCACTTCCCCTTCACCTAGACCTTGAACTAATGGGTCGCTGTTTGGAATGGTGAACGTCCAATTACCGTTTTCATCGATAACCAACTCACCATTCTCGAAGTTATCATCACCTTCAGTGACGTCAGTTTTGAAGTTGGACTCGTCTTGGTCAACGTCGCTGATATCAACTTTAGCGCCAACGGTTAAATCACCCGTTGCAATATCAATATCGTCATCGTTGTCTTCAGTTACTTGACCTGCAGATGTACCAGAAATAACTGGAGCATCATCAGTACCGATGATGGTAATGGTGAGCGTGTCTGTATTTTCTGCACCAAATTCATCCCGCACGATCACCGGATAGGTGATATCGATCGTATCACCCGCATTCAGTGCTTGAGTTGCGGCAGCGTCATTATCGAGCTCAAAAGTCCAATCACCGTTGGGCTTTAACACAAGTTGACCGTAGTCACTCGCCCCATCGTCAACATAGAAAGTAAGGATCGCGTCGGCATCTGCATCCTCGCCAACGATCGTACCTGAAGCAGTGTCGATTCCTTCTACATTGGCTCCGGATTCGACTACTGTGCCAACTAGCTCGCTTGATGCAACGATTACCGGCTGATCGTTGGTGCCAAAAATTTCTATAGTTACCGGCTGAATTACAAAGGCACCGCTGTCATCGGCAACTTTTACGTTGAAAATCGCCTCTACGGTTTCCCCTTCCTTAAGCTCTTGTGTCTCGGACGCTGTGTTATCCAGATTGAAACGCCATACGCCTGTCGATTCATTAATAGTAAACGTACCATATGGACTGGTATCCGATGTGGTAAAGATTAAGGAATCGTCAGAATCTGTAGCGCGGATAATTCCCGTGTCGGTGTCTTTGCCTGGGACTACGGTTCCATCATCTTGGTTACCGGCTTCGCTCACAGCGCCGGTGGTGCCTCTCGCATCTCCAATCACTGGGGTATCATTTGTTCCGATAACAGTGATAGTAACCGTTTCTTGGTTAGTCGCACCAAACTCATCCGTAACAGAAACCACATAGTCGATAGTTGCTGATTCACCTTCTCCCAGAGCTTGTGTGACGGACGCTTCATTATCGAGGTCAAATTGCCACTTACCGTCTTCATCTATAGAGAAGGTACCGAAATCAGTCTGGGGAGATTCTACTTCGAACGTCAAAGTCGCATCATCATCAACATCCGTGACCGACAGTGTGCCTATTGCAACATTATCATTGCCGATGCCATCTCCTTGTTCGGTCACAGTGCCTACTGCGTCACCGCCAGCGTCAAACAAGGGCACATCGTTAGTACCGTTGATTGTAAGGGTCAAAGTTTCAGTAACTTGAGCCCCCTTATCATCGGTAACAGTCACAACAAAAGAAGTCTCGACTGCTTCCCCTTCTTTTAATCCTTGAGTCGCAGGGGAGTTATTGTCAAGCGTAAACACCCAATCCCCGGTTTCAGGGTCAACCGTTAACTGCCCGTATTCGTTAGTGTCCTCTTGCAAACCGTAAGTCAGCACTGAATCTGTATCATTATCACTGGCTGAAATAGTACCCGTCGCTGTGTCTGTCCCTTCAACAACAGTGCCGTCATCCAAATTGCCGCTCTCGGTCAGCGTCCCGTCACCTACGCTGTCTATCACCGGTATATCGTTAATAGGATTGATAGTTAATAGCACACCGCCAGTTTGTACTGAGTCAGCTTCACCTCGTCCATCATCCGCAGTATAGGTAAACTGACCAGCATCCTCACCAATCGTATACTCGTCCGGCGCATCAAATTGCAAGCCTTCAAACTCAGCTTGAGTGAGGGTCTGCCCCAAAGTAACAGGAGTTCCATCTGCTAGCGTTAATTGCCCAAGCTTTGGTAGCTCGGTCACAACAACGGTTACGTCATCACCGTCTGCATCACTCGGAAATGTTAAGCCTAACTCACCGTCTTTTGATTCTTCATCGTAAACTCTCGCCTCGAAAATGGTTACTGGGGCAGCGTTGGCGAATATGTCGAGTAGAGCATTGCTTTGAGTGGGAGAGAGGTCTTCTCTTGCTAGACCTGTTGTTTCGAAGAGCGTTGCAGCTAGCGTTTGAGCATGGGTCGCATCTATAGTACCGAAATCAGTGATACTTGAGCTGAGCTGTCCGCCGGCTGCGGTCGCTTGGTCTTCATTCTCAGTAGGATCCTCGCCGGCCTCTATCTGTGCGATAATATCTGAGGCATCTTGGTCGTCATTGATCGCGATACGCGGGTCTTGCTCTTCGCTAATCGGTGCTCCAAGGTTTTGAGCAAGCAAAGCTTCTCGTAACTGTACATCGGGAACTAAATTCTCTGGGGACAGTTCAATATCCCCCGGGCGCATATCCTCACCCTCTGGCAACAATACTATTTTCCCGTTTGCATCAAGAACCAATGTTCCCGATACATCTACAAGCCCCAATAGTGCAGCAATACTCATGGCGAGGTCCTCAATATTTGTCGCTTTATACTCAAGCAAAACGTTACCAACCGCTACAGCAACTCTTTGTTTAATCGTATTTTTCGTATAGGTTCTAGTTTAGGATGGTAAATTCAAATTTCTAATTTATATACATCATTTATTAACAAAAAAACTCAAATATATAAACACTTAGCTACGAGAGATTGCGCAAATTCTCAAAAAAGAAATGCGACAGTCTCAAGTGCGGGAATATAGGTGAAAAGATTCGAGGATGAGGGCGTTTTTATCAACGCAAGGTAGGTAACGATTTGTCTTAGTTGAGTCTAAAGTGTGTCGAGTAAATCTGGATTTACACCAAAACCGGTTTTATGCTCCTCAATCACCACTTCGCTGCGGGTTTGAATCACCCCTGGCAAGGTACCAAGCTTTGTTGACATAAAAGACTGATAGGACTTCATATCTTTTGTGCGAACTTTGATCATGGTGTCGAAATCACCAGAGAGGGAATAGCATTCTTCGATTTCCGGCATAAGCTCAACAGCTTTAGCGAACTTTTCAAAAATGGAGAAACTCGTCTGATCCAGACGGATATGAATAAAGACCTGAACATCCAAGTTCAACTTTTCTGGGTTGAGCTCTGCATGGTAACCAAGGATGAATCCCTCTTTCTCTAGCCGTTTAACGCGATCAGAACATGGAGACGTCGTAAGGTTGACGAGCTTGGCCAACTCGACAATGGGCATACGACCTTTACGGCTAAGTATTCGAAGGATTTCCAAATCGATTTTATCTAAAGCAAGCGAAGCCATTGATTTAACTCAAGTGAATTGGAGATTTCACGATTGTAAATCAAAGGTTATGCCTGTAAATAGATGCGAGATCACAAAGTTGTGACAAATCCCACTAATCGATAACAGTTTACAGTGTGAATCTAAGCCAGATTCGTTTGACCAGTGATAACTGGTTTTACAGACTCTTGGTTCTGAGTATTGCACACTCGGCAATACAGTTGGCGTTCTAACTTGTAGTAACCACTACCGTTAACCAGTTGAGACATAAGCATTTGGAAGCTTTGAAGCGCGGATGAACTGTCGTTATGACTGCGGCGCATGACTGCTTTATGGGCGGTATCTTTCTTGCACGCTGCGCAGTAGTTAGTCGGCATGTGAGGTGTCTCCATTTGCATCTGATCGTTTCGTGACCATATTGTGTTGAAAGTGGGTCGAATTACAAAACGATCATGCCAAAAAATGTGGTTGGTATTCCAAAATAACGTCATTATTTTGCGAAAATTTGATCAAGATTTCGAAATTAACTTACAAATAACTCGATAAAGACGATGAATACGGAACTCGTCCGCAAAAATCACAAAAATGGCGTCAAAATGCGAGAAGCGGGTTCAAAATTCACATCCTTGTAACGCAAAAAAGCCTGCAATTAGTGCAGGCTTTTCGTCATATCCACTGTAATTTCAGTTATTTCGCGGGTTTTACCTTAAAGAAAATAGCGAACAACACAGGAACAACGATGAGTGTTAGTACTGTTGCAAAGCCAAGACCTGCCATGATCGTGATCGCCATTGATCCAAAGAACGCATCAAACACCAATGGAATCATACCCAAGATGGTAGTCAGGGCTGCCATACTCACTGGGCGCACACGACTCACCGCGCTATCGACAATGGCTAGATACGGGTCTTTACCACTTTCTAACTCAAGGTTGATCTGATCCATCAATACAATCCCGTTTTTCAGAATCATACCGCTCAAGCTCAATAGTCCGAGCAACGCCGTGAAACTAAATGGCATGTTTGATAATAAGAGACCAAATGCAACACCGATAATAGACAGTGGCACAGTCAACCAAATCACCAGCGGCTTTTTGAACGAATTGAACAGCAACATAGTGATGATAAACATCAGTAAGTAGCCCATAGGCAACGATTTAAACATCGCCTCCTGTGCATCTTTGGACGACTCATACTCGCCGCCCCATTCGATCGTGTAGCCAGCAGGTAAAGGCAGTGATTCTACCTGTGGCTTAACGCGAGCGAACAAACTCGCTGCTGTCTCATCTCCAAGTACATCATGGTCAGCTAATACCGTTAACGTACGTTTTCTGTCACGACGCTGAATGATTGGCTCTTGCCACTCAAGCGTCACATCATCAATCACCTGCTCTACCGGGACATACGTCTGCAGCATCGGGCTCCAGATAGAGATGTTCTGCAATGATGCGTAATCGACACGCTCAGCTTCCGTTAGACGAGTAACGATAGGTAACATTTGTGTGCCATCGCGGAACACGCCAATCGTATTACCGCCAAAGGCTAGCTGCAGTGTGCTCGAAAGATCTTCTTTAGAAATACCTAAGCGACGTGCCTTCGACTCATTGAACTGAGGAACCAACTGCTTCGTACGCTCACGCCAGTCGTGGCGAACATTTCGTGAACCCGGATCTGCGAGCAAAATGTCTTCTACTTGAACCGCGATATCACGCAGTACTTGCGGATCAGGTCCCACAATACGCGCTTCTATTTTAGATGCAGGTGACGGACCAAACTCCATTAGCCTCAGCTGGAATGTTGGCGCAGCAAATTCATGGGCAAGCTCCGAATCCAGCTTGTGCAGTAGCTCAAACATGTTGTCTCGGCTCGTAGTACGAACCTGTAGCTGCGCATAGCCCTCGTAGCTTTTCTCTGGTTGATAGGTCAGCATAAAGCGTTGCAAACCCTGACCTACCGAGGTCGATACAAACTCTACATCGCCTTGCGACTGAATATACTCTTCAACTTGCTCGGTTTGTTTCAGGGTCTGACGGATATCCGTACCTTCAGGCATCCACATATCTACGAAGAACATTGGCGTATTCGATGGTGGGAAGAACGACTGCTTCACCAAGCCAAATGCCATCACAGCCGAAACCAACAAGGCAATCATACCCGCGACTGTCAGCCAGCGAAGCTTAAGAGCTAACTCCAGGGACCAGCGGAACACGTTAAACAGCACGCCTTTATATGGGTCTGCATTGTCTGCTTGTTCATTCTTGTCCGACTCTTTGAGTAGCAAGTCTGCAAGGAACGGAGTCAGTGTTAGCGCCGTAATCCAACTTAGGAACAGCGAGTAACAAAGTACCCAGAATAGTGAGCCCATAAACTCACCCGTCGCATCTTGTGAAAGACCGATAGGTGCAAACGCAGTAATCGCAATCACTGTTGCGCCTAGCAATGGCCACTGAGTCTGCTTAGCAATACTCATCGCTGCCTGCTTCTTGGTTTGACCTTGTTTTAATCCAACCAAAATACCTTCAACAATGACGATGGCATTATCCACCAACATACCCAGAGCAATAATTAGCGCGCCCAAGGAAATACGATGAAGCTCGATGTTGTTGATACTCATCATGATGAAGGTACCAAACACGGTGAGCAGCAATACCGAACCGATAATGATGCCGCTGCGCATACCCATGGTAAACAGCAGCACCACGATAACGATGCCCACCGCCTGAGCTAAGCTCACAACAAAGTCTTGAACCGACTTATCAACTTCCGCTGACTGGTTGTAGAAGTAATCAAGATGAATACCTGCTGGCTTAATGCTCTCTAGAGCTTGTAGCTCAGCATCAAGCGCTTTACCTACCTCAACCACGTTCACGCCAGAGCCGAACGAAATCGCTAGGTTAATCGCAGGCTTACCATTAAAGGTGATCACATTGGATGGCTTCTCTTGAATACCCTTAGAGATATCAGCCACATCTTTCAGACGAATCAAGTTACCTGTGTCGCGACCATGAATGATCAGGTTTTCCAATGACTCAACAGAGTCCAAGCTGCCATTAGGACGAATTGCCAAGCTTTCGCCGTTGATCATGATTTCACCCGCAGCTTGGACGCTGTTTTGTTGGTTCAACAGTCCCATCACGGTGTTCATGTCTAGGTTAAGGGCAGAAAGGCGCTCCAATGATAGCTCGACAAATAGCATCTCTTGTTGATTGCCAGAAATATCGACTTTACCAACGCCATCGACCAACTCTAGCTCTCGGCTAAGGTAATCCGCATAACGCTTGAGCTCGACATAGTCATAGCCATCACCCGTTACCATGATCATCACCCCAAACACATCACCAAAATCATCGATGATCTGAATTGAGTTAACGCCAGCAGGCAGGTTTGGACGCAGGTCATTGATCTTACGACGCATCTCATCCCAAATTTGCGGAAGCTCGTCCGGGCCATAATCCATCTCCATACTCACCATGATCTGAGAAAGACCGGCAGAGGACGTGGATTTGATGTTGTCGATATAAGGAAGCTTGCGGATCTCTTTTTCTAGCGGATACGTGAGCTCTTCTTCAACCTCGGTTGAAGTGGCTCCCGAATAGGTAGAGATAACCATGGCATCTTTGATGGTAAACGCAGGGTCTTCTAAACGCCCTAAGTCGTTAAACGATTGAATACCACCGATTGCTAAGATAACTAGAAACAGCCAGCTTATGACGCGGTTTTTAATTGAATACTCGGTAAGACTCATTATTTATTGTTCTCCATGAGCGCTACTGCTTCACCGTCTCTCAGTTTTCTTAAACTAGAGCTAATCAAAATGTCACCTTGGCTCACGCCAGAGTCGACAATCACACCGAAGCTGTTGACTTGATCAACGCGCACTGGCGCTTTTGTTGCTACGCCTTCTTCATGTTTCCACACAAAGAATTCGCTCGGCTGGTTGCCTGCTTCTAGCACTGTCATTGGCAATTGGTAACCTTGAATTGTACTAAGTCCGGCAGCCACCATATCAACGTGCACAGACACGCTCGTACCCGGCAAGATTTTGGCATCTGGCTGAGGCATCTGAAGCCAAAGCTCGTAGGCACGGCTTACTGCATCAGGCTCACTAGAGTGCTCAAGATACTCCATGGTGTAGCTTTTATCCTGACCAGAGAAGAAAGCTCTTGGCTCATAAGCATCTCGCTGTGCTTGTGGCGTAATAGAGGCCAGAATATGGTCGGAGAGACTGATCTTCACATAGACCTTGTCATCTTGATAAATCGAGACCACAGTTTCACCTGGACCAACATTCTCAAAACGCTCTTTGTCCACTTCAGCGACGACGCCAGCAAATGGCGCTTTCAAACTGGTGTACTGAATCTGATGCTGAATATTCTGATATTGCGCTTTGGTAAGCTGTCGGTTAGACGTCAGCTCATCTAGCTCAGAGCTCGAGATCATTTCGCGAGAGTAAAGCTCTGCGCCACGACGTAACTGCTTAGTCGCCAACTCATACTGAGCTAGTGCATCACGATATTGCTGCTGGAGCTTTTTATCGTCGAGCTTAGCGACCACTTGACCCTTCTTCACCGATTGTCCCGGCTTCACAAGAAGGTGAGCAATCTCACCCTGAATTCGAAATGACAGCTTTGTTTGCTCTGCAGTCACCACCTGACCACGAAACTCGCGATACTGCTGCTCAACAGGCTTTGACACTTCAATGGTCTCAACCATCAAAGGTGCTCGTTCACGAACGGTGATATCCGAGTAGCAGCCCTGAAGCGTGAGTGCTGCCAGTCCGATTGCAATAATTGACTTTTTCACTAGATACCGCCCTCACGTGTCCATAGTTTTACGCGTTGTCCTTCCACTAGATTGGCAGCGCCAGCAACCACAATTTGGTCACCTTGCTGAAGACCTGCGGTTACCGCACCAACCTCGTTGGTAGAAAGTTGGACTTGATGAATTTGCTGCGTTTCAGGATCAAAGCGCCATACTTTACCGCTGCTGTCTTGTTGGCTAATCCAAGCGCTTGCCGGTAGTGAGAAGGCTCGCTCTTTGGCTTCACTTTGAATGTGCACTTGTCCGGACATGCCAGACAACACATTGATGTTTGCAGGCTTTGCAATAGTTACCGCAGCGGCATAGCTGTTGGTATCAAGATCAGGCTGCATCGCAATTTCGCGAAAACGCGCTTCGATTCGCTGGTTGCGATGGCTATCCAAAGTCACAAAGAAATGCTGGTCTTTTAGCTGCTCAAGGGTCATCGCCTTCACCTCTGTCACTGGAATCGTGAAGGTAACATCCAAATCTTGGCTGCTAATAAGGTTCAAAATAGGCTGCTTCGCACCCACGACTTCGAAAGGCTTTTGATACGTCAGGGATACCACACCATCAAATGGCGCGATAATTTGGGTATAACCAAGGTCGGCCTTGGCTTGGGCAAGGGATGCCTCAGCGGCTTTAAACTGAGTTTCGTTGCGGTCAAACTCATCGGCACTGATCAGCTTTTTGGCAAAAAGCTGCTTAGCGCGTTTCAGTTGAGATTCCGCTAGATCAAATTCAGCCTGTCTTGCATCGAGCGCGACTTGGTAATCGGTAGGATCGAGCGTCGCCAAGATCTCACCTTTATTAATCGCCTCACCCATCTTCACGTCTATGGATGAAATTTGCCCTGCTACTTGAAAAGAGAGTTGCGCACGGTCTGTTGCATCAACCTGCGCTAGGTAACTGTTTACAGGAGCAAAATTGAGTTCTGGGACCTCCACCACTTTAACAGGCTTAATCACTGGCTCATTGATTTCTGATTGTGCTTGGTTGCACCCAGACAGACCAATGGCCGCCATAACGGGGAGCACCAGCATGCTGGTATTTTTGAATAGACGATGGGTTTTCATAATATTTATCCCAAATTATATTTTACGGGTGTGCAGTAAATTACTTTACAGTTGTGCAGTATATGTATAATTTGAAGGAGATCAATAATTATTGCACATGTGTGCAGTATAATTTTTTCGATGAGCTTCATCGCTTTTGGTTATAAGAAGCTCTCGAACCCTGGCTTAAGTAGATCTACTGCATTGTGCAGCCCTATTGATGTGCATCTTGTCGATAGGTAGGTAATTCAGTACCCTGTATAGGATTGATTAATTAAAAAGGTATCGAGTGGAGAAGAAGAAAGGTCGTCGCAGCGCCATGGCGGCAGAAGAGACGAAAAACCTGATCATGACGGTCGCCGCAGAAATGTTCTGCGAACTTGGCTATGAGCGAGTTTCTATTCGTAATATCAGTGAGCGCGCCGGCGTTTCGCACAGCTTGATCCGTCACCACTTTGGTAGCAAAGAACAAATCTGGTACGGCATCAGCGACCACATGCATGCTTACATGCAGAAGTACATTTTAAATCTGCTCGAGCAACTCCCAGAAGATACACCCGCGAACATCAAGCTATACCGATTTGCCTGTGAAATGCTAGCCAACCTAATGGTGGTGCGTCAGCCAATTCAGCTCATCGCAGACGCTATGCGTCAAGAAAATGAATTTTTCGACTATTTCATTGATAGTAAAGGTGAAATTGAGTGCATTGTGATGGCATTGGTCGACAAATATAACCAAGACCGCACCGATGGCAAACACTTCGAAATGCGCGAGCTTAAATGGCAAATGATGCTATATGCCTATGGTTCTGCCTGCATGATGCCAATGCTTAAAGAGACCTGGTCCGACGTAGCAACGGAAGAGGATGAATGCCTACTAAAACATTGGCAATTATTCGAACAGCTGACAGCACATATGCTTCAAGTAGAAGCAAAGGACCGCTTAACACCAACTAAGGTGACAGACCTTATTTACCACGTTGAATGCGATTGGGGTGAATGCCCGATGTAAGCAAGTTTCATAAAAAAAGCCCCATTTATGGGGCTTTTACGTTAGAGGCGCGGGGGGCACCTTTAGGAGCTCGTTAACAGCATAGAGTGTAGAGTTTACTAATTACGCCGCAGCCAATTGAACTTTTTCTACACGCATTTTCTTCAAGCTAATGCAAACCAAAGCAGTCGCAACAGTACCAGCAGCCATACAAACTAGAGCAAGCAGCGGTTTGTTCATCGCACCAAGTAAGGCAACGACTGGACCACCATGGGCTACGCTATTCGTGATGCCGAATGAGAACGCCATAACTGCTGCAACCATAGAGCCGATTACGTTGGCAGGGATGACCGACATTGGATCTTGCGCTGCGAACGGTATCGCACCTTCAGAGATACCTACTAGGCCCATCGCACCTGCAGCTTTACCCGCCTCAAGCTCTGACTCTTCGAATAGGTTGAACTTACGACCAAGTACTGTTGCTAGTCCCATACCTAATGGTGCTACTGGGATAGCACATGCCATTGCCCCCATGAACTGTGTCTGACCACTCGCAATCATGCCAACTGAGAATAGAAACGCTACCTTGTTAAATGGACCACCCATATCAAAACCAGCCATACCGCCGAGTACGATACCCAGCAAAATCACGCTGCCCGTACTCATGCTGATTAGCATCGCATTCAGGCTATCCATCAGGCTCGCAATCGGCGCGCCAATAACAAAGATAAACAGCGCTGAGATAAACAGTGAACCCGTAATAGGCGCAATCATGATTGGCACCAAAGGCTGGATAAACTTGTGGTAGTTACGCGTCGTTACCCATTTCACGAAGTAGCCCACCAATAAGCCCGCGACGATAGCACCAATAAAGCCAGTGCCTGCCTCAGCACCATAAAAAGAGCCGTTGTTTGCAATCCAACCACCAATCAAACCAGGTGCTAAACCAGGGCGGTCAGCAATCGCATAAGCAATATAACCAGCTAGGATAGGAATCATTAGCGTAAAGGCAACAACGCCCACATCAAGCACCTTGTTCCACATGCTGCCGTCAGGAATCGCCATACCCGCTTCTGTAGGTTGACCACCAATCGCCAACGCCAAAGCAATGAGCAAGCCACCGGTCACAACGAACGGAATCATATGCGATACACCGTTCATCAGATAACGATAAAGATCTGAGCGCTTTGACGAGTTGTCAACAGACTTAGCAGCTGCCGCATCGGCGACAAAAACCGGAGCATTTAGCGATTTTTCAATCAAGCCTTTTGCATCGCTAATCGGCGCTTTAACGCCAGCCTCAATGAGTTTCTTGCCGGCGAATCGATTCATATCAACTTGTTTATCTGAAGCGACAACAATCGCATCCGCTCGAGCAATTTCTTCGGCAGTCGGGGCATTTTTAACACCGATAGAGCCATTAGTTTCGACCTTGATTTGATAACCAAGCTCTGCTGCCCCTTTTTCAAGCGCCTCGGCAGCAAGATAGGTGTGCGCAACCCCTGTCGGACATCCAGTGACACCAATCAAAAAACCTTTGTTTGCTTCCGGCACATCGTTACTAGATTCTGATTTTGCGAGTAATAATTCGAGAGCTTGCTGTTCAGATTGAGCGTTAAGAAAGTTTTCAATAAACCCTTCTTCAATCAATTTCGAAGAAAGCTCAGCAAGTACTTCGATATGATGCTCTGAGCCACCATCTGGGGAGGCAATCATAAAAAACAGTTTCGATGGTTGGCCGTCTTCCGCGCCATAATCGATACCCGTTTTACTGACACCGATAGCTACCGCTGGCTCACTAACCGCTTTACTCTTCGCATGAGGCAGAGCGACGCCATCTTCAAAACCGGTATTGCCGATTTCTTCTCGCGCATAGATATCTGCTAAGAACTGGGGCTTGTCACTGATTCTACCTTGCTCTGCTAGAAGCTCTGCCATCTCGGAGAAAACTTCATCCTTGCTGGTCGCTTTTAGATCGAGGCAGATCAGTTTTTCATTGATGAGTTCCGTAATCATAATGATTGTCCTATTTAACCTTGTGTCGGGAGGTTGGACTACAAGATTCTCTTTCCCAGTTTTTATTACCGTGCATGTCACCGGCGCTAGAGTCGAGAAGTGATGTAGTCACTCGATAGGATAATTATCCGTAGATTTGGCATTATTTTTTAGTGCACCAAGAAGGCATTTACTGGATTATTGTAACCATACTATTTTAGTGTGAACTAGCTCAATATAAACAACTAGTCCATCGGCTTAAAATAAATGACAATATGTTAATATTTTACAATAACTTATATTGATTCGTGTTTGAGACAAGAATCGAGAGACATTTTTCTTGTCATACCTTTCTAGAGCTTTGTAACCTACTCTAGGGTTAGAATAACCATGACGTGAATCACGATTTTTTCTGTTTTTACTCTCGTTTACTGGAGAAACTGTCGCTATGTTCCACAACCTGATTGAGACCCTGATCTCTGAAAGAGAGCATTTCAACCGAATCTGGTTTGCGGCCGATCAGTTAACGCCACCAGCATTTAGCTATCAGGTCAACTTTCCACGCTTAGAGCTGGTAATAAGTGGTGAATATGAAAATGAACTCGAAGATCCTGAGCAAGGCATTTCAACCATTAAGGTGTTCTCTGGTGATGCGCTCTATATCCCACCCAACTGCTGGAACAAACCTAACTGGCAAGGGGATTGCTCAGTGCTGAGTTTGCTGTTTGGCAAACGTCAAATGGGTTTTAGTTTAGTGAGTAAGCGTGAGGGCGAGAAAGGGTTCTATGATATCCAAAAACACAGTATCCAGACCCGTACCGGGCACGCTATCGACCATATTTTAGAGGCATTGAATGCGATTGCTCGCGAGCCCCAAAAGTCGCCAATGGATGAACATCTATTGATGGCGCTGCTTTCCTATAGCCAAGCTATGGTGTCCGAGCCCTCGGATAACCTAAAAAGCGGTGACCTCTATCAAGGTATCTGCATCTACATTCAAGAAAACTTTCATCGGACGATCACGAGAAGCAGTATTGCCCGCCGTTTTCACATCAGCCCTAACCATCTCTCACGGCTTTTTAGGCAGCATGGACATATGACGTTGGCGGACTACATTACTTGGGTTCGAATGGAGCGCGCGAAGTTCATGCTCAAGAAATACGATTTTAAGCTTCAAGAAGTCGCCACCCGATGTGGCTATCAAGACGTAAACTATTTCTTCAGGGTATTTAAATCTCGCTCAGGGCAGACCCCAAGTGAGTATCGCCAATCACTGTGAGGATTGGGCGCGCTGCCCCTTAACAAGTTGATGGGTGAGGATGGCTCTTATCGCTTCTGGCTCACGACTCGTGGTCAGGAGATGGCAGAACTCCTCATCTAGAAGAGACTTGGTTAAATGGGTAAAACTAACCAATAAAGGTCGGGTAGGAGGAGATGGCAAGATTAATGAAATGACCAGCGATACTGGCCCAAGTTTCGGTGATTGCCAGTCCATAGGCTCAGCCGACTTAATCACAACCAACGTTGCCTTCTCAATCAATGGAGTGATGATATGTGGCAGAGCAATCATTTTTCCTGTGGCAGTAGATGAGTGCAATTCGCGGTTAAGAAAGTCTTGCTCCAGCTTAGCACCATGTTCTTGACTTGCTAGATTGGCAATCTTTGCAAGTACTTGTGCTTTTTCGGAATCCTCAACGCGAGCAAAGTGATAATCAAGCTCGAAGGGTAACTGAAAGGTGCTGAGCGCTTTGAGAAGCGACAGGTTTGCTCGCTTATTAGAGCGGTGCGCCGTGTTGACCAACATAAAATGTTCAGCAACAAAGTCCATCAACACCATACAGGCAAGTTCGGCGTCAGAGCCTTCTATGTGAAGTTGGCAAAGATCATCTTGTTTTCCTGCGAGCGCAAAGACTTTAAGCGCGTGTTCAATGTTGGCACTGTCCCAGCACGTCAAATTGTGCAATATCACCACAGAACGAAACATGCCGCTCAAGGTTTTCAATCGATTCACCTTCCAACCTGAAAAACCATCTTCAGGCAGAACAAATGTAATTCGACGCTCTATCATGCTCTAACGACCAACCAATTCAACGCAGCGCTGAAGTACAGATTCGACATCCGTAAGGACCTCTTCGATCGTAACGCAATGTATTTTGCTACCCGTGAAGCGCGCGCGATGCTCCACTTCAATATCAGAGGCAATCAATACCAAGTCTGCATTAGCAATATCTTGGGTACTCAGTTGGCTTTCTATTCCCATTGCGCCCTGAGTTTCCACTTTGATACCTATGCCCTGTTTTTGGGCAGCCTTACGAATGGCGTCTGCTGCCATATAGGTATGAGCGATGCCTGTCGGGCATGCGGTTACCGCAACAACCTTCATTGTTTTGTCTCTGTTTGATAAACCACAATTAATTGAGATTTAGATTACTAAGTTGTTGATTGAAGGTACACAATCAAGATCAAAAACTGTGTGATCAACGATGACCGTTCTGTATCTAAAGAGTCAAACATGTAGGTTACTAAAAGTATACTAATTGCAATTGGTTTTTAGGTTACCATAAGATACCACTCAAGCGCTCGGAGTGATTCCTAGCCAACGTGAAACTAAGAGGTCATTAAACCATGAGCAACGTACTTATTATCAACGCACACCAACCTTATCCATTTTCAGAAGGCAAATTGAACGCGACACTCGTCGACAAAGCCGTGACACTTTTGCAGAGCAAGGGTCACCAGACTCGCGTTGTCACTATGCAAGAAACCATTGATGTCCCTGCTGAACTTGAAAACTTCAAATGGGCTGATCGCGTCATCATTCAATCGCCAGTCAACTGGATGACTGTGCCTTGGAGTTTTAAGAAATATATGGATGAAGTATTCACTGCCGGTATGGGGGGTGATCTTTGCTTATTTGATGGCCGCACTGAAGCTGAACCGAAAAAGAACTACGGTACTGGTGGTGTTCTCAATGATTCCAAGTACATGCTATCGCTTACCTTCAATGCTCCAGAAGAGTCATTCAATAACGATTCCGAGTATCTATTCCAAGGTAAAAGCGTCGACGATTTGATGTTCCACATGCACGCAAACTTCCGCTTCTTTGGCATGCAAGCGCTACCTACCTTTGCAGCGTATGATGTGATGAAAAATGCGGATATCGACAATGACTTTGCTCGATTTGAAGCGCACCTCAATGCTAACTTCTAGTCATTGAGTGGACCCTAAAGCGGTTGATTTAGATAAAGCAACGGAGTCTGTCACGACTCCGTTTAACTTGCCAAAAAGGCCTGGCTAGACCTCTGGTCTTAGTAGCTTTTGAAGTAAGGCACTGCGCGCAATGTAATAGTAGCCTCCTTCAACGAGCTCAAATTTGGCTACGGCAAACAGTTTCTCTAGTTTTGTTCTTTGAACACGTCGCTTGATATTCATTTTCTATCCTCACACTCTGCGTATCATTTATCCCTGTTGAGAGGTCGATCCTTTGAGTAATGGTGAAATTAGTCGATGTAAGTAAAACAGCAAAACTAGCTCCCATTAATACCTCGAATGGTTACTTGCAGTATGGGGGCTGAGCGTCAAAGTTTACAGGATTCGACTAAGTTGCAGCTCTCAATGATTCGACCATACTTAGTGAGATCCTACCCCGCAGTATCGGTATTCACTCTATACATTGAAAGGGAATATTCATGAGTAATGTGTTTATCATCAACGCGCATCAACCTTCAGATTTTTCACCGGGCAGACTCAACGGCAGTCTTGTTGAACAAGCAAAGGGCATACTACAAAGCAAAGGCCACACCGTCCGTGTTGTAACAATGCAAGATGATTTGGATGTCGCTGAGCAACTAGCTCATTTTGAATGGGCAGACAAAGTCATCGTACAGTCTCCAGTCAACTGGATGATGATTCCATGGTCTTTTAAGCGCTATATGGACGATGTGTTTACTGCAGGTATGGGCGGAGCACTGTGTAATATGGACGGCCGCTCATCAAAAAGTCCGAGAGAAAACTACGGG
This sequence comes from Vibrio sp. SCSIO 43140, assembly GCF_023716585.1. Classification (NCBI taxonomy): domain Bacteria; kingdom Pseudomonadati; phylum Pseudomonadota; class Gammaproteobacteria; order Vibrionales; family Vibrionaceae; genus Vibrio; species Vibrio sp. SCSIO 43140. Next base: position 1,904,063 of record NZ_CP071851.1, read on the forward strand.
ACAGGCGGCACCCTAACCAACAAAAAGTACATGTTGTCTTTGACGTTTAATGCGCCTAAAGAGTCATTCGATGACCCGAAAGAGTATCTGTTCGAAGGAAAAAGCGTCGATGACCTTATGTTTCCCATGCATTGCAACTTCCGTTTCTTCGATATGACGGCACTGCCCACATTCGCGTGTTACGACGTACTGAAAAACCCGGAGATTGGATCCGATTTTGCACGATTTGAAGCGCACCTGAATCAGCACTTCTAACGCTATCAAGCTTAAAGCACATTGTTACTATGGCGGCTCAAACGGCCGCCATAGTTGATGAATCATCTGAAACTAACGTTGTGTAAGCGTCGCAGACGGACTCTCACCAAACAGCTTTTTGTAGTTACCGGCGAAAAGCCCTAAGTGATAGAAGCCATGATTAAACGCTATATCATAGACGGAGTGCTCGCCGTCACTACTGATTAAAGCCCTGCGAGCTTGGTTCAACCTCACTCGCAGGAGAAACTGGTGGGGCGACATGCCACAACAAGAGTGAAACGTGTTTTGTAACGTTCTGCGACTCACATGTATGGCACTACAAAGCTCGTTGATGGTCATTGGATGAGACCAATCGCTACTCTCTAATGTTTGCTTCACCCGCCTCATGACTTTAGCGCGTTGAAACAAAGGCTCCATTGAATCGCCGCTACCGCGAGACGAATCAAGGACATCTGCTACAAAGTCCAAAAGTAGTGACTCATGAGTGCGGCAAGACCAACCTACCGGTTGATTCGATAACAATATCGAAAGGTAGGCTTTTAGTTGATGAGCATGAGACGTCGATACTACTTTACTGAGCATTGCCAAACTGTCTGTCTCGACATCCAACTGGTCGAGAATAGAGCTTAAAGCTTGGTCCTCCAGCACCACGCCGTAAATCGAGAAATCTTCCGGCGTCACTAGCTCAAAATCCAGTCCGCCTGCGCGAAGCAACATATCGTCAGCGTCTTGCTGGTGATGATTAAGATACAGAGACTTATCAGTCGCACTTAACCCTAGCCACAGCCCACCTTTAGTGACTTGGCAATCCTGCCTTAAACCTCGATTGCTCTCTTCACGAAACACATGAACCTTAGAAAAGCGTCGCTCTACAATACGACCAAGATACGCACCATCCGTGATCTGATCATAGGCTTGGGCCCAATTGAACAAGTCGTCTGCTTGTTGGTTTGCATCATTTGAGGGACGAATGCACAACTCTGGCGCAAACTTGCAAATGTCATCCATCACAACTACTCCTTCTAAAGGGATTTCTGGCGCCCCACCATGGAGCATAAGCTCTATAAGACACTGTTTACTAACAAATTTAATAGTTGCCATTTTTTGATATGCACATGGAACGCTATTCGCAAACTCACCCATTAGCTGCGAGACACGCTCAGTGATAAAGGCAGCAAGAATCGAACCAATAAAGGAGTCGTCATGACAGCGAAGCACCATCGACAACCCTATCGTCGACAGCCTTATCGCCGACAACACGGAAACCATGTATTTACGTTTAGTTCGCTTGCAGAACTGATGGCGAAAGCCACCCCTGAGCGATCTGGAGATGCCTTAGCTGGAGTGTGTGCAGAGTCTGCAGCAGAGCGCGTAGTGGCGCAGATGACGCTTGCAGATTTACCGCTCAAAACGTTTCTCAATGACGTCGTGATCCCTTACGAAAGTGATGAGATTACCCGACTGATCATCGACAGCCATGACAAGCAAGCCTTCTCACTCATCGAGCACCTCACGGTAGGTGATTTTAGAAACTGGTTACTTAGCGATCAGGCTGACTCGGAAACACTGGCGCAAATAAGGCCAGGGCTTACGCCAGAAATGGTAGCGGCGGTGAGCAAAATCATGCGCAATCAAGATCTCATCTTAGTCGCTAAGAAGTGTCAGGTTGTGACTGCCTTTCGAAATACCATTGGACTGCCGAGCCGCCTTTCCACTCGTCTGCAGCCCAATCATCCAACTGATTCACTCAATGGTATTGCCGCGAGTATTTTCGATGGCCTGATGTACGGGAATGGCGACGCCGTCATTGGCATCAATCCGGCAACGGATAACGTTCCTCAAGCGATAAAGCTCATGCAGCTTATGGATGAGGTCATCCAGCAATATCAGATACCAACTCAGTCCTGCGTTTTAACTCATGTCACCAATACCATTGAAGCCATCGAGCTAGGAGCACCTGTCGATTTGGTGTTTCAGTCGATTGGTGGGACCCAAGGCACCAATGACACGTTTGGCATCAATCTTTCTATTTTGGAAGAAGCGCAGCAGGCAGCGCTGTCACTCAATCGCGGTACGGTGGGTAACAACGTCATGTATTTCGAAACGGGTCAGGGTACCTCGCTGTCTGCTAACGCTTTTCACGGCGTTGATCAGCAAACTTGCGAAGCAAGAGCCTATGCGGTGGCACGTCAATTTGACCCTTTGCTAGTCAATACCGTTGTGGGCTTTATCGGACCAGAATATCTGTTTGATGGTAAACAAATTATCAGGGCGGGACTGGAAGATCATTTCTGCGGAAAGTTGCTCGGGTTACCGATGGGCTGTGACATTTGCTACACCAATCATGCCTACGCCGATCAAAATGACATGGACAATCTACTCACTTTACTCGGTGTCGCTGAATGCTCCTTCATTATGGGGATCCCTGGCTCCGACGACATCATGCTTAACTATCAAACCACCTCATTTCACGACGCGCTCTACGCTCGAAAAGTGCTTGGCTTACGACCAGCCCCTGAGTTCGAGAAGTGGCTGGTAGAGACTCGGATTTTTGACGATGTCGATAAAGTGCGTCTAAACGACCAGCTTGCCACTCCGTTCTCCAATGCCATCAAACAGGTTAGCTAAGGAAAGAGACATGACGAAGGTAGTCAACATAAACAAAGCATCAAACTCTGTGGTGACCAGCCCTTGGCAGAAACTGCGTAGCATGACCTCAGCAAGAATAGCATTGGGCAGAACTGGCAACAGCATCCCGACAGACGCACTGCTGTCGTTTCAGCTTGATCACGCCCAAGCGATGGATGCCGTACACTACGCGCTAGATACTCAAGCCTTAAAAATCGACCTTGAACAGTTACCAATACTACAGTCCATCGCGTCAGGAGAAATTCAAGTTGTCGAAAGCAAAATAACCGATCGCTTAATGTACCTTCAAAGACCCGATTTAGGGCGACAGCTCAGTGTCGCGTCTTGGGCAAAACTGAAAAAACAGGCGTCCACATCTCAAACCCAACCCGATCTCGCTATTGTCATCGCTGACGGGTTGTCATCAACGGCAATACAGAATCACGCCGCCCCCTTTCTAGAGCAGCTTCTTCGAAAACTAGACGAAGGCAAATCATGGCACCTAGCGCCCCTTACTATCGTCAAGCAAGGGAGAGTCGCGATTGCCGATGATGTCGCTGAATGCTTTAACGCTCGTATGGCGCTTATTTTGATAGGTGAAAGGCCCGGATTATCTTCACCAGATAGCATGGGATTGTACCTGACGTGGGGTGCAAAACGAGGCGCCAAAGACTCTGAGAGAAACTGTATCTCAAATATTAGGCCTGAAGGTTTGAGTTACGACGACGCCTGTCAGCGGACCCTATACCTGCTCGAAGAAGCGAAGCGACTACAGCTATCTGGTGTCGATCTCAAAGACCGCTCTGAGATTGACGACGACAGCAGTTCAACACTCAACCAAACCAACTCTAACAATTTTCTTATCAACCGTTTGTAGAGGGATCTACTATGACCAAACATCAAGAATACTTGTCGAAAAGACAGTTAAAAAGAGGCACCGCAGGGTGGATTTTACTTGCAGGCCTCGGAGTCTCTTATGTCATTTCTGGCGACTTCGCTGGCTGGAATTTTGGTATCGCACAAGCCGGCTGGGCTGGGTTTCTTATTGCTGCCATCGCCATGGCCGTCATGTACTTTACTCTGGTGCTCTCACTCGCCGAGATGTCCGCTGCCATTCCTGCCGCTGGCGGGGGGTGCAGTTTTGCCAGGCAAGCTATGGGGCCAACTGGTGGTTTTGTCACTGGGCTGGCGGTACTCATCGAGTATGCGCTAGCTCCGGCGGCCATCGTCATCTTCATTGGCTCAGCGGTAAATGAGCTGATAGGGATAGATGGGCCCGTCGTTTATGCGCTATTTTATGCGGCATTTATTGGTATTCACCTATTTGGTGTCGGTGAGGCGCTCAAGGTTATGATGGTGATTAGCGGTCTAGCCGTTCTCGCTATCATACTGACCGCAGTTGCACTCATTGGTCACTTTGATGCCAGTAACCTGTTTGACATCGCACCTGCCACTGCAGAAGCAACAGAACTCCTACCTTTTGGTTGGTATGGTGTTTGGGCTGCACTGCCCTTTGCGATGTGGCTGTTCTTAGCCGTTGAAGGGGTGCCTCTCGCCGCAGAAGAAGCTAAAAATCCAGCAAAAGACGTACCAAAAGGTATTATTGGCGCGATGGTATTCTTACTCGTCACTGCCGCACTCGTTGTCTTTCTACTTGCAGGCGCTGCGGGTTCAGAGCTGATTGGCGCAAGTGCCGTACCTCTGGTCGATGCGTTAAAAGTGACGAACAACCCTACAATTGCAACCTTAGTGAACATGCTTGGACTTGCTGGCCTCATCGCCTCATTCTTCTCGATTGTTTACGGCTATAGCCGCTTGGTTTTTGCACTATCCAGAGCTGGGTATCTGCCGAAAAGCTTATCTTTAACCAGTAGAAACAAAGTGCCATCTCGCGCTCTGATTGTTCCAGGCATCTTTGGATTTGCAGTGTCTCTAACTGGCGAGGGAGACTTGATTTTGGCCATGGCTGTTGTAGGCGCGACTGTGTCCTATGCCTTAATGTCGCTTAGCCACATCATACTAAGAGTGAAGCAACCAGATCTTGAGCGTCCGTATCGCACGCCGGGCGGGGTTGTCACCTCTGGGATCTCACTCACCTTATCGCTTGTCGCACTTACCGGTGTGTATGCGTTTGACCCATCGGCGTTCTATATGACATTTGGACTGTTTGTCATTGGCGGGGTTTACTATGGCCTTTATAGTCGAAACAACTTAGTGGCATCTAGTGCAGAAGAAGAGTTTGCAATGTTGTCCGTCGCAGAGCAGGAACTCAATACTGATGTAGGTTAATATCAACAAGGGTCAGACATCGCATTCGTAATGCCTGACCCTCTCGATTCACTTGAACGGCTATTTATCAAGCAACTCTTGCAACACCTGCTTATAAACATCGACCGGCTGAGCACCCGTCAATGCACTCTCTCGGTTAAACACCACCGTTGGGACGGAGCTAATACCTGCTTGCTTCCACATATCTTCTGCTTGTTGAACTTGCAGACGTGCTTCTGGATTGTCGAGAAGTTGGAGTGCCTCTTGGCTGTCTAGTCCAACTGCTTGTAGCTCAGTAGCCAATACTTCGCGGTTACTAATATCTTTCCCCTCGCCAAAGAACGCACTGAAAAGTCTCAGTTTTAGCTCAGTTTGTTTACCTTGCGATTTAGCGTACTCAAGCAAGATATGTGACTCGAACGTATTGAGCATTTTCATATCGTCGTCGTACTGAAATCGAAAGCCCAACTCGGCACCGAGGTTCGTTAGGTTTTCACGCGCGCGAATACTATCTTCTTTTGTCGTGCCATATTTTTCTGCCAAGTGCTCACGAAGATTTTGACCTTCCAACGGCATATGAGGGTTGAGCTCAAACGGCTGCCACTCAAGATCGATACGATCCTCGACACCCAGTTCGCGTATCGCTTGCTCTAGACGCTTGTAACCTATGATGCACCATGGACACACAACATCCGATACCACATCCAGTTTGATTTTCTGGCTCATAATGACTTTCTCTTTGTTAATACTTTCTTATATTGAAATTCTTTCTTTTATTGAATTTCTAGTGACTAGGTATATTATGGTGACCTATATTTCTGTTTCAACCAGTTACCATTTGGTGACCTAGGAGCTTTATCGTGGAAAGCCAAATCAAGATTGATAATCGCGGGCGTAAGTCGGTAGAAAACGTCTGCTCAGAGCCCTGTGCGATCGAGAAAGGTATGCGCCTGATTGGTGGTAAGTGGAAGGGCTCCATTATCTATCATCTCAAAGATGGTCCGGTGCGTTTTAATGATCTAACGCGCCTGCTAGGCGGCGCTAGTAAAAAAATGGTCGACCAGAGACTGAAAGAGCTTGAGCTAGAAGGCATGGTTGAGCGCAAGGTCATCAGTGATAGACCGATTGCTGTTAGCTACGAGCTTACCGAATTTGGTCGCACCGCGCTCAAGATACTAGATGATCTTCGCATTTGGTCAGAGACCTACGACATTCAAATTCGGGCTTAACAATACGGCCACAACAAATTAAGGGGAGCATGATGCTCCCCTTTGCTTTACTGCGTCGCAATGCAGAATTAGTAATCTAACGTGCCGCGAATTGGGTAGTTATTGTTCGGATCGCGAATCCAAGCGAGACCACGTGATAGCGCGCCTAACTCTGGCCTCACAAACGGGTTGTTTGAGATGTCTACAACATGAAGATTGCCATGCTCATTCACCACAAAGAGTCCTGGTTCAGCAAAATTATGGTCTGTTTCCTTCTCAGAACGCGGCAAAGAGATATACACGCCAAGCTGCTTCATTTGCTCTTCCGTCAAACCATAAGCCAGTGGGAAGCTCACATCTAGCTGCTCTAAGTGCTGTCCTAGCTGCGCTTTAGAATCCCCGGATACCGCCAATATATCCACACCTGCATCAGCAAATGCTTGCTTGTAAGACTCAAGTTCGTTGAGGTATTTGGTGCAAAGTGGACAGTGTTTACCGCGATACACAAACACCGCTTGCCATGTTAATCCGTTTTTTGGCTCACCAAGTGTGACCGATGAACCATCCAATAACGTTGCTTGTAGTGATGGAAACGCATCGCCCGCTTTTAGTTTTACCGATGTAGACATACTCACTCCCTCATTCACGTTCTCATAGGTTGCCATTGATTGTGGGTCGAGATCCCCATACTTTCAAGTAGTTAACTTTTGGTAACCTGGTCAGATCCTATATTTGCAATATTTGTAAAAATCATTTGTTACAAATACTATTTTTCGCAATCCAACTTTCTTCAATAATGCGGCCCAACAAAACGAAGGCAGTCACTAATAAGAGCGGCTGCGCATTACTGGAGACATCACATGCCTATTGCACTTTTTGCACTTACACTCAGTGCCTTTGCCATTGGTACCACTGAGTTCGTCATCGTTGGATTAATACCAACCATGGCTGCCGATCTTGGAGTTTCACTTCCTTCTGCTGGACTACTGGTCAGCTTATACGCGCTTGGGGTAGCGGTTGGCGCACCTGTATTGACTGCGCTGACAGGAAACTGGAAACGCAAATACGTTCTACTCTCTGTTATGAGTTTGTTTGTCGCGGGAAATCTTTTGGCTTGGCAAGCACCTGGCTATAACACTCTTGTCCTTGCGCGCATCCTGACAGGTCTTGCTCACGGGGTATTCTTCTCCATTGGCTCGACTATTGCGACAGGCTTGGTTTCTAAAGAGAAAGCCGCGAGCGCTATCGCCATTATGTTTACTGGGCTGACTGTTGCTCTAGTGACAGGTGTTCCGCTTGGCACATACATCGGACAAACGTTCGGCTGGCAAACCACGTTCTTGGTTGTTGCGGTACTTGGATTAATTGCCCTGATTGGCAGCGCTTTCCTTGTTCCAAATAACCTAAAACAGCCACCAGCAGCAAAACTATCAGCGCAAATGAAAGTACTGGCGCAGCCTCGTCTGCTTCTCGTGTACGCGATTACTGCACTGGGCTATGGTGGTACGTTTACCGCATTTACTTACCTTGCACCGATCCTAGAACAAGTGTCAGGTTTTGATTCTAGTGCTGTCGGCTTGATCATGTTGGTCTATGGGGTTTCTGTGGCTGTCGGTAATATCTGGGGCGGGAAAATGGCGGACTCTATGGGTCCAATTAAAGCCCTAACAATTATCTTCGCAGGTCTTGCTGGCATTCTACTGGTGTTCAACTTCACGGCAGTGAATCCGATTGCAGCCATCATCACTATCTTGGTATGGGGTGCATTTGCCTTCGGTAACGTCCCGGGACTGCAGGTTTACGTAGTGAAGCTAGCAGAGAAGTATGCGCCTGATGGTGTTGACGTTGCCTCTGGCTTAAACATCGCGGCCTTTAACGTTGGTATCGCATTAGGCTCTTGGGGTGGCGGCCATATTGTCGCTGAAGCAGGGCTCATGCATACCCCTTGGGTTGGAGCGGCAATCGTCATAGTTGCACTGCTATTAACACGCCTAAGTGGTGCTCTTGATAAAAAACAAAGCGCAATCCCAAGCGTGGCATAGTTCAAACCAAAAGGGCTCACTTTATGTGAGCCCTTATCATTTATGTATTTTTCAAAATAGACTCTCACAACCTATCATCGTTTGGCTGTATTCATGGTAAACGAATACAGCCAGCCAACAATCAGCCCCCACAAGGTCGCATTAATTCCCAAAACCGTCACACCCGATAGCGTCACCACCAGCACCAATAGAGCTGGTTCCCGGTAATCTGGCGAATCAAATGCACTTTGCAGACACATCATCAGGGTTCCAAGCAATGCAAAGCCGGCGAGCATATGGGTGATTTCCTTTGGAAATGCTAAAAACATGGACACCACGACGGAAGCCAATAGCCCTGCGATCAGATAGAACACACCCGCCCAAATCACGGCTTTGTATCGCTTGCTCTTGTCAGTGTCTACATCATCATTCATACAAATCGCCGCCGATATCGCCGCTAGATTGACACTAAAGCCGCCAAAGGGTGCGGATAGCACGTTTGCAAGACCCGTCCCCACCAGCACAGGCTTCACGGGTGTCTCATATTCATAGCTTTTCATCATCGCTACACCCGGAAGGTTTTGAGACAGCATGGTTACAATATAAAGCGGCAAAGAAATATTGAGCATTGCTGACCAATCAAACATGGGCGTCACCCAGCTCGCTTGGGCAATGGATAGCTCTGGGTTTGAGAACGATTCACCATCAGCAGAAAACGCCAAAGCGCATCCAACAACAAGCAGCAGCAACATCGTGTACTTGGGCATAAACCGCTTGCTGATGATAAAACTGAGAAACATCCATACAAACGCATAAGGTGTCGTCATGGCGGGCTCAAATGCACGAACGCAGAATGGCAACAAAATCGCACCCAACATAGCGGTCGCAAGAGGGGTGGGAATACGTTGCAACGCTCGAGAAAGAGGAGAGACAAGGCCAGTAATAACAATCATTAGGCCTGAAACAACAAAGGCACCAATCAAGGCAGGCATGTCGTGTTCCGAGGCTGAGCTCACCAATATGGCAGCACCCGGCGTCGACCACGCGGTCAAAATTGGCATTTTGTAATACCATGAGAAACCTATCGACGTGACCCCCATCGTTACACCAAGCGCGAGCAACCAGCTCTCTATTTGCGCGGGAGACGCCCCCGCTGCCGTCGCGGCCTGCAATATGATCACCACCGAACTGGTATAACCGACGAGCACCGCCGTAAAGCCCGCGGTTATGTGGTGCAACGTGGAAATATTTTGGCTCATTGTCATCCCTTTCTGTATAGTAACTCCATCTGTGCGTAATAACGCACAAAACAAAGATAGCACTGTGCGCTATAACGCACAACAGGAACAGAGCCAATGCAAGACTCCAAATTTAGGTCTGAGATCGCCCAGCATCTAAAATCAGAGCGAAAGAAAAAGAAGTTAAGCCTAGATGCGACATCCAAACTCACTGGCGTGTCCAAAGCCATGCTTGGGCAAATAGAGCGAGAAGAATCAAGCCCGACAATTGCGACGCTATGGAAGATCGCCAGCGGCCTTGAAACCTCATTCTCGGCGTTTTTTGCCAACGAACCCAGCTTGCAAACTCCCGAACGCCTGTTTCCTGACGATCCACGAATGAAGGTAAAACCGTTATTTCCTTTTCAAGAAGACACTGGTATCGAGGTCTTTGAGATCACGTTGTCCGGGCACCATCAACAAATGTCTAGCCCACACAGCATGGGCGTGATTGAGCATGTGCATGTGATAAGTGGCCAAGTACAGATATTTTTTGACCAAGAGTGGCATTTACTCAATGCCGGTGAGAGTTTGCGTTTTTACAGTGACCAGCCGCATGGCTATGAAGCGGTATCAGTAGACGCGGTATTCCACAATATCGTGAGTTACCCTAGATAATAAAGGCAGTCATGGTACTGCCTACTCATACTGAGCAATACTGTCATCAATGCTGCCTATGGAGTACAGCACCAGCTCCTCTGGATTTTCCCCTTCGCCTAACGCGTGTACATCCTCACCCTCAGCAATGAGCTGTTTGATGATGGCTAACCCTCTCTCCTGCGGCACTTGAATGATGATAGGCATCTCAGAGGCAGACACACCGTACTTAGTGGCAATAAGCAGCTCTTTTACCCGCTCTTTCTCGCTTTTTTCCATAGATCTCAATCCTTGTTATGTGTGCTGTCATAAAGGTTGTATCAGGGCCTATTTTAGCTCGTTTACCCAGCTTCGCCATTGACTGACTTTGGCAATAACCTGTACGGTACTTTTACCGCACCCAACGAGTTCACAAAGGTAAACCAATGAAACAAGGCATCGCTCACATTGCTCTGGTCGTCAAAGACTACGATGAAGCCATTGATTTTTATGTGAATAAACTTCAGTTTGAACTGATAGAAGACACCTACCAACCCGAGCAAGACAAGCGCTGGGTGGTGGTAGCACCGCCAAACTCTACAGGAACTACCATTTTGCTCGCCAAAGCTTCAAAACCAGAACAGCATGACTTTATCGGTAATCAAACCGGTGGTCGCGTGTTCCTGTTTCTCAATACCGACGATTTTTGGCGCGATTACGAGCGCATGCGTGCTTTCGGTATCCATTTTGTTCGCGAGCCATCAGAGCAGGACTACGGTTGGGTTGCTGTGTTTAAAGACCTATATGGCAACCTCTGGGACTTGCTGCAATTGAATCCGGATCACCCGATGGCAAAAAGGCTGTAGCTCACAGTAGACAGCGCATTTCACATGCCCAACTGAAGAAAACCGTCGTTTAATTTTCATATTTCCAAAAATATAAAAATACTTTTCGTCTTTTTTCACCCTGCTTCGTCTTATAGGTACACACGAACCAAAACTAGAGACCTATTATGTTAAAAGTCACTCCTGACAACCGAGAAGCATCGAACAAGTTCATTAAACACGACAGCAACATGCTTAAGCAGATTTATGGCACCGATGATGTCACACCGTATTGGATCGCCGATATGGAGTTTCCGATTGCTTTTCCTATCACTCAGGCAATGCAAGAACTAGTCAGTCGTGAAACCTACTCTTATGAGTTCGATTCACAAACGGTATTCAACACTATTTCCAGTTGGAACCAAAAGCGTCACGGCCTAACACTTGACCCACAACAGTTCGTGCAAGTACCGGGCGTATTGAGTGCTATCGCACTTCTGATCCGAGAGTTTACGGAAAAAGGCGACGGCGTACTCATTCAAACTCCTGTTTATCATCAGTTCCGTCGCTTGATTGAATCTGCAGGAAGAAAAACCGTAAGTAATACACTCAACATTGCTGACGGTCGCTACGTTATGGATTTTGACGCACTAGAAGCTCAGTTGCGTGACAACAATGTAAAAATGATTCTGCTGTGCAACCCACATAACCCAGTAGGTCGCGTTTGGAAACCAGACGAATTGGAAAAGTTGGTCGCAATTGCTGAAAAATATCAGACGCTTATTGTCAGTGATGAAGTACATGCAGACATCGTTTTCGAGGGAAACACATTCACAAGCATTGCCTCTTTTGACTATGACAACACCATCACGATTATTGGCTCGCCAGCAAAGAATTTTGGACTAAATAGTATCTCCAATGGCTACATCTACAGCGCTAATACTGAGCTCAAAGATCAAATCAAAGCAACGGTGGCGTCCATGTCGCTCGATCATGGCAACGTCTTTACTACTCGTGCGACCATTGCGGCTTATGAACACGGCGAAGCTTGGTTCAATGACTTCGTCCAATACACCCAACGTAATCGCGACTGGATTGTGACCTTCATGCGTGAGCAACTACCTCAAGTGACTGTATTCGATCCAGAGGGAACCAACCAAATTTGGTTCAACTTTAGCGGGCTGAATCTTGATTATGCCGCATTAAAATCAGTGCTGGTAGACGAGGCTAAGCTCGCATTAACACCGGGGACTTGGTTTGGAGAGCCGGACGAAAACTTCTATCGCATGAACTTTGCAGCGCCACTTGAGCAAATACAAAACTCATTGTGGCAGCTCAAAAAGGTGCTGAGCTAAGCTTTTGAACGCTTGGTAGCAGCAACTTAACTCAACAAATAGATCTAAAGGCGCGAGAGCTTGTGACCTCGCGCTTAATTCTGAATGCCTCTCTACCCATTTCTAATTTCGTTCGAATTGCTCACAATTCGCACCCTAGATTACCCTGATTCCAAAATCATCTAAGTGCCTCAGCAGAGGCGAATTGAAAATTAATTTGGGAAGATGGCAATGAAAAAAACACTCCTCGCTTCAGTGCTGGCTTTGGGTTCTCTAAACGTTAATGCCGCAACATTTACTGGACCAGATTTAGACTATATCGCCGCCGCTGAGGCTTATGGCATTACGGGTGAAACATGGGAAACACCCGAGTTTATCGCCTCAGCAATGCCACACGTCTACAAGTTCACCCACAGCTATACCTTACACAAAGGCGACTATGTCCTAGAGCTTCCTCAGGGCAAACCTCTTAACCTAGCAAACGTTATGGTGCCTGATTACGATGGCGAAATGTCGGCCAAAGATTTCATGCTTAACCGCATGCAAAACCACAACGCCGTTATTCTGAAGGATGGCAAGCTTGTTCATGAGCACTTTGGCAATGGCATGACGGAGTTCTCTCCTCATTTGGATATGTCTGTTTCTAAATCGTTCACGGCGATGGCGGCTGCCATTGCGGTTGGAAGAGGTCAATTGAATTGGGATGATTTCGCGGTGAAGTATGTTCCAGAGCTTCAGGGTTCTGCTTTTGAAAACGCAACCGTTCAAGAAGTGTCAGACATGCGTACAGCCGTCGTGCTTGCGCCGGGTACGAAAGAGAAGTACTGGGATGTTCGCCTATCCAACGCACAGGGTTATTACGGTGAAGAGGCTGCTAAGCCTTACCCAAATGGTACCTTGGATTTCTTCCCGCTTATTAAAGAGCGTCAAGCCTATGCCATGGGTGAGAAGTACGACTATCAAGATGTGAACTCAGAGCTCCTAGGTCTCATTGTTGATCGCGCGACGGGTCAATCCTTTACCAACATCCTCGAGCAAGACCTGCTACAAAAAGTGGGTGTCGCGGCCGATGCTCACTTTATGTCGGATAAAAAGGGGCTAGCGATGGGCTCTACCGGTATGAACATGGCAACCAAGGATCTTGCGCGAGTAGGTCTACTGTTCCTCAATGACGGCAAAAATGACAAAGGCGAGCAAGTATTGCCTGCAGAGTTTGTAAGAAACCTATGGAAAGGCAACAATGAGGTTCGCCGTGCGTGGCAAAAAGGGAAAGAATCGACACTCGCGTCGGGCTACTACAAAGACCAGTTTCGCGTATTGGAGATTGGTAAACACCGAATCCTAGCTATGGTTGGCGTTAATGGGCAAATGTGTGTAATGCACAAAGAAACCAACTCGGTGATTGCGCTCAACGGCGCCTACCCAATGGCAGAAACGCCTCGCTTTGCGGCAATGCAATTCCATCAGCTAGTTCCAAGCATTCTCGATGCACTGGAGCCGTCACAATGAAAACACGTTGGACGCCAATACTGATAGTTTCGCTATTCAACGTAGGTTTTGCACAAGCGGAAACGACACAACCCGACCCAAGCGATTTAACGCAAGTAAACTCATTTGTCTTCGGTACCGTGGATAATCAAGGCACGGTAAAAGGTATGGTAGGTCTTGCAGGGCAATACTCAGAAGGCAACACTTTCATGGGACTGGTCGAGCACAACCTAGCGACCAAAACCAACGGCACCGGAAGTAAAGACAATAACACCCGTCTTCGATACTTTCAGGTGTTGGACGTTGATAGCGCGGCAATCAAGCAAGCCGGCTTCTCGGTCGATTACATTCGCGGTTGGGAGAACACCAATGGTATCGGTTCAGACTTGGTCGCCATCGGCACCATCGCCAAAGTAGCCACGCCTTGGGAAGCGCTCTCGATCTATCCCAATGTCGCTTATGTTATGGGAACGGCGAGACAGGATGGAAGCATGGACGCTAGCCTGAGCGGCTACCAGCTGAACTTATTCGGTTCATTGTCTATTGGGAACTGGGGACAATATGCCGTATTCCAACCTCAGTACATGCATGTGAGTGGCGATGTTGAATCCAACAACAGTAGTCTCAAAGCATTTGGCGATGTCTTACAGGTGAAAACAGGCTACGGCCAACCGATTTCCAAAGATGGCTTGTGGTGGGTTGAAGCTTCACACACCTATACCAAGTCAGAGTTGGAGGCGAAATCGAACTCACGAGGCATCGCCTTACCGACCGATAATGATCATAAGTTTGAAGTGGGTGTGGCGTATTACTTTTAACCCTAAAGGACAGATAAGGTGAATCTATTAATATCCGCCTTGAAATGACCAGACAGATAGGTACCATTGCGACGCTTTATCCTACCTAGTAAAGCGTCTCCTTCATAAAACCAAACCGAGAAAGATCGTACGATGAAAAGACTACTGACGGCCATTGCAACTGTGGTTACGTTTTCTGCGAATGCAGGTTGGATAGGCAACCATAGTTTAAATATGCAGTTTGTGAAAAGTGACTTGATCCCCTCGAGCAGTTTGCATGATAACTCTCCCTCTCAAATCGTCTTGGGACGACTAAACGGAGAACCACAGTTTTATATCGTTTTTCCACATAGCTCAGTGTGCTCCGATTTAGGAAATGATATGGAAACCAGGGTAGTGGAGATCGACGGGCTGAAGGTGACAGCAACGTCAGGCTGTTACTCGGGACTTTACACCTTCGATATTAGGGATAACGATGAGGCTGAACATGCTATTGAGTCGCTCTTAAACGCTGCGAGGGCTGGCAAACAACCGACCGTCGGCGGCCAAAAAATCCCAATGGAAGGCTTGTTAGAACGATGGCGTACTTTTGACGGCGAAGCTTCTACATTGTGACTTCGGCCCTCAAAGGGCTAACCATGCAACAACTGTTCACCCTTAAATACGCAGACGTAAAAAAGCCCTGAGGAGAAGTCAGGGCTTTTCAATAACCAAGTGAATTAGTCTAATTCAACTAGATTCTTCTCAAACGTAGCATGCTGTTCCTGAACATCTTTATCAGGACCGCCCGTCATTGAGCTCACTACCATGATTGAAATCCAAGATAGAATGAATCCAGGGACGATTTCGTAGATATCGAAGATACCGCCAGAAAGCTGTTTCCATACCACGATAGTCACACCGCCAACGATGATACCTGCGATAGCACCGTTACGGTTCATACCAGCCCAGTAAAGGCTAAGTAGGATTGCAGGACCAAACGCCGCACCAAAGCCTGCCCAAGCGTAAGATACTAGACCTAATACCGAGCTGTCTGGGGTCATTGCAAGTACAAGCGCAATGACAGATAGCAGGATAACGCCTACGCGACCCACCATCACCACTTGCTCAGACGTCGCGTCTTTGTTGATGATTTGCTTATAGAAATCTTCTGCTAATGCTGAAGAAGATACCAATAACTGTGAATCCGCCGTACTCATGATTGCCGCAAGAATCGCAGCAAGCAAGATACCTGCAATCACAGGGTGGAATAGTGCATTAACAAGCAGCATGAAGATCTTTTCACCATCTGCTAGAACGTCACCACCGGTGTTAGTGATGTACACTAAACCAACCACGCCCACGAGCAGTGCACCAATCATAGAAAGACCAGACCAGACTACCGCGATGCGACGTGCCGTAGTGAGATCTTTGTTGCTACGTGATGCTTTGAAACGTGCCAAGATATGTGGCTGACCAAAGTAACCTAGGCCCCATGCAACCAATGAAATGATAGCAATAGCAGACAGAGGCTGACCTTTCGCGTCATTCCAAAGTGTCAGTAGTTCAGGGTTAATCGCTTCTAGGTCTGCCGTTAGTTGACCAAGACCACCTTGCATACCGATTACCGGTACAATCATTAGCGCTGCTGCCATGAGTAGACCCTGAACTAAGTCAGTCCAAGATACTGCAAGGAAGCCACCAAATAGCGTGTATGACACCACACAGACGGTGCCGATGATAACAGCGATTGTGTAGTCTAAGCCGAATACCGTTTCAAACAGTTTACCGCCTGCCACTAGACCAGAACTGGTGTAGAAAAGGAAGAAAAGCAAAATGAAGAACGCAGATACAACCTGAATCACCTTAGAGCTGTCGTTAAAACGACGAGATAGATATTCAGGAAGAGTCAGAGCGTCAGTGGTAATACTGTATGTACGTAGTCGTTTCGCGCAGATCAGCCAGTTCAGCCAAGTACCCACTAATAGGCCACCTGCCAACCAAAATGCCTCAATACCCGCTGCGTAGGCGTAGCCTGGCAAACCAAGTAGTAGCCATCCACTCATGTCAGATGCGCCAGCAGATAGCGCTGCAGGCCAAGGGCCTAAAGAGCGTCCACCAAGAAAGTAGTCGCTTGAGTTCGCTGTGCGCTTATAAGCGATCACACCGATAGCAAGCATCATCGCCAAGTAAGCGATAAAAGTTGTCGTAATAGCGAAGCTATTTTGAATCATTATTGTTTCCTCATCCTAGAATTCAGCCTCCAACATGCTTAGTGCTGGAGGCTGGTAGGGCGGCGTGGAGCTGGTCCGAAGACCTTAGCCACTAGCTACCAAGTTCAAGCAAGGTAGCATTGCCCCCCACTGCTGTGATGTTGATGGTTCTTGTTCTTTCCGTTATGAACCTCAACACTAGATTCGGATCGTGCGACGTTGGAAGTGACGCCAGATCCGTTTCAGACACCAAAAGACCTATCGCTCCATCGCGATTAGCCAGTTGATGGTTAACCTGCCATTGTGTTTCTTCAGAGCCTACAAGACCGACTACACGTACATCGAAATCGATGAAGGTAGTGGCTTCTTCTAAAGCGACAATCTGGACTAGGTTAGAAGGCAGCTGAGAACGCTCGACTGCCGAAATTAAAATTTGATTAAACTTCTCGTTACCAGAGCAAACAATGACGCCATTACCAGCAATGAGCGCAGCGGTTATCTGTGCCACAGCAGCGATTTTTGCTTGCGCATCGATGCTCTCAAGCACCACCAAAGCCACGCCACGACCGGCAGCATAAAGCTCATTGGTTTCGCCTGTTGGTCCCGGCATCACATGCGGGTTAGCCAGCAGGATATTCGCTTGTTGAACATGAAACGCCATCACGCTTGCCAGCGTCGCGTTCAGCTCTGCCATATTGCGCTGAACAGAAAGTAAGCACTCACGCTGCTCAGCAAAATCGGTCACATTCCAGCTCTCCCATGCATTCAAAACATCAGAGAAAATTGTTGCGTTATTAACCATGACTCTTTCTCCTTACTTTGAAATGGAAGCGGTGCCGTTGACGACATCCGTGAAACGATACAGATAGTGAGGACCTCCAGCTTTTGGTCCTGTGCCCGATAGTCCTTGTCCACCAAACGGTTGAACACCGACTACCGCACCAACCTGATCTCGGTTGATGTAGCAGTTACCGACACGAACGTGTTTCTCGATCCATTCGTAAGTAGACTCATTGCGGCTATGTACGCCAAGAGTTAGACCAAAGCCTGTCGCATTGATGCTGTCGACCACTTTCGGCAATTCAGACGCTTTAAAGCGCACGATATGTAGGATTGGACCAAAGTGCTCTTCTGTCAGAACGGAGATATCCGAGATTTCAAACGCACAAGGTGGAACAAAGTCGCCCTCTGCACATTCCTCATCAAGAGATAGCTGAGCCACTTTCTTGCCTTGCTTCGTCATAGCTTCGATATGAGCCAGAAGCTTTTGCTTCGCATTGGCATCAATCACAGGGCCAACATCTGTCGAATGCAGGTATGGCAAGCCAACTTTCAGTTCATCCATTGCGCCTTGAATCAGGTTGATCACGCGCTCTGCGATATCTTCTTGGATATACAGCACACGTAGAGCACTACAACGCTGACCCGCCGACGCAAACGCTGAGCGAACCACGTCACGCACCACTTGTTCAGGGAGCGCGGTAGAATCCACAATCATCGCGTTTTGACCGCCGGTTTCAGCGATAAATGGCACCGGCGCCACTTGGCGTGCTGCCAAGGTGCTATTGATGCGCTGCGCAGTTGGTGTCGAGCCGGTAAAGGCAACACCAGCAATCGCGTTGTGAGAGGTTAGAGCATGACCCACATCTGCCCCGCGACCTGTAATAAGCTGAATAGCGCTTGCTGGGAAGCCCGCTTCAAGCATCAGCTCGACCGCACGTACAGCAATGAGAGAAGTTTGCTCTGCAGGTTTAGCAACCACTGTGTTACCTGCCACCAAAGCTGCAGTCACTTGACCAAGGAAAATAGCCAGTGGGAAATTCCATGGGCTAATACAAACAAACACGCCGCGACCACCGCGAGTCATCGACTTTGATTGACCATCGAAACCAAGCACCGATTGTGTCTTGAAGATGTGTGGCTGCTTAGCGTAGTAACGACAGAAGTCGACCGCCTCGCGCACTTCGTCAATACTATCGTGAATGGTTTTGCCCGCCTCTTGGTGACAAATCGCCACTAGCTCATGCAAGTTCTCTTCTAGCTTGTCTGCTAGGTTAAGTAAGCACTGACTACGCTCTGCATAAGGAAGCGTTGACCAAGATGCGAATCCTTCCTCAGCCACCTTAATAGCTTCGGAAACATGATCAAGGTTAGCCATAGCCACCTGACCAACAACAATTCGACGATCATACGGCGCAGTAATCGTATCTACTGTCGCGCCTACCTTGATCATGCTTTCGTATTGGGACTGTCCATTGATAATTGGCGCACCCTGCCACTGCTTGCTGCGGAATACGTCCACTTTGTGTTCGTACTCTTTTACTTCGCTCTCGATATCAACGTTCACGCCAATCGAGTTTTTACGATCGCTAAAGATCGCAGGCGGCAGTTCAATGTTGGCGTTATGCAAGGTGTCGTTGGCGTTGAGTGCATCGACCGGGTGAACCGTTAGGCTCTCAACCGGGCAACGAGCATCAACTAGACGATGTACAAAGCTGCTGTTCGCACCATTCTCCAGCAGTCGACGTACCAAATATGGCAGCAGATCTTTGTGGCTACCTACCGGTGCGTAGATTCGAACCGGTTGCTTGTGAGTATCCATCACATGGTCATAAAGGGAATCACCCATACCATGTAGACGCTGGAATTCGTAATCAGTGTGCTGCGCCATGGTTGCAATTGCTGTCACGGTGTGTGCATTGTGGCTCGCAAA
Organism: Vibrio sp. SCSIO 43140; assembly: GCF_023716585.1. Taxonomy (NCBI): domain Bacteria; kingdom Pseudomonadati; phylum Pseudomonadota; class Gammaproteobacteria; order Vibrionales; family Vibrionaceae; genus Vibrio; species Vibrio sp. SCSIO 43140. Next base: position 1,923,644 of record NZ_CP071851.1, read on the forward strand.
CTGCGGGAAAATGTTTCCACGTACGTTGTCACTCAGTAGGAAGCGAGCACAGGCTAGGTATGCCACGTCAGTCGCTTCTTTACGGGTATAAACAGGGTAGTTATCGTAACCCGCTTGCTGAGACCACTTGATCTCGCTGTCCCAATACGCGCCTTTCACTAGACGAAGCGGAATCAAATCGCCCTGCTGTTTCGCGAGTGCATTAACCCAAACGAGCACAGGCAGTGCACGTTTAGAGTACGCCTGAATAACCAGACCAAACTTACCCCAGCCTTTCGCAACATCGCTGCGGTACACCTTTTCGAAGAGCTTTAGAGAAAGCTCAAGACGATCCGCTTCTTCCGCATCAATAGTAATAGCAACATCTAGCTCGCGAGCGCGAGTCAGTAGCTGAGTCAACGTATCGCATAGCTCTGTAAGAACGCGTTTTTCGTTTGCGACTTCATAACGAGGGTGCAGTGCAGAAAGCTTAATGGAAACAGACGGCGCCGGACTGGTCTCTAAACCGTATTTATCACTGCCAACTGCCTCGATGGCCATTAGGTAATCTTTAAAGTACTTATCACCATCCGCTTTGGTTAGCGCCGCTTCGCCCAACATATCAAACGAATAGGTAAAGCCGCGGTCACGCATTTTTTTACCGTTCTTCTGCGCTTCGCCAATACTGCGGCCTAGTACAAACTGATGACCCATGACCTTCATCGCTTGATACATGGCTTTGCGAATCACAGGTTCAGAGAATTTGTTCACTAAGCGGTTAACTGCTTTCGCTGGGCTTTGAGATTGTGAATCTGGCAGACCCACCACTTTACCCGTTAGCATCAAGCCCCAAGTTGAAGCATTCACAAACACAGAATCAGAGTTCTTTAGGTGTGACTTCCAGTCAGCCACGCTGAGCTTGTCGCGGATAAGCGCATCCGCCGTTGCAGAATCTGGAATACGCATCAAGGCTTCCGCAAGACACATCAGCAAAATGCCTTCTTGAGTATCTAAGCTGTACTCAAGCAGCAAGGCATCGATCATCTGAATCGCATTTTTGTCAGCACGAATGGCTTCAATGAGCTGGGTGGTTTTCTGTGGGATCTGCTGGGCTTCGTCACCTTGCGGTGTGGCCAGAGGTAAAAGCTGTTTCAACCATTGAGACTCATCCACCATATAGAGTGGAGAGATCAGTGACCAGAGCTGTTCAAGCGGCTGCTCAACAAACTCCGTTTTTAGCACATCTGTTGCTGTAAACATGTGTGTTCCTCAATCTCTACTCAGCCGAAAACATCGACTGGACTACTACAATGGCAGGCAGTGTATTTTGAGCGCTTGAGAATTACTTGTCAAAAACTCCGAGCTTTTTGCTAATTTCTACGCTTATTAACAAAATTAATACAAGGTCACATCGCCACAGACAAGATGAGAGGTTACAAAATGCAACCAAATTAACATATTGTTTCGAGCTGACATGAAATTGACACAAAAAAAGGGCCAGTTAATGGCCCTTGCTATTCGCATCCCTTTTTTAGACATCTTTTTTGGGATAGAGAACTAGGACAAATCCTCTCCATTTGAAGCGATGACTTTCTTATACCAGAAAAACGACTTTTTACGAGAGCGCTCTAACGTACCATTACCCTTATCATCGCGATCCACATAAATAAAGCCATAGCGCTTACTCATCTCTCCAGTCGACGCGGCCACTAAGTCGATACAGCCCCAAGGCGTATAGCCCATCAATGGCACACCATCTTCAATAGCATCGCCCACGGCTTCAATGTGCGCGCGTAGGTAGTCAATGCGGTAGTCGTCATTGATTTCACCATTTGCTTCGACTACATCCTTAGCACCCAAACCGTTCTCGACGAGAAACAAAGGTTTTTGATAGCGATCGTAGAGCGTGTTCATCGCAATTCGCAGTCCCATCGGGTCGATGACCCAGCCCCAATCACTGGCTTCTAGATGCGGGTTACGAATGGACTTCACGACGTTGGCTTCACTGGTGTTGCCCTTATTCATGTCTGCGGACGCACAACGTGAGGCGTAATAGCTGAATGAAATGAAATCCACGGTGTTTTTGAGTATCTCTAGATCTTCGTCATGAATCTCTAGTTCAATACCTTTATCTCGGAACGTACGCTGGGCGTATGATGGGTAATAACCTCGCGCTTGAACATCAATAAAGAACAGGTTTTCTCGGTCCTTGTCGAGCGCCATTTTGACGTCTTCAGGCTTGCATGAATATGGGTAGAAGTTACCACCCGCTAACATGCACCCTACTTGGTTTTCTGGGTTAATCTCGTGGGCAATTTTCGTCACCAAAGCGCTCGCGACTAGCTCATGGTGGGCAGCTTGGTATTTCACTTGCTCCTTGTTTTCTCCTTCTTTGAAAAGAAGACCCGCACCTGAGAATGGGCTATGGAGCAAGATATTGATTTCATTGAAGGTTAGCCAGTACTTCACTAGACCATCAAATGCTTCGAAACAAGTACGTGCATATCGTTCGAAGAAACCTATCATCTCACGGCTGCGCCATGAGCCATAGGTATCCACCAAGTGCATCGGTACGTCGAAATGGCAAAGTGTTACTAAAGGCTCAATACCGTGTTTTTTGCACTCTCTAAAGAGGTCTTGATAGTACGCTATCCCCGCCTGATTTGGTTCCAGTTCGTCGCCTTTTGGAAACAAGCGTGCCCAAGCAATCGAGGTGCGAAAGACCTTGAACCCCATTTCCGCTAACAGAGCAATGTCATCTTTGTAGCGATGATAAAAATTGATAGCATCATGGCTTGGGTAATACTCCGCTTCGTCCAGTGAAACCTGTTCGCGAAGCCCAAGTTTTACTGGCATTCGATTATCACCGTAAGGGATCATATCTACGGTTGTTAGACCCTTACCTCCTTCACGATAACCACCCTCAGCTTGGTTAGCTGCAATGGCTCCACCCCACAGGAAATTCTTTGGAAATACCGACATTTTTACCCCTTAAATCCGACTTCAAAGTACGATTTGCTAGCGTTTAGAACACTCTATGCCAGCCGTTAGCTTGCTGTAATCCAGTTTTTTATGTTGATGTGCTCTCGTTCACAACAATAAAAGTTACCGGTATCATGTTACCAGTAACATCGATAATATGAACCATAATTTAGACGTTTATCGAATTGTGCGGAGTGGATCATATTTCGATCCCAAAGGAGGAAACTTGGGAAAGTGCATTGTTGTAATGGGCGTTTCTGGCTCAGGTAAAAGCACGGTCGGCAAAAAAATAGCCGACACACTAGGCGCGAAGTTTATCGATGGTGATGATCTTCACCCTCGCGCAAATATTGACAAGATGGCTTCTGGCAACGCCTTAACAGACAGTGACCGAGCACCATGGCTAGAGCGCATCAATGACGCGGCCTACAGTCTGGGTCAGAAAAATGAGCATGGCGTCATCGTGTGCTCTGCTCTCAAACGCCGCTATCGAGATACATTGCGGTTCGGCAACAACAATCTCATCTTTGTCTTCCTCGATGGCGAATTTGAGCTAATCAGACAGCGTGTAAACCAACGCGGTGGGCACTTTATGAAGTCTTCTCTATTGCAAAGTCAATTTGAGGCGTTAGAGAGACCAGACTGTGAATTAGACGTCGTCACAGTGCCGATAGACATGTCGCTTGATGCGGTCGTGCAGGCTGCTGTGAAAGAGATCCGTATGAAACTTACTGATGTTTCGCTTGAGGTGGTTTCATGACTCATCAAGCCATTATGGCGGTCACCCAACGAATTGAGAAACGCAGTGAAGCATTGAGGCAAAGCTACCTCGATGCAATGACGCATCAACAGGAAGCCGGTCGAGGGCGCAGTCAGTTGTCTTGTGGCAACCTAGCGCATGCGGTAGCAACAGCAGGTTGTGCAGACAAGCAGCGCTTACTTGATAACACTAGCGCCAATCTTGCGATTATCTCGTCGTATAATGACATGCTGAGCGCTCACAAGCCTTACGAGGTCTACCCCGAGCAGATCCAAACTGCGCTGGCTAAACTTGGTCATACCGCGCAAGTGGCGGGCTGTGTTCCAGCAATGTGTGATGGGGTGACACAGGGACAGCCTGGGATGGATATGTCTCTGTTTTCTCGAGACTTGATTGCCCAGAGCACCGCATTCTCGCTAAGTCACAACATGTTTGATGGTAACTTGCTGTTGGGAGTCTGCGATAAAATCGCCCCAGGACAGCTCATGGGCGCGCTGGCTTATGGTCACCTTCCCACAGCGTTTATTCCCGCAGGACCAATGACAACGGGTATCTCCAACGATGAAAAAGTGTCTATCCGCCAGCAGTATGCGGCAGGCCATCTCGGTCAAATGGCACTGCTCGATATGGAATGCCGTGCTTATCATGGCACAGGCACATGCACATTCTTTGGCACCGCCAACACCAACCAGCTCGTTTTTGAAGCCATGGGGTTAATGCTACCCGGAAGCGCTTTTATCGCACCTCATGACCCGCTTCGTCGAGTGTTAACGGAATATGCGGCGTTAGTCATTGCAAGTAGCAGTGCGACATCACCTCGCTATCGTCCGCTTTACGAGGTATTTACCGCAAAAAACTTGGTGAATGGATTGGTCGCGCTACTGGCTTCTGGTGGCAGCACTAACCACAGTATTCACATGATTGCCGTCGCGCGAGCGGCAGGATACATTCTCACGTGGCAGGACCTTAGCGATCTTGCGGATGCAGTACCACTGGTCGTTAACATCTATCCAAATGGATCGGCAGACATCAATGACTTTCAAGCGGCAGGCGGCGTGCCTGCTATGATGGCCCGCTTGGCTCAGCAAGACCTTTTACATCAAGACACATTAACCGCTTTTGGTCACTTCAAAGATCAGCTCAGCTATCCGGCACTTGAAGATGGAGACCTCGTATGGAGGCGCTCTAAAGGCTCTAGCGACTCGGCAGTCATTGCTAATGAAGGACAAACATTTCAAAGCAGCGGCGGCCTAAAAGTTCTCAAAGGCAACCTGGGACAAGCGGTCATTAAGGTCTCTGCGGTCAAGAAAGAGCACCGTGTTATTGAAGCCCCCGCAAAGGTATTTAACGACCAGAATGAAGTAGAGCGCGCCTATCAAAGTGGCGATCTTAACTGTGATTGCGTTGTGGTGGTGCGCTTTAATGGACCGGCAGCCAACGGAATGCCTGAACTTCACAAACTCATGCCACTGCTCGGTAACCTTCAAAATGATGGTTTTAAGGTGGCGTTAGTGACCGACGGTCGATTATCCGGCGCATCAGGGAAAATTCCTGCGGCGATTCATGTCTCTCCAGAAGCGCTCAGAGGTGGTGTCATTGCCAAGATTAAAGAGGGTGACATAGTGCGGCTAGATAGCGTCAATGGATGCCTAGAGGTACTCACCGACCTTGACTCCAGAGACTGTGTAAAAATAGATAACGAACTCGGTCAAATGACCTGGGGAAGAGGTCTTTTTGCGCATTGCCGCCAAACGGTTTCAGCGGCAGATCAGGGAGCGAGCTTTCTGTACCCAAGCCTAGAAAAACACACTTTGGAGCCTGAACTCACCTAGAGGCTTTCGCCTTCAGTTAGGGTAAAGCCCATATCAAACACTTTTTGCTCAACAGTTTCTCCAGTTAGCGCCGATAGCAACAGCTCGGCGCTTTTTTTGCCTATCTCAAAACGCGGCGTTTCGATACTGGCCAATGTGGGACTAATGACTTTACCCATATCTAGTGAGTTAAAGCCCACCACACTGATTTCTTCTGGCACTCGGCGCTGCTTGAGTCGGCAAGCCATAATAGTACCGATGGCAATATCATCGTTAGTGCAGAATACACCATCGAGCTCTGGTTGAATAAGCAGAGCTTTATCGAGCAAGGTACCACCGAGCGGGAAGCTAGAGTGCTCTTTGGTAAGTATGTGGAGTGGTTCAAGACCCGCTTCAACGACTGCCTTATCGTAGCCCTGCATACGAAGCTGAGTTCGTGTATCCATGCGAGCACCAAAGTAAGCAATATTACGTTTGCCTTTAGCAATCATCTTCTTAACGACCGTATAGGCAGCATCCATGTGATCAAGCCCTACTGCCATATCGATTGGGTTTTGTGGTAAATCCATGGCTTCAACGACCGGAATACCTGCCGTCTTAATCATCTGTAAGGTACGCTCAGTATGGTTGGTATCGGTGAGTATTAGGCCATCAACTTGATAAGAGAGAAACGCCTCAATTTTCTTCTCTTCGATATCCTTGTCATAGCTGTAGTGCGCGATCAAAGTATCGTAGCCAAGTGGATTAGTGACCGATTCAATCCCTTGTGCAAAGCTCGAAAACACCTGGTTGGAGAGTGAAGGAAGTAACACACCGATGGCTTTACTAGACGACTTAGACAGCATCGCTGGCGTTCGGTTATGGATATAGCCGAGCTCTTCCACCACCTGAGCAATCTTGTCTCTTGTGGCTTGTGCGACTGACTCAGGGTTTCGCATGTAGCGACTTACCGTCATCTTAGTGATTCCAATGCGATCGGCGATATCTTGTAACGTCGGGCGCGAACGTTTAGCTTCCATAGTCATTCAACGAATTCTCAAGTGTTATCAAATGTTACTGTAACATTTTTAATATTGTAGAGGGAACGGAAAACAGTGATTTACTGAGGTTCAGTATTACAGGTGGAGAATAAAGAATTTTTACTCTTATTCAAATAGATAGGTAACATTTCCTAAAAGATGTGTGTTCAGATTCTTAAAATAAAGGTGTGACGAGCGATCTCGCTCGTCACACTGAGTATTAACGATATTCGTCATCAACCTTGATGTCTAAGCAACGAGTTTCTGACAATGCCTTATACCATTGACCGGATTTCTTAACGCGACGATTGCGATTGTCGTCCAAGTCGATTTCCACCAAACCATAACGATTCTTAAAGGCGTTCATCGGTGAAACGTTGTCGGTAAATGCCCACAGCATATAGCCCTTACAGTTTGCACCATCCTCAATAGCTCGCAGCAGGTGGTAAAGGTGACGAGAGATAAAGTCGATGCGATAGTCATCCTGAATCTGACCATTCTCATCCTTAAACTGAACTTCGTTCTCAATGCCCATGCCGTTTTCACTAAGAATCCACTCAATATTGCCGTAGTCATTCTTAATGCGCATCGCCATGTCGTAAACGATAGCGGGATCAATCTCCCAGCCGCGAGAGAAGTTCATTTCACGACCCGGTAACTCGAAGCCACTGAAGTACTTCTTAGGGTGGAATGGCACATGTTTTGGCCACTCAGCCTCAGGTGCTTTCACTCGGTGTGGGTAGTAAAGGTTGGCACCAATGAAATCCACTGTGTTGTTCTTGATGATGGCAAGTTCTTCCGCTGATGGCGCAAAATCAATACCGTTGCCCTTCAACAAAGTCAGTAGCTGTTCTGGATACTCACCTTTGATAGCAGGGTCTAAGAACACTCGATTGTAGAACAAGTCATACACTTCTGCCGCACGCTTATCGTGTGCTGCGCTTGAGCGAGGATAAGTAACCTCTGGGTTGAGAACCACTCCGATTTTGCCGTCATAACCGCCTTCACGGTAGGCTTTGACGATTTTCGCTGTCGCTAGATTCTTCGCGTGGTTCCACACCATCCACTTGTTGGTGTCCTGCTCATACGGGTAACGAATGGCATCGAGGAAGACGCGCGTTTGAACCACAATCGGCTCATTAAACGTAAACCAGTGCTTCACCTTGTGACCGTAACGTCTAAAGACCTCTCGCGCATAATGCACAAACATATCAACGACTTTAGGTGAGCTCCAGCCGCCATAGTTGTCTAAAAGATAAGTTGGAAGTTCATAGTGTTCTAGGCAGAACATTGGCTCAATGCCTTTCGCCAACATAGTATCGATCACTTGATCAACATAGGTGGCATACTCTTCATCAACGATTCCCTGCTCATAGTCGAGCATAAAACGAGACCAGTTGATTGAGCTGCGGTAGTGGGTCAAGCCCACCACCTGCATTAAATCAATATCTTCGACATAACGATTGTAGAAATCCGTTGCAACAGCAGGGCCGTAGCCATTGTGCCAAACCTTACGGTCATTTTTGTACCAGACATCGATATAAGAGTCTTGACCTTCTTTCTTTCCACTCCAACCTTCGGTTTGCCATGCTGATGCAGCCGCACCTAGGATAAAGTCTTTTGGAAACTTCATAGAATATTGGGTCATCATCAATCCTTACGCTAATGCTTCTTTAACTTCAACTTTCTCTTCTTCAGCTTCGAGGTTATCAAGCTGCTCTTTAAACTGGTTCTCACAAATCTTCACAAATGGTAGGTAGATGATGATTGCGGTAACAATACAAGCAAGCTGCGTTACCACGGCACCTAGTGAACCACCGGTTGCGAGCCATGCACTGAGTATCGGTGGACAGGTCCATGGAATCATTACCACCGCCTTGCCAGCGAAACCGATAGCCGTTGCGTAGTAACCAATGACACCAGTGACAAGCGGTGTGATGATGAACGGAATAGCAAGAACCGGATTAAGCATGATCGGCATACCAAATACCACAGGCTCATTGATGTTGAATGCACCCGGACCCACAGATAGCTTAGCGATTTCACGCATATCCTTACGCTTCTTACACACTAGGAATACAGCAACTAGAAGACCGATTGTGACACCAGAGCCACCGATGCTCATGTAGATATCCCAGAAAGGCATGGTAATAATGTTCGGGATTTCTTCACCATTTTCATAAGCCGTCATGTTTGCGGCAATCGCACCAAGGAGCAGTGGCTCACGAAGTGGTTTGATCATCTGGTTACCGTGAATACCCACCACCCAGAATACTTGAGCAAGGAACATCAGAAGCAGTACGCCAGGAAGACTTTGGATGGCACCCTCAAGTGGACGCTGAATTGCAGCGTAAGTCGCATCATAAAGCGTCATACCTGAGATTTCGTAGAATGCGAAACCGAAGGTCGCGATTGCAGTCACAGTAATGATAGAAGGTAATAGCGCCGAGAAAGAACTCGCAACATTTGGCGGTACAGAGTCTGGCATCTTGATCTGTAGAGAGTTCATAGTAAGCAGTTTGCTATATACCTCTACCGATAAAATCGCGATGAACATACCAAGGAACAGACCTTTCGTGTCCGTGTACTGACGCGCAATCACGTTAGTCACTTCGAATGCCTCACCAGCAACCACAACTTCATACGTCGTTGGGATAACGGCCACGAAACAGATCACGGCAAGCAGACCAGAATAAGCATTATTCTGACCATTAAGCTTACCGAGCTCGAGACCAATCATAAAGATGGCACCGATAGTCAGGAAGTTCAGCGTCGCGTAGTTGATTTGTCCCATTATTGGGCGGTATTCTGCAAGAAACGCAAAGGTTTCAAATGCTGCAAGACCCGACTGTGTCCCCATAACCATGTTAGAAATCAGTACGCCAAACGCACCAACGATAATGACTGGCATCAACATAACAAAGGCTTGTTTGATGGCCATGACGTATTTCAGGCTAGTAAACCAGCCCGCCCAATAATTGAGCTTTTCTGTAAACGCATTATTCAGCACGATCTATCCCCTTAGGTTCGTGTTATCCATTTTTGTTACGGGTAACATTACGGGTAACAATTTCTAAAAACAAAGCAAAAACCGAATAAATGTTATCTTGAGCACGAAAAATTGGATAAATACGCACCAAATTTGAACTACGTAACATTTTTGCCTTATGACATCTTGATGAAGAATACGTTACCCGTAACACTGGGAACATAAATCGAGCACACGAGGTGCTCTTTACAGGAGAAGTGTTATGAAAATTCTATTGCTATGTTCTGCGGGTATGTCTACATCAATCTTGGTCAAAAAGATGGAAGAAGCTGCGAAAAATCAATCAATTGACGCTGAAATCCTTGCAGTGCCTATCGCTGAGTTTGAAGCAAAGCTAGCCGATTGGGACGTTTTCTTATTAGGCCCGCAAGTGAAGTTCCGTCAGCAAGAATTCTCAACGTTAGCTGCTAAGCAAGGTAAAAAAGTTCTGGCGATCAACCCAATGGACTACGGTGCGATGCGCGGCGACAAAGTTCTTGCAACGGCAATCGAAGCGCTGAGCGAAACAGCTTAATTAGAGGTATTAAAGTATGGATTTAGAAGTCACTATCATGGGACTCATCTGCAACGCAGGTGAAGCAAGAAGCCTATCAATGGAAGCGATTAAATGTGCTCGTGTAGGCAATATAGACGGCGCTGAGCAATTCTTGGTGCAGGCTGATGAAGCGATCCGCCAAGCGCATTTAGTTCAGACCGAACTCATCGGTGCCGATGAGGGCGAAGGTAAAATCCCAGTCACTTTAGTGATGGTCCATGCTCAAGATCATCTAATGACGACCATTCAGGCAATAGAAAATGCCCGCGAAACTGTCCACTTGTACCAAAGATTAGGCAAACTCGAACAAAAGGTCGCTAACAGCGCCGAATTAGCTTAGATCTAACCACGCCCTGTCTTCCCCCGCTCCTCGCTCGACAGGGCGACTTTTTCGCAAAACAGCTCAAAGCGGACAACGGATCCTCTGCAAACCTACTTGCTGATTAGCGTGACTTCCATCTTATATCTCACCACAGTTTTGTATTACAATATGATGCCGTATTTGCACTGCGCTCGCTTTGCATGATCCTTTAGCGCCCAACTCAACAAGGTTTTTTGTGTCTTCTCAATCTTACATCCGAAAGAACTTCTCGCTTGCCTGGCCATTAGCACTCAATGCACTGCTGATGCAGTCAATGCTAATGATCGATACGCTGTTGGTCTCTCCTCTCGGTGAAATACCCCTCGCAGCAATGGGCATTGCCACCACTGTTGTCGCTTTTGTACTCGGTATCCAGATGGCTCTGGCTAACGGTACACAATTGGTCCTAAGCCGCGCAGTAGGCTCTGGAAGAAAAGACGCACTTTCGAACTCTTTTTTGTCTGGCATGACAATCAACTTCTCTGTGGCGCTTCTGTTCTGGATCTTGTTAACCGTATTCGAGCAGCCTTTGCTGTCTCTGATAACAGATAAGCCAGAGCTAAATGGCGAAATCAGTGGATACCTAGATATCTCGAAGTACTTAGTCCTATTTACCGCCGTTACTCAGGTCATTACTGCACTATTCAATAGTATGGGGCGCAGTAAGATCCCGTTTAAAGGTTACCTGCTAGAGCTCCCTATTAACACGGCACTTTCTTATGTTCTGATTCACGGTGTTCAATTAGGCGGTACTATTGAGTTTGCAGGAACTGGGGTTCAAGGCGCGGCAATGGGCAGCGTTATCGCTATCATCATTCGTATGGTGTTCTTATGGTGGTGTCTACGTTTAGAGCCTTTGGTCGAACTGAAAAAGCCTAAATCAATAGCAGCGATGCTTACCAATATGAAAAAGCATTTCACCGAGATTTTCCCTGTTGCCGCTAATGTGACCATTCTGTCGATCGGGGCAACAACATATCAATTGCTCTATGCTCAGCTAAACATCAACGCCTACGTAGCAATTACCTTAGTATTCCCTTGGATTCGCGCTGGTACGCAATTTATCACTGCATGGGCGCACTCTTCAGCGATTACCATCAGCCAAGCTATTGGCTCTCGTAAAATGGACGACCTGACGAAAAACGTCGACACCAGCATCGATGTGGCGGTCGGTATTTCAGTCGTTTGTGCGGTATTCTTTGCCGGGATGCATTTTGTGCTCGCGGATATTTACCCTGATCTTGACCCTGCTACTTATCAGGCTCTTGCCGTTATTGCTCCGCTTTACGTGTTCCTGCCGATTATTCGTGGCTACAACACAGTCCATGGGCATGTATTACGAGCACTAGGTAAAACTACTGCGGTATTTAAGATCAACTTTACGGGTCAGTGGGTAATATCTATCCCATTGTGTGCACTTATTATTCTTGGATTTGATGGCTCAATATTCTGGGCGTTTGCGGTGCAGCCATTTGAAGAGATTGTGAAAGCACTGCCGTTTCGCTCGCTAGCACGTAAGTCTTTGAAAGAGTTCGATATGAGCAAAGCAGACAAGCTTATGTATGATTAATAATTGCTAATTTCGATGACAAAGCTCTAGCCACTTTCAAGTCAGTCCAACATATCAATGTTGGGCTGACTTTATTTTATGCCCGGTAAACTCCTCATAAGAATCACTCTTCTTGTAGTCACTTTCCTAATTGATTCAAGTAATACATCCGATAGAACTATCAATTATCGCAAGCCAGGTCACAAAAATCATACAATATATCGCCCCTTCCGTGACTGCTATCAAGCTACATATTCTTACAACTAGCAACACTTCGTTTAATCATACAATATTATTGCATACTAACACCAAGGAACGTGAAAGAGAGCGATATTATGCGAGTATCTAAAGTAGCAGCAGCGGTAGCCATCTCAACCGGACTTCTCATGGGTTGTAATGGTCCAGAAGTTATTGATGAAAGTAATGGCGGTGGTAATAGTGGTGGTGGCACTACTCCATCCTCTGAACTTACGGACAAACTCTGGGAAATTGGAAATGATGGTGTGACTGCACAGTCTGGCGGTGTAGATCTCCCAAACGTTTATATTTTTAGCGGCTCCAAGCAGAAATACTATCACGACGATAACATTCCGGGAGTTTACGAGATAGTAACTGATAATTTTGATGAAGATACTGAAGCAGAAACAATTACATTCAAGTACTACGGTGGAAGCGCCATCGGTGAAACATATACAGACGTACCGTATGAGCTAGAAAATGGTGCTTTGAAAATCCTTGTCGATGAAGGAAATATAGTCCTGTCTGGTCAAAATCAGTCAGATGACACTAGCGTAAAAGCTGCAGTTGCAACGGCTAACGCTGAGTATGGTGTCAACCAATTTGTTGTTGTACAAGATACTAAAGGCGGTACCGATGGTGATACCGGAGAACTGCGCCTACAACTCTCTGCAATCGAGACGGGCAAACTAACGTTAGATGTGATTTATCAGGTGGATGAGGACTCTTCACAAGAAGCAAACTCTGATGGTAACAATGCCTACATCTCGATTTACACAAGCAGTGCCTCAAAATCAAGCCTATTCGGTGAAATCATTTTAGGTCCTGGCGAGAGCAACGAAGCTCCTGGCGAAATCCGCTTTAGAACCTCAGGCGGCGACATAAGCGAAGAAATTCTAGGTACATTTACCAAAGGAGAAGCACTCTCGATTGAAGTACCGTGGGACGCACTACAAGAAACTCCAGAGTTTGAGTTCATGATCAATGATGTATCTTATGCGGGACAAGTGACTAAGAAGGAAGCCGTCAATTATATAGCAGTGCGATTAGGTGACAATGGCAATACTACTCACTATGAAGTTGTAGCCGATAACATCGTTGTATACAACAACGAAGAAGAAACGTTTGAGGATGACTTCGAGAGCTATATCCCGGGTACGGTTTTAAATTCAGTATCAGACCCATACCACTCCAACAGTTCAGAAGCAACTGTTGTTAGTACTGAAGGTGATAATGGCGAACCTGAGCCAGGCGACTTCCCAGAAGCCGTTCACGAGTACAAATTCGATAACGGTGACTTTACCAGTGATAGTGGTTCTGATGGAACCAGTGTGAAGTGGACAGGTAGTGCCGATCTCAGCACCACCACAGGTGCATTGGGCGACGATTCCACTGCTGCTAGTATCATCCAGGATCAAGCAACGGAAAGCTATGGATATGCTTATTACACATCGGATGCAAACTCTGGAGCTGACCAAATTGAAGGTTCATTCACACTTGAAACCGTCATAAAGAGAAACAGAGCCAATGATATTGATGTAGCACTCGTAGATTGGGCAGATACAAGCAACTATCTGGGTTATAAACTCTATATTGAAGGCGATAGCTCAAGCACTAAAGATATGCTGAAGTTCAAGGTATACGGCGGTAAAGTCGATGGAAGCAATCTATCAACAGAGGCAGTTTCAGATGTAGCGATTGCAGATGATACTTGGTACCACATTACAGCTGTATATGATGAAACTACAAGCCTCGCTAATGTGTATCTAAATGGTATTGAAGTAGCAAGCAAAACTGTTAGTTGGGAGCTAGCAAAAAACGCCGGTGACAAGTTTATTCTTTTAGGCGGAGCTAGCAGTTCAGACAAAAACTTTGACGGTTCGGCAGATAATATCGCTCTTTGGAACGTTGCACTAACGCCAGAGCAAATTGTCGAGCGTGCCACTAAGTTTGGTCTTAACGATAACTAATAACATAACCTACCCCGCAAGCTTAGTGTCTTTCGCTAAGCTTGCTCACTCTCAATTTCACAGACTCCACACCAACATTGTAAGTAATAAGCAAAGCTGCTTTTGGGGACACGTGTAGGGTGTCCCGTTTTTTTGTTTTAGGACGTTACCTATGATGCATCAAGCTCGAAAGCTCGCACTTTCCACCCTTATCCCACTTATTCTGACCGCTTGTGGCGGCACTAACTCAGGCAGTTCCGGCATTCCCAATACACCCGATATCGATGATTCAGGAAATTACTATGTATTGAGTAGCGCTTCGCTCGTATCGGATGGTCCAGCCAATATGGATACCTACGATTTGATCGAAAGTGTTCTCGGAGCAGGCTCTATTGAAGCGCCAGACCTCTATGGCGAGCATAACCATAGCGGGGTAAAACACATTACAGAGGACAGTGATAACCAAGTTGGCGACTATTTTCGTTTTACCATTCATCGTGACTTAGATGGTGATCGAGACACAGGTAAAACCGATCGCCAACGCAACGAAATCAAAGTATACGACAAGTCTGAAGACTCACTCAAAGGCTTCATGGACAAGACATTTGAGTACCGCTGGAAGTTTCGAATCGACGAAGATTTCGCTGTCACCAGCCACTTTACCCACCTATTTCAGCTAAAGGCGGTCTCTGACTTTGGCGACCCTGTCAGCCAACCCTTAGTCACCATTACCGGTAATACCAAAAGTGGAGTCAGTGGATTGGAGGTACGTCATGTCGATAGCCAAGATGCTAAGACCATGCTGCTTCATACCTCACAGTTAGGCATTGATTGGGCAACTCAGATACAAGGGCAGTGGCTAGAGGTCTTTGTACGCGCAAAGTTCAGCGAACAAGGCTCACTGGAATTGTCAGTGACACCACTTGGGTCTGAAACACCGTTGTTTACTGTCAATGAACAAAATATCGAACTTTGGCGCTCTGGCAGCAATGGTAGTACCGACAACTTTGTACGACCGAAATGGGGTATCTATCGCTCTCTTAACGACAAAGCGGGTCTGAATGCCGGCGAAGATGAAGTCTGGTTTGCAGACTTTGAAATAAAAGAAGTTCAAAAGATAGAGCAATAATCCCCAAAAATACCGTCATCCCCTTGAAAAAGGGGATCTCTCTCAGCGTGTTGCAAACGTAAATTAGTCACTACTTTTCAGTTAGCTACGCGCTTTGGGAGATCTTCACTTTCGTGAAGATGACGAGTGTTTTTTAAGATAGTCCAATTTGATTAGCTGGGTATAAATTGATTACAAAGACCAATCAAGCTGCTGCCAGTCCCTCTTATCACCAAGCGCTTTGAGCAGAGGACACGGGTTCACTAAGTAAGCGTAGTCAGCAAACTCACACAGCGGTCGGTCATTGATAGAGTCGGTATAGAAGTGGATTTCCGAGTACTGCGTCGTGCTCTCTATCAACCATTGCTCCAGCCTAGCGACCTTACCTTCTCGATAAGTCGGAATACCGTCGATTCGAGCAGTATAACAGCCGCCCTCTTCCACTAAATCGATCCCCATCCCCTCATCAATTCCAACACGTTTACCGATGGCCGACACCAAGAAACTCACAGATGCAGAGATAATTACCGTCTGAATATTGTCGCGCTTAAGTTGCTCAATCAAAGTGGCAGCTTGTGGAAACAACCGAGGCATAATTTTCTCATCAATACACTGCTCCACCAGCAAAGAGACTGTCTCTTTGGACACGCCAGACAGAGGTGACATGGAAAACTTTAAGTAGTCTTCCATATCCATATTACCTTGTGCATAGAGTGCCATTAGGCGTTTGTCTTCTTCCAAAAAATCAGGTGCTGTCGCTATCCCTTTTTCCACCAAGAATCGGTTCCACAGCATGGCACAATCGGCATCAAACAGCGTCTCGTCCATATCGAATACATAAAGGGGTTTAGACATTCTAAGCTCTCACAGGTTGAATTTCGTTTAGGTTAAACAGCAGCTCCAATTGACTGCCAACAGACAGCAAGCGCTCTGATGATCGATTCAGCAAGTCGACAGTAAGCTCACAATTATCCACGTCCACTTGATAGCGAATCACATTGCCAAGCAACTGGTGATTCTTAATGATCCCAGTTCGCGGTGCAGAAATATGCTCGCCATACTGGCGCCCTTGCTCGCGCACATAGATGGACTCTGGACGAATGGCGACTTTGCTGTTAACTTCCAGATCAAATAACGATTTCGCTTGCGCTGCCTCCACCAGATTGTAGTGACCCATAAAGCCTGCAACGAACTCGTTTACTGGATGGGTATAAATAGCCTCAGGCTCACCCTGTTGGACAATCTCGCCTTTGTTCATCAAGAAGATACGATCAGACATGATCATCGCCTCTTCTTGGTCATGGGTCACGAAGATAGTGGTCAGGTTTAGCTCTTTTTGAATGGTGCGGATCTGCTGACGCAGGTTCTTACGGATCTTGGCATCGAGTGCAGACAAAGGCTCATCCAAAAGCAAGATCCTTGGCTTCACCACCAAAGCTCTAGCAAGGGCAACACGCTGCCTTTGACCACCGGATAGTTGGTGCGGGTACTGTTTCTCTTTGCCCGTCAATTCCACCAGCTCAATCACCTTGGCAACCTCGCGCTCTATCTCTGTCTTTGCGAGCTTTTGCATCTTGAGGCCGAAGGCTATGTTTTCTGACACCGTCATATTCGGGAATAGAGCGTAGGATTGAAATACCATGCCAATGCCTCGCTGCTGAGGCGCTGCGTGAGTGATATCGACACCATCCACCAAAACCTGACCACCCTCTACCGGATTCAGTCCTGCGAGACTGCGCAGTAGCGTTGACTTGCCGCAGCCGCTAGGCCCGAGCAGAGTGATGAACTCGCCCTTTTCAATCGTGAAGTCAATGTCTTCGAAAACCGTGTTATTGCCGAATCGCTTGGTAAGTTGACTAACAGATACGTAGCTCATGATTTGCCCTTTTGTTGTTGACTGCTAAAACGGCTGGCAAGCCATGTCAGTAGGAAGATAAAGAAAAAGTAAGTCATTACTAACGCAGAGGTAAAGTGACCGCTGGTTTGACGCATGTTGTAGAGATAGATTTGTAGCGTTTCGTAACGTGTTCCCACCAAGATATTGGCGAACACAAACTCTCCCAATAGGAAAGAGAAAGACAAGAAGAGCGACGCCAACAAACCCTTCTTCAAGTTCGGAACGATGATCAAGAGGAACGCCTTGGTCGTGCTCGCGCCTAATAAGTGCGCTGCGTCCATCAAATCGTTCAAGTTAATCGCTTCGAAGCTGTTGGATATCGCACGGTACATAAACGGCAGCGCGATGGTGAAGTAGGTGCCAATTAAGATCCATGGTGTGCCAACCAAAGGCACCGCACTGTCAGCATAAATCTGTAATAGTCCCACCGAAGAGACCACAGGCGGCACTGCGAACGGCAGAAGAATAAGCACGTTCATCACTTTGTCGAGTTTTGGGAAGTAGTAAAACACCACAAATATCGCCGGTAGGATCAGCACCACACTCAGTGCTAAGGCAGCGAAGCAAACCAACAGCGAACGCCCAAATGCGGCAAGAAAACGTGAGTCGGTAAGCAGCTGAACATACCAATTAAAGGTAAAGCCGTCAGGTAATATGGTAGCTCCCCAACTTGATGACAGGGAGTACACTAAGGTCGCGATAATCGGAACCAGCATCAACCCAACGATTCCGTAAACAACGGTTTTATGATAGTAAGTACTAACATTACTTGTCAGCTTTTTACTAGCAAGAGATTTGCTATTTTGAAGCATGGTAACTCCTCGACAATAGCCACTGATTGATAACCGTAATAAAGGCGAGAATCGCCATCAGAATCACCGATATGGCGGCGGCCAGATTCGGCTCAAGGAACAAATCACCCGATACTAAGCTCGCGATGCGCACGGTAATCACGTTGTAGTTGCCCGTGGTCAGCGCGTAGACACTGGCGTATGCGCCCATCGCGTTAGCAATCAAGATAATGAAGGTACCGAGCAGCGCGGGAGACAGCACCGGTAGTGCAACCTGAGTCCAATACTGATGCGTTTTCGCACCAAGCAGCGCTGATGCGGACTGCCAATCATCTTGCAGCGCATCAAACGCGGGATATAACAGCAGCACACCTAACGGGATCTGGAAGTAAATGTAGATGACCAGAAGTCCCCACTTTCCATAGAGATTGAATCCCTCAATCAAACCATACTGCTTTAGGAGCAGAGTAACTGCACCGTTCACACCCAGAATGATGATGAAAGCGAACGCTAGAGGCACGCCGGCGAAGTTACTGCTCATGTTGGTAAAGGCTATCACGCCATCACGCAGCTTGCTGTCGACTCTGCGTAGTGATGACACCAGCAGCGCAGCAATGGCGAGACCAATCACACTCGACCATACCGACAGCCAAATACTGTTGCTAAAGGCTTGAATCATGAAGCTGGAGTCAAATACCTCTAGGTAATTATCCAGTGAAAACTCGCCATCGTATTGAAAGCTATTAAAAAACACCCAAACCATTGGGGCGAGCTGGAACAGATAGAAAAACAGCACAAAGGGCGCGAGCCACAGAACGGGTTTAAAACGATTCCATAGAGACGCGCCCTGACGAGACTGCGTATTGCCATTACTCGGCGTTGCGATTACTGAGCTACTCATAGCGCGATCATTTCCGGTGCATAAGGTTTACGATGCTCAAGCCCAAGAAGCTGACAACAGAGTCCGCAGAGCTCTGTTTGCTTCACGGTGGTTTCAGCATGGGTAAAGGTGTCACCAATGACAAACAGCGGGACTTCACGCTCTTCAGGCAAGATTCCGCCGTGCGA
The DNA here is from genome assembly GCF_023716585.1 of Vibrio sp. SCSIO 43140. NCBI lineage: Bacteria > Pseudomonadati > Pseudomonadota > Gammaproteobacteria > Vibrionales > Vibrionaceae > Vibrio > Vibrio sp. SCSIO 43140. Next base: position 1,942,739 of record NZ_CP071851.1, read on the forward strand.
AAGATCGTCGTTCATGCCGTGATCACTGGTCACCATCACCTGATAACCTGCATCAACCCAAGTGCTGATGTAGTTCGATAGGTAGATATCCGCGGCGCGAGCGCTGTTTCGATATTGTCTCGAATCCAAGCCATGCTTGTGCCCCGCATCATCAATATTCATTGGATGGATTAAGAGAAAGTCTGGATTGAATTGCTGTCTGAGCGATTCCGCATCAAGGAACAACGCCTCATCAGGATAGTGATCCCAATGATAGAAACGACCGTGCTGAATGTTGAGTGATTCATCATCGGTAAAACGGTCACGCACTGCATCATACGGCGCTCGGTTGTAGAGCTCGCTCACCCAGTGATAAGCGGCCGCCGCTGTTACCTTGCCCTGTGATTTGGCGAGGCCAAAGATGGACTCTTGATTCGATAGGCGGACAATTTGATTATTAACAATGCCGCTTAAGACAGGTGGCACCCCAGTCAAAATACACTCATAGAGTGGTCTCGACATTGATGGAAGCTCACACTGAATTGGGTATAGGGTTGCTTTTTGCTGCTCGATTAAGCCGTTCAAGTAGCCCATGCAATCACGGGCTACTTGATAATTGAGACCATCGAGGACAACAAGAATGACCTTATTGCTCATACTTACCTCTTACTTAGGCTCTCAAATTACTGCTGATGAATAAGCACGTTTTCTTGCCACTGACGAGGCAGACGGCGCGCTGATTTTTCCCATGCTTTAAAGTCCGTCACAGGATGCACATTGCTGTATTGGTCGTTTGAAATCAGCTTTTCTTGAATCGATGCAGGCAGCTCAACATTGGAGCGGATTGGGCGAGCGTAGCCCTCTGCAAGGTTAATTTGACCACGGTCGCTAAAGATGTGCTCACGAGCCAGTTTCGCCGCGTTCGGGTTCTTCGCGTACTTATTGATGATGGTTGTATAACCAGAGATGACCGAGCCATCTTGTGGAATGTTAACGCTAAAGCGCGAACGGTCGATTTGGTCACGGTAGTTCAGCGCGTTAAAGTCCCAAAGGATAGCAACTTCGACTTCGCCTTTTTCTAGGTTCGCAATGCTTGGGTCTGTGAATGACAAACGTCCCTGCTTAGCAAGCTTTGAGAAGAACTCGATAGCTGGCTTTAGGTTAGATTCATCACCACCATTAGCAAATGCTGCTGCTAGCACAGCGTTGTTTGCCTGTGCTGCGACACCCACATCACCGACTGTGACCTTGTAGTCACCTTCCAGTACGTCTTGCCAAGAGGTTGGCGCATCTTTCACTAGATTATTGTTCGAGATAAACGCGATAGTACCGGTATACGCCAGCGCCCAGTGACCATCTTTGTCTTTCGCCCAATCGGGAATGTCATTCCAAGTTGTTGGTTTATAAGGTTGTGTCACGCCCTTTTGTACCGCTACGCGAGCAAAGGCGAAACCCACATCACCGATATCCGCCGTCGCATTTTTCTTTTCCGCTTCAAACTTAGCAATCTCTTGCGCCGAGCTCATATCAGTGTCTTGGTGCTTCAAGCCGTAAGTAGACTTAAGGTCATTCCAAGTATCTTTCCAGTTTGCCCAGCTACCAGGCATACCCACACTGTAAACCGCCCCTTCTTTTTTGGCAGCTTCAGCGAGTGCTTGAACGCTGTCGTCAGCCATAGCAGTCGAAGAGATCGCCGCAGCAATCAAAGTGGCAGTGCCAAGTTTTGCGATACTTGCACGGTTAAGCAAAGTTTTCATTGTCTCTATCCTTCTGGACTAGGTCAGTAAGTTCACTTTTTATGCTATTTCGCAAATGTGACAATTTAGGGCAGAGTTTTTGACGGTTTTGTGGAGGTTAAATGGCAGAAATGCGTCAGTTTGATGAAGGGATTGGTGAAGGCTAATTTGATTTTCTAGTCATCCCGCTGGCCGCACACGTTAGTAGGCCAGTGGAATGACTAATAATTATGGGGAGAGACGAAGATTTAGTGCTTGTACCTAAACGTATTACTGTCATCAATCACATCAATTTTTACCGGTAAAGTACCAGCATTGATGTTCCCAATCTGCTCAAACGACTTACGTGAAAGATCAATCACTCGCCCTTTCACAAACGGACCTCGGTCATTAATTTTCACATCGACGCTTTTGCCATTATTGGTATTCGTCACCCTAACAATGGTGCCGAAAGGAAGCGTTTTATGAGCCGCAGTATAGGCCCTCATGTTATAACGCTCACCACTTGCGGTGCGCTTGCCATGGTATTTACTTCCATACCATGATGCTTGGCCAACAAGCTCATGAGAACGGGCATAGCTGCTGGTTTTTGCATTGTCGACGGACGCGGTTGAAGAACAACCAGCTAGAACGGTGAGGACTAGAGCGATAAAAACGAGATTGAGTTTTTTCATGTTGTTTAAATATGAGGTTATTAATTTAGTCGGATTGAATTTTAATTATTGCTGATTTTGAGAAAAACTGGGTTTTGGCAACGTCATAGTTAGGAAAGATTTTATTAGTGAGCAGGTTACGATTAAAACCAGATGAGATTGAAGCCTTCATAAAACTGTTACCAAGCTGTCGTATCTTGTTCATCTATACGCTAATGGACTAGATCACAACAATGAAACCCCTCACCCAGCTCGCAAAAATCAAAACCACCATACGAGAGCAAATCTCCGGAGACATCATGCAGGCAGGACAGAAACTGCCTTCTGAGCGTGAGTTGAGTGAACTCTTCTCCACCACTCGAATTACCATTAAAGATGCCCTTACCTCACTTGAAACCGAAGGCTTGATCTATCGAGAAGAACGGCGTGGCTGGTATGTTTCACCGCAGCGTATTCGCTATAACCCATTGTCCCGTAGTCACTTTCATCAAATGATTCGCGAGCAAAACCGAATCGCAGAAACCAAGCTAGTGAACGTTAGAAGTGAGATGGCAAGTAGCGAATATGCCAACGCGCTGTCGGTTGACACCATTACACCGATTCATGTCATTGAGCGACTGAGATATATCGATGGGCGCGTGGTGCTGTTTGTTGAGAATTGCCTGATTGCTTCGCTGTTCCCCGAGATATTGGATGAGAACCTAACCTTATCACTCACCCAGTTTTATCAAGAAAAATACGGGTACGAGACAAAGCGCTCACACTTCGATGTGATTCCTACATCAGCACCCAGCCACGTCGCCAAAGCGCTCAACTTGGCAGAGGGGCAACCTGTACTTAAGATCTGCCGAGTGAACTACAAGCAAGATGGGGTACTGATGGATTGCGAGTTTGAGTACTGGCGTCCTGATGCCATGATGATCTGCATTGACAGCGAATCCCAATAATCAACGCGGTAGAAGGCTAAGTGAAGCGTTTACGATATTGAGATGGTGAGATACCTTGCAGCCTCGAAAAGGCATGTGTGAAGGTGCTTTGCCCGGAGAAGCCTGTCAGCTCAGCAATCTGTCCTAGGTTTAGGTGACCTTGCTCGATGTAGCGTTTCGCCGCATCGACACGCTTATTAAGCACGTACTGATGAGGGGTAATACCCAACTGCTCTTTGAACAGCATATGGAACTGACTCTCGCCAAGAAAGACACTTCCTGCTAACTGAGCGACAGAGATCTTATGAGCAAGATGCTGCTCGATGTAACGATCGATCTGTTCAAGGTCGAAGCGAGAGTCCCGCAGCGAGGTTTTTAACTCCGAGATATGGCGCTGCAGCAGAGCAACCACTGTATCGTTACATGCACGGCTCAGCAGCAGATCATCCGGACTGCTTTTCATCTCTGCCACCAGCATTTGAATCAGCTTTTGGATCTGAATATCAAGCTGGAAGTAGGTTTTACTTTGCGATAACTCATTGATTCGTTGAAGAAGAACCGGATCGTCATCACTCGGCAATGGCATATTCAACACTAGGATATCAGGCTGATCAATCACACCACCGAAAGCATGATCAAGGTTTGATGTCACCACGCAGCCTTGACCGGGCCCCACAAGGTTGCCGATTCCACCCACTTCGAACTCGGACTTTCCCTTTAGGCCGATGACCACTTGAGTATAGTGATGCTCGTGAGAGTCCATATGCGAAGGCAATCGTACGATTTCTGCAGGCTTAATGATTTTAGGTGCTGGGGAAGCATGATCAAGGATGTCATTGTTTCGTTTAACCATGTCTCCGACCGCCTTGTAAGTTGAATTTCGATCCGCGGAGTATACCTATTTACATCCAATTTGGAAAAACTAATCGCTCCAGCCCTTGTGCTTGCTCACTTTAACGTTGCGCGTTTGCAAAAGTAGTAAGCATGCAAAAAGGATCCTAACTTGATCAAGCTTCCGGAACGATGATCATGTTGAGACAAGTTACGGTGCTTGTAATTTGTACTAAATTCGCCGGAAGTTATAAAAAAAGCTGCGAAAACCGCAGCTTAGATAAATCTCGTTGCTCAAAAGCGAAAGCATTCCAAATGCAGTGCAGTCAGAAAAATGAGTTACGGCGCTAAACGTTCCGCTTCCCAGTGACCTGTTCCGTCCTTGCTGAACAGAAAACGATCATGCAGGCGGTGCTCACCACCTTGCCAGAACTCTATCGACTCTGGACGAATACGGTAGCCCCCCCAAAACGTCGGAACAGGGATCTCACCTTTTGCAAACTTCTGCTTAAGTTCTAAGAATTTACCTTCCAGCACGCCACGAGCCGAGATACGGCTACTTTGTTTACTGGCAATCGCAGCCAATTGGCTCTCTTTCGGACGAGAGGTAAAGTACTTCATATTTTCCATCGCCGTCAGCTTCTCAGCCACGCCAGTGATATGCACCTGACGCTCTAGGTTGTGCCAAGGGAAGTGCAGGCTCACTTTGTTATTGTGCTCTATTTGCTGAGCTTTGCGACTGCCAAGGTTGGTATAAAACACAAACCCATTTTCATCAACGTTCTTAAGCAGCACGATGCGTTGAAAAGGCATGCCGTTTTCGTCAACGGTTGCCACTGTCATTGCGGTAGGATCAGTCAGCTTGGCTTCCACTGCCTGCTCTAGCCATTTATTGAATTGGACAATAGGGTCATCCGCTAAGTCTTTACGACGCAAACCACCTTTCGAGTATTCGCGGCGAATATCTTCAATTCCCATAACAACTCCTCACTTTTTTGTGAATTCTGCGCTGATATGTGGCAGAAAACAACCCGAATTCCCCTTCTGGTCATCGATTTTTGAAATCCATCTCCTAGTTTGTAATGAAATGGTGATGGGTTTTCGCTGACCAGACATTATTTCGATAATTCATTACTTTATATTCACCCCGTCACTGCTAAACTTTTGGGTAATAGATGAAAAGGATGTCACCCTCAGCGACAGGTTACCTACTGAACTACGCCCAATAATGCAGTATGGATCGACTCTTTCGTTAAGAAGAGGTTACAGATAGACAGTGTTAGTAATAGAATCAAAACATTAGTCGCATCCTAAACAGACCATTTCGGATGAAATATGGACAAGAAAGAATACAAAAAGGTGTCGGACGCCGAACTGGATTATATCGACGACAAAACCGCTGCTTTGCTGCTCAATACGCCCACCAGCGCCAGAATCATGCTCTGGGTCATGTTGCTATTTTTTGTTTGTGCAGTGGCCTGGGCTGCATGGGCAGAGATCGATAAGGTTACCGTTGGCCAAGGCAAAGTCATCCCTTCCTCTCAAGTTCAGGTTATTCAAAACCTCGAAGGTGGCTTGGTGAAAGAGATTCTGATCCGTGAGGGCGACATCGTTACCCAAGGACAGCAACTGCTACTTATCGATGATACGCGATTCCGCTCAGACTTTCGTGAGCGCGAACAGCAAGTACTCAATCTAACGGCAAGCGTTTTGCAACTCTCCGCTTCGCTAACCAGTGTGATTATAGATGAGTCAAAGTCAGGAAGTGACTGGCGACAATCTGTCACTCTCGATACCACTAAGCTTGCCTACCCTCCTACGTTCGAAGAAAACAACAAGAGTTTGGTTTCTCGCCAAAGAGCGGAATACCGACAGGATCTCAATGAGCTTCGAAACGAACTATCAGTGATTGATCAACAGGTAAGACAAAAACAGCAAGATCTCGTTGAGATGCAAGCCCGAGTTCGCAACCTAAGAAACGGTTACAACCTCGCTCGCGACGAGCTAAACATCACTAAGCCTCTAGCCGATGAAGGTGTCGTTCCAAAAGTTGAACTGCTTAAGCTACAACGACAAGTCAACGACACAAGACGAGAACTCACTTCTACGGAGCTTAAATTGCCGGCTCTACGCTCTGCCATCGAGGAAGCGAAACTGAGCCGTATCGACATCGCACAAAAATTCCGCTCAGAGCAACAAGAAAAACTCAATGAAGCACAAGACCGCCTTTCTTCTATGACAGAGTCAGCGGTAGGCCTTGAAGACAGAGTGAACCGAACGGTCGTGGTTTCTCCAGTAAATGGAACGGTGAAAACACTCAACGTCAATACGGTAGGCGGCGTAATCCAGCCGGGGATGGATATTGTTGAAATTGTTCCGACTGAAGACACCCTGCTGGTTGAAGCAAAAATTGCCCCACAAGACATCGCGTTTTTACGCCCAGATTTACACGCTATCGTGAAGTTCAGTGCCTACGATTTTACAAAGTACGGCGGCTTGGACGGAACGCTTGAACATATCAGCGCGGATACAACACAAGACGAAGAAGGTAATAGCTTCTATATCGTCCGAGTAAGAACAGACAAGACCAATTTTGGTCACGATGAAACCTTGCCAATTATTCCTGGCATGACCGCATCGGTGGACATTATTACCGGTAAACGCACGGTGCTGGATTACCTGCTTAAACCGATACTAAGCGCACAAAATAACGCTCTTAGAGAGTAAAAGGGACTGAGTGATAAAGAGTGAGCGCACGGAGCGTCTGCGCGCCAGAATAAAGTTTGCATTAATAGGCTGTGCCGCTGCGATAGCAATATCACTAGCGGGAACAAGTGACGCCTATACCAAACAAGAGCAGCGTTGGATTAGCACGGTAACCAAGACTTACGGAGATAGAGCTGGGAAACGAGTCCAGACCTGGCGATCTGTGCTTGCTGGTTTACAGGGTAAATCTGAGAAGCAACAACTGATTGGCGTGAACGAATTCTTCAATCAGCTCAACTTTGTCGACGATATTCGCTTGTGGGGGAAAAAGGACTACTGGGCAACCCCGTTAGAGTTTCTAGGAAGCAATGCGGGCGACTGCGAAGATTTCACAATCGCTAAATATTTCTCGCTGCTAGAGCTTGGGATCTCAGATCAAAAACTCCGTCTAGTGTACGTCAAGGCGATAGAACTGAACCAGTTCCACATGGTTCTCGCTTACTACGAAACCCCTCGTTCTCAACCGCTGATCTTGGACAACCTAATCGGCGAAATAAAGCCCGCGTCTAAACGCGGCGATCTATTACCGATTTACAGCTTTAATGGTCGCAACCTATGGACCATGAAAACTACCCAAGGCAAGTTAGCCGGAAAGTCGTCGAGACTTAAATTATGGAATGATTTGCGCAGTCGCGAGCGCTCATTAACGTTACGGAAACCAAAGGTAAATTACGACGAGTAAATAATTATGACACTATACAGACAGCTAGTGGTCGGCATGATAGCAGTATTTGTGCTGCTGTTAACGTCGGTGTTTATCATCGAATTCAACACAACAAGAAACTTCCTAGAGCAGCAGCAACGCTCTGAGGTAAACAACACCATCAACACGGTGGGGCTTGCCTTAGCGCCGTATCTGAAATCTCAGGATAGTGTCGCTGTTGAATCGGTAATTAACGCGCTTTTTGACGGCAGTACCTACTCAACGGTACGCTTGGTTTTTCTCGAAACCAATGAGGAAATCGTCCGTAGTTACCCGATCAAGCCAAACGATGTCCCAGAGTGGTTTACCAACCTTTCCTTGTTCTCACCAATCAACGACTCTCGAGTCGTGACCAGTGGCTGGCTGCAACTGGCCGAAGTTGAAATCATCAGTCATCCTGGCGAAGCTTACTCACAGCTTTGGTCTGCCTTTGAGAGGTTATCTGCTGCCTTCTTAGGCATCTTCGCTCTTGGCCTGCTCTCCATTTCGTTTATTCTGCGCCGCGCTCTTAACCCTCTGCGTGCCATCGTGCAAAAAATGGAACAGGTTGCCAATCGCCAGTTTGGTGAGCCGCTATTAAGACCCAAAACCAAAGATCTGATTGCTGTTGTTGATGGCATCAACAGCATGTCTGCACACGTTGAAGAGTCCTTTAAACAACAAGCAAAAGAAGCGCAGAAGCTTCGCGAGCGCGCCTACATGGATCCTGTTTCTCATTTAGGTAACCGTGCATTCTTCATGGGGCAACTCAACCAGTGGCTGTCTGAATCTTCACTGGGCGGTGTCGCGATTCTCCATGCAGAGTTTATTAAACACACCTACAAATCCGATGGATACGAAGCGGGTGACGGTCTAGTCCGTGAACTGGCGGACTTGCTGTCGATGACCATTAACCTGCCGAATACCGTCATTGCGCGAATCTCGACGGATGAGTTTGGTTTCGTGTTCCCTAACATCGATGAAAATGAATTAAAATTTGCTGCCAATAGCATTATTACCTGTATTCAAGACCTCAACGCCGATCCAACAGGTCTTAGTAAAGCCAAAGCATCGCTGGGTGTGGTGTTTAATGAAGAGCGTAAGAATTCCACACAAATGCTGTCGGTGTTGGATAATGCGCTAACCAAAGCGAAATCTAACCCAGAGATCGACTACGGCTACATCTCAAGCGAGCACACGGGCGTCATCATGGGTAAACAGCAGTGGCGCGCCTTGGTGGAAGAAGCAATCAACAATGACGAAGTCACCTTCCGATTCCAGTCAGCCAACAGCAGTTTTGGAGAGACCTATCACCGAGAAGTCTTCTCTGCGATTGAGAAAGATGGCGAGCGCTATACCGCTAACCAATACCTGCTAGCACTAGAGCAGCTTGATGCTAGCCATATCTTTGATGAGCACGTGATTATCTCGGTTATCCGCAAACTAGAACGCCAAGAAATGGCAGATGCTATCGCTATTAACATCACACCGACCAGTATTGCTCAACCAAGCTTTATTCGTTGGATCTCACAAGAGCTGGCTAAACACCCTAGCATCTGTGAGAAACTGCATTTTGAGATCCCAGAGACCTGCTTTATCAGTAATCCGCACCACACCGCGCTTTTCTGTAATGCTGTCCGCGGCGCTGGCGCCATGTTTGGTGTTGATAACTATGGTCGAAACTTCCAATCATTGGAGTATTTGAATGAGTTTAGACCTGACTATGTGAAACTCGATTATCTGTACACTCACCAACTTGATGATGAAAAACAGAAATTTACGCTCACCTCTATCTCTAGAACTGCCCATAACTTAGGCATTAAAACGATCGCCTCGCGAGTGGAAACACAAACGCAGCTGGACTTCTTGTCTGAGCACTTTGTGGATGTATTCCAAGGCTTCATTGTGGACAAATAACAGAGGCAGATTCCATGAAGGATCCGTTACTTAACTCGCTTATCTACATCAGCCGATACTACGGCTTAGCCAACTCTCCTGAAGCGTTGGTGAACGGATTGCCCCTATCATCTGGCAAACTTACTCCGTTCTTACTGCCACGCTCCGCTGAGCGCGCAGGCTTGGTGGCGAAAGAAAATCGCGCAGACATTGGCGATATCCCCAGTATCGTATTCCCCGTCATCTTACTGCTCAAAGGCGGTGATGCGTGTGTGCTCAATAGTATTGACCAAGAGAGTAACGAAGCGGAAGTCATCACGCTTGAGTCAGGCATGGTACCCATCTCAATTGGTCTTGATGATCTGATAGAACAGTACACAGGTCGCTACTTCTTGGTGAAGAAGCAGTTTCGCTATGACGAACGCTCCCCAGAAGTGCTTAAAACCCGTGACGGGCACTGGTTCTGGGGAACTTTGTGGGAGTCAAAACGCATTTATCGAGATGTGTTAATCGCTTCATTACTCATCAACATCTTCGCCATTGCTGCACCGCTGTTCACTCGATTAGTGTATGACAAGGTAGTACCCAACCTTGCCTTCGAGACGCTCTGGGTACTCGCCGCCGGTATCTTCGTCGTGTTTGGCTTCGACCTCGTTCTCAAGTTGATGCGCAGTTACTTTATCGACGTGGCGGGTAAGAAATCCGATATCCTGATATCTTCAAAGTTGTTCAGTAAGGTCATGGGGATTCGAATGGAGTCCAGACCGCCATCGGTTGGTGCATTTGCGCGTCATTTGCAAGAATTTGAATCAATACGAGAGTTCTTCACATCAGCGACCATTGCATCACTGATCGATCTTCCTTTTGCACTCTTGTTCTTAGTCATCATTTGGCTCATGGCGGGTAACCTCGTCATCATCCCTATTGTTGGCGTAGTGATACTCATCACCTACTCACTGCTCATTCAAGGTCCTTTGAGAAAGACCATTGAAGAGGGCTCCCGATTGGCATCGCAAAAATACGCCAACTTAATTGAGAGTTTGGCAGGTCTTGAAACGGTAAAAATCTTCGGTGCTCAAAGCCAATACCAGTATCGCTGGGAAGAAGCTGTGGCCCACATGGCTAACTGGAATATCAAGAGCAAGCGCATTACCGATGGTATTCAAAACACCGCGGGGTTTGTTCAGCAATCTTCCAACATAGGTATGATTATCCTTGGTGTCTACTTAATTGCAGAAGGCGAACTCACCATGGGTGGGCTAATCGCCGCAACCATGTTGAGTAGCCGTGCGATTGGTCCTCTAGTGCAGCTTTCACTGCTTTCGACCCGCTATAACCAAGCTAAGTCATCGATGACCATTATCGAGCAAGTGATGGCCATGCCGGACGAGCAAGAGGAAGGTAAGCGCTACATTCACCGCCCTATCATCCAAGGCAAGATTGAGCTTGATCGCGTGACCTTCCACTACCCAGATTCACCAATGGCCTCGATTCGAGATTTGAGCCTAACCATAGAGCCTGGTGAGAAGGTCGCTATTATCGGTCGTATCGGTTCAGGTAAGACAACCCTTGAGCGCCTCATTATGGGCTTGTACCAGCCTACAGAGGGTCATGTCCGTATTGATGAAACCGACATCGCTCAGCTTCACCACGTGGACGTAAGACGCAACATAGGTTGTGTTCCACAAGATTGCGCGCTGTTCTATGGTTCCATTCGCGACAACATTACGCTCGGCCGACCACTCGTCGATGACCGAGACGTGATGGATGCGGCAAACCGAGCCGGTGTAACGGTATTTACCCAGCAAGATCCTGCCGGTTTAGAGAGACAAGTTGGTGAGGGTGGCTTGCTTCTCTCTGGCGGTCAACGCCAAGCTGTGGCCATTGCTCGTGCTTTCTTGGCTCGCCCTCCTATTCTGATAATGGACGAGCCCACTAGCTCTATGGATAACCGCTCCGAACTGCACATTAAAACTCAGCTCAAGCAGCTCAAAGAATCAGAGACGCTGGTTTTAATCACTCACAAAACCTCTATGCTTGAAGTCGTAGACAGAGTCATCGTAATGGAGAAAGGGACAATCATCGCTGATGGTCCAAAAGCTCGGGTACTTAACGACTTGAGAGAGGGCAAAGTAAGAGCAGCAAGCTAAGGCTCTCAAAAAAGCCCGCTCATGGCTTACCATCTAGCGGGCTTTTTCGTTTTTAACTACTTTTTTCTTTATTAACAAATATCTAGAGACTAGAAAAAGACTCGAGCACGAACGCCAAATACCCACGCACTGCTTCCACTAGAGAATGCAGGATCCTTGATATATTGAATATCCGGCGTGATTTGCACATGATCGCCAAATTGCATGTTGTAATACAGTTCTGCTGCCACCTGCTCTTCTCCCGCGTTTAAGAAGGTTTGTAGGGTATCTTCATTCGTTTTCGACCAGTTAATGGCAAAGCCTAGATTATTGGTCGGCTTACCCAGCCCAAAGTACCCCATACCAACCGATAAAGAGCGATCATAGAGTGCGACATCCCCCTCAGAGATACCACCACGAACGAATGGCATAATTTGTGGTGTCACAAATTGACTCCAAGAAAAGTTTACCCCTTGTCCAGTCTCGCCACCTATCACAGTTCCATCGTCCAACACTGTTGATGACAAGCTGTGCCTAGATCCTGCATCCATATGCCAGAACGTCAGGTGCAGGTTATCTGTGTATATCTGCTCTTGGGATGCAGTCCAACCAATTTCTAGGGTCTTGAAGTAAGCTGCGTCTCCACCGAAAGCGGTATTGAAACCATCAAAGATGTCATCAGACTTACCTTTCGCGTCCGCAATACCGCCAATCACATAAAAGTTGTCCCCTAGCATGTGACCAACAGAGAGCGCTAACACACCATCATCAGGTAACCCAATTGCTCCTGCACCAGTAGAAAAAGCAAGATTAGTAAAACCAGACCAAGGGCTTGCTAACGCATAGACATCAATATAGTTCGTCACGTCTTGCCACCCGACAATGATCGTCCCTCGGCCGTCACTGATTTTCTGTTTCCAGTTAAGATCTGTTACTCGAAACCCTTGGTCGCTAAACGCTGGAGTAATCATACCGGCATAGCCGATTTGGTCTTGTCCAAGCCAAGCAAAGCTTTTGGGATCAGTGTTGGTGTAGCTGTGTCTATGTTCGACCTTCCAGACTAGGCTACCTGTGTTATCCCTACCGTGACCTAACAGGTTCCAAGTACCATAAAACCTTGCTACACCCGATGCAGCATTGACTGACGATCCATCCACTCCACTGGGTGACGTTAAGCCCAATGAAAAATAGTCCGCTCCAAAACTAAAGCCATCCTCAGCAAGTTGATTCCGCCAATCCTTTTTTACTTCTGTTTGCTGTGCGATGGTATTTTCTACCGAATCGGGTCCTTCAAAACTTGCTGCAAGAGTAGGTATAGCAAAAACTGTCCCTAGTAAGGAAAGGACCAATGAAGGTAGTTTTGGAGTCATAGGTAACGCTCATGTCGGTGAGTATTTATCCATCTAGTTTAATAATCTGAGCGCTAATTAATGGCCATTTGATGACACAAAATACTAGAATGGGCTTCACTTATTTTTGATATTTCGAGCGATAAGCAGAGGGCGTCACACCAGCAATACGCTTGAATGAACGGGTAAAGTGCGCTGAATCGGAGTAACCATAACGATTGGCAAGCTGGGTGACAGACTCGTCTGTGTCGCGAAGCCTTCTTTTCACCTCATCAAACACAAGCTGCTCGATAAAAGGTTTGTAGATAATGTTCTCTGCACTTAAGCGGCGTTGCAGCGTGCGGACGTTGAGACGTAGGATCTCTGCGGCGAGCTTGATGGGTAGTTTGCCCATCGAGAGATAAGGAGTGATAGCTAAGGTAAACTGTTCTTTAAAGATCAGAGGTTCGGTAGCTGTCAAGGTAGCGCTTCGCCTTGATGCGGAAACTTTTACTGGAAAGTCGAGTAATGAAACTGGAATTTCTAACGCCGTCACAGGACGCTCAACATAAAAGTGCGCATGCTCTAGAGAGGGTAAACGAGAAAAGCCGTCCCTATTTTGGCTTTGAATACCAATACGCGCAGGAGTCCACTGATCGTTCGTTAGGGCTCGTAGCACCTCTGCCATGCAGATAACCGAGAACATCTCCGCGTAGTTAAACCAAGGCTCATTGACGCCGGCCTTGTCACGTACCAGCCACCAGCTATTTGCTGAATGCTGCAAATAGACCTTAGCTCCCGTCGAGCGAGTTTGAAGCTGATTGACGAAGGCTTCGAGAGTGCCCTTTAAGGTGGGCTGTTTCGACATGGCGGCAATCAACTCTGGAACATAGTGCTCTCTGCAGGTTCTTAAAAACAACCACCCCACCCTCTCTTCATTCATATGCTGAGCCAACACCTCAAAGAAGTTCTTCAGGATCGATTCTGGCAAGTACTCATAATCAGTATCGGTATGGATATCGCTGGGAATGGTGGCCGCACGAAGCAAAGCGTAAATGTCGCCATCAATCTCACCTAGCATACAGGCAAAGAACTGGACACTTTGTTTTGAAACGAGTGAGAAGTCCATCTCTTGAGTTTGTTTCATAAAATGAAGAGGTTAGGAATGGATACCTAAAGTGTCGTCAATCTGTCGAGTTTGGTCAAACCGTTTGAGTAGTGAAAGCGTGACTGCTGTAATAAAACAAAGCGCCTGACTTATCGCCAGGCGCTTTGTTTATTTTAGAGGGTATTTTTGAAAATCTTACCGTCTTTCATGATGAGATCCATTTCGGTCAGGTGAGAGCCATCTGGCTTAGCATCATTGGTTAGCCAGGTTTCTCGACCACCAATCAGCGTGATATCTTCAAGCGGGTTACCATCAATCAATAGAATGTCGGCATACGCTCCCACTTCAATCACACCAATTTTGCCGTCTGAGTAAGGATTGATCCAATCCTCCATCAGCTCCGCTGAAATTCGGCCACCGGTTGATGTCATTGCTCTGAGCGCTGAGAAGCTACCGAAGAACTTCGCATTTAGGTAAATCTCATGAGAGATCTGCTTGGCACACATATCCGCATAGCCCACACAGTCAGTATTGAACGCTCGGTAGTCTGGGTCTAGCTTCTGTACGTTTTCAATGTAGCTGTCGAAAGCCGCTTGCGCCGACGCTAGCTTCTTCTGAATGCTTGGGTCTTGCACCACTGGCACTTTCGCCAACTCCGGTGAGAACGCCGTGAGGTTAGTCACCAAGAAAGCGCCCTTCTCTTTAAACTTCTTGTGGTGGCTTTCATTGAACATAAAGCCGTGTTCAATGGACTTAACACCAGTATCCAACGCTTGGTGCAATGCCTTGTCTGAGTATGCGTGAGTTGCCACATAGGAGCCGTACGATTCAGCAATATCTACCGCTGCCTTGAGCTCTTCATCTAGTAGCGATTGGTATTGCCATGGATCAAATTTTGACGACACGCCACCCGACTGGAACACCTTAGTAAACTGCCCACCTTGGCGGTAGTTGTGGCGCGCTTGCTCATGGATTTCTGCCACGCCAGCCGGCGTTGACATGATGCCTAAGATTTCTAGGTTCTGTGGTGAATCTGTGAGTCGGCGTGACTGTAGGCCGACATCTGAGTGTCCACCGATTGGCGCAATAGGCGCACCTGAAACATAAGTACGTGGGAAGTCGATTTCACCTTTCTTCTCAAGTTCAGTCCAGACGCCATCTGTGCCACCAACATCGCGAATGGTACCAAAGCCAAGGTCTAGGTACATCTCACCGAACCCTTTAGCGTGGACAGCGATCTCTGACCAACGCATATCGTTGGTACCAAGTAGCCCTTTTGGCAACGCTAGGTGCATGTGCGCTTCAACCAATGCCGGCATCAAGGTTCGACCTTCACCGTCAATCACTTTGGCATCAGCAGGTACATCTGCATTGCCTTGGATAATCGCGGTAATTTTATTGCCAGTCACAACGACAGAATGGTTGTTGTACAGCTTATTTTCGGTTCCGTTGAAAATATTGACGTTCTTAAATACAACCACTTGCGACGCTTCGATGGTCGTTGGCTCAGAAGCTTGTGTCGGTGCCATAGCAGCAAATGCAGAAGCGGTCGTCAACGCGAGTGAAGCAGCAATCAGTGTTTTCTTAAACATGTAATACTCTCTTTCAATGATGTTGGTGTTTCAATGTGTGAGCACATAGTAACCAATCACTTTCACTAAAAACTGCCATTTGACGACATATAGAGTCTTACTCAACTAAATCTCATCACTTCGCGTTATATATCCACACAAGTGCTCGGTTTATCTACGTATTAAGGGTGTGATACTTTGCTAACAGACACGCTCAACTACACTATCGTTAGCCCAAGAGTGAGGAATAATAATGACCAGTATTGTATTTTTTAGCGCCAAATCTTACGACGAAGTGGCTTTTGAAAGCGCGAAAGGGTCAAGACCATTGCACTATCAGTTCTATAGCTTTGGACTCAATGAGAAAACAGCAAAAATGGCAAAAGGACACGATGTCGTCTGCGCTTTTGTGAATGATGATTTGTCGAGGCCAGTGCTAGAGCAGCTCGCTCATCGTGGTATTAAGATGATTGCCATGCGCTGCGCTGGGTTCAACAACGTCGACCTAGAAGCGGCAAAAGAACTAAACATTCAAGTGGCACGCGTTCCTGCATACTCTCCTGAAGCCATTGCCGAGCATGCTGTCGGCATGATGATGACGCTAAACCGCCGCTTCCATAAGGCGTTTCAGCGAACCAGAGACGCAAACTTTTCATTAGAAGGCTTGGTGGGATTCAACTTCCACGGACGAACTGCAGGCATTATAGGCACCGGAAAGATTGGCATTGCGACCATTCGTATCCTTCGTGGGCTAGGAATGAACGTGCTTTGTTATGACCCTTACCCAAATGATGCGGTTACAGAACTCGGCGCAACCTACTGCGAGCTCGATGAACTGATCAGCAAATCAGATGTGATTTCGTTGCACTGCCCGATGCAGCCAGAAAACTACCACCTTCTCGATGCTACTGCTTTCAGTAAGATGAAAGATGGCGTGATGATTATCAACACCAGTCGAGGTGAGCTTTTGGACGCATCTGCTGCAATAGAAGCGCTCAAACAGGGTCGAATAGGTGCTCTGGGCTTGGACGTGTACGAGAGTGAAAAGGAGCTATTTTTCCAAGATAAGTCCAACGATGTGATTGTCGATGACGTCTTTCGTCGTCTTTCAGCATGTCACAATGTGCTATTCACAGGGCACCAAGCGTTTCTGACCACAGACGCTCTCGAAAATATCGCAGAAACAACGCTAGGTAATGTTGAAGACTTCGCTGCACAAAAGCGCTCTACGAACTTCATAGACTAACCTTTGAAAACTTAAGGTCGGTTAGGCTTACTGAGCTAACAAAAAGGGAAGTCGATTAGACTTCCCTTTTACATTGCGGCCCTCGCTCTATGGCTCATTTATGATGAGAATAGTGCTAAGGTCGACGCCTACAACGCCTTCCAGTTCAATGCTGACCGTTTTGTCATTGCCTTTATCAATACTAATGACCGTATTGCCATTCAACTCCTCTGACTGAATAACATCGGCAGCCAGTAGGTCTGCTAAGGTATCGTCATCATCAAACAGGTCTGAAAGGTCAATTAC
The DNA here is from genome assembly GCF_023716585.1 of Vibrio sp. SCSIO 43140. Lineage (NCBI taxonomy): Bacteria > Pseudomonadati > Pseudomonadota > Gammaproteobacteria > Vibrionales > Vibrionaceae > Vibrio > Vibrio sp. SCSIO 43140. The sequence goes on from NZ_CP071851.1 coordinate 1,959,875, forward strand.
GTCATCATTGCCAACCTCTTGCGAGAAGTCTTTGATGATGTCATAACCACCGTCGAGATCAGATTCTGCCCATTTAAAGATATCGTTACCCTCACCACCAGTCATCACATCATCACCGGCACCGCCGATAAGCAGATCGTTACCGTCTGTGCCATGTATCACGGTCACACCGCTGCCGCCTTGCACTGCATAATCGAGTTCATCAGTCAGGTCTAGATTACCTTTAGAAAGGATATTCACATCAACCGTAGCGGTATCCGTGCTAGCAAGACCATCAGCATCAACCGCGCTATACACGAACTGATCTTCAATCTGTGCCTCAATGATTTCTATGCTTTGGAGCACAAACCCCGCATTCTGGCCACTATCATCTACAGGGATGATCCTGAACTCATCGAAAGCAACATCGGAGTCAACGTTTATCAACGCTTGCTTCGATGAACTGCTATCAGGGCCGTTCACAACAATTGGATCAGGGTCAAGCAACACACCATCAGCATAGAGATAAACAAAGACTTTCGAATCGCCATTGTTAAACGACCCTGTCATTGCACCAATTCCGATCGCGAGGGTATTCACCAACCCACTTTGGAACTTGACTGACATGTACTCTTTAGTTGCAGATTCAGTCTCTTTACCCGAGCCACTCTCGGCTGCTCGCTGAGTAAAATAACCTCTCTGTTTTAGAACACCTGCGCCATCAAAGCCTATCGATTCCTGCGTTAAGTTGTCATGAGGAGCGTCACCCGCATAGGTACCACCGGTTAAAATGATCCCTTGCTCTTCTAGCTCAGCCAGGTCACCTGTAAAGCCATCAATCGTGGCATCAAACGCCACGTCGACATCGTAATAGATATCATGAGTTTCCGCGATCATATCCCCGGCTTCTAGGTCGAATCGTACAGGGTCACCGTTGACATCAGTGATAAAGTAGAGCTGACCGAATGCAGGTTCCTCCTCGATTTTTATCATGGTGACTTTGTCAGGGTCTTGGTCATCTTCCAAGTCCGTAATGAAGTCAGAGAAGTCGAGCGGGATATTGTCGTCGCTTGCATAGAGCTCGAAATCCGTAACTTCTGGTGGATTGTTAAGCTCGACTATCGTCGTATCTTGAGTCGCTTGAGATAGGTCGAGCGCTTCAAATATTGGTTGTCCTTCTGGAGTTTCTACAGCGCTAACGCTAACGCTAAACACTTCATCACCCTCGATCACGCCATCTTGCAGCGTTTGAATGGTAAATGTTGCTGTTAAACCATCATCACCAACTGTGGCTTGAGAGGTCTCTACAATATCCAAGTTTGAGGCTGTTGTATAAGTGTATGTAAATTTGATAATCGAACCCTCTGGAACAGCACTATCTAAAAGTGCCGTATATACTCCAGTGAAATCACCCTCATTAACGCTGGATGGACCGGTCAGCGTGACGACGGCTGCGTCTCGGTCGTCCGGGTCGGTCTCATCCGTGATGCTCGTCTCTTGGCTGGCGTTAGTCAAATCCAACTCTTCGAAAATAGGGTTGTCGTCGCCATCCACCACACTCTCTACGCTGACGGTGAACGCTTCACTGCCTTCAGCGAGGTTGTCGTCCACGGTTTGGATGGTGAACGTCGCCGTCTCGCCATCTTCCCCAATCACCGCTTGGGTGGTCTCAACGATGTCTTCATTGGACGCCGTGGTGTAGGTGTACGTCAGGTTGACGATGGTGCCCACTGGCGCTGGACTGCTTAGCGTGGCCGTATAAGTGGCACTCTCCTCGCCTTCCACGATGGTACTCGGACCGGTCAGCGTGACGACGGCCGCGTCTCGGTCGTCCGGATCGGTCTCATCGGTGATGCTCGTCTCTTGGCTGGCGTTGGTTAAGTCCAGCTCTTCGAAAATAGGGTTGTTGTCGCCATCCACCACACTTGCCACACTGACGGTGAACGCTTCGCTGCCTTCGGCTAGGTTGTCATCCACGGTTTGGATAGTGAACGTCGCCGTCTCGCCATCTTCCCCAATCACCGCTTGGGTGGTCTCAACAATGTCTTCATTGGATGCCGTAGTGTAGGTGTACGTCAGGTTGACGATGGTGCCCACCGGAGCAGGACTGCTTAGCGTGGCCGTATAAGTGGCACTCTCCTCGCCTTCCACGATGGTGCTTGGACCGGTCAGCGTGACGACAGCTGCGTCTCGGTCGTCCGGGTCGGTCTCATCCGTGATGCTCGTCTCTTGGCTGGCGTTGGTCAAATCCAACTCTTCGAAAATAGGGTTGTCGTCGCCATCCACCACACTCTCTACGCTGACGGTGAACGCTTCACTGCCTTCAGCGAGGTTGTCGTCCACGGTTTGGATGGTGAACGTCGCCGTCTCGCCATCTTCCCCAATCACCGCTTGGGTGGTCTCAACGATGTCTTCATTGGACGCCGTGGTGTAGGTGTACGTGAGGTTGACGATGGTGCCCACTGGCGCTGGCGTGCTCAGGCTCACCGTGTAGTCGGTACTCTCTTCCCCTTCCACAATGCTGCTTGGACCGGTGAGCGTGACGACCGCCGCGTCTCGGTCGTCCGGATCCGTTTCATCAGTGATACTCGTCTCTTGGCTGGCGTTGGTTAAGTCCAGCGCTTCGAAAATAGGGTTGTTGTCGCCATCCACCACACTCTCTACGCTGACGGTGAACGCTTCACTGCCTTCAGCGAGGTTGTCGTCCACGGTTTGGATGGTGAACGTCGCCGTCTCGCCATCTTCCCCAATCACCGCTTGGGTGGTCTCAACAATGTCTTCATTGGATGCCGTAGTGTAGGTGTACGTCAGGTTGACGATGGTGCCCACCGGAGCAGGACTGCTTAGCGTGGCCGTATAAGTGGCACTCTCCTCGCCTTCCACGATGGTGCTTGGACCGGTCAGCGTGACGACGGCTGCGTCTCGGTCGTCCGGATCGGTTTCATCAGTGATGCTCGTCTCTTGGCTGGCGTTGGTCAAATCCAACTCTTCGAAAATAGGGTTGTCGTCGCCATCGACTACGCTCTCTACACTGACGGTGAACGCTTCGCTGCCTTCGGCTAGGTTGTCATCCACGGTTTGGATAGTGAACGTCGCCGTCTCGCCATCTTCCCCAATCACCGCTTGGGTGGTCTCAACAATGTCTTCATTGGATGCCGTAGTGTAGGTGTACGTCAGGTTGACGATGGTGCCCACCGGAGCAGGACTGCTTAGCGTGGCCGTATAAGTGGCACTCTCCTCGCCTTCCACGATGGTGCTTGGACCGGTCAGCGTGACAACGGCTGCGTCTCGGTCGTCCGGATCGGTTTCATCAGTGATGCTCGTCTCTTGGCTGGCGTTGGTCAAATCCAACTCTTCGAAAATAGGGTTGTCGTCGCCATCGACTACGCTCTCTACACTGACGGTGAACGCTTCGCTGCCTTCGGCTAGGTTGTCATCCACGGTTTGGATGGTGAACGTCGCCGTCTCGCCATCTTCCCCAATCACCGCTTGGGTGGTCTCAACAATGTCTTCATTGGATGCCGTAGTGTAGGTGTACGTCAGGTTGACGATGGTGCCCACCGGAGCAGGACTGCTTAGCGTGGCCGTATAAGTGGCACTCTCCTCGCCTTCCACGATGGTGCTTGGACCGGTCAGCGTGACGACGGCCGCGTCTCGGTCGTCCGGATCGGTTTCATCAGTGATGCTCGTCTCTTGGCTGGCGTTGGTCAAATCCAACTCTTCGAAAATAGGGTTGTCGTCGCCATCCACCACACTCTCTACGCTAACGGTGAACGCTTCACTGCCTTCCGCCAGGTTGTCATCCACGGTTTGGATGGTGAACGTCGCCGTCTCGCCATCTTCCCCAATCACCGCTTGGGTGGTCTCAACAATGTCTTCGTTCGACGCCGTGGTGTAGGTGTACGTCAGGTTGACGATGGTGCCCACTGGCGCTGGACTGCTTAGCGTGGCCGTATAAGTGGCACTCTCCTCGCCTTCCACGATGGTACTTGGACCGGTCAGCGTGACGACCGCCGCGTCTCGGTCGTCCGGATCGGTCTCATCCGTGATGCTCGTCTCTTGGCTGGCGTTGGTCAAATCCAGCGCTTCGAAAATAGGGTTGTCGTCGCCATCGACTACGCTCTCTACACTGACGGTGAACGCTTCGCTGCCTTCGGCTAGGTTGTCATCCACGGTTTGGATAGTGAACGTCGCCGTCTCGCCATCTTCCCCAATCACCGCTTGGGTGGTCTCAACGATGTCTTCGTTCGACGCCGTGGTGTAGGTGTACGTGAGGTTGACGATGGTGCCCACTGGCGCTGGACTGCTTAGCGTGGCCGTATAAGTGGCACTCTCCTCGCCTTCCACGATGGTACTTGGACCGGTCAGCGTGACGACCGCCGCGTCTCGGTCGTCCGGATCGGTCTCATCCGTGATGCTCGTCTCTTGGCTGGCGTTGGTCAAATCCAGCGCTTCGAAAATAGGGTTGTCGTCGCCATCGACTACGCTCTCTACACTGACGGTGAACGCTTCGCTGCCTTCGGCTAGGTTGTCATCCACGGTTTGGATAGTGAACGTCGCCGTCTCGCCATCTTCCCCAATCACCGCTTGGGTGGTCTCAACGATGTCTTCATTGGATGCCGTAGTGTAGGTGTACGTCAGGTTGACGATGGTGCCCACTGGCGCTGGACTGCTTAGCGTGGCCGTATAAGTGGCACTCTCCTCGCCTTCCACGATGGTACTCGGACCGGTGAGCGTGACGACGGCCGCGTCTCGGTCGTCCGGATCCGTTTCATCAGTGATACTCGTCTCTTGGCTGGCGTTGGTTAAGTCCAGCGCTTCGAAAATAGGGTTGTCGTCGCCATCCACCACGCTCTCTACACTGACGGTGAACGCTTCGCTGCCTTCGGCTAGGTTGTCATCCACGGTTTGGATAGTGAACGTCGCCGTCTCGCCATCTTCCCCAATCACCGCTTGGGTGGTCTCAACGATGTCTTCATTGGATGCCGTAGTGTAGGTGTACGTCAGGTTGACGATGGTGCCCACTGGCGCTGGACTGCTTAGCGTGGCCGTATAAGTGGCACTCTCCTCGCCTTCCACGATGGTACTCGGACCGGTCAGCGTGACGACGGCCGCGTCTCGGTCGTCCGGATCGGTCTCATCGGTGATGCTCGTCTCTTGGCTGGCGTTGGTCAAATCCAGCTCTTCGAAAATAGGGTTGTTGTCGCCATCCACCACACTTGCCACACTGACGGTGAACGCTTCGCTGCCTTCGGCTAGGTTGTCATCCACGGTTTGGATAGTGAACGTCGCCGTCTCGCCATCTTCCCCAATCACCGCTTGGGTGGTCTCAACGATGTCTTCATTCGACGCCGTGGTGTAGGTGTACGTGAGGTTGACGATGGTGCCCACTGGCGCTGGCGTGCTCAGGCTCACCGTGTAGTCGGTACTCTCTTCCCCTTCCACAATGCTGCTTGGACCGGTGAGCGTGACGACCGCCGCGTCTCGGTCGTCCGGATCGGTCTCATCCGTGATGCTCGTCTCTTGGCTGGCGTTGGTCAAATCCAGCGCTTCGAAAATAGGGTTGTCGTCGCCATCCACCACGCTCTCTACGCTGACGGTGAACGCTTCGCTGCCTTCAGCCAGGTTGTCGTCCACGGTTTGGATGGTGAACGTCGCCGTCTGACCATCTTCCCCAATCACCGCTTGGGTGGTCTCAACGATGTCTTCATTCGACGCCGTGGTGTAGGTGTAGGTGAGGTTGACGATGGTGCCCACTGGCGCTGGCGTGCTCAGGCTCACCGTGTAGTCGGTACTCTCTTCCCCTTCCACGATGGTGCTTGGACCGGTCAGCGTGACAACGGCCGCGTCTCGGTCGTCCGGATCCGTTTCATCAGTGATACTCGTCTCTTGGCTGGCGTTGGTCAAATCCAACTCTTCGAAAATAGGGTTGTCGTCGCCATCCACCACGCTCTCTACGCTGACGGTGAACGCTTCGCTGCCTTCAGCCAGGTTGTCGTCCACGGTTTGAATGGTGAACGTTGCCGTCTGGCCATCTTCCCCAATCACCGCTTGAGTAGTCTCAACGATGTCTTCGTTCGACGCCGTGGTGTAGGTGTACGTGAGGTTGACGATGGTGCCCACCGGAGCAGGGCTGCTTATCGTGGCCGTATAAGTGGCACTCTCCTCGCCTTCCACGATGGTGCTTGGACCGGTGAGGGTGACGACGGCCGCGTCTCGGTCGTCCGGATCGGTCTCATCGGTGATGCTCGTCTCTTGGCTGGCGTTGGTCAAATCCAGCTCTTCGAAAATAGGGTTGTTGTCGCCATCCACCACACTTGCCACACTGACGGTGAACGCTTCGCTGCCTTCGGCTAGGTTGTCATCCACGGTTTGGATAGTGAACGTCGCCGTCTCGCCATCTTCCCCAATCACCGCTTGGGTGGTCTCAACGATGTCTTCATTCGACGCCGTGGTGTAGGTGTACGTGAGGTTGACGATGGTGCCCACTGGCGCTGGCGTGCTCAGGCTCACCGTGTAGTCGGTACTCTCTTCCCCTTCCACAATGCTGCTTGGACCGGTGAGCGTGACGACCGCCGCGTCTCGGTCGTCCGGATCGGTCTCATCCGTGATGCTCGTCTCTTGGCTGGCGTTGGTCAAATCCAGCGCTTCGAAAATAGGGTTGTCGTCGCCATCCACCACGCTCTCTACGCTGACGGTGAACGCTTCGCTGCCTTCAGCCAGGTTGTCGTCCACGGTTTGGATGGTGAACGTCGCCGTCTGACCATCTTCCCCAATCACCGCTTGGGTGGTCTCAACGATGTCTTCATTCGACGCCGTGGTGTAGGTGTACGTGAGGTTGACGATGGTGCCCACTGGCGCTGGCGTGCTCAGGCTCACCGTGTAGTCGGTACTCTCTTCCCCTTCCACGATGGTGCTTGGACCGGTCAGCGTGACAACGGCCGCGTCTCGGTCGTCCGGATCCGTTTCATCAGTGATACTCGTCTCTTGGCTGGCGTTGGTCAAATCCAACTCTTCGAAAATAGGGTTGTCGTCGCCATCCACCACGCTCTCTACGCTGACGGTGAACGCTTCGCTGCCTTCAGCCAGGTTGTCGTCCACGGTTTGAATGGTGAACGTTGCCGTCTGGCCATCTTCCCCAATCACCGCTTGAGTAGTCTCAACGATGTCTTCGTTCGACGCCGTGGTGTAGGTGTACGTGAGGTTGACGATGGTGCCCACCGGAGCAGGGCTGCTTATCGTGGCCGTATAAGTGGCGCTCTCCTCGCCTTCCACGATGGTGCTTGGACCGGTGAGGGTCACAGCAACCGTGTCCTCTGGGCCTGGGTCTTCTTCATCCGTGATCGTGGTGTCTAAGCTAGCATTGGTTAAGTCCAGCGCTTCGAAGATAGGGTTATCGTCACCATCCACCACACTCTCAACACTGACCGTGAACGCTTCACTGCCTTCGGCTAGGTTGTCATCCACGGTTTGGATGGTGAACGTTGCCGTCTGGCCATCTTCCCCAATCACCGCTTGAGTAGTCTCAACGATGTCTTCGTTCGACGCCGTGGTGTAGGTGTAGGTGAGGTTGACGATGGTGCCCACCGGAGCAGGACTGCTTATCGTGGCCGTATAAGTGGCACTCTCCTCGCCTTCCACGATGGTGCTTGGACCGGTGAGGGTAACAGCAACCGTGTCCTCTGGACCTGGGTCTTCTTCATCCGTGATCGTGGTGTCTAAGCTAGCATTGGTTAAGTCCAGCACTTCGAAGATAGGGTTATCGTCACCATCCACCACACTCTCAACACTGACCGTGAACGCTTCACTGCCTTCGGCTAGGTTGTCATCCACGGTTTGGATGGTGAACGTCGCCGTCTGGCCATCCTCCCCAATCACTGCTTGAGTAGTCTCAACGATGTCTTCGTTCGACGCCGTGGTGTAGGTGTAGGTGAGGTTGACGATGGTGCCCACCGGAGCAGGACTGCTTATCGTGGCCGTATAAGTGGCACTCTCCTCGCCTTCCACGATGGTGCTTGGACCGGTGAGGGTAACAGCAACCGTGTCCTCTGGACCTGGGTCTTCTTCATCCGTGATCGTGGTGTCTAAGCTAGCATTGGTTAAGTCCAGCGCTTCGAAGATAGGGTTATCGTCACCATCCACCACACTCTCAACACTGACCGTGAACGCTTCACTGCCTTCGGCTAGGTTGTCATCCACGGTTTGGATGGTGAACGTCGCCGTCTCGCCATCTTCCCCAATCACCGCTTGAGTCGTCTCAACGATGTCTTCATTGGACGCCGTGGTGTAGGTGTAGGTGAGGTTCACGATGGTGCCCACCGGAGCAGGACTGCTTAGCGTGGCCGTATAAGCGGCACTCTCCTCACCTTCTACAATGTTGCTTGGACCGGTGAGGGTCACGGCAACCGTGTCCTCTGGGCCTGGGTCTTCTTCATCCGTGATCGTGGTTTCTAGGCTGGCGTTGGTTAAGTCCAGCGCTTCGAAAATAGGGTTGTCGTCGCCATCCACCACGCTTGCTACACTGACCGTGAACGCTTCACTGCCTTCAGCGAGGTTGTCGTCCACAGTTTGGATGGTGAACGTCGCCGTCTGGCCATCCTCCCCAATCACTGCTTGAGTAGTCTCAACGATGTCTTCGTTCGATGCTGTAGTGTAGGTATAGGTGAGGTTCACGACGGTGCCCACTGGCGCTGGGCTGCTTAAAGTGACGGTGTATTTATTACTTACATCACCCTCAGCGATATCGGAGGGTCCCTCGAGGGTTACGACAACGGTGTCTTCTTCACCTGGATCGTCCTCATCTGTTATTGTTACTTGATGACTCGCTTCGGTTAAATCGAGCTCATCAAAAACAGGCTCACCCTCGGAGTTCACCACACTGCTAACTCTAATTACAAAAGTCTCTGTCCCTTCAGCCAAGTTATCATCGATAGTTTGGAGATTGAAAGCTGCAGTTACGCCGTCCTCACTAACAATGGCCTCGGCCACTTCGACGATATCTTCCCCTGAAGCGGAAATATATTCGTAAACCAAGTTAACAATACTACCAACAGGGGCAGATTCTCCTAGGGCAACTGTAAATTCGTTATTAACAGAGCCTTCAATGACATTGTCAGGACCGTTCAAAACAACTGAAACGGGTCCTACTGGTTCTATGGGAGCCGGCAGCGAAAACTGCAATAGCGTTAGAGATTGCGTAGCTGTGAGCCCCTGCGCTTCCAAACCTGTCGTGTCGAACTGAGTAGACGCAATTACTTGAGTGCCGTCACGCTCAATAACTCCAGTAGTGGTCGGGCTCGAGCCATTTTCTTCACCTGCTGCAGTCTCTTGACCCTCTACATCCGTCGGGTCTTGTCCAGATTCGATCTGTGCGATGATCGCGTCTGCATCCAATGCTGTTATCTCAAGCGTTCTCGCTGAGCCATCATCTTGGACAACGACGACGTTCACATCCTCACCGACTTCTGCATCCTCTAAAATGTCGATTACGACATCTCCCGGACGAGGATCTAATCCCTCAGGAAGGACTGTCAGCCTCCCCTGAGCATCCACCACTAACGTACCTGAAACCTGCACTGCACCAAATAATGAAAAACCACTCATGTTCGACTCCTTGAGTCACCCAGTGACGACCGGGTTGCTCTGTAATATTACCTAGCTCATTCGTTAACACTGCGTTGCGAAAAGGTTGAGTTTTTATTTGTTGTATAAAGGTAATATCAGACAACTCAACTATTGAGTATGTTTTGGCAAGCTATTTAATCATCTGTCTCAAAAAAGAAATTAGGTCTCTCAAATTCGAGAATGATGGATTTCTACAAGTATTTTTCTATTTATTTGTTAGTTGATGAAACTAAAGCAAAAAATGGGATTGAGTTTATTTCTCTCGTTTCCAAATGGAAGACAATAGGCATTTAGGCACATATTAATAAATTACCTGGCGCAACCATTCATCGCCTGTCAGTTTTAAATCAATAGGTCAAGTTTTTAAAACTTATGACCAAGAAACTGCACGCAATGCAGCCATTTGCATCAGTCTAGCAGTCACGCCTTAGGAAAGTAAATTTGGTAAAAGATATAATGGGAAACAGCATACAAAAGCAAAAACACTCGACCTTAAATACATAGCAAAATAAAAAAAGCAACCCGAAAGTTGCTTTTTAGTATAATTATCAATTAGCTATCTTGAATAATAAGGATGTTATTTAGCATATTATTATCTACACCGACAACTCCTTCTAGTTCAATTGTTACCGACTTGCCATTGCCTTTGTCGACATTAATCAAAGTGCTACCGTTGTCTTCTGAAACAACAATTGTATTGTCAGCTAGCAAATCATCCAGTGAGTCTGTTTCTTCAAATAAGTCTTTAAGATCAATGACATCATTGTTCCCATTTTCCCTAGAGAAGTCAGTAATCACATCGCGATGACCGTCTAAATCACTTTCGGTCCACTTAAAGGTATCGTTACCCTCACCGCCTGTAAGAGTATCACTACCTTTACCACCAATTAGCAGGTCATCGCCATCACCACCTATGAGCAAGTCATCCCCTTCTGTACCGTATAGATAAGAAGTTTCTGTGCCCTGCGCAGCGAAATCGTAATCTTCATCGTTATTAGAGTCGGTGAAGTTACCTTCAGGTGAAATGTTAATGGTTACCGTAGCATCACTACTGCTTCGCGCACCATCATCGTCAACCGCTTCATAATTGAAGCTATCGGTAACATCTGTATCTACTGCCTCAAAGCCTTGTAGGACAAACCCCTTGCCGTTTTCATTCGTCAACACAACCCTAACCTCATCAAAAGGCTGTTCAGATTGAATATCCATTGTCGCGACTTTAGAGCTGTTGCCTGATGCTGGATGCAAGTCGGTATCAGGGTCAAGCTGCTGGGCACCGACATAGGCTCCATTAAGATATAGGAACGCTGTTATTACCGCTGCCTGCGCATTTCCATTACCTTGAACGATATTGCCAGTCAGACTCGCCAGAGTAACCTTGGCATGAGTTATACTCCCAGCCGTATAGCGCACCGCAATATACTCGCCTTCATCCGTGTTACGACCATTACCGTTTTCGTTATCCTGCCCGTTTTGACCAGTTTGTTGAGTGAAGAAACCGCTATGTTTATCGTTGCCATTATCATCGTAAGCGATGTTTGCTAGCTGATCTGCTGAGATTGAGTCAGGGTCGGGGCGAGCTCCGGTATAAATACCACCAGTAATCTCAATGTTTTGCTCGAGTAAGGCAGAAAGACTCGGATCGAAACCATCTTCATTTGCAGAGAAACCATTGTTGAGCTCGTATTGGATCACTGTTTTATCCAAAACGGTATCCCCAACTTCAAGGTACAATCGACCATCACCATTATTAACGTCAACGTAGAGTTCCCCGAACTGTGGTAATGCAGTGATTTCAACTAAGGTGTCTTTGTCGCTGTTTACATCATCCTCGATGTCAGTTGCAAAATCCGCGAAATGCAGCGGTATCGTGTCATCTCCCGCGAATACATCAAAATCTACAACTTCCGGTGGGGTGTTGTTCGCTTCATTCACATCTAGAACAATGAGGTTGATGGTTTTAACGACCGACTTGTCAGCTACTGGATGCTCTGTATCTCCCTCAGATGAGGTAGCTGTAACGGTCAGCGTGTACGTATTTGGATCGGCCACTACTACCTGAAGGTTCTCCAAACTAACGTCCGTAGACAGCTCTGCAACGCCACCGGTGACAGTTAGTTCACTGCCATCCAACCAAAGGGTAGCCCCATCGGGAAGACCAGAAAGTTGCAGGGTCAACGATTCTGAACCGTCTACATCCGTTAGAGCCGCACTAATATCACTCAAATCAATTAGGGAGTCTTCGTAACCGACATTTTCCGTGGCAGACAACGTGATATTGTCTAGAAGAGCACCGTAGCTATTTTGTTCTGGTGATTCAAAAACGACTCTGTAGTTACCATCATCAGGAATTTGGAAGAACACTTGTTCATCACGAGACCATTGCCTTACATCAAGCTCATGCTCGCCATCGTTAGAATAAGATCTCAACACCTCAACGTCTTCCCAGACACCTGGTGAGGTCTCTTTCGTTAATATGATGTCCATTGGAGAGTCATTTCGTCTAGCTGCAGCATCAAAGTTTAACTCGTAAAACTGACCTGCCTCTCCATCAAACTCGGTAAACAGAGAGTCCGTTTGACCACGGCGACCCTCGATTTCAAAAATCTGGTTGTCACCGCCGCTGCCCATATAAACGCGCTCTTTACCAACCTCTCCTCGATCGGTAATAACACCCCAATCACCCAGATTGAGCTCATCTGGCGTATCGACACTGAGCTGGGCCCCATCGATATTGCCTTTCCAACTGCTATTGCCTAAATCGACGTTCTCGAAGTTGATTGCCGAAAGAATTTGTTCACCCGACACCGTTAGCGTCGGCATATCGGTAACAGGTTTTACAGTGACCGAAAGGTCGTGCATTTCAACGGAAGCACCGCCACTACCTACACCATCTACAGTTAAAACAAAGTCTTCGTCACTGTTCTCTGGTGGCAAAATGGACAGCTTGGCAAGTTGTGAAGGCAATACTTCAATAGAATCGCCAGTAAACGTCAGCTCGGTACCATCATCAAAGAGCTTAGCTCCACTCGGAATGCCAGAAATCACAACCTTAGATACATCACTACCTGTTGGTAATACAATGGCCAGACTGATATTAGTATCTTCATCACCTTCTGCTGGCGAAACAACAACATCCGCAACGGCGCTTACATCAATCGTCGACACTGCGGTATTTGAAGGAAGCGATTTATCGTCAAATGTAGTGATCTCGATAACTCGACTTGTTTGGTCTGGGTTTTGACTCGAGTTTTCAAACTTAATCAGCTGAATGGCCGCTTCATAGTCCGCAGGAGTCGCCTCTCCTGTTAGCGTGATCTTAATCGACTCGGTTGGTAATCCCTCATCAATAACCTCGTAACCATATTGAAGGCCGCTAAGTAAGAAATCGCCATCTTGCAAACTTGCAACCTCGAAAGAATCTCCGTCTTTCGGGTTCGTAAACAAGATTTCGGCAGAGCCGATAACATTGTTCTCATCAAAAATAGTGATGTCATCATCGACCACGTTGATTGGCGCATCGCCCTCAACAAACAAAGCTTCATAGCCCGTGCCTTCTTCGCTAAGATCTAGGTCCAATGTTGGTGGCATGTTGTTATCACGTTGGTCGACAATCGTGACAACAGACTCTTGGCTCTCTCCATCGTCACTATCTACAGCCTTGTATTTGAAGCTGTCGTTGAGTGCCGTTTCGATGTAACGAAGCTCCCAGTTACCAGGTCCATCGGTACCGACGGTTACACCAGCAATGAGTACTCCTTCATCAACACCTGTTAGGTCATCTACAGAGAAGCTGAGCTCATGGAACAGATTATTGTTACCTGATGTCTCTTTCTGCACGTCTGGGACATAATCAACCACGTCGCCATTGCTGAGTGTCACTTGAATCGTCACAGCAGACTCATTGTCGTCGTTTAGCCCACTGTAGAAGTAGCCGCCCATACCATCGAGGCCAAGACTAATGTGGGTTGCAGGGCGCTCTGAGAAGTCAATGGTGAGTTCTTCGCCTTTGTTAATACCTTGACCACCACCAATCCCCAAACCATGCCCCACATGATTATCTTGCACATCACCACGGTATTGAGTCAGGTTGCCTTTGTTCGAGCTTATGGTTATGGAGTCACCATTTTCCAACTCTAGGACGCGGTTCGTGCCATCAACTTTTTCACCCCAGTTGTAGAACTCATCCTTAGTACTCTCTAAATCACTATCGGTTGGTATCACCTTGGTACCCAGTACGAAACCTTGAGCATCAGTATCTGGTTGGTAGGTGATCAAAGTAGGATCAAAGGTATCTTCGTTATCTACGTTGGTCTGAGTGATAGCCACACCGTTGTAGAAAAGTGTTCCGCCAACAGGAAGTTCAGTAATCGTCACCTCTACTTGGGTACCATCTGCGTCATCTTCGATGTCAGAGATGTGGTCGCTGCCTTCACCTTCGATAGTGCCTGTGCCTGTATCGAATACAACAGAGACTGGATCGTTACCATCAATAGCAAAGCTAAAGTCTTCTGACTCTGGTGGATCATTGACTGGAACAACATTGATCGTCGATGTCGCAACATTAGATGCCACATCTTGATCATCGTATACCGTAATCTCAATCTGACGCAGTTCATCACTAAGGTCTTGGCTATCGTTTGAGAACTCAAGCAGTTTCAATGCTGCTTCATAGTCCGCACTGCTCGCCTCACCAGTGATGGTAATTAACGTGGCGGCTCCCATCGTCGTAGTTGCAATAGACAACCCATCAGGAAGTGTGCCGTTGACGCTTAATCCTAGCGAGTCACTAGCTTGAGGATTAGTGAACTTAACCTCCGCTTTGGTGATGGTATCAATATCATCTTGAATGATAATATCATCATCAACGATGACTACCGGAGTATCACCCTCAGTAAAGTTCGTGGCATACCCGTTGCCGGTTTCGCTGTCATCAAGGTCAATGACGGGTGCTAGATTGTCATTGTCACCACCTGGATTACCGCCAATCTGACCATCATCAGAAATGATCGCACTTGCGGTAACGCCCGTTGCTCCATTCGTTGTGAGCCCTGCAGCTTCGGTGACCTTAAGCTCAAACGTTTCGTCCTGCTCGTACTGGTCATCATCATTGATGCCGACTCGGATATCGACGTCAGTAACACCAACCGGTACAACGATTTCACCACCAATAATTGGGATATCAACGTCTTCTGTTCCGTTGTTGTAGCTCGCCGTTGTCGTAGTAAAGTCGCTGTCGTTCGTGGTGTCGTCGATACGCTGCAACTGCAGTGTCAACGGAACGTCAGAAGGGTTACTAAATTCAAGGGTAAATTCTGCATAACCAGCATCTTCACTCACCTCTCCGCCACCAGTTAATGAGAGGGTTACAGGATCGTCATCAACGATTGTACCGTTGAGTGATTTGCCACCGAGTGTTAGCGTGAACGTCTCATCCGCCTCATAACGATCATCCGCTACTGTCGGAAGTTTCATTGAGAATTCAGACACGTTTGGTGGTACTTCTAGCTGACCCGTAATCGAGTTGTAAGTAACACCATTAGTAAACTCCATCGCCTCTGGGTTCACATCATTGTCTGACGCCGTGTCTGAGTCTGAACCAAAATTAATATCAATAAACGTCTTAACATTCGTTGTTCCATCAAGTTTGACTTCATAGACAAAGTCTTGCCCTTCAATAACGTTATTTGACTGTGCATCAAACTCTATTGTGTCGACAGAGACTGGAGCAGGGTTGACAAGCACATCAACCGTTGCGCTGTCAAAACCGCCCTTATCGTCAGTGATCTGATATTGGAACTCGGCTCTACCAGAGAAGCCTTCTGGAAGTTCAAAGATGACGTTATCACCTTCGATTCGCGCATCACCTTCCGTCTCACCAAAGACATAAGTGACACGAATATCATCCCCGTCTACCGAATCATCGTTGGCCAAGATTTCCGATAGCGGGATAACTACTGGCTCGTTGTGATCAAACACATAAGCGCCTGCGCCAACGATTTCGATACCTTGTAGGAAGTAATCTGAAGAATCGGTCCCTCTAGCAGGTCCACCTGTAAAGTCAACGGATTCAAACACTAGCTTGTCAAATGCGGCTCCGTTGGTCTCGATATCGAATGTACCTTTGTTACCCCTATCGTTAAAGAACAAGTCACTCGCGACTAAGGTGTCTCCCAGATATGCTGACCACTTACCTTGTTCGTGACTGCCCCTGCCTCCTTCATTCGCATAAAGGTTTGTTACAGCAAAGGAACCATCAACAGCAGGTTCTTTTAATGTAATGATAAGTTGCTCTGACTGCTGTTCCTCACGATTGTGTTGAATCTGAGATTCAGGGCCATGGTTGACGGTTCCATCCGGAATACCAATACGATCAGTGCCATCAATGCGATAATTGACCGTCTGTCCATCGTACTGAGCTTCAATGCTTTCGACCATTGCCCAGCCTTGATCGCCACTTCCCATGTCACCTTGGATTAAGCGATACGACTCAGGGTCATCGACAGCATCGGGCGCTTGGTTCACGCGCTCGTCGTTGATTGTAACAACTGACTCTTCGCTCTCTCCACCGTCAGAGTCTACCGCCTTGTATTTGAAGCTGTCATTCACACCCGTTTCGAGGTAGCGAAGCTCCCAGTTGCCGGGACCATCGGTGCCAAATTCAGCACCAACGATAACCATATCAGACACGTTGTTGACGCCATCAATATCAGGCAACGTCGCGACGTCAAAGCTTAGCTCGTGGAACAGGTCCTCGTTATTAGTTGCTGTTTTTTGGAAGTTTTCTAGTGGGTATTCAAACGTGTTGCCATCATCATCGCGTAGCGTTAGCGTGATGGTCACCGCCGTTTCATTCGCTGCAACTTGGTTAGGTGAGAAGTAACCACCAACACCATCTAAGCCCATGCTGATGATTGTGGCTGGGCGATGGGAGAAATCAATCGTTAGTGACTCCCCTTCATTGATGCCCTGTCCGCCACCAATACCAAGACCATGTCCCACATGGTTTGCTTGTACATCACCTCGGTATTGCATCAATTTACCAGAGCCAGAAATTTCAATAATATCGCCGTTAGCAAGCTCTAGTTCGCGGTTTTTACCATCAACCTCACCACCCCAGTTGTAGAATTCATCAGTCGTGCTTTCAAGATCGCTCTGTGTTGGGATCTCTTTCGTACCCAGAATGAAGCCCTGTGCATCATCGTCTGCAAGGTAAGATATATTATCTGGATTAAACAATGTACCTGTTGATACACCATCCGAGTGGAGATCAGCTTCTACAATCTCTCGGGTAACTCCACTTTCAGTGTAAAGAAGTGTCCCACCTATAGGGAGCTCAGTAATGACAACGGATAACTCTTTGCCATCTGTAGTACTTCTATCATCTTCTAAATCAGATATATGGTCAGTACCAGGTCCTGAAATATCCCCTTCTCCTGTATCAAAGACTACGGGGGTTGGAGAGCCATTCGTCACGGTAATCTCAAAGTCTTCTGATTCAGGATTATCGTTTAAACCAGTGACGGTTATTGTGACTGTCTGAGCCTCACTTTGTTGACCTTCGTTATCAGTCGCGTAGTAAGTAAAATTAACGAGCTCCGACTCACCCGCAGCTAAGCTCTGGAAGTCTGTACCTGGGTCGAATGTGTATGAACCATCAGGGTTAAACGTCAGTGAACCTTTACCATTCGGCACATCGTTTTGAAGCGTGTAAGACGCAATAGTGCCATCGACGTCCGTTGCATCTGGAACGCTGCGAGTGATCGACGTGTCTTCGTCGGTCATCTCATCGGCTGGCAACGCCACTGGGCGGTCATTAGTGCCCGTTACCGTAATGGTCACGGTCTGTGGCTCACTTGCCAGACCTTCGTTATCCACGGCAATGTACGTGAAGGTCACGTCTTCAGACTCACCATCCGTCAGGTCTTGGAAATCCTCACCTGGGTTAAACGTGTAAGAGCCGTCAGAGTTAAACGTCAATGACCCCTTGCCGTCTGGGACGTCTGTTTGAAGATTGTAAGATGCGATGGTGCCATCAACATCTGAGGCCGCCGGAACATCACGAGTGATTGAGGTGTCTTCGTCGGTCATCTCGTCTGCTGGCAACGCCACTGGACGGTCATTAGTACCCGTTACTGTAATGGTGACAGTTTGTGGCTCACTCGCCAGACCTTCGTTATCCACGGCAATGTACGTGAAGGTCACATCTTCAGACTCACCATCCGTCAGGTCTTGGAAATCCTCACCTGGGTTAAACGTGTAAGAGCCGTCAGAGTTAAACGTCAGTGAACCTTTACCATTCGGCACATCGTTTTGAAGCGTGTAAGACGCAATAGTGCCATCGACGTCCGTTGCATCTGGAACGCTGCGAGTGATCGACGTGTCTTCGTCGGTCATCTCATCGGCTGGCAACGCCACTGGGCGGTCATTAGTACCCGTTACTGTAATGGTGACAGTTTGTGGCTCACTCGCCAGACCTTCGTTATCCACGGCAATGTACGTGAAGGTCACATCTTCAGACTCACCATCCGTCAGGTCTTGGAAATCCTCACCTGGGTTAAACGTGTAAGAGCCGTCAGAGTTAAACGTCAATGACCCCTTGCCGTCCGGCACGTCCGTTTGAAGGTTGTAAGACGCGATGGTGCCATCGACATCGCTCGCGTCTGGAACGTTACGCGTGATCGACGTGTCTTCGTCGGTCATCTCGTCTGCTGGCAACGCCACTGGGCGGTCATTAGTACCGGTTACCGTGATGGTCACGGTCTGTGGCTCACTCGCCAGACCTTCGTTATCTACAGCAATGTACGTGAACGTCACATCTTCTGACTGACCATCGGTCAATGATTGGAAGTCCTCACCTGGGTTAAACGTGTAAGAGCCGTCAGAGTTAAACGTCAACGTACCCTTGCCGTCCGGCACGTCCGTTTGAAGGTTGTAAGACGCGATGGTGCCATCGACATCGCTTGCATCTGGAACGTTACGCGTGATCGACGTGTCTTCGTCGGTCATCTCGTCTGCTGGCAACGCCACTGGTCGGTCATTAGTACCGGTTACCGTGATGGTCACGGTCTGTGGCTCACTCGCCAGACCTTCGTTATCTACAGCAATGTACGTGAACGTCACGTCTTCTGACTGACCATCGGTCAATGATTGGAAGTCCTCACCTGGATTAAAGGTGTAAGAGCCGTCAGAGTTAAACGTCAGCGAGCCCTTGCCGTCCGGCACGTCCGTTTGAAGGTTGTAAGACGCGATGGTGCCATCGACATCGCTTGCATCTGGAACGTTACGCGTGATCGACGTGTCTTCGTCGGTCATCTCGTCTGCTGGCAACGCCACTGGACGGTCATTGGTGCCCGTTACCGTGATGGTCACGGTTTGTGGCTCACTCGCCAGACCTTCGTTATCTATCGCAATGTATGTAAAGGTCACGTCTTCAGATTCGCCATCCGTCAGACCTTGGAAGTCCTCTCCTGGATCGAACGTATACGAACCATCGTCATTGAAGCTCAGTGTACCTTTACCGTCCGGCACGTCCGTTTGAAGGTTGTAAGACGCGATGGTGCCATCGACATCGCTCGCATCTGGAACGTTACGCGTGATCGACGTGTCTTCGTCGGTCATCTCGTCTGCTGGCAACGCCACTGGTCGGTCATTAGTACCGGTTACCGTGATGGTCACGGTCTGTGGCTCACTCGCCAGACCTTCGTTATCTACAGCAATGTACGTGAACGTCACATCTTCTGACTGACCATCGGTCAATGATTGGAAGTCCTCACCTGGATTAAAGGTGTAAGAGCCGTCAGAGTTAAACGTCAACGTACCCTTGCCGTCCGGCACGTCCGTTTGAAGGTTGTAAGACGCGATGGTGCCATCGACATCGCTCGCGTCTGGAACGTTACGCGTGATCGACGTGTCTTCGTCGGTCATCTCGTCTGCTGGCAACGCCACTGGACGGTCATTGGTGCCCGTTACCGTGATGGTCACGGTCTGTGGCTCACTCGCCAGACCTTCGTTATCTACAGCAATGTACGTGAACGTCACATCTTCTGACTGACCATCGGTCAATGATTGGAAGTCCTCACCTGGATTAAAGGTGTAAGAGCCGTCAGAGTTAAACGTCAACGTACCCTTGCCGTCCGGCACGTCCGTTTGAAGGTTGTAAGACGCGATGGTGCCATCGACATCGCTCGCATCTGGAACGTTACGCGTGATCGACGTGTCTTCGTCGGTCATCTCGTCTGCTGGCAACGCCACTGGTCGGTCATTAGTACCGGTTACCGTGATGGTCACGGTCTGTGGCTCACTCGCCAGACCTTCGTTATCTACAGCAATGTACGTGAACGTCACATCTTCTGACTGACCATCGGTCAATGATTGGAAGTCCTCACCTGGATTAAAGGTGTAAGAGCCGTCAGAGTTAAACGTCAACGTACCCTTGCCGTCCGGCACGTCCGTTTGAAGGTTGTAAGACGCGATGGTGCCATCGACATCGCTCGCGTCTGGAACGTTACGCGTGATCGACGTGTCTTCGTCGGTCATCTCGTCTGCTGGCAACGCCACTGGACGGTCATTGGTGCCCGTTACCGTGATGGTCACGGTCTGTGGCTCACTCGCCAGACCTTCGTTATCTACAGCAATGTACGTGAACGTCACATCTTCTGACTGACCATCGGTCAATGATTGGAAGTCCTCACCTGGATTAAAGGTGTAAGAGCCGTCAGAGTTAAACGTCAACGTACCCTTGCCGTCCGGCACGTCCGTTTGAAGGTTGTAAGACGCGATGGTGCCATCGACATCGCTCGCGTCTGGAACGTTACGCGTGATCGACGTGTCTTCGTCGGTCATCTCGTCTGCTGGCAACGCCACTGGACGGTCATTGGTGCCCGTTACCGTGATGGTCACGGTTTGTGGCTCACTCGATAAATTCTCATTGTCGATGGCAATGTATGTAAAGGTCACATCTTCAGACTCGCCATCCGTCAGGTCTTGGAAGTCCTCTCCTGGGTTGAAGGTGTAAGAGCCGTCAGAGTTAAACGTCAGCGAGCCCTTGCCGTCTGGGACATCTGTTTGAAGGTTGTAAGACGCAACAGTGCCATCGACATCGCTCGCGTCTGGAACGTTACGCGTGATCGACGTGTCTTCGTCGGTCATCTCGTCTGCTGGCAACGCCACTGGACGGTCATTAGTACCGGTTACCGTGATGGTCACGGTCTGTGGCTCACTCGCCAGACCTTCGTTATCTACGGCAATGTATGTAAAGGTCACGTCTTCAGATTCGCCATCCGTCAGACCTTGGAAGTCCTCACCTGGATTAAAGGTGTAAGAGCCGTCAGAGTTAAACGTCAACGTACCCTTGCCGTCCGGCACGTCCGTTTGAAGGTTATAAGACGCGATGGTGCCATCGACATCGCTTGCATCTGGAACGTTACGCGTCATCGACGTGTCTTCGTCGGTCATCTCGTCTGCTGGCAACGCCACTGGTCGGTCATTAGTACCGGTTACCGTGATGGTCACGGTCTGTGGCTCACTCGCCAGACCTTCGTTATCAACGGCAATGTATGTAAAGGTCACGTCTTCAGATTCGCCATCCGTCAGACCTTGGAAGTCCTCACCTGGGCTAAACGTGTAAGAGCCATCAGAGTTAAACGTCAACGTACCCTTGCCGTCCGGCACGTCCGTTTGAAGGTTGTAAGACGCAATGGTGCCATCGACATCGCTCGCGTCTGGAACGTTACGCGTGATCGACGTGTCTTCGTCGGTCATCTCATCGGCTGGCAACGCCACTGGTCGGTCATTAGTACCGGTTACCGTGATGGTCACGGTCTGTGGCTCACTCGCCAGACCTTCGTTATCAACGGCAATGTATGTAAAGGTCACGTCTTCAGATTCGCCATCCGTCAGACCTTGGAAGTCCTCACCTGGGCTAAACGTGTAAGAGCCATCAGAGTTAAACGTCAGCGTGCCCTTACCATCTGGCACGTCTGTTTGAAGATTGTAAGACGCAATGGTGCCATCGACATCGCTCGCATCTGGAACGTTACGCGTGATCGACGTATCTTCGTCGGTCATCTCGTCTGCTGGCAACGCCACTGGACGGTCATTGGTGCCCGTTACCGTGATGGTCACGGTTTGTGGCTCACTCGCCAGACCTTCGTTATCAACGGCAATGTATGTAAAGGTCACGTCTTCAGATTCGCCATCCGTCAGACCTTGGAAGTCCTCACCTGGGCTAAACGTGTAAGAGCCGTCAGAGTTAAACGTCAACGTACCCTTGCCGTCTGGGACATCTGTTTGAAGGTTGTAAGACGCAACAGTGCCATCGACATCGCTCGCATCTGGAACGTTACGCGTGATCGACGTATCTTCATCGGTCATCTCATCGGCAGGCAGAGCCACTGGACGGTCATTAGTGCCCGTCACTGTAATGGTCACGGTTTGTGGCTCACTCGATAAATTCTCATTGTCGATGGCAATGTATGTAAAGGTCACATCTTCAGACTCGCCATCCGTCAGGTCTTGGAAGTCCTCTCCTGGGTTGAAGGTGTAAGAGCCGTCAGAGTTAAACGTCAGCGAGCCCTTGCCGTCTGGGACATCTGTTTGAAGGTTGTAAGACGCAACAGTGCCATCGACATCGCTCGCATCTGGAACGTTACGCGTGATCGACGTATCTTCATCGGTCATCTCATCGGCAGGCAGAGCCACTGGACGGTCATTAGTGCCCGTCACTGTAATGGTCACGGTTTGTGGCTCACTCGCCAGACCTTCGTTATCTATCGCAATGTATGTAAAGGTCACGTCTTCAGATTCGCCATCCGTCAGACCTTGGAAGTCGTCTCCTGGATCGAACGTATACGAACCATCGTCATTGAAGCTCAGTGTACCTTTACCGTCCGGCACGTCCGTTTGAAGGTTGTAAGACGCGATGGTGCCATCGACATCGCTCGCATCTGGAACGTTACGCGTGATCGACGTGTCTTCGTCGGTCATCTCGTCTGCTGGCAACGCCACTGGTCGGTCATTAGTACCGGTTACCGTGATGGTCACGGTTTGTGGCTCACTCGCCAGACCTTCGTTATCAACGGCAATGTATGTAAAGGTCACGTCTTCAGATTCGCCATCCGTCAGACCTTGGAAGTCCTCACCTGGGCTAAACGTGTAAGAGCCATCAGAGTTAAACGTCAGCGAGCCCTTGCCGTCTGGGACATCTGTTTGAAGGTTGTAAGACGCAACAGTGCCATCGACATCGCTCGCATCTGGAACGTTACGCGTGATCGACGTATCTTCATCGGTCATCTCATCGGCAGGCAGAGCCACTGGACGGTCATTAGTGCCCGTCACTGTAATGGTCACGGTTTGTGGCTCACTCGATAAATTCTCATTGTCGATGGCAATGTATGTAAAGGTCACATCTTCAGACTCGCCATCCGTCAGGTCTTGGAAGTCCTCTCCTGGGTTGAAGGTGTAAGAGCCGTCAGAGTTAAACGTCAGCGAGCCCTTGCCGTCTGGGACATCTGTTTGAAGGTTGTAAGACGCAACAGTGCCATCGACATCGCTCGCATCTGGAACGTTACGCGTGATCGACGTATCTTCATCGGTCATCTCATCGGCAGGCAGAGCCACTGGACGGTCATTAGTGCCCGTCACTGTAATGGTCACGGTTTGTGGCTCACTCGCCAGACCTTCGTTATCTATCGCAATGTATGTAAAGGTCACGTCTTCAGATTCGCCATCCGTCAGACCTTGGAAGTCGTCTCCTGGATCGAACGTATACGAACCATCGTCATTGAAGCTCAGTGTACCTTTACCGTCCGGCACGTCCGTTTGAAGGTTGTAAGACGCGATGGTGCCATCGACATCGCTCGCATCTGGAACGTTACGCGTGATCGACGTGTCTTCGTCGGTCATCTCGTCTGCTGGCAACGCCACTGGTCGGTCATTAGTACCGGTTACCGTGATGGTCACGGTCTGTGGCTCACTCGCCAGACCTTCGTTATCTACAGCAATGTACGTGAACGTCACATCTTCTGACTGACCATCGGTCAATGATTGGAAGTCCTCACCTGGATTAAAGGTGTAAGAGCCGTCAGAGTTAAACGTCAACGTACCCTTGCCGTCCGGCACGTCCGTTTGAAGGTTGTAAGACGCAATGGTGCCATCGACATCGCTCGCGTCTGGAACGTTACGCGTGATCGACGTGTCTTCGTCGGTCATCTCATCGGCTGGCAACGCCACTGGTCGGTCATTAGTACCGGTTACCGTGATGGTCACGGTCTGTGGCTCACTCGCCAGACCTTCGTTATCAACGGCAATGTATGTAAAGGTCACGTCTTCAGATTCGCCATCCGTCAGACCTTGGAAGTCCTCACCTGGGCTAAACGTGTAAGAGCCATCAGAGTTAAACGTCAGCGTGCCCTTACCATCTGGCACGTCTGTTTGAAGATTGTAAGACGCAACAGTGCCATCGACATCGCTCGCATCTGGAACGTTACGCGTGATCGACGTATCTTCATCGGTCATCTCATCGGCAGGCAGAGCCACTGGACGGTCATTAGTGCCCGTCACTGTAATGGTGACAGTTTGTGGCTCACTCGCCAGACCTTCGTTATCAACGGCAATGTATGTAAAGGTCACGTCTTCAGATTCGCCATCCGTCAGACCTTGGAAGTCCTCACCTGGATTAAAGGTGTAAGAGCCGTCAGAGTTAAACGTCAACGTACCCTTGCCGTCCGGCACGTCCGTTTGAAGGTTGTAAGACGCAATGGTGCCATCGACATCGCTCGCGTCTGGAACGTTACGCGTGATCGACGTGTCTTCGTCGGTCATCTCGTCTGCTGGCAACGCCACTGGACGGTCATTAGTACCGGTTACCGTGATGGTCACGGTCTGTGGCTCACTCGCCAGACCTTCGTTATCAACGGCAATGTATGTAAAGGTCACGTCTTCAGATTCGCCATCCGTCAGACCTTGGAAGTCCTCACCTGGATTAAAGGTGTAAGAGCCGTCAGAGTTAAACGTCAACGTACCCTTGCCGTCCGGCACGTCCGTTTGAAGGTTGTAAGACGCAATGGTGCCATCGACATCGCTCGCGTCTGGAACGTTACGCGTGATCGACGTGTCTTCGTCGGTCATCTCGTCTGCTGGCAACGCCACTGGACGGTCATTAGTACCGGTTACCGTGATGGTCACGGTCTGTGGCTCACTCGCCAGACCTTCGTTATCAACGGCAATGTATGTAAAGGTCACGTCTTCAGATTCGCCATCCGTCAGACCTTGGAAGTCCTCACCTGGGCTAAACGTGTAAGAGCCATCAGAGTTAAACGTCAGCGTGCCCTTGCCGTCTGGGACATCTGTTTGAAGATTGTAAGACGCAATGGTGCCATCGACATCGCTCGCATCTGGAACGCTGCGTGTGATCGACGTGTCTTCATCGGTCACCTCGTCTGCTGGCAACGCCACTGGACGGTCATTAGTACCCGTCACTGTAATGGTGACAGTCTGTGGCGCACTCGCCAGACCTTCATTATCAACAGCAATGTAGGTGAAGGTCACGTCCTCGGACTCACCATCCGTCAGACCTTGGAAGTCCTCGCCAGGGTTAAAGGTGTAAGAGCCATCAGAGTTAAACGTCAGCGTGCCCTTACCATCTGGCACGTCTGTTTGAAGGTTGTAAGACGCAATGGTGCCATCGACATCGCTCGCACCTGGAACGTTACGCGTGATCGACGTGTCTTCATCGGTCACCTCATCGGCAGGCAACGCCACTGGGTGGTCATTCGTACCCGTTACCGTGATGGTCACGGTCTGTGGCTCACTCGCCAGACCTTCATTATCAACAGCAATGTAGGTGAAGGTCACGTCCTCGGACTCACCATCCGTCAGACCTTGGAAGTCCTCGCCAGGGTTAAAGGTGTAAGAGCCATCAGAGTTAAACGTCAGCGTGCCCTTACTATCTGGCACGTCTGTTTGAAGGTTGTAAGACGCAATGGTGCCATCGACATCGCTCGCACCTGGAACGTTACGCGTGATCGACGTGTCTTCGTCGGTCACCTCATCGGCAGGCAACGCCACTGGGTGGTCATTCGTACCCGTTACCGTGATGGTCACGGTCTGTGGCGCACTCGCCAGACCTTCGTTATCTATCGCAATGTACGTGAAAGTCACGTCTTCCGACTGACCATCGGTCAATGATTGGAAGTCCTCACCTGGGCTAAACGTGTAAGAGCCGTCAGTGTTAAACGTTAGCGTACCCTTGCCGTCCGGCACGTCTGTTTGAAGATTGTAAGATGCAACAGTGCCATCAACATCTGAAGCTGCTGGAACATCACGAGTGATTGACGTGTCTTCGTCGGTCATCTCGTCTGCTGGTAACGCCACTGGGCGGTCATTAGTACCCGTTACCGTGATGGTCACGGTTTGTGGCTCACTCGTCAAACCTTCTTCATCGATAGCGATGTAAGTGAAGGTCACCTCTTCGGATTCACCTTCCGAAAGATCTTGGAAATCATCCCCAGGGTTAAACGTGTATGTCCCATCCCCGTTAAAAACTAAATTGCCTTTACCAGTAGGAATGTCATCTTCCAATGCATAAGACTCAACCGTACCGTCAACATCACTACCATCAGGAACACTACGGGTAATTGATGTATCTTCATCCGTCATTTCATCAGCAGGCACTGCAACTGGGCGATCGTTGACGCCCGAAACCGTGATGGTCACTGTTTGCGGTTCACTTGAGAGCCCTTCGTTATCAATAGCAATGTACGTGAACGTTACGTCTTCCGATTCTCCTTCCGTGAGACTCTGGAAATCCTCACCAGGATCATAGGTATAAGAACCATCGGTATTAAATGTTAGTGTCCCTTTTCCATCTGGCACATCGGTTTGTAGATCAAATGTTGCAACACTACCATCGATATCGCTCGCCTCCGGCACGCTTCGGGTAATGGATGTATCTTCGTCAGTCATTTCATCCGCTGGCAGTGCAACTGGGCGGTCATTGATACCTGTAACAGTGATGGTTATCGTCTGTGGTTCACTTGTTAATCCCGCTTCATCAATAGCAAAATATGTAAAGGTTACGTCTTCTGATTCGCCTTCGGTAAGATCTTGGAAGTCGTCACCAGGGTTAAACGTGTATGACCCATTTCCGTTAAATACAAGATTACCTTTACCTTCAGGAACATCCTCCTGTAGAGCATAAGACACCACTGTTCCATCAACGTCATTGGCGTCAGGAACGCTCCGAGTAATTGATGTGTCCTCGTCCGTGATCTCATCGGCTGGGATGGCTACTGGTCGGTCATTAACACCCGTGACTGTTATGGTCACAGTTTGTGGTTCACTCGCTAAACCCTCATCGTCTCTGGCAATAAATGTGAAAGCCACATTTTCCGACTCCCCCTGATTCAACCCTTGAAAGTCTGAACCGGGATTAAATGTGTAAGAGCCATCTGCGTTAAAGACCAAACTACCTTTGCCTTCAGGGACGTCATCCTGAAGTTCATAAAGGGCAACCGTACCATCAATGTCGGTTGCTTCAGAAACGCTGCGACTGATAGACGTGTCTTCGTCGGTCGTTTCAACTGAAGGGCTTGCTATAGGGCGATCGTTAACACCAGTGACAGTTATAGTGATAGTCTGCGGCTCACTAACTTGACCGTCATCGTCAATCGCAAAGTAAGTGAATGTTATGTTTTCTGACTCACCATCACTAAGATTCTGGAAGTCCTCACCCGGATTGAAGGTATAGCTACCATCTTCGCTAAATACAAGATTCCCCTTTCCTTCTGGGATATCTTCTTCGATTGCATAAGACGCTATTGTACCGTCTATGTCTGACGCCTCTGGTACGCGACTGGAAAGAGAGGTATCCTCATCGGTCGATGCTTCTCCATCTTCAGCGACCGGAGCATCGTTTATCTCATTTAATGTAATTTGGACAGAACCCGATTGAACAGAATTAGGTTGACCTTGCTGGTCATCAACCTGGTATGAGAAGAGGCCTGCATTTTCAGATATGGTTGGTTCCTCTGAAGTAATAGGGACTTCACTAGGGGCGTCGTATTGTAAAGAAGCGAACTCGTCGACGGTTAATTGGTCTCCCACAGAGAGTGGGATTCCGTCAGAGTCAGTCACTATTCCCAAGCCTGGGAGCTCTGTTACAGTGATGATTAGAGAATCATTGTTGGCATCTGTAGGTAAGGGCAAACCCAAAGCGTTGTCTTGCGAGTCTTCGTCGAAGTTTCTAACCGAATCGAAGACGATCGGAGAGCTATTAAATGCCAACTGGAGCAGCGTAAGGGATTGTGTTGCTGATAATCCTTGCGCCTCAAGACCAGACGTATCGAAATTGGTAGACGCAATAGTTTGAGCGTCGGTTCGGGCTATAGATCCAATAGCGATGGGGCTTGAGCCACTACTTTCACCCGCCGCAGTGGCTTGCTCTTCGTTTTGTGTCGGATCATCGCCCTGTTCAATCGCTGCAATGATCGCCTCGGCATCAGAGTCTTCTATGATGATCTCTTGGCTTTGTCCATCTTGTCGGGTAAGTTCGATGTTTAACTCTTCCCCCACCTCTTCATTATCGAGGACGCGGACAACCACATCGCCAGGTCGAGGATCTGCTCCTAGAGGGAGAACCACCAATTGCCCGTTGGCATCAACAACTAATGTACCTGAAACTTGCGCTAAGCCATGTAATGTAAACACACTCATGTTCTACTCCTTGAACCGCCCGACAGCACGACAGACGCATGTGAATTTCTTTGATTGCTCACCCATTCTTTTGTTTGTTTTAAAAGTGAGCGCTACTTCCTGCCTACATCCTGTTTAACAGATTAGATCACCAATTAAAACTGTATTAGTAACTGTTTTGCGTTTGTCTCAAAAACGAAAAAAAAGTCTCGTTAAAACGAGACTTTATACAACTTTGGTTGAGGTTAACCGATGACGGTTATAAACCCTTGTAGGATGATAAGGTTTACGATATCGATAAAGAACGCACCAACGATTGGGACCACCATGAACGCCTGCGGTGAAGGACCAAATCGATTCACAATTGAACCCATATTCATTACGGCTGTTGGCGTTGCGCCAAGCCCGAATCCACAATGACCGCCAGCAATGACCGCTCCGTCGTAGTTCTTGCCCATTACCCTAAATGTCACGTAGTAAGCGAAGAAAGCAAGAACGATAGACTGCACGCCAAGGATGACGAGAAAAGGAATAGCAAGGTCAAAAATATTCCACAGTTGCAGACTCATGAGCGCCATTGCTAAGAAAAGCGACAAAGAAACGGTACCTAGAATATCCACCGTTTCAGCGTCCACTTTATAACTCTTAGTTACCTCACAGATGTTTGTGATGAAGACACCAATAAACAGTGCGTAAACGAAATCTGGAATCATCAACCAAGAGATCTCAAAGGTACTGACCCATTCATGCAGGTACTTCGCACCTGTTACGCAAATGAGCAAGATAAATAGAACTTCTACCACCTTCTTGGCGGTAACACGGTCGCGTTCATACTCATTATAAGTTACCAGCTCAGGGAAGCGCTCGTGTGTATCGTTACCACGGCCATATTCTGATTCAAAATCATTCTTATCAATCAGTCGCTGAGCTACGGGGCTACCAATAATACCGCCGATAATTAAACCAAACGTTGCCGATGCCATTGCAATCTCAAGAGTGTTGGCAATACCGTACGTTTCTGTAATGGTTTGCGACCACGCAGCACCCGTACCGTGACCACCAGAAAGGGTAATAGAGCCCGCTATCAGTCCCATCAGAGGCTCTAAGCCAAGCAAACTTGCCAGACCTACGCCAACACTGTTTTGTATCACGATATAGACAGACGCTACGCCCAAGAATATAAAGACTTTGGCACCACCTTTCATAAGCTGTGTGTAGTTTGCCGCCAAACCAACAGTGGCAAAAAACATCAACATAAAGGTTTTCTGCAGTGGGAGTGAGAACTCTAGATTGATGCCGTTAAAGTGCATTACTGTAATGATGATGGCGACAATCAAGCCACCAACGATGGGTTCTGGGATATTGTACTTGCGAAGAACCGGCAACTTACTATTGATTAAGTGCCCAAGAAAAAGAACGCTGATTGCGATCAAAAAAGATTCTAACGTGCCAACAGAGATGGTGTTGTTCATATAACCTCTTTTTTTGCTGTATCGCTCATCTTCCTTAATGAGGTATCGATTCGATATTTTAGTGTAGTAAAAATAGGATAGATGGCGATCAAAGCAAAATCACCAAACGGCCTTGTTTTCTTTATCCACTGCTTTTTGATTGCCGAGGAAGCTTCGGCACTTTGACACTCCAGCCTATCTATTTGATAGCTGGGTGTTTTGAGGTCTTAAATACACATAATGTGTCTAAGATAAAAAGAGTAACTACACTGATTAAGGCGGCATAGTAGCACAATGCGCTACGTTCGACTAATTTAACTAATAAATACAGATAATAAGGTGAACAACAGTGATACGAACAGCCTCTATCGCACTAACAATGTCTCTGCTGGCAGCAACCTCTGCAAATGCAAAAATTAACGTTAATTACGAGGAACCTGAGTCTAGCGCTGAGCAATCGGCTCGCCAAGCTATTGAGCAAAGCGGAGCAAACGAACTCGTCGCAGACTTATCGAACCATTACTTCCCGTTCAATAGCGAGCTCACAATTAGCTATGGTGGCGACGATGGCCCTCTTTACGACCCTTCTACTCATACCGTTCACATGCCGTATGCGTTTTACAATGACTCCCTCGAGTATTTCACTAAAAACGACTACGAAAAGCGGTTTGGAAAGCCAGCCAAAGATGGCGCGGTAGATACCTTGCTTCACACTCTTTTGCACGAGGCAGGGCATGCTTATGTCGCCGACCAAGGCATTCCGATTCTTGGTAAAGAGGAAGATGCAGTAGACAACTTTGCCGCGGTCATCATGCTCAACTACGTAGACCAAGGAGCTGATGCGACCATAAGCGCCGCCGATATGTTCGCGTTTGAATCAGATGACAGACCAGACTATTACGACTTTTATGAGTACATCGGTGAACATAGCTTTGATTTACAACGCTATTTTGCCACTTTGTGTTTGGTTTATGGCAGCGATCCTGATGCGCACAAGGATTTACTCGATGAAATCGAAGATGAGTATCGTGATGAACAAAAAGACAAGTGCATCGCAACCTTTGAAGAGATCGATTACAACTGGAAGCAAGTACTAAACATTAAGTCAGAGGAAAATAGCTAATTACTGAGGTGAAAATGTCGACCAAATTGACCCTGTTCTATGATGGGCAATGCCCATTGTGTGTTAAGGAGATGACAGCGCTCAAAAAACACGACAATGAAGACGTTATCAAGCTGGTGGACATTTTCTCTGATGCGTTTCTCGACTACACCGACATAGACCAAGCGTCCGCCTCTGAACGGTTGCATGCCTATGATAAAAATGGAGCGCTTCTGCTTGGATTGGACGTCACGTATCAAGCATGGAGCTTGGTCGGTCGCGGCCATTGGTACGCATTTACGCGCTGGCCATTGTTTCGTCCGATTTGTGATTGGGTATACATCAAGTTTGCCAGAAACCGCTACACAATTTCTGGCATTCTTACCGGCAAGAAACGCTGCGACAGCTGTCGAATAGAATAAGTCGAATATAACAAAAAGCGGCGAGCGACTTCAGCGCTCGCCATTTACACTGTAAAGATTATTTTTCAGCGTCTTGTCGTACCGCTTTAAAGAGCACGGACGTATCTGAGCGCCCTTCCCCATCTGCTGACAACTGCTTGTAGCGCTCAATGGACTGCTCTGTTAGCGGCAGCGTTATGCCTTGCTTTTCCGCTTCATCTAAACAGAAACCCAGGTCTTTTATCATCCAATCGATCGCAAAGCCAAAGTCGTATTTGTCTTGGTCCATGGTCTTGGCACGGTTTTCCATCTGCCAAGAACCTGCGGCACCATTCTTTAAGCAATCGACAAGGGCAGGGATATCCAGTCCGCTTTTTTGAGCGAGCAATAGACCTTCGGACAGACCCGTCAACACGCCAGCAATACACACTTGGTTTACCATCTTAGCGCGTTGCCCTTGGCCTACAGTACCCATCAACACTGACGATTTCCCGTACGCATCAAACACAGATTGTAAGTCATTGAATACGGCTTCATCACCACCACACATAATAGTCAGTACACCATTCTCTGCACCAGCTTGGCCACCGGATACGGGCGCATCCATAAAGCGAATCCCAGCTTCCTCACACGCCTTACCAAGCTCTTCGGCTAGGCTTGCAGAGGTCGTGGTATGGTCAACGAGAATCGCGCCCTGCTTCATCGCCGCGATAGCACCTTGCTCTGCCGTCGTCATCTGACGCACATCATCATCGTTACCGACACAAACGGCGACCACATCTGCGTTTTTCACACACTCAGCAACAGTTTCTGCGTATTGACCTGCGTATTCATTGGCCCAGCGCTGCGCTTTCTCTGTCGTACGGTTAAAAACGCTGACGTCAAAACCCGCTTTGACTAGATGCCCTGCCATCGGGTATCCCATAACGCCCAGTCCAATAAAACTTACTTTCATGTCGGCTCCTTGTTGCTTGTGTTTGGATTTACCGCCGCATCCATATTTTGAGCGGTCGCTAATATCGCTTCCACCAAGGATTTTACGGCTTTAGGTTGGTATTTTCTATCTTTGTACACCAAAAAGGCTTGGCGGTCACTACGATAGTACTCAGGTAGAATATGAATCAAATTTGAGTTGCTTGCCGCGTGACGTAGCGGCAGTGAAGCCACACCTAGACCTCGACCAACCGAATCAACCAACGCCTGAATGTCGTTAACGATCAATCGTGGTTTCAGGTTTATGGTATCTACCTCTTTTCCTTGTTGGTACACCACAATCTCGCGACTATCATCGATCGTCAGCCAGTCAGCTCGTTTGAGCTTTTCGAGATCATCAATAATTGGGTTAGAACTGAGGTATTCTTTACTCGCAAAGAAACCGTGCTTCGCTGTAAACAAGGGTCTGGCTATCAACTCATCCATTTCTGAAGTGTCGAAGGTTATAAGGAGCTCTCGATCCGTTTTAGGCTTGGCTTGATCGTGGTTTAACGCGAGATCCACATGCACCTTGGGATAGGATTTCAAGTATTCCTCGACGACAGGAGCGATAAATGCGTGGTAAAAGCTATGTGGTACCGCTAACCGGACGTGACCCGCCACTAAATCCGTTTTCTCGGTAATATTGTTCAGCCCTATCTCGACCTGCTCAATTCCACTACTCAGCTGTTCAAAGGCCATTCGACCTAGTTCTGTCGGAGCTAACTCACGCCCACGCTTCTCTAGAAGGCGCAGACCGAGTTTTGATTCGAGAGAAGTGATGCGTCTTGATACCGTTGATTGAGGCAAGCCCAAACTTGCTGCAGCTCTTAATACAGAGCCTTCCTCTACAACCTTGCAGAATAAGTAAACATCATCAATGTATCCAAATATGGAATCCACAATCCTAAATAACCGTATTTTTTCTATATATGACTAGGTTTATACTTTTCTCATCAAAAAGACAACCGAAGGAGACAGATAATGAGTAGAAAACAGTTTTGGTTAACCGCCCTACTATCCTCATTGGCCATGGCGCTGATGATGTCGGGAATCATCTCGGGATACAAAATGGGATTCAGTGCCGACTGGCCTGAAACGTGGGTAAAGAGTTTTCTAATAGCCTGGCCTTGCGCGCTGCTGTTGAATCTGACAGTACTGCCAAAGATAAGAGCATTCGCAGCTTGGTGCTGCCAGCCTAAAACCATCAAGGGCTAGAAAGCATGATCAAGGCAATTCCTTGATCATGCTTTCGTATTTTGTCTATACGGCGTGGCTTAAGCGCTTTGTTTTCACTACGGATAAAGGTTGTGGCTTAGCAAACCAATACCCTTGATACATATCGCAGTTCATCTCTTTCAATCGCGCGTATTGTTTCTCGCATTCCACACCTTCAGCAACCACATCGTATCCAAATGCGTGAGCCATGGTGATTACTGACTCCACTAAGGCATTGTGGGCTAAATCACTGCCCAAGTCGCGAATAAAACTGCGGTCTATCTTTACTTCGTCAAGTGGTAATTGTTTGAGCATGGATAAAGACGAATAGCCTGTCCCAAAATCATCCAACGAGATGCGCACACCTGCAGCCTTAAGCGCATTTAATGCCCGCAAACACTGTTCAAAATCATTAAGAGCGATGCTTTCGGTGATCTCGACAGTAAACTGTGCGGGAGAGAGATCATAGGAAAAGATCTTTTGTACGAACTCGATAGCAAAATGAGGGCGAGACAACAGGCTTGAACTGATATTAATCGAGACAGAGAACGCACTGTCTATACGCTTATCGGCGAGATCTTCACACACCTTGGTCAATACGATCTCACTGAGCTTCACGATCAACCCGGACTCTTCTGCGACACCTATAAAGAGCTGTGGTGAAACGTATTCACCATCCTCGTCCTGCCAACGCGCCAGCGCTTCTAAGCCAGTCACAGCCCCGCTCTCTTGATCATGTATAGACTGATACCAAACCTCGAGTTTATCATTCGCCAGAACGCGTCGAAGTTTCTGCTCGACACTCAGCAGTTGCTGGCTCTCTCGCTCTAGTTGGGTATCGTAAAGGGCCGCCTTGCGACTCTTAGAGCGCTTAGCGCGATACATAGCGATATCGGCCTTTTTGACTAACTCTTCTGCAGAGACCGCATCAAATGGATAGAACGCAATACCAAGGCTTCCCTGAGTGTTGAATTCATTATCTCCAACACAAAACGGCTTCTCTACCGCGCGAAGTATGCGACTAGCAAGCTCTAAGGCTTGACCTGATGTCTCGACATCACACATCAAAAGAAACTCATCACCACCAAAACGGGCAATGAGGTCGTTCTTGCGTACCACTTGATTGAGCTGTTTTGATACGTGCAACAACAACGCATCTCCGACATCGTGACCATAGGTATCATTCACAAACTTGAAGCGATTGAGATCCATCAACATCAAGGCGAGCGGCTGTTCATTCTTATCGCGAATATGCGCCTTCAAACGCTCAGTCATCATACGTCGATTCGCAAGTCCTGTGAGCGGATCATGGTAGGCAAGCTGGCGAATCTTATCGGCGGAACGTTTTTGCTCTGTAATATCCGTCATTGCCCCTAAAAAGCGCACCGGACGACCAAATTTATCTTTGATAACACGCCCGGTAGAAGAGAGCCAAACGTAGACCCCGTCCGTTCTGCGCAGTCTAAACTGCGATTTGAATGGCGTTTCAATATCAAGATGGGCGAGGAGTTGATTTTCAAGTTTGCTAAGATCATCCGGATGAACCAAGTCAAAAAAGCACTGACTGGTCAACGTGGTCGAGTCTCCGTCACTGAGCTTAAGAATATCATTCCAACGACTACTCCAAACGAGCTCATCAGAGATCAGATCCCAATCCCAAATCACATCGTTCGAAGAGTGGCTGACAACTTGTAATTGATTAGCCAGATCCGTAGATACTTGCGCTCGACTCTGTGAGCTGTGCAGGAGAAGATCACGCTCCAAAAACAGCGCTAGCATATCCAAATAGTTGTTATAGCTAGAGATCTTCGCTAGATCTGGCGTCTCTTCGATGGGTTCAACAACCGCCATCACTTCAGTATGCCGATCATGCCTATCGGTCACACACAATAGCGTCATAACAAAGGCTTCTGGAAAGGTATACAAAGAGCTCTGCGGAAACGCTTCGGTAGGGAAGTGGATTCCCTGGTCAGAATGGTAAAGCTGACGTCCATTGGTGTGTGAGTGGGCAGTAATACAACTCTCTGAATTGGCTTTCACACCACAAACCGCCCAAGCCACTGAGGTGTCAAATAAACAGCTGGCATTCACAATCGATGAAAAGCCCGATTGACCTTGAGAATATAAGGTCTCATGCAGCTCCGCTGGTGATCGCTCAGTATGGCTAAGTAGCTGTTTTCGTATACCAAACTCAGGATTAGTTGACGAAGAATCCGAACCACAAGAGTCTCGAACTACCATCAACTGCTCAATCGAACAAACGCCACTAGAGTAGGGAGCGCCCGCAATTCTTGCCATTAGTCGCTCTGCTGCCGCTATCGATAAACGCTCTAATTGCTGATCCACAGTGGTGAGCTTTGGCTCAGTTCTCTCTCCCATGAAGATATTGTCAATGCCAACCACGGCAACTTGCTTAGGCACAGAGATACCATTTTCGCCAAGCCGCTCCATCAAACCCACCGCGATATGGTCAGTGGCACAGATAATTGCCGTACAAGGTGAACCGTGATTCCAATAACGTTCATAAGCTTCACGCCCACCTTGCAGCGCGTTACTGCTAACGTTGAGTATTTGCGTACGTCCAATGACCCTACCATGCGATTCTGCTCGCGCCTGAAACGCCTTGAATCGCATTCTAACGTCATTAACCGACAAATCCCCACAGAACCCTATATTAGAATGCCCCAGAGAAGTAAGGTGGTCATACAACGCACATACGCCACTTTTTTGGTCACTCGAGAATGATTCTACAGCCAAAGGAGCGTAGCTAGCTGCTATAGAGACGACAGGAATACCCTTTGCTACCGCTTGCTCTACCAAAGAATTGGCGGCAGCGTGCAGTACTATGATTAAGCCATCGACATGGTCTAACGCGAACGGTAAATCAAAATCACGTTTGTGTCCTACACGGTAAAAGATAAGGTTTACGCCCTTATCGGCACCATACGCTCTTAGGGTACTGGTGATCTCTCCCATGTAAAAACCGCTCAACATCGGCAAAATGACACCTATTGCTGGCTTGCGATCGTGACGAGCCAACACGTTGTGACCACCGTTGATCATAGTGTTTATCCTGTCCATTTTATTAAGGTAGCTTTCCGCTTTATTAGCCTATTGTCTGACTATTAGTACAGTAAGAAATTTCTTGCGCATGGTGCAGAAGAAGTTGATAAAAGTGTTAGCAACAACACATTCGGTAGAGGGGAGATGCTGGGAAATTTGACCAAGATAGCGATACCAAAAAGAGCCAACATACGTTGGCTCTTTATTAATCATTCATTAGGGGTGAAACCTAATTATTGCTCTGCGTTGTGATAGACCTGTTGTACATCATCACAGTCATCAAGCATGTCTAGGAACTTCTGAAACTTCTCAGAATCTTCACCAGCAATCGCCGTATGTGTCTGTGGTACGAAGGTGATCTCTTCAACGTCTAGCGTTAAATCTGGATATTCTGCGTTCAACGCTGTTTTCGCTTTGAAGAACTCAGTGTTAGGTGCGAATACTGTGATTACGCCGTCTTCAAGTTCAATGTCAGTAACATCAACGTCTGCCATCATAAGCGCTTCAAGTACTGTCTCTTCATCATCACCCTTGAATTGGAATACCGCTTGGTGATCAAACATGTGTGCAACAGTGCCTGGGCTACCGATTTTCGCGCCTGTTTTAACAAAGCATTGACGAACATCTTGGAACGTACGGTTGCCGTTGTCTGTTAGACAGTCAACGATCACGCTAACACCACCAGGACCAAAGCCTTCATAGCGTGCTGGCTGGTAATCTTCACCGCCGCCGCCACTCGCTTTGTCTAGCGCTTTATCGATAACGTGTGCTGGAACTTGATCTTTCTTTGCTTTAGCAATCAGGTGCTTAAGCGATAAGTTCATTTCAGGATCGGCACCACCGTTTTTAGCAGCAACGTAAATCTCTTTACCGTACTTGGAATAAACTTTAATTTTTGCGCCTTGTGTCTTCGCCATCGAGGCTTTGCGCACTTCAAAACTTCTTCCCATTGGGATGTTCTCTCTAATTCAATTTAACGCGGAGGATTTTAGCAAATCGTCGCCACAATTCAATTCTAAGCCACGATGGGACTGTTACATCACACCCATCATCTTCTTGTATTTGTCGACACACGCTTCAAACCATGCCTTCTCAGTCTCATCTTGGATTCGTTCTAGCTGCTCGCGAATCGCTTCTGGACCGGCTTTCGCTTCCCTCATTTGCCAAACGACAAAGGAAGCCTGTTTATCTAGCTCAACCTTGTTTTTTTCTGAAGGGGGAAGCAGTGAAAGATTGTATGACATGGTTCTTCATCGGTTAGTGTTGGCAAGGCTACCGAATATATCACCGTTAGAGTCTCAAACTCAAATGAAAGCCACTGTCGACTTAGGAAGGATGTACAAGGCGCAAAAATACTAAGGGTGGCATACGCCACCCTACTGTTTACTCCATCTCAGCGTGTCGCTGATTAGTGAATTAACCCCAACTCTTTTGCTTCTTCGAGGGTTAGACCACTTTCTCTGATTTCACGTAATGCTTCAATGCGACGTCTTGCTTCCGCTGATTTAGCTTGTTTAGCAGGACGGGTTTCCTCTTGTATCTCTTCAGAGTGATCCCACTTGTTTGTAATGGATGTCATTTGGTCATGGTCGATTGAATTAATGGACATTGTTACCTCCTGAAAGAACCATGTCTGGACACCTAATCTGTAGCAAACGACAAAATTGTTGTTAAGAAAAACTGAGTCAGAATGTGATTGGGATGGAAATTCTAAACAGAAGTCTCGGGAAGGAGTTTATAAACTTTGAAATTCGATTTTTGTGGCATTACATTTAGGGGATTCCGCCTCGAAAAAGTAACTTGATCGAGATCTACTTTTCTCTCTCTTT
This sequence comes from Vibrio sp. SCSIO 43140, assembly GCF_023716585.1. Classification (NCBI taxonomy): domain Bacteria; kingdom Pseudomonadati; phylum Pseudomonadota; class Gammaproteobacteria; order Vibrionales; family Vibrionaceae; genus Vibrio; species Vibrio sp. SCSIO 43140. The sequence goes on from NZ_CP071851.1 coordinate 1,998,207, forward strand.
CCCTTATCAGCATTGGCTTACAGCCAAATGCGTATGCATTCATATCGACGAATTTTTGACAAAAAAAAGCGAGTCCAAAAGAACTCGCCAAAAAATATATCAGAATGAATGTAACAATATGAGCCAATCTACTTATTTCATTAGAAAGGACAAAAGGTTGTCTATTCGGGATAAATAATAGCCAGCGAACCTGGCCATTATGTCAGTAGACTGTCAGCGTTATGTGTTAATACCAACAAATCCCCGCATGCTATGTAAAAAGATATTACAGAGCGTGTCTGTCACTAAACGGACACCTCATCAAGTACACGGAACACTGACTCATCGATATGACCCTCGTAGACTTGCTTACACACCTTCTTGCGCACTGCTAATGCGGAAATGAGACGTTCAATAGACAGGTGTTTGTTTTCTTGTCGAGAGTTATACAGCTCAACGACCTGGCTTAGAACTTCATAAGGTATGACATCACCATCAACACGAAGCCAATCAAGCTTCTCCATGAGCTCAGAACACTCTTGTTTGATAGATGCAACAGAATGCCCGGTCATAGCAGACAACGCCGTTATACCGCGTTCTAGGGCTTCTGGTGAGGTATATTTGGATAACGTAATGGTAATTTCGTCAGCATTGATCTCAACCAAATGCTTTCTTTGCTTCACTCGACGTCCCAAATTCCCACGTGGGGAAGGCGCTTTGCGCTGGATCGGCTCAAACTCGCCATCAATGATCGTCGACAGTTCATCCAGTTGTTTGCGTGTGACCAGCTCGTTGCGCAGTGGGTTCGGTAGAGTGGGCGCCATATTGCGTTTACCCGCATTGGTCGTCCTGGCGCGAGAGTAGCGCAGTACTTCTTCAACGTCACAGCGGATATCAACTTGATAGTCAGGTAACTTGGCATCAGGATCCATGCAGCTCAATGTCAGATGATAGCCCCAAAGATTGACATCGAATTGAGTCGGAGACGTCACGCTCTCAGCCAGGTTTTTTAGTTCACGCAATAGATCCATCGAAAAACGGCGCCACTCGATATTCCTCGCAAGCTTCTGATTAAGATCAGACAGCAGCAAAGAATCTGTGTGACGACGAGCCATACGGCTACGGAAGTACGAGTACAACTGGAAGACCAAGGTATGCTGTTTTAGGATCTCTGGTGGGAACAGGAAGAAATAATCTCTTGTTAAAAGCTCTTCGTAGAACGATGGCTCCCATACCAAAATGTAGAGATTGGGTTTGATCTTGATCTCACCATCAGCACCTTCACGAGGCGCTTCTTCTGAGGCGGTGATCGTTCTTGCTAAAAATCGAAAACGATCACTTTTGAAGCCTTCAGGCATATTTTCACTAAGCCAACGACCTGTTAGCTCGTGTAATTGAAAATCTGTAAATTCAATTCGATCAATGCTGTCACGAATAGAGTCTCGAGCCGGGCCACTGTCCTTCTTGCCACGCAGAGACAGTATGTCTGTGATATACAAAGGTGTCTTATTGGGCACCTGTTTGGCGTCCAAATGATACTCTTCATGATGATGATCGTGGTATTGGACTGTTAGGGTAAATAACGCGAACAGCGTCATCAGATCATCGACCGTCATAATATTTTTTGACGAGCGAGTTTCAATAACGGCTTTCGTCCCTGAGATCGATACCATGGATTTTTGATAACTCTTGCGAGTGCGAGGTGGTGCAAGCGCTTGGTCGATAATACCAGCCCAGTTTGTTGGCGATACTACGAACTGGTCTGCTTCGTCACGCATGGCTGGTGGCGTATACAAACCATGTTCGTTTAGCAAACGTTTGTTCACTTGAGTTTGAGCTAACGCTTTAGATTTCTTCTGTTTTTCAGATTGTTTCACCGATTCGGTGACCAAACTCGTAGCGCCCAAAACGGACACAAGTTGATTCGGGTTAACAAAGCGATGCAGCATCGTCTTTCCAGCTAATCCCTCTTCAAATTTGACACCGTGCTGGCTAAATAGTCCGATATTGACTGCGGCTCTTAAGCGTTGCTGAATGGCCGCTCGAGTCAATTTTCCATCGGTAGCATCAATTAACTCGGTTGTTGATACATAGCCGTCTTTAGAACTGAAACCACGCAGTGAAATAAGATTCAAAAGCTCAAGAATGCTTTTGGTCACCCCTTTAAAGTGCTGATATTGTTCTATCCAATCAACGGATGTTTCCGTCACTTCAAAAAGGTGTCCGCCTTTGTGATCCCTAGGGGATCGGATCTGGATTTTTTCTTCACTGCTCATGGTTGGATCTAGATCACACTATCCGTAAAATCGACATTGTTCCATAGAGTAATGAAATTTAGATCATAAATAAAGCGCTATTTATATTGTTAGATAAAAAACTGATCTTAATGATTAAACTGATCTTAAATGATTAAGTGATCATATGATCTGAAAAATTTTCTTCTTGTAAGTGGTTGATATATAAAATACTTACAAGAGCGCACTTCGGAAGGATGATCATAGCATTAACGAAACGATGATCATCATTTTTTGAAAGCATGATCAAAGGCTATCGAATGAATGATCATGACGGTATAGAAAGCGTGATCATCATTGCTGCGGATCGATGATCAAGAACTAGATACAAGTTATCCACAGAAAAAGTAGAAAAGCTGTGTGTATCATGCCTTACCTCTCAGCAAGATAGGCGTCATTTTCCATGAAAGCATGATCAAGGTAACTCATTTTGCTTATGATTTCGTCATTTAGAACAAGAAAGAGTCATGTTTTTGTTATTGGTTTTTGTCGCAAGGAAAATACGTTCACTGGCGCTCTTTTACAAACAGGCGGAACGATGATCAAGAAAACTACCCTTTTTCGCCAATGTGAATCGCTCTGCAGCGG